>NZ_JBVJAP010000017.1:0-128617 GCF_055590505.1 Nocardia sp. NPDC041819 | reverse complement strand
CCTTTCAAGCCTCAACCAAGGCAAACACAAATCAGCTACACCCCACCGCCCTGGGCATCCAGGGCACCAACCCCAGACACCTACAACCTTAGGGAACCCATATGTCCACCGAGCTGATCGCCTACGCCGATATCGACACCGTGCTGGGCCACCGGGACGGGCGGTTCTTCGGCGAGGGGTACAAGCGGATCACACACCGTATCTTCGACATCGTCCTCGACCGCGACGCGCAGGACCGGCCGCGGCTGACGGCTACAGCCGGCGTGCACTATCCGCTGGACTGGTCGCGCAAGAGCACCCGCGTGCTGGTGCCGCACGTCAGCAGCATCGACTGCTCGATCTTCGGCTACCGGCTGCTCGAGGTGATCCTGCGCGAGTGCTACGGGCTCACCGACAGCGACATCCGGTCGTGCTGGGTGCCGTACGTCCAATTCAGCAGCGGAACCATCGCGACGGAATCGCTGGAGGAGTTCCCGATCAGCGCGACGGTCGTCGCGGTGGAAGGGAACACGATCAGCATCACCGGAGCGCTGGGCGGTGGCATGAGCCTGGAGGCCACCGTGGCGCTGCCCGCGCCGCCGCGACCGTCGCAGGCCACACGGCGCACCGTGCAAGAGACCGGGCGGGGATACTTTCACGGCGGGGTCTACACCCGCGGGCAGTATCTGCGCAACGTCGTCGTCTCCGACGGCGGCAGCCGCGCGCACGCCGATTTCGTTCTGGCGGAACCGGATTCGGCGGGTCCCTGGCAGGGCGTGGCCGACGCCTACCAGCCTTCGGTGACGCTGGTCGACGCGACGGTGATCCTGGCGCAACTGTCCCAGGTCGTGCTCTACGAGCTGGACAACATCGCCCGCAAAGACAGCGAGACGCTGTGGATGCGCCGGATGACCGCGCACGCGTCCGCTCCCCCGGCGCCGCTCGCCTCCGGTACCGCGACCACGCACATGGTGCGCTCGATGGTTCTCGCCTTCGGCGGCGGCGACTGGCGCATCTCCAGCTGGGGATCGGATTTCGCGGGCTGCGAGATCCGATACGACCTCGCGCACCGGCTGCCCGCCTGACCCGCGCATCCCCGAACGATCGGAAAGGCATTCTCATGTCGGGAAACAACTATCGACGCATCGTCATCTCCGGAACATATTCGACCGGAAAGACCACGACCTCCACGGCGCTGTCCCTGCTGACCGGCATCCCCCGGGTGGACGCCTCCTCCGCCCGCGAGGTGGTCACCGAGCTCTATCCGGGCATGCGATTCCAGGATTTGAGCACCACCGAGTTGATGGCGCTCGGCTTCCGGAGGCTGGAACTTCGCATCCAGGCCGAGGCGATCCTCGACGCCCAGGGCGGTTTCATCGCCGACGGCTCGGTGCTCAACGAGTGGGTCTACGGCACCACGCGGCTGGTCACCGGTCCCAACCCCGGATCGAGCCGATGGCACAAAGCCGTCAAGAACACCATCACGCTGCCCGGCCGGCCGTTCTACCGCCGCTACCTCAACGCCTACGGCGATATGGCCCGGCAGCGGGCCCGGCAGAACTACGACATCTTCTTCCACCTCCCGGTGGAGGTGCCGATGGACCCCGACGGCCACCGGCCGGTCGACGAGCGCTACCGCGCCATCTCCGATCGGCAACTGCTGCACGCGATCAGCGAGCTCGGGCAGCCGGTCGTGACGGTACGCGGCACCCCGGAACAGCGCCTGGAATCCATCGTCTCGATGCTCGACATCCCCACCGTGATGGACATCGACGTCGCGGTGAAGGAGGCGATGGAGATCGTGCGCAGCAGCCGCGAGCGCGTCCAGGAAACGATCGTCGCCCAGCAACAACCGCACACTCTCGGCCGCAAGATCAAGTTCGCCACCCGCGTTTAGGAGCACGCCATGACCGTCCTGCTGGACAAGACCAAGCGCTACAACCCGATCGACTCGTGGTTCTACGACAACTTCATCTCCGATGCCGTGCGGGAGATGACCCCGACCCTGTTCGACGACATCGTCGCCCAGCTCGACGAGGGCGCGCAGGTTCTCGACGTCGGTTGCGGCGGTGGGCAACTCGCGGTCGGACTGGCCACCGCCGGGACCACGCTGCGGCTGACCGGCATCGACCTCTCCCCGCAGCAGGTGCGCAGGGCTCGCAAGCGCGGCGCGGCGCTGGGCAGCCGCATCCAGTTCCGGGAAGGATCGGCGACGGACCTGCCGTTCCCCGACGCCGCCTACGACGCGGTGATCAGCTCCGGTTCGATCAAGCACTGGCCCGATCAGCGCAAGGGGCTCGCGGAGATGATCCGGGTCCTGCGGCCCGGCGGGCTGCTGCTGGTGATCGAGGCCGATCGGGGCTGCACCTTCGAGGACGCGCGGACTTTCGTCGACCGCTGGAAATTGCCGCAGCCGATGGCGCGGGCCTGCCTGCCGTTCTTCCGCACCTACATCGCCGGCTACGGCCTCGATCTGGAGGACGGCCGCGACCTGGTGGCCGATCTCCCGGTCACCGACGCCCAGGTGCGCCGCATCCCGGGCGAGCCCGGCATCCAGATCACCGCGCGCAAACGGGCGGAGTGAGCACCGGTCGCCTCGGCGAATCCGGCCGGTAGCGGGCCGGGCGGCGTCCCCGCAGAGACGTCGCCCGGCCTGTCGCCTGTCATCGGGGCCGACGACACCACCGGACAACTCGGCCGAGTGCAGACGGTGCTCGCCTCAGCGCCGGGAGCGCTGCGGTTTGCGCGCGGCTTCCTCGGTCACCTGGGCCTGCCGGTCGTCGGGCACGAGGGCGCGGATGTCCTCCCGCGAGCCGATCATCAGTTTTTGCAGGATCGCGGCCATCTGGGCGTCGACCGTCTTGAACGAACTGCCGCGCCGGGCGGCGATGGCGGTGTTCGTCCAGCCCGCCGCCGCCAGCACGGCCACCTCTTGTTCGGCGGCCGACAAGTCCTCCCAGTGCGAAGGACGGTGCCGCCGGACCGGATGCTCGACGGGTAGCCGGTCCAGCGACAGCTTCCCCAGCGCCAGCTGTGCTACCTCGCCCAGTTCCGGTCGCAGCAACGCACCCTCGCGTTCGGCCTCCGCGAAGGCGGTCTCGCCCAAGACCGCCCGAGCGGTGTCGGCGGCGATATCGGTTTCGGTGGCGAACGGGCCGAGATTGGCGATGTCCACACCGATCCTGTCCCGCAGTGTGGCACCGCCACCGGTCAGGCGCGCGACTTCGCGCGCCCAACCCGTCACCGTGCCGGAGCGATCGCCGTCGGTGTCGCGGATCAGGCGCGCCAATGCCCAGCCGCGGATGTGGACGGCCCATACCGCGCCCCATTGGTCGCGCATCGCCAGCTGAGTGGTCAGCGACGCGTGCGTCACGGCGAGCGCTTGCTCCGGGTCACCATGTTTGGTCAGCGCGATAGCCCGAGCCAGGCCGACCCAGGACGCCGCCCACCGCGCCCCGGAGCGCTCGGCGTGCTCCAGGTGCCGCCGGGAGATCTCCAAAGCCTGCGCGGGTGTACCGAGCAACGCCGCGGCCAGCGCTTCGAACAGTTCGCTCATCGCGGCCCCACCACGGTCGCCGTCGACGGAGAACTTCTCTCGCGCGCGGGCCAGCACCGCTATCGCGCGCACGTCGCGGTCCACCAGCATCATCTCGGCACCTCGGGCGAACTCGACCGGGGCGGGCAGACCGAGGTCGCGGTCGGGGTGCTCGCGCCAGCCCGCCGGGGCGGCGCCGTCGGGCGCGCACAGCGCCACGCACTCGTCGAGCGTGCGTTCGGCGTCGTGGTGCAGGCCTTGGCACAGGCTGATCCACGCGATCAGCGACATCGTCGTGACCTGCAGCGGCAGCGGCGGCGGGTCGAGTTCCCGACTGGCGGCCAGCGTGCGCTCGGCCCAGTGGCGCGGTTCCCGCAGCGAGCCGGTGAGAAACGGGCAGCGCAGCGCGATCAGCCCGGCGGCGATCTCCAGCCCGACGGCGGCCTCCTCCGCGGTGGCCAGGCTGCCCGCCATCGCGCACAGCAGGTTGTCCCAGGCTGCCCGCGCCCAATCCAGCAGCCGCTGTTCGTCCGGGCCGAACCATCCGGCTCGGGCGGCGACGACCTTGTCGCGGTAGTAGCGGCGGTGCCCGCGCGCCAGCCGGGCCGGTTCACCGCCGCGTTCGCTCGCGCGCTGCTTGGCGAACAGGCGAACGCTCTCCAGCAGCGAATACCGCACCGTGGTCGCGGTCAGATGCACCGAGACCAGCGATTGGTCCGCCAATCGCTCGAGCAGGCCCTCGATCTCGGCGCGGGCCAAGCCGTCCGGCTCGTCGTCGGCGCAGACCGCCTCGATCGCCTCCAATTCGGCGCCGACGTCCGATTCCGCCGCGTCCGCGCTGTCGCGGTCCACGTCGTACCCGGCCGCGAACACCGACAGGCGGTCGAACAGCAGCCGCTCTTTGTCCCCGCACAGGTCGTAGGACCAGGCTATGACGTCGCGGATGCCTTGGTGGCGCGCCTCCGCACCGACCCGCGGACCGTGCGACCAGCGCAGTCGCCGGTCGGTGGCCTCACCGCTGAGGTCACGCAGGATCATCGGCAGCGGCTGCCGCAACAGCCGCGCGGCGGCAAGCCGAATGTAGAGCGGATGGTTGTGCACGTGACGGCAGATCGCCACCGCCAGCTCGGTCTCGTCGTCGGCGACGGCGTGCCCGGTCAGACCGGCGCGGGCCCGGAACAGAGCCAGCGCCTGTTCCCGCGACAGCGCGGGCACCGGCACCAACTGCTCGTCGACCCATCCGATCGCCTCGCGGCTGGTGGCCAGCACCGTGAGGCCCGGCGCCGCCTCGAGCAGGTCGGCGATCACCCGGCCCGCGCCGTCCAGGACGTGTTCGCAGTTGTCCATCACCAGGATCGTCTGCAGGGTGCGCCCGACCGCGTCGCGGCGGCGCAGCGTGTCCAGCACCGCCTCCCACGCCGAGCGTCCGGAGAAGTCGGCGTCCATCAGCGAGCGCGCGACCTGTTCCTCGACCGCCGCCGCGTCGGCGTTACGCGAGAGCAGCGCCAAGCGCACCCAGTGCACCGGAACACGGCGCGCCTTGTGGAACCGGTGCACCGCTTCGGTCGCCAGCCGTGTTTTGCCGATGCCGCCGGCGCCGATCAACGTGACCAGGCGGGTACCGCCCAGCAGCGCCATCCCGATCCTTTCCAGCTCACGTTCGCGCCCGACGAAATCACTGGCGGCCGCGGGTGGGAAACCCGGACTCGACGCACGTCCTACCGACACAACAGTGCAGCGTAGTCCGGCCGCATCCGGAGATTCGCGGGTCTCTACCGATGTGCCGCGCCCACCTATACGCGGACTATTGCGCTGTCGCGGTAGTTCACGACCGGAAGGACACGAGGGTGGGACAGATACTGGTACTCGGGGCGGGCGAATGCGGATTACCCCTCGCCCATCGTCTGCTGCGCGGTGGCCGGGCCGTCACGCTGGTGACCGATCGGGACGCCGAGGCGGTGCTCACCGGCACGGTGACCAGCACCCAGGTCAAGTTCCCGCCCACGCTCGACCTCGAATCGGATGTCGGCCTGGGCTTCTGGAGCTCGACCGCCCCGAACATCGAAGGCATCCGGTTCACCATGGCCGTCGACCGGGCGACGGTGGTGACCTGGGCCGGACGATTCACCCGCCCCGCGCAGAGCGTGGATCAGCGGACGGTGTTCGCGCGCTGGCTCGGCGAGTTCCTGGCCGCGGGTGGCGACCTGCGCATCGCCGAGCCCTCGGTGGCCGAACTCGACCGGGCCGCCGCCGACTACGCCCTGACCGTGGTGACCCGCGCCGGACGCGAGCTCGCCGGCTGTTTCGAGGCCGATCCGGCGTGGCCCGCGCCCGCCGCCGCGCTGCGACGGCTCGCCGTGCTGTACCTGGACAGTGTCGAGCCGGACCCGGAGGGGCTCGGCTGCTACACCGCGCTGCCCGAGCACGGTGAAGTGATCTCCTATCCCGGCCTCACCGGACGGCCGGGGCAGGAACGCCGCTGCGAGATCTTGCTTTTCGAGGCGCGGGCGGGCGGTGCGCTGGACGTCTTCGACCAGCACGGCACGCCGGCACAGCGCTGGGCACAGGCCAGGCGACTGCTGGAAGCGCACCTGCCCGCCGAACTCGCCGAGCGCTACCGGCACGCCGAACCGACCGACGCCGGGGCCACGCTGGTAGGGGCGGTGACCCCGGTCATGCGCCGTCCGGTGGGCACCCTGCCCTCGGGACGGCCGATACTGGGCGGAGGCGACGTCGTCTGCCGGATGGATCCCGGTGGCGCGCAGGGCGCCAACAACGCCGTGCACTGCGCGATCCGCTACGGCGAGGCGATCCTGCACGACCCGGACGGTCCCTATGACCGCGCGTGGATGGAATGGGCGGCCGCGCCGTGGCTGACGGCCGTCGCGCACCCCGCCGCGCGGTGGACGGCGACGGTGCTCGATCCGCCCCCTGCCATGCAGGAGATGATGCTCGCCGCCTGGCACGAACCGGCGCTGGCCGACGCCTTCGCCGACACCTTCGCGCGACCGGCGAACCTCGCCCGGCTCGCACCGAAGGTGCCGTCCTGACCGATTACCGGATCTCAGGAGTGCCAGGGCTGCGATGCCGGGAAGATCACCGGCAGTGCGGCCAGGGCACGGTGGAAAGGCCCTGGCCGCCAAGTCAATTCGCGCACCGGCACGGCGGGCCGCAATTCCGGCAGCGCGTCGAGCAGCTGGTCGACCGCATCCTGGGCGATGAGATAGGCCGGGCTGCGGGCGGGGCAGGCGTGCGGTCCGGCGCCCCACGCCAGATGCGACCGGTTGCCGCTGTGGTTGTGCCCGCTGATCGCCGGGTCGTTGTTGCAGGCGGCGAAACTGATGACGACCGGTTGGTGGGCGGGCAGCCAGACGTCATCGATCAGGATCGGCTGGCGCGGATAGGTGACCGAGAAATTGGCCATCGGCGGGTCGGTGAACAACACCTCGTCCAGCGCGTCGCGAGTGGACAGGCTGCCGCCGAGGACGTCGCCACCGAACCGGTCGTCGGTGAGAATCAGCAGCAGGGTGTTGACGATCAGATTCTGCAGCGGTTCGATACCCGCGCCGTAGAGCACGACGAGCTGGTGGATCACCTCCGCGTCGTCCAGGCCGGCCGGATGCCGCAGCAGTCGTGTGGTGATGTCCCGGCCCGGCTCGGCGCGCTTCAGTTCGATCAGCCGCAGCAGGGCTGTGCCGAGCATGCGATTGCCCTCCTCGGCGTCCACCCCGTCGAACACGGCGGCGGTCGCGGCGGCGACCTCTCGCCCGATCTCCGGCGGGCAGCCCAGCAGGGCGTTGATCACCTCGAAGGCCAGCGGAAGGGCGTACTGGGACACCAGATCGGCGCTGCCCGCCGTGCCGAAGGCGTCGATCAGTCCGGCCGCGATCCGCTCCACCGTTTCGTGCAAGGCGTGCAGGTCGACGGCGTTGATGCTCGCGGTGTTGACCTGCCGGTAGCGCGCGTGCGCCTCGCCCACGCTGCGCATGGCGTTGGGGCGCCACTCCAGGACCGGCAGCACCGGGCAGTCGGCGGGGACGTTCGCCTGCCAGGCGCGCGGGTCGGCGGGAAAGTGCTGCGGGTCGTGCATGATTCGCACGGCGGTGTGGTAACTGAGCACCAACGTCGCGGGCACGCCGGGGGCCAGCTCGACCGGCGCCATCGACCCGTAGCGGGCCCGCATGTCCCGGTAGGCGCGATGTGGATCGGTCGCGAAATCCGGCGAATACAGCGGTATCCGCTCGATCCGGTGGTCGATGGGCGAACCGTGGTGGGCGCCGGATTTGTTGATGGTCCGGTCGAGATCTCGGGGCGTGGTCAAACGCGTGACTCCCACAGTAGAAGCGTTTTCGGCGAGCGCGGATGAGCGAACTCGGCGCGAATCGTCGCGACGCCGTCGTTCGGTCCATGCGGTGCACCGCTGGGCCGCGTCTTCTCGACGGCCCAGCGGCTCGCCACACAGGATGGTCGCGTAGGTAGGGTCTGGACATCGGTAGTGGCGGCCTGCCTGCGGCGATGCGATCACTCGTCCACGCGGCATCCGCCCCCACACCGGCCGCGGTCACCGGCAGCCGCGCGGCTTCGTCCGCGCTCCCGAACCCGTTGGTGATGCTGAACATTCGCTGAAGGCGGTCGGGCCGATCGAGCGGTCGGATGCGCTGCGAGGTACCTGCCGCGTGCTCGCATCGCCGGGAGCACAAGCACTTCCACGCGCGGACGGCTGGTGTATAACTTCCATCGGCCCGGTCGACTCCACCGACAAGCGATAGCGAGACACGATGCACGGTTACCTGAATCAGGTGTCCCAAGGCACGACCCCCTCCGGCTATCCGACGCGCGAACCCGAGACCCACGCGGTCGCACCGCCCCGCCCGGCGGATCTCGTCGTCAGCGCACTGTTGTGGTTCCTGCCCGCGACGCTGGCCGCGATGTCGACCATCCTCGCGCCGTGGTTCCTGATGGCGGGGGGTATCTGCGCGTCCAAGCCCGAGTGCCGGGTCGACACCAGCGCGGGCGTGTGGATCATGGTCGGGGGCGGGATCGTGGGATTCGCCGTGGGGGTGCTGCTCTCGGGCATGGCGGCCCGGCAGGGGCGGGCGTTGTTCCCCGGCGCGCTCGTCGGTGCGGTGCTGGTCGTGCTGGCATGGTTCGCCGCCTCGTTCCTCATGGGCTGAAGCGCCGGGCGGCCGGATGAACGTCCGCCCCGGCTCTTCTCCCCGGCACGGAGAATTGGCGCGGGTGTACTATTCGCCGGAATCACCCCACCGCGGGAGCTCGGGTACGGCCGGGCTGAGAGGGCGAACCGCACGCGTCGCCGACCGCATGAACCTGTCCGGGTAATGCCGGCGTAGGGAGAGCGTTTCCGTCATGTCGTCATCGACCCGCGCGAACGCGCACGAAGCCCCGCTGACCCTCGACCAGCCCGCACCGAAAGTGCTCTCGTTCTGGGACCAGAGTGCGTTCTGGGCCAATCTCGGCGTCAGCCTCTTCGCCTTCTCCGGGGCGTACACGGTGCTCGCGCCGAACGCCGAGGGGGCCGCGCAGCTCTCGATCGCGGCCGGAATCCTGGCGACCATCCTGGGCACCCTGGTCGGCGCGGCGATGCTCGGCGCCGCGGCGCTGACGGGCGCGCGCACGGGACAACCCGCGATGGTCCTGCTGCGCGGGCTGTTCGGCGCGAAGCTCAGCTATCTGCCCACCGCGCTCAACATCGCTCAGTTGATCGGCTGGGGAACGTTCGAGCTGATCGTCATCGGTGACGCGGCCGAGGAACTGTTCGGCGGCGGCCCGCACTGGCTCTACGTGGTGGCCGCGGGCGTACTGACGACGGTACTCACGATCTGGCCGCTCGGCTCGGTGCGGTTGCTGCGCAGATTCGTCACCGCCGGCGTCGTGATCGCCCTTGTCTGGTTCTACGCGCAGTTCTTGCGCGCCGGCCTGCCCGATCTGCGGGCGAACCCGGGCCCCAGCGGCGGCGGCCCGTTCGGCGTCGACTGGAACCTCTTCTGGGTTGCCACCGATGCCGCCTTGGCCGTCTCCATCTCGTGGGTGCCGGTCGCCGCCGACTACACCCGGCACGCCCGCTCCGGTCGCTCGGCGTTCGGCGCGGCAGGCGGGGCGTACGCGCTCACCCAGATCATCGCCTACGTCCTCGGCCTGTTCGCGCTGGCGCTCGCGACCGGCGAAGGCGGACCGTACGCGCCTTTCCTGCACGTGAGCCTCGGTGCCCTGTTCTTCTTCGTTTTCGTGCTGCGAGAGGCGGATCAGTCCTTCGCCAATGTCTATTCCACCGCCGTCTCGATCCAGAATCTCGCACCGCGCGTCGATCGCCGGGTGCTCTCGATCGGCCTCGGTGCCCTGATCACGATTCTGGCTCTGCGGTTGAACATGGCGAACTACTTCGGCTTCCTCGGGCTGATCGGCTCGGTGTTCGTGCCGCTGCTCGGCGTGCTCGTCGCCGACTTCTTCTTGCGTGCCCGCCGCGAGTGGAACACCGCGCCGGACGCGCCCGCGCGCTGGGGCATGGTGGCCGCCTGGCTGACAGGGTTCGCCGTATATCAACTGGTCAACCCGGGTGACGCCGGTGCGTGGACGCGATTCTGGGACGGCGTTCGGCAGGCTGTTCACTTCACCGGCCAGGCGTGGATGAGCGCATCGCTGCTGTCGTTCCTGGCGGCGCTGGCGGTGGCCTGGCTGGTCGGCAAGGTGACGGCGAAGACCACATCGGCGTAGCGAATTTGCCACCATGGAGAGATGGGCCGGATCAGGATCGGTACGTCGGGCTGGGTCTACCCGCCGTGGCGCGGAACGTTCTACCCTCGGGGCCTCGCGCACAAGCGCGAATTGGCCTATCTGTCGGAGCGACTCGACAGCGTCGAGATCAACGGCTCGTTCTATTCGTTGCAGCGCCCGTCCAGTTACCAGAGGTGGGCGGAGCAGACTCCGGACGACTTCCTGTTCGCGGTGAAGGGCAGCCGCTTCATCACACACATGAAGCGGCTGCGCCACGGTGACGAACTGCTGGCGAACTTCCTCGCGTCCGGCCCGCTGGCGCTCGGACCCAAACTGGGCCCGATTCTCTGGCAGCTGCCCCCGACCTTCCGCTTCGACGCCGACGTGCTGGACGGCTTCTTGTCCCGGCTCCCCCGCAGTACCGAGCAGGCCGCCGAGATCGCGCGGCGCCACGATCACCGCGTCGACCCCGCGCACACCAGCACCGATGCCGACCGGCCGGTGCGGCATGCCCTGGAGATCCGGCACGACAG
Organism: Nocardia sp. NPDC041819; assembly: GCF_055590505.1. Taxonomy (NCBI): domain Bacteria; kingdom Bacillati; phylum Actinomycetota; class Actinomycetes; order Mycobacteriales; family Nocardiaceae; genus Nocardia; species Nocardia sp. NPDC041819. The sequence goes on along the minus strand of NZ_JBVJAP010000017.1, from coordinate 117,838 downwards.
CTTCCTGACCCCGGCGTTCACCGATCTGCTGACCCGTCACAACGTGGCCCTCGTCGTCGCCGACGCCGCGGGCAAGTATCCGCTGCTCGAAGAGGTCACCGCCGACTTCGTCTACATCCGGTTGCACGGGCACGACGAGCTCTACGTCAGCGGATACACCGACGAGGGCTTGGACATGTGGGCGGAGAAGATCCGCTCGTGGGCGGGATCGTGCGACGTCTACACCTATTTCGACAACGACGCGAAGGTGCGGGCGCCCCGCGACGCGATGGCGTTGCGCGAGCGCCTGGAACCGGTCGTCCGGCCCGCGCGGTGAGGCCGGTGCGGCAGGTCGCGGTCTGCGGACCGAGAGAGTGCACGCAGCAGGAAGCGGAGTGGGCGCGGGCGGTCGGCGGGCTCTTGGCGCGAGCGGGGGTGACCGTGCTGTGCGGTGGCGGCACCGGCGTGATGGCCGCGGTCGCCGCCGGCACCGCCGAGGCCGGCGGGCTCGTGATCGGCGTGCGTCCGGACACCGATCGCGGCGCGGTGTGTCCCGGATTGTCGGCGGTGCTGTTCACGAACCTGGGTGAGGCGCGCAACGCGATCCTCGTCGAGTCGGCGGACGCGGTGATCGTCATCGGCGGCTCGTGGGGCACGCTGTCGGAGGTCGCGCTCGCGCGGCGGCGCGGCGGGATTCCGGTGGTCTCCCTGGGCGGTTGGGAGATTCGCGATGCGAAGGGGCGACCGGTGGCGGCCACGGTGGTCGCGGCCGACCCGGCGGATGCGGTGCGCCGGGCGCTGAACGGGATCGCGGGGGCCGAGCCGACCTGATACGGCCCCAGTCGGAAGGACGATCGGCCCGATGCCGCCGGATCGGGCCACAGCGCGCGCCATCGAGCATCTCATGGGCGGAAAGCTTTCGGCCCCCCGTCCCAGCGCGACACATGACTCGGCCTGTTCGACTTGTGCCAGGGTATTCGCGGCCGAGACTGTCCTACGCCATCCGATTACCCGCCGCCACAGCTATTTCGGCATGCCGATGCCCCTGATCTGTTCCGACACAGAACTTTCCGATCACGCGATCTTGCGTGCCATGCAAGTTTCGTTACGGTGGAGACGCCGGTCATCCGGGAGACACCGCGGCAACTGTCCCTTCTTCCAGGAGCATTTCCGATGGACGTTCCGTCCCAGCACACCCTCGCCGTCCCCGGCGCCACCCTCTACTACGAGATTCGCGGCGCCGGACCGCTGCTGTTGCTGATCCCCGGCGGCAACGGCGACGCCGGGACTTTCGACGGTATCGCCGAACGTCTCGCCGACCGCTACCGCGTGGTCTCCTACGACCGGCGCGGTTTCACCCGCAGCCCCCTCGACGGACCACCGGACGATCGCGTGGTCACCGACGGCCTGGACGCCGCGGCGCTGCTCACACACCTGACCGACCAGCCTGCTCACCTGCTCGGCAGCAGCTCGGGCGCGATCGTCGCACTCGAATTGCTGCGCGCCCGGCCGGAACTGGTGCGCACGCTCGTCGCGCACGAACCACCCCTGGCCACGCTGCTGCCCGATGCCGAGAAGTGGCTGACCTTCCTGGACGGCATCCACGAACAGAGCAGGAGCGAGGGCACGTCCGCGGCCATGGCGGCGTTCGCGAAGGGCATCGGTCTGCGGATCGCGCCGCCTGCGCCGGGCGAGCAGCTGCCGCCGCAAGCCGTCGAGATGGTGGGGAGGATCCAGCGGAACCTGGTGTTCTGGATGGAGCACGAACTGAGGCAGTACCCCCGCTACACCCCGGATCTCGCGGCGTTGCGTGCGTCGGCGGACCGCCTGGTGCTCGGGGTCGGGCGCGAATCGCGAGGCACCTTCCCGGCACTCCCGAACGCCGCGCTCGCGAAGGAACTCGGGCTGGACCTCGTCGAGTTCGCGGGCGATCACGTCGGCTACCGCAGCGCACCCGACGAGTTCGCCGCCCGGCTCGACTCGATCCTCACCCGCGACGACCGGTGACGCCGTCGCGGCGGCAGGTCAAGCCGACTGCCGCAGCGGATGCAGGGCAGCCAGTGCCCGCAGGGCGTCGGCGCGCGAAATGGGCTGGTCGTTCTCCAGGGCGGCCAGCTCCAGTTCGATCCAGTCGCGAATGAGTGCGGACATGGTCACGTTGCGCTGTTCGGCGGCCTTCTTGACGCGCTGGTGCAGATCCAGCGGGATGCGCAGCGACGTGGTGACGGTGACCGTGTCCTCGGCGCGCAGCGGCGGGGGCAGCTCGGCCGGGTCGACGGGTGCGTCGCTGTATTCCAGACCGGACAGGAAGTCCCGGACGTCCTCGGGGTTCGTCGGATAGTCAGTCATCGGCGTGCTCCCAACGCTCGAGTTCGGCCACCTGGGCTTCGGTCATCTCGACCGCGCCCAGGATGTCCCACTGCCAGCCTTCGGTGCGGCGGACAGCGACGATGAGCGGCCGGCCCGTTTCGGTTCGGCCCCACACCGTCAGGACCGCGAGTTCGTTCCGGCCACGCGCCCGCCGAGGCCATCGGCGGGCGCCCATGAGCACCTGCAGCACTTCGCGAGGGTCGATCCCCACCAGCGACAACAGTGCCCACTCAGGCCAGTTATAACCCACGATCAGCGATAATACAAGTGTATTGCATGGGAGTTCACCGCGCTCTCGCCCGGGACAGATTCCAGCTCTGCCAGGCGTCCCCGTCCAGGTCCGCGCGCAGCTGGGTTCGCACCTGCGTGCGCAGCGGCTCGGGGAGCCGATCGGTCGCGGGCAGGATGTCCGGCGAGAGGGTCACCAGATATTCGGTGTCCAGCGTTTTGCCCCGCTGCCAGCGATCGATGTTCTTCTCGGCGATCAACCGCTCCGGGTCCAGGACGGCCAGCGCAAGCAGCGTCGCCATCGCGGTGCCCACCACGGCGCGCGGCAACCACGCCCGGCGCAGCCGCAGGACCGCGGCCGACACCAAGACGTAGACCAGGCCGAGCCACAGTTCGCAGACTTCCACCAGCAGGCGCAGCACCGTGAACCCGTAGGCCTGCTGGTAGGTCCACATCCGGCCGAGCGCCGAGGCGACGATCACCAGCGCGAGCACACTCACCGCCACCAGCAGCCCCCGCAGCCACCACCGGTCGGCGGCAGTGTCCTGGGCCGCCCAGCGCAGTACGACCATCAGCACCGCGAGGGTCAGCACGGTGACGGCCGACAGTTGCCAGAAGCCGGTGCGCGCGTATTCGGCGTAGGTCAGGCCCGACGTCTCCTGGACGTAGTCGTCGCCACCGAAGAGCACCACGAACTGGGTCGCGACGAACGCCGCGAACAGGACCGCGAGCGCACCGACCGGCAGCGCCCATTCCGATCGTCGCAACGTTCGCCCCGCCACCGCCGCTGTGGCGGGCGGCGGTGGGCCCGCCAGCAGGAACAGTGCGCCGAGCGTGCCGAGGCCGGCCACCGCGAACAGTGCGATCCAGCGCGCCACCGACGGCATGTCCACGTCCGGCGTCACGGTCTCGAGCAACGCCGCGAACATGGCGTCGGCGCTGCCGAGCAGCGGAACGAACACCGTGAGCAGCACCACGGTCACCGCTGCCGACAGCCCGAGCCGCCGCGCACGCGGCGCGTTCCCGCTACGCACGCGGGCGGTACCGGCGTATGCCCACGGCACGGCGGCAGCCGCTGCGAGCCAGACGGCGAACGCGTCGTAGAGGATGCCGTTCGCCGAGCGGCGTGCGACGACCGCCAGCGAACCGGCGACGCATGCCGCGACCACGCACAACGCGAACAACCAGCCCGCGGCGCGGACGGCGCCTACCGCGAGCAGGGCGAGGGCGAGCGTCGCCCACCACAGCCGCCCCGCGTCGAACCGAAGAGAACCGGTGCGGGCCGTCTGTCGTCGGGACGTCGCCTCGCCCGCACCATCGCTCGTCGTACTCGCCGCTCGCTTGCGGGCATTGCGGTCGACGAGGAACACCGCCGTCGCGGCGACACCGGCCGTGAGGAGCCACCCGATGCCGGGCCGGTCCCAGTGGATCAGAACCGCGGCAGCCGATCCGGAGACGAGCACGGCGAGCGCCACCCCGGGAGGGCATGCGACCCCGCGCCACTTGGACGGACGCGCGGGAAACATCGGCCCGGCCACCGGCGGACCCGCCTTCTCCCCGCGCGCCTCGGCCACCGCGACCCCTGAGCGCCCCGGCGGCGCCCACATCGATGCCGGCGTGGCGGGGACTGCGCTGGAATCGGTCGCGGATGGCGCGGATGCGGTTGACACCGGGTCGGGCGTCGACGCTGATTCGGGTTCTGGAGGCATGGTTCGTTCCTTCGATAGGCGTGCGGAATCACCCCGGGTCCGCGCCTGCGGTCCGGGTCGAGCGGTGTGGCAGATCAGCGTCCGGGCAGAACCACCCGGATGCGGGAGCCGGGATCGGCGACCGCGATGGTGCCGCCGTGCAGGTCGACCACCCACCGGGAGATGGCCAGGCCCAGTCCGGTGCCTCCGCCCGCGGTGCGGCCGCCTCTGGTGAATCGGTCGAACACCTGGGCGCGTTCGGCGAGCGGAATGCCGGGGCCGTCGTCCTCGACGTCGATCACGATCTCGCCCTGCGATGCGCGCACGGTCAGGCGGACTTCCCCGCCCGCGGGCCCGTGCCTGGCGGCGTTGTCGAGCAGGTTGAGCAGCACCTGATGCAGGCGGGCACGGTCGGCGTACACGCGGGCGGTGCCGGGCAGCACGTCGGTGCGGAAGCGCACGCCGCGTCCGAGCGCGGCGGTCATGACCTCCGCTTCGGCGACGACGTCGGCCAGCAGCGGCGCGATCGGCAGATCCTCACGATCGAGCGGGAAGGCGCCCGCTTCGATGCTGGAGAGGTCGAGCAATTCCGAGACGAGCAGCGTCAACCGTTCGGTCTGGGCCAGCGCGGTGCGCAGGGTCGCCGGGTCGGGTTGGGAGACGCCGTCCACCAGGTTCTCCAGCACCGCGTGCAACGCCGTGATCGGGGTGCGCAATTCGTGCGAGACGTTCGCGATCAGATCGCGGCGTTGCCGGTCGGCCGCCGCCAGGTCGGCGGCCATCTGGTTGAACGCCTCGGCGAGTTGCCCCACTTCGTCGCGCGAACTCGCCCGCACCCGCAAGGTGTAGTCGCCGTGGGCCATCCGCTTCGCCGCCGCGGTCATCTCCCGCAGCGGCCTGGTGATGCCGTGGGCGAGGAACTGCGAGGTGATCAACGCGATCACCACCGCGGTGAGCGTGGTGCGCGGCGGCAGCCACCCGATCTTGAATCGGAAGAACCCGAACGCGACACCGCCGGAGCACAGCATGAGGATCGCGAGCTTCAGCTTGATCGACTTCACCGGGTCCAACGGCCGCGGCAGCAGCTCCGCCACCCCGTCGCCGAGCCTGCGCCACTCGCCGGAAACGGTGCCGGACATCGTCTTCCGCACCCGCCGCGCGTTCTCGGGACCGGCGCTCATCGGGCTTCCAGGGCGTATCCGACGCCGCGCACGGTGCGGATCAGGTCGGCGCCGAGTTTGCGGCGCAACGCCTTGATGTGGCTGTCGACCGCGCGGGTGCCCGCCGCGTCGGACCAGTCCCAGACGTCTTCGAGCAGCCGCTCCCGCGCGAGCACCATGCGCGGGCGCCGGGCCAGCCGGGCGAGCAGATCGAATTCCAGCGGCGTGAGCAACGCCTCCACCTCCGCGCGCCAGACCCGGCGCTGGTCGACATCGATGCGGAGGTCGCCGACCAGGATCGTCGCGCCGTCGCGGTCGGCCGCCCGGTCCATCCGGCGCAGCAGCGCGTGCACCCGGGCGGCGAGCACGCGCAGCGAAAACGGCTTCGTCAGATAGTCGTCCGCGCCGACGCCCAAGCCGACTAGCTGGTCGGTTTCGTCGGCGCGCGCGGTCAGCATGAGCACGGGCACCGCGCGGCGCGCCTGAATGCGACGGCACACCTCCAGCCCGTCGAATCCCGGCAGCATGACGTCGAGCACCACCAGGTCCGGGTCGACGGCCTCGGCGGCGGCGACGGCCGAGGGGCCGTCGTGGGCCAGCTCGACGGTGAACCCCTCCGCCCGCAGGCGCGCCGCGACGGATTCGGCGATGGTCATCTCGTCGTCCACGACCAGGATCCGCCGTGCGGGGTGCGCCGGTGCGCTGTGTTCCATGCACCGAACCCTAACCACCGGTTGTGGAGAGAACCGGCGTCATTTGTGGAGATTTCGTGTGCGTGGGCGGGCGGTGCGGCGCTCGTTCACGGCCGGGGCCATGGACGCTTGTCGATGCGTTCGATGTCGGTGTTGAACCGCTTCAGGAATCCGGCGAACGCGGCGACGTCCTCGGAGGTCCAGTCCGACAGCACGCTCTCGAGAGCGCGGACGTTGTAGGCGCGTTCGGCATCGAGCTGGCGCCCGCCCTCGGCGGTGAGGCGGAACTTGCGCGCCATGCCGCCGTCCGGATCCGGAATGCGTTCGACGAGACCGGCTTCGCGCATGGCGGTCGTCTGGCGGTGCAGCGTGGAGGTGTCCAGACCGAAGGCGTCGCTGAGTTCGCCCACGGACATCGGGCCCTGCACTCGCAGCCTGCTCAGCACCGTGTAGGCGCTGCGATCGAGGTGGCCGCTGCCCCGGCGGGCCTTGGCGCTGAGGCTGTGCCGCCCCAGCAGCATGGTTTCGAACTCCACCGAAGATACGGGCTTGTCCACACAACGCTCCTGCCGATATCCGCCGCTACGGGCTCATCTCCGCACCTATACCACACCCACCTACCCGGACCAGCGCATTTGCATACTGCAATTCTTGTGCATAATGCAATCGATATGTACTGTACACACAGGTCGAATAGAGAGGGAGATCCGCGTGGCAGCACGATCGGAAGTTCGGTCCGAGGGCATAGTCGGTGTACTCGCGGCGGCGGGCATCGTCGCCGCCCTGATGCAGACCTTGGTGGTGCCCCTGATCGGGGACCTCCCCCGGCTCCTTGGCACCACGCCGTCCAACGCCTCCTGGGTCATCACGGCGACACTGCTCGCCGGTGCGGTGGCCACGCCGATCACCGGCCGCCTCGGCGATCTCTACGGCAAGCGGCGCATGCTGCTCGCGTGCACGGTTCCGCTCATCGGCGGATCGCTGGTCTGCGCGCTGGCGAGTTCGGTCGTGCCGATGATCGCCGGACGCGGCCTGCAGGGCATCGGCATGGGCGTCGTGCCGCTGGGCATCAGCGCGTTGCGGGACCTCCTGCCCACCGAGCGGCTCGGCACGTCCATCGCGGTGATGAGCGCCTCGATGGGGATCGGTGGCGCGCTGGGGCTTCCGATCGCCGCCGCCGTCGCCGAGAACGCCAGCTGGCGCGTGCTGTTCTGGGGCTCGGCCGTGCTCAGCGCCGGCGTAGCCACACTGATCTGGCTGCTGGTGCCCGCCATCCCGGCGCGCGGAGGCGGCGGGTTCGACGTGCTCGGCGCACTCGGCCTGGGCACCGCGCTGGTGTGCCTGTTGCTCGCGGTGTCCAAGGGTGCCGACTGGGGCTGGACGAGCGGAACCACCCTCGGCCTGTTCGCGACCGCGATCCTGGTCCTGGCGGTCTGGGGCTGGTGGGAACTGCGAACCGCCGATCCGCTGGTGGATCTGCGAGTGACCGCGCGCAAGCAGGTGCTGCTGACCAACGCGGCCTCGATCGTGGTCGGGTTCGCCATGTACGCGCAGTCGCTGATCATCCCGCAGCTGCTGCAATTGCCGGTGGTCACCGGTTACGGGCTCGGGCAGTCCATGCTGGCGATGGGATTGTGGATGGCCCCCGCCGGTCTGGTGATGATGGCGGTTTCCCCGCTGGGCGCCCGGCTTTCGGCCGCGCGCGGCCCGAAGGTGACGCTCATCGTGGGCAGCATCGTCATCGCCCTGGGGTACGGCTCATCGGTCCTGCTGCTCGGGTCGACCTGGGGCCTGCTCGTCGTGACGTGTGTGTGCAGCGGTGGCGTCGGCCTCGCCTACGGCTCCATGCCCGCGCTCATCATGGGCGCGGTCCCGCTGTCGGAAACCGCGGCGGCCAACAGCTTCAACACGTTGATGCGCTCGATCGGGACCACGGTGTCCGCGGCGGTCGTCGGAGTCGTCCTCGCGCAGATGAGTACCGGTCTCGGTGGACACACCATCCCCACCGAAGCCGGCTTCCGCACCGGGCTGCTGATCGGGTGCGGCGTCTCCGTGCTCGCCGCACTGGTCGCGCTGGCCATTCCGGTCCGCAAGCCCACCGAGCCGTCGCGGGACACCGCGGAACTCGAGCCCGCGGCCGCGCGCGCCTGAGCGCCCCGGCTCAGGCGAACAGGCGCGCGACGAACGGAATGCTGTGCGGCAACGAAGCGGCCATCGTGGCGCTGTGATCCTTCCCCGCGTACACGTGGACGTCGGGCCGGACACCGTGCGATTCCAGATCGATGACCAGCTTCGCGGTCAACGGCGCGGGGACGTCGGTGTCGTTGGTGCCCTGCCCGATGAACAGCGGCCGGTCGTATCCCGTCAGCGGGACGTCCATGACCGGGCGGGCCGTGGCGACCAAATCGCCGTCGGCGAGCGGGCGGGAGAACAACTGGTCGACCGAGATTCCCTGCGCGCGATCGGCGAGCGGCTGGAAGCACAGCGACTCCGCCGCGGTCGCCAATTGCTTGCCGACCGGGCTGAGATAGCTGTCCAGATCGAAGCCAGGTCGCGCCGCCTTCAATCCGTTCATCACATACGCGATATAGGCGGTGAGGTGTGCGTTGCCGATCGCGGGCACACCGGGTCCGAGGAACGAAGCGGCCTCGACGATGTTGGAGGCAGGGCCGGTGGCGACGGCGCCGCGATAGTCGAGGTCGGGTGCGTATTCCGTCGCCAGTGAGGCGGTGAACACCGCGGCGCCGCCGCCTTGCGACTGCCCGATCGCCACCCATTTCGACGACAGCGAATCGTCGGCCGCGCGCGCCGCACGCACCATGTCGATCGCCGCGTGCGCCTCGGCACGTCCGTCCAGGTACGCGTGCGGTCCCGGGGTGCCCAGACCGATGTAGTCGGTCGCGACGACGGCGTAACCCTGGCGCATCCAGGTCGCCAGGTAGTCCAGGTCGCGTTTGCTGCGACCCGCGGTGGAAGGCGCGCATTCGTCGGCCAGGCCGACCGTTCCGTGTTCCCAGGACAGCACCGGCCAGCCCCCGCTCGGCGGCGTGCCCGCGGGCACGAAGACGGCGCCGCTGGACAGCGCGGGCTGATCGTCGGAGGTCAGGGTCCAGTACGTCAAGCGATGGGCCGAGCCCGCGCCCTCGATCCAGAGCGGTTCGGGCATTGCCTCATCGGTGGCGACCGTGCCCGGCGCCGCCCCCGCGGGATCGGCCACCGCCGGACCCATCTGCGCCCCCGCGCACAGCAGCGCCGCCATGGCCACGGTAATTCCCGCACGTCGCACCGACATGGGCGTCACCTCTCGATCGTCGGCTTGGTGTCTCGATGAGACACTGTAACCCCACAATCGGCTAAAGTGTCACTTTGAGACATCAACGACTTCGCGGAGAGAGCTGCGAACATGACGGGCGTGAACGGTCCACGCGAACGCGAGAAGACGCGAGTGCGCCGGGATTTGGTCGAGGCGGCGCTGCGGCTGTTCGAACTACACGGGTTCGAACAGACCACCGTGCAGCAGATCGCCGACGCCGCGCAGGTCTCGCGGCGCACCTTCCATCGCCATTTCCCCTCGAAGCTCGCGGTGGTCTTCAGCCACGAGGAAGACCTGATGGCGCAATTGCTCGCCGCCGTCGACCGGCGCCCGGCGAGCGAATCGGTGCTGACCGCACTGCGCGCGGCGCTGCGCGACTTTCTGCTCGACGAGCAGGACGCCCCGGCACGCCACCGCCAGGCGGACACGGCGCGCCGGGCCAGGCAGCTGCTGGTCGGCAACCCGGAATTGCGCCGGGAGAACTTCATCGGCGCCCTGGGACGCCAGCGCGCGATGGCGCTGAACTTCGCCGCCCGCGCCGGGCTCCCCGCCGACGATCTGCGGCCGCAGCTCACGGCCGCGGGCTGTTTCGCGGCCTTCGGCGTCGGCCTCGATCACTGGATGATGGGTGCGGACCATTCGATTCCGGCCCTGCACCGCATCCTCGATCGCACGGTGGCCTCGCTCCAGCAGGGCATCGATATCCAGGGCGCGGATTGAGCGCGCCGAGGGCGGCGCAGCCCGCGCCGTAACCCGTTCCACCCGGGTCGCATACCATCGCGAAGGTGATCACGGTGGCCACTTGGAACGTTCTGCATCGCGTGCACGCCGAGAACTGGTACGAGGACGTCGCTACCCGATGGCCGGACGAGGGGGCTCGGATCGCGGCGGTGACCGCGCGGGTGGCCGAACGCACCGAACGGATCATCGCGTTACAGGAGGTCAGCGGCGATCAGTTGGCCGGTCTGCGAATGGCGCTGCCGGGCCGGACGATCCACGCGATGCGGTATCAGCGGCTGCCGACGCCGCGGCGAGTCCCCAGCTCCCTGCTCGACGGCGGCGAATATCTGGTCGTGCTCACCGCCGAGCCGAGCCGTGAAGTCACCGCCGAATCCTTTGCCCAGGACCGCGGTAAAGGCGCTCTTGTCGTCGACGCGGGCGGCCTGACGGTGATCGCCACCCACGTGACCGGTGACCGGCGGCGCGCCGACCAGCTCACCCGCCTGGCCGAACTCGCCACCGACGCATCGCCGAACGCCGCGGTGATGCTGGGTGACTTCAACATCGACCGCGCCTCCGTCGCCGCCGGGTTGGGTGACGCCTTCGTCGTCGCCGGATACGCCGCAGGCGCGATCCCCACCCGCCCCCGCGATTCGGGCCCGAAGTCGCAGTACATCGACCACGTGGTGGTGCACGGCGCGACCGTCACGGCGGCGGCGGTCGACGACGTCGGCGGGGTATCCGACCACAACCTCGTCCACGCGGCCCTCACGGTCTGAGCGGGCCGCAGTCGCCGTTGCGCTGCGGAGATATCGCGCACCACGCCGATTCGGTCCGAACAGCTCGACTCGCGGCAGACCTGACGGCAGGGCTTGAACTCGATCCGGTGCCGGTCACCTCTACGACAGGAAGTAGTATGAGCCGGTGGATAATCCGGCGGTAGTAGCGGCGCGGATGCGCGGCGCGTTCGTCGGATCCGCGGCCGGGGCGGTGAGCATCGCGGCGCACGCGCTCGGCGGCGGCGCGCTGTCTCCCGGCGCCGCGCCGATCGCCCTGCTGATCGCCGCGTGCGCGGCGGTGGGCGTGCTGGCCGGTAGGCGGCCGCACCGGCGTGGACCGGGCGAGATCATGGCGACGCTGGCGGTGGGGCAAGCCGTCGCACACGTCGCATCCACCCTGTCGGCCGGCCATCACCACCACGCGGGCACCACGTCGGCGATGCTCTTGACGCATCTGGCGGCCGTTCCGCTCGGCGCGCTGCTCATCCGCGCCGCCGAACAAGGTGTGCTGCGGGCGGTTTCCGACGTGCGGCACGCGGTGCGCGTGCTCGCCGACGGGCCCAGCGCACCGGTCCGGCTCGGCTCGTTCGCCTTCGGCCGGGCGCTGGCTCGTCCACGGCGCCTGCTGCTCGGTTCGGGCTCCGGTCTGCGCGGTCCACCACTCCGGGCCTGACCTCTTCCTCGCGCCGGCGAGCATCGCGGGCTCACCGCCCCGCGACGCGAATCGGGATCGACATCGTCCACGCGGCCCGAAACCTGTCCGAATCAGCGAATGCCACGGCAGGTCGTGGCACGGCACAGCGGTTCGCCGCGAGATTCGGTGAGCCGCGGTCTATTTCGGCGAGTCCCCCAATGGTTGCGGCGTTCGGAACAGCGCCGGCCTTCGGCCGGTCCGGTGATGTCCACACAAGTCCGCCGCGCCGGCCGACAGCACCCGATGACGGACCGGCAGGCCCACCGGCGGATCGGTCGACGCCTCACGCCTCGTCGGCGCACCACACCACATCGCGCGAAACTTCCGGAGTTCTCATGTTTATCAATACCTTCACTGCACCACGCATCGCTCGCCTCCTGCGGGGCGCGATCGCCGCCGCGGCGGTGCCCCTTTTGCTGACCGCGTGCTCCTCGGCCGAGAAGACGGACACCGTCGCATCAGCCGACGCCGTGACGATTGCCGACCAGTGGGTCAAGGCGGCCGACAGCGGGATGTCTGCCGCGTTCGGCGACCTGATCAACAGCGGCGACACCCCCCGCACCATCGTCTCGGCCACCAGTCCCGCCTCCGGCCGGATCGAGCTGCACGAAGTGGTCACCGACGCGAACGGGACGAAGGCGATGCGGCCCAAACCCGGCGGATTCGTCGTCCCCGCGCACGGCCGCACCCAGCTGCGGCCCGGCGGCGACCACATCATGTTCATGGACCTGCACGGACCACTGCGCACCGGATCGGAGACGTCGCTCACGCTGACCTTCGACGACGGCTCGAGCACGACATTCACCGCGCAGGTGCGCGACTTCGCGGGCAACCAGGAGAATTACGTACCCGATCACGCGGGCGGCCAGTCACACGCCGGCGCGCAGACCCCCGCGCACGGTGGCTGAGCGGAACGGACCGCGACCCGCACGGATCAACCGGCGGCGCCTGCTGGGCGGCGGTGCCGCCGCGGCAGGCGTCGCCGGTGCCGGGCTCGGCGCCGCCGCCCGCATCGGACAGCGGGGGCCCGATCCGTCGCCGTGGGACGCGGCGGTGCCGTTCTACGGACCGCACCAAGGCGGGATCGATACCGTCGCGCAAGCGCACGCGGCGTTCGTCGCATTCGATCTGAGGGCGGGAGTCGGGCGCGAGGACCTCGTCGGACTGCTGAAGATATGGACCGGCGACGCCGCCCGGCTCACCCAGGGGCGGCCCGCGCTCGCGGACACCGAACCCGAACTGGCGCAGCGTCCGGCGCGGCTCACCATCACCGTGGGTTTCGGGCCCGCGGTGTTCCCGGCGGCCGGCCTCGAGCATCGCAAGCCGTCCTGGCTGCGGCCGTTGCCCCCGTTCCCCATCGACCGGCTCGAAGCCGCCTGGAGCGGAGGCGACCTGCTCCTGCAGGTGTGCGCGGATGAGGCGACCACGGTGTCGCACGCGGTGCGTGCGCTGTGCCGGAGCGTGTCGTCGCTGGTCACCGTGCGCTGGGTGCAGCGTGGATTTCGCGATGCCGCGCCGGGCGGGACGCCGCGCAACCTGATGGGCCAGGTGGACGGCACGGTGAACCTCGCTCCCGGCACACCGGAGTTCGCCCGCCTGGTGTGGGACGACGGCGCGACCCAGCCCTGGCTGAGCGGCGGTACCTCGTGCGTGCTGCGGCGGATCGCGATGACATTGGACACCTGGGACCGAATCGACCGAGAGGAAAGGGAACTCACCATCGGCCGCACCGTTGCCAACGGTGCTCCGCTGACCGGAACCGGCGAGTTCGACGAACCGGACTTCACGGCCGTCGACGCGAACGGGATACCCGTCATCCCCCCGTCGTCGCACATCGCTCGGGCTCATCACACGCACGACGGCGAGCGTTTCCTGCGTCGCGGCTACAATTACGACGACGCGCCCGCGCCGGGCGGGATCTCCAACTCGGGTCTGCTGTTCGCCGCCTATCAGCGCGACGTGGACACGCAGTTCGTTCCAGTGCAGCGCAGGCTCGCGGAATTCGACGCGCTCAATGTGTGGACGACGCCGATCGGTTCCGCGGTGTTCGTGATCCCGCCCGGGGTCGCGGCACCGGGCGGCTATCTGGGGCAATCACTGTTCGAGGCGTGAGACGTGTTCGGCGCCCGGCGGGCGCCGAACACATCAGGTCGGCAGAACACCCGCAAGGCATCTCGTCGAACAGCGCATCGTCTCAGCCCGCGTTGCGGATCTGGGTCAGGAAGTCTCCATTGGTCTCGGTTTGCCTCAGGCCGGTCAGCAGCAGTTCGAGCGCTTGCTGCGGGTCGCGGCCCGCCAGGGTCTTGCGGAGGGATCGGGTGGCGGCGAACTCATCGGCGGTGAGCAGCAGTTCCTCTTTGCGGGTGCTCGACCGGTCGATGTCGATCGCGGGGAACAGGCGGCGGTCGGCGAGGTGCCGATCGAGCTTCAGTTCGGCGTTTCCGGTGCCCTTGTACTCCTCGAAGATCACGGTGTCGGCCAGCGAGCCGGTCTCGACCAGCGCGGTGGCGACGATGGTGAGCGAGCCGCCGTTCTCGATATTGCGGGCGGCGCCGAGGAATTTCTTCGGTGGCGCGAGCGCCCCGGCGTCGACGCCACCGGAGAGGATCCGGCCGGACCCGGCGGCCGCCAGGTTGTAGGCACGGGCCAGCCGGGTCAGCGAGTCCAGCAACACGACCACGTCGCGGCCCATTTCGACGAGACGTTTGGCGTGTTCGATGGCCAATTCGGCGAGCGCGATGTGTTCGCGGGCCGGCTGGTCGAAGGTCGCGGCGGCGACCTCGGCGGGCACCGCGCGCGACAGGTCGGTCACCTCTTCCGGGCGTTCCCCGACCAGCACCAGCATCAGGTGGCACTCGGGATGATTCTTGGCGATGCCGTGCGCGATGGATTGCAACGCGGACGTCTTGCCCGCCTTGGGCGGTGCGACGACCATCGCGCGCTGGCCCTTGCCGATCGGCATCATCAGATCGGTGACGCGAGTGGTCAGCTCGTGCGGCTCGGTCTCCAGCCGTAGGCGGTCCTGCGGATAGATGGGGACCAAGTCGGCGAAGTGCGGTCGCGACCCGGCATTGCCCGGAGGCAGCCCGTTGACGCTGCCGACTCCGACCAGCGGTGCGAGTTTCGCGCCTTCCCGCTTGGATCCGACTGTGCCGGTGACGATATCGCCGCGGCGAAGGCCGTACTCGCGGATCGAGCGCGCGGGCACATGAGCATCGTGCGGTCCGGGCAAGTAGCCGTCGACGTGCAGCGAGGCATGGTTGTCGGTGATATCGAGGATGCCCGTAACCGATGTCGTGCGGTTCTCTCCGGTTGCGTTGTCTTGTCTGCGAATACTGTTGTCCTGCATGGATTTACTCCTGGTGGGTTGCGGATGCGGCGGGTCGCCATGAATGCCGCCTGCTGGAAATGACGCTCGCTGCGGCGCGCCGATGTGCTGTGTGGCCGGCGCCATCCGGTCCGAGCGCGGTGCCTGGGGCACGGCATGCGAGACCGCCGTGGCGAATGTGGACTCTTGTGGGAGGGAACTGTCACCTACATCCACAAGATGAAGACCGCACCAACAGTAGCGGCACCAGTGACAACACGCAATGGCGCCCGATTGTTCCAGTGGCCGATCGGATACCCGTCGCCATGATCGAACCAGTGCGACGCACGTCGCATGAATCGCTCGGCAGGCGATATCGGGCATACGCCCGGATTACGGTTCGATGTCCCCCACCAGGCGGTTTGCGCTATGTCCGATGGGATTCGGTCGCGGAAGTGGTCCTACATGCGAAACCAGGGATAGGAGCGGCACGGATGGACAGGTCAGGCTCTCGCGGCACAGCGGAGCCCGACCTGTCGTGCGCACTACTTCGGCGCGTACGGGTTGTATGCGTTGGTGTAGAACTTCGAAGGATCGAACGAACCGGTGATCGCGCCGGTATCTCGCAGCCAGGCCTCCCAGCGCAGAAAGTCGGCATCGGTGATGACGCCGCTGACGGCGGGCACTCCGACCGACAACCAGTACTTCACCGACGAGGCGTCCTCCCCCGATCGCTTCCGCTTCTCGATGATCTCGGTGAACTTCGCGATCACCTGGTCGCGCGGGGTCGTCTTCTGCCATTCGATGGCTTTGGCGACCCCGTCGACGAATGCCCGGACACTGTCGGGATTCTTGGCGATGAAGTCGTTGCGGAAAACGTACTGACCGCCGTTGAACGGACCGAATTCCTCGTAGTCGGTGAACACCGGACGCAGACCGCCGTTCGCGATCGCCCGCTGCTGGAATTGCCCGCTCAACGCGGCGACGTCGACCTGCCCGCGCCGAACGGCGTCCTCGGTGTTCGGCGGGGGCAACACCACCAGCTGCACCGACTTGATCTGTTGGTCGTCGAAACCGACCTTCTTCAACGCGGTGTGGATATCCGCCTCGGACTGGCCGCCCAGCGTATTCACTCCGATCTTCTTGTCCAGTAGATCTTTCGGAGTCTTGATCGGGCTGTTCTCGGGAACATAGAACCCGGTGAACGTCTTCTCGTCGGACCCGTAGTAGTTCACCACGGCCGTAATCGGCGCGCCGCCCTGCGCCAGCTTGGCCACCGCGCCACCGAACGCACCACCGAAGTCGACCTGACCGGTCGCCGCCGATTGGATGTCCTGCGGACCGCTGATGGTATTGCCTTGCCACTCGAGCTTCACTTTGCCGTCGAAGAAGCCGAGATCTTCCGCGAGTTCCGGAATGACGACTTGAGACGCCCAACCTTGATAACGCAGGACCGGCACACCGCCGGACGTACGGACCTCCCCGCCGCCGCATGCGGTCAGCAGCATCGCCACCGTCGCGGCGACTATCGCGCCGACCAGAAACCTGCTGTGCGCTCTCACGCTCATACTCTCCTCGCTAGCAGCAACACACTGACGCGTCGCAGTCCAGCGATCGTTGAGCACGGGCGATCTCGCGTCCATGATTGTCTTCGGCGCGATTCGAAAGCGGCGATCATCACGTGCGTGTCCACCTGCCGCGCCCGTGCGCCTACGATCCGGTCATGGCGGAGATCAGCACAGAGCGGCGGGACAAGGTAGCGGTCATCACCGTGCACGACCCGGATCGGCGGAACGCGTTGACACCGGAGTTGTCCGGACAACTGGCCGCCGCGGTGGCCGAGGCCGAGCGCGATACGGGCGTGCACGCGGTGGTCGTCACCGGAACCCCGCCTGCGTTCTGCGCGGGCGCCGATCTCAGCGCGCTCGGCGAGGCCCGCGAGCAGGGACTGCGGGTGATCTACGACGGATTCCTCGCGGTCGCGCGGTGCGCACTGCCGACCATCGCGGCGGTCGGCGGCGCGGCCGTCGGCGCGGGATTGAACTTGGCCCTGGCCGCCGACGTGCGGATCGCCGGCCCCCGCGCCCGGTTCGACGCCCGGTTCCTGCGGCTCGGCATTCATCCGGGTGGCGGGATGACCTGGATGCTGCAACGCGCCGTCGGGCCGCAGCGAGCCGCCGCGATGACGCTGTTCGGGGAGATTCTCGACGCCGAGGCCGCCCGCGACGCCGGTTTGGCGCACCGGGTGATCGACGGTGACCACGACGCGCTGCTGGACGGCGCGGTCGAGTTCGCCGCGGCCGCGGCCGACGCGCCGCGCGACCTGCTCATCACCACCAAGCGCACCATGCGCCACACCGCGAATCTCGTCGCTCACGCCGACGCGGTCGACGCGGAGATCGTGCCGCAGGTGGCCTCTCTCGAATCCCCCGAATTCGCCGCGCGGCTGGCGGCGAAGAAGGCCGAGATCGGCCGATCGAGATGATCCGACCGCGCTCGTACGGCAGGGGCCGGCCGCCGAGCGCAACCCTGGTCGGCGGCCGGACAGTCGAGGAAGGCGAGCTCCGGTCCCGCTGACCTCGTCGGACTCGAGCGACAACGGCGAATCCGGTTTGGTGTATCCGGCGGCGGGTAGCCGCTTCGAGACCGCATAGGACATGCGCGGCAGTTTCTTACTCCGCGTCCTCTGCGACCGGCGATTCGTGCCGCTGGCCCACAGGGCACGGTGCTTCTCGTGCGCGTCGAAGTGTCGGGCGACTACGGAGACCAACAGGAGGCCCCATGCACTACATCGATGACACCAAACATTTGCTGAGCGACCTCATGGGGTGGCTGATCGAGTCGGCGAGCAGCTATTCGAGCAGCCAGACCGTGACCATCGCTCGCCCGCGAGCCGAAGTCGAGCGGTTCTGGCGCGACCCGGCGAACCTGTCGGAGGTGCTGGGCGATATCGCCGAGGTCAGCTCGACCGAACCGTCGACCTACGAGTGGACGTTGCACTCCGGCACCGACGGGCGCACGACCTGGAAGACCACCCTGCGCGAGGAGGACGGGCACCTGCGGTTCGTCGGCTCGGACGACGAGGACGACGAGGACAGCGCCTCCGCCCTTGGCATCGAGGTCGACCTCGGCTTCCGGGACGCGCCGCGCAATCTGGGCACCGAGGTGACCATGCGGGCGCGGACCCCACTGCCCGACCTGCTGACCGGCGCGGCCATGTTCACCGCCCTCTATCGAGCCCGAGCCCGGCTGCAGACCGGCGAAATGCCCACTCTCGCCCACAATCCGAGCGCTCGCTCGTCGGCTCGGTGAACAGGAGGAGACATGCGTGCGCTCTGCTGGAACGGCGTCGACAACCTCGCCGTGGAAACCGTGCCCGACCCGACGCTGGTCAATCCGCATGACGTCATCGTGCAGGTGCGCCTGACCACCACCTGCGGCTCCGACCTGCATTTCATCGACGGATATCTGCCCGGCATGCGGGAAGGTGACGTTTTCGGGCACGAATTCATGGGCGAAGTCGTCGAAATCGGGGCCGAGGTCGGCTCGACAAAGGTGGGCGACCGCGTCGTCGTCCCGTCCTTCATCGGGTGCACATCGTGCTGGTATTGCGACCACGAACTGTATTCGATGTGCGACACCACCAATCCGAACGGTGCGCTGCAACAACCGCTGCTCGGCTATCCGAGCGGTGGAATCTACGGCTACACCCACCCCTTCGGCGGCTATCAGGGCTCCCACGCGGAATACGTCCGCGTCCCCTTCGGCGACGTCAACTGCTTCCGGATACCGGAAGGCATCACCGACGAACAGGCATTGTTCCTCTCCGATGCCGTACCGACGGGCCTGATGGGCGCCGAGTTCTGCAATATCCACCCCGGTGACACCGTCGCGGTGTGGGGCAGCGGCGGGGTCGGATTGATGGCCGGGCACACCGCCCGCCTGCTCGATGCCGACCGGATCTTCGTCATCGACCGGTTTCCCGAGCGGCTGCGCGTGGCCAGTGAGCAGTTCGGCGCGGAGACCATCGACTACACCACCGTCGACAGTGTCCAGGAGACGCTGCGCGAGAGCACCGGTGGCCGCGGCCCGGACGCCTGCATCGACGCCGTCGGAATGGAAGGACACGGCACCGGATTCCAGCAGATCTACGATAAAGCCAAACAACTCCTGCGGCTGGAATCCGATCGCGCGACACCGCTGCGCGAAGCGATTCTCGCGTGCCGGAAAGGCGGCGTTGTCGCGGTGCTCGGCATCTACGGCCTCACCGACAAGTTCCCCATGGGGGTCGTGACGAACAAAGGCCTCACCATTCGCACCGCACAGCAGTTCGGGCAGCGGTATGTGCCCCGGATGTTCGACTACATCCAGCAGGGTGACCTGGACCCGTCCTATTTGATCACCCACGACATGCCACTCGACGACGCGGTGTACGGCTACGACATCTTCAAGCACAAAAAGGAAGGGTGTATCCGATCCGTCTTCCGGCCTTGATGCCGGATTTCCGAAGGACTGGGTGACCCTCCGGCGGCCCGCGAGCCTCCAGCCGGGCGGCCCGGCTTCCCATGCGCACCGACGCTCGGCACTGCCGTCGGCGGGGGGCTTCGAGCCGCCTGATCGCGACCAACCGCCGGGGCGGCCGGCAACGCCGACGGTGGCACCGCCCCACCCGCGCAACCGACCGGCTACCAGGCCCGGAAGCGCCGATCTCGATTGGGAGAGCGCGACTTTCGGACAAACTCTTGACTCGTTCCAGAAAGCGGACGAGACTTCCGTGCATGCCAACGGCCTCGGAATTCCAGCAGCTGCTGCGAGGAGTTTCGCTGCGTGTGACCCGTCCCCGGGTCGCGGTGCTCAGCGCGGTGCACGACCATCCGCACGCCGACACGGAGTCGATCATCCGTGCCGTTCGATCCGCGCTGCCCGAGGTATCCCACCAAACGGTGTACGACTCGTTGAACGCGCTCACCGCCACCGGCTTGGTGCGGCGTATTCAGCCCTCCGGGTCCGTCGCGCGCTACGAGTCGCGGGTCGGCGACAATCACCACCACGTCGTATGCCGGGCGTGCGGGGTGATCGCCGATGTCGACTGCGCCATCGGCGATGCGCCGTGTCTGACCGCGTCCGATGACAGCGGGTTCTCGATCGATGAGGCCGAAGTCATCTACTGGGGCCTGTGTCCCGATTGTGTGGAAACACAGGCTTCCCGATCACATCCGTGATCGCAGCCCACATCACTCATTCAGGAAGGAATGCTGTGTCATCCGATAGCCGCCCGCCCAATCCTGACACCGAAACTCACAGCTCGAGCGAAAGTGAGAACCCGGCGATCCCGTCGCCCACCCCGAAGACGGATCATCGCCCCCGCAGCAACAAGGACTGGTGGCCGGAGCAGATCGATGTCTCGGTGCTGCACGCCCATTCGTCCAAATCCAACCCCCTGGGTGCGGACTTCGACTACGCCGCGGAGTTCGCGAAACTCGACGTCGATGCCCTCAAGGCCGACGTCGCCGCGGTCCTGACCAATTCGCAGGACTGGTGGCCCGCCGACTACGGCAACTACGGCGGCCTGTTCATCCGGATGAGCTGGCACGCCGCGGGTACCTACCGCATCGCCGACGGCCGCGGCGGCGGCGGTCAGGGCGCGCAGCGCTTCGCTCCGCTCAACAGCTGGCCGGACAACGCCAATCTGGACAAGGCTCGCCGGCTGCTGTGGCCGGTCAAGCAGAAGTACGGCAACAAGATCTCCTGGGCCGACCTGCTCGTCTTCGCGGGAAACGTGGCCTTGGAGTCGATGGGCTTCCAGACCTTCGGTTTCGGATTCGGCCGCCCGGACATCTGGGAACCGGAAGAGGTCTTCTGGGGCCCGGAGGACACCTGGCTCGGCGACGAGCGCTACAGCGGCGACCGTGAACTGGCGGGCCCGCTCGGCGCCGTCCAGATGGGCCTGATCTACGTGAATCCGGAAGGCCCCAACGGTCAGCCGGATCCGGTGGCCGCCGCGCGGGATATCCGGGAGACGTTCGGCCGCATGGCGATGAACGACGAGGAGACCGCCGCGCTGATCGTCGGCGGCCACAGCTTCGGCAAGACCCACGGCGCCGGTGACGCCGGCCTGGTCGGCGCCGAGCCCGAAGGCGCCCCGATCGAGCAGCAGGGCCTGGGCTGGAAGAGCGCCTACGGCACGGGCAAGGGCAAGGACGCCATCACCAGCGGCCTGGAGGTCGTCTGGACGTCCACCCCGACCCGGTGGGGCAACGGCTTCCTGCAGAACCTGTACGGCTACGAGTGGGAGCTGACCAAGAGCCCCGCCGGAGCCTGGCAGTGGAAGCCGAAGGACGGCGCGGGCGAGGGTGCCATCCCGGATCCGTTCGACGGCCCCGCGCGTACCCCGACGATGCTGACCACCGACCTCGCGCTGCGGGAAGACCCGATCTACGGCGAGATCACCCGTCGCTGGTTGGAGCACCCCGAAGAGCTGGCCGAGGCGTTCGCCAAGGCGTGGTACAAGCTGCTGCACCGCGATATGGGGCCGATCACCCGCTACCTCGGGCCGTGGGTTCCGGAGCCGCAGCTGTGGCAGGACCCGGTTCCCGCCGTCGATCACGAGCTGATCGACGAGCAGGACATCGCGGCCCTCAAGAGCAAGGTCCTCGAGTCCGGCCTGTCGGTAGCGCAACTGGTCAAGACGGCCTGGGCGTCGGCGGCCAGCTTCCGCAGCACCGACAAGCGCGGCGGCGCCAACGGTGCCCGGATTCGTCTCGAGCCGCAGAAGAACTGGGCGGTCAACGAGCCGGACGAGCTGGCCAAGGTTCTGCCGGTGCTCGAGCAGATCCAGCAGAACTTCAACGGTTCCGCCTCCGGCGGCAAGAAGGTCTCGCTGGCCGACCTGATCATCCTGGCCGGGTCCGCGGCGATCGAGAAGGCCGCGAAGGACGCCGGGCACGACGTCACCGTGCCGTTCACCCCCGGGCGGACGGACGCGACCCAGGAGAACACCGATGTCGAGTCGTTCGCGGTGCTGGAACCGCGGGCCGACGGGTTCCGCAATTATGCGCGCAGCGGCGAGAAGGCTCCGCTGGAGCGCCTGCTGCTCGACCGGGCCTACATGCTGGACGTGACCGCTCCTGAGCTCACGGTGCTCATCGGCGGCCTGCGGGCCTTGGGCGCCAACTACGGCGGCACCGACCACGGTGTGTTCACCGACCGGCCGGGCGTGCTGACGAACGACTTCTTCGTCAACCTGCTCGACCAGGACACCGAGTGGAAGGCGTCCGAGTCGGCGGAGAACGTCTACGAAGGCTTCGACCGGTCCTCCGGTGCGGCCAAGTGGACGGCCACCGCCAACGACCTCGTCTTCGGGTCGCACTCGGTGCTGCGCGCACTGGCCGAGGTGTACGCGCAGGACGACGCCGAGGCGAAGTTCGTGAACGACTTCGTCGCCGCGTGGGTCAAGGTGGTCGAGAACGATCGGTTCGACCTCGCCTGATCCGTCCGGGCGAATTCCAGGCCGGCCCTTCGGGGCCGACCTGGATTCTCGGGTCACGATGTCGCGTGCCGCCCGGAACTAGCCGGGCTGCAGTGCCGTGTCGTCGGGCCGCTGCCCGGTGGTCATGTACAGGGTGCGGCGGCCGACCTCGACGGCATGGTCGGCGAAGCGTTCGTAGTAGCGGCCCAGCAGGGTGACATCGACCGCGGCGGCGGTGCCGTTGTCCCAGCCCTCGGCGAGGATCGCGGCGAGCAGATCGCGGTGCAGGTCGTCCATGGTGTCGTCGCGGGCGTCGAGATCCGCGGCGTCGCCGGGGTCGGCGGTGGTCAGTACGCCGACCGCGGCGTCAGCGAGGTCGACCGCCGTCTCACCCATGTGACTCACCAGGTTGCGCACCGGTTCGGGGACGGCGTCGGCGGGATGCCTGCGCCTCGCGGTACGGGCGATGTGCTCGGTCAGGGTGCTCATCCGGGTGAGGTCGTCGACCAACCGCAGCGCGGTCACCACCCGCCGCAGTTCTCCCGCCACCGGCGCCTCGAGCGCCAGAAGCGTGACCGCGGCGTGCTCGGTACCCTCGCGCATCGCCACGGTTTCGGCGCAGTAGTCGATGGTGCGCTCGGCCAGCTCCAGATCCGCGCCGAGCAGCGCGTCGGTCGCCATCGCGATGGCTTCCCGATTGCGCGCGCACATCACTCGCAGTTGACCGGCGAGCTGCTCGAGGTGATCGTGATAGCGGGTGCGCACTACTCCATCATCGCGCGTATCCCACTCGTGCGCTGCAGGCTCGCGGCATCAGCCCGGTACAGGTCACTCCCCTGCCCTGGCGCACGGGTCACCAGATCGTTCGGGCAAATGCTCCACGGACAAGCCCACGCGGCGCCGCGCGGTCGGCACGCCGCTGTGAGTCAGGCGCTCCCGCCACGGCCGGACCGAGTCCGCTGCGAGACCCGGTCAGCGCTGCACGTGGCCTGCTCGTTGCACCTTCCTGGCGGCGAGCACCAGCGGGATCTGCAGCGGAAGCCGCACCAGGGCAACCGCTTTCACGGGCGCCGGGATCCGATCGTCGCGCAGCCAGTCGACCGCCATCTGAATGTTGGCCGGGAACACCGCCAGGAACAACCAGGCGGCCCATCGCCCGCCCCACCGCCGCGTCCGCGGCGTGACGAGCGCGGCGGCCACGACGAGTTCGGCGACCCCGGAGCCGTGGGTGTACAGGCGGGGCCGGCCGGGCAGCTGTGCGGGGATCACCGAATCGAACGGCTGTGGCGCGAGGAAGTGCAGTATCCCCACGCCGAACAGGAGCGCGGCCAGTCGCCGCGCCGTCGATGCCGCTGCGCGTTCGCTCGCGTCGGCGTGTTCCACTGATGCCATCACCTCTCGCTTTCCGGCAACCAAACGGCATACCTGCATGAACAAATAGAACCACTAGTAACTTAATTACCTGACGACTCTAGCGGCCCGGGTATAGGCGGGCGACACAACATCCAATTTCATCAGTAGTCGGCGGCTCCACCCCGCCATCCGGAGATCGCGAACCGCTCGACCAACGACGAGAACGAAAGTTCACATAGCGCGCTGCGCGAGTAGGCTGTCGTCGGACATGTCGCTGCCGGTCGGGCGGGGAAGGGGCGGGTGTGGGATTCGCATCAACCGGACCGTTGACGGCGCGCACCGGCGCTGCCGGAACGTGGTGGTCATGTTGTGCCGCCGGGATGTCGATGCCGTGGCGCACGGTGTTCCCCCGCCGCCCCGACGCGGAGTTGCTGGGCTCGATCACGAACGCGGGACTGCCCCCGGCGCGGGCCACAGTTCGTTTGACGGCGCTCGTCCATGGTGTGCGCCCCGCCCCGGCCTACGGGGTGATCGAAGGAGCGCTGCGGCCGCCCACGGTAGCGATCGCGATGACCAGTTTCCTCGTCGAACACCCGGAAGCTCGTTTCCTGGTCGATCCGGCGATGTGCGCCGACGTGCACACCCGGGTCCTGCCGCGGCTGCGCCGCCCCTATCGTGAGCTCGTCGCGCCGAGGAAACCGCTTGTCGGATTGGGCGATTCGCTGGCGATGTCGGCTATCCCCGTCGACGCGGTCGACTTCGCGATCGCGACGCATATTCACTGGGACCACGTGGCCGGACTGCTCGATCTACCGGCGTCACTCGCACTGCGGGCGTCCACGGCCGAACTGGCGTGGGCGACGGACCCCGCGACGGCCCCGATGGGAGTCGCCGAGTCGCTCGGCTCACGCCTCACCCCGGCCTTCGACCTCGACGGACCTCCGGTTCTGACCTTTTCCCGCAGCCACGATTTCTTCGGCGACGGCTCGGTCCTGGCGGTGGATCTCTCCGGCCACACCCCGGGCAGCATCGGGCTCGTTCTCGCCGTACCGGACGGCGGCACCGTACTGCTGGCCGGTGACGCCGTCTGGCGCCGCGAGCAGATCGCCCTGCTCCGCGAAAGACCTCCGCTGCCGGGCCTTCTCGTCGACCATGATCGATCCGCCGCCTTCGCCGCCATCCACCGCCTGTACCGCCTACCCGCCGGCATCGAGGTCATTCCCGCCCACGACCACGCGGCAGCGAAAAGATGGGCTCCGTAAGAGATCCCTTGCACCGGGGCACATTCCCGCAGCGGGTCAGCCGGTGAACGACTCCGTGCCGAGCCGACCCCAGGCCACATACGCGGCCGAGGCCGGATAGACCAGGTTCAGCACGATGAACCTGGCTTCGCCATCGCGGAGAGGGGTGATGATCGCGCCGATCCTCGCCCGATACCGGACAGCGCCGGCCACTCAGGGGCCTCGGTCATCTCCTGAAGCGGTTGGCGAGGGCGGGAAGCTTGGAGGCGGCCAGCAGGGCACGGAACTGCCAGCTGCCGTCCCCTGGGAGGATCCCGGCGCGTTGGGTGACATCGAAAGCGTCGTAGAGGGTTTCGCCTTCTTCCATCAGGCCGTCCTGGTTGAAGTGATAGCGGTCCACGGCCGGGCACTGGATGAATCGGCCGTCGCCGTGGAGCGCGGGCGCGCTGTCGTCGTAGGGATACAGGCGCAGCGGGCCGTCCCAATGGCCGCTGCCGATGTACCGGATGACCGTGCGCACCCGGCCTTCCGGCGTCACGTCGAGGTACACCTGGCCGGGCACCGGGTCGTATCGCCAATCCGGGATGGCGTCGAAGAAGGCGAAGTTGTACTTCACGAACTCGTCGATGCCGACGATCGTGCGTCCGAACGTGGTCACGTCGGTATAGCGGACGTCGGCGGTGTAGAGCTCATGGTTGAGGCTCATGTCCCGGACCAGGAAGCTCCACCAGTACTTCTTCGCCCAGTCGAGCAGCCAGCTCAGATCGATGCCGAGCTTCCCGTAGTAGGCCAGTTTGCGCTCGAACTCGCCGAACCACTCCTCGGTCGTGGCCTGTAGCTCCGCTTCCGGGACAGCCCGGATCGGCACCGCCCGGTTCGTGCTGAGGAACTCCGGTACCGGTTTCGACAATCGGGGACGACGCAGGGCTTGCTGGAACTGTTCGTCGCTGAACATGGGCAACCTTTCACCGCGGCCGCAGGGCGGGCGAGGCGGCGCGCCCGCCGAACTTGAATCAGATGATTCATCTTGAATCGGTTGATGTCAACAGGGTGGCGGGGCATCGCGATGCGAGGATGAGCGGGTGAATGCGCCCAAGCTCTGGCGTGGCCAGACGCTGCGAGACCGATCCGGCGATCGCCGCGAACAACTCCTGGACGTCGGGTTCGAACTGCTCGGTACGGCGGGGACGAGCGCGGTCACCATGCGGGCGGTCACGCGTCAGGCGAACCTGAGCCCGCGCTACTTCTACGAAAGCTTCGACAGCCGCGAGACACTGATCCGGGGTGTCTACGACCGGGTCGAAGCGGCCTTGCGGGAGCGAGTCGCCGCCATCGAGCCCGCCACCGATCCGCGCGCCGCCGTCCGATCCGCGCTGCGGATCTGCGCGGACTTCTTCGAAGAGGACCCGCGCCGCGCCCGGGTACTGCTGCGCGAGCCCCTCGCCGATGACGACCTGCGCCGCCACGTCGCCCTCCGGACGCCCGCGGTCGTCCGGGCCTTCGCTCCGGTCCTCGGCACGGCCGCCGTCGGCCTGTTCGCCAGCAGCGACGAGACGCTCGCCGCCATCGGCGCCGCCCTGGCCGGCGCCCTCACCGCGGTCTACGTGGACTGGGTCGACGGCAGGCTGCCGATGGACCGCGACCGGCTCGTGGACACCGCAGGCGACATCGTCGTCGCGCTGCTCAGCATCGCCTTCGAGTTCTGATCCGGGGCCTCGGATAGTCTCGGACCCACTGCCACACCCAGGAGAGCCATGGCCACGGGAATCCGCTCCACGACGCACACGCTCGCCAAATTCGCCGCGGGCGCACTGCTCGTCAACGCCGTCCCGCATACGGTCAAGGGCTTGAGTGGAGAACGGTTCCCCACTCCCTTCGCGAACCCGCCCGGCGTCGGTCTCTCCTCTCCGACCGAGAACGTGGCGTGGGGGGCCGCCAATCTCGTGGTAGGCAGCGCACTACTGCGCGGAGGCCCTCGAACGACAGCCGAGAAGGTAGCGGCGGCGGCCGGTGGCGCGCTGATGGCAGTCGGTATCTCCTACTACTTCGGCACCCTGCCGAATCGCCGCGCCGCCGCTCGCTGATGTCGGCCGAGGTCACACCCACATCGGGACGTTCGCCCCACGCTTACGGGTAGCAGTACCCTCCCGGCGGAACCACCGCAGGAACAGGATGTGTGCTATGTCACCCCGGTTCATTCCCCGACCCTCGTCCGGCGGAACCCCGGACCCGGATGCCGCTCCGCTGGCGGTTCCCGCGGTGGTGGTCGCGACGATCATGCTGCTCGGGATACCGGCCGCGCTCTTGGTGTTGCTGCCCGCATGGGCCCGCGACTACGGCGCGGGCTTGGTGTACCCCGCTGTCCTGATCTACGCCGCTCTCGCGGTCCGGCTGTTGTGGTGGGGCGTGGCGATCCTGCGCACCCGTGTGGCGGAGACCGAGGAGTAGGACGCCGTGAAGGTCACGGCGGCACTCGCGGCAGTGGGGGCCGCGGTCCGCTCCGGTGCCGGACGCGGGGACCAAGGACCCTGCGGTCCGGGCGGAACGCCCGTAGTCCCCCGCGGCCATCGCGCGAAGACTCGAAGCATGACCGCGAACGACGAAGCACCCGGCCTCCCGGTGCCCGATCATCGGGTGATGCTGGCCGCGCTGCGGCTCGCCACCCGCGCGCCGTCGGTGCACAACACCCAACCATGGCGCTGGATCTTCGACGGCACGCGCCTGCACCTGTACACCGACGCCGACCGACTACTGCCCTCGACCGATCCGCACGGACGCCAGCTGATCATCAGCTGCGGAGCCGTACTGCATCACGCGCGAACCACCTTCGCCGACCGGGGCTGGCACACCGACACGACGCGCGTACCCGACCGGCAGCGACCCGACCACCTGGCGGTGATCGAATTCCAGCCGTGGGCCGACCCGCCCGAGGGAATCCACAGCCGAGCACTCGCCATCGACCGGCGGCGCACCGACCGGCTGCCGATGACCGAACCCGACGGCTTCGCCGACGTGCTCCCCCGGCTGCGGATGCTCACCTCCCCGCACGAGGTGGAACTCAGCGTCTTGGACGACAGCGCCCGGCCCCGGCTGGCCGCCGCCTCCGAGCAGGTCGGTGCGCTCCGCAGGCACGACTTGCTGTATCAGACCGAATTGGAATGGTGGACAGGGCATTCCGAGAACCCGGAGGGCGTGCCCGCCGCCGCGCTGGTGTCCGACGCGGAATTCGCCCGGGTCGGAGTCGGCCGCGCGTTTCCCCCGTCTCCGCATTCGATGCGACGCGCCCGGCAGGAGGATCGCGCGCGGCTGGTGGTGCTCGGCACCGAAGGCGATTCGGTGACGCAGTGGCTGCGCACCGGTGAAGCGTTGTCGGCCGTGCTGCTGGAATGCACCGCCGCCGGGCTGGGGACCTGCGCGCTGACCCACATCACCGAACTGCCGACAACGCGCGGACTGCTCGGCGGTATGGTCCCGCGCCCGGCCACCCCGCAAGTGCTGATCCGCATCGGAACCGCGCCCGACGACACGGACATGATCCCGCCGACCCCGCGACGACCGGTGACGGACATCTTCACCGTCACCGGTTCGCGCTGGACCCCCGAGACCTAGGTGGCGACATCCGATAACCACGACTCACCCGTGAAAGGCACCCTCATGAGCTATCACCGCGATCCCCTCGCACCCGCGATACACACCGCACACGAATGGCTGCGCACTCTCGCCGACGGACTCGCCACCGAAGACCGGCCCTTCGCGCACCGAGCCTTGCGAGCCTGGCTGCACACCGTCCGTGACCGCATCGGCGTCAACGCCTCCGCGCACCTGAGCGCCCAACTGCCCGAACTCCTGCGCGGGATCTACTACGAGGGCTGGGTTCCCGCGCACGTCCCCGTATCGCACGACGTACCCTCGTTCGTCGATCAATTCGCACGGGAAGCGGGCGTCTCCAGGGACGAGGCCTACGCGCTCGCCGGCGCGGTGACGGACGCGCTGGCCGACTTGTTCTCTCCCGGACAGCTCGATCACGTGTTCGCCTGGCTGCCGGAAGATCTGCGGGCGGTACTGCGCGGAACCGACCTGGCGGGCACCTTGCCGGAGAAGACCGCGATGCGGCCGGCGGAATCGCCCCGACTCGACGAGCTGGACAGCCGCCTGCGGGCGCTCACCGACGCGGTGACGGTGCTCGCCCGCAGCCTCGAAGCGACTTCTGGTGGCGACACGGGCGATACCGAGCAGCTTTCCGCCGCCCGGCAAGCCCACCGGATCCTGATCGCCGAAGGACTCGCCCGCTCCGACGCGCCCACGCGCTGACCCGATCCCCTACGGCGGGCCGGCTTCGACGCGTCGTCCCCAACCGTGCCGCGCATTCCGCAGCGCGCCGCACGCAGCCTGACGGTTCTGCGCGAATTCACGATAGGCCGTACTACGGACCCTTCTGCGATGCCTATTCGGCCGGGAAAAGGACTTTGGTCCGTACCGAGCCTTCCGCCCCCTGCGTAGTGTCGACCACACACCTGCTCCCGGATTGGACACCATCATGATCACGGTGTTTCTGGTCGACGATCACGAGATCGTCCGTCGCGGCTTGGCCGATCTGCTCTCCGACGACCCGGAACTGTCGGTGATCGGCGAAGCGGGCGACGTCGCCCAGGCACTTGCCCGCATCCCCGCACTCCGGCCGGACGTCGCCGTGCTCGACGTGCGCCTGCCCGACGGCAACGGCATCGAACTGTGCCGCGACCTGCTGTCCAAACTCGATGACCTGCGCTGCCTGATCCTCACCTCGTTCACCGACGAACAAGCCATGCTCGACGCGATCCTGGCCGGGGCCAGCGGATACGTGGTCAAGGACATCAAGGGCATGGAGCTGGCCAAAGCCATCAAGGAAGTCGGTGCGGGCCGCTCTCTTCTGGACAACCGCGCCGCCGCCGCCCTCATGCAACGACTACGCGCCAACACCGACCACGACGGTCCCCTGGCCGGACTCACCGAGCAGGAACGCAAACTCCTCGATCTTCTCGGCGAAGGACTGACCAACCGTCAAATCGCGCAGCGCATGTTCCTCGCCGAGAAAACCGTGAAGAACTACGTCTCCCGGCTGCTCGCCAAACTCGGGCTGGAACGGCGCACTCAGGCCGCGGTCTACGCCTCCAAACTCCGCTCCCGTTCGCCCGGCTCCACCATCGACTTCTGATCGTTCATTTCCGCCACGGGGTGAAATATCCTGGAGCAATGGCGAGCAGCCGCGCCGGCGGCGTTCCAGGGGCAGCGCAGCCGACCGACTACGCGTCGGCCGACGCCTATTCGGTGCGTGACACGCTCTCGCAACTGCGGCTGCGCGAACTGCTCGGCGAGGTCAAGGATCGCATCGAGCAGATCATCGACGCCCGCGACCGGATGGACGGCCTGATCGAGGCCATGCTCACCGTCACCTCCGGCCTGGATCTGGACCGCACGTTGCGCACCATCGTGCACACCGCGATCTCCCTGGTCGAGGCGCGCTACGGCGCACTGGGCGTGCGCGGCCACGACCAGCAACTCACCCAGTTCATCTACGAAGGCATCGACGAACCCACCCGCGAACGAATCGGTGACCTCCCCCAAGGCCACGGTGTCCTGGGACTACTGTTCAGCCAGCCCAAACCCATCCGGCTGGACAACCTCGCCGAGCACCCCTGCTCGGTCGGCTTCCCCGCCCACCACCCACCGATGGGCACCTTTCTCGGCGTACCCGTCCGTATCCGCGACGAAGTGTTCGGCAACCTCTACCTCACCGAGAAAGCGGGCGGCCAGCCCTTCACCGAAGACGACGAGGTCATCGTGCGAGCCCTGGCCGCCGCGGCGGGCATCGCGATCGACAACGCACACCTCTACGAATCCGCCCGCACCCGGCAAGCCTGGATCGAAGCGACCCGCGACATCACCACCGAGTTCCTCGCAGGCACCGCATCCGATCGAGTCCTGACCGACCTGGTGGAGGCCACCTGCCGGCTCACCGGCTCGCAACGGACCTTTCTGGCGGTCGTCCCGGACTCGGAGAGCCCGTCCGAGGAAATCACCGAACTGCTGATCACGCACAGCGCGGGCAGCGCGGACGACCAGCGGCCGATCAAGCTCCCGCTGGGAGACACCACGATCGGCCAGGCCTTCGGCTTGCGTTCTCCGCAGCGAGTGAACGACGCGCGCCGCGCGGATCTCGGCAAGGTCTTCCCCGACGCCGGACCCGCGCTGGTGTTGCCCATGCAGACCTCGGACTCCACCGTAGGGGTGTTGGTGGCGCTGCGCGCGGTGGACTCGGCGCCCTATGACGACGAGATCCTCGCGTTGACCGCCGCCTTCACCGACCAAGCCGCTTTGGCGATGCGGTTGGCCGACGCCCAACAGCGCATGCGGGAACTGGACATCCTCTCCGACCGCGACCGCATCGCCCGCGACCTGCACGACCACGTCATCCAGCGCCTGTTCGCCGTCGGGCTCAGCCTGCAAGGCGCCGTCCCCCGCACCCGCGTCCCCGAAGTCCGCGAACGCATCACCGACGCCATCAACGACCTGCAAGACGTGGTCCAGGAAATCCGCACCTCGATCTTCGACCTGCACGGCGGCAACAGCCACAGCACGCGAGTACGCCAACGCCTCGAGGAAGCCATCCGCCAGCAAACCGCACCCAGCGACATCCGCACCTCCGTGCGCATCAGCGGACCGCTCTCGGTGATCGATCCGGAACTGGCCGATCACGCCGAAGCCGTTGTCCGCGAAGGGGTCAGCAACGCTGTGCGGCATTCCGGCGCGGATTCGGTCGCGATCGAGATCACGGTGGCCGACGACTTGACCGTCGTCATCGAGGACGACGGATGCGGTGTGCCCACCGATATGACGCCGAGCGGACTGACGAATCTGGCCCGGCGCGCCGAGCAGGCGGCCGGAACTTTCACCGTCGCGGCCGGTACAGGCCCGGATGGCAGCACAGCCGGCACCCGGTTGTGCTGGACGGTGCCGCTGCGCTGATCACCGCGCCGAGGGCCTCGGGTCGGGCGGGAGTAGCGTGCGCCCGCAGCCACCCTCCCCAGCGGCACGGACCAGGCATATGCCCGGTGACGATCATCGACCGGACATGTTCCGTACGACGATAGCGCCGTAGTCCCTGCTCGGCGGATCTGGATAGTAGTCGGGGATGATGTGCTTCCGGTCGGGCACCAGATAGCCGTGCCCCCGGTACATCTCCAGGAACGGATCGACGAGGCAGCCGCCGAGCTGACGAAACGCGTACTCGCCCGCGTCGATCTCACCGAACCGGCGGCAGTAGGCGTCGTAGCCGGGGATCTTGGCTCCGGTGAGAACATAGTCCAGCGCCAACCGCTCGGCCAGCTCGACGGGGGTCTCCATCATCACCGCGTATGCCATTCCGCCGCGCGCGGTCCGCTTCAATGAGCCGGAGGCGAGGTAGATGGCGTTCGCGGTGTCCAGATCTATCGCCGGGTAGTAGCCGTGACCGGTCACCGTATCCCAATCGCTGAGTTCGGCGATCTTGTCCGGCGTGTAGTGCATGGGGAAGCCCATCAAGGTTCCGACGACCTGATCGTCCTGCTCGAAAATCCAGAATCCCTCGGGGAAGGCGCGCAGGCGAGCTGTCATCTGGTCCCGGCTCGCCCGCTGGGATTGCTCCCAGTCCTGCTCGACGGCCATGATCTCATCCAGGTCGTCCAGCGCCGCCTGGCGCACTCTGATCGTCATCGCGCTTCCCAGGTCACGGGCAGGCACTCCAGGCCGTGGACGAATACGCCGATCTTCCATCGCAATGCGTCCGGATCCGCCGCGAATCCCAGTCCGGGAAAGCGCTGCACCAAGGTGCCGACAGCTACCTGCGCCTCGAGTTTTGCCAGCGACGATCCGAGACAGAAGTGCAGGCCATGGCCGAACCCCAGATGCTGGTTCGGTGTCCTGGTGATGTCGAACCGGTCCGGTTCGGGAAACCGTTCGTCGTCGTGATGTGCCGACAGCAATGAAGCGACGACCAGTTCCTCGGCCGGAATGACCGTGCCTCGGAACTCGACATCGGTCAGCGGAAAGGCCCCGGTGCTGTTGGCCACCGGCGGGCAGTATCGCAACACCTCCTCGATGGCTGGTTCGATGAGTTCAGGCGTGTCGCGCAGCCGCCGCATCTGCGCTGGGTGACGGAGCAGCGCCCATACCCCGTTGCCGATGAGGTTGCCCGTCGTCTCGAAACCCGCCGCGATGAGCAGGAAAACCATGCTCATCAGTTCCACCGATGAGAGCCGGTCGCCATGCGTCTGCGCCTCGATCAACGCGCTGGTGAGGTCGTCGCGAGGGTGCCTGCGGCGCAGCTCGAGGAATTCCTCGAGGTACTGCTGAAACTCGATCGCCATCCGGCGCAGGGCGTCGAAGTCTCCTTCCGACGGCGGAGCAATCAGAATTCTGGTCCACTCCCGGAAGCGCTCCTGGTCTTCGATCGGAACCCCGATCAACTCGACCAGCACGGTGATCGGCAACCGGAATGCCAGTGTGTCGAGCAGGTCCACCGAGTCCTGGTGCTCGGCCAGGTCCAGCAGCCTCTCCGTCGCCTCGGCGATGCGCGGGCGCAACTGCGAGATTCGTCGGGGAGTGAAAGCTTTGGCCACCAGTGCGCGCATCCTGCTGTGCTCGGGCGGATCGGCGTAGAGCATGTGCTTGTCCAGCCGGTCGAATTCGGTGACCCGGAAGTACCGGGAGCGCGCCTGATCGGACAGTTTCCGCTTGTCCTTGCTGAAACGGGGATCACGGAGCAGTTCGACCACGTCGGCGTAGCGGGTCACGCGCCACTCGGGCGCCCCCTGGTGCGGATTGAACAGCCGTACGATCGGTGCCTCGGAACGCATCCGCGCCAGCGTCGGCAACGGATCGATCCGCATCTGCTCACCCCAGAGGTCGAACTGGTTCATTCGGGTCGCTCCAGCACCTTGCCGACTCGAAGCCAGGTCGGCCTTCCACTGATCTCCCGCCACCACCGCGCCAGGTTCGGCCGCGCATCGATCAGGTCCGCGCCGTTGGAGGCGACCAGATATTGCAAATAGGGCAGCCAGGTGACCTCGGCGAGTGAGAACTCGGGGCCTGCGAGAAACTCCTGCCTGGACAGCGTGGCGTCCGCGACGTCGAAAGGTGTCGCCAGTGCGGCGCGGGCAGCGGCGATAGCGTCCTGGTCCGGCGGCGGCGGCAACAGCGCGGCGGCGGGGCTGCTCCGGATGATCTCGTAGACCGGGCCGCCACGGACCAGCTCCCACACCGGGCCGCTGACATAGCTTTGCTCGATGCTGATCCACTGTTCCATCAGCCCGTGCAGCTGAAGGTTATCCGGCGTCAGCGCGGGGCCCGGCAGCCGCTGATCGAGATAGCGGATGATCGCCCGCGATTCATACAGCAGGAACCCGTCGTCTTCGAGTACCGGAATCTCGCCGAAGGGCTGGCGTTGCCGGTGTTCCGGCGACTTGTCGTGTCCTTTGAGAACACTCACCTCGACCAGCTCGGCTTGCTGATCCTTCTCCGCCAGCACCATCAGCACTTTGTGCGTGCACGCGCTGGTGGCTGTGCCGTAAACCTTGATCATGATCCGTCCTCTTCGCGCTCCGCGAGAATCTTCAGCAAGTACCGAGTGATCGCCCGTGGGGTCGGGTGATCGAAGGCGAGGGTGGATGGCAGCGCGAGACCTGTTCGCGCGGCCAGTTCGTGTCGCAGTTGCACGGTCATCAGCGAATCCATGCCCAGTTCCATGAACTTGCCGTCGACCGGGACATCGGATGGCGACGACAACTGGAGCACGGTAGCCGCATCCGCGCGTACCGCTGACTCGATCGCGGCCTCCTGCTCGCCCTCCGGCAGCCTGATCAGCTCCTCGAGCCAATGCACCGGCTCGACGGGGACCTGTTCGCGTGGGGGTTCCGGGGTGTCGAGCCAGTGACGCTTTCGCTGCCACGGATAGTGTGGCAACGACACCACCGGGCGGCGATCCGGGTAGAGGCCGCCGAAGTCCACCGGATAGCCCGCGGTATAGAGGTCGGCGACCGCGTTCAGCAGGCTGAGCATTTCCGGGCGCTCCCTGCGCAGCGTCGGTATCGCCGCCGGCGCGCCGAGACAGTTCGCGACATGGCCGGCCAGCACAGCGTGCGGCGCTATCTCGAGGAAGAGTCGCTGCCCATCTCTGGCCGCAGCGTGCACGGCTTCAGCGAACCGCACCGGATGCCGGACGTTGTCCGCCCAGTACTCCCCGGTCAATTCATGTCCGGCGATCCGGTCTCCGCGTGCCGTGCTGTACAGAGGACACGCGGTCCGGCCTGCCTCGACCGTGCCGAGTTCCCGCGCGAGCTCCACGGCCAGTGGAGCCATCCACGGCGAGTGGAACGCGTAGTCGACCGGCAGTCTGCGACAGCGAACGCCTTGTCGCTGTAGTGGGCCGAGCACGGTGTGCAGCTGTTCCACCGTGCCGGACAGCACGACGGAGTGGTCGTCGTTGATCGCGGCCACCGCGACCGAAGTGTCGATCGTAGACAACAAGGCCGCGACCTCATCGTGGGCGAGCTCGACCGCCACCATCGTCCCCGAACCGGCTGCCCGCGCCATGACGCGGCCTCTCGACACCACGATCCTGATGGCTTCCGCGAGACTCAACGCACCTGCGACATGCGCTGCGGCGATTTCACCGACACTGTGCCCGATGACCGCGTCCGGTCGGATGCCCCAAGAGGACAGCAGGGCGGTCAGCGCGATCTGGAAGGCGAACAGCGCGGGCTGGGCGATCTCGGTGCGCTGCAACCTCGACCGGTCCGGCGGCGCGGCCAGCTCCGCGAGCAGCGAAAAGGATGCGTTCTTCGCGATGAGCTCATCGCATCGATCGAGCACAGCGGCGAAGACCGGCTCGCTGGATCGCAATTGCCGTCCCATGCCGATCCACTGCGAGCCCTGTCCGGAGAAGACATAGGTGAGCGCAGGCGGTGCGGCGGCTCGTGCCGCGGTGGCGCCGTCGTGTGCGAAAGCGCGCAGCTTCTCGGCCAGTTCGGCTCCGGACTCGCCGACCACCGCGGTCCGCCACTCGTGATGGTCACGCCGCGCCCCCGCGGTGTAGGCGATATCGTGCGGATCGTTGCCCCGCTCGAGGACACTCGCGTGTGCCGAAGCCAGCTCGGTCAGTGCCGCCGGGCTCCGTGCCGACAGCGGGAGCACAACGGGCCCGGCGCGCGTTGGCACCTGCTCGGGCGTAGGCGCTTCGGCGACGACGACATGAGCGTTGGTGCCGCTCATACCGAACGAACTGACGCCTGCGATCCGTGGCCGATCGCCCTGAGGCCATGCCACGGCCGTCGTCGGGATCACGAATGGTGTCCCGGTCAGGGAAATCCTCGGATTCAGGGTGCTGAAGTGCAGGTTGCGAGGAATCTCCGCATTCCGCAATGCCAGTACCGCCTTGATCAATCCGGCGATCCCGGCGGCGGCTTCGAGATGCCCGATGTTGGTCTTGACGGCGCCGAGTACACAACCGCCGCTGGCGGGCTCCCGTTCGCCGAGAACGTCGGTCAAGGCCTCGATCTCGATCGGGTCACCGAGCGCGGTTCCGGTGCCGTGGGTCTCCACGTATCCGATCTCGTCGGGTCGCACACGCGCATCGGCGAAGGCCTGACGCAGCATGTCCTTTTGCGCCGATGGGTTCGGCGCGGTCAGTCCGGCCGAGCGACCGTCCGAGTTCATCGAGGAACCCCGCAGCACGGCAAGCACCCGATCACCGTCGGCCAGCGCGTCGGACAATCTCTTCAGCACCACGATTCCGCAACCCTCACCCCTGACGAAACCGTTCGCACGTGCGTCGAAGGCGCGACACCGGCCGTCCGGCGACAGCGCCTGCAGATCGGCGACCATCTGGGTCACCGACTCGTCGAGAACGAGGTTGACTCCCCCGGCCAGCGCGAGCGAGCTCTCTCCCGTGCGCAGACTGCGGATCGCCAGGTGTACCGCGACCAGCGATGATGAGCACGCGGTGTCCACCGCGAGACTCGGCCCACGCAGTCCGAGCAGATACGACAACCGGCCCGCACCGAAACAGTGAGCCGTTCCGGTGCCCGCGTACCCGCCCATCGGGCCGGACCTGGCGCTGAGCAGCAGATAATCGTTGCTGCTCATGCCGACGAACACACCGGTTCTGCTACCGGCCAGCCGCTCGGTCACCACGCCGGCATCTTCCAGTGCTTCCCACGCGACCTCGAGCAGCAGCCGATGTTGTGGATCCAGCGCCGTGGCCTCTCTCGGCGAGATCCCGAAGAACGCCGCGTCGAAACCGTCGACAGCGGACAGGAAGGCGCCTGTTCGCGCGGCATCGTCGGTGGCGCGAGCCGGCAGCTCGGACACCGCGTCGACGCCGTCGGACAGCAACGTCCAAAATGAATCCGGGTCGTCGGCGCCGCCGGGGAAGCGGCAGCCCATGCCGATCACGGCGACAGGTTCGGATTGCTGTCGCGTCAGCCGGTCGACCTCGGCCTCCAGACTCCGCAGCGCGGCAGCCGCTTTCACCAGGCGGGAGCGGTAACCTTCCTCGTCGATGCCGGTCACGGCAGCTGCCTGCGTTCGAGCCGGTCGATCGAATCGTCGATCTGCGCCAGCAGGTCGCGGAGGTCATCGACCTCGTCGATGGCCTCCTGGGGCTCGGCCATGCCGAGCACGTCGAGTAGCTGTTCGGTCAATGCCCGCACCGTCGGCGCGCTGTACAGCAGCGTCGCGGACAGCCGGACGCCGAGCGCCGCCTCCAGCCGGTTCCGCAGTTCGAGTGCCATCAGCGAGTCGACTCCCATGCTGGTCAGCGGCGCCTTGCGGTCGATCGAAGCCGCGTCGAGATGCAGGATCCGGCCGAGTTGCTCAGTGACGACGTCGTCGATCAAGCGCGGGCGTTCGGCAGGCGTGGCCGCGCGCAGCCGGTCGGCGAACCAGGGATCCGATGGCGCGCCCGCACTCTCCCGGTCATCGTCAGCGAGTTCGGTGAACAGCGACGCACCGGCCAAAACCGGGTAGAACGCCAGCCACTGTCGCAGATCGAGATTGGCCGCAGCGATCTGGCTGGTACTACCACCCAACAGCAGACCGAGGATGTCCGTGCCTTGTTCGGGGGTCAGGGTGCCAACCCCCCGATGCGCGAGTCGCTGCCCTTCGGTGTCGCGTTCCGCCATGATTCCTTCCTGCGAGTACAACCCCCAGTCCACGCACAGGGCCTTTCGGCCGCCGTGTTCCCGATGCCGGGCGAGCGCGCCGAGAAACGCGTTGGCGGCCGCGTAGTTGGCCTGTCCCGGCGAGCCGAGCAGGGCAGAGGCCGACGAGTACATCACGAAGAACTCCAGCTCCCGGCCCTCGGTGAGCTCATGCAGATTCCACGCCCCCCGCATCTTGGGTGCCAGCACGCGGTCGAACCGTTCGGCATCCAGTTCCAGAATGGTCCGATCGTCGAGCACCATGGCCGCGTGCAGCACCCCGCGCAGTGGCGGCAGCCGGTCATCGATGTCCGCGAGCAGCGCGGCGACGTCCTGCCGGCGGGCCACGTCCGCCCGCGCGACCACGACTTCGACGCCTTCGCTCCTGAGCTCGTCGATTCTGGCCCGCACCTCCGGAACCGGATCATGCCGTCCGGCCAGCACGAGGTGCCGCGCACCGTGCGCGGCCAGCCAGCGCGCCAAACCGATGCCGAGTCCGCCGAGCCCACCGCTGATCAGGTACGTGCCCCGGGCGAAGGACAGTTCGACCTCCCCTGGCTCGACCGAGGCCGGTACCAGCCTCGCCAGATTCCGCCCCTCGTCCCGTAAAGCGATCTCGTCCTCGCCGTCCGCCCCGACCAACTCGGGAAGGAGTTCGTCGGCGCAACGGGTTGGCGCCCAACCCGATCCGAGGTCGATCCGCACGCACGCCAGTTCGGGATGCTCGACGCTCAATGTCCTTGCCAGTCCCCACAACGGCGCTTGGGACACCTCGACCGGTTCGGGACCCACCTGCTGTGCGCCTCTGGTGACCAACCACAGCCGGGGATGGTCCCGCAGACGGCGGCGAGCGAGCGCGCGGACGAGGCGCACTGTACTGAGTCCGGTGATGTGCTGATCGGCGGTCAGTGTATCGGCGGTGACGTGTTCGGTAGCCGTGGTGTCCAGGCTCCACAGATGCAC
The DNA here is from genome assembly GCF_055590505.1 of Nocardia sp. NPDC041819. Taxonomy (NCBI): domain Bacteria; kingdom Bacillati; phylum Actinomycetota; class Actinomycetes; order Mycobacteriales; family Nocardiaceae; genus Nocardia; species Nocardia sp. NPDC041819. The sequence goes on along the minus strand of NZ_JBVJAP010000017.1, from coordinate 78,669 downwards.
TACCCCGACACAGGCCCTTTCGCCACCGGCGGTGACGTTGTCGAGCAACGCGCTCCACGCGTCGTCATCGGCGATGTCGATATCCCGCTTGTCGATCAGTACGCAGGTCTGACCACGCTGTTCCAGCAGCGTGGCCAGACCCGTACCGACACCGGTGGAGTCGGCGAGCACCAGCCACGTCCCCGAAGGCCCCTCGCCAGGATCCGGGGCAACGAGCCGCTCGGCGGCGCGCCATGCCACCTGGTAGAGCCAGTCCCGGTACGGTCCCGATCCGGCGGGCCTTGCCACTGTCAAACCTTCGACTTCGACCAGCACCGTGCCGTCTTCGTCGAGCACCAGCAGATCCCCACTGTCCTCGGTGCACCGGGCGCGTGCGTGTACCCACACACGGCCGCCGGGTGGCCGGTGCACCCGGAGCCGGTCGATCCGAACCGGAATGACACCGCCGCCCGCCCGCTGGTCGAGTAGCACGCTGCCGAGCACTTGGAAACAAGCGTCAAGCAGAGCAGGGTGGCAGACATACCCCGAGGGCGAGCCGGTCGACTCGACCAAGGCCACGCCCTCCCCATCACCGGTCCAGATTCGTTGCACACCACGGAAAGCCGGGCCGTAGTCGATCGCTCGACCGGCGTACCGCGCGTAGTGCTCCGCTACGGATGTCTCGGTGCCGCACCGGTCCCGCACCGACGACGGCGACTCGGCCAGCGGCGGCCCCTCGCCACCATGACGGACGGTCCCGTGCGCGCACAGAACCCACGACTCGTCCTTCGTCGCTCGGCAATACACCTGGAAATGGTCGGAGTCCTCGATGAACTGGACGTGTCCGGAGCCGTCCTTCGCGAGAATCGCCATCCGGTCGAATGCGAGGTCCTCCAGCACCATCGTCCGTCCGCACGCGCCAAGCGCCATCTCCACATAGCCCGACGCCGGGAACACCACCGCGCCGTCCACCATGTGGTCGGCCAGGTACGGCAGATTCAGGTCGCGCTCCCAGATCCGGGTACCCGGTGAGGTCGCCGGGCTGACCGGCTCACCGAGCAGAGGATGCCCGTGGTCGGCGCGCCCAGCCGGAGCTCGATCCACCCAGTACCGCTGACGTCGCCACGGATAAGCGGGCAGGGGCACGCAGCGTCCGCCATTCGGGTGGAGGGCGGGCCAGTCCACCTGGCAGCCCCGGACATACAGTGCGGCGAGCGATTCGAGGAAAACCGCGCGCTCATCGTGTTCGCGCCGCCCGGACGGAACGACCAGGCCTCCGTCCTCTTCGATCGAGGGCAGCAGGATCGGGTGCGGGGTCAATTCGACGAATACCGTGCGCCCCAGCGCCATGCAGTCACGGACCGCCTGCGCGAACAACACGGGTTCACGAAGGTTGCGTATCCAGTAGGCGGTATCCAGCTCGGCCCCGTCGCAGACCTTTCCGAGCACGGTGGACCACATCGGCACCCTGGTGGCCTTCGGCGTCAGCGCATCGAGTTGGCGACTCAGCTCGTCGGTGATGGCATCGACTTGTGGGCTGTGCGCGGCGACCTCGACCTTGATCCGACGACAGAACACCCCCGCACCGGTCAGCTCGGCCAGGAGGTCGTTCAGCGTGTCGGGGTCACCGGAGAGCACAGTCGAGCGCGCGCTGTTGCTCGCCGCGATGGACACCCGATCGGCGACTCCGGACAGCGCCGCGCTCGCTCGCTCGATCGGCAGTTCGACCAGAGCCATCGCGCCGCGCCCGGCCAGTCCGCGCAGCAATCGGCTGCGGCGGCAGATGACGCGCGCCGCGTCGGTCAGCGTGAGCGCGCCGGCCACATGTGCGGCGGCCACCTCACCCATGCTGTGCCCGATGACGGCATCCGGCTCGATGCCCTTCGATCGCCACAGTGCCGCCAACGCGACCTCCATCGCGAACAGAACCGGCTGCACGACGTCCACCCGGTCGAGCCGCGACGCGGATGGCCCTGCGGTCAATTCATCAAGAACGGACCATCCGGTCTCGTTTCGGATCGCGTCGTCGCATGTCTCCACAGCCGCCCGGAACGCGGGCTCGGCTGCGAGCAGTGCACGCCCCATGCCGAGCCACTGCGAGCCCTGGCCGGGGAACACGAACACCACTCGTGGCCGTTCGTCCGGCTCGGTGCCGGGCACCAGCCGCGGCGGCCCGTCGCCGGGCAGCACCAAGGCCGCTCGGTACTGATGATGATGCCTGCGGACAGCCGCGGTGTAGGCGATATCCGGGACCGCGGCCTGCCGCTCGTCGAGGCCGGCGCGGAACGCAGCGACCAGATCGGTCAGTGCGCCCGCATCGCGCGCGGAGATCGGCACCAGGGCCGGTCCTGGTGTCGCGGGAGGCGCGGCGGGCTCCGGCGGTTCGGCCACGATGACGTGCGCATTGGTGCCGCTGATACCGAACGAGCTGATACCCGCCATCCGCGTCGCACCGTCGCGTTTCGGCCACGAGACCGGATCACTCGGCAGAACCAGGGCGGTTCCGGTGAGGTCGATCCTCGGATTGACGGTGCGCAAGTGCAGGTTCGCCGGGATACGCTCCCGCTGCAGCGCGAGCACGACCTTGATCAGCCCTATCACCCCGGCAGCGGCCTCGAGATGCCCGATATTGGTCTTCACCGCGCCGAGCACGCAACGCGAACCATCGTCGCGCAACCCGCCGAGCACGTCGGCGAGCGCGTCCACTTCGATCGGATCACCGAGCGGTGTTCCGGTGCCGTGCGTCTCGACGTAACTGATGTCCGCCGCGTCGGCGCGAGCGCTACGCAACGCCTGACGCAGCAAATCCTTTTGCGCCGAGACGTTCGGCGCGGTGAGCCCGGAGGAACGGCCGTCGGAGTTCACCGCCGAGCCACGGATCACCGCGAGCACCGGATCGCCGTCGGCCACCGCGTCGGAAAGCCGTCGCAGGACCAGCATCCCGCAGCCCTCGCCCCGGACATAGCCGTTGGCCAGCGCGTCGAAGGTTTTGCATCGCCCGTCCTCGGACAGCGCGCGCGAGCTGGCCAGCATGTCGGTCATGTCTCTGGCCAGCATCAGGTTGACCCCACCGGCCAGCGCCATCGCGCTCTCTCCGGAACGGAGGCTCTGGACCGCGAGATGCACGGCGACCAGCGACGACGAGCACGCCGTGTCCACGACCATGCTGGGGCCCTGGAGCCCGAGCACGTAGGACAGCCGTCCTGCGGGGAACGAGTGCCCGTTACCGGTCACCGTGTAGATGTCCCGGTTTCCGAGGCTCAGCCGGTCGTAGTCGGTGACGACAACACCGGTGAAGACACCGGTTCTCGAGCCGGCCAGCCGGTCGGGCCGAGCGTGCCCAGCCTGTTCCAGCGCCTCCCAGGCGACTTCCAGCAGCAGGCGTTGCTGGGGGTCCATCGCCTCGGCCTCCCGGGGCGCGATGCCGAAGAAGGCGGCGTCGAAGGCGTCCACATCGGACAGAAAGCCACCCCAGCGCGTCGGACTGCCGACCTCGCCCACCCACCGGTCCGGAGGCACTTCGGTGATCGCATCGACGCGGGCGTCGAGCAGTTGCCAGAATTCGTCGGGGCCGCGGCCGCCGCCCGGCACACGACAGCCCATGCCGATAACGGCGATCGGCTCGGTCTTGGCCATCAGCTCCCGGTCCAGCCGGGCTTGCAGGGTCCGCATAGCCGCCAAGGCCTTTTTCACCGGCGATGTCTGCTCAGTCATCGTGCTGTTCCTGTTCGACGAGCCGGATGCTCTCCAGCAGCATGGCCTCGGCTTCCTCGTCGGAGAGCAGATCGATGTCCGCTGCCATGGAAGGCCGATCGTCCGGTTCCGGATCTCCGTCCGGGGTCTCGGTCACCGCGAGTTGGTCCGCGACGAACTCGGCGAGCGCCGCGATGGTCGAGTAGGTGAAGACCAGCGCGACGGACAACCGGACGCCGAGCGACGATTCCAGCCGGTTGCGTAGTTCCACCGCCATCAGCGAGTCCATGCCCATGTCCTGGAACGTCGACTGCCGGCTCAGGCTCGAGGGATCTCGTTGCAGCGTCAGGGAAACCTGCTCGATCAGGTGCTCTTCGATCAACCCGGCCCGTTCCGGCGCTCTGGTCGCGGCCAGCCTCTCGGCGAACGCGGTGGCGATCCCCGAGGCACGGGATTCGAGCTCATCGAACAGCGGTGTCCCCGCCACGCTGGGAAACGATTCGAACCAGTGCCTGAGGTTCAGCTTCATCACCGCGAGTTGACCGGGATCCGCGCATATCCCGTGGTCCAATGCTCGCGCGAGATCCGCCGAGGACGCTTCGGCGATGCCGTGGGTCGCCATGCCGGCCTGCGCGAGGTGCAGGCTCAGTGCGCGCAGGCCGCGGGCACGGCGATGGTGTGCGATCGCGTTCACCCGCGCGCTCGCCATCGAGTCGCCCGGAGACCCGAACAACGAGGCGACCGATGCGCAGAGCACGAACAGATCCAGCTCCCGATCGAGCGTGTGTTGATGCCATCGCCACGCGCTGTCCTCGCCATCGGCGTGGACGAGCCCGCGCAATGGGCCCGACGCTGCCTCGATCTCGGTGATCAGCCCGGTCATCTCGAGGTCGTCGGTCGCGTCCGCGTCGATGGTCGACACCTGCGCTCCCGGAAAGCTGACCGGCCCGACGGCGCCGTCTCGGTCCAGGATCACGATGTTGCGTGCACCGCGGTCGGTCATCCACCTGGCGAACGACTCCGCGAGTGCGGCATCCGCGCCGACGATCAGGTATGCGCCGTCCGCCCGCAATGTCGCCACTCGCTCCCGGACGTCCGGCGCGCGAACCAGCCTGGCCACGAACCGGCCACCGGGACGCAGGGCTACATCGGTCTCCCGATCATCGCCGAGCAGGACCGTCACCAGCGTGGCTGCCTCGTCGGGTGTCGTCTGCGCGGCAAGGTCCACCCGCGTGACCGACAGCTCGGGATGGTCGAGCCCGATCGTCCTGCCGAGTCCCCACAACGCCGCCTGGTCGACATCCACCGCCGAGACGTGCTCGCCGACCGCCTGGGCGGCACGGGTCACCAGCCACAGTCGTGGCTGATCGCGCCAGCCCATCCCGGCCAGCGCGTCGGCCACCCCCTGGAGGCTCGCGCTGCCGAGACTTCCGATGTGCACCACCCCGGCCGGCGCGGGTCCGGTCAGAACCGCACGCAGAGACTCTGTTCCAGTCGGGTCCGCTGTCTGCGCGGTCACCAGATCACACTGCTTGCCTCGAGCCCGCAGCTCTTCCACGAGCTCAGCGCCGAGGCGTTCCTCGCCCGCCAATACGATCCACGACCCGGCTCGATCTCGCACCGGTTGTCGGTCTGCTCTTTCGCGCCATTCCACCGTGTACAGGCAATCTTCGACCGGATCGGGATCTCTCAGCGGCCGTAGGCGCACGCCCTCGGCCTCCACCAGTACCCGGCCGTCGTCGTCGAGCAGGTAGAGGTCGCCGCCCGACCCCGCTGATCGGCCGTGCGCCCATGCAGGGCCCGCCGGGGTCCGATGCACTCGCAACCGACCGATCCCGGTCACCACATTGCTTCCGGACGAACCGTTGCACAGGGCGATCAGTGCCTGCAGACCAGCGTCGAGCATCGAGGGAGGGATGCGGTAATCGGCCCCTCGAGCAGGTGGCTGCTCCGGCGGCACGAGCCGGGCAAGCACTTCCTCGTGGCCGAACCACAGCTCCGATACCCCGCGAAGGTGCTCTCCGATTGCCAGCCCCGCCCCGGCCAGCGCGCGGTAGTGCTCGGTCCGGTCCCGGTATGTGGTGCAGCGGCGCCGAATCAGGGCGGGAACCTCACGCACATCCGGCTTTTCGGTGTCCGGCCCAACGGTGGCCCGGGCGTGCCGCAGCCGATCCGGACCGTGGGGGCCGAATACCTGGAAGAGTCCCTCCCTCGTCCTGATCACCGTCTGGGTCGTGGGCACCGCCGCCCCGGTCACCTCCAGCATGCGCTCGAACACCAAGTCGGTAACGGCGATGTCCTTGGTTCCGTACGCCTCGGCGCCCGACGCCAATGCCATCTCGGCGAACGTGGCCGCCGAGATCACGGTGTTCCCACGCACCGTGAGGTCCGCGAGATACGGCAGCTTTGCCGGGTCCAGCGCGCGTTGCCAGTAGCGGGTTCCCTCCTCTACCGCTGAGATCAGCCCTTGGCCGAGCAGCGGATGGCCCCCGTCGCCGCCGCCGAGCGCGGTACGCCGGTCGGCCGCGAGCCAGTATCGCTTCCGCTGCCACTGGTAAGCGGGCAGCGAAACGACCCTGCCGGTTTCGAGGAGCCGATCGAAATCTGGCGAGCAGCCACCGGCGTACAGTGCGCCGGCCGCGCGGCGCAGCGCGGATCGTTCGTCCTCGCCCTTGCGCAGCGAACCCACGGCGTGACCTTCGATCCGGCGGGCAGCGAGGCATCGCTGAACGTTCTCCAGCAGAACAGGATGCGGGCCGATCTCCAGGAAAACCCGGTATCCGTCGGAGATCGCGCCGTTCATGGCGTCCGCGAACCGCACGGTCTCCCGCACGTTCCGTACCCAGTAGTCCGCGTCGAATCGCTGATCGTCGACGAGTTTCCCGGAGACTGTGCTGTAGATGGGCAACCGATTCGGCCCCGGAGTGAGCGTGGCGAGCGCCTGAGACAATTCGCGCCCGGCCGGGTTCATCCGCGCACTGTGGAACGCGTAGCCGACCCGGAGCTCCCGACATGCGATCCCCTCGCCGCGCAGCCGCTCGAGCAAGTCGGCCAGTGCGGCGGCGTCACCGGAAACGACGGTCGAATCGGGATCGTTGATCGCGCCGATCGTGAGCTCACCCTGGTACGCGCTCAGCAGATCGCTCATCCGCTCGGCGGGCAGTTCCACCGAAGCCATCCCACCTTCTCCGGCCGCGGCCTGCATCAACCGGCCCCGGTGATACACCACCTCGACCGCTTCGGCGAGGGACAGCGCCCCGGCCAGGTACGCGGCGGTGACTTCGCCGACGCTGTGGCCGATCAACGCGTCCGGCGCGAGCCCCCATGCCTGCCACAACCGCGCGATCCCCACCTGGACAGCGAACAGAGCCGGCTGCGCGACCGCGGTCTCATCGAGGCGGCTTCGTTCCGCCGGCGCGGTCAGCTCGGCCGTAAGCGACCAGGTGGTCAGCGGCCGCAACCACTTCTCGCATTCTTCGACAGCCGCGCGAAAGATCGGCTCGGCGCGCAACAGGTTTCGGCCCATACCGGCCCATTGCGAACCCTGGCCGGAGCACACGAACACGATCGCCCGCCGCTCGCCACGGGCCGCGCTGCCCATCCACGCGTTGCCGGGCATGGCCCCCACAGCCGCGGCACGCAATGAATCGGCCAGCTCCTTCGCAGACGAACCCGTCACCGCGAGCCGGTGTTCGTGGTGGTCGCGCCGCACCGCGGCCGTGTAGCACAGATCGCGCAGGGCGATGTCGTTGTCACCGCTGAGCTCGCCTGCCATCGTGGTCGCCGATGCCAGTAGGGAATCGCGAGAGCGGGCGGAGAGCACCAGCAACGCCGTCCGGCCCTGGTCCGGCGGCGGCTGGGCGGCGCCCAGGGTGTACAGCGCGCCCAATGAGTCGATCAAGGTCGAGGCGTCGCGGTCCGCACGGCGCAATGTCGGCAGCGCCGTGCCGCCGTGCTGCTCGACCACCGACGTGAGGATCGGATGCGGGTCGACCTCGACGAAGATCTGGCGGCCCCTGGCGAGCAGGTGTTCCATCACGGTGTCGAATCGCCATGGTTCGCGTTCGGTGCGCACCCAGTGCTCGGCATCGAGCAGCGCGCCCTTCATCTGTGCCCCGGTGGCCGAGGAATAGAACGGTATCCGGGTCTCGCCGGGCCGCAGATCGGCGAGCGCGTCCCGCAGGTCGGACAGCACCGAGTCGACATAGGGACTGTGCGAGGCGTAGTCGACCCTGATCCATGCCGACGCGACCGAGCGCGCGGCGAGTTGGTCGCGTATCGCCTCGATTGCCGCTCGATCACCGGAGATAACCGTGGATCTCGGGCTCGCGCTGCCTGCCACCCACACGTCACCGCCGTGCCGGGACAGCAGATCATTGGTGTCCTCGGCGGACAGGTCGAGCACGGCCATTCCGCCGTGGCCGGACAATCTGCCGGCGATCGCGCTGCGCCTGCACATGATCAGCGCGGCATCATCGAGAGTGATCGCTCCGGCGACGTGCGCGGCGGCGACTTCACCCATACTCATCCCGGCGACGGCGTCCGGCTCGACTCCCTGTGATCGCCACAGGTCGGTCAACGCGAGCTGCATCGCGAAGATCGCCGGCTGGGCCAGATCAGTACGCTCGATCCAGCTTTCGTCGGCGGAGGTCAGCAGCCGGGAGAGGGACCAGTCGACGTGTGGGCGCAGCGCGGTCTCGCACCGTCCGATCGCCGACCGGAACGCGGGCTCACGCAACAACCGCGCACCCATCCCGGTCCACTGCGCACCCTGGCCGCCGAACAGAAACGTGATCTGCGGCCGGTCGCTGTCGATGGTCCCGGTGCTGATTCCGGCTCCGGCACGGCCGCTGAAGATTCTCTCCGTGCCCACGAGGAAGTCGTCACGGTCGCGAACGGACAGTGCGAGCCGGTGTGAGCCGTCCGCCTCGACCGACGCGGCGGCGTGCGATCGGGCGATCGGCGGCAGGTCCCGAGCGGACCCCAGCTCCCGCGCCGCGGCACGAAGGTCGTCTTCGGTGCCGCCCGCGGCAGGGGGCAGCGAGTAGACCGGAGCGTCATCACCGCTCTCGAGCACCACATGGCAGTTCGTACCGCCGAAGCCGAACGCGCTCACCCCGGCGACGAGGCGACCTTCCGCGTCGCCGTGCCACCGCTCCGCCCGCGTAGGCACCCGCAAACCCCATTCACCGAAGGGAATATTCGGGTTGGCTTCCTCGAACTGGCCGCATGGCGGCACGGTGCGATGCCGCATCGCCAGCAGCACCTTGATCAGCCCGGCGATCCCGGCCGCAGGTTCGAGATGGCCGATCGCGCTCTTGACCGAACCCACCGGCAGCAGCTGGTCGCGAGACCGGCCCACGCCGAGCACCGCGCCCAGCGCGCTGGCCTCGATCGGGTCACCGAGCGCCGTTCCCGTCCCGTGCGCCTCGACGTAGCCCACCTCGGCAGGCGCAACCCCCGCACGGCGATAAGCGCTGCGCAGCAAGGATTCCTGGGCCGGCGGGCTCGGCGCCGTCAGGCCGTTACTGAATCCGTCGTGGTTCACCGCGCTGCCCTTGAGCACGCCGTGGATCGGATCACCGTCGGCGAGTGCCCGATCGAGCGGCTTGAGCACGATCATCCCGCCACCTTCACCGCGGCCGTATCCATCCGCACGCGCGTCGAACACCTTGGACCGCCCGTCCGGCGCCAGCGCGCCGAGCCTGGACAGTGCGTGCACCGTGTCCTGCGCGAGCATCAGACTCACGCCACCGACCAACGCGAGATCGCACTCGCCTTCACGCAGGCTCTGCGCCGCGAGATGGACCGCGACCAGTGACGACGAGCATGCGGTGTTCACCAGCAGGCTCGGCCCGCGCGCACCGAGCGTGTAGGACAACCGGGCGGGAATGATGCTCGGATCGCCTCCGGGCAAGGTGTGCTGGGTGACCAGGCCGGGGTCCGCGCGAATTCCCGCCCCGTACTCACTCCACATCGCACCGACGAAAACTCCGGTCCGGCTGCCTTCGAGACCGCTGGGCGGAATGCCCGCGTCATCGAGAGCTTCTTGCATCAATTCGAGCATGAGCCGTTGCTGCGGGTCGACGTGCGGAGCCTCCCGGGGAGATATACCGAAGAACTCCGGGTCGAACTCGTCGATCCGGTCGAGGAACCCGCCGCGCGGCGGACCGTCGCGCCATCGACCATCCGGCGGTTCGGTGAGCGCGTCGGCACCGGAGCTGAGTAATCGCCAGAATGCCATCGGGTCGGGAGCGCCGGGGAATCGGCAAGACAGACCGACGATGGCGATCGAATGCTGTTGATCCGGCGTTTCGCGCTGCACCGGTGGTGGTGAGACGGCTCCGGCCAGCCTGCGCGCCAGAGTGATCGGCGACGGATGCGCCCAGAACAGGACGGGCGAAACCGGGTGCCCCGCTGCCTCACTCAATTCGTCGGCGAGTGCCGTCAACATCAGCGAGTCGAGCCCGTAGCTGGTAAACGGCTCACGTCCATCGATCGCGAGGGGATCCAGCCCGCTGAGGGCGGCGGTTCTAGCTATCAGCCAGTCCCGGACAGCTTCCATAGACCAGGACAACACGGGTGAAGCTACCTCCAGCAACGATCTAGTTCGCGGCATATCCGATGCCCGACCGGCGCCTCGCCCGAATCGGACCAAATGGTATCCCTGCTGAATTGCCTATGTAAAGTGGGCAATTCGTAGGTCGGCTCCAGGTGCTTATAAACCGTTCGGCTGCTCCTGAGTTCCATGATCTGGCGAGCGCCGGGCGATTTCACCGCTGCTGGTGTCCGACATGAACCCTCAATGCCGGTTGGGGCAGCCCCTGGCACCGGCTCGGGGGCGAGCTGCGGGATAGCTGACCGGCGACAACACCCACCCTCTCTTCGGCAACCGAGCCGTCGGCCATCGGTGGGCCGTGATCGCAGACAGTCCCGCGAGGTCGCAATACCCTGGGAGATGCCTGCGCCGTGACCGATCGGATCGGGGGTGCCCGCACGCGCGCTGACGAACGGCAGATAGCCAACCTGGCCGCGTCCGGCATACCAACCAGCAGATCGCCGCCGAGCTGTTCCTCAGCACCGTCACCAGCCCACCTCACCACCCCTGATGAGCCGCCGGCTCGGCAACCTCAGACACCGTTGCGCCGGCAAAGCCACCCCGATCCTGCGCTACCACAACGGAACACCGGTTGCGCTTGCAGGAAACAACTCCTGGTCCACCGCTTCCGCCGTGCGCTCTCCTCGGCTGATGAACTACAGGGGAACATCGACGGGGTCCGCGACACCCCAGAGGCATTCGTCGAAAGGCATCGGCCACCGCACTGCGGACCTTTCAAACGCGGACCAGCACGCGTCGACAGCACCGACCGCCGCGACCGGTACAACCCTCAGCGCATAGCCCGCCTGATGCCCGTAGCGGCAAGCGTCTGGTCGCTCGGCAGCCTATAGCACACGCGAAGCCCATGTCGCCGCCCGACCGGTCGAGCCGACCAGCGGCGGCTCAGCGGCGGACGCGCCGCCGCCAGTTCCAGGAGCGCCCCCCGGTACCTACGCGCGCGCCGGTGCCGACTCCCGCGAGGTGCAGAGCGATCAACAAGAGTCCGACGGTGACCAGGGTGCCGTCGGTAATGGACTCACCGAGTGTCGAATCCCCCAGATCGAGAATCAGCGCGAGACCGAATGCGACGGCGGCGGCAATGGCGAGCATGAGAACCTCCTGATGGTCCGCCGGAAACGATGACACCCGAGCAGGTTCATCGAGTTCCTCTGTTGCGTATACCCCGAAGGGGCGTCATCACACTGTTGTGGCGCGAATCGGCCGGGACCACCTACACGCGTTATCCGCGCCAGAACCCACGGTGCCACGCGAGGTCCTGTGGAGGCCATTCCAGCCCACCAGGGCAAACACCGACTCTGACGCCGGCCGGTCTCATGCACCGGGGGTGGGCCACAATCCACAGCCCCCGATACGCTGGGCCGGTCAGGTTATGGCGCTGGTGCGGGGTCGACCGGCAGTTGGGCGAGGCGCCATTCGAGCATGCGGTTGTAGCGACGGATAGCGCGACGACCACGCGCGGTCAGGAGCCGGACGGCTTGGTAGGCCAGCACGCAGTATTCGGTGATGCGGTGGCTGCCCGACCGGGGGGACATCGGGTAAACGCCCAGCGATTGCGGAGGCACGTCACTGCCGTTAGGTTCATCCCATGAGCTCCACCTTTCCTCATTTGCTGTCGCCGATCGAAGTGGGGAGGGTCAGGCTCCGCAACCGAGTCGTCATGGGCTCCATGCACACTGGCCTGGAAGACCGGCCCTGGCACATCGACCGGCTGGCCGCGTTCTTCGCCGAACGCGCACGCGGCGGAGTGGGGTTGATCGTCACCGGTGGTTACTCCCCTAGTCGCGAGGGATGGCTCTGGCCGTTCGCGTGCGCGATGCTCGACGAGACCGACGCCGAGCGGCACCGGGTGATCACCGAGGCGGTCCACGAGGCGGGCGGCAAGATCGCGTTGCAGATCCTGCACGGTGGACGCGATTCGAACATTCCCACCAATCTGGCGCCCTCGGCGGTGGCGTCGCCGCTCACCGCGTTCGAGCCGCGGGCGTTCACCGAGCAGGAGATCGAGACTACGATCGCCGACCACGTGCGCTGCGCGCGATTGGCGCAGCTGGCCGGGTACGACGGCGTGGAGATCATGGGCGGCGAAGGCTTCCTGATCAACCAATTCCTCGCGCCGCGCACCAACACCCGGACCGATCGCTGGGGCGGATCGGCGGCGAACCGGCGGCGTTTCCCGGTCGAGGTCGCCACCCGGACCAGGGACGCCGTCGGCGAGGACCTACTCATCATGTTCCGGATGTCGCTGGCCGAATTCGTCGAGGAGGGACAGACCTTCGTCGAGATCATCGACCTGGCGAAGGAGCTGGAAACCGCCGGGGTCGATGTCATCAACACCGATATCGGCTGGCACGAATCGCGGGTACCGACGATCGTCACCTCGGTGCCGCGGGCCGCGTTCGTCGGATACACCGCGGCGCTGAAGAAGCACATCACGATCCCGGTGTGTGCGTCGAACCGGATCAACATGCCCGAGCTCGCCGAGGACATCCTGGCGCGCGGCGACGCGGACCTGATCTCCCTGGCCCGCCCGCTGCTGGCCGACCCGGATTGGGTCGACAAGGCCGCCGGGTCGCGCGTGGACGAGATCAACACCTGCATCGCCTGCAACCAAGCCTGCCTGGACCACACCTTCACCCGGCAAACCGTGTCCTGCCTGGTGAATCCCCGCGCCTGCCATGAGACGTTGCTGCAACTGCTGCCCACCAAGCGGGCCAAACGCGTCGCCGTCGTCGGCGCCGGTCCGGCCGGGTTGTCGGCCGCGATCGGCCTGGCCGAGCGTGGACACCAGGTGGAGCTCTTCGAAGCCGAGAGCCGGATCGGTGGCCAGTTCGACCTCGCCCGCCGCATCCCCGGCAAGGAGGAGTTCGACGAGACGATCCGGTACTACCGCCGAAAGCTCGAACTCACCGGCGTCACCGTGCATCTCGACGTCCGCGCCACCGCCGAGCAGCTCGCCGCGGGCGGCTGGGACGAGGTGGTGCTGGCGACCGGCGTGCGCCCCCGCGTTCCCGACATCGTCGGCATCGATCACCCCATGGTGCTGTCCTATCCGGAATTGATCCGGAAGGAGAGGCCCGTCGGCAACCGGGTGGCCGTCATCGGCGCGGGCGGAATCGGTTTCGATGTCAGCGAATTCCTCACCGCGAACCACCACACCGCGCTCACGCTCGACCAATGGCGCGACGAGTGGGGTGTCACCGACGACATCCACGCTCCCGGCCAGCTTCGCGCTCGTAGGCCCGCCAGGGCCATCCGGGAAGTGACCCTCCTGCAACGCAAGTCGGGCCCCTTCGGACTGACTCTGGGGAAGACGACCGGCTGGATCCACCGCGCCGCGCTCGAGGCGCGCGGTGTCGAGCAGATCGGCGGAGTCAACTACGAGCGGATCGACGATCGCGGGCTGCACCTCAGCTTCGGCCCGCGACGTCAGGGCGGCCGGGTGATCGAAGTCGACAACGTGGTGGTGTGCACGGGCCAGGAATCGGTCCGGGACCTGAAGGACCAGCTCGAATCCCGGGGTGTCCGGGTGCATCTCATCGGCGGCGCCGACGAGGCGAAGGAACTCGACGCCGAACGCGCCATCCAGCAGGGTACCCAGCTCGCCGCGGAGCTCTGATCCGGGACAGCCGCGGGTCAGTCATCCCGGCCGCGAAGACGAGCGGCTGGGACAGCAGCGAGTGGACCGCCCCGCTGCGCCGCGACGGCACCGTCACCACGGTTTGCCCGATGGTGACACAGAGATCGGGACCGATGTGCAGATCAGCACCTGACCTGCACATCTATCGTGGGCCCGAGGACTCCGTCCCCGGGCCCACGGTCAACCGTTTCCGCCGCCCATCCGCACGAATGTCGCGGTGGCTGTCGCGTAGATCTTGCCGTGGGCGTCGACGAGGCGGCTCTCGGCGGTGGCCGTGGTACGGCCTACGTGCACCGCCTCCGCTACCGCCCGCAACGCACCCTGGTTGTGCGAGACTCCGCGTACCAGATTGGAGGTCATGCTCACGGTCGTGAGCATGGATTTGTCGTCCACCGACAGCTGCACGGCGCCCCACATCGCGACGTCGAGCACCGTGCCGACGACGCCGCCGCCGACCACGCCGAGGAAGTTCACATGCCGCTCGTCGGGTGTGAGGCTCAAGGTCATCCGACCCGGCTCGGCGTCGACGACCTCGATGTTGAGCAGTTTGGCCAGCGGCGGCAGCGGCAGGGCGCCGGTGCGGATGCGCTCGACCAGTTCGTCGCGCGAGAGCTGGATCATGCCCAGCACCGCGATGCCGGGATCGCCCCACTCCAGGTGCAGCGAGCGCACGCCATCGGTTACCGCGATCGTCGGCACGTCGTTGTGTGTCATGAGGTTTCCTCTACTTTCCGGAGATCTGTTGGTCGATGAGAGCGAACAATTCGTCCGCGGTGACGGCCGCCTCGACGGCGTCGCGGCCCTGCGCACCGGCGGGTTCCGGCTCGGGTTCGGACTCGTCCACGGCGTCGTTCAGCGCCGCGCGGATCCGTTCGGCCAGCCTGGCCTTGTCCTCCGCGGACGGCAGGGTCGCGAACAACGCGGCGAGCGCGGCGATCTGGTCGTCGATCGCCGAGGTGGTCGCGGTCGCCTCCCACTGCGAAAGCAGCAATTTCGCCACCGCGCTCACCGTCGGGTAGTTGAACACCAGCGTCGATGGCAGACGCGTACCCGTGCCCTCCGACAGCCGGTTCCGCAGCTCGACGCCGCCCAGTGAATCGAAACCCATCTCGGTGAAGGGAATTTCGGGATCGATGGCGGCCGCGGACTGGTATCCCAGTACCGCCGCGGCGTGCTCGCGGACGAATCCGAGCACCAGCGCGCCGCGGTCGTTCTCCGGAGCCGCTGCGAGCCGGTCGGCCAGCAGACCGCCGGACGCGCGCGTGGCCGCGACCCGCCGCGCCCGGCTGGGAATCAGGCCGTTCAGCACCTCGGGCAGGAGTCCGGCACGTGCCTGCGCCGCCAGGGCGGGCTGGTCGAATTCCACGCAGGCGACCACGGCCGCGTCCATGGCGAGCGCCGCGTCGAACAACGCCGTCCCGTCGGCGTCACCGAGGATCCGCAGACCCATCCGCTGCAACCGCGCCAGCGTGGCACGGTCCATCTCGGCGGCCATGCCCGTGCCCTGGTTCCACAGCCCCCAGGCGATCGACAGGGCGGGCACCCCCTGCGCGCGGCGGGCGTGCGCGAGGCCGTCGAGGAACGCGTTCGCGGCCGCGTAGTTGCCCTGTCCGGGCGATCCGAGAATCGCCGCGGCGGAGGAGAACACGACGAACGCGGCCAGATCCTGGCCCCGGGTGAGCTCGTGCAGGTGCAGTGCGCCGTCGACCTTGGGCGCGAGCACCCGATCGAGCTGTCGTTCGGTGAGCGTCTCGACGGTGGCGTCGTCGATCAAGCCCGCGGAATGGATCACCGCGGTCAGCGGGTGCTCATCCCCGATCGACTCCAGTACGGCGGCCAGACCGGCGCGATCGGTCACGTCACACGCGGCGACCCCGGTGCGCGCACCCAGCCCTTCCAGTTCGGCGACCAGTTCCGCGGCCCCGTCGGCGGACGCGCCGCGGCGCGACACCAGCAGCAGATGCCGGACGCCGTGCGCGGTGACCAGGTGCCGGGCGATCACCGCGCCCAATCCACTGGTCCCGCCGGTGATCAGCACCGTTCCGTCACCGAAGAAGGCGGTGCCGTCGGATGTCTCGGGCAGGTCGGCAGAGGCAAGGCGCGGAAGGTGAAGTTCTCCCCTGCGGACCGCCACTTGTGCGTGCCCGGATTCGATCACGCCGAGCACCGTCTTCCCGTCCAGGTCCTCGTCATGGTCCAGGAGCACGATGCGGCCCGGTTGTTCCGACTGCGCGCTGCGGACCAGGCCGGTCACCGCCGCGGCCGCCAGATCGATCGGTTCGCCGTGCAGGCCGGTCGCCCGTCGGGTCGCCACCACGAGGCGAGTGTCCGCCAGCCGCTCGCTCGACAGCCAGGACTTCACCAACTCCCATGCGGTGCGGGTCGCCTGCCGCACCACCTCCGGCTCCACCGGGCCCGTGGTTCCGTCGTCGGGCGACCACACGACCACATCCGGAATCCGTTCGGCCGCAGCGACTTCGGTCGCATCGGCGTAGTGGCGGTCGACGCCAGGTACTCGCGTCCGCCCCATCGTCGCCACGCCGTCGGGCACCGCCTGCAGCGCGGGGAGTTCCGCGCGCGTCCAGCGCAGGTGCAGGGGCGCCGCACGACGCGCCGCGGTCCCGGGGCCCAAGACGTCGGCCGCTATCGGACGGGCGGAGACCGCCCCGACGCGCGCCACGAGCGAGCCGGTCTCGTCGGCGAGGTCGATCGCGATCTGTCCTGCGGCATCGCGCACGACCCGGACGCGCACGGCGGCGGATCCCGATCGCCACAACCGCACACCGGCGAAGGAGAAGGGCAACGGCACCTGCCCGGCGGGCAGGTCGGCGATCAGATCGCCGAGGGCCGCGTGCAGGCACGCGTCCAGCAGTGCCGGGTGGATACCGAACGGGGCCGCCGCGACGGTGACCGAGTCGTCGAGGGAGACCTCGGCGAAGGTCTGCTCGCCGCGCGACCACAGCGCGGTCACGCCCTGGAACGCGGGACCGTAGTCGAAGCCACGTTCGGCCAGCCGGTCGTAGAGCGATCCGTCCGACGGCTCGGCATCGGAAGGCGGCCATACCCGCTCGCCCCAGTCCGGCGCGAGTTCGTCGTCGGCCGTGGTCAAGATCCCGCTCGCGTGCTGCACCCACGCGTCCGCTCCGGCCGCGTCCCGGTCCGCCGGGCGGGAGTGGATGGCGAAACCACGCCGACCTTCCTCGTCCCGCCCACCGACACTCAGCTGCACATCGACCTCGAGGCCCGCGGTGAGCAGGAGGGGAGCTTGCAACAACAGTTCCTCGACCATCCCGGCGTCCAGATGCGCGCCCGCCGCCAGGGCCATTTCCGCGAAGGCCGTCCCGGGCAGCAACACCGAGCCGAACACCGCGTGGTCGCCGATCCACGGCTGGGTACGCGTGGAGCACCGGCCGGTGAACAACCATTCGTCCTTCCCGGCCAGCGGCACCGCGCTGGTCAGCAGTGGATGCCCGAAGGAACCCGCGACGGGCTCGGGCGCGGGCTGCACCCAGTAGCGGCGGCGCTGGAACGCGTACGTCGGCAGCGTCACCCGTGCTTCTCCCGCGGGCAGCAGCGACCGCAGGCGCACCGGTATGCCTGCCACGTAGGACTGGGCGAGGAGGGTGACGAACTGGGTCACCTCGTCCACCGACCGCCGCGACGACGCCGCCACCAGCGACTTCGCCGCCAGTTCCGGGCGCTGGGCCAGGCATTCCCCGGTCATCGCGGTGAGCGCGGCGTCCGGCCCGACCTCGATGAAACGGCGCGCCCCAGCGTCGAGGAGACTGCCCACTCCGGGAGCGAAACGCACACAGCTACGCACCTGCGCCACCCAGTAGCCCGGATCGCACACCTCGTCACCGGCCTGCGCGCCGGACACGTTCGACACGATCGGCACGGTGGGCTTGCGATAGGTCAACCCCTCGGCCACCGTGCGGAATTCCGCCAGCACGGGCTCCATCAGCATCGAATGGGACGCGTGCGAGATCCGCAACAGGGTGTTCTTGCGTCCCGCCTCGGTCAGCCGCCGCTGCATCTCGCCGACGGCGTCCGCGTACCCCGAGAACACCACCGACTCCGGCCCGTTGACCGCCCCGACGGCGAGCCGGTCGCCGAGACCGGTCAGCAGTTCCTGAGCTTCCGTCTCCGACACCGCGGCCGCCAGCATCGCCCCACCGGCGGGCGCTGCTCCCATCAACCGTCCCCGCGCCGCCACCAGGACACAGGCGTCGGCGAGCGACCAGACCCCGGACACATACGCCGCGACGAGCTCGCCCAGCGAATGACCCGCCAGCACATCCGGCACAAGACCGTACGACTCCAGCAGCCGGAACATCGCCACCTCGAACGCGAACAGCGCGGGCTGCATCCAGTCCATCCGGTCCAGCACCCCGGCCGCGTCGGTGAACATCACCTCCCGCAGCGAACCACCCAGATGCCGATCGAACTGCGCGCAGACTTCGTCCAGCGCGGTCGCGAAGACCGGGAACGCCCGGTACAGGTCCGCACCCATGCCGACGCGCTGCGCGCCGCCGCCGGTGAACAGGAAGGCCGTGGCACCCGGCACCGCCTGTGCCTGGACCGTATGCGGCGACGTCGCGCCCGCCGCCAGCGCGGCCAGCCCGGCGAGCAGTTCCTCCCGGTCGCGTCCGACCACCACACCGCGGCGATCCAGGAGAGCGCGCGAGTCGAGCAGCGCACGCGCCACCTCCCGCGAGTCGATCTCCGGCGCACCGATCAGCCAGGCACGCAAGCGTTCGGCCTGACCGCGCAGCGCTTCGGACGTTTTCGCGGACACCACGAGCGGCACCGCGCCGTCCACCACCGGATCGGTGTCCGCCGCCGTACGCTCGTCGCGCGCGGACGGAGGCGCTTCCTCGAGGATCACATGCGCGTTCGTGCCGCTGATGCCGAACGACGACACGCCCGCGCGCCGGACCCGGCTGCCGGCGCTCCACGGCTCGGCGTCGGTCAGCACCCGAACCGATCCGGCCGACCAGTCCACGTGCGGGGAGAGCTCGTCCACGTGCAGAGTTCTCGGCAGCACCTCGTGGCGCAGGGCCTGCACCATCTTGATCACGCCGCCGACACCGGCCGCCGCCTGGGTATGGCCGACATTGGATTTGAGCGATCCTACCCGCAGTGGGTCTTCCGGACGGCCCTGTCCGTAGGTGGCGAGCAATGCCTGCGCCTCGATCGGGTCGCCCAAGGTCGTTCCGGTCCCGTGGGCTTCCACGGCATCCACGTCCGACGGGCCGAGCCCGGCATCGGCCAGCGCCGCCGCGATCACGCGCTCCTGCGACGGGCCGTTCGGCGCGGTGAGTCCGTTGCTGGCGCCGTCCTGGTTCACCGCGCTGCCGCGCACCACCGCGAGCACATTGTGGCCGAGTCGCTGTGCGTCCGAGAGCCGTTCGACCACCAGGACAGCCACGCCCTCCGCCCAGGCCACCCCGTCGGCGGCGGCCGAGAACGACTTGCACCGCCCGTCCGCGGCCAGTCCGCGCTGGCGGGAGAATTCCACGAACACCGTGGGCGTGGCCATCACCGTCGCGCCGCCCACCAGGGCGAGCGAACTCTCCCCCTGCCGCAGCGCGCGGCATGCCACGTGCAGCGCCACCAGCGAGGACGAGCACGCCGTATCCACCGTCATCGCGGGGCCTTCCAGGCCCAGCGAATAGGCGATGCGCCCCGAGACGACACTCGCGGCCGAGCCGGTGCCCACGTAGCCTTCGGCCTCGGGCCCGGCCTTGCGGGTCAATACCTCGTAGTCCTGATACATCACTCCCGTGTAGACGCCGGTGTCGGTGCCCCGCAGCGACATCGGATCGATACCCGCGTGCTCCAGCGCTTCCCACGACACCTCCAGCAGCAAACGCTGCTGCGGGTCCATCGCGTTCGCCTCCCGCGGGCCGATTCCGAAGAATCCGGCGTCGAATTCGGCCGCGTCCGTCAAGAACCCGCCCTCGTTGACATAGGAGGTTCCCGAATGCTCGGGATCCGGATGGATCAAGCGATCCAGATCCCAGCCGCGATCGGCCGGAAACTCACCGATGGCGTCCGTCCCCGAGGCCACCAGATCCCAGAGCTCGTCCGCAGACGTGACTCCGCCGGGGTACCGGCAGGCCATGCCGACGATCGCGATCGGTTCGTCGGCTCGCGTGCGCTGCCGCGTCCGGCGGACTCCCGGCCCGGCGCCCTCGATCCGGGAACGCAGCAGCCGAGCGACGGCGGCCGAGGTCGGGTGGTCGAAGGCGAGGGTCGACGGAAGACGCAGACCCGTGGCCTTGGTGAGGCGGTTGCGCAGGTCCACCGCGCCCAGCGAGTCGAATCCGAGTTCGCTGAACGGTTTGTCGGCCTCGATCAGATCGCCCGTGGCGTGACCCAATACCTCGGCGACCTGCCCGCGCACGAATTCCAGCACGATCTCGTCGTGCCGCTCCGGCGGCGCCGAGGAGAGCCGCTCCGCCAGATCGCCGCCGCCCCCGTCGGCGCGGCGCGGCACCGCCACCAGTGAGCGCAACGGCGGCGGCAGCAGACCTGCGCGCGCCTGCGCGGACAATGCCGCGGTGTCGAAGTCCACGGCCGCGACCAACGGCGTGTCCGCGCCGATGGCACGGTCGAACAGCGCGAGCCCGTCGGACTCGGTCAGCGGCCGGAAACCCATGCGCGACAGGCGTTCCAGACCGGCGCGGCCCAGGTCGGCGGTCATCCCGCCGTTCTGGTTCCACGGGCCCCAGGCCACCGAGACCGCGGGCAGGCCCGCCGCGACGCGGCGCCGGGCCAGCGCGTCCAGCACCGAGTTGGCGGCGGCGTAGTTGCCCTGGCCCGCGGAGCCCACAACCGCGGCGATCGAGGAGAACAGAACGAACGCCGACAGGTTCCTGTCGCGGGTGAGTTCGTCCAAGTGGAGGGCGGCGTCGACCTTCGGCGCGAAGACCCGCTCGATCCGGTCGGGGGTGAGGGCGTGCAGCGTCGCGTCGTCCAAGACGCCAGCGGCGTGGACCACGGCGGTCAGCTCCGGACCATCGGCCAACCGGCCGAGCAGTGCACGCACCGCGGCACGGTCGGCGACGTCGCAGGCCAGCACCCGCGGCCGTGCACCGAGTCCGGTCAGTTCGGACACCAGTTCGCCCACACCGTCGGCCCGCTCGCCACGGCGTGACACCAACACCAGGTCCCGCACACCATGCGTCGCGGCCAGGTACCGGGCCACCAGGGCGCCCAATCCGCCGGTGCCGCCGGTGATCAGCACCGCGCCCGAGCCCAGGGTGACGGGCGCGGCGGTCACCTCGCCGCGCCGGGTGAGCCGGGGCGCGAGCAGTTCGCCCCCGCGTGCCGCCAGCTGCGGCTCGTCGGCTGCTAGGGCCGCCGCGATCAGCTCGGGCCCGATCACCGCGTCGCGCTCGGCGTCCACCAGGACGATCCGGCCGGGATGCTCCGATTGGGCGCTGCGCAGCAGCCCCGAGGTCGCCGCGGCCGCCAGGTCCGGGTCCTCGCCGTGTCGTCCGGCGCCGTTGCGGGTCACCACGACCAGCCGGGTGTCGCCGGAGTCGGGCAGGCGCAACCAGGACTGCACCGTCGCCAGCGCGGTGTTCACGCTGCGGCGCACCTGCTCGGCCTCGTCGCCATCGGTGTGCTCGGCGCCGGGCTCGGCGAACCACACCACCGCGTCGGCATGCCGGGCGTTCGCCTTGTCGGTCCCGGCGGCCGATGCCAGCGCGGCCATATCCGAGTGGTGTTCGTCGTAAGCGGATTGCGCTGGTCCACCGACCGCGGCCAGTCGCAACCCGCGAGACGGCGCACCGGAGGCCACCGCGACCCATTGCACGTCGTAGAGACCGTGGGGTGCGGCCGAGCGTGTGTCGCGCACCGCGTCGCCGTCGACCGGCCGCGCCTGCAACGCGTCGATCGTGAGTAGCAACGCGTCCATATCGTCGCGCAACTCGATCCGCACACCGTCCGCGCCCACCGGCCGGATCAGCGCCCGCGCCCCGCTGACGCCACCGCGATACAACCGCACGCCGGTGAAGGAGAACGGCAGCGGCGCGTGGTGCGCGGGCGAATCGGCGGCCAGAACGTCGACAGCGGCGTGCAGTGCGGCATCCAGCAGTGCGGGGTGCACACCGAAACGCGAGGCGTCCGAAGTCGATTCGCCGAGGCGCACTTCGGCCAGGACGGCGTCGTCGCGGCGCCAGAACCGGCGCACGCCCTGGAACGCGGGTCCGTAGTCGAGGCCGCGTGCGGCCAGTTGAGCGTACAGCGCGTCTCCGGTCGTCGCGTCCTCGTCGGGGGCCGATCCGTCCGTACCGCCGGACGCCGTCGCGTCTCCCGTGGCGGGCGCGAGCACACCGCGGGCGTGTGTGGATCCGGCGGTCCGGTCACCGACCGTCCGCGAGGCGATGACGAAACGCCTGCGCCCCCCGTCGTCGGGTGATTCGACACTGATCTGGAGATCGACGTCGATGCCCTCGTCCAGCCGCAGCGGCGCCTCCAGGACAAGTTCTTCGACCGTCACGGCGTCCAGTCGCGCACCGACCGCCAACGCGAACTCCACGAACGCGGCGCCCGGCAACAGCACCGTGCCGAACACCGTGTGGTCGGCCAGCCACGGCTGCGACGCCGTGGACAGACGGCCGGTGAACAGCCACTCGTCCGTCCCGGCCAGGGCCAGCGCCGCGCCGAGCAACGGGTGGTCCATCGCGGTCAGACCGGCACGGCTCACATCGCCGATCCCGTCGGTCGGCGGCAGCCAGTACCGCTGACGCTGGAAGGCGTAGCTGGGCAACGCCAGTCGGCGCTGTTGGCGGTCGGTGAACAGCGGGCGCCAATCCACTTCGGCGCCCGCGGCGGCTGCTGTGGCCAGGAAAGTGGTGAACTGCCCGACCTCGTCCGCGCCACGCCGCGCAGCGGCGACCACTGTGCAGCGGGCCTCGATATCGGGTTGTCCGGCGAGACATTCCCGGGTCATGGCGGCCAGCACCGCGTCGGGACCGACCTCGAGGAAGCGCACCACCCCGCCCGCGGCCAGCGCCCGCACTCCCGGCGCGAACCGCACCGCCGCCCGGACCTGACGGACCCAGTACTCGGGGTCGGTCAGCTCGTCGCCTGCCGGCGCGCCCGAGACATTCGAGACGAGCGGGATCGTCGGCCGCCGGTAGGTGACGCCGGAAGCCACGGCCCGGAACTCCGACAGCATCGGTTCCATCCGCGCTGAATGGAAGGCGTGGCTGACGCGCAGCCGGTTCGTCCGGTGACCTCGGTCGCCGAAGAACCGCTCGACCTCGGCGACAGCGTCGGCGTCACCGGACAGCACCACCGACGACGGCCCGTTCACCGCGGCCACGGAGACCCGGCCGTGGTATCCGTCCAGCGCGGCCGACGCCTCCGCTTCGGGCACCGCCACGGCCAGCATCGCGCCGCCCGCGGGCAGTGCGCCCATCAGCCGGCCGCGTGCCGCCACCAGCGCACACGCGTCCGACAGCGACCACACTCCGGCGACATAAGCCGCCGCGAGTTCACCGATGGAATGGCCGAGCAGCACATCCGGTGTCAGACCGAAGGATTCGACGAGCCGGTACAGCGCAACCTCGAAGGCGAACAGCGCGGGCTGGGTGAACTCGGTCCGATCCAGCGGTCCCGGCGCGCTGTCGCCGTCCGGCGCCTCGGTATGGATCAGGTCCTTCAGCGAACGTCCGAGCAGCGGATCGAATGCGGCGCACACCCGGTCCAGTTCCGCCGCGAATACCGGGAACGCCGCGCACAGTTCCCGCCCCATTCCGGTGCGCTGCGCGCCCTGACCGGTGAACAGGAACGCCGTGCGTCCCGAGCGCGCGCGGCCCTCGACCACGCCCGGCGTGGAACGGCCCTCGGCGAGGGCCGCCAAACCGGCCAGGAGGTCCTCCCTGTCGCGACCGACGACCGCGCCGCGCCACTCCAGCCGGGCACGGGAGGTGAGCAGCGAATGCGCGATATCCCGCGGATCCGCCTCCGGGGCGTCGGTCATCCAGTGCCGCAAGCGGTCGGCCTGTGCCCGCAGTGCGGCGCCGGAACCCGCCGACAACAGCAACGGAATCGCGTGCGGCGAGGCATGTTCCGCTCCGGCGGGTGCGGTGGGAGCCGGCTCGGAGGCCGTTTCGGCGGCGGCCGGGTCGGCGGGTGCTTCCTCGAGGACGACGTGGGCGTTGGTACCGCTGGCACCGAACGACGACACGCCCGCGCGCCGGACCCTGTCGCCGGTGGGCCACGGTTCGCTGTCCCGCAGCAGCCGCACGGTGCCCGCCGACCAGTCCACGTGGGGAGTGGGCGCGTCGATGTGCAAGGTCTTCGGCAGCATCTCGTGCCGCATGGCCTGCACCATCTTGATCACGCCCCCGACGCCCGCCGCGGCCGAGGTGTGACCGATATTGGATTTCAGCGATCCCAGCCGCAAGGGCGCCTCGGGCTCCCGGGAGCCGTAGGCGGCGATCAGGGCCCTGGCCTCGATCGGATCGCCCAGCATCGTGCCCGTACCGTGGGCTTCCACCACGTCGACGTCGGCGGGCGTCAGGCCCGCGTCGCGCAGCGCCTGCCCGATCACCGCTTCCTGCGACCGGCCGTTCGGCGCGGTCAGCCCGTTGCTCGCGCCGTCCTGGTTGATCGCGCTGCCGCGGACGACCGCCAGGACGGTGTGCCCGAGCCGCCGCGCGTCGGAGAGCCGTTCGAGCACCAGCACGCCGAGTCCCTCGGAGAAACCGGTCCCGTCGGCCGCCGCCGCGAATGCCCGGCACCGGCCGTCGGGTGAGAGGGCGCGCTGCCGCGCGAACGCGATGAGCAGCGACGGATCCGACATCACGGTGACACCGCCCGCCAAGGCGAGGGTGGCGTCGCCGTTGCGCAGCGCCCGGCACGCGAGATGCAGGGCGACCAGCGAGGACGAGCATGCCGTGTCGATCGAGACGGCCGGTCCCTCCAGCCCGAGGGTGTAGGCGATCCGGCCCGACAGCACACTACTGGACACACCCAGATAGGCATGGCCTTCCGTCTCGGCCGTGATATCCGGGGAGCCGACCCGGGGCCCGTAGTTCTGGTGGGCCACCCCGGCGAACACGCCGGTGTCGCTACCGCGCAGCGACAGCGGGTCGATGCCGGCGTCTTCCAGGGCCTCCCAGGCCGCCTCGAGCATCAGGCGCTGCTGTGGGTCCATCGCGGCGGCCTCGCGCGGGCTGATGCCGAAGAAGCCTGCGTCGAAATCCGCGACGTTGTCGAGGAAGCCGCCCTCTCGCGTGTAGACCGTCCCCGGGACGTCCGGATCGGGATCGAACAACCGCTCCAGATCCCAGCCACGGTCGGAGGGATACCCGCCGACGGCGTCCACGCCCTCGGCGGCGACGCGCCACAGGTCCTCGGCGGACCGGACGCCGCCGGGGTACCGGCAGGCCATCCCGACGATCGCGATGGGCTCCCGCGTCCGATCGGTGAGGTCGCGCAGGTGCTGTTTGGTCTCGTAGAGCTCTTTCGCGGTCTTCTTCAGATAGCGGCGCAGCTCGTCGGTGTCGGCCATTGGTGGGCTCCTGATCGTGCAAGTTCAGCTGAGGTTGTCGATGAACTCGAAGAGTTCGTGATCGTCCGCGGTGTCGAGGTGGTCGGTGTCGCCGCCCACGTCGACCACACCGGCGTCCCTGCCTTCGAGTTCACGCAGCAGGGCGGACAATGTGGTCGCCAGCGACGACCGGTCGGCGGCCGAGAGTTCGGCGGAGGCCACGCTGCGGCCCAGCGCTTCGACTTCGGCGGCGATCCGCTTCGCCGGATCCTCCACCGGAGCGATCTCCTGACGCAGGTAACCGGCCAGTTCCCGTGGAGTCGGGTAGTCGAACATCGCCGTCGCGGGCACCTGCACGCCCGCGGCCGATTTCAACCGGTTGCGGAATTCCATGACGCCGAGGGAGTCGAATCCGATGTCGGTGAAGGGTTTGTCGGCCGCGATGGACTCGATGTCGGTTCCGAGCACCGCCGCGGCCTCGCCGCGAACCAGCTCGAGAACGACGTGGTCCTGTTCGGCGGTCGGCAGGCCCGCCAGGCGATGCGTCGGTTGCGGTGATCCGTTCCCCGGGTTCTCGGCTCGGCGGCGGGTGGCTCCCAGCAGGTCGCGCAGGATCGGGCGCGGATCGTGATCGGCGGTCTCCGTGAGCGCGATCCGGGCCGCGACGAACGCCGCTCTCCCGCTGGACAGCGCGGCGTCGAACATGGCCATACCCTCCCCCTCGCCCAACGGCGGGAACCCCTCGCGCCGCAACCGGGCGAAGTCGGCGTCACCGAGCGTCCGCGTCATGCCGGTGTCCGCCTGCCACGGGCCCCAGGCGATCGAGGTCGCCGGCAGACCCTGCACGCGCCGGTGCTGTGCCAGGGCGTCGAGGAACACGTTCGCCGCCGCGTAATTCGCCTGTCCCGCATTGCCGATCACACCCGCGACCGACGAATACAACACGAACATCGACAGATCCAGATCCCGCGTCGCCAGATGCAGATTCCACGCCGCGTCCACCTTCGGCCGCAACACCTCCGCGATCCGCTCCGCGGTCATGTTCTCCAAGAGCGCGTCGGCCAGCACCCCGGCCGCGTGCACGACGCCGGTCAACGGATGCTCCGGCGGGATCGCCGCCAGTACCGCGTCCAACGCATCGCGATCCGCCGCATCACAAGCGACCACGTCCACCTGCGCGCCCGCGGCCACGAGTTCGGCACGGAGTTCGGTGGCACCCGGAGTGTCCGGGCCGCGCCTACCGGCCAGCACCAACCTGCGCACCCCGTACTCGGAGACCAGATGCCGAGCCGCCAACGCACCCAAACCACCGATACCACCGGTGATCAACACCGTGCCCTCCGGGCGCAACGGCCTCGGCACCGTCAGCACATTCTTGCCGATATGCCGAGCCTGGCTCATGAACCGCAGCGCCTCGGGAAGATCCCGCGCGTCCCATGCCGTCAGTGGAGACGCGGTGAACACACCCGCCTCGAAGAGGTCGACTATGCGGGTCAAGATCTCGTGGAGCCGGTCGGGGTCCACGTCCATGAGCATGAAACCGCTGTAGGTGACCCCGGGGTGCGCGGCGGCTACCTGGGCGGGGTCACGCCGATCCAACATCCCCATCTCCACGAACCGGCCACCAGACCCCAGCAACCGCAACGACGCATCCACGAACTCACCCGCCAGCGAATCCAGCACCACATCCACACCACCCGCCGGCCCACCGAACTTCCCCTCGAACTCCAGCGACCGCGAATCACCGATCTCCTCATCGCCGAACCCCAACCCCCGCAACACCCCCCACTTCGGCCGACTCGCCGTCACCAGCAACCGCGCGCCCAGCCACCGCCCCACCTGCACCGCCGCCAAACCCACCCCGCCCGTCGCCGCATGCACCAACACCCGCTCCCCAGCACGCACCCCCGCCACATCCACCAACCCGTAGAACGCCGTCGCGAACACCGCGGGCACCGCCGCCGCCTGCGCGAATGTCCACCCCGCAGGCATTTTCACCACCAAACGGCAATCAACCACCACCACCGACCCCACACTCGACAAAAAGCCGAACACCCGATCACCCGGCACGAACCCCGGCACACCCGCACCGACCTCCACCACCACACCCGCACCCTCCACGCCCAACACAGCGCCCGCGTCGGGGTACGTGCCGAGCGCGACGAGCACGTCCCGGAAGTTCAGGCCGACCGCCATCGTGCGCACCCGCACCTGCCCCGGAGCCAGTGGCGCCCAGGCGTCGGGGAGTTCACGCAGCCCGAAGTTGTCCGCGCCGAGCGTGCCTTTCCCGAGCGGCGCCAGTCCCCATTCCCGGTGGTCGGCGGGAGCGCATGTGCGCAACAACTCCGCGCCGCTCAGGCCGGCGTGCCCGGCACGGTGCAGTCGCGGTGCGTGCGGGACGCCGCCGCGGACGGCGAGTTGCGGTTCGGCCTCCAGCGTCAGCGCGGATACGACGCTCTGCCGCAGGCGATCCCACTCATCGATGTCGACGAGCAGAAGCCGGTCCGGGTGTTCGCTCTGGGCGGTGCGCAGCAACCCCCACGCCGCGGCGGCCGCCGGATCCACGGACTCTCCGGCGTGGACCGCCACCGCCCGCCGGGTCACCACGGCAACGCGGCCGTCCCGTTCCAGTGATTCCCGCACGCGCGTCGTCGTCGCGGTCACCACCGCACGCACGGTCGCGGGCAAGTCACTCCCCTCGACCTCGGTTTCGAGCCGCACCACCGTCACGTCGCCACCCGCGACGTGCACGGTCTGGACATCACCGGTGACATCCCATACCCCGGCGGCGCTCGGCTCGACCGCTGGCAGGGCTGTCCAGTCGAGTCCGTAGCCGACGGCGCGGCGCCGCACCGAGGCGAACGCCCCGGTCGCGACACTGCGCAGGCGCAACGCACCGATCTCGGCCACCGGCCGCCCCGCGGTATCGGTGAGCGTCACCGCGATCAGGGTTTCCTCCGTCGCCGCACCGGACAGGACGGCGTGAACTCGCACCGCGGTGGCTCCGGCGGCATGCAGTTCGACGCCCTCCCACGCGAACGGCACAGTCACCGCACCGGCCACCGGCTCGGGCGCCAGCCCACCGACCAGGACGGAGTGCAGCGCCGCGTCCAGCAGCGCCGGATGCAGGCCGTACCCGCCGGCCTGGGTGCGAGCGGACTCGGGCAGAACGACCTCGGCGAAGACTTCACCGTCGCCGCGCCACAGCGCCGTCAGCCCCTGGAAAGCCGGGCCGTACTCGTAGCCGAGTTCATCCAGATCCGCGTAGGCGCCGGTGAGTTCCCGCTCGGTCGCACCGGTCGGTGGCCAGTTCGCCTCCGCCGTGGCGGTCGACGGACCAACCGGCCGCGCGGTCACCCTCGCGGTCACGTGACGCATCCACGCAGCCTCGGGCTCCTCGCCGTCACGCGACCTCGAGTACACCGTGACCGCCCGGGCACCGGATTCCTCCGGGCCACCGGCGACCACCCGCAACTCGACCGCACCCGCAGCGGGCATGGGCAGGGGCGTCTCGATCACCAGTTCCGACACCGCGGGACATGCCACGACCGCACCCACGTGCAGGACGAGCTCGACGAATGCGGCGCCGGGGAACACGACCGCTCCGCCGACCGCGTGATCGGCCAGCCACGGAATTTCCGCTCCGGACATTCGCCCGGTGAACACGACCTCCGGCGAATCCGGCAACCGCACCAGAGCGCCCAGCAGCGGATGGCCCGCGTCGTCCAGGCCCGAGCGCGACACATCCGACACCCGGGCCGGGGGCAACCAGTACCGCTGACGCTCGAACGCGTAGGTCGGCAGCGGTACTCGCTCGATCGCCCGGCCGGCGAACAGCGGCGTCCAGTCCACCGGTACCCCTCCCGCGCCGGCCTGTGCCAACGCGGTCACGAACCGATCCGCCTCGTCGGTCGAGCGTCGAGCGGCCGCCACCACGGTCGACCCCGCCTCCGCGGCCGGCGTTTCAGCCAGACACTGCCGAACCATGGCGGCCAGCACGGCATCCGGGCCGACCTCCAAGAACCGCCGGACGCCGTCCTCGACCAAGGTGGCGATACCCGGTGCGAATCGGACACACCCACGTACCTGGGCAACCCAGTAGTCCGGGTCGGTCAGGCCGGCGTCGACCAAGGCACCGGACACATTCGACACGATCGGGACGGTCGGCCGGTTGTAGGTCAAACCTCGCGCCACTGCGCGGAACTCGTCGAGCATCGGCTCCATCGATGCCGAATGGAACGCATGGCTCACCCGCAGCCGCGAGGTCTGCACATTCGCTGTGGCCAGCCGATCGGCGACCGCGTCGATCGCGGTGGCCGCACCGGACAACACCACCGATCCCGGACCGTTCACCGCGGCGATCGACACCCGGCCGCCGAACTCGTCGAGCAGGTTCATCGCCCGTTCCTCGGGTATCGCCGCGGCCAGCATCGCGCCGTCCCCCGGTAGTGCGCCCATCAACCGTCCGCGCGCCACCACCAGCGCGCACGCATCCGGTAGCGCCCACACTCCGGCGAGGTACGCGGCGGTCAACTCGCCGATCGAATGTCCGATGAGCGCATCCGGAACGACGCCGAACGATTCCAGCAGCCGGAACAGCGCCACCTCGAACGCGAACAAGGCTGGCTGGGTGAACTCGGTCCGATCCAGCAGCCGAGCACCGTCCGGGTCGAAGACCAGCTCTCGCAGCGAACGACCGAGCAGCGGATCGATATGGGTGCACATCTCGTCGAAGGCCGTGGCGAACACACCGAAAGCCGCGTACAGACCGGCGCCCATCCCGGCACGTTGCGCGCCCTGACCGGTGAACAGGAACGCCGTCCGTCCGGCCACATTCGACCTCGCCGCGATCGCACCCGTGTGACCGGCGGCCAATTCGGCCAGCCCGGCCAGTAGTTCGTCCCGGTCACGCCCGACGACAGCGCCACGCCACGGCAGCTGTGCGCGGGAGCTGATCAGCGCGTGAGCCGTGTCCCAGGGGCCGGCGTCGGGATGGTGGATCGCCCACTCCCGTAGCCGCTCGGCCTGCGCCCGCAGGCCCGACTCGGAATCGGCCGACACCAGCCAGGGCACGACCGTCTCGATACGACGCCCGGGAGCGGGCGCGACCGGGGACGCCGCAACCGGGGGCGCCTCTTCCAGGATGGCGTGGGCGTTGGTGCCGCTGACACCGAACGACGACACGCCGGCCCGCCGGACGCGGTCCCCGGCGGGCCACGCCTTGGCTTCGGTCAGCAGCCGAACGTTGCCCGCCGACCAGTCCACATAGGGGCTCGGCTCGTCCGCGTGCAGTGTCCTCGGCAGGGTTTCGTGCCGCAACGCCTGCACCATCTTGATCACCCCACCGACACCCGCGGCGGCGATGGTGTGGCCGAGATTGGATTTGACCGACCCGATGAACAGCGGGCGACCGGCACGGTCGCGCCCGTAGGCATTGATCAGTGCCCGGGCCTCGATCGGATCGCCCAATGTCGTGCCGGTACCGTGCGCCTCGACCGCGTCCACATCCGTCGGCGTCAACCCCGCGTCGGCCAGTGCCGCCGCGATCACCCGTTCCTGTGACGGACCGTTCGGCGCGGTCAAGCCATTGCTCGCACCGTCCTGGTTGATCGCGCTGCCGCGCACGAGAGCCAGAACGGTGTGCCCGAGGCGCTGGGCGTCGGAGAGCCGTTCGAGCACGAGCACCCCGACGCCCTCGGCGAATCCGACGCCGTCGGCGTCGGCGGAGAACGACTTGCAGCGGCCATCGGTCGCCAGGCCGCGCTGCCGGGCGAAATCGACGTAGAGGTACGGACTGGCCGCGACCGTCACACCGCTGGCCAGTGCCAGCGAGGTCTCTCCCTGGCGCAGCGCGCGGGTGGCCTGATGCAGGGCGACCAGCGACGACGAGCACGCGGTATCCACGGTGACGGCCGGGCCTTCGAAGCCGAAAACGTAGGCCACCCGGCCGGAGATCACACTGTGCGTGGTGCCGGTGAGACGGTAACCCTCCAGTTCTCCGGTGACCCGCTCGCCGTAGCCGGATGAGCACGCTCCGGCGAAGACGCCGGTATCGCTGCCACGCAACGCGACCGGGTCGATACCGGCATCCTCCAGGGCCTCCCAGGTCGCTTCCAGCAGCAGACGCTGCTGGGGGTCCATGGCGGACGCCTCCCGGGGGCCGATGCCGAAGAATCCGGCATCGAAATCCGCCGCGCCGGAAAGGAATCCGCCGCGCCGGGTGTAGGAGGTACCTGGTTTGTCCGGGTCCGCGTCGAACAGCCGCTCGAGATCCCAGCCGCGGTCGGTGGGAAATTCCGTGCTCGCGTCCGTGCCGGAGGCCAGCAATTCCCACAGACTCTCCGGTGAGGTGACTCCGCCGGGGAAGCGGCAGCTCATACCCACGATGGCGATCGGTTCATCGACTCCACGCTCCGGGCGCGGAGCCTGCTCGGCGGATTCGTCCGCGGTGGCCGGCACCGCCAGGGAGCGCACCAGCTTCGCCATCGCGGTGGCGGTCGGGTGGTCGAAGACCAGTGTCGACGGCAGCTGGAGGCCGGTGGTTTCCGACAGCCTGTTGCGGAATTCCATGACACCGAGTGAGTCGAATCCGATATCGCGGAACGGTTTGTCCGCCGGGATCGACTCGACGCCGGTGTGCCCCAGCACCGCCGCGGCCTGGGCGCGGATGAGGTCGAGGACGACGCGGTCCTGCTCGGCAGCCGAACGACCCGCCAGTTGCGCGGCCAGT
Organism: Nocardia sp. NPDC041819; assembly: GCF_055590505.1. Lineage (NCBI taxonomy): Bacteria > Bacillati > Actinomycetota > Actinomycetes > Mycobacteriales > Nocardiaceae > Nocardia > Nocardia sp. NPDC041819. The sequence continues at coordinate 46,493 of NZ_JBVJAP010000017.1, read as the reverse complement.
TCCGGACGCTGCGCCACCTCACCGGCGACCCGGCGCCGGGACGGCCGTACCAAACCGCGCATCAGGGCACGGGGCGCCGTTTCCGCCAGCGCGTCGCGGTCGACGCGGACAGCCACGAACTCCGATACGCCACCCGCGAGTGCGGCGTCGAACAGTGCCATACCCTCCCGCTCGCCCAGTGGCGGGAGTCCTTCCCGCCGCAACCGGGCGATATCGGCTCGGCCGAGCGCCCCGGTCATGCCGGTGCTCTGCTGCCACAACCCCCAGGCGATCGAGGTCGCTGGTAGACCGTTCACGTGCCGGTGGTGTGCCAGCGCGTCGAGGAACGTATTGGCCGCCGCGTAATTGGCCTGTCCCGCATTGCCGATCACGCCCGCGATCGAGGAATACAACACGAACATCGACAGATCCAGATGCCGCGTCGCCTCGTGCAGATTCCACGCCGCGTCCACCTTCGGCCGCAACACCTGCTCGATCCGCTCCGCCGTCAGATCGGTGAACAAGCCATCGGCCAGCACCCCCGCAGCGTGGACGACGCCGGTCAGGGGATGCTCGGACGGGATCGCCGCGAGCGTCGTCTCGAGGGCGTTCCTGTCCGCCGCGTCACAGACGACCACGTCCACGTGCGCGCCCAAGCCGACGAGCTCGTCACGCAGTTTCCCCACACCGGGGGTATCCGGTCCGCGCCTGCTGGCCAATACCAGTCTGCGCACCCCGTACTCGGTGACCAGATGCCGAGCCGCCAACGCACCCAATCCCCCGGTACCACCGGTGATCAACACCGTGCCCTCGGGCGGCAGCGGCCTCGGCACGGTGAGCACGTTCTTCCCGATATGCCGAGCCTGGCTCATCAACCGCAGCGCCTCCGGCGCCTGCCGCAAATCCCATGCGGTCAGCGGGGACTGCGTCAAGATCCCGGCCTCGAACAGCTCTACGACCGATGTGAGGATCTCCCGCAGCCGATCCGCCGCCACATCCAGCAGGACGAAACTCTGGTACCGCACCCCCGGATGGACAGCGGCTACCTGCTGGGGGTCGCGGCGATCGAGCAACCCCATCTCCACGAACCGTCCACCGGGTGCCAGCAACCGCAACGAGGCATCCACGAATTCGCCTGCCAGCGAATCCAGCACCACGTCCACGCCAGCGCCACCGGTCACCGCACGGAACTTCTCCTCGAATTCCAGCGACCGGGAATCACCGATCTCCTCCGCACCGAACCCCAACCCCCGCAGCACATCCCACTTCGGCCGACTCGCCGTCACCAGCATCCGCAACCCCAGCCAGCGGCCCACCTGCACCGCGGCCATCCCCACCCCACCCGTGGCCGCGTGCACCAGCACCGTCTCCCCCGCCCGCGCCCCGGCCACATCCACCAACCCGTAGAGCGCCGTCGCGAACACCGCGGGCACCGCCGCCGCCCGCGCGAACGACCACCCCTGCGGCATCACCACCAACAACCGGTGATCGGCCACCACCACCGACCCCACACCGGTCACAAACCCGAAAACCCGATCACCAGGCACCAACCCCGACACACCCGCACCGACCTCCACCACCACACCGGCACCCTCCACACCCAGCACAGCGTCGGGCTGCGGATACATGCCCAAGGCGATCAGGGCATCGCGGAAGTTGAGACCGGCCGCCCGCAGCGCCACCCGGACCTCGCCGGGGGCCAGGGCCCGCAATGCCTCCGGCGTCTCGGTCAGCGTCAGGTTGTCGCCGGTCAACGTGCCCTTGCCATGGTGGGCAAGTGCCCAGGCCGGAGCCCGCACCGCCACACCCGCATTCCCGATGTCGTCGGCTGCCCGGCGCAGGCGCGGCACGTGCGGGACACCGCGACGGACGGCGAACTGGGATTCGGCGTTCGTCGTCATCGCGAGGGCGACACCGTGCCGGTAATCAGCCCAGTCATCGACGTCGACGAGGAGGATCCGTTCGGGGTGCTCGCTCTGGGCGGTGCGCAGCAACCCCCATGCCGCACCCGTGGACAGATCCACCGGCTCGCCGGGGTGCACCGCCACGGCCCGCCGGGTGACCACGACGATCGGGTTCTTCCCATCCAGCAGCCGCTGCGTCCGCGTGGTCACCGCCGTCACCACATGACGTGCCGACTCTGGCACCGGGCGGTCGGCGGCCTCGCCGAGCCGGATCACCGTCGCCGCCCGGCCCGCGATCGTGACGGTCTCGCCGTCCGCGGCTTCACCCCAGACCGCCTTGTCCACGGCTTCCTGCGCGGACAACACGTCCCATTCCACCCGGTAGCCGAGTCCCTCGCTGCGCGGCCGGGATCGTCCCAGTGCCTCGAGCGGGATCGGGCGCATGGTCAACGCGCCCACCTCGGCCACCGGCATGCCGGATGTATCGCTGAGGGTCACCGCGATCCGAGGTCCTGCGACCGTGGACCCGGACACGGCCGCGTGGACCCGCAGCGTGGTCGCCCCCGTCGCAGACAACTTGACGTTCTCCCAGGAGAACGGCACCGCGACCGTCCCCTCCGGCGCGTCTGATACGAGCCCACCGAGCAGAACCGAATGCAGCGCCGCGTCCAGCAGCGCCGGATGTAGCCCGAATCCGGCGACCCCGGCGCGGCCCGGCTCCGGCAGAGTCACTTCGGCGAAGACTTCGCCGTCACCGCGCCACAGGGCGGTCAGCCCCTGAAACGCGGGACCGTATTCGTAGCCACGCTCGGCCAATTCCGCGTAAACGCCGGCGATATCGACCACGGCCGTACCGGCCGGCGGGCGCACGGCCACGGCCGTGGTCACGGCCGCATCCGTTTCGGCGGTGATGGTGGCGGCGGCGTGCCGGATCCACCGCGGTGGGTTCCCGTCCGAGATCCGCTCGGCCGGACCGTGTTCGGCGCGAGATGCGGCCTCATCCGATCGGGAGTACACCGACACCCTGCGGGTGCCCGACTCGTCCGGGGCGCCGGCCACCACCCGTAGCTCGACAGTCCCCGACGACGGCACCACCAGTGGCGCCTCGAGCACCAGTTCCGACAACCACAGGCAGTCGACCACCGCGCCGACATGCAGGACGAGTTCCACGAAGGCGGCGCCGGGCAGCAAGGCCACACCCGCGACCGCGTGATCGGACAGCCATGGATATGCCGCTCGCGACAGCCTGCCGGTGAACACCGCCTCGTCGGTTTCCGGCATCCGCACCATCGCCGCCAGCAGCGGATGCCCCACCTCGTCCAGTCCCGACTGCCGAATGTCGGGCACACCGCCAGGCACCAGCCAGTGCCGCTTGTGCTCGAACGCGTACCGCGGCAGGTCCACTCGGGTGGCGACGGGCGCCGGTGCCGGCGCGGCGACGTCGATACCGGCACAATGAGCGCGCGCCAGCGCCAGCGAGATCTGTTGTGGCCCTCCGTGTCCGCGTTTCAAGGTGCCCAGGACGGCCACACGGCCGGACGTGTCCAGGGCGTCCGCCGTCAACTCGATCCCGACCGTCAGCACCGGGTGCGGGCTGACCTCGATGAAGGCGTTCACACCCGCGCGTTGCAGCGTTTCGATCGCTTCGGCGAACCGGACGGGCTCGCGCAGGCCGCGATACCAATAGGCGGCGTCCAGCGTCGTGGTGTCGACATAGTCCGCGGACACGGTCGAGAAGAAGGGCACCGAACCGGGTACCGGCGCGACCGGAGCCAGCTCCGCCAGTACCCGATCGCGGATGGTCTCCACGGCGGCCGAATGCGACGCGTAGTCCACCGGAATCCGTTTCGCCCACACGCCGTCGGCCGCACAGGCCGCCAGGAATTCCTCCACGGCCGCGGCCTCCCCCGACACCACGGTCTGGCCCGGCCCGTTCACCGCCGCCACGGACAATCGGTCCCCGAACCGGGTCAGCCGATCCGCGACCACGTGCGCCGCCGCACCGACCGACACCATGCCACCGGCTCCCGCCAGTTCCTCGGCCACGATCCGGGACCGGACGGCGACCACACGCGCACCGTCGGCGAGCGAAAGCCCGCCCGCGACCACGGCCGCCGCGATCTCACCCTGCGAATGCCCCACTACCGCCGCGGGCTCCACCCCGTTCGCCCGCCACACTCGCGCCAGCGACACCAGCACCGCGAAAAGCGCGGGCTGCACCACATCCACCCGGTCCAATGACGGCGCGCCCGGTTCTTCCCGCAGCACCGAGGTCAACGACCAGTTCACGAACGGCGCCAGCGCCACCTCGCAGTCCGCGATCGACTCCGCGAACACCTGGTTCGCGGCGAGCAGTTCGGCGCCCATGGCAGGCCACTGGCTGCCCTGACCCGGGAACACGAACGCCACCCGCCGCGCCGCGGCCCGGCCGGTGACCACGGAATCGCTCTCGGCGGTCGCCGATCCGGCCAGACCGGCGAGCCCGGACAGCAGATCATCGAGTTCGTGCCCGACGATCGCGGCGCGATATTCCAGCTGCGCGCGGTGCCGCAGCAATGTGTACGCGACATCCGCCACGTTCACGTCGTCCTGCGCGGTCAGCCATTCGGTGAGCCGAACGGCCTGCGCGCGCAGCGCTTCCGGGGTGCGCGCGGACACGGTCCACGTCCGGACATCCCGATCACGATCATCCGGCTCAGCCGTGGCGCGGAGTCTTTCCGCCGGAACCGTCGGCGCCTCCTCCAGGATCAGGTGCGCGTTCGTCCCGCTCATCCCGAACGACGACACCCCGGCACGACGCACCCGGTCACCGGCCGGCCAGGACTCCGGCTCGCTCAGCAGCCGCACCGACCCCGCCGACCAGTCGACATGCGGGCTCGGCGCGTCGAGATGCAACGACTTCGGCAGCGTTTCGTGCCGCAACGCCTGCACCATCTTGATCACACCGCCGACACCCGCGGCCGCGACGGCGTGACCGATATTCGATTTCACCGACCCGATGCGCAGCGGTTCCGTCCGCTCGGCGCCGTAGGCGGCGATGAGCGCCTGCGCTTCGATCGGATCCCCGAGCGCGGTGCCGGTTCCGTGCGCCTCGACCGCGTCCACATCCGTCGGCGTCAACCCCGCGTCTGCCAGCGCCGCCGCGATCACCCGTTCCTGCGATGGACCGTTCGGCGCGGTCAAGCCATTGCTCGCACCGTCCTGGTTGATCGCGCTACCGCGCACGACCGCCAGGACCGGATGCCCGAGGCGACGGGCGTCGGAAAGCCGTTCGACGACGAGCACGCCGACACCTTCGGACCAGGTCACGCCGTCGGCCGCGGCGGAGAACGGCTTGCACCGCGCATCCGCCGCCAAGCCACGCTGGCGCGCGAAATCGACATACAGCGCCGGACTCGCCGAGATACTGACGCCACCGGCCAGCGCCAGGGAGGTCTCGCCCTGACGGAGTGCCTGACAGGCCAGATGGATGGCCACCAGCGAGGAGGAGCAGGCGGTGTCGACCGTGACCGCGGGGCCTTCCAGGCCGAAAGCGTAGGCCACGCGGCCGGAGATCACGCTGTGCGACGTCCCGGTCAGCCGGAAACCTTCGTACTCCCCGGTCACACCCTCCGCGTAGCCCGAGGCGCAGGCGCCGACGTACACGCCGGTGTCCGTACCGCGTAGCGCGGTGGGGTCGAGGCCCGCGTCTTCCAATGCCTCCCAGGCGACCTCCAGCATCAGCCGCTGCTGTGGATCCATCGCCGCCGCCTCACGCGGCCCGATACCGAAGAATCCGGCGTCGAAATCCGCCGCAGCGGCCAGGAATCCGCCTTCCTGGATATAGACCGTGCCGGGCTCATCCGGATCGGGATGCAACAGCCGCTCCAGGTCCCACCCGCGGTCCTCGGGAAACGGCGTGATCGCGTCGCTTCCGGATGCGACGAGGCGCCACATGTCCTCGGCCGATCCGACACCGCCGGGAAAGCGGCAGCCGATCCCGACGATGGCGATCGGCTCGTCGGATCGAGCGCGGCGCACGGTGCGCGGCCCGGCGAGATCCACCCCTTCGAGCCGAGCGCGCACCAGCCGCGCCACCGCGGTGGGCGTCGGATAGTCGAACATCAGCGTCGCGGGCAGCGCCAGCCCGGTGGCGCCGGCCAGCCGGTCACGCAACTGGACTCCGCTCAGCGAGTCGAATCCGAACGCCGTGAACGGCAGATCGGAGGGAACGGCCTCGGCCGACTCGTAGCCGAGTACCGCCGCGGCCTGCTCGGCGACGACCTTCGACACCAGCGCGTCCCGCTCCTGTTCCGGAACGGCGAACAGCCTCGGCGCCAGCGGACCCTCCACCGCGGCACGCCTGCGGCGGGCGGGAGCAATGGCCTGCGCAGACGCGGCCACCCCCGGCTGGGTCTCGTCCACTGCCCGGTCGACGGTGCGCAGCCGCAGCGATCCGATCACGAGAACTGGGTCGCCGTCCTCGGAGACGGCGGTCACACGCATGGTGTCCGCGCCGACTCGCTCGATCCGCACCCGGGCGGCGGCGACCCCGTCGCGGTACAGCCGAACGCCGCTGAACGACAACGGCATCGGGGTCCGGGTGGGCGAGTCGTCGGCGAGCAGGTCCGCCGCGGGGTGCGCCATGGCGTCGAGCAGCGCGGGATGGATGCCGAACCGGCCCTGATCGCCCACCGACTCGTCCAGCGACACCTCGGCGAACACCTCGCGGCCTCGCAGCCAGGACGCCGTGACTCCCTGGAACGCGACGCCGTAACCGAGCCCACGACCGGCCAGCCGGTCGTAGAGTTCTTCGGCGGCCAACGGCTCGGCCCCGGTGGGCGGCCACTCGACGCCCGGCCGGACGGGGATCGCGTCACGGCTTCCGGCCAGCACCCCTTGCGCGCACCGAGACCATTCCCCAGCGGCCTCGGTGGCCGGGCGGGCGTGGACGGAGAACGCCCGCCGCCCGCTCTCGTCGGCCGCCGCGACGCGCATCTGGATCGTCCACGGCAGGTTCGCGGGCAGCGGCGTCTCGACCCGCAGTTCCTCGACATCCCCGGCGCCCACCCGGACGCCCACGCTCAACGCGGCCTCGAGCCAGACCGTCGCGGGGACCGCGGGCGCCCCGGAGACGACGTGATCCGCCAGCCAGCGGTGGGCGTCGGGGGCGAGGAGCCCGGTGAACAGCCATTCGTCGCGCTCCGCCACCTCCACCGCGGCGCCCAGAATCGGATGGTCCGGCGCGATCAGTCCGGCGCGGCGCATATCCGCCGCACCCGCCCAGCCGCCGACCTCCGGTGTCCAGCACCGGCGGCGCTGAAACGCGTAGACCGGCAGGTCCACTCGCGCGGCGGGTGGGCCCAACTCCACCGCCAGCGCGTCGATACCCGCACAGTAGGCCCGGGCCGCCGCCGCGGCGAACTCCTCGGGTCCACCGTGACCACGTCGCAGGGTGCCGCACACCGCCACCCGGTCGGCCGCGCCCAGTGCCGCGGCCACCAGTTCGATCGCCGAGGCGACCACCGGATGCGGACTCGTCTCCACGAACGCCGTCATCTCCGCAGCCAGCAACGCCTCGATCGCCTCGGCGAAGCGCACCTGCTCGCGCAACCCGCGATACCAGTACGCCGCGTCCAGCCCAGCCGTATCCACGAACTCGGCCGTCACCGTCGAGAAGAACGGAATGTCACCGGTCTTCGGCCGGATCGGCGCCAGGTCGGCCAGCACCCGGTCGCGAATTCGTTCCACCGCCGCCGAATGCGACGCGTAGTCCACCGGGATGCGTTTCGCCCAGATTCCCTCGGCCGCGCAATCCGCGAGGAACTGCTCGATCGCGTCGGCCGCCCCGGACACCACCGTCTGGCCGGGGGCGTTCACCGCCGCCACCGACAGCCGGCCGCCGAAGGCCGCCAGCCGGTCCGCGACCGCGTCGCCCGGCAAGCCGACCGACGCCATACCGCCCGATCCCGCGAGCAGTTCCGCGACCGCGCGCGACCGCAGGGCCACCACGCGCGCCCCGTCCTCGAGCGACAATCCACCGGCCACCACCGCGGCGGCGATCTCGCCCTGGGAATGCCCCACCACCGCCGACGGTCGCACCCCGGCGGCCTGCCACCGCCGTGCCAGCGATACCAGCATCGCGAACAGGACCGGCTGCACCACATCCACGCGATCCAGCGAGGCGGCGCCCGGCGTCCCCCGCAGCACCTCGGTCAACGACCAGTCCACGAACGGCGTCAGCGCCGCCTCGCATTCCGCGATCGACGCCGCGAAGACCTCGTCCGACGCCAGCAGTCCGGCGCCCATTCCCACCCATTGGCTGCCCTGGCCCGGGAACACGAACACCACTCGCCGCGCCGCGGCCCGGCCGGACACCACGGTGGGATCGCCTGCGGCAGTGTCCGGCGCCGGCTCGGCCAGGGCGGCCAGCCCTGCGCTCATCCGATCGGCGCCGGACCCCACGACCGCTGCCCGCCATTCCAACGGAGTCCGGGTATGGGCGAGCGAGTACGCCACCTCGGCGGCACCAGCCCGCGGGCTGTCGGCCAGCCATTCCCGCAAACGAACAGCCTGCTCCCGCAGAGCTTCCCGGCTGCGCGCCGACAGAACCCACACCGCGGGCCGTGACTCACCGCTCGCGCCGGTCACCTCGACGGCAGCCGTGGCAGGCGCCTGCTCGAGGATCACGTGCGCGTTCGTTCCGCCCATCCCGAACGACGACACCCCGGCCCGGCGAAGCTCATCGCCTGCCCACGGCTGCGTGCTGGTCTGCACCCGCAGCCCCAGGTCGTCCAGTGGGATGCGGGGATTGGGATTGCGGAAGTTCAAGCTGGGCGCCAGCCGCCCGTGCCGCAGGCACAGTGCGGTCTTGATCAGCCCCGCGATTCCGGCGGCGCCTTCCAGATGCCCGATATTGGTTTTGACCGACCCCACGGCCAGCGGCTCCTCCGCCGGACGGCCCGCCCCGTACGTCTCGCCCAGAGCTGCCGCTTCCACCGGGTCGCCCGCGGGCGTACCGGTGCCGTGCAGCTCCACGTACTGCACCGATGAGCCGTCGATCCGGGCCGCCGTCAGTGCGGCCCGGATGACGGCGGCCTGAGTAGCGGCGCTGGGTGCGCTCAACACCTGCCGCTCGTTGCCGTTGTTGACGGCGCTGCCGCGGATCACGGCGTAGATCCGGTGTCCCGCCGCGATCGCGCGCGCCACCGGCTCGAGCACGATCATGCCGCCGCCTTCGCCTCGGACGGTGCCGTCGGCCCGGTCGTCGAAGGTGTGGCATTTCCCCGTCGCCGAGTGCGCGCCGAACTGTTCGTATCTTTCGCCACTCAACGGAGACAGGATGAGGTTCAAGCCTCCCGCCACGGCCACATCGCAATCGCCGCCGCGGATCGACTCGCAGGCCAGGTGCACCGCGACCAAGGACGAGGACTGTCCGCTGTCGACGACCAAGCTCGGCCCGGTGAACCCGTAGTAGTTCGAGATCCGGTTGGCGGTCACCCCTCGGCCCACCGCCCACAGCGAATGCCTGCCGATGCCGTTTCTGCCCTGGGCGGCCACGATTTCGGCGAAATCGGTTCCGGTGCAACCCAGGAAGACTCCGGCCCGCGCCCCGGTCACATCACCGAGACCGGCGTCCTCCCATGCCTCCCAGCTGAGCTCGAGCCCGAGCAGCTGCTGAGGGTCGAGGGCGTTCGCCTCGTTCGGTGGGACACCGAAGAATCCGGCATCGAATTCCGTGGCCGAGTCGAGGAATCCCGCTGTCTCCTCGATACCGGGCCGGTCGGCGGGCGCCAGCCCGATGGCATCGCGACCCTCGCACAGCAATCGCCAGAACTTCTCCAGGTCGGAAGCGCCCGGCATCCGGCACGACATTCCGACGATAGCGATGTCATTCGCTGCTTCCACCATGGGATTTCCTCTGTCTCGCCTCTTCGATGCCACGTGTCACGCCCGCTCGGCGGTCATCGCGGAGCACCATCACCGCCGGTCGCCGATCGCACGAGCGTCGGCTCCTTTTCGTCGAGTTCGCCCAGCCAGCGTCGTATCTCGGCCGCGACGGCCGAAGTGGCCGCCCCGATGATCGAGAAGTGGTCGGCGTCGAGCTCGACCGTCTCACCGGTGTGCAGCCAGGCCGGCACCGGCTCGGCGATGTCCAGCCCCGGCAGCGGTATCGCGGCACGGAGGTCGAACGTCGGCGCGGTGATCGACAATGGCCGGCGTTCGTCGAACAGCCGCGCGTATTTCGCCATGGCGACCAGACCGTGATCACCGATCTCGGTGACCTCGTGTCCGAGGTCGAGCACGGAACCGATCGCGCTCAGCAGCACCTGACGGTTCTGTTCCGGGTCGTCGGGTGAATACATGTCGAGCAGGATCACCGCCGCCGGGCCGCGCCCGTTCTGCTCGAGCCGATGCGCCAGCGCATGCGCGATCGCACCGCCCGCCGAATAGCCGAGGAGTACGACCGGCCCGTCGTCACCACGGTTGTGTACCGCCGCTGCCAGATGATCCAGCAGTACATCCCACGATTCGGGCAGCGCTTCGCCGGGCTGCGTACCGGGCAGACGCAGTGCCGCGATCGACCGGTCGGCGCCGAGTTCCCGGGCCAGCCGGGCGAACTGGTGTGGTCCGGTACCGACCACGAACGACGGAACACACAGCAGTGTCGCCTGTCCGGTCCCCCTGCTCAGTGGAATCGGCCTCGGATCGCCCTGACCGGTTGCCCCGGTGAAGGTCTCGGCGAGTTCGGCGCTTTCCAGCAGCATAGGTATCGCGGCGCCGACCCGGCCGCGCTTGTGCGCGGCCGATACCAACTCGGTGAGCGCACCCCTGGTCCCGGTTTCCACGTGCACCGCGGCCGCGGGTGCGTCCACCTCCGCGGGCACCATCTCCGAGATCCGGGAAGCCAGGTACGACGCCAGGGCCTCGCCGGTGGGATGGTCGAAGACGAGTGTCGACGGCAGCGACAGCCCGGTGGCCTTGGCCAGGCGATTGCGGAATTCGATGCCCGCCAACGAGTCGAAACCCAGTTCGGTGAACGGAGCCCGCGGATCGATCGCGTCGCCGGAGGTGTGGCCGAGACTCGCGGCGACGTGCTCGCGAACAGCGGCGAGTACGACCGCGGCGCGCTCCGCTTCGGCGGTCGCGGCCACCTGCTGTGCCAGCGATCGCGCCCCGCCCGCTCGTCGCGGCGCGGCGGTGACCAGGGAACTGAGCATCCTGGGCAAGGCCCCCGCGGCAGCCCGGGCGCTCAGCACCGTGGGCTCGAGACGGACGCCCACACCGGTCGGCGCGCCCGCTGCCACGGCGCTGTCCAACAACGCCATTCCGTACCGGTCCTCCAGCGGTATCAGGCCCTCGCGGCGCATCCGCGCGATGTCGGTCTCGGTGAGGGTGCTCGTCATCCCGCTCTCACCGCGCCACGGTCCCCACGCGATGGACGTGGCGGGCAATCCGCGGTGGTGCCGGTGCTGGGCGAGCGCGTCGAGGAAGGCGTTCGCCGCCGCGTAGTTCGCCTGGCCCGGGCTGCCGATCGTCCCCGCGAACGAGGAGAACAGCACGAACATCGACAGCTCGAGATCAGCGGTGGCTTCGTGCAGATACCAGGCCGCGTCGGCCTTCGGCCGCAGCACCGTCTCGAGTTGCGCTGCGGTGAGGTCGGCCAAGAGTCCGTCGGCGAGAGCACCCGCGGTGTGGACCACCGCGGTCAGCGGATGTTCCGGCGATATGGTCGACAGCAGCCGGCCGACGGCCGCCCGGTCGCTCACGTCACAGTGCCGCAGCTGCACATGTGCGCCCAGTGCGGTCAGTTCGGCCGCCAATTCCGCGGCGCCCGGCGCGTCCGGACCGCGCCTGCTCGCCACCAGCACCCTTCGCACACCGTGCTCGACGACCAGGTGCCGGGCCGTGAGCGCCCCGAGGCTCCCGGTACCACCGGTGATCAGCACCGTGCCGTCGGGGCGCGGTCGCGGCGCGCGTGTTCTATCCGCCTCCGCCCCGCCCCCGCTCAACCGCGGCACGTACACCGCACCGTCGCGCACAGCCACCTGAGGTTCGTCCGCCATGGCCAGCACGGTCGCGACGGAACGGCGATACTCTGCCGGGTCCGCCACATCGACGAGGACGATCCGGCCCGGATTCTCGTGCTGCCCGCTGCGCAGCAGTCCCCACACCGCCGCGCCGGCGAGGTCCACCGGTGCGGTAGGCGTCACGGCGACCGCCCCGTGGGTGACGACGACGACACGGTCGTGGTGGGTCAGGAGTCCGGTGACCCGTGCCGCCGTATCGGCGAGCCTGCTGCGCAACACATCGGGCACATCGCTGCCCGCCGGTGTGCCCTCGACCCGGATCACGGCGACGGATCCTCCGTCGAGGCGCACGGTCTCGTCCTCGCCGCCGCTCGACCAGTCGACGATGTCGGCGCGCTCTGCGGCCGGCACCGGCACCCACCCGAGCCGATACGGGTCGTGTCCCCGGACGGCGCCGGCGGAACGCAGCGTGTCGATCGGAATCGGGCGCATGGTCAACGCCGAGATCCGGAAGATCTGCTCCCCGTTCGGATCGGTGAGCGTCACCGCGATCGGCTGGTTGTCGCGATCACCGGATCCGGGGTCGGCCGCGGCCAACCGCACCCGGGCCGCGCTCGCGCCCACGGCGTGCAGCTCTACGTTCTCCCACGAGTAGGGCACATAGATCTCATCCGGAGCAGGCTCCCCGGTGAGCCCGGTGAACCGGATCGCGTGCAGTGCCGCGTCCAGCAACGCCGGATGCAGCCCGAACCGGTCGGCTGCCGAATGGTCCTGTTCCGGCAGACGCACCTCGGCGAAGACCTCGTCGCCGCGCCGCCACAGCGCGGTCAATCCCTGGAACAGCGGCCCGTGCCCGTAGCCGCGTTCGGCCAGCTCGGTGTACATATCGCCGATTTCCACCGGCAGCGCCCCGGCCGGTGGCCAGGTCCCCGTCATCGGGCTGGCCTCGGCCTGCGCCGACAGCGCCTGCGCGACAAGGGTTCCGGTGGCGTGCCGGATCCATTCCGCCTGTTCCGGCGCGCCGCCACGATGTGGACGCGAATACACCGACACCGCCCGCGCGCCGGTGTCGTCGGGTCCGTCCGCCAGCACGCGCAATTCCACCGAGCCGTCGGCCGGCACCGCCAGCGGCGCTGTCACCACGAGCTCGGCCAGGCGCGGATTGCCGGTCATCGCGCCGATGTGCAACGCCAGCTCGGCGAAGGCCGTACCCGGCAACAGCACCGTCCCGCCGATCATGTGATCGGCGAGCCACGGATGACTCGACAGCGACAACCGGCCGGTGGACACCACACCGTGCGAATCGGGCAGCCAGACCGCGGCGCCGAGCAGGGGATGGTCGACATCGTCCAGACCGGAGGACCGAATGTCGCCCGTGCGTTCGGTGGCGGCCAGCCAATACCGCTGATGCCGGAACGCGTACGTCGGCAGCGCGATCCGGCGTGTCGAGCCGGACTCCCACAGCGGCCGCCAATCGACACCGACTCCGGCGACGTGCGCGCGCGCCAGGAAGGTCACGAACTGCCGTGGTTCCGCTCCCGTGCGGCGGGATGCCGCGGCCGTCAGCCATCCGCCCGCGGGATCGTCCCCGATGCATCTGCGCGCCATGGCCGTGAGCACGGCATCGGGACCGATTTCCAGGAACTGGCGCACGCCGGTGTCGGCGAGCGCCCGGATGCCGGGCGCGAACCGAACGGTGGCGCGGATCTGCCCGACCCAGTACTCCGGGTCGGTGAAGGCCTCCCCCACCGCCGCGGTCACGTTCGACACGATCGGCACCATCGGTTCCCGATAGGTCAGTTTTTCGGCGACAGCGCGGAAGTCGGCCAGCGCTGGTTCCATCCGAGCGGAGTGGAATGCGTGACTCACCTGCAGCCGGGTCGTCTTGTGTCCCTGTGCCGCGAGCGTCTGCTCCAGTTCGTCGACCACCTCCGCGTCGCCGGAGAGCACCACCGCGTCCGGTGCGTTCACCGCCGCGATCGACGCTCGGCCGCCGAAGCCGGCGAGCAGTCCAGCCGCATCCGATTCGGAGAGCGATACCGCGAGCATGGCCCCGCCCCTTGGCAGCGCACCCATCAACCGTCCCCGCGCCGCCACCAGTGCGCACGCGTCCGGCAGCGACCACACCCCGGCCACGAACGCCGCCACCAACTCACCGATCGAGTGCCCGATCAACACATCCGGCACCACACCGAACGACTCCACCAGCCGGAACAACGCCACCTCGAACGCGAACAACGCCGGCTGCGTCCACTCGGTTCGATCCAGCACACCCGACGGATCGGCGAACATCACCTCCCGCAACGACAGTGCCCGGTCGCCGCCCGACGGCGAATGCGCGTCACCGGGCGAGTTCTCCAGCAGCCGGTCGAATTCGGCGCACACTTCGTCGAGCGCGTCGGCGAATACGGGGTAGGCCGCGTACAGCTCGGAGCCCATGCCCACCCGCTGTGCGCCCTGGCCGGTGAACAGGAACGCGGTCCTACCCGATCCGGCCGTCCCCTCGAGCACGCCGGGCCCCGAACCTGCCGCCAGTTCCACCAGACCGGAGAGCAATTCCGCCCGATCGCGGCCGACCACGACCCCACGCCACTCCAGCTGCGCGCGGGTCTGCACCAGCGCGCGTCCGATAGAACGGGAATCGATGTCCGAATGCTCGGCCGCCCACGCGCGCAGCCGCTCCGCCTGCGCCCGCAGTCCGGCTTCCGATTTCGCCGACACCGCCCACGCGATCACACCGTCCGGGTCGGATGGGTGGTCGCGCACGGCAGGCCGTTCGTCGCGTGCGGGCGCTTCCTCGATGACGACATGCGCGTTCGTCCCACTGATCCCGAACGACGACACACCCGCCCGACGCACCCGCTCCCCCGCAGGCCAGGGCTCCGCCTCGGTCAACAACCGCACCGACCCCGCCGACCAATCCACATGCGGCGACGGAGCATCCACATGCAACGTCTTAGGCAACATCTCATGCCGCAACGCCTGCACCATCTTGATCACACCGCCCACACCCGATGCGGCGACCGAATGACCGATATTCGACTTCAACGAGCCGATCCGCACGGGTTCGCGCCGCCCCTGCCCGTAGGTCGCGATCAATGCCTGCGCTTCGATGGGATCTCCCAGCGGGGTCCCCGTGCCGTGTGCCTCCACCGCGTCGACGTCGGCCGGTTCCAAGCCCGCGGCCGACAGCGCCGCCGCGATCACCCGTTCCTGCGAGGGACCGTTCGGAGCGGTCAGCCCGTTCGACGCGCCGTCCTGATTGACCGCCGAACCCCGGATCACCGCCAGCACCTCGTGGCCGGACCGCCGTGCGTCCGAGAGCCGTTGGAGGGCCAGCACGCCGACCCCTTCCGACCAACCGACCCCGTCCGCGGCGGCGGCGAACGATTTACACCGCCCGTCGGGCGCCAGTCCCCGCTGTCGCGCGAAATCCACGTACAACTCCGGGCTTCCCGACACCGTGACGCCGCCGGCCAGCGCCAGCGACGTCTCCCCGTTCCGCAGCGCCTGGCAGGCCAGGTGCAGCGCCACCAGCGATGATGAGCACGCGGTATCCACCGTCATGGCCGGACCCTGCAGACCCAGGACATAGGCCACCCGCCCCGAGGTCACACTGTCGGAATTCCCGGTCATCCGGAAACCCTCGTACGCGCCGACCACCCGCTCGGAGTAGCCGGACGGGGTCGCGCCGACGAACACTCCGGTATCGCTGCCGCGCAGTGCTGTCGGATCGATACCCGCGTCTTCCAAGGCCTCCCAGGCGGCTTCGAGCATCAGCCGCTGCTGCGGATCCATGGCCGTCGCCTCACGAGGGCCGATTCCGAAGAAGGCGGCGTCGAACGCGCCCGCGTCGGTGAGGAATCCGCCCTCGCGCACGTAGGTGGTGCCGGGTCGGTCCGGATCGGGATGGTAGAGCCGATCGAGGTCCCAGCCTCGATCCGCGGGAAACGGCGTGATCGCGTCCGTACCGGAGACCAATAGCTGCCACAGCTGCTCCGCGGAGCCGACGCCGCCGGGGTAACGGCAGCTCATTCCGACGATGGCGATCGGCTCGTCCACGCGGGTCCGCGGCGTCACCCGCGCCGGGCGTGCTCGCCCGGCCGGAGCGTCCCCGATCCTGGAGACGAGGAACTCCGCCACCGCACGAGAGCTCGGGTGGTCGAAGACCAGGGTGGAAGGCAGCGACAGCCCGGTGGCCTTGGCGAGCCGGTTGCGGAATTCCACACCGGCCAGCGAGTCGAATCCCAACTCCGTGAACGCCGTATCGGGGCCGATCGCCTCCGCGGTGGCATGCCCCAGTACCGCGGCCGCCTGCTCCCGGGTCACGGCCAGAGCCACCTCGGCGCGGTCGGTGGCGCTGGCCGAGGCCAGCCGACCGACCGGCTCCCCGCCGCCGGCCGACCGAACGGACGAGGGCACCAGCGCACTCAGCTGTTTCGGCAGTGTTCCCGCCGCCGCCTGCTCCGCCAGTCCCGATCGATCGAATTCCGCGCCGACCACCAGCGCCGAGCCTGCGGTGAGCGACGCGTCGAACAGAGACAGCCCCGTGGTCTCGCCGATCGGGCGGAAACCCAAGCGCCGCAAACGTTCCAACCCCGGTGCACCGAGGTCGCCGGTCATCCCGGTGCCCGCGTTCCACGGGCCCCAGGCCACCGACACCGCGGGCAGGCCCGCGGTATGGCGCAGCCGGACCACCGCGTCGGCGAACGAGTTCGCCGACGCGTAGTTGCCCTGCCCCGGGGAACCGGCCAGTCCGGCGACCGACGAGAACACCACGAACGCCGAGAGATCCGCCTCCCGCGTGGCTTCGTGCAGCAGCCATGTGCCGTCCACCTTCGGGCGCAGCACCCGGTCCACTTGCGCGACGGTCAGGCTTTCGACCGTCCCGTCGTCCACCACACCCGCGGCATGCACGATGCCGGACAACGGGAACCGCTCCGGCACCGCCGCCAGTACAGCGGTGACGTCGCCGCGATCGGCGACATCACACGCCCGCACGTCCACGTCGGCGCCCAGCGCCGACAACTCCGCGAGGAGTTCCGGGACCCCTGCGGCGTCACGGCCGCGTCGCGAGACCAGCAAGAGCCGCCGAACCCCGTGCTCGGTCACCAGATGTCGCGCGACCAACGCGCCCAACCCGCTGGTGCCACCGGTCACCAGCACCGTGCCGTTCCCGAACGATATCGCCCCCGCTTCCGGTGCGGCCGCGATGCGGCGGACCCGCGGCACCGACAAGCGGCCGTCGCGCACCGCGACCTGCGGTTCGTCCGCGGCAAGCACCGCCGACACGGTCGCGGCGTCGATATCGCCGTCACGATCGAGGAGCACGATCCGGCCCGGATGTTCCGCCTGCACGCTGCGCAGCAGGCCCGCGACGGCCGCGGCCGCCGGGTCGGGCGACTCACCCGGCAACCCGAGTGCGTTGCGGGTGACCACGACCAGCCGCGCCCGGCCGTGCCGCGTGTCGGCCAGCCACGACCGCGCCAGGTCCAGTGTCCGGGTGACCCACTGCCTGCCCGCTTGCGCCGGGTCGGCGCCCGCCGCTGCGGCGGTCTCCGCCACCCAGATGATCGTCGCCGCGTCCTGCTCGGCGTCCACCGGTTCGCGCGCGGCGGTGACACGCAGGTCGACTCCTGCCACGCTGCCTGCACCGAGCACCGCCATCGATCCCGCCGGCTCGGCGTTGCCGGTGGCCACCGGCACCCACTCCAGACCGTGCAGGGGCACCGGCGCCGTATTCGACCGGACCCGCTCCACCGTGCGCCGCTCGACCGGATGCACCACCACGGATTCCGCGGTCAGCACCGGTGCGCCGGACTCGCCCACCGCTTCCATCCGAATCCGGTACCCGCCCGACAGAACCGCGCGGACCCGGACCGGACCGGAGCCGGACCGGGCCAGCCGCAGCCCGCCGATCGTGATCGGCAGCGGAACCCGCCCGGCGGGCAGGTCGTCCATGACGAAGTCGAGCGCCGGGTGCAGACAGGCGTCGAACAATGCCGGGTGGATGCCGTAGCCCGACGCCCGCGTGGCCGTGACGTCGTCCAGCGATACCTCGGCGAACACCTCGTCGCCGCGCCGCCACGCCGCCCGCATCCCACGGAAGGCGGGACCGTATTCCATTCCCAGGCGCGCGATCCGGCGGTATATCGCCTCTTCGTCGAGCTGTTCTGCACCGGCGGGCGGCCATACCCGATCCCAATCGGTGGCGAATGGGAGGTCGGCGTCGGCGGCCAGCACACCACCGGCGTGGGGGACCCACGCCTCGGCGTCGTCGAGGTCCGCGGTCCGGGAGTAGAGGGTGAAGCGCCGCCGCCCGTCCGCGTCGGCCGCACCGACCGACACCTGCACGTCGACGGCGCGCTCACCGAGGGCGAGCGGGATGTCCAGTTGCATCTGCTCGACCGAGCGCAGCCCGAGCCGCATGCCGATCGCCGACATCATTTCCAGGTATGTCGTTGCCGGTACCACCGGCGTGCCGAACACCACATGGTCGGCGATCCACGCATGCCGGGCATCCGACAGCTGCCCGGTGAACAGCCATTCGTCCTTGCCTGCCACCGGCACCGCGTCCAGCAGGATGGGATGGTCGATGGTGCCCGCCGCTGTCGGCCGAACCACGTCCAGCCAATAGCGCTGACGCTGAAAGGCGTAGGTGGGCAGAGGAATACGCACCGGGGGCCGGCCCTCCAGCAGGGATTCCCAGCTCACCTCGACACCGGCGTTGTAGGCATGACCGAGGAAACCCAGAAACTGGGTGACCTCGTCGACACCGCGCCGGCTCGCCGCCGCCACGACGGACCGGGATCCGACCTCCTCGGGCAGGCACTGCCGGGTCATCGCTGTCAGCACCGCGTCGGGGCCCACCTCGAAGAACTTCCGGACACCCAGATCCACCAGTGTGTCGACGCCCGGCGCGTAGCGGACGGTGTCGCGGACGTGACCGGCCCAGTACAGGGAGTCGGCGAGCGCCTCGCCTCCGACGACCCCGAACACGTTCGACACCACCGGCAACAGCGGACTCCCGTACTCCAGACCGGCGGCCAGGGCCTCGAATTCCGGCAGCATCGGTTCCATCAACGCCGAGTGGAACGCGTGGCTGACCCGCAACCGCGAGGTCTTGATCCCCTCGGCGGCCAACGCTGACTCCACCTCGGCGACGGCCGCTTCGGTACCGGAGATCACGATCGCGGACGGCCCGTTCACCGCCGCGATCGACAGTCGGCCGCGATGTCCGGCGATGGCGGCGGCGGCCCGCTCCTCGGTGATCGCGGCAGCCAGCATCGCGCCCCCGGCCGGGAGCGCGCCCATCAGCCGGCCGCGCGCGGCCACCACAGCGCACGCGTCGGCGGCCGACCACATCCCCGCCACGTACGCGGCGACCAGTTCCCCGATCGAGTGCCCGATGAGCATGTCCGGGGTGATGCCGAAGGACTCGACCAACCGCACCATCGCCGCCTCATAGGCGAACAAGGCGGGCTGGGTGTACTCCGTGCGGTGCAGGAGATCCGCGCCCGCGACACCGAAGACGATGTCCTTCAGCGACATTCCGGGCGCCGGGAATTCCAGCAGACCGTCGAACTCGGCGCACAGTTCGTCGAACGCCGCCGCGAAAACCGGAAACGCCGCGTACAGCCCGGCGCCCATACCGACGCGCTGCGCCCCCTGTCCGGTGAACAAGAACGCGATCCTCCCGCCGACGGGGCGGCCCTCGGCCACTGCCGGCGACGCCGCACCGATCGCCAGATCCGCCAGCCCGGCCAGCATCGCCTCGCGGTCACCCGCGATCACCGCCGCGCGCTGCTCGAATCGGGCCCGCGTCGTCAGTAGCGAATGGGCCACGTCCACCGGGTCGGCGTCGGGCCTGGCCTCGATCCACTCGTGCAATCGAGCCGCCTGTGCCCGCAGGCCCGCCTCGGTTTTCGCCGAAATCAGCAGTGGCATCCCCGGTGCCGCAGGCGGCGTGCCGACCGATTTCCGCGCCGGCGCGCCCTGCGGGGCCACAGGCGCTTCCTCCACGAGGACATGGGCATTCGTGCCGCTGATCCCGAACGCGGACACGCCGGCCCGGCGCACTCGCTCGACCGAGGCCGACCAGGGCCGCTGTTCGGTCAGCAACCGCACTGCCCCCGCCGACCAGTCCACGTGCGGCGACGGAGCGTCCACATGCAATGTCTTCGGCAGCATCTCATGCCGCAACGCCTGCACCATCTTGATCACGCCACCGATACCCGCGGCGGCCTGGGCATGCCCGATATTCGACTTCAACGACCCCACCCACAGCGGCTCGGTCCGGCCCTGCCCGTAGGTGGCCATCAGCGCCTGCGCTTCGATCGGGTCGCCCAGCGGAGTGCCTGTGCCGTGAGCCTCCACCGCATCCACGTCCTCGGGAGCCAGCCCGGCGCCGGCCAGCGCCGCCGCGATCACCCGTTCCTGCGACGGACCGTTCGGCGCGGTCAGCCCGTTCGACGCCCCGTCCTGATTCACCGCCGAGCCCCGGATCACCGCGAGCACGTCGTGACCCAGCCGACGCGCGTCCGACAGCCGCTCCAGCACCAGCACACCAACGCCTTCGGCCCAGCCGACACCATCGGCGGAAGCCGAGAAGGCCTTGCACCGCCCGTCCCGCGAGAGACCGCGCTGCCGCGAGAACTCGACGAACATGAACGGTGTCGACATCACCTGGGCACCACTGGCCAGGACCAGCGAACTCTCCCCTTGGCGCAGCGCCTGACAAGCCAGATGGATAGCCACCAGTGAGGAGGAGCAGGCGGTGTCGACCGTGACGGCCGGGCCCTCGAATCCGAAGGTATAGGCCACGCGACCGGAGAGCACGCTACTCGTCGACCCGGTGCCGATATAGCCTTCGGCCACCGCACCCGCGGCCTTGGCGATCTCCTCGTAGTCCTGATAGGAGACGCCGGTGAACACGCCGGTGTCACTGCCCCGCAGTGACGATGGATCGATGCCGGCGTGCTCGAGCGCTTCCCACGAAGCTTCCAGCAGCAACCGCTGCTGGGGATCCATCGCCGCCGCCTCGCGCGGACCGATCCCGAAGAAGCCCGCGTCGAAATCCGCCATGCCGGAGAGGAACCCACCTCGGTCGAGATAGGACGTTCCCGGATGGTCGGGGTCGGGATCGAACAACCGATCCAGATCCCAGCCGCGATCGGCGGGGAACTCGCCGATCGCGTCCGCGCCGGAAGCCACGAGCTCCCACAGGCCATCCGGCGACACGATGCCGCCCGGATACCGGCAGCTCATCCCGACGATCGCGATCGGCTCATCGGTTCGGATCCGGCGCGCCACCCGCGCGGGCCGCCCGGCCTCGGTCTCCGTCGCCTCGCCCACCTGTGAGCGCACGAATGCCGCCACCGCCACGGCGGTCGGGTGATCGAAGACCAGCGTCGAGGGCAGTTGGACGCCGGTGGTTTTGGCCAGCCGGTTGCGGAACTCGACTCCCGCCAGCGAGTCGAACCCGATCTCGCTGAACGGCGCGGTGGGATCGATGGCATCGCCGGAGATATGCCCCAGCACGCCTGCGATCTGCTCACGCACGACGTCCAGCACAATCGCCCCACGCTCCTGCTCCGGGGCCGCGGCCAGCCGGCGCGCCAATGTCCCGCTCGTGTCGGCGGTCCGCCGGACCGGCACCGCGACCACCGAGTGCAGTAGTCGCGGCAGGTCGCCTTCGCGCGCTTGGACCGACAGGGCCTCGGTGTCGAACTCGGTCGCGATGACGACGGGCGACGGCGCGGCAACCGCGCTGTCGAACAGCGCCAAACCGTCGGCCGTCTCCAGCGGCCGCACGCCCAGTCGGCCCATCCGTGCCATCGCGGCGTCCTCCAGGCCGCTGGTCATGCCGCTGCTCTGGTTCCACGATCCCCACGCGATCGATACCGCGGGCAGGCCCGCGGCCCGACGACCGGACGCCAGCGCGTCCAGGAACGCGTTCGCCGCGGCGTAGTTGCCCTGGCCGGGCGCGCCCACCACACCGGCGACCGACGAGAAGAGGACGAAGGCGGACAGTTCCCGATCACGGGTCAGCTCGTGCAGATGCCATGCGGCGTCCGCCTTCGCCGCCAGTACCCGGCCGAGCTGGTCGGCGGACATGTTCTCGATGGTGGCGTCGTCCAGAACGCCCGCGGAATGGATCACCGCACTCGGTGCGAAGTCGTCGGGAAGTTCGGCGAGCAGCGCCTCCAGCGCGGCACGGTCGCTGACATCGCAGGCCGCCACCCGCACCCGTGCCCCCGCATCGGTGAGCTCGCCGGCCAGGGCAGCCGCCCCTCCTGCGCCCTCACCCCGGCGTGACACCAGCACCAGGCGTCGCGCACCGTGCGCCGTGACGACGTGGCGGGCGACCTCGGCCCCCAGACCGCTTGTGCCACCGGTGATCAGGACCGCGCCCGCCCCGAACACCTCGCTCTCGACCGTCGCCGCCGCGTGCTGTCTGCGCAGCCGCGGGACCCGCAGCGCACCGGCGCGCCAGGCCAGCCGCGGCTCGTCCGAGCGCGCCGCCGCCGTGATGGCCTCGATCGTCGGATCCTGTCCTGCGGCAGCGTCGAGGAGCACGAACCGGCCCGGATATTCGGCCTGGGCACTGCGGACCAGCCCGCCCACCGCGGCGCCCGCCACGTCCGGAGTCTCACCCGGGAATTCGATGGAATCTCTGGTCAGGATCACCAGCCGGGTATCGCGCAGGCGTTCCTCGGCCTGCCACGCCTGCAACAACTCCAGCGCCGACCGCACCCAGAGGTGTGTTCGTGCAGTCGTATCGCCGAGGACCCGACCCTCCCCGCTCGGCGACCAGACGACGATCTCCGGCGTCGCCTGGTCGCCGAGGAGATCGGCGGGTTCCGCAACTCGGCGAGCTGCGCCCGCGACACCCGCCTCGCCGAGCAGCGCGACGGTCGCGGCCACCCCGCCCGCGACCGCGGGCACCTGTACCCATTCGAGATCCGACAGGGACGCACGGCGATGCGTTCCACGGTCGAGCGCCTTGGCATCCACCGGGCGAGCGGTGAGCGCTTCGATGCTGAGCACGGGCGCACCGGTGTCGTCGAGGGCGGCCACCCGGATGCGTCCGGCTCCGGACCGTTCCAGACGCACCCGTACGGCGGCCACCCCGCCGCGATACAGCCGCACCCCGGCGAACGAGAACGGCAGCGGCAGCCTGCCCGCGGGCATATCCTGCGCGAGCTCGGCGATCGCGGCATGGAAGGAGGCGTCCAGCAGGGCGGGATGGATCCCGAAAGCCGGTGCGTGCTCGTCGGATCCGGTTCCGAGCGCCACTTCGGCGAACACGTCGTCGCCGTCGCGCCAAGCCGACGTCACGCCCTGGAACATCGGGCCATAGTCGAATCCCAGGTGTGCCAAATGGTCGTACAGGCTGTCGACCGGCACCGGTTCGGCCTCGGTCGGCGGCCATTGCGCACCTTCCGCCGAGATCTGCCATGCCGATTCGAACCACGCGGGCACACGCTCCGCGGCGGGGGCGAGGATTCCGTTGGCATGCGGCACCCACTCCCCCGTATCCGCATCTGCGTTCCCGACCGCGCGTGAATAGATCACGAACCGGCGCGCGCCCGCCTCGTCGGCGGGTCCGGCGGTCAGCTGGATGTCGATCGCGGCGTCGTCGGTGAACGGCAGCGGCGCTGCCAGCAACAGTTCGTCGACGACTTCGGTGCCGAGCCGGGCGCCCGCGGTCAGCGCCATTTCCACGAAGGCGGTACCCGGTAGCAGCACCGACCCGAAGGCGACGTGGTCAGCCAGCCATGGGTGCGTCCGCAACGACAGTCGGCCGGTGAACAGCCATTCGTCCCGCCCCGCCAACGGCACGGCGCCGGTGAGCATCGGATGATCCGATGACCGCAGCGATGCCTCGATACCGAGTGGTTCCAACCAGTACCGCCGGCGTTGGAACGCGTACGTCGGCAACGACACGCGGGCCGGTGTCCGACCGGCGAACAGCGGGCGCCAGTTGACCTCCACACCGGCGATGTGGGCTTGCGCGAGCGTGGTGACGTACTGCGCCACCTCGTCGGCCGAACGACGGGACGCGGCGACCACGATCGAATCGGCCTCGGCGTCGGGGTGTTCGGCAAGGCAACGCCGTGTCGTCGCCGCCAGCACCGCGTCGGGCCCGACCTCGATGAAGCGGCGGACCCCGGCGGCCACCAGGGCGTCCACACCCGGCGCGAACCGCACGCAACCGCGCAGTTGCTCGACCCAGTAGCCCGGGTCGAGGAACTCGCCTTCCGCGAAACCGCCGGAGACATTGGACACCACCGCCACCGTGGGCGTCCGGTACGTCAACCGCTGCGCGATCGCGCGGAATTCGGCCAGCATCGGATCCATCCGCGCGGAATGGAACGCATGGCTGACGCGCAGCCGCGACGTCTTGACCCCCTCGTCGGACAGGAGGCGCTCGACCTGCCCGACGGCGTCCTCGTCGCCGGAGAACACCATCGACATCGGGCCGTTCACGGCCGCCAACGACACCCGGTCCCCGAAGTCAGCCGTGATCTCCACGGCCCGCTGTTCGGTCACCGCCGCGGCGAGCATGGCGCCACCTTCGGGCAGCGCCCCCATCAGCCGCCCCCGAGCCGCCACCAACGCACACGCGTCAGCCGTCGACCACACGCCCGCCACATACGCCGCGACCAGCTCACCGATCGAATGGCCGATCAGCGCATCCGGGACGACCCCGAACGACTCCATGAGCCGAAACAGCGCCACCTCGTAGGCGAACAGCCCAGGCTGGGTGTACTCGGTGCGGTGCAGCAGATCCTCACCCGCCACCCCGAAAACAACGTCCTTCAACGAAACCCCGGACCCGAGCGCGCGATCGAACTCGGCACACAGTTCGTCGAACGCCGCCGCGAACACAGGGAACGCGGCATACAACCCCGCCCCCATACCGGCACGCTGCGCCCCCTGACCGGTGAACAAGAACGCCGTCTTCCCCGATCCGGCCACACCTTCGAGCACACCGCCGGAGGCACCGGCCGCCAGGTCCGCCAACCCCGCCAGCAACTGCTCGCGATCGCGGCCGACGACGACGGCGCGCCGGTTCCATTGCGCCCTCGTCTCGATCAGCGCGGCCGCCACGCTCCACGGGTCGGGCTCCGGATGCTCGAGCAGCCACCCGCGCAACCGCTGCGCCTGGGCACGAAGCGCCTCCTCGGTCTTCGCCGACACCAGTAACGGCACGACGGTCGCGGTGCAGGCCGGACCGGCATCACTGTCCGCCGTGCCGTCGTCGGATACCGCCGGGCCGGGTGCTTCCTCGACGATGACATGCGCGTTCGTCCCACTGATCCCGAACGACGACACACCCGCCCGACGCACCCGCTCCCCCGCGGGCCAGCGCTGCGCCTCGGTCAACAACCGCACCGACCCCGCCGACCAATCCACATGCGGCGACGGAGCATCCACATGCAACGTCTTCGGCAACATCTCATGCCGCAACGCCTGCACCATCTTGATCACACCGCCCACACCCGCCGCTGCCTGTGAATGGCCGATGTTCGATTTCAGGGAACCGATCCGCAGGGGTTCCTCCCGCTGCTGTCCGTAAGCGGCGATGAGTGCCTGTGCCTCGATGGGATCTCCCAGCGACGTCCCCGTCCCGTGTGCCTCGACCACGTCCACATCCGCCGCGGCCAACCCCGCGGCCGCCAGCGCCGCCGCGATCACGCGTTCCTGCGATGGACCGTTCGGGGCGGTCAAACCATTGCTCGCCCCATCCTGATTCAGTGCCGATCCCCGGATCACCGCCAGCACCTCGTGCCCCGAACGCCGCGCATCCGACAAACGCTCCAGCACCAGCACACCAACGCCCTCGGCCCACCCCACCCCGTCGGCCGACGCCGCGAACGCCTTACACCGGCCGTCCCGCGACAACCCCCGCTGGCGGGAGAACTCGATGAACAGGAACGGCGTCGACATCACCGTGACACCGCCGGCCAGCACGAGCGACGTCTCACCACGACGCAATGCCTGGCAAGCCAGGTGGATGGCCACCAGCGACGACGAGCACGCCGTGTCCACCGACACGGCGGGGCCTTCCAGCCCCAGCGTGTAGGCCACCCGCCCGGACACCACGCTGCCCGTCGAACCGATACCCGCATAGCCCTCCGCGATCGGTCCGGCTGCCCTGGCGGTGTGCTCGTAGTCCTCGTACATCACGCCGGCGAACACGCCGGTATCGCTGCCGCGCAGCGAGGTGGGGGCGATACCGGCGTTCTCCAGGGCCTCCCAGGAAGCTTCGAGCAGCAGCCGCTGCTGCGGGTCCGTCGCCGCCGCCTCCCGAGGTCCGATGCCGAAGAAACCCGCGTCGAAATCCCCGGCGTTACGCAGGAAGCCGCCCGCTCGCGTGTACACCTTTCCGAACCGGTCCGGGTCCGGGTCGAACAGCCCCTCGAGGTCCCAGCCACGGTCCGCCGGGAACTCGCCGACGGCGTCCACTCCCGCCGCGACCAGATCCCACAACTGCTCCGGCGACTCGACACCGCCCGGATAACGGCAGCTCATCCCGACGATCGCGATCGGCTCGTCGACCTTCTCCCGCAACCGGGTCAGGTCGTCACGAGTCGTCATGAGCTCGACGGTGACCTTCTTCAAGTACTCCAACATGCGGTCGGACGAGTCGCCGGCGCTTGAGTCCACGTTTCACATCCCGGGTATCGCAGGGTCGACAAAGAAACCCGGCGCGCGAACGGCGGCGCGGGTTGGCGAGAACTACCGAGTCGTTCGGTCAGATATCAGTGAGGAAGTGCCCGCTCGGGGCGCAGGCGTGCAGCTCGATCCCACACACGCCAGGGCCGGGGGCCCTTGCATCGGCTCGGAAGAAGCCCGCATCGGACGACGCGACCTGCGATCCGGCGCTGCCGGAGACCAGGTGTACGAGGTCGCTCGCATACGGTGATCTCGGACCGCAGCCGCCCCGGTGGACAGCGATCCGACCGTGTAATTCCACAGGAGAATGTTTCGCGGAGGCTATCGAGACGGACATCTCGACGCTACCTTCACTGACGGAAAAGCCGACACATCGAAGCGCTCGACATACCACAAGCTTTTATCAGTGGCGAGCGTACAGTTTCCCATTGCTGAGAATATCAACTCAAAGCCCATGTGCATTCTTTCTTCCGCGAGCAAAGCTACAGGACGATCGTCCAGTCGCGTGCTGAGGGTTAGCCTGCCAGTCGTTCCGACTTCCCGCAAGTGATACGTGGATCGTTCCTTGTTCGGCAGATTCGAGGCGACTCCGTCGGCCACCGGAGGGGGAATCGACCCGGTATCGCAGTGCGGAACGAACGGTGCGAACGCTCGGCACCGAACGACTTTCCGGCGATGTCATGCGCTAACGCATACTTAAGTATGCTGATCGATCCGATCAGCAATCGTCGCCCGAGACCAGCGGTGACACTGCGGATCCCGCTCCCACCCCGCGCCGCAACCGCCCGGAGCGCACGAGGCCGACCCCCGAACCGCGCCGTTCAGCGGCGTAACAACGACGTTGCTGATAATCGACGTAGACCGCCCTTTTCGGCGAAAGGATTCATGCTCGGCCCACCGAATCACTTCCCACCGAAAACCGGCGCGACAGCACGGCAAGCCGTGTACACCGCCAGCGAAAACCATCGGTGAACAAAATGCACGGTCGAGGTAGGAATCGTTTCGGCGCGGCGAAGACGCCTCCGCGGCCACGCCCGAAGAAATGCCAGGTTACGCAAGGCGCTTACCGCTTCGCGGCACACTTACCAGGCGTCGGAATTCTGTTCAGCGTTGCGTGAACAAAAGTCCGGAATCTCGTGTGGGAATGTTCGCCCGAAGGGCGAACGGCGGCGACAGTGGAATCCGGCGACTGAAGGACGACCTTGCGGTGACCGCGCGGCACTGGTCGGGTCGGCGCACCCTGCCCGCAGGCGATCGTTCCTGTCATCGGCGGACTGTTACCGCGGCAGCGCCGCGGCTGCCCGCCGCCGGTGTGGTCGTCAGTGTCCATGGCCATGCCGCGGCGCCTGAGCCGGGCCGAGCGGTCACCTGGTCGGCTTCGGCAGCACCGGCGACCGAGCCACGGTCCGGCATGCGTCCAGCTACCACGTCCGGTTTGTAGTCGCGGACCACACGGCGGTGTTCAGCCAGCCAGCCGAACGACCGCTCCACGACCGAGCGGCGAAGCATGACGCCGGACCCCGGTAGGCCAACGCGCTATGAACCCGCTTTCGTGGCGAATTCGCTGCCGAAAGGGTGCTCCAAGAGAAGGTAGAGACCGGTGAAGGTGAAACCCACCATGACCAGCATCAGAGCCAGTTGACCGGTGAGCCGGTGGGCCGGCGGCAGCAGCCGCAGGCAACGGTCGTGCGCGGCGGCTACGCCGAGGATGTGGCCGATCACCACGGCCAGCACCTTGATCGTGCCGAGCACCGCGGAGTGGGTGGACAGGAGGTAGGCGACGTCGCGGTCGGCGAGGCCGGCGAGGTTCCATCCTCGTCCGAACGGATCCGCGAACAGAAGCACCGTCGACTGGCCCTTCTCGACCAGGAACGTGAGGTAGTGGGCCACCAGATAGCCCGCGACGATCGGGGTCAGGCTGTGGGCGAGGCGAACCGGAAGCAATGTCCGCTCGGCTGCGGAGAGGCCGCCGGTGGCGCGGGACGCGGTCCGGAACACGACGGCGACGACGAGGATGAAGCCCAGCAGCCCCGCCGTCTTCAAGAGGGTCGGCAGGACATCGGATCCGCCGTCACCGGCGCGGGCCAGCAGCCCGCGCCAGGAAGGAAAGGTGGTGAAGCTGTCGAACGCCGTCGAGCCGAGCAAAGTGGCGGCTACGGCCACCCCGCCGATCCGCACCGGGGTGCCCGCCAGGTTGTCCAACGGCGATCGCAGGACGAGTGCACCGGTCTCGCGGCGGCCGACCGGGCTCAGCCTGCCCACCAGACTGCTGTACACCTCCAGCGGATCGGCCTGGTCGGCCCATGCGGTGCCGCACACGATCAGTCCCGTCGTGCTCACCACGAGGTAGGCCACGAACCACGTGGTCACGGCGCTCACCGCACCGGGTTCCGGGTAGGCCAGTTCGAGCCACACGAAGGAGAACAAACCCAGCACCGCGGGCCACTGTCCCCAGGAATCGGGATAACGCGCCAGACCGTCGGCGGGCCGACGCTTCCACACCAAGCAGATGGCGCGATGCAACGCACGCACGGGCGACAAGACCTTCCACACGGGTCCGGCGACCAGCGAGGCGACCATGACACCGACCCACAGGAAGACGTAGACGACACCGGGGACGGGGTTGCGTGCCGGGTCGGAAGGCCCGAACAGGCCGATCGCGACGACGGCGATGGTGACGGCCACGCTCACCGTCGAGATCGCGACCCGGACCGCCCGCGAGTCCACGACAGCTCGCGCTACCGACGGCAGCGCGACCCCCGGCGACCGGGAATCGAGCCGGGGTTCGCGCCAGGCGAGCACCAGCACAGCGAACGAGAAGGTCAAGGCCCAGGCGGCTCCGATGAGCGCGTACGACAACGGGATCGGCAGGTCGGTGGCGCCGCCGATGCCGTGGGCGAGAACTGTCATCCGCGCACGAGCAGCGTCGCCACCGTGCGCCGGGCGTGATGCAGTTCGATCTCCACCCGCCCTGGCACGTCCACGGTGAAGCGGAACCGCTGACCGGCACCAGGGGCGATCGCGAAGGTGCGCTCGGGCGTGGCATGGACGTGCAGTTCGTCGGCGGTGTCGCTGTCGACCACGATCTCGATCGGTCGTCCCACCCTGGTTTCCAGGCGGACGTCGGCCGGGCTCACCGAGCCGGAGGCGATCCGCACGGCGACGACGAGATTGTCCGACTCCCCGGCTTCGGTTGCCGTCGGCGCGGTGGCGGCGGGATCCGATGAGGCGCAGCCTGCCACGAGCAGACCACCCACGAGGACGAGCGCGCCCCAATGCCGCGCGAATGCCATCACTCCTCCTTCTCCCCGCCGTGCCCGGACGGCGAACCGGACGCTCGATCGCGCTCTTCGGCGCGACGATCTCGCACAGCGACGAAGACTACGACGGCGACGACGAGCAGGGCGGGCAAGAAGGCGGGTATCGCGAGCAGGATCGAATGATCGGCCAGCACGTCCACGCTGCCGGAGCCACGAGTCATCGCGAAACCACTGGTTCCGGCACGGCCGTTCGGCTCGTGCGCGGATACCGGTCGTTGATGCGCGCCGCGCCCCAGGACAGCGCCCCGACGAGGATGAGGCTGCACGCCAGCACGACGAGCGACGCCGCGGCGAACAGCCAGGAGGGGTAGTCGAACGACCGCTCCCGCTGAAGCACGGAGATCTCGCCGATGAACGGCCGGGTGAACGAGCCGAGCGCGGGCACCTCCTCGACGCCGATGCCGGGGTCGGCGGCCATGAAGATCGGCGCCGCGGTCAACACGCGCCCGTCCTGCATGCGCAGGACGGTCTTCCACGACCCGTGAGCCGGAACGGGTTCGGTGGAGACGTAGTGCCCGGCTTCCACTCGCTGCAGGTGGTCGACGACCAGCCCACGGCCGGGACTGTCCGAGCCGATCCCGCCCTGCCAGGCGAGGATCTGCATCCATTCGGGATCGGAACCGACGAGATCACCGGGCGTGACGCGGACGTCCGCGAGCACCATCCTCCCGTCCGTGTCCGATCCGGCGTCGCGCAGGGTGACCGTGGCGGTGGCCTGTTCCGGTACGTCGATCAGCAACCCATTGGCGGTCGCGGCCGCCACGATCAGCACCGCGGCGACCATCAACCCGCGGCGCACCGGCGGGCGTGGCAGCGGCTCGCCCCGCAACGTCATCGCCAGCAGCGCGCCGACGACACCGCCCGCGATGCCGGTGGGCACTGCCATCACCAGCAGTTCCGGCCACATGGCGGTCGGCCAGGGGTTGACGAACATCGCACCGACCCACAGCGATTCGAGCCACAGCCCGACGGTCGCGATCCCCAGACCGCAGAGCGCGCCCCACCAGATCGGCCGCCGGGTGAGCGGCAGCAGCGCGAGCAGTTCCACGACGACCGCACAGCCCAGATAGAGCGGGAAGACATTGCGTGGCGCGTCGATGATCGGACCGCCGACCAGCACGGCCACCACGGTCCGCACCAGAGCGGCGAAGCCGACCACCACCAGCGTGCTGAACGGCCCCAGGCTCGCGCGCGCGGCGACCAGGGAGATGGCCGCCGCGGCGGCGATGAGCATCGGTTGCAGCACGAGCCGGAATTGCTGCACGCCGAAGTCGAATTCCACCTGGAACACCGAGAGCCCGATGAGCAGGCCACCGAAGGCGAACGACCGCAGCAGCCACATCAACCGGCCGTCGGCTCGGTCGGGTTCGGGCCTGCTGTGCCTGCCCTCGAATTCGAGCAGCAACACACCGACCAGCGACAAACCGGCGCCGCCGATGAGCATCAGATGCGTCGGCCCCCACAGCGTGACGTCCTGCCCGAAGATCCGGTGCCAGATGTCGTCGAGGGGGAAGCCGATCAAGGCGTAGAGACCGGCGCCCGCGAGGAGGATGCCGCCGACGGGCGCGTACCAGGTGCGGGTGATTCGTACCGCCGCGGCGCCGGGCTTCTCGTCGAGGGGCAGCACGATCGCCGACATCCCGGCGGTGAACAGGAAGAACAACCCCGCCAGGATGAAGTAGTGCGCCGGATTCGCCAGCGGTCCGCTGTCGCGGCCGTTGCCCACGTGCAAGCTGACATCCCAGATGAACCCCAGCAAGGCGGTCAGAATCGTCGCGAGGAACATCGCGAGCGGAAGGGCGACCCATCCGGGGCGATTGAACAGTCGGCCGAGACGATCGGCGACCCGCTGCAGCCAACTGATCCGGCGGGTGCGGTGCAGGTACCCGACCCACAGCAGGACGAGGGCCACCACTCCGGCGGCGCCGGTCATGATCGCTACCTGGTCGAGCGCCGCTCCGCCGCCCTCGGCGCCGGGTGCGGCGAACCATCCGACCTGTTCATGCGCGATGTCGCGCACGGGAGACCTCCATCACACGCAGGAATATATGTTACGAACGGTATCATAAAAGGCATCGCCGGGGGCCGCGAATAGCGCGGACGGATCCGTTCAGCCGACGATCGGCAAGTTGCGTTCCTCGTCCAGCCTGGTCAGCGCCTCTTGCATGATCCCGGTGACGTGCTGGTAGGCCGCCTTCGGATCGAGCTCGGGACCCGACACCGCCCGCAGATCGATCGGGTCCAGGAACTCGACGGTGATCTTGCTGGGCAACGGCAGATGCCCGGCGAGGTCACCGACGTCGAGCCCCCACGGAAGAGCGATCGAAATGGGGAACACCTTCAGCCGCAGCATGCGGTCCAGCCGCAACAGGCGCGCGATCCGGTCCCCGCGGGTGAGCACCAGCTGGGTCTGCTGCGCACCGATGTTGACCACCGGCACGATCGGAACCCGCTCGTTCCAGGCCAGGCGGAGAAAACCGGTGCGACCGGCGAAGTCGACGCGGTCCTCCTCCCAGGTCGGGCGGTGCACCTCCCAGTCGCCCCCTGGGTAGACCAGCACGGCGGCGCCGTCGCGCAGCGCCTGTTCGGCGTTGCCCGGGTCGGCGTTCACAGTGCCGAAGCGGCGCAGCAACGAGCCGATCACCGGGTAGGCCATCACCATGTCATGGGCGAGCTGGAAGAAGGGCCGGTGCGGGCCGAAACGCCGGACGAAGGCCAGGGTCGTCACCAGCACCTCCGGGGAGACGTTCCCGCCCGAGTGGTTGCTCACCAGCAACACCGGCCCCTGCTCGGGAATCCGCTCCAGGCCGCGCACCTCCGCCCGGAAGTAGAGGCGCACCAAGAGCCAGCCGAGGCCCATGGTGTCCGCGATGAACTTCGGGTCACGATCGGAGGGGTCCGCGGTGGGAACCCGCGCTTTCACTTGCCGGGCGACCCAGTTCGTCGCGTGATCGACCGTTCCGCCGGCCAGTCGGAAGACACTCATGGGCAACGACTTCCGTGACTAGCCGCCGATCGAGAGCAGCTGGTCGAAGAACGCCCGGTACCCGCGCAGCGCCTGCCGCAGCCCCTCGGTGTCGGACGTGTCGCCGCGCCGCTCGTCCAGTTCGCGTTTGCGCTGCTGGTAGGTGGCGGTGATCTGGTCGATGATGTCGCTGAGCAGTGTGTCCGCACGGGCGACGGCGTCGCTCGGATCGTCGACGAAGGTCACCTGAGCCTCCCGCCACTGGGTGCGCAGGCGATCCAGGTCGGTGTCGGCGAACAGCGGCGCGGGCTGCTCTTCGGCCGCGGGGGCAGCGGTCGGCGTGACGCCCGAGCCGGTACCCGAGTCGTGTGAAGCGGTTTGTTCGGCCGTCCCGATGCCGCCGCGCTCGGCATCGTCGCCGAGTTCGGTGTGTTCGGCGCGGGTGGCGTGCTGTCCTGCCGGAGCGTTCCCGCGGGCCGACTCCGCTTCCTGGGCCACGGGACCGGGCCGATTCGGCTCGGACGCGGCGTCGGTGGTCCGTGCGCGTCCGGCCTCGTCGATCAGATCAGGGTTCGCCGCCTGCCCGGTATCCTGGCGCGTTGCCGCGGATTCGCCCGCCGCGCCTGCTTCGTGACGACGCTCGGCCTCGCCGGACCTGTCGTACTGCGACTCGTCGCGGGTCTCCCCTGCCGTCGCCGACTCCCCTTCCGCCTCAACGCTGTACGGCCGCCGTTCGGACTCGGTACTCATCATTTCACGTCCTTCTTCCCCTGATCGGTCACTCCGACCAGGTCTTCGAACAGTTCCCGGTAGTGCACGATGGCCGTGCGACGATCCTCGGTGGACACCGCGGCGCCCGCGGGCCGAGTCGCGATATCGTGCGCGGAGCGATAATGGCCCAGCGGCTCGGCGTGCTCCACGGAGAGATCCGCCAGCTGCTGCTCGTAGTTCTCCGTGGGGTAGCCGCGCTCTGACATGATCGTGGTGACGAGGCGGTCGGCTTCGGTCAGCGCCCCGGCGGGGTCGTCGATGAATCGTTCCTGCACCTCTACCCAGCGGGTGGAATAGACCCGTTTCTCGTCGTCCGAGAGATCGCGTAACCGCAACTGCGAGTGCCTGCGCTCGCGCTCGGCGAGTTCCCGCTCGGCGGTCTTGCGGTCCTCGAGTTCCTGGACCGTCCGGTCGTATTCCGGGCCGAACCGGCGCCGTAGTCGCTGCCTGCGCAGCGCGGGCCACACCAGCAAGGCGATGATGGCCACGACGACGACAATGGCGATGACGACAATGATCGCCCATACTCCAGCCGACATCCGAACCTCCTTGTCGAGCTTGTCCGCTGGGGTAATGCCTCCTCGCCGTGGTTTGAAACACATGTTCGTCAAGGGAATTCGACGGACGCGGCAGGGCCGCTCGGACACCCCCTCACATCCGGTGTCCGAGCGGCCCTGCGACGAATTCAGCGCACCAGCGCCGGTCGCTTGCTGTCGAAGCGCCAGCCCGGCACGAGGTACTGCATGGTCGCGGCGTCGTCGCGATCGCCGAGACCGGCCCGGTGGTAGAGCTCGTTGGCGGCGTCGATCCGCTCGTCATCGAGGTCGACGCCGAGTCCCGGGCGCGCGGGCAAGGTGAGCATGCCGTCGGCGATGCGGTAGGGGTCGCGGGTGATGCGCTGGCCGTCCTGCCAGATCCAATGGGTGTCGATGGCGGTGATGGCGCCGGGGGCGGCCGCGGCGACCTGAGTGAACATCGCCAGGGAGACATCGAAGTGGTTGTTGGAGTGCGAGCCCCAGGTCAGCCCCCACGCGTCGCACAACTGGGCGACGCGGACCGAGCCCGCCATGGTCCAGAAATGCGGGTCGGCGAGCGGGATGTCGACCGCGCCCGCGCGCACGGTGTGGCCGAGTTCGCGCCAGTCGGTGGCGATCATGTTGGTGGCGGTGGGCAGACCGGTCGCCCGCTTGAATTCCGCCATCACCTCCCGACCGGAGTAGGAGCCCTCCGGGCCCACCGGGTCTTCGGCGTAGGCGAGAACATCGGTGAGTCCGCGGCACAGTTCCACGGCCTCGCTCAGCAGCCACCCGCCATTGGGGTCCAGGGTGATCCGCGCGTCCGGGAACTCCTCGGCGAGCGCGCGGACGGCGGCGGCTTCCTCCCGCCCGGCCAGCACCCCGCCCTTGAGTTTGAAGTCCCGGAAGCCGTAACGCTCGCGGGCGGCGCGGGCGAGCGCGACCACCGCGTCCGGAGTGAGCGCCGCCTCGTGCCGCAGCCGCTGCCAGGTATCGGCGTCGGCGGGCTCGTCGGCGCCGGATCGATAGGGCAGGTCGGTGCGGGTGCGGTCGCCGACGAAGAACAGGTAACCGAGCACCGGCACCGCGGTGCGCTGCACGCCGTCGCCGAGCAGCGCGGCCACCGGCACCTCCAGGTGCTGTCCGAGCAGGTCCAGCAGCGCGGATTCCACGGCGGTGACGGCGTGCACGGTGACCCGCAAATCGAACGTCTGACCGCCGCGCCCACCCGCGTCGCGACCGGCGAAGGTGCGGCGGATGTCGCCGAGCACCGCGTGGTAGTCGCCGACGGAGCGGCCGAGCACCAATTCCCTGGCGTCGGTCAGTGTGGCGCGGATGCGTTCACCGCCGGGCACCTCGCCCACCCCGGTGCGCCCCTCGGAATCGGTGAGGATCACCAGGTTGCGGGTGAAGTAGGGCGCGTGCGCGCCGCTGAGATTGAGCAGCATGCTGTCGTGGCCCGCGATCGGCACGACGCGCATGCCGGTGACGCGCGGAGTACGCGGCGAGGATGTCATGACCGATTCTCCGAGATGGTAGCGGCGAGGGCGTTCGGGAAGGCGACCGGTGCGCGATCGGCGGCGTCGCCGGTGGTATCGGCGGGGGAACCGGCGTCGTCGGCGGTGGGGCGCGCACCACGCAACAGCAGCACCGAGGCCGCGGCGAGCACGGAGGCGGCGGCCAGCGCGTACAGACCCCAGGTCACCTCGCCGGTGGCCGACTTCACCAGACCGAAGCCGTAGGGCGCGACGAACCCGCCGAGGTTTCCCAGGGAGTTGATGATGGCGATGGCCGGCGCCAGGACCAGCGGGTGCAGTCCCGACTGCGGGATGGACCAGAACAGCGGGCTCGCGCTCTTGAAGCCCATCGCCGCCACGCACAGGAACACCAGGGCGAGCCACGGCGAGGTGATCGCGGCCAGATAGGTGCCGACCGCCGCGGTGAGCAGCGCGATGATCAGCAGCGGCCGCCGGTTGCCGGTGCGGTCACCGATCCGGGCCGAGACGTACATGGCGACCACGGCGCAGATCCACGGCAGGGAGGCGAGCAGGCCGACGGTGATGTCGTTCACGCCGTCGATGCGGCGGACGATCGAGGGCAGCCAGAAGGTGTTGGCGTAAATGGAGAGCTGGATGGCGAAGTAGATCCAGCAGAAGAGCAGCAGCTTCGGATCGGCCAGCATGCGCCAGCGCGACGCTTTGTGCGCGACACCCGAATTGACCGCCTTGTCGATCTCCTCGTCGGCGATGGTTTCGCTCAGCGCTTTCCGCTCCCCCGCGGTCAGCCATTTCGCGTCTTCGATCCGGGAATCGAGAAAGAAGAAGGCGATACAGCCGACGATCACCGAGACCATTCCCTCGAGGCCGAACATCCATTGCCAGCCGTGCAGGCCCGCGCCGCCGTCGAGCGAGAGCAGCGGACCGGACAGCGGCCCGGAGATCGCGGCCGCGATCGACGACCCGGCGACGAACAGTGCGGTGGCGCGGCCGCGGTGGCTATTGGGCAGCCATTTGGCCAGGTAGAAGATCACCGCGGGGAAGAATCCCGCCTCCGCGGCACCGAGCAGGAAGCGCAGGACGTAGAACATCGTGGCGTTCTGCACGACCATCATCGCCGCGGAGATCAGCCCCCAGCTGACCATGATCCGAGTGAGCCAGATCCGCGCCCCGAACTTTTCCATCATCACGTTGCTCGGCAATTCGAACAGCGCGTAGGCGATGAAGAACACGCCCGCGCCGAACCCGTACGCGGCGGCGCCGATGCCGACGTCCGCTTCGAGATACTCGCGGGCGTAGCCGATATTGGATCGGTTTATCTGGTTGCAGATCAACATGACGATGAACAGCGGGACGACGCGTCGAAAGAATTTCGATACGGCCGCATCCAGTTCCGCAGTCGGCTGCCGAGTGAACGACATCGTCCACTCCTTTCGGTCGAACCACCACCGCGCTCCACGGTGCTGTGGGAAAGAGATCATCGGGGCGAGTGACTCGCCTCACAGCACCGAACTTAGAGAGCAGGCACGATTCCCGTCCAACACCATTTACGGATGAATCGATACAGGAAAGGTATCGGACGGCGTCTCGTGCTGTTGCGCCAGCCCCGCGAGCAGGCGGGCCAGCGCCGGGTTCTCGTGGTCCCGCGGCCACACGAGATCGAGCTCGACCACCTTGGCGACGCCGGACAGTGGCCGATACCGGACATTGTCGAACCGCATGCCCGCCGCCGACTCGGGCACGAGCGCCACGCCCCAACCCAGGTCGACCAGGGCAAGGATGCTGTGCACCTGGGTCATGTACTGGGTCACCACCGGCACCACCGCCGCGGCGTGCAGCACGCTGGTCACCAGTTGGTGGAAGTAGCGTGCTTCGACGGGGGCGTGCATGACCATGTCCGCGCCGTGCAATGCCGTGACCGGCAAGGGCTCGGCCGAGCCGGCGAGCGGATGACCACCGGGCAACGCGGCGATCAAGCCCTCGCGCACGAAGGTGCGGGTGGCCAGATCGGGCCGGGTGATCGGCGGGCGCACCATGCCCAGATCCAGCGATCCCTCCGAGAGCGCCTCCACCTGGTCCATCGTCACCAGCTCGCGCAGTTCCACATCGACATCCGGCAGCAGCGAACGCGCGGTCGACAGCACCAGGGGCAGGCCGGAGTGCACGCTGGCGCCGGTGAAACCCACCCGCAGCACACCGCCGGTGCCCGCCGACACCCGGCGCACCGCCAGCGCCGCGCGCTCGGCCTGCTGCAACAGGCGGCGTGCGTCCACCAGGAAGGCCTGACCGGCGCGGGTGAGGCGGACGGTGCGATTGGCACGATCGAAGAGTTCCGCGCCCACCTCCTTCTCCAGCAGCTGGATCTGCCTGCTCAGCGGCGGCTGCGTCATCCGGAGCCGTTCCGCCGCGCGCCCGAAGTGCAGTTCCTCGGCGACGGCCACGAAGTGGGTGAGCTGCACGAAGGTGAACATTCGATACCGACCTTGTATTGAAAGATATGCAAACAGTGTTGGACGTGAATCATAAATCGTTCCTAGGGTGGGCTCAGCCGGCCCATCGAACAGGAGAGCCCCCATGACCACTGCCGCACCGCAGGACATCGCCCGGAAGCTCGGCTCCGGACTGTTGTCCTTTCCGGTCACCCATCTGCGCGCCGACGGCTCGTTCGACGAGGCCGCCTATCGGGAGAACATCGCCTGGCTCGGCGGCTACGACGCGTCCGGCCTCTTCGCCGCGGGCGGCACCGGCGAGTTCTTCTCGCTCACCCCCGCCGAGGTGGAGCAGGTGGTCTCCGCCGCGGTAGCCGAAGCGCCGGAGGGACTGCCGGTCATCGCACCCGCCGGGTACGGCACCGCCACCGCGGTGGAGATGGCGCGGGCGGCGCAACGGGCGGGTGCGCACGGAATCCTGCTGCTGCCGCCCTATCTCACCGAGGCGAGCCAGGAAGGACTGGTCGCCCATGTCCGGCAGGTGTGCGCGGCCACCGACCTCGGCGTGATCATCTACTCGCGGGCCAATGCCGCCTACACCGAGAGCGCCGTCGCCGAACTCGCCGACCGGTGCCCGAACCTGATCGGATTCAAGGACGGCATCGGGAACATCGAGCAGATGACCCGCATCTACGCCGCCCTGGGCGACCGGCTCACCTACGTGGGCGGCCTGCCGACCGCGGAGATGTTCGCCCTGCCGTACCTGGCCCTCGGCGTGACGACCTACTCCTCGGCGATCTACAACTTCGTGCCGGAATTCGCGCTCGCCTTCTACCGGGCGCTGCGCGGCGGCGACACCGAGTTCGTGCGCACCGCGCTCAACGACTTCGTGATCCCCTATTGTGACCTGCGCAATCGCAAGCCGGGCTATGCGGTCAGCATCAT
The DNA here is from genome assembly GCF_055590505.1 of Nocardia sp. NPDC041819. Classification (NCBI taxonomy): domain Bacteria; kingdom Bacillati; phylum Actinomycetota; class Actinomycetes; order Mycobacteriales; family Nocardiaceae; genus Nocardia; species Nocardia sp. NPDC041819. The sequence continues at coordinate 7,474 of NZ_JBVJAP010000017.1, read as the reverse complement.
CAAAGCGGGCATGAAGGTGATCGGGCGTCCGGCAGGCCCGGTGCGCAGCCCGTTGACCGACCTCGACGACGTCGAACTCGCCGAGCTGGCCGACCTCGTGAAGAAGGTGAGCTGATGACCGCCGCACGCACCGATGCCGCGCCTTTGACGGGCGCCAACCTGGTGGGCGCCACGGACGTCCCGGGCGCCACCGGGCCGTTCCACGCGACCGACCCGGCGACCGGCGCCGACCTCGGCCCGGTGTACCGCGAAGCCGACGACGCGACGGTCGCCCGTGCCGCCGGACTGGCCGCGGCTGCCTTCGAGTCCTACCGGCACACCGGCTTCGGCCCGCGCGCGGCGTTCCTGGACAGCATCGCGCGGGAGATCGAGGCACTGGGCGATGTCCTCGTCGACCGGGTGATCGCCGAGACCGGGCTGCCCGAGACCCGGGTGCGCTCCGAGATCGGGCGCACCACCGGCCAGTTGCGGCTCTTCGCCGAAGTGGTGCGCGAGGGCAGCTGGACCGGCGCCCGCTGGGACCGGCCCGACCCGCGGCGCAGTCCGCTGCCGAAACCCGATCTGCGGCAACGCCGGATCCCGCTCGGACCGGTCGCGGTGTTCGCGGCGAGCAACTTTCCCCTCGCCTTCTCGGTGGCCGGTGGCGACACCGCCTCCGCCCTTGCGGCGGGCGCGCCCGTGGTGGTCAAGGCGCACCCCGCGCATCCGGGCACCTCCGAACTGGTGGGCCGGGCGGTGCGCGCGGCCGTACGCGCACACGACCTACCCGAGGGCACCTTCTCGCTGATCCACGGCGGCGTGGACGCCGGCTTGGCGCTGGTGCGCGACCCACGGATCCGGGCGGTCGGCTTCACCGGCTCGCGGCGCGCCGGGCTCGCGCTCGTCGCGGCCGCCGCGGCGCGGCCGGTGCCCATCCCGGTCTTCGCCGAGATGTCGAGCGTCAATCCGGTGTTCGTGCTGCCAGGAGCCCTGGCCGAGCGCGGCGCGCGACTGGGCGCCGAATTCGTCGCCTCGCTCACCACCGGCGTCGGGCAGCTGTGCACCAGCCCCGGCCTGGTCTTCCTGGCCGATGGCCCCGGCGCCGACGACTTCGTCGATGTGGCGAGCGCGGCGGTCACCGCCGCCTCCGGTGCACCGATGCTGAACCCGGGCATCGCGTCCGCGTTCGCCACCGGGGTACGCCGCTTGGCCGCCACCGAAGCCGTACGCACGGTCGCGACGGGCACCGACGCCGGGGCCGTGTGCACCGGCGTGCCCCAGCTGTTCGTCACCACCGGTGAGCGGTTTCTGGCCGACCGGGACCTTCAAGAGGAAGTGTTCGGGCCCGCCTCGATCGTCGTCCGGGTGACCGGCGAGGAGCAGTTCGCCGCCCTGGTCGACGGGCTAGAGGGCCAGCTCACCGCGACGGTGCACGCCGCGCCGTCCGATCGCGAACTCGCCGGAGCCCTGCTCGGCAAGCTCGAACTGATCGCGGGCCGGGTGCTCTTCGACGGCTGGCCCACCGGAGTGGAGGTCGGCCACGCGGTGGTCCACGGCGGCCCGTTCCCCGCGACCAGCGCGCCCGCGACCACCTCCGTCGGCAGCCGCGCCATCGAACGCTTCCTGCGCCCGGTCGCCTACCAGAACGTCCCCGATGACCTTCTCGCCGACGAGATCCGCGCGGACAACCCGCTCGGCATCTGGCGGCGCGTGGACGGGGCCATCACGCGGGACTGAGATCCGGTCCGCGTAGGTACCGAGCGGCACGCCCGGCGACACCGCCGGGCGTGCCGCCGCATCGGGTCATGGCCGCTCGGCGGGCGTCATGCCCACGCCTGCTGCCCGGTCGCCATGGGCAGCGGCGGGATGAGTTTCGCCCAGAACTCCCGGCGCACCGCGTCCCACAGCCTCGCCAGCTCCGGGAGAAGTTCTCGTGCCCCCGCGAGGTCGGGGTAATTCTCGGGACTGAAGGAGACGACGGGCGAAGCATCGCAGGTGTTGTCCACGGCGACGATCGCGATCAGATGGTGCCGCACGAAACGCCAGGTCACCCGTACACCGTCGACTTCCGTATGGCGCACGTCATCCATCGCCGACACCCTGACGCCGCGCACCGCGTTGGTGCTCGCCCGCATGGTCTGCCAGCGGTGACACCGTCGTCTCGGCCGCCGACCCGCCACGGCAGCGGACACGCCACCGTGGTCGCTCGCTATGACTGCTCCGGCTCTCCGACATGAAGAAAATCCCACTCCGATCGCGACGCCCGTGGGTCCGGGCGCCTCTGCGGCCAGTTCCACTGTCGATTAACATAAGACATTAGAGGTCATAGTTCAATGCCGGGGCGCAACTGCCGCTGCTCGCGTACGTCCGCTCCCGTGTCGAGCCGGGCATTCGGCGGCCGGTACCTCTAATCTCAGACTTCATGTTTCAAGTGTTCGTTGACTAGGATCGATCTACATCCCATCGAGGAGTCGCGTTGTCCAAGCGGGAGAGCGCCGGGTTGTCCGCTCTCGGCGCCGTGCTGTCACCGCTCGAGGGTGGCGGTCCGAAAACCGAGGCCGTGGTGCAGCGACTGTGTGCCGCCATCGGCCTCGGCCTGATGGTCGACGGCCAGCAGTTACCGAGTGAGACCGAACTGGCCAGCCAATTGGGCGTGTCGACGATGACCCTGCGGGAGGCGCTGGCCGTTCTCCGGCAACGCGGCATCGTGCACACCAAGCGCGGACGCGGCGGTGGCAGTTTCATCCAAGGCGCCGCGGAGGCCTTGGAGAGCACGTCCCTGGCGAAGTTGCAGCAGATGAGCATCCAGGAATTGCGCGATCTGGGGGACGAACACTTCGCCGTCACCGGCGCGGCCGCCGTATTCGCGGCACGCCGCGGACTGCGGGCCGATATCGCCCGGCTCCGGTCCTTGGCCGACCGACTGGAGGGCAGCAGCGAACCCATTTCGGCGCGCCGGGCCGACAGCCGCTTTCATATCGAAATGGCGGTGTGCGCACAATCCACCCGATTGACGCGTGCCCAGGTCGCTCTGCAAGCCGAACTCTCCGCACTGCTCTGGCTGCCCGGGCTGGAACTGGATCCGGCGGCCGAGGCCACCGCTCACCGCGACTTGGTGGACGCGATCGAAAGAGAAGACGATATCCGGGCGAGAGAACTGGCAGAATCACAGACCGAATCACGTATCCGCCGCCTCGTCGCCCTTCGCTTGGAGCTCAGTTGATCCATGAGGGACACCGATGAAGATGCCGCCCCGGTGACCGTCGAGTCGCTCGCTTCGGCGGTCACGGAGCTGGCCGAGGAGATATACCAGTCGCTGGGAATCATCGGGTCCGAGCTGGCCACACTGTGGGAAGCCTTGCTCGGAGAGCGACAGCTCGCCCCCCGATCGGCCGACTTGGCACTTCTGCGCGAGACCATCGTCGGCGAACTCGAGCGGCGCGGGAAGCTGCTCGAAAGCGCGGGCGTAGTGATGGCCGACGGCATTCTCTCCGACCGCCCGCGGTACTTGGAGTGGTGGTTGCTGGACGCACAGCGCAGGCCGCAACGCCTGGTGCTGGAATTGAATCCCCACAGCGAATACTTCTACGACTACACCGGAATGGAATGGTTCGCGATACCGCGTGAGCAGGGCCGCCGCTGGGCGCATGGGCCGTGTCTCGATTACGCGTGCACCGATCAGTACGTCTGCACCTTCGCGGTACCGGTCACGATCACCTCGGGAACTTTCCTCGGAATCGCCGGTGCGGACGTCCCGGTCGCCTCGATCGAGGAGATTCTGCTGCCACGCTTCCGGGCATATGACCGGCGGGTGGTGCTGGTCAACAACGAAGGGCGCGTCATCATGGGGACCGATCCCGAATTCACCACAGGATCCAAGACGAGCCGGATGGACCGACCCGCCGCGGCGGTGCCGATCGAGGCGACGGACTGGTCGTTGTATCCGCTGGGACGGCGGTAACGGCGCCACCCGCGCAGCGGGATCGCGTGGACGGCGTGTGGTGCGCCCCGATGAATGGGGTCGTGCGACGCGCAGGAGTTCGCCGAATACTCGTGCCCATGAAGGCGATCACCACGAGCCTCCTCGTGACGGCCACACTCCTCGCTCCGCTGTCGACCGCGTCCGCCGCGCCGCTCGAACAGCAGGCGCCCATCGCGGAGACCGGGTCGGCGTCCACCGGATCCGCCACCCAGGCGCTGTGCCGATTGCTGCGCATGCTGCGCGCCGGGTACGTCGACAGTTCCGGCGGCGGTCCCGCTTGCACATTCCCCTGACGCCGCGGACGGCAACCGCTCTCGATACAGCCGAGGGATCACCGCGTCCCTGACACGACCGCCGACCCGCCCATGCGCCATCGATGTCACTGAGATCGCTTGCTGCGCTTGCCTTCTCGGAATGGCAAGCTAGGCGGACCCGCGCCGCCGAGACCGGGCCTCGCGAGCTGGAGAGCAAGCAGGCCGAGGGCCGCGGGGGTGCGGCGGCACTGGACTGGAGCGCCTGGTCGGCGAAAGATGTGAGACGCAGCATAATTCGCCCGGCGCTGCCGTATGCCGTGCCGTAGGCAGGTCACCGGCTGTGTACTGTCCGGGCGGGGGCAGGCACTCTGGGCTTCTCGCGAGAGGGCTACCAGTGTGTCTGCGACACCATTGCGAGCAAGTAGCGAGGTTGTGGGTCGGATCGAGGGTGTTCGGTGTGAGAACCGGCGCCGCCTGAAGGAGAGAGTACGGGAATGAAGATGGATCGCCGTTCTGCGCGTGGAAATCGCCGTCGCCGCTCCGGCGCTCCCCTCTTCGGGCAACTGCTCACCGCCGCGGTCGAATCCGCCGCTGACACGGTGGCGATCCGGTTCTCTCCGACCGGTGATCCCGCCGACACCGTGCAGCTGACCTACCGGCAGCTCGACGAATCGTCGTCTCGGCTGGCGCGGGAGTTGATCGACCGAGGACTGGGCCCCGGCGACGTGGTGGCCATCGGCATACGGCGCTCGCTCGAGTCGGTGCTGTCGGTATGGGCGATCGCCAAGACGGGCGCCGCCTATGTGCCGATCGATCCCACCTATCCGCCCGACCGGATCGCCTACATGGTGTCCGATTCCGGAGCAGCGCTCGGCCTGACCACTTCCGCCTACCGCGAGGCGCTCGGCACCTCCCTCCCCTGGATCGAACTCGACGATCCGCAAGACCAGGAGCGGATCGGGCGGTGGCCGGCGCACCCGGTCTCGTACACCGATCGGGTGCGGCTGCTCACCGAGCAGCACCCCGCCTATGTCATCTTCACCTCCGGTTCGACCGGCCGACCCAAGGGTGTCGTGGTCACCCATTCCGGACTGGGCGCGATGGTGGCGTCCGAACGCGAGCGCTACGACGTCACGGAAGGCTCGCGGGTGATGCACATCTGCTCGCCGAACTTCGACGTGTCGGTGCTGGAACTGCTGCTCGCCTTCGCCACCGGATCAACCCTGGTCATCGCCCCGCCGACGGTGTTCGGCGGGTTCGAACTCGCCGATCTGCTTCGGCGCGAACGCGTCACGCACATGCTCATCACTCCCGGTGCGCTGGAATCGGTGGACCCCGCGGGCCTGACGGACCTGCGCGTCGTCATGGTCATCGGCGACAGGTTCGGCCCCCACCTGGTGAACCGGTGGGCCGGTGACGGCCGCGCGATGATCAACGGTTACGGCCCCACCGAGGCCACCGTCATCGCGACCAGCAGCGCGCCGCTCGTGCCGGGTGAGACGGTCACCATCGGCAGCGCGATACCCGGCTTCGGCTTGTTCGTGCTGGATTCCCGCTTGCGCCCGGCTCCGGCCGGCGTGATCGGCGAGCTGTATCTGTCGGGTCCCGCGCTGGCGCAGGGTTATCTGGACCGGCGAGGTCTCACCGCGGCACGCTTCGTGGCCAACCCGTTCGGCGGTGAGGCCGGTAGTCCTGGGTCGCGCATGTACCTGACCGGCGATCTGGCGCGTCGTCTGAGCTCGGGTGGCATCGAGGTCTTGGGGCGTTCGGACTTCCAGGTGAAGGTTCGTGGCTTCCGCGTCGAACTGGGCGAGATCGATGACGCGCTGAGCCGCCATCCGGATGTCGAGTTCGCGGTGACCTTGGGCAAACGGCAACCGAACGGGACCACCATGTTGGTGTCCTACGTGCTGCCCGAAGCGGCCACGGTCGACGCGGCGGGTATCGGGATCGACTTCGACACCACCGAACTCGTCGACTTCATCTCTCAGTCGTTGCCCGCCTACATGATTCCGGCGTCGATCATGGTGTTGGAAGAGATTCCGTTGACGCCGGTGGGGAAGTTGGATCGGGCGGCGTTGCCGGAGCCGGTGTTCGCCGCGCGGGCGTTCCGTGCGCCTTCGACGCCGGTGGAGGAGATCGTCGCGGGGGTGTTCGCGGCGTTGCTGGTGCCCGAGGAGGACGGGCGCGTGGGTGCGGACGACGATTTCTTCGAGTTGGGTGGTAATTCGCTGCTGGCGGCGCAGGCGGCCGCGCGGATCGGTTCCGCGCTGGATGTGCGGGTGCCGGTGCAGTTGTTGTTCGAGGCCACGACGGTGGCGGGGTTGGCGGCGCGGGTCGAGCAGCATGCGGGGTCGGTGGCGGGGCAGGCGTTGCGGGCGTGGCCGCGTCCGGAGCGGGTGCCGTTGTCGTATGCCCAGCAGCGGATGTGGTTTTTGAACCGGTTCGATCCCGCGAGCGGGGTGAACAATATCCCGGTCGCTGTGCGGTTGTCGGGACGGTTGGATGTGGCGGCGTTGCGGGCGGCGGTGGGGGATCTGGCCGAGCGGCACGAGGTGCTGCGCACGGTGTATCCGGATGTGGATGGTGAGGGTTTCCAGTTGGTGTTGCCGGTGGGGGATGCGCGCGCAATGCCGGAGCTGGTGGTGGAGCGGGCCGAAGAGTCCGAGGTGCCCGCGCTGGTGGCCGCGGCGGTCGGTGAGGGTTTCGACGTGACGGCGGCCCCGCCGGTGCGGGTGCGGTTGATCGAGTTGAGCCGGACCGAGCACGTGCTGGTGTGCGTGGTGCATCACATCGCGGGGGACGGGTTCTCGATGGGCCCGTTGACGCGGGATCTGATGAGCGCTTACGTCGAGCGGATGGGTGGTGGCGCACCGGAGTGGTCGGCGTTGGAAGTGCAGTACGCCGATTTCACACTGTGGCAGCGGGAGATCCTGGGCGAAGAGGACGATCCGGAATCCGTGCTCGCACAACAGATCGGGTTCTGGCGGGAATCGTTGGCGGGGCTACCCGACCAGTTGGAACTGCCCGCGGATCGGGCGCGTCCGGCGGTGGCTTCCCATCACGGCGCCACGCTCGGTTTCGAAATCGATGCCGATGTGCACGCCGCGTTGAACCAGGTCGCGCAGAAACATAACTCGACGTTGTTCATGGTGGTGCACGCCGCGTTGGCGGTGTTGCTGGCGCGGTTGTCGAATACGCGCGATATCGCGATCGGTACGCCGGTGGCCGGTCGTGGTGAGGCGGCGCTGGATGATCT
>NZ_JBVJAP010000016.1:0-144355 GCF_055590505.1 Nocardia sp. NPDC041819 | reverse complement strand
TCATCGACACACTATTGAGTTCTCAAAGAACACACGCACACACATCCAACCCGAACATTCTCGGAACTTCAGTGAGGCAACTTTTCAAGCTTAGCTCAGTGGTGAACCCAGTTGCAAACTGGGTCCGCGGCCGAGCCATGTGATCGCCAGGCGCTCCTCGTCCTACCTCGTTTCCCTGGCCTCCAGCTCAGCGTTTCCGCTCAGCTCCTGGGCCCCGGGTCGGTGTCCGTGTCGCTCTGACTTGGAATAAGTTACGTGTCTGCGTGCACGATGTCAAATCCCCTGGTCATCACGCGTTTTCAGGGAAACGCTCGATAACTCGTGCCCATCGGGATGGGCGCGAGCGCTCAATCCGCGGCGCCGACGCGCGTGACATCGCCGCCCAGCTCCTGCAGCTGCTCGACGAAATTCGGATACCCGCGATCGATATGGAAGACGTCGTGCACTTCGGTGGTCCCGTCGGCGACCAAGCCCGCGAGGACCAGACCCGCGCCGGCCCGGATGTCCGAGGACCACACCGGAGCACTCGACAACCGAGGAATCCCGCGCACCACCGCGTGGTGCCCATCGGTGCGCGCGTCGGCGCCGAGCCGGATCATCTCTTCCACGAACCGGAAGCGCGCCTCGAAGATGTTCTCGGTGATCATCGAGGTTCCGTCCGCGATGGACGCCAGCCCGATGGCCATCGGCTGCAAGTCGGTCGGGAAACCTGGGAACGGCAGGGTCGAGAAGTTCACCGCGCGCGGCCGCTCGGCCTGAACTACCCGGAAGCCGTCCTGCTCGAACGAGATGCGCGCCCCCGCGGACCGCAGCTTGTCGAGCACCAGCGACAGATGCTTGGGGTTCACGCCCGTGACGCGGATGTCGCCGAGGGTCATCGCGGCGGCGATGCCCCACGTCGCGGCCACAATGCGGTCACCGATGACGCGGTGGGTGGTCGGCGCGAGACGCTCGACGCCCTGGATGGTGAGCACCGAGGTGCCCGCGCCGCTGATCCGCGCCCCCATCCGGACGAGCATGTTGCACAGGTCGACGATGTCCGGTTCGCGCGCGGCGTTGTCGATCACCGTCTCGCCCTCGGCCAGCACCGCCGCCATGAGGATGTTCTCGGTCGCGCCGACCGAGGGGAAGTCGAGCCGGATCCGGGCGCCTTGCAGCTCGTCGGCCTTGGCCACCACGCAACCGTGCTCGATCTCGCTGGTCGCGCCGAGCAGGCGCAGGCCGGCCTGATGCATGTCGAGCGGGCGGGAGCCGATGGCGTCACCGCCGGGCAGTGCGACGACGGCGCGCTTGCACCGCGCCATCAGCGGACCCAGCACGCACACCGATGCGCGGAACTGCGTCACCGCGGGGAAATCCGCGTGGTACTTCGGTTCGGCGGGCGTGGTGATGGACACCGTCCCGCCGTCGATGGCCACGTCGCAGCCGAGGCCGCGCAGCACATCGCCCATCAGCGGCACGTCGAGGATGTCCGGGCAGTTCGTGATCGTGGTGGTGCCCTCGGCGAGCAGCGCAGCGGCCATCAGTTTGAGGACGCTGTTCTTGGCGCCCCCCACTGTGACCTCACCGACGAGTCGATTTCCGCCGGTAACCAAAAACCGTTCCATGCCGCCTCTCCGCGTATTCGGCGCACTGTTGGTGCAAGGATAGTTGGGGCGGCGCACTACGGTGCCGCCTCTCCACGACTCCCCTCGCCTCCGGACGTTTTCGCCGTTGGAGCGAGTGCCGCGAGATGGGCGCGTGCTGTGGTCGACGGGGTGGTCCCGACGCCTTGCCGGCAATACCCCGTGATCGCCCGGGTACTCGCCTGCGGTCCTACGCGATCAGGCGCCCGGCGGTTCCCCGCCGGGCTTCCACAGGATATCGCCGCCGGGATTGGCCACCCGGCTCAGGATGAACAGCAGGTCCGAGAGGCGATTGAGGTACTTGGCGGGCAGCACCTCGGTGTCCTCCGGGTGCGCCTCGATCGCCGCCCACGCCGAGCGCTCCGCTCGGCGCGCGACCGTCCGGGCGGTGTGCAACAGGGCGGCCAGCGGCGTACCGCCAGGCAGGATGAACGAATCGAGCGCGGGCAACGCGGTGTTGAACTCGTCGCACCATGCTTCGAGCCGATCGATGTAGGGCTGAGTGACCCGCAGCGGCGGGTACTTCGGCTCCGCCACGACGGGTGTGGAGAGGTCCGCGCCTGCGTCGAACAAATCGTTCTGTATCTGCCGCAGTACCGTGAGCATCGTCTCGTCGGGCCCACCGAGGGCGATCGCCACACCGATGGCGGCGTTCGTCTCATCGCAGTCGGCGTAGGCCACCAAGCGTGGGTCGGTCTTCGCGACCCGGGAGAAGTCGCTCAATCCCGTGGTCCCGTCATCGCCGGTCCGGGTGTAGATCCGGGTCAAATGCACGCTCACAGCACAACCCTAGCGGGCGCGGCCGGACCGGGTCCGCCGAGAGCCGTGGGCTACAGACCCGGCATCCGCCGCGTGCGATCGGACGGGCGGGATTCCACCCAGGACAGGAACGCGGTCAGGGAATCGCGATCCAAGGCGAGTTCGAAGTCGCCCGAGCGGTCCGACACCGCGATCACGGCGATGTCGTCGGTCATGATGTCGTACTCGTCGCCGCGCGGACCCCGGCGATCACCGATCTCGATGCCCTGCCGCCGAATGGCGGAGTCCGGGCCGAGTTTGAGGCTGGTGAGTTTGAAGAAGACCAGACGGTCCTCGTCGTAGCGGATCAATCCGTGGCGCCATCCTTGACCGCCGCGGGCGGGCAGGACACGCAGGATCGCGGCGGTTCCGCCGCGCCGCAACATGATGAGGCGGTAAGTCGAGGCAAGCGCGAGGAACACGAGCGTGAGCACCAGAATGATCAGGAGAACCATCCCGGTTTGCAATGCTGTTCGTCCCTTCGCGAGGCCGCCGTGTGGTCCACACGGCATTCGATTGGCGGGTGTTCGCAGGCCCTTCGTGGTGACGCGGACCTCCGCTCGGCGAGCCTGATGTTCACACCGCGTGCGGTCATTCAACCACGGCACCGAGTTTACAAATGGCCCGGCCGTGTCCGACTCGCCTGAAAGACGCTGTCGGCGGTGAAGGGACTCTTCACCGCCGACAGCAGTCGTGCTCGAAAACAGGTTGTAACTACGCGTTCGCCGTCTGTTCGACCGCGCGCACGCGGGCCTGAGCCGCCTTCTGCTGCTCTTCGCTGGCGTCGGAGTCGGCCAGCACCCGGCGGGCCTCCTCGACGTCCACCTCGTCGGCGAATTCCGCCGACTCGGCCAGCACCCGAACCGAGTTCGCGGTCACCGAGAAGAAGCCGCCGTGCACCGCGGCGACGACCCGCTGACCGTCGGTGTCCACGATCGTCACGATGCCGCCCTCGACCAGCTGGCCGAGCAACGGTTCGTGGCCGGCCATGATGCCGATCTGGCCCTCGGTGGTCTGCGCGCTGACGAACGTCGCCTGGCCGGACCAGAGCAATCGTTCGACCGCGACGAGATCGACTGACATTTCCGCCATCGGTGACTACTTTCCGAGGATCTTCTTGGCGGCCTTCTCGACATCGTCGAGACCACCGCAGCTGTTGAAGGCCTGCTCGGGGTAGCTGTCGAACTCACCCTTGCAGACGCGGTCGAAGTCGTCGATGGTCTGCTCCAGCGGCACGACCGAACCCGGCTGACCGGTGAACTTCTCGGCCACGATGAAGTTCTGGCCGAGGAACTTCTCCAGACGACGGGCGCGGCCGACGAGGACCTTGTCCTCCTCGGACAGTTCGTCCATACCGAGGATGGCGATGATGTCCTGCAGTTCCTTGTACTTCTGCAGGATCCGCTTCACCTCGTTGGCGACCCGGAAGTGCCGGTCGCCGACGATCGAGGCCTCCAGGATGCGCGAGGTCGAGGTCAGCGGATCGACGGCCGGGTAGATGCCCTTCTGCGAGATCGGGCGGGAGAGCTCGGTCGTCGCGTCGAGGTGGGCGAAGGTGGTCGCCGGCGCAGGGTCGGTGTAGTCGTCGGCGGGCACGTAGATGGCCTGCAGCGAGGTGATGGACCGACCACGGGTCGAGGTGATGCGCTCCTGCAGCTCACCCATCTCGTCGGCCAGCGTGGGCTGGTAACCGACGGCGGAGGGCATGCGGCCGAGCAGGGTCGACACCTCGGAACCGGCCTGGGTGAACCGGAAGATGTTGTCGATGAACAGCAGCACGTCCTGGTGCTGCACGTCGCGGAAGTACTCGGCCATGGTCAGCGCCGAGAGGGCGACGCGCATACGGGTGCCCGGCGGCTCGTCCATCTGGCCGAAGACGAGGGCGGTGTCCTGGAGGACGCCCATCTCCTCCATCTCCAGGTGCAGGTCGGTGCCCTCACGGGTGCGCTCACCGACACCGGCGAACACGGAGGTGCCGGAGAACTCCCGCGCGATACGGGTGATCATCTCCTGGATCAGAACGGTCTTGCCGACACCGGCGCCACCGAACAGACCGATCTTGCCACCCTTCACGTACGGGGTGAGCAGGTCGATGACCTTGATGCCCGTTTCGAGCAGCTCGGTCTTGCCCTCGAGCTGGTCGAACGACGGCGGCTTGCGGTGGATGCCCCACTGCTCGCCGTCGCGGCCCAGGCCGGGGGTGTCCAGGCAGTCGCCCAGCGCGTTGAAGACGTGGCCCTTGACCACGTCGCCGACGGGCACCGAGATCGGCTTGCCGGTGTCGGTGACGGTGGCGCCGCGGACCAGGCCGTCGGTCGGCTGCATCGAGATGGTGCGCACGATGCCGTCGCCGAGGTGCTGGGCGACCTCCAGGGTCAGGGTCTTGGCCACCGAGGTCAGGGCGATCTCGGCGTGCAGAGCGTTGAACAGCTCGGGAATGGCTCCGCGCGGGAACTCGACGTCCACGACGGGGCCGATGACCCGGACGACGCGGCCTGCGGCGCCGCCGGTCCGGCTCGTGTTGTCTTGGGTGACAGCTGCGGTCATTGGTGTTGGTTCTCTCCGTGTCGATGTGCGGCCTTCGGGGGCCTTACTACGTGCCCGTCGCTCAGGCCGCGTGTGGCGCTCAGTCGCGGTCCGAGCTCGACGCCAGCGCGTTCACGCCGCCGACGATTTCGCTGATTTCCTGCGTGATCTGGGCCTGACGCACCGAGTTGGCCTCGCGCTGGAGCACACTCGCGAGTTCGTTGGCGTTGTCGGTGGCGGCCTTCATTGCGGTGCGCCGAGCCGCTGACTCGGATGCCGCTGCCTCGAGCAACGACGCGTAGATGCGCGTATTGACATACTTCGGCAGCAGCGCCGCCAGCAGCACATCGGCGTCGGGCTCGAATTCGTACTGCGCGTGGACGTCCGCCGTCGGCGAATCCGACACGATGTCCTCACCCAGGTCGAAGTTCTCGTCGACGTAGCTCACCTGGATCGGCGCCAGTCGGCGCACCTCAGGGCTCTGCGTCAGCATCGAGACGAAGCGGGTGTACACGACGTGCAGCTCATCGACGCCTGCGATGTCACCCGTCCCGTTCGGAGCGGGCACCGCTCCGTCGGAGCCGGCCATGAAGGCGTCGACCAGGTGGTGGCAGGCGGACGAAGCATCGGAATACTTCGGCTGCTGCGAGAACCCGGTCCACGCCGACACGTACGAGCGGTTGCGGAAGGCGTAGTAGGTCAGGCCCTTGTTGCCCATCACGTAGAGCACCGGCTCTTTGCCCTCGTCACGCAGGGTGGTCATCAGCTCTTCGGCACGCTTGAGCACGTTCGAGTTGTAGCCACCGCACATGCCGCTGTCACTGGTGATCACCAGCACGGCCGCCCGGCGCGGGTTGGCGCGCTCGGTCAGCAGCGGATGCGAGAGGTTCTTCGACGCGCTCGCCAGCTCGCTGAGGACCTTGGTGATCTCCTCCGCGTACGGCTTCGCGGCCGCGACCCTGGCCTGAGCCTTGGAGATTCGCGAGGTCGCGATCAGCTCTTGGGCCTTGGTGATCTTCTTGATCGAATTCACACCACGAATGCGGGAGCGCAATTCACGCAAGCTTGCCATCAGCGGTTCACACTCCCTTCATTCGCTGCGTGGGATTGACGGCGTACGCCGAGCACGAGGAGGTCGCGCACGCTTCCTCCTTCGTGCCCGTCGCGTATGCCGCGGATCGAATAGCGCATTTGCCGGCTCGCGTTACTTCTCGACGTGCTTGCGGGTCACCGACAGCGACTCGACCTCTTCGTGGTCGAGCTGGCCCGCCTCGGCCTCGTTCACCACGGGAGTGCCGTCGGAGGTGAGGAAGGTCCCCAGGAACTTCTTGGTGGCCGCCTCGACCTGCTCGGCCGCCTCGCCGTCGAGCACCTTGCCGCCCTCGATGGCCTTGAACGCGTCGGCGGCGCTGCGGTGCAGCTCCTCCAGCAGCTCGGCGTTGAAGCGGCGGATGTCACCGACCGGGACCGAGTCGTAGTGGCCGCGGTCGACCAGGTAGATCGAGATGATCTGGTCCTCGACCGGCACCGGCGAGTACTGGTCCTGCTTGAGCAGTTCGACCCAGCGGGCGCCGCGCTCGAGCTGCGCCAGCGAAGCCGCGTCGAGGTCGGAGGCGAACGCGGAGAACGCCTCCAGCTCGCGGTACTGCGCCAGTTCCAGACGCAGCGAGCCCGCCACCTTCTTCATGCCCTTGGTCTGAGCGGCGCCACCGACGCGGGAGACCGAGGTACCGACGTTGATCGCCGGTCGGACACCCTTGTTGAACAGGTCGGACTCGAGGAACACCTGGCCATCGGTGATCGAGATGACGTTGGTGGGGATGAACGCCGAGATGTCGTTGGCCTTGGTCTCGATGATCGGCAGACCGGTCATCGAGCCCGCGCCCAGCTCGTCGGACAGCTTCGCGCAACGCTCCAGCAGCCGGGAGTGCAGGTAGAAGACGTCACCCGGGTAGGCCTCGCGGCCCGGCGGGCGACGCAGCAGCAGCGAGATGGCGCGGTAGGCCTCGGCCTGCTTGGTCAGGTCGTCGAACACGATGAGCACGTGCTTGCCCTGGTACATCCAGTGCTGGCCGATGGCCGAACCGGTGTAGGGGGCCAGCCACTTGAAGCCGGCGGAGTCGGAAGCCGGGGCGGCGACGATGGTGGTGTACTCCAGCGCGCCGTGCTGCTCCAGCGCGGCCTTCACGCCCGCGATGGTGGAGCCCTTCTGGCCGATGGCGACGTAGATGCAGCGCACCTGCTTGGTCGGGTCGCCGGTCTCCCAGTTGGCCTTCTGGTTCAGGATCGCGTCGATGCAGACCGCGGTCTTGCCGGTCTTGCGGTCGCCGATGATCAGCTGACGCTGGCCGCGGCCGATGGCGGTCAGCGCGTCGATCGCGGTGATGCCGGTGGCCAGCGGCTCCTCGACCGGCTGACGCTCCAGCACGGTCGCGGCCTGCAGCTCGAGCACGCGCTGTTCCTCGGACTCGATCTCGCCGAGGCCGTCGATCGGCTGGCCCAGCGGGTTCACCACGCGGCCGAGGAACTTGTCGCCGACCGGGACCGAGAGCACGTCACCGGTCCGGCGGACCTCCTGGCCCTCCTCGATCTCGGCGAACTCGCCGAGGATGACGGCACCGATCTCACGGTCCTCGAGGTTCAGCGCGACGCCGAGCACGCCGCCCGGGAACTCGAGCAGCTCGTTGGCCATTGCCGAGGGCAGGCCGCTGACGTGCGCGATGCCGTCGCTGGTGTCGGTGACCACACCGACTTCTTCGATGGAGGTCTCGGGGGTGTAGCTCTGGGTGTAGCTCTCGATCGCGCTACGGATCTCGTCGGAGGAGATCGTCAGCTCCGCCATGTTCTTCCTGCTCTCGCTGTCTGGGTCTGGAATGTCGGGGGTGGTGGAAGCGCGCTAGGTCAGGGCCCGGCGCATCTTCTCCAGTCGGCCGATGGCGCTGCCGTCGATCACGTCGTCACCGACGCGCACCACGACTCCGCTCAGCAGATTCGGGTCGACCTGGATGTGCACCGTGGTCGCCTTGCCGTAGATGCGCCGCAGCGAGGCGGCAAGCCGGTCGCGCTGCTGCTCGGTGAGCCCGATCGCGGCGCGCACGTGCGCGACGATCTGATCGCGGCGCGCGGCCGCGAGGTCGGACAGCTCGTCGAAGGCGGTGCTGATGCCCGACCGCTGCCTGGTCACCGCCTGCTCCGCCAGGGTCAGGGTGATGGGCTCCGTCTTGCCGGCCAGCAGCCGTTGGATCAGTTCGCCCTTGGCCGAAGCCTGCTGCGACCGATCCGACAGCGCCTGCTCCAACTCGGGGTTGTCGCTGATGATCCGGCCCAGCCGGAACAGCTCGTCCTCGACCGCCTCGATCCGGCCACGCTGGGCCGCCGACTCGAGCAACGCCTCCTGGCCGAGCAGCACCAAGGTGTCCACCAGATCCGGAGTGCGCGACCAGTTCTCGGCCACCGCGGTGGTCAGCACTGCCAGCGTGGCAGCGCTGACCTTGCCGCCGAAGACCCGCTCGCAGAGTTCCGCACGCGCGGAACCCGGCACCGACACGTCCGCGAGCGCAACACGCAGCGAACGCTGGTCGTCCAGCACGGCGACAACGGCGAACAGTTCCGAACCCGTCGTGGCCGCAACACTGTCGCTTCCGGTCAGAGCGGCCCGAAGCGCCTCCCGAGACCGGGCACTGGCCTCGCGGCTCGCTGCGTACATGCTTCTCACTTTCGCGTCGTTACCTTCCGACCCCGATGCCTGCGTCAGTCTGGTCGAGCTCATCGAGGAAACGGTCGATCGAGGCCGCCTGCTTGGCCTCGTCCGAAACCGACTGCCCGATGATCTTCTCGGCCAGGTCGACGGCCGTACGGCCGACTTCGTGGCGCAGCTCGGTCAGGATCTGCTGGCGCTGGGCTTCCAGCTGGGTGTGGCCCGCCGCGATGATGCGGTCGGCTTCCGCCTGGGCTTCCGAGCGCATCTGCGCCAGGATCTCCTGGCCCTGGGTGCGCGCGTCCTCGCGGATGCGCGCGGCCTCGAGCCGGGCATCGGCCAGCTGCTGCTGGTACTGCTGCAGGGTGAGCTGAGCTTCTTCCTGCGCGGCTTCCGCGCGAGCGATGCCGCCTTCGATCTTCTCGGAACGCTCGTCGAGCGTCTTCATCAGGCGCGGGGTCACGTACTTGTAGAACAGGAACCCGATGATGATGACGCAGACGATCGACCAGATGATGTCGTACGTTTCGGGGACGAGAGGATTCACTTCCTCTCCCTCCGCCGCCGCGAGCAAAACTGACTCGTACATCGGAATCAGAAAATGAAGCCGGCGACGAGACCGATGAGGGCCAGGGCTTCGGTGAACGCGATACCGAGGAACATGTTGGTACGGATGGTGCCCTGCAGCTCAGGCTGACGCGCGATGCCCTCGATGGCCTTACCGACGACGATGCCGACGCCGATGCCGGGGCCGATCGCGGCGAGACCGTAGCCGACGGCGCCCAGGCCCTTGAAGGTGCTCTCGTTGGTGGCGGCTTCCTGGGCCAGGTAAGCGAGGCTCATGAGTCTTCCATTCCCTTTCTGTTGCTCACCCGCCGGTCGGCGTGGTGTAGCAGATTTCCGGTAGTTGTATCGGTCGGGTCAGTGGTCGGCCGCGTGCTGGGCGAGGCTGATGTATACGGCGGTCAGCAGCGCAAACACGTAGGCCTGCAGGAAGATGACCAACAGCTCGAAGAGCGTGAATCCGAGTCCCGCGAGCAGGGAGAACGGCGAGAACACCTTCATCCACGAGGTGGCGTCGAACAGGAAGAACCAGGTCGCGCTGAAGAACAGCACCAGCATGATGTGGCCGGCCAGCATGTTCGCCATGAGTCGGACGGTCAGCGTGAACGGGCGCAGGATGAAGGTCGAGACGAACTCGATCGGAATCAGCAGCACGTGCAGTGCGACGGGAACGTTCGGAACGACGATGCTGCTGCGCATGTAGTTGAAGAATCCGTACTTCCTGATACCGACGTAGTTGAACGTCAGGTACGCGATGACGGCCAGCACCAGCGGCATGCCGATTCGGGCGTTCGACGAGATGTTCAACCCCGGCACGACACCCGAGAAGTTCAGAAAGAGGACCGTGAAGAAGATCGTCGCGATCAGCGGGAAGAACTTCCGTCCCGATTCCTTGCCGAGGACCTCGTCACAGATCTGCTCCTTGACGAAGACCAGGCTGATTTCGGCGACATTCTGCAGGCCGCGCGGAACGATCCGGGGCGAGCGGAATGCCAGCACCATCACGACCGAGAGAACGGCCGTCATCAGAATGCGGATCAGCATCAATCGATCGAGTTCGAACGGCGTTCCCTCGAACAGCACAGCTGGAGGGAAGAAGTCGGTAAGCGACGGCGCGTGGAACTCGGCCGCCAGAGTGGTGACGCTCAGCGTTCTCTCCCGTGTTCGGGCCGCGGGTACGGTCATTCCCGCGGTTCGATCGGACATTGACGATCAATTTGGGTCGACTCAGGTCGGCTCGAAGTTCGTCAGCAGCTGGGCGGTGGTTTGATTTCCACCAGGCGTCTGTACGTGTGTCGGCGACATTCGTCGACATGCAGAACCGGAACACCCCTCGGAGCCCGGCACGGCAGTAAGCATAGCGGCCCATGCAGGGGATCTCGGCGGTGACCCCTCACTGATCCCCGACTTGGTCGCTTGCTTACCAACACTTTACCAAGTCATCTACGACAGCGTGTAGGGGGTGGGGTGTTTTCGTTACTCCCGGGTACCGGACGCGGTGTCCGGGTCGGTCGTCGTCACGTACGGAACCTTCTGCCGGACAACGCCGTACGTCTCCGCGCCGAGCACGATGACCAGGGCTCCGACCACCGTGAGGAACAGCACGACGCGGTCGTAGAAGTGGAACCGCTGGAGGATCGCGACGACGATCAGCGCTACCAGGACCTTGCCCGCCCAGCTGACCAGCATGATCAGGCCGGCGGTACTCGGCGGCAGCTTCGCGCCGAACAGCACGACGGCCGCGGTGGTGAGGATGAAACCGCCACCGATCGCGGCGCCGAGCACGGCGCCCCACACTCCCGCGCCACCCGCGACGGCGGCGCCCAGCGCGACGGCCAGGACAACCAGCACGCCCAAGCCGATCAGGCCGTAGCGCAGCGCGGACCGCAGCGGCGCGTCGGGGCCGGGCACGGGTCGGGGTGTGAAGCTCACAACCGCCGACTTTACCCGGACGCCGATCCGTCACCCGCCGGGTCCCCACGCCGCAGCCCCGGAATGGCGGTGATCACCAAGGCGAAAACCAGCCCGCCCGCCATCAGCAAGACGACCAGCGTGCGGTCCATCAGCGAGGTGCCGACCGCGCCGAAGGCGAGCACACCGACCCACAAATAGATCAGCAACACCACGCGGCGGTGCGAATGGCCGATCTGCAGCAAGCGATGATGCAAGTGCATCTTGTCCGGCGTCGAGAAACTCACGCCCGCGCGAACCCGGCGCACAATGGCGAGCAACAGGTCGAGCACCGGAATGAACATCACCGCGCCGACCAGCAGCAGCGGGGAAAGCAGACCGACGATGTCGCGCGGGCCGTACCCCTGCAACGGGATTCGACCCGACGCGCCGGTCGACACCGCGGCCAGCATCAATCCGATCAGCATCGAGCCGGAGTCGCCCATGAAAATGCGCGCGGGCTGGAAATTGTGCGGCAGGAATCCGAGGCATCCACCCGCGAGCGCGGCGGCCAGCAATGCCGGCGGGTAGGTGTCCACCGAGCCGCCCTGCTCGTTCATCAGTCCCAGGCAGAACACGAAGACGGCCAGCGCCGCGATCAGACCCAGACCGGCCGCCAGGCCGTCCAGACCGTCGACGAAATTCATGGCGTTGACCAGGGTGACGGTGACCGCCACCGTGACCAGCCCGCCCTGCAAGCCGTCCAGTACCACCGTGGTGTTGCTGAACGGGTTGTAGATGACGTACCAGCCCAATCCCATGACGGCCATCACACCCGCCGCCGTCACCTGGCCGGCGAACTTCGTCAGCGCGTCCAGTCCCCAGCGATCGTCGACGATGCCGACCAGCACGATGACCGTGGCGGCCACCAGCACGGCGATCGGGATGTCGGGTTTGTAGTCGAAGCCGCTGCGCAGCGCGGGCAGCTGGTGGGCGAACAGCACCGCGGCCACCACACCGATGTACATGCCGACGCCGCCCATCCGCGGAATCGGCTTGACGTGCACGTCCCGGTCCCTGGGCACGGCGACCGCGCCGAAGCCGATCGCCAGCACCCGCACCCCACCGGTGGCCAGGAACGTCACCACCGCGGAGATGAGCAGCACGACGAGCAGCTCCCGAAGCGGGACGACGGCACTCGAACCCATCATCCGCGCTGCTGTGCGGCGCCGCTGAGCGCTTCCGGCGACATGCCGAGCACCTCGGCGATGTCGGCGACCGGCACCGCGCCCACGCGCAGGATGCGCGGCTGGTCGGCGGTCAGATCGACGATGGTGGAGGCCACCGCGTGCTCGGCAGGGCCGCCGTCGAGATACACGCCGACCAGCTCACCGAGCTGGTCACGGGCTTCGGGCGCGGTCTTCGCCGGGGGCTGCCCGGACACGTTGGCACTCGACACCGCCAGCGGGCCGACCTCACGCAACAGCTCCAGCGCGACCGGGTGCAGCGGCATCCGCAACATCACCGTCCCACGCGTGTCACCGAGATCCCAGGCGAGCGAAGGCGCTTGCTGCACAACGAGACTCAGGCCGCCGGGCCAGAACGCCCGGATCAGCTCGCGCGCCTGCGGGCGCACCGAGAAGACCAGGCCGTCGATGGTGTGCCAGGAACCGACGAGCACCGGCACGGGCATGTCCCTGCCGCGCCGCTTGGCCGCGAGCAGCGAACTCACCGCGGTGGCATCGAACGCGTCGGCGGCCAGCCCGTACAGGGTGTCGGTGGGCAGCACGACCAACCGTCCGGATTTCAGGGCGCTGGTGGCTGCGGACAGTCCGGCGGCGCGCGAGTCGGGATCCGCGCAGTCGTAGACGGTACTCACGGCACCCATCCTGGCATGCTGGGCCGCTGGGCCGAGAACTCAGGCCGTACTAGTCGGCCGATATGGAGCTGCGTCAGGTCTCGCCTTACGCGCCGAGCAGGTTCTGGGTGTGCCCTACGAGTTGCCCATGTGCTCACCAAATCAGTCGTCGAGTCGGGCGGCGGTCACCGCACCCGGGTCCGACCACGGTCGATGGACGACTTCGGCTCCGAACCGTGCCGGAGCCGCGAGTCGGTTGGATCGAGCGCGCACCCTCGCGGTCCGGCCGGCTTCGCGTCTCGGATGCGGAAGCGCTTCCGGCTCCCGTGCGAACGCGCGAGGCGCCCGCAAAGCGGAGGCGCTCCCGGCCTGAGGTGAACAAGCGCGGCGGGCAGCGGGTCGGTAGGCAGCGTAGGTGCGCGGAAGGAGCACACCGGTTCCGGTGTGCTCCGGCGACGGACGCGCGAAGCGCGGGTCAGGTGTGGGTGGCGGCGACGAAGCGAGGTTTGCCCGCCAGGTCCGGGTGTTCGACGACGTCGGTGAAGGCGCCGGTGGCGGTGAGGAGGGCGGCCACGCCGGAGCCGTTGGTGTCGTCGTGCTCGATGGCGGTGGCGCCGCCGGGGCGCAGCAGCCTGGTGATGTTCGGGATCATCCCGCGGATGACCGACAGCCCGTCCGGGCCGCCGAACAGGGCGATGGACGGATCGTGCTCGGCCACCTCGGGGTCGAGGCGAGCGCCCTCCGGGATGTAGGGCGGGTTGGACAGCACGATGTCCACCCGGCCGTTCAGATCGGTGAGCAGTTCGGGATCGGTGGCGTCGTCGGCGTAGAGGGTGATGGGAGTATCGCCCGCGGCGATGCGGTCGTCGGCGTTGCGCCGCGCCCAGACCACTGCGGCGGGATCGAGTTCGACGGCGTGCACCTCGGCGTCGGGGCGCGCGTGCGCGACAGCCAGCGCGAGCGCTCCTGATCCGGTGCACAGGTCGACGACGATCGGCGCGTGATCGTGCGGCAGCGCTTCCAATTGCGCCAGCGCCCACGCGTACAGCAACTCGGTCTCCGGACGCGGCACGAAGACGCCGGGGCCGACCGCGAGGTCGAGCGCGCCCATCACGGCCGTTCCGGTCAAGTGCTGCAAGGGGATTCGCTCGGCACGGCGGGCGACCAGCTCGCGGAACGTGTCCAGCTCGTCCGGCGCCACCAGCGGGCTCAGCGCCAGCCGGGTTCGCTCCACACCGAGAACGTGCGCGGCCAAGTGCTCGGCGTCGGCGCGGGGGCTGTGCACCCCCGCGGTCCGTAACGTCTCGATGGCGTCGTTGATGACGGGGCGCAGCGCGACTCGGGTCGTAGACATGGCACCGACTCTGCCCGAAAGACGGTTATTCCGCGGCCATACGTGCTTCGCGATCCGCCTTCCCGAGAGCGTCCAGCAGCGCGTCGAGATCCCCGTCGAGCACGGCGTCGAGGTTGTGCGCCTTGAAACCGATCCGATGGTCGGTGATCCGGTTCTCCGGGAAGTTGTAGGTGCGGATCCGCTCGGAGCGGTCCACCGTGCGGATCTGGCTGGCGCGGCCCGCCGCCGCCTCCTGATCCGCCTGTTCTTCCGCCAGCGCCTGCAACCGCGCCGCGAGCACCTGCATGGCGCGCGCCTTGTTCTGCAACTGGGAGCGCTCGTTCTGGCAGGTGACGACGATGCCGGAGGGCAGATGGGTGATGCGCACCGCGGAGTCGGTGGTGTTGACGCCCTGACCGCCCTTCCCGGAGGAGCGGTAGACGTCGATGCGCAGATCCGACTCGTCGATCTGCACCTCTTCGATCTCGTCGGGCTCCGGATAGATCAGCACGCCCGCCGCCGACGTGTGGATGCGGCCCTGCGATTCGGTCACCGGGACGCGCTGCACCCGGTGCACCCCGCCCTCGAACTTGAAGCGCGACCAGACACCCTCGCGCGTCGCGTCACGGCTCTTGATCGACAGCGTCGCCTCTTTGTAACCACCCAGGTCGGACAGGGTGACGTCGAGGATCTCGACCTTCCAGCCGTGGCGCTCGGCATACCGCACGTACATGCGGGCCAAGTCGGAGGCGAACAGCGCGGACTCCTCGCCGCCTTCGCCGGACTTCACCTCGAGCACCACGTCGTCGCCGTCGTGCGGGTCGCGGGGGGCCAGCAGGTCGGCGAGCGCCTGTTCCAGTTCCTCGACCTGTTGTTCCAGCTCCGGGACCTCCGCGGCGAACGCGGAGTCGTCGGCGGCGAGTTCCCGGGCGGCGGACAGATCGTCGCGCGCGGTCTCGAGCTTGCGATAGGTGGCCATGACCGGGGCCAGCTCGGCGAACCGCTTGCCGACCCGGCGCGCGGCGCCCGCATCGTTGTGCAGCGACGGATCGGCCAGCTGCGTCTCCAGGCCCGCGTACTCGGCCAGGATGTCGTCGATGGCGGACGGTTGCGTCACAGTGCTTCCTTCTCCTGATGCCGGTCCATACAAAACACCGACGCCCGGCCTGCGCAGCAGGACCGGGCGTCGGCGAGGAAGCTACTTGGCGTCGGCCTTCTTGCCGGCACGCTTGCCGTAGCGGGCCTCGAAGCGGGCCACGCGGCCACCGGTGTCGAGGATCTTCTGCTTGCCGGTGTAGAACGGGTGGCACTGCGAGCAGACCTCGACGGTGATGTGTCCCGACTCCTTGGTGCTGCGAGTCTGGAAGGTGTTGCCGCAACCACAGACGACCGTGGTGTCGACATACGTCGGGTGAATTCCTGCCTTCATGGATGTCCTCTCGATTGTGGTCGCCGGGTCGCCCGCGCGCGCAAGCGCTGAGCGTGAACCGGAACCGACTAGGCGGGAGCTCTGCTCACCTGAGCAGACGCAACGACGGTTCAGTATGCCAGAACTGCCGTTACGCTCCCAAAACGCCCCCGGCGGGTGGTTTGTTCCCGCCCAGGTAATCCCCTACCGTTCCCGCCCCTGGAAGTCCGGGCACGCGAATCCGCGCCGCCTCCGGGACCCTGAAGTCGGGTAGTCCGCTACTCAGGAACGTGAACAAATTCGTTCATAGAGTTGCATACCTGGTGCACATCGGCGTGCCGAGACAGGAAGGAGACCTCGTGAACATCCGAATCGCTTCCGCGATCCTCGTTCTGCTGACTCTCGCGGTCGCCGTCGGTTTGTTCGCGCTCCCGGCAGGCACGCCCTACCCGGCGCCGGAGAACGCCGTGTACATCCGGGCTTCCGGGTCCGCCGCGCCGAATTCCGGGGTGGGGACGTGTGCGCTCGTCATGAGCTTCCTGATCTGCGGCGCCGCCACGATCGGTGTGGCGTTCTTCAGCCCCGGAGCGCCGAAAGGGTCCCGCATCAGCGGGACCCTTTCGACCGAACAGCTGGTCAGCTCACTCGTCGAGCGCGCCGGGCGCGGTCTTGCTCACCTGCATCAGGAACTCGAGGTTGTTCTTGGACTTCTTCAGACGGTCGATCAGCAGATCGATCGCCTGGTGCGAGTCCAGGCCGGACAGTACGCGGCGCAGCTTGTGCAACACCGCCGCCTCGTCGGGGTTGAGCAGTAGTTCGTCCTTGCGGGTACCGGACGGGTTGACGTCCACCGCGGGGAACACTCGCCGCTCCGCGATCTTGCGGTCCAGCTTGAGCTCGGCGTTACCGGTGCCCTTGAACTCCTCGAAGATCACCGTGTCACCGGTCGACCCGGTCTCCACCATCGCGGTGGCGATGATCGTCAGCGAGCCGCCGTTCTCGATGTTGCGCGCCGCGCCGAGGAACCGCTTGGGCGGGTACAGCGCGGTGGAATCCACACCACCGGAGAGGATTCGACCCGAGGCGGGCGAGGAGTTGTTGTACGCGCGCCCGAGCCGGGTGATCGAGTCGAGCAGCACGACGACGTCCTTGCCCATCTCCACCAGGCGCTTGGCGCGCTCGATGGCGAGTTCGGCGACCGAAGTGTGGTCTGACGGCGGACGGTCGAAGGTCGAGGAGATGACCTCGCCCCGTACCGAACGCTGCATGTCGGTGACCTCTTCGGGACGCTCGTCGACCAGCACCACCATGAGGTAGACCTCGGGGTTGTTGGTCGCGATCGCGTTCGCGATGTCCTGCAGGATCGTGGTCTTACCCGCCTTCGGCGGCGACACGATCAGGGCGCGCTGGCCCTTGCCGATCGGCATGATCAGGTCGATCACACGGGTGGTCAGCTTGTTCGGCTGAGTTTCCAGCCGCAGGCGCTGGTTCGGGTACAGCGGGGTGAGCTTGCCGAATTCGGGACGGCGCTTGGCCGCCTCGACGTCACCGCCGTTGACCGTGTCCAGCCGCACCAGCGGATCGAACTTCTGGCGCTGGTTGGACTGTTCGCCGTCGCGCGGAGCACGCACCGCGCCGGTGATCGCGTCACCACGGCGCAGGCCGTTCTTGCGGACCAGGTTCATCGACACGTAGACGTCGTTCGGCCCGGCCAGGTAACCCGACGTGCGGACGAAGGCGTAGTTGTCCAGCACGTCGAGGATGCCCGCGACCGGCTGGAGGACGTCGTCCTCGCGGATCTCGAGCTCACGGGCCTCGCCGCCACCGGTCTCGCGGTCGCGCCCA
The DNA here is from genome assembly GCF_055590505.1 of Nocardia sp. NPDC041819. Taxonomy (NCBI): domain Bacteria; kingdom Bacillati; phylum Actinomycetota; class Actinomycetes; order Mycobacteriales; family Nocardiaceae; genus Nocardia; species Nocardia sp. NPDC041819. The sequence continues at coordinate 126,811 of NZ_JBVJAP010000016.1, read as the reverse complement.
CGACGACGCTCACGGAAGCGGCGTCCGCGCCGTCCGCGACCACCTTCCTCGTCGTCACCGCCGCGGCCGCCCGCGCTGCCGTTCTGGCTCTGGCCACGCTCGCCCTGGCCACGGTCGCTCTGACGGTCGCCTTGGCCGCGCTCGCTCTGACGCTCACCCTGGCCACGGTCACTCTGACGGTCGCCTTGGCCACGGTCACTCTGACGGTCGCTCTGGCCACGATCGCTCTGGCCACGCTCGCGGCGACGCTCGCCGCCCTGGTCCGCGTCCTGCTTCGATTCGTCGGCACGCGTCTCGGCGGGTGCGGCTTCGGTCGCCGATCGCGCCTGGTCACGGCCACGGCGCTGCCGGCCACGGCCGCGCTGGCCGCTCTCCCTGCCGGACTCCTCGGTGGTCTCGGTCGCCGTGGACGATGCCGACTCGGCCGCGTTCGTGGCGGCGGGCGCGGAATCGGCGGAGGCCGTCTTCGCCGGGGCGGGAGCCTCGGTGGGCGCGGCCGAAGCCGCGGGCGTCACGTCGAGGGTCGCCTGCTCGGCCTTGGCCGGCGCCGCGGAAGCGGCGGTCTTGGCGGGGGCATCGGCTTTCGCTGGGGTGTCGGCCTTGGCGGTTACCGCGGACTTGGCCTCGCTCTTGGCGGGCTTCTCCGCCTTGGCTGCCGCCGCCCTTCCGGCGGCCTGATTCTCCTTGATGGCGGCGATGAGATCGCCCTTGCGCATCCCGGAGGTGCCTCGGATACCGAGCTCCCCCGCAAGCGCGCGCAACTGCGGCAACAACATTCCAGTCAGCCCCGATCGTGCGACGTCGGTGTGTTCGCTCATCTTCGAAATCTGTCCGGATTCACTTTCGCGGTCGCCCGTCGGGTTCGATTCCACGCCGGGTGTCGCGAGCAGGTCCGTATCTGTCACGGAAATCCTTTCCTTCCCTCGATCGCCGTGTGCTGTTTCGAGGGTTCGTCCCGCAGCCCGGGCATTCTGCCGGACTGGGATGCGTCCGTCCGGGCGCTGTGTGCCGTATCACCTGCTCCGCCGGACCGGCGGCTTCTCCACCATTGGTGAAAGGTGGGGAGAGATCATTCCAGTTGCGCAGCTACGCAGCACCCCCATGGCCTGGAGGCTCGAGCCTGGAGCCTGCTGGAGCGATTGCCCTGATGAAGCACCGGCGTCTGATGCGCACGATGTACGGACTTGCCCAGGATAGCTGTCCATTGCGAATCTCGGCAAGACAGACTCGCCGTCAGTCGACCAGGACACCTTCGGCGATTCCCGGCTCCACCACGCGCAGGCCGTCGGCCGCCGCCAGTTCGCGCAGTTCCGCTGGAAATTCGCTGGTACCCAGGGCCAGGATGGTCGGGCCCGCCCCGGAGACGGTGGCCGCGATCCCCGCCGTGCGCAGGCGGGTGATCCAGGCCGTGGTCAGCGGTAGCGCGGGGGCACGCTGGGCCTGGTGCAAACGGTCCGCGGTGGCCGGCATCAGCAGGTCGGGACGCTGCGTCAGCGCCACCACGGCCAGCGCGGCGCGGCTGACGTTGAACGCGGCGTCGCCGTGCGACACGACGTCGGGCAGCAGGCCGCGGGTGTGCGCGGTGGACGAGCGCTCCTCGGGGATCAGCACGACCGGACGCAGCGCGGGATGGGCCTCGAGCCGCACCGCGCGGTAGACGCGACCGTGGTATTCGGTACCGGGAGCCTCGTCGGCGGGACGTTCGCTCTCCGTCCACGAGACGACGATCCCGCCGAGCACACTGGCCGCCGCGTTGTCCGGATGACCCTCGAATTCCGCGGCCAGCTGGACCATTCGGTCGGCCGACGTGGCCAGCGCCGGGTCCAGCTTCGCGGCCAGGGCACACCCCGCGGCGAGTCCGCCGACCACCGCCGAGGCCGAGGAGCCCAGCCCGCGGGAATGCGGAATCACGTTGCGGCACACCACATCGAGGCCGTCGGCCCACACGCCGGCCGACTCCAGTCCGCGCTCGATCGCACGAACCACGAGATGTGAAGGGCCCCAAGGGACATCGTCGGCGCCCTCGCCCTCGACCCGGATGGTGAGCCCGGAATCGGTGGTGCGCACCTGGATCTCGTCGTAGATCCCCAATGCCATACCGAGCGAGTCGAACCCGGGACCGAGGTTCGCGGTGGACGCGGGTACCCGCGCGGTCACGGTCAGACCGGCGGGCAGCGTCGCGCTCATGAGCTGGCTCTCGCGCGAATTCAACTCAGGCCAGCTCTAGTTCGGCGGCGACCGCGACCGGGTCGACCGCGACCGGCTGCACCTGCGGCAGGCCCAACAGCGCGGTGTCGGGATCCTTCAGGCCGTTACCGGTCACGGTGCACACCACGGTGAGCCCGGAATCCAGCCAGCCCTCCTTGCGGGCGGCGAGCACACCGGCCACGCTGGCGGCCGACGCGGGCTCGACGAACACGCCTTCGGTGGCCGCGACGAGGCGGTACGCGTCGAGGATCTCCTCGTCGGTGGCGGCGCGGAACGCGCCACCGGACTGCTCCTTGGCCTCGACGGCGCCGTTCCAGGAGGCGGGCGCGCCGATCCGGATCGCGGTGGCGATGGTCTCGGGGTCCTTCACCGGTGCGCCGTTGACCAGCGGGGCAGCGCCCGCGGCCTGCACGCCGAGCATGCGCGGCAACCCGCCGGTGACGCCGTCGGCGTAGTACTCCCGGTAGCCCCGCCAGTACGCGGTGATGTTGCCCGCGTTGCCGACGGGAAGGGCGTGCACGTCGGGCGCCTTGCCGAGCACGTCGCAGATCTCGAAGGCCGCGGTCTTCTGGCCCTCGATGCGCGCCGGGTTCACCGAGTTCACCAGGCCGACGCTGGGGAAATCGGCGGTGACCTTGCGGGCGAGTTCGAGGCAGTCGTCGAAGTTGCCCTGCACCTGGATGATCTTCGCGCCGAGCATGACCGCCTGGGCCAGCTTGCCCATCGCGATCTTGCCCTGCGGGATCAGCACGGCGCAGCTCATGCCCGCCCGGGTGGCGTACGCCGCGGCGGATGCCGAGGTGTTGCCCGTGGACGCGCACAGCACCGCTTGCTGGCCGCGGTACTTGGCGTCGGTCATCGCCATCGTCATGCCGCGGTCCTTGAACGAACCGGTCGGGTTCAGGCCCTCGACCTTGAGGTACACCTCGCACCCGGTGATTTCGGACAGGTGCGGCGCGGGCACCAAGGGCGTACCGCCCTCGTACAGCGTGACCGGCTCCCAGTCGGCCGCGCCCGCGAGCCGGTCGCGGTAAGCCGCGATCAGGCCCGGCCAGCGGGAGTGCACTCCTGCCTGGGGCGCGACGCCGGTGGTACGGCCCCCCGGCTCCCGGCCGCCACCCCTCATGGAGTCGCTGCGCGACGCTGTGGTCATTCTTCGGTGCCTTCCAATCTCAGAACGCTGGTCACAGATGTGACGGATGCCATTTCCGCCAGGGCGGCCACGGTGTCCGCGAGCGCCGACTCCACTGCGTGGTGGGTCACCACGACGAGGCGCGCACCCGAGCCGTGCCCTTCCTGACGGACGGTCGAGATGCTCACCCCGTGATTGGCGAATTCGCCCGCCACCGCCGCCAGAACCCCAGGACGGTCCTCGACCTGCAAGTTGACGTGATAGCGCGTGGGCGTATCGCCGATCGGCGCGATCGGTAGCTCAGCATAAACCGATTCGCCAGGAGCGCGACCCCCGTAGAACTTGTTCCGGGCCGCCATCACCAGATCACCGAGGACAGCGGAGGCGGTCGGAGCGCCGCCGGCGCCCTGCCCGTAGAACATCAGCCGCCCGGCGTTCTCCGCCTCCACGACGACCGCGTTGAAGGCCCCGGTCACCGCGGCCAGCGGGTGCTTGCGCGGAATGAGCGCGGGGTAGACGCGCACCGAGACGCGCTCTTTGCCGCCCTCCTCCGGCCCGGGCTCGCCGGGACCCGCGTCCACCCGCTCGCAGATGGCCAGCAGTTTGACCGTGCAGTCGAGCGCCGAGGCGGTCTCCAGATCCTCGGCGGAGATCCGCGAGATCCCCTCGCGGTACACGTCGGCGGCGGTGACCCGGGTGTGGAAGGCCAGCGAGGCGAGGATCGCGGCCTTGGCCGCGGCGTCGTAGCCCTCCACGTCGGCGGTCGGATCGGCTTCCGCGTAGCCCAGGCGGGTGGCCTCCGCCAGCGTCGCCGAGTAGTCGGCGCCGGTCTCGTCCATCGCGGAGAGGATGAAGTTGGTGGTGCCGTTGACGATGCCGACCACCCGGTTCACCCGGTCGCCCGCCAGCGACTGGATCAACGGGCGCACCACGGGGATGGCGCCCGCGACGGCGGCCTCGAAGTACAGGTCGGCGCGGCTGCGCTCGGCAGCGGCGGCGAGTTCGCCGGTGTAGTCGGCCAGCAAGGCCTTGTTCGCGGTCACCACGGATTTGCCCGCGTTCAGCGCGGCCAGGATCAACCGGCGCGGCGGATCGATGCCGCCGATCACCTCCACGACCAGGTCGACGTCGTCGCGGGCGACCAGTGCGTCGGCGTCGGTGGTCAGCAGGCCCGCGGGAAGACCGCGGTCGGTGTCGAGGTTGCGGACCGCCACCCCGCGTAGCACCACGGGGGCGCCGACGCGGGAACGCAGGTCCTCGGCGTGCTCGCGCAGGATGCGCACGACCTCGGTGCCGACATTGCCCATACCCAGGACCGCGACACCGATCGGGCGATCGGTCCCCCACGCACCCTTGTTCGCGTTCGCCGTCACGCTTCCACCTCCAAGCTGAGCAGGTCCGCCACCGTCTCCCGGCGCAGGATCAGGCGTGGCTGTCCGTCCCGTACCGCGACGACCGCGGGACGGGTCAACTGGTTGTACCGGCTGGACATCGAGTAGCAGTACGCGCCGGTGGCGGCGACGGCGACCAGGTCGCCGGGGCCGACATCGGCGGGCATCCAGGTGTCCCGGATGACGATGTCGCCGCTCTCGCAATGCTTTCCGACGACGCGCGCGACCACCGGTCCGGCCTGCGACGACCGCGAGACCAGGCGGCAGTCGTAGTCGGCCTGATACAGCGCGGGCCGGATGTTGTCGCTCATACCGCCGTCGACGCTCACGTAGCGGCGGCGCAGGCCACCGTCCAGCGAGACGTCCTTGATGGTGCCCACCTCGTAGAGCGTCACCGTGCCGGGCCCCGCGATGGCACGGCCGGGCTCCACCGCGATCACCGGCGTGGGCAGACCCGCGCGTTCGGCTTCGGCCGCGACCAGCTCGCGCAGGTTCGCGGCGAACCGGTCCAGCGGCGGCGGGTCGTCCGACGGCAGATACGAGATGCCCAGTCCGCCACCGAGATCCAGCGTCGCGATCTGCGCGGTGCGCTCGACGCCGAACTTGTCGATGGCCTCCCGCAGCAGGCCGAGCATGCGCCGCGCGGCGATCTCGAAGCCGTCGATCTCGAAGATCTGCGAGCCGATGTGGCTGTGCAGACCGACCAGGCGCAGGTTGTCGGCGTCGAAGACGCGCGCGAGCGCCTCCATCGCGTCACCGCCCGCGATCGAGAAGCCGAACTTCTGGTCCTCGTGCGCGGTCGAGATGTATTCGTGAGTGTGGGCTTCCACCCCGACGGTGACCCGGACCAGCACGTCCTGCACGACGCCCGCGCGGATCGCGACGGCTTCCAGGCGCTCGATCTCGATGAGCGAGTCGACCACCACGTGGCCGACCCCGGCGGACACCGCGGCTTCCAGCTCCGCGACGGATTTATTGTTGCCGTGCAACGCGATTCGCTCCGCAGGGAAGCCCGCGTGCAACGCGACGGCCAGTTCGCCGCCGGAGCAGACGTCCAGCGCCAGGCCCTCGTCCCGGATCCAGCGGGCGACCTCGCCGCACAGGAACGCCTTGGACGCGTAGTGGACTCGCGCGTTCGCCCCGAAGGCGCGGACCATGTCACGGCAGCGGGAACGGAAGTCGTCCTCGTCCACCACGAACAGCGGAGTGCCGAAGCGCTCGGCCAGCTCGTACACCGGCACGCCCGCCAAGTGGACGACGCCGGCCTTGTCGCGAGTGGCGTTGCGCGGCCATACGTTGACGGGCAGGTCGATCATCTGCTTCGGATCGCTCGGGCGCTCCGGCAGGTTCGGCGCGTGCGGAATCTCGGCATGCCGTGGACCGGCGGGGTGCGCGCTCATTCTCCGACCTCGCTGTGCTCGCTCACTGAGCCTTCCTTCCTCGCTGTGGTCGACCGGCCGGTCACATGCGCTCCGGCGCGCCGACGCCGAGCAGGGCCAAGCCGTTTGCCAGGACCTGGCGGGTCGCGTTGACCAGAGCGAGCCGGGCCGCGTTCGTCGGGGAGACGGGGTCGTCACCCAGCGGCAGGACGCGCAGGTTCTTGTTGGTCTGGAAACGGTGGTACGCGCCGGCCAGCTCCTCCAGGTAGCGGGCCACCCGGTGCGGTTCACGCAGGCTCGCCGCACCGGCCACCACGCGCGGGTACTCGCCGAGGGTGCGGATCAACTCGCCCTCCTCCTCCGCCGACAGCAGCGCGAGGTCGGCGGTGACGGAGTCGTAATCGAACTCGGCGGCGTTGCGGGCGATGGAGGCGGTCCGCGCGTGCGCGTACTGCACGTAGTAGACCGGGTTCTCGTTGCTCTGGCTGGCCCACAGGTTCAGGTCGATGTCGATGCTCGAGTTCACCGACGAGCGCACCAGCGAGTACCGCGCCGCGTCCACGCCGATCGCCTCGACCAGGTCGTCGAGCGTCACCACGGTGCCCGCCCGCTTGCTCATCTTCACCGCGACGCCGTCGCGCAGCAGGTTCACCATCTGCCCGATCAGCACCTCGACGGTCGCCGGATCGTCGCCGAACGCGGCAGCGGCGGCCTTCAACCTGCCGATGTAGCCGTGGTGGTCGGCGCCGAGCATGTAGATGCACAAGTCGAAGCCGCGGGAGCGCTTGTCCTGGAAGTAGGCGATGTCACCGGCGATGTAGGCGGCTTTGCCATCGCTCTTGAGGACCACCCGGTCCTGGTCGTCACCGTATTCCGAGCTGGCGATCCACCAGGCGCCGTCCTTCTCGTACAGGTCGCCGGAGTTCTTCAGCCGCTCCACGGCCTGCTCGACCGCGCCGGAGGCGAACAGCGAGCTCTCGTTGAAATAGACGTCGAAGTCGGTGCCGAACTCGTGCAGCGACTCCCTGATGTGCGCGAACATCAGCTCGACGCCCTCGGCCCTGAACACCTCGAGGCGCTCGGCCTCCGGCTTGCTCAGCGCGTCCGGGTGCGCGGCCAGGATCTTGTCGGCGATCTCGCCGATGTAGGCGCCCGCGTATCCGTTCTCCGGGGTCGGCGCGCCGGTGGCGGCCGCGACCAGCGAGGCGGCGAACCGATCGATCTGCGCCCCGTGGTCGTTGAAGTAGTACTCGCGCACCACGTCGGCGCCCTGCGCGGCCAGGATGCGGCCCAGCGCGTCGCCGACCGAAGCCCACCGGGTTCCGCCCAGATGCACGGGACCGGTCGGGTTGGCCGAGACGAACTCGAGGTTGATCCGGGTGCCCTTCAGCGTCTCCGCGGTGCCGTACGCGGCGCCCGCGGCGAGTATCCGTTCGATGATCGCGCCCTGCGCGGAGGCCGCGAGGCGGATGTTCAGGAACCCGGGCCCGGCGACCTCGGCGGCGGCGACGCCGTCGGCCTCGGCCAGCGCGTCGGCCAGCCAGGTGGCCAGCTCACGCGGCTTGGTTCCGGCGCGCTTGGCCACCTGCATCGCGACGTTCGTGGCATAGTCGCCGTGTTCGGGGTTGCGGGGGCGTTCCACGGTGACCTCGTCGGGCAGGACCGCAGGGTCCAGTCCACGTTCGACAAGCACCTTCGCCGCTGTCGAGCGAAGGAGATCTGCAAGGTCAGCTGGAGTCACGAGTCTCTATCCTATGGTCTTGGCGGGTGTACACCTCGGGGTGGGCACTGCGCAGCCAGCGGATCCATCAACGTCGAAAGAGCACACTGAGCGATGCCTAGCAGTCCCAGCGCCAAATCGGCCAAGGCCGCCAAGGCCGCGGCGAAGTTGTCAGATCCCCGCAAGCGAGGCAGACGAGGACAGCTTCCGAAGAAGAACCGGCAGATCCCCTGGCCGGCCATCGGCGCGGCCGTAGTAATCATCGCATTGATCGGCGCACTGGCTTACAACCTGGTCCCCAAGTACCGGGAAAAGGCCGACCTGGACAAGTACACGCCGAGCGCGCAGAAGAAGGACCCGTCCGACGGGATCGCGGGTGTGGTGAAGAAGGAATACCCCGCGGGTCTGCACATCGCGTCCAACCAGCGCGTGGCCTACGACCAGGCGCCGCCGTTCGGCGGTCCGCACGACCAGTCCTGGGCGACCTGCACCGGCATCGTCTACAGCAAGCCGATCCGGGTGGAGAACGCGGTGCACTCCCTCGAACACGGCGCGGTGTGGATCGCCTACAACCCGGACAAGGTGAACGCCGACGGCATCGCCACGCTGAAGGCGAAGGTCGAGGGCAAGCCGTACACGATGATGTCGCCCTACCCCGGCCTCGATTCCGCCGTCTCGCTGCAGTCCTGGGGTCATCAGCTGAAGCTGGACAGCCCGGACGACAAGCGCGTCGGCCAGTTCATCACCGCGCTGCGGCTGAACAACTACGCCTACCCCGAAGTGGGCGCCGACTGCTCGACCATCGTCTTCGACACCGACAACCCGCCGCCGTTCGACCCGACGCCGCCCGGACCGGACGCGGTGCCGATGGACGGCAAGGGCTTGCAGCAGGACCAGTCCGAACTCGGTGGTGCGCCCGGCGGCCTGCCCGGTGTGCCCGGCGTTCCCGGTCTTCCCGGCCTGCCGGGCATGCCCGGCGCTCCGGTGCCCGCGCAGCCCGCGCCCGTCCAGCCCGCACCCGGCGCGGGGCGGTAGTGGCCGGCGATCGGAATCGCGGAGCCTCCGCTGCGTCCGGGGATCCCGAAGCCACCGGCTCGGGCCTAGGGAAAGCAGCGACGTCCGGTGGTGGCGGAGCCACCGGGTCCGGCGAACGCGCGGCGTCTACCGCACCCGGCACTCGTGCGGTGACGGGGACCGGTGGTGGCGAAGTCATCGGGTCCGGCACTTCCGGAACCGTCGACTCCGGCAGTTCGGAAAGCACCGGCTCCGGCGGTCGCGAAGCCACCGGATCCGGCGAACGCGCGGCATCGGCCGGTCGCGAAGCGTCGCGCGAAAGCACCGGGGTCGCCCAGGAGGCTGATACTTCGGCCGACAAAGCACCTATCAGGTCCGGCACGGGTGAAGCACCGGCCGAGTCCAGCATCGGGGGGCAGTTCCGCCGACAGCGCACCGCGCTGCTGACGCTCGGCATCATCGGGGCCATTCTCATCGGCTTCGCGATCGGCGTGCTGGCCCGGATTCCGCTGGACAGGTCCCCGGAACCGGATCCGGACCCGGTCGACGTCGGTTTCAGCCAGGACATGTCGGCGCATCACGCGCAAGCGGTCGAAATGGCGGGCGTGGTGCTGGTTCGTTCCACCGACACCGAGGTACGCCGTCTGGCCTACGACATCCTCACCACCCAGCAGAGCCAGATCGGGCGCATGCAGGGGTGGTTGCAGCTGTGGGGCGAACCCGCGCAAGGCGTGGACGGGTTCATGGGCTGGATGACCGAACCGATGGGCGGCCACGATCACTCCGGAACGGAGATGTCGCACCACTCCGGCCCGGTGTCCGTCATGCCCGGCATGGCCACGCCCGCCGAACTCGCCGCCTTGCGCCAGGCCACCGGCCCCGCCCTGGACACCAAGTTCCTACAGCTCATGCTGCGCCACCATCAGGGTGGGCTGTCGATGATCGACTACGCCGCCCAGCACGCAGCCACCACAGCGGTGCGCACCCTGGCCGAAACCATGGCCACAACCCAGCGCGGCGAATCCGATCTGATGACCACCATGCTCACCGCCCGAGGCGCCGCCCCCCTCCCCTGACCCGAAACCACACCGCCGCCCGCGCTTTTTGGCGGACGGCCACCGATACGATAGGCTGACCCAGCCCGATCGGACCGCCTCCCCGGCCCCGACCGAGCCCTATCCCGCCCTCGTAGCTCAGGGGATAGAGCGTCTGCCTCCGGAGCAGAAGGCCGCAGGTTCGAATCCTGCCGAGGGCACGCGACGCAGTGGCTCCCGACCAGATTCTTCTGGTCGGGAGCCATTGTCGTTCATGCCTTCGTTGCGCTGCGCTCAGCTGCTGCCGAACACGCCATGCGGTATGAAGCTGTGGAACAGACGCCACAGCGGATCATTGCCGCGACCACGGTCGTGATCCCCCGGCCAATCTTTGTCTTGGAAGTCGGGACGGTCGTCCCATCGGTCATGCCCGATCTCCGTACCGACGGCAGGGGACGTCGCCGGATCGGCCAAGGCCGGAATCGTCGATATCGTCAGGGGAACAGCGGCGATCGTTCCAGCGACGAGTGCGCGGGCCAATATCAAACGCGCAGCGGTGGATGTGGTTGCCGAGAACACCGGCAGATCCTTTCTAGCGACAGTGAAGCGTGCACCCATCCGCCTCGATCGAGGCGACAGGAGCAGGCCGGAGATCGACAGCGCCCAGGTACGGGTGTCGAGCCACCGGCCCGGTCGACCGTACCCCGATCTTGTTACAGGGGAACCGCACGGAGCGAAACGCCCACTCCCCGGCTATGCCGTCGGCGCCGCGTCAGTCCAGTAGGCGGTGGCAGACGCTCGCATCGGCGCCACGGCCGTATGCCCGTTCGAAGTCCGCATAGTCCGGATCTATTTTGTTGTCCAAGTAGTACGGGACGAGAGCCGCCTCGACGCTGTTGCACACCCACGCCTCACCCGATCCGCTGTTTCGCAGCTGGAAGGTGATCCAGTGGTGGCCGGCGAGAGGAGCGCCCGCCGAGGCCGTGCATTCGCGACCTTTGACGGAGCCGGACTGGGGTAGGTCGATCGTGTAGCCGCAGGTGTAGGTCGGCAGAGTTTGGGCCTCCGCGGCGGGGGCGGTCACCAGACCGGCGGTGGCGGCCAGCAGGAATATCGGCAGCCCGAGTCGGGCCGTGCGGGTCGTTTTCATCACGGGTTCCTGTTCGAAAGAGAAATCAGTACTTCTCGGCACTCATAAGCAGCTGTCGCGCGCGCATCGCGGTCATATCGGGCGGCAGTTGCTCGCGTCCACACCGGCGTTGAGCACCGCCTCCGCCTCGTAAGATCCCATTCCCGGATGGATCGGCTTGCCGAGGTGCGGGAATGCGCCACCGCACTCCCATTTCTCACCGGTGACGCTGTTCTCCATCCTGACCGGATAGAAATAGTTACCGTCCAGCGGAGCGCCCGGTGACGCTGCGCACTTGCGCGCTTGCATCGAACTGAAAACCACTAAGTAGCTGGTGATGGGCGTGTACTTGCAGGTATAGGTCGGCAGCGGGGGCTGCGCCACGGCGGCGGGAGCTGTTGCCAGACCAGCGGTAGCGGCCAGCACGAGCAGGGGAAGCCCTAGGAGGGTCGGACGGGTTGCGATCATCAAGGCTCCTACACGAGAACGAAATGACTATCGCGCGACCCTCACCGATCGGCCTGAAGGAATCCTTAACGAGTGGTAAGCACGGACGTCGACCCGCCGCGGCTTCGGTGCTGCCTTTCCGGCTGGAGTGCCCGGACCGGCCGCTGAGAATTCGGTTAACTCCACCGGCCGCGGGATACCGCCGCACTGCTCGCCGACGTCGCCACGCTGCGGGAGCTGCCGCTGGCCGAGGTACCCCTCGAGCAAGGTTGCAGTAGCTTCATGCCCGGTCGAACCCGCCACGGACCACACCGGCGGTGAAGGTGTCCCATTCGCCGGGCGTGAAGATCAGCGCCGGGCCGGTCGGGTTCTTCGAGTCACGGACGCCGACCGTGCCTCCGGCCAGGTGGGCGACCTCGACACAATCGGCTCCCCCTTGGCTATGGCTCGATTTGAACCAGCACGCTCCGGACAAGTCAGCGTTCACGGTCGAACTCCCTCGCTATCTCTCGCAACAGGTCACGGCTCGGGCGGACGTCCGGTCCCGCCTGCTGAAGCATCGCGAATGCCTCACGGAATCTGAGCACATCCGCTGGCCCTTCAAGGTACGCGGCGCCGGTGTAGTTCTCGCAATAGATGACCGGGGGCTCCGCCAGCTTGCCACGCCCGTCGCGGGCGAAGTCCAAGATGGTGAACGGCGGTAGGGCTGCCCCGAGCGGAATTCCGGCGTGGAACGGCAGTATCCGGATATCTACGTTGGCCAGAGTGCTCATGTCTGCGAGGTGCCTCGACTGGGCAGTCATGACACGGCGGTTGCCGACCACAGTTCGCAGCACGGACTCGTGGAGCACGAACGACGCTCTTGTCGGGTTACGCGATCGGGTGAGAATGTGTTGCCGCTGAGCACGAACCTGAATACGGCGTTCCAACTCCTCCTCGGTATCCTTTGTGAAGTAATGCCGATCGATAGCCCGCGTGTAGTCCGGTGTCTGTAGCAGTCCCGGTATGAGCAATGGCTGATAACTCGCCAATTCTGTCGCACTGGCTTCCAACCCGACGTACAGGTTGAACCACGCCGGGATCAAATCTCCGTAGGTATGCCACCACGACTTCGCCGGTGTCTGCTCAGCGAGCACCCTGGCGACAGCCGTGTTCTCCCCACTCAATCCATAGATCTCGCAGAGTCCTGAAACGTCACGGACTCTGACCTTTTCGGTCACTCCGCGCTCCAGGCGGCTGAGGGTCGATTTGTTCCACTCCATGAGGGACGCGGCCCGTTCCAGGGTGAAACCCGCCCCCTCCCGAGCCTCTTTCAGATACCTGCCGAGCTGTCGTCGCGGCAGTGTGCTGCCCGTTTCCTCCGCGCGGTCGTCTGCCATGCACGTCTCCCCTGCCGTTGCATTCCGAGATCTCTGTTTGTTGCGGTCCGCGCCGATCGTAGGCGGCGTTGCACAACCCGAGCTGGTGATTTGCGCGAGTTTGCCCACGTAATGTGTTGCCCCGCGCCGAGATCAGCGCCCAGCACATCCTTTGCCGCATGCCACCGGACATCCGACTCAGCAGAACTCAGGCCGATGTGCTGGCAGCGCTCGAGCCGGGCGGAATCTTGTCCGTCGACGCGCTGATGAAGACGGTGAACCTGGCCGGATGGCAGGTCCGCCGCATGTTGCCCCATCTCCAGTCGGCGGGGCTGATCATGCATGCCGGGCTGATCAGCCGTCGCGGATACCAGATCACCGCCCTCGGCAGGCGGGCGCTCGCCACCTACGGCGGGATCGACACCACGCGAGGGAGGCCAGATGTTGCGCCGCACGACATATGGTGATCACACCGTCCTCTGGCGGATCATCCGAAGGTCACGGATCGCGATCGAATCATTGATCGACCATGCCGCGACGACCCCGGCCTACCGGATGAGAATGGACGGCTCCATTGTCGATATCCCGAACGGCGACCCCGGCGTGGTCCTTTTCGGCGAGGGCGACCACCGCCCCGACCTCGCCCAAGTCCGCGAGTGGTTCCCCAGACACTTCCAGCTCTGGAATGCGGTGAAATCCGACTACTGGAACGCCGTAGCGCCCCGTCGATAGCGCGAGTGGCACACCACCGAGAGGTCTACTCGACGTTTGCCTCAGCCAGGTGCCACTCGTCGATTCGGCCGCCGGGAGGCGATGCGCCGGTTGGGGGGGACAGTTTGCGTTGCCGGGGCGCCTACTATGGCACCGCGTGAAGTTGTTGGCGCTGGTCATCGGAGGCTGCGCGATGTGGTGCGGCGGGGTGTGTCTACTCGCAGGAGGGTGAACGGTATTGGCTGACGGTGGGATTCGGCGCGGAGCGGTACTGCGCTGGACCATGGCGGGGATCTTGGCGACGGTCGCGGGGCTCGGGATCGTACTGCTGGCCGAGACCACCGGAAGTCGGCCGCCTTTCGATCCGGACGCGGTCGCGGGGACGCAAGTCGTTTGGGTGACAGCCCCGGCAGGCGCCGATCGAGGGACGTTGGAATTGTGGCAGCGGAACCGGTTTCGACGGTGGGAGCGCACGTTGGCGGCACCCGCCTGGGTGGGCTCGGCGGGGATTTCACGGGAGGCCAGAGAAGGGGCGGCGTACACGCCGGAGGGCACGTTCACGTTGACCGAAGGGTTCGGTCGATTGCCCGGCGCAGACGCGAAGCTTCCCTATCTGGCAGTGGATGAGTCCATGTGGTGGGTGTCCGATACGGAAAGCCCGCTGTACAACCAGGAATATCGGTGCGCCGAGGGCGAATGCCCGTTCGACACCGCGCTCAGCGAGAATCTCGGCCGGACCGACCCGCAATACAACTACGCGCTGGTCATCGACTACAACCGTTTTCCGGTCGTGCCGAAGCGGGGCTCGGCTTTCTTCATCCATGTGGAGGTCGGCAGGCCGACGGCAGGATGCGTCGCGGTCGGTGACGACGTCATGCGTACGCTGCTGGCCACCCTCGAGCCGTCGCAGAAGCCCGTTATCGGCATCTATGCGATCTGAATCCGTTGCCGCGACCAACTCGGTGACAATGTTCGGCTACTCGCCCAACGGAGCGACATCCGCTCGCGCCGCATGGTCACCAAGCCCAGCCAGCGCGCGCAACACGCCGACAGGTTGCGGCGCGGCTATCTTTGCGAACGTCGAATCCGCAATCGACCGACGGCGTTGGACACGTAGACGAGGCGTTTCTCGAATGCCACCGTGAGATGAGCGAAGGGCCCCGGAAGCCGGAGCCCTTCTCGAATGGTGGGTGTCGCCTGCGATCAGAGGGTCACGACAAAGGTTCGGTGGACTTGGCGGCGGACGTGAGGACGCCGGCGTTGGTGAGGTAGGTGAAGGCGGGGGCCGTCAGATCGGGCTGGAGGAAGTAGAAATGAGCCTTGGTGACGGTGCCGTTCTCGGTGGCGTCGCAGAGGGCGTGCAGGGCGGTGGGGTCGACGGTGAGGGCGGTGAGCTTGCCCGCCTCGTAGTCCATCTCCACCCACTTCGCGTGGATGGCGGCGCTCATGACGCTGCCGGTGAAGCTCTCCCGGTCGGAAGCGGCGCTCAGGCCCATCTCGAGACCGTCGTCGAGGTCGGTCGGCGTGTGCTGCCAGCGGCCGAACTCCCACCAGCGCACGAAGCTGACCGGGCCGTCGACGCCGCCGGGCAGCTTTGCCGTCGGCTCCACCGAGCGCACCCAGGCGGGCGCCGCGGCGAGCGGATCGTAGGAGGTCCCGGCGACCTCGTTGTCCTCGTCCCGCCCGAATAGCAGCGCGCGGTCGCCGGGATATCTGACCAGCGAGTACCAGTTGCCCTCGCCGTCGTCGCTGATCAGCCGGCCACCTTCCACTCCGGCCGTCTGCCCGATCTCCTGTCCGCTCGCGACCCGATCCGTGCGAGTGGCGGCGGTGATCACGTCCAAGACGGTCACGCGCGCCCACAGCACCTCGGGATGCGGCAACTGAAATCCCATGCCGGGCAACGTATCACCGGCCCCTTACGGCGACAACCGATCGGCAACCGGCCGGACAACCCGCTCGGCCGCGCGTGCCCACCCTGGCAAACAGGGGCGAACGGGGCGCTCACAGGGTCCCCTCAGGCTCGAAAAGAAGGGGCAAATTTGTAGCTACGACGGGGGCTGGTGCAGCATTCCGCACCGCGAGTTCCGCCGACGTGAACTCCGATCGCTCGGCGCGTCCGGAACGCAGCGCACGAATAACACCAGGTTCGAGAACACGCCCGTGACGGGGTCGCCGATCAGGCGGACTCCGGTTCGGAACGCTCGGTGCGCCGGGGGCGCAGCGCGTAGGCCGGGACCAGTTGGTCGCGCACGTGCAGGTCCGGGCGGCCATCGGCGAACTGGATGCTGTAGGTCACCCGCCCCATCCAGTCCCCGTCGACGGTGGGGAACCAGTGCGTCAAGGTGCCGGGGCGCTCGCCGCGCATGACGACTCCCGCGCCGTTCACGTGCCGCGGGGTGCCGGGGTCGCGGACCAGGATCGCGTCCAGCCGCACCCACACCGGGCGCGGCGGGTAGGTCAGTGTCCGGTAGTAGTGACCGGTCCTGTTCGGGTATACCAGCTCCGGTCCCGTGCCTTCGGTTCGCGGCGTTTCATCGCTTATCGAACCCATGTTCGAATGTTAGCCGGACATATGCGGCAAGCACCAGGCAACCCGGTCTCGAATCGGACGACATGACTCCGGCCACACGACTATGGCCGACACGGCCGAGACGTTCTAATATGATCGTTCTAGAACAATCACTTTAGAAGGAGTCGGACATGTCCGTGAAGAGCGAGGTCGTCAAGGGTTTCTACACCGCTACGCAGACGGGTGACGGACCGGCGATCCTGGCCCTGCTGCATCCGGAGTTCGAAGTGCGCACCGCCCCGGGCATGCCGTGCGGCGCGGGCGGCGCCTTCCACGGCCCGCTGGCGGCCATGGCGCGGATCTGGGGCGCGGTTGCCAGGGACTTCGACACCGCACCGTTCGACGAGACCTGGCAGGAAACCACGGACGGCACCGTCGTCGTGACAGGTCACTATCGCGGCGCGGCCCGCGCGACCGGCCGCGCGTACGAGGCCGAGTTCGTGCACCTGTGGCAGGTCGACGACGAAGGCCGCATCACACGACTGCACCAGTACACCGACACCGCGCGCTGGCACGCCGCATTGGCCGCCTGACGCAGCGAAACCGTTCGCCGCGAGTCCTGACCACCGCACCGCACCGCAACGCATGGCCTCGTGTCGCGGCCACCCGGTATCCACCGTTCCCGTCCTCGATACCCCTCGGTACCGAAGCCGACCGTTGCCCGTCGCCCGCCCGAACGATCCGACCCGTTTGGTTTCCGCTACCCCGGGCACGCCTTGGCGTAAAGATCCAGCCACCGGGGGTAGACCGGAGGACGAGATGGCTTATCCACCGGGCGGGCAACCGCCGGATGATCGACCGCCCCACCCGCAACAGCCCTCGCCTGGCCACCCACCCTCAGAGCCCGGCCAGGTACCACCGGGCCAGGGCCATCCACGGCCCGAGTCCGGGCAGCCACCTCCGGGCCCGGGCTATCCGCCCGCGGGGCAGTCGACCTCCGGCCCGGACTATCCGCCACCCGCCCCCGGGCAGCCACCCTCGTCCCCTGGTTATCCGCCACCCGGCTACCCGCCCTGGGGATATCCGCCGCCGCCCAAGAAGAGCCACACCGGCTTGATCGTCGGCTTGGTGGCGATAGTCGCTCTGGTGATCGCGGGCGCGGTGATCGCGGGGGTGTTCCTGACCTCGCAGGGCAGAGGTCCGCTCGCCTCGGACGAGAAGCGGATCGAACTCGCGATTCGCGACTTCTACGAGACCCTCGACACCCGCGGCTTCCGCGCGGCGGCCGAGCAGGCGTGTGCGCACGAACGCGCCGCGTTCGAGGCGATGACCGAGAGCGAGAAGAGCGAATTCGACAGCACCTCGATTTCGGTCACCATCGATAGGATCGAGGACATCGTCGTCAC
Source organism: Nocardia sp. NPDC041819 (assembly GCF_055590505.1). Classification (NCBI taxonomy): domain Bacteria; kingdom Bacillati; phylum Actinomycetota; class Actinomycetes; order Mycobacteriales; family Nocardiaceae; genus Nocardia; species Nocardia sp. NPDC041819. Next base: position 109,370 of record NZ_JBVJAP010000016.1, on the reverse strand, counting down.
CGGAGACACCGCGACCGCGAAGGTCACCGGCAAGCTCACCGTCGCGGTGCCCGGCGAGCAGCCCGATACCGAATCCAGCACGACCGAGCATCTGACGAAAGAAGACGGCAAGTGGAAGGTCTGCTCCGCGGAGGGCACGCGCTGATCGCATGCACCCACGCATGAGTTGTTGCGGACCGAACCGCAGAACCGTTCTCGGGGCACTCGGCCTCGCCGCACTCCTCCCCTTCGCCGGTCGAACGAAAGCTCGGGCACTGCCGGACGCGGCCGTCGCCACCGATCTGGAAGTCGTGACGATCACCGACACCTCGGTGATCGTCACCTGGACCACGCTCGCCCCCGACCCGGCCGGCCGGCTGATCCCCGTCGACGCCGACACCCACGTACGGATCGGTCCCGCCGACTCGGCGCGAGCGCCGGTGCCGGTTTTCGCCGACGACCACCCGACGCCGTTCCACTATGCCGAGATCGGCGGCCTCGAACCGGGCCGCGCCTACCGCTTCGAAGCCTGGTCCGCGGGCCTGCGGGCCACGCCCGCCCTATCGCTCACCACGTCCGATCCCGCCGCGCCGGAAGCACGCGGCGAGTTCACCACCCTGGTTCCGCCGCCCGGCCGCAGGCTGCGCACCCTGGCGCTGGCCAACGACGTGCACTTCGGCGAGCAGGTCAGCGGGCTGATCGCCGGTGACCTGCCGCCGGGCTTCCGGCAGGGCCCTGGCCTCGCGCCCTACCCAGAGGTGATGCTGGCCGCGGTGCTGGACGACCTGCGCCGTCCCGACCGGGGAGCCGAACTGCTGCTGCTCGCGGGCGACCTGACCGCCGAAGCCTCCGAGTTCGACACCCGCACGGTGCGGGCCCGTCTCGACGGGTGGGGTGCGCTCGGCCGCGACTACCTCGCCGTGCGCGGCAATCACGACCGGCCGCACACGGGCGGCGAGTACACCGGTTGCGCCCCCGCGCCCGCTGATCACCGTGACTGCTGGGCCGATGCCTTCTCCGCGCGCCAGCAACTCGTCGAGCACGAGGTGGGCGGGCTGCGCGTGCTCGGCTTGGATACCAGCAGCCTGGACGGCGCGGGCGGGTCCATCGAGCGCACGCAATTCGATCACCTCGCCGCACGTCTGCGCGCCGATCCGGACCGGCCGACCCTGCTGTTCGGCCACCACCCGGTCACGACCGAGTCCGGACTGACCAACCTCGCCGGACCGGGTTTCGTGCTCGACGGACGCGACAGCGGCGAACTGCAAGCGCTCTACACCCGCTCCCCCGGCGTCTTCCTACAACACAGCGGCCACACCCACCGCAACCGCCGCACCAGGCCGGACGCGCCGTGCGCGGTGGAGTTCCTCGAGGTCGCCGCGGTCAAGGAGTACCCGGGCGGCTACAGCCTGCTACGCCTCTACGAGGGCGGCTACATGGTCAACTTCTACAAGACCCGCACCGAGGACGCGCGGCGCTGGAGCGCGCTCACCCGCGGCGAGTACTTCGGACTGCTTCCGGATTACACGCTCGGCACCTGCGCCGATCGCAATCACGTTGTGCCGCGCGATTTCTCGGGGCTGCGGTAGCTGGCGCGCGGGTTCGCCACATCCGGGAAACGTTTGCGCACGTCGGACGCTGTATCTTCCTTAGGTAAGGCTCAACATATGCAACGGGGAACGTGGTCGGAAGGACGAGGATGAAGCCGGTCAGATGGAAGACGATTGCCGCTGGATTGGTCCTCGCGATGACGGCGCTCGGCAGCACGGCTTGCTCGAATTCCTCCGACGACGCGAACGAGATCACCGTCTACAACGCGCAGCACGAGTCGCTCACCAAAGAATGGGCCGACGCGTTCACCAAGCAGACCGGCATCAAGGTGACGTTGCGCCAGGGCGGTGACACGGCGCTGGGCAACCAACTGGTCGCCGAGGGCGCGGCCTCGCCCGCCGACGTCTTCCTCACCGAGAACTCCCCCGCCATGGCGCTGGTGGAGAACGCGGGCCTGTTCGCCGACGTGAACGCCGAGACGCTGGCGCAGGTGCCCGCGCAGTTCCGGCCGTCCACCGGCAAGTGGACCGGCGTTGCCGCGCGCTCGACGGTTTTCGTCTACGACAAGAACAAGGTCCAGTCAGGCCAATTGCCTGCCTCGCTGCTCGACCTGGCGCAACCGCAGTGGAAGGGGCGCTGGGGCGCGGGCGTATCCGGCGCCGACTTCCAGGCCATCGTCGCCGCCCTGCTCGCGCTGAAGGGCGAGGACGCCACCCGCGCCTGGCTGAAGGGCATGAAGGAGAACGCGACGCCGTTCCCGAACAACGTCGCCACCATGAAGGCGGTCAACTCCGGCAGCCCGGACGGCGGCGTCATCTACCACTACTACTGGTACCGCGACCAGGCGAATACGAAGGAGAGCAGCGCCGACACCGCCCTGCACTACTTCAAGAACCAGGACCCGGGCGCCTTCGTCAGCGTCTCCGGCGGCGGCGTGCTGAAGGCGAGCAAGAAGCAGGAGGCGGCGCAGAAGTTCCTGGCGTTCATCGTCGGCAAGGCGGGGCAAGAAGTGTTGCGTGACGGCACATCGCTGGAATACCCGGTCGCCAGTGGCGTGGCCGCGAACCCGGCGCTGCCGCCGCTGGAAGACTTGCAGGCTCCGGCGATCGACCCGTCGAAGCTCGATTCGAAGAAGGTCACGCAGCTGATGACCGAAGCCGGTCTGCTGTAGCCGTGGCACTCCGGAACGTCGTCGCCGCGCCCCGGGTGGGCAGACCGGGGCCGGTGGTCACGGGCGTCGCGCTGCTGCTGGTGGCGGCGACGTTCGTGCCGCTCGGGTACATCGTTTCGACCGTTTTCTCCACCGGTGTCGATCAGGCGGCGGAACTGGTGTTCCGGCCCAGAGTCGGTGAACTGCTGGGCAATACGGCCGCGCTGGTGGCGTGCACCGTGCCGATCTGCGTGGCGCTCGGCGTCGGGCTTGCCTGGGTGGTGGAACGCACCGACGTGCCGGGGAGGTCGTGGTGGGGGCCGGTTTTCGCGGCTCCGCTGGCGGTGCCCGCCTTCGTCAACAGCTACGCCTGGGTCAGCGCCTTCCCGACCATGCACGGTCTTCGGGCAGGCGTGGTGATCTCCACGATGTCCTATTTCCCGCTGGTCTATCTGCCCGCCGCCGCCACGCTGCGCCGCCTGGATCCGGCGGTGGAGGAGTCGGCGCGGGCGCTGGGCTCGGGACCGGTCGCGGTGTTCGCGCGGATCGTGCTACCGCAGTTGCGCTTGGCCGTCCTCGGCGGCGGGCTGCTCATCGGGCTGCATCTGCTCGCCGAGTACGGCGCCTTCGTGATGGTCCGGTTCGACACGTTCACCACGGCCATCTTCGAGCAGTACCAGTCCAGCTTCGCCGGTCCGGCGGGCAGCATGCTGGCCGGTGTGCTCGTGCTGTGCTGTCTGGCGCTGCTCGGGGCCGAGGCGGGACTGCGCGGCCGGGCGCGCTACGCGCGGATCGGCAGCGGGGCTCCGCGCGCCGCGACCCGGATCCGGTTGGGCGCGGGCACGTTACCGGTTCTGGCCGCGCTCGTCGCGGTGACGGCGGCCGCGCTGGGCGTGCCGCTGTGGACCATCGGGCGCTGGCTGCGCATCGGCGGAGCGGCGGTATGGGATGTCACCGACATCGGCAACGCGCTCGGGCAGACGGTCGGCCTCGCGGCCGTCGCCGCGCTGCTCACCACCCTGTGCGCGTTCCCGGTGGCGTGGATCGCGGTGCGTTCCACCTCGGCGTTCGCGCGGCTGGTCGAGGGCGCCAACTACGTCACCAGCTCGTTGCCCGGCATCGTGATCGCGCTGGCCATGGTGACCGTGACGATCCGGTGGGCGCCCGCGCTCTACCAGACGGCGGGCATGGTGATCGCCGCCTATCTCCTGCTGTTCCTGCCTCGTGCCCTGGTCAGCGTGCGGGCCGGGCTCGCCCAGGTGCCGGTCGGCTTGGAGGAGGCGTCCCGTTCGCTGGGTAAATCGGCGCCGGCGACGTTCTTCCTGGTCACGCTGCGTCTGGCGGCGCCGGCCGCGGCCGCCGCCGCCGCACTGGTGTTCGTCGCGGTGGCGACCGAGCTGACCGCGACCCTCTTGCTGGCGCCCAACGGAACTCGCACGCTGGCGATGCGGTTCTGGGGCCTGTCCGGCGAATTGGATTACGCCGCCGCCGCTCCGTACGCCCTGATCATGATCGCCGCCGCCGTGCCCGTGACGTACTTGCTGTTCACCAACTCGCAGAAGGCGGCCGGGATATGAGTCGCGTTGTCGTCACCGATGTGTCGAAGACCTTCGGTCACACCCGGGTTCTCGGTGGCATCACCCTGGACGTGCCGAACCGCACCGCCACCGCCGTGGTCGGGTCGTCCGGATGCGGCAAGACCACGCTGCTGCGCGTCATCGCCGGATTCGAGTCGCCGGACGCCGGTTCGGTGTCGATCGGCACGGAAACCGTTGTCGGCGAACGCGTCTCGGTGCCGCCACAGCGTCGCAACATCGGTTACGTCGCCCAGGACGGGGCGCTGTTCCCGCATCTGACCGTCGGCCAGAACATCGCCTACGGCCTGCCCGGCTCGGCCCGCCGCAACCACCGGCGGGTGTGCGAACTGCTGGAGATGGTGTCGCTGCACGCGTCCTACGCCGACCGGCGGCCGCATCAGCTCTCCGGCGGCCAGCAGCAGCGCGTGGCCCTGGCCCGCGCACTGGCGCGCAAGCCGTCGGTGATGCTGCTGGACGAGCCGTTCAGCGCCCTGGACGCGGGTTTGCGCGCCACGACCAGGCAGGCCGTGGCCGACACGCTGCGCGAGGCGGGCATGACCAGCATCCTGGTGACCCACGACCAGGAGGAGGCACTGAGTTTCGCCGAACAGGTCGCGGTGATGCGGGAGGGGCGCTTCACCCAGGTCGGGACACCGGAGGAGGTCTACGCCACGCCGAAGGACCTGTTCACCGCCCGGTTCCTCGGCGATTGCGTGCTGCTGGAGGCGGTGGTCGAGGGCGATGCGGCCAAGTGCGCACTGGGCCGGATTCCGGTGCAGCGCAACGCCACGAGCGGACCGGCCACCGTCATGCTGCGACCGGAACAGCTCGTGGCCGATATCGCTTCGGAGAACGAGGCGGACAGCGGCCGGATCAGCGCCGTCGACTTCCGCGGCGCCGACGTCATCCTGACCATCGACCTGGACGGCGCGAGCACTCCCATCCGGGTACGCCGCGCCAGCGTCGCCGCCCCGGTCACCGGGCAGCGGGTGCGCCTCGACGTGGTCGGCACGGCCGTGGCGTACACCGAACCGAACGACGCCGTCTGACGCGGCACGCTGCGCGGGAACCCGGGCATACCGGGTAGAGGCGTGCCTCGAAATGCTCGGCTCGGCGATGACGTGCACCGAGCCGAGCGCCGAGGACACTTGGAGCGAGCGGCGGGAATCGAACCCGCGTTAACGGCTTTGCAGTTCGATGGTCGGCATCGTTGCAGGTCACGGCATCGTTGGCTGAGGTTGGCACTGTGAGACGACCTGGGGAAACAGCGGTTTGGAGCGTTGGCGCGGTTGGCTGAGGTTGGGCGAACTGCGGACTGAATGCGGACGACGATATCGGCGGTGGACGTTGTTCCCCCGTCGCCTTCGCGTGCCCGGGCGACTTCCCTTCCCCTGCTTCCTCATACTGGCCGCTCTGAGCTGAAGGAGGGCTAGTCAAGGGTGCCGAAGGCATCGCGCAGCGACGCGCAGCGCCCTTTACTCGCCCGGACTGAAGTCAGATAATTCGGCCATGAGGAGGCAGGGGTTTCGCAACCAGCCAGTCTCCACCCACGGATGTCCGCAGTCAGATTCGTTCAGCAGTGGCAAGACATCTCCGCAGGCGAAAGCAACTGTCAGAAAGTAGATGCTCCGGTCGGTGACGGCCGATACTGTCGACTGTTGACCCTAGTACATGTGATGGTGAGACGAGGAGTGGAACCTTGGGGGACAGCGCCGAGCTGTTAGACAAAGTTGCAAAGTGGGTGCGACAGCAGGGCTACCCATTGGAGTTGCGTACCGCTAGGGAACTGGAATCGAAGAAGATCTCAGCGACAATTGGCTGGTACTACACCGACCCTGACTCTGGTCAGGAAAGGGAGAGCGATGTACTAGCTCTGGCCACCCGTTGGGCTACGTCGGATGACTGCGTTGCAATCAGTCTTGCAATCGAATGCAAGTCGGCGCGGGACAAGCCGTGGGTCTTGGTTGCCCCTAACTCCGACGGGCTACGCTGGGCATCCTCACCGTGGTATCGCCTCCGTGCGCCGCAAACGAGCTGGTTGTCAGGCATAGAGCAGGTTGCAGACGGCAATCTTCCGACGCCTCTGCTCGACATGGATAGGTCGTGCGGATACACGTTGGTACGAGCGTTTGCTGGGGGAAATGAGGATGTCGCGTTCAGTGCGATGATGTCGGTAGCCAAGGCTGCGAGAAGTGTTCACGCAGAGCATGAGCATGATCAGGAAACAGGGAACTTCTTCGCGCCGTCATACGCCGTGGTGGTGCCGGTGCTGCTAGTTGATGCTCCGCTTTTTCGGTGTGATCTGAACAGCGATAGAGACGTGCGTCTGACGCCGATCGACCAGGGCACCGTTATTTTCAAGCACCGAGTTGTAGGCCCCAGTACAGCTCCGTTGGCCATCAAGGTTGTAACATCTGAAGCATTTCCATCGCTGGTTGATGACGTGAATGTGACCGCCGATAGCTTGAGCGCTGTCATTAGAGACCTCGGAGGCTCCGTTGAGGGAGGAGTCGAGACGCCGGATTGACTGCGTACTGCCGGATCCTTTCAGCAACTCGTCGGTGCCGGACTGGCGAATGCCGATCACGTAGTGACGCCGTAGGCGCTCTTGATGACCGCCGGTGTCGTGATAGCCCTCGGATCAGTCAGACCGCCACGGCCGGTGAGGAACTGGTGACCGGCGGGGCCCCGCTCGGCTGACTGCGGTGACCTGCTCGTGAACGTGTCCGGAGCTCCACGGGACCACAGCCGGTGGACCGGGCAGAGTGCCGGCCGATTCGTTGAGGGCTGCGGGAGGTAAGTCGGGTACGGCTCTCGTCGTGCCCAGCACTGCGAGGATGCTCGAAAAGTGGCCAGAGAGGCTCACTGCGCCCCGGCGGCCGAGTGTCGCCGACGCGCCCGCCGCTCCGGTGGCCGAGGAGCCTGCGACGAGGACGCCGCGGTGCGGCCTGGCGCGGCGGCGGCGCGAAGCGCCGCCGGGGCGCTCTTGATCCTATATAGCCAAATTCAGCAACAACTCGCACAACGCAGGATTCAGGCGTCCGTCGTGATCGGGTACTCATTCACGATGACAGTGCGTTCAGCGGGCCAGATCGACTCGGCCACTTCGAGAACGGTCTCATCTTCGGACTTCGCGCAGTGTACGACGTGGACCACCGGCGAACCGGCGGCGAGGTCGAGAACCTCAAGTTCATCGGCAGTAGCGAGTCGGGCGATTAGCCGATCCTGAGCCTTTGCGTAGCGTTTGCCTGACAAGTCCTCGATGCAGAGGAATAGAGCTTTCGGCACGACGGTAGGAGTCTCTAAGTAGGTCCCGGCTGCGAAGTCCATCGGGATGTAGCTAGCACCAATCTCCTCGGGCCGACCGGTCTCCTTGTCGTACAGGTGCCTACGGCGAGTCACGACATGCGTGGTGCCTTCGGGGAAGAGGTCCGCGACGTGTGACGGGACGGGCTCGACACCAGCGAATACGATCTCGTGACGTAGATGCGGAGTAAGCAACTTCTGATCCGCACGCGCTCGGCCGTAGTGCCTCCAGCCTGGACGCTGTAGCCGGTCAGTCTCCTTGACAAAGGAGCCGATGCCGTGTCGCGACACGATCAGCCCTTCGGAACGAAGAACACCTAACGCCTGTCGGACTGTCGGCAGGCTGACATGGAACCGCTCCGCAAGCTCCGACTCGGTCGGTAGCCGTTGCCCTGGGCTCAGCGCTCCGGCTTCGATGTCGTGACGAATCGACTCTGCGATGCGCCGGTACTTCGGAGCAAACGCGCTGGTGCTGCTGTCCACGTGAGTTCCTGTCTGTGCGGTATCCGTGGTTCCGGATTCTAGTCTTAAAGAAGACTTGACCTCCATCGGGCCGGATGCCGTACTGGAACAGTCTTAATGAAGACGTTAAGACATACCGAAGGACAAAAAACTCCCCGGCGGCTGCAACCACCGGGGAGTGAAGACCAAAGCGGCTGCAACCGCTTCAGCTGATTTCCAGACTTCAGAGAGAGGTCCGAAGCCATGACCATGGTACTCCGTCGTTCTGTCGACCAGGAGCTTCGTCCGCCGCGTTTGAACTTCGCGGGTTTCTGCGTGTACTGCCTGGAGCGGGGTTGTGACCGGCCGCGGTGCATCGCGAAGCACGCTCGGTTGGTCTGGCAGGTGTGCCCGGATTGCGGGGGCACGGAGTGGGTGCGCGGGCACATCGACCCGGATACGGCGACCGAGCGGTGCTTCTGCATCGGTGGCGTGTGCGAGGTTGCTCCTGCTGAGGCGGTGGCGTGATGAGCGAGGAGTTCGCGCGGCTGCTGCTGTTGGGTGTGGAGGCGTTGCCGGTGCAGGAGCGCTGGTTGCTGGGTTGGCTGTTGTCGCGGCCAAACCGGATGTCGATCGCGTTCGAGGAGACGGCGGGCCTGGGGCCGCTGGGTTCGCGGGCGTTCCGGGAGATGGTTGCGCGGTGGCGGGAGTGCGAGCTGCTGACTCTGGCCTACAGCGAGGAGCACGACGCGACGCTGTGGCAGGCCACCGACTTGGCGGAGCTGCTGTTGGGCCTGGACCCGGTGGAGTGGGTGCTGATGACCACCGACACGAGCAACCTGCCGCCGGTTGACCTGGACAACGTCGTGGAGCTCGGGATGGTGGCGTGATGGGTGAGCAGACGCGCGGGAACGTGATCGCGCTGCGTGGCCGGTCGGCTGAGCCGTTGCGTCCGCCTCGGTTGACGTTCGCCCGTCGCTGCATCTGGTGCGGCGAGCTGGATTGCCAGCACCCGGATTGCGTGGCGCTGCATGAGGTTTCGGAGTGGGCGGTTTGCCGTCACTGCGACGGCACCGGGTTGGCGTTCTCCGGGCCGCAGGGCTGCACGTGCGCGTTCGGCCTGGTCCACGTCGCTCCGGCGGTGCATCGGGTGCTGGGTGTCACCGGCAAGGGCGAGGTTGTGACCGAGCAGGGGCATTGGTCGAACTACAACGACCGCACCTACTACGAGTACACGCATCCGCCTGTGGCCTCCAAGCGTGTCACGCCAGTCGCTGCCCTCGACGCGGGAACGGGTGAGGCGGTGGCCCTGTGACCACAACCCAGCCCATAGGCACGGCTCCGGTCGGTGCTGTCGCGCCGAATCGTCAGACTGCCGCTGAGCGCCGGGCGATGCCGGACCTTCGGGATATCGCCGAAGCTGTCGCCGAACAGCACGGCGTGTGCGCTCGGGTGGTGCCGATGCGTGCGTTCGACACCAACACCGGCCATGTTTCCTACGTCGGTGCGCCGTGCAAGGCCACCGTGGAATCGACCTGCCCGGCGTGCGCGAAGGCGAACAAGTATGTGCGGGTGACCCAGCTGCGGGAGGGCTGGTGCGCCGAACACGAACCGGTGCAACCGGAACCGGTGGTCACCGAAGCACAAGCCGAAGTGCTGGCCACGCGTGCCGATCAGTTCAGCCGGTATCACGATGCCCGCCGCGACGGTGATGACGAACTGGCCGACGCGATCAAGGATTTGGTGGCCGACCTCGATGCCGAGCTTCGTGAACTCGGTGTGCGTGATCGTCTTCCGCCGTTGGATGCCAAGCCGCGTCGTAAGGCCAAGTCGACTCGTCGCCGTGACGATCTGCCGGACCTGCCTCGCAAGAAGGTCGCGCGCACCACGGTCGGCACCGCCTACGCGGGCGGCAAGTATCGGCCCTCGACGTTCCACACGTTGACGGTGGATTCCTACGGCGGGATCAACCGTGTCCGGGATGAGGAAACCGGGGAAATGGTGTCGGACGGTTCCCCGCGTGATCCGGAGTCCTACGACTACGCGCGTGCGGCCCGCGACATCATGCACGTGAAAGCGCTGTTCGACCGGTGGGTGCAGAACCTGCGTCGGGCGGTGGGCTGGAACGTGCAGTACTGGGGGTCGGTCGAACCGCAGAAGCGCGGGGCCCCGCACATCCATCTGGCGATCCGGGGTTCGATCCCGACCAAGCTGCTGTATCAGGTGACCGCGGCGACCTACGTCAACATCTGGTGGCCGCACTTCGACCGCGAGGTCTACACCGGCGACAACATGCCGGTGTGGGATCACGCGGCCGGCACTTTCACCGACCCGAAGACCGGGCGGGCGCTGACCTACTGGGATGACGCCCTCGCCATCATCGATTCCGTCGACGACATCGAACCCGCGCACACGCTGCGGTTCGGGGGCCAGTCCAAGCCGATTCAGATCCTCGCGGGCACACCGGAAATGGATCGCAAGGTCGGCTACCTCACGAAGTACCTCACCAAGTCCGTCGCCGAAGTGCTGGAGTCCGACAGCCCCCGCGTGAACCGTCACTACGACCGGTTGCACGCCGAGTTGCAGCGCACCCCGTGCTCACCGACGTGTGCGGTGTGGCTGCGCTACGGCATCGTCCCCAAGGGCGCCAGCGAGAAGACCCAGCCCGGCCACTGCCGGGGCCGCAACCATCGCCGTGACCTGCTCGGCGTCCCCGGCAAGCGCTGCGTGACCTCCACCAAGTGGAGCGGCAAGACCATCCCCGACCACAAGGCCGAACGCCTGGAGTTCGTCCGCAACGAACTCGCCGCGATCGGCATCATCCCGCCCGACACCTCGCACCTGCGCATCACCCCGGTCCGTCCGGGCGACCAGGACGCGCCTCCGCGCTCGCATCTGGTCATGGCGCTGGTTTCGGCGCGGATCAGTCAGCGCGCGCAATACACGATGGCTCGCCTCGCAACGACCGGAGGGCCACCAGGCGACGGCATCGCTTCGGGCACAGCAGTTGCAGCACAGCAGGATTCGTTCAGCAGCCAAGTGGCGGCATAGGGAGGAACTGACCATGAACGAGAACGACACCTTTCTCCGCGCGAAGCAGTGCGAGGAACTGACCGGTATCCCGGAAGCGACCTGGCGGTGGTGGGCGCACGTCGGTCGCGGCCCGGAGAGCTTCAAGCTGGGGCCCCGGCGGCGGGTGTGGCGCAAGTCCGTCGTGCTGGCCTGGATCGCGGAACAGGAACGGCTGACCGGCACGGGTGAGGCTGCCTGATGGCGACTCGGCGTAACCCGCGCTCGGGTATCGAGGATCGCTGGTATCCGACTGTGGTTGTGACTGACCCGGTGACCGGCGCGAAGTCAAAGAAGAAGGAGAAGTCAGCCGAGCGGTTCGGCAAGGGCAAGCGGTGGCGGGCTCGCTATGTCGACCCGAACGGCGTGGAACGCTCGCAATCGTTCGACACCAAGGCCGAGGCTCAGCGCTGGCTCGACAGCGACGTGACAACCAAGGTCGTGACCGGGACCTGGGTCGACCCGGACCGTAGCGGCGTCCTGTTCTCGGTGGTCGCGGAGAAGTGGTTCGCGACGAAGAAGTTCCGCAAACCCAAGACTGTCGCGGGTTACCGGTCTCTGCTGGATACGCTCGTTCTGCCGCAATGGGGGTCGGTGCCGCTGCGGGATATCGACTTCGAGGACATACAGGACTGGGTGGTGAACCTGTCGGAGTCAGGTAGTGCCCGGTTCAAGGGTCAGGGTCTGTCGGCGTCGCGGGTGATCCAGGCGTATCAGGTGCTCGGCCAAGTGCTGCGGTTCGCTGTGAAGTCCAAGCGGCTGGCGAGTAATCCTGCCGTCGACATCGAGCTTCCGTCGATGCTGGCGGGTGAGCGGCGATACCTCACGCACCTGGAGGTCATGCGGCTGGGTCTGGCGGCCGGTCGGTTGCGTCCGTTGGTGTTCACCCTCGCCTACACCGGTATCCGTATCGGTGAGGCATCGGCTCTGCGGGTGATGGATGTGGACCTGGTCAATCGACGGCTTCGTATAACTCGTTCAGCAACTCCGGTCGCCGGAAAAGGGACCGTGGTCACGGACACGAAGAACCACAATTCACGGGCGGTACCGATCCCGGAGACCCTGGCTAAGGATCTCGAAACCCTCATGGAGGGCCGCGAATTGACTGCGCAGCTGTTCCCGAGCGAGAAGGACGGCGGGCTCCTGGAATACCACGAGTTTCGCCGGGTGTTCAACGAGGCTGCGAACTCGGTCGGGCTTCGTGGTCTGGTACCGCACGGATTGCGTCATACGGCGGCGTCGCTGGCGATCAGTGCCGGGGCCAACATCAAGGTCGTCCAGCGGATGCTCGGACACAAGACCGCGATGCTGACGCTCGATTTGTACGGTCACCTGTTCCCTGACGACCTGGACGTCGTCGCGGCAGGGATGGAGGCCGGTGCCAGAGCTGCTGCGGACGAATTGCGGACCGCATGACGCAAAATCTGGCTCCGACCTCCAAAAAATAGCCCTGACCATTGAGCGAGCGGCGGGAATCGAACCCGCGTTAACGGCTTTGCAGACCGTTGCCTAAACCACTCAGCCACGCCCGCCTCGCCTTAGATAGTGCCCCCGCGGGTAGGCCCGGCCTACCATTGCGCTCACGGTGATCCGAAGCCTGGTCGGATGTCCCCGTCCGCCCCTGGCGGCATGGAATGATCGGAACATGTCTCGGCCACGCCCGCTTCCGAACGACCCGATCGAGGAGGCCCACCGCCAGTGGGTCGGCCACGGCTGGGGGGATGTCGCCGACGGCATGGCCGCGGTGACGTCACTGGTGCGGGCTCAGCAAATCGTCATGGCGCGGGTGGACGAGGCGCTCAAACCCACCGGCTTGACCTTCTCCCGCTACGAACTGCTCATGCTGCTCAATTTCAGCAAAACCGGTGCGCTGCCGATGGCGAAGGCCAGCGCGCGCTTGCAGGTGCACCCCACCAGCGTCACCAACACCGTGGACCGGCTGGAGGCGGCGAAGCTCGTCGAGCGCGTACCGCATCCCAGCGACCGGCGCGCTACCCTGATCGAAATCACCGACGCGGGACGGGAATTGGTGGCGAAGGCGACCGAGGAACTCAACGCGAAGGTTTTCGCGCTCCCCGGACTCCCCCCGGAACGACTGCACACTCTGCTGCAACTGCTCGCCGAATTCCGACACGCCGCGGGCGACTTCGACACCGCAGAGGGAACGGCGCGCTGGTCGGCCACGGCCACAGACTGATTCGACGTACCGGTCGGTCGCATACCTGAGGCGACCGACCGTCGGGTGACGATCGGCATCCAACCGGCGAATTGCCGGGCATGCCGTCTTGGCAGCGGAAGCGAAAAGGTCCACCATGTAAATCATGGTGCTGGTCTTGGGGGTATCGGCGGGCGCTGGCGGCGCCCATGCGATGCTGACACACTCCGATCAGCCACACCTACCCCCGATCGATCGCTGCGAAGTGCCGCGCCGGGCGGGCGGCGGTGTCGAGGAATCGGTTTTCGAGGCGATCCGCCGGATGAACGGCGCCGCCGACCGGCGTGACGAGCTGATCTCGGGCACGGCGGTGACGTGCCGCTGTCCGCTGCACGCCGACGCCATCCGCGCGGGCGTGCGCGGTGGCGGCGTGACCATCGTCGACGAACCCCTCGCCCAGCTGCGCTATCTGCGCTTCACCGGGCAACTGCCGGACAGCGGCTCGGTGATCCTCTACGACCTGGGCAGTTCGGGGCTGACCATCACGCATGTCGATTGCCGCACCGACGCGATCCTGTCCAGCAAGCGCAGCACGGTGCTCGGTGGCGACGGTTACGACGCGCTGCTGCGCTGGCGGCTGGCCCGCGACGGCGTGCTCACCGACACGCCGACCATCCGGCGCCACCGCGAGGAACTGAGCGAGGCCAGGGTGGTCACCGCCATCGATGACGGCACCGGCGACCGGGCCGTCGTCACCCGCAGCGACCTGGCCGAACTGTGCGCGGCGGGCATCCATCACTCGGTGTCGTTCGTGCGGCAGATCATCGACGAGACCGGTGTGCGGCCGGAAGCCATGGTGCTGCTCGGCGGCTGCACGCGCAGCCCGAGCATTCGCGCCGAACTGGCCGAACTGATCGACCTGCCGATCGTCTACGACCCCGAGCCCGAGTTCGTCTCCGCGCGCGGCGCCGTGCTGCTCGCCGCCGAACGAAGGGGCGGCGACGTGCGGATGGCCCGGCTGCGCGCCGGAGCCACCCTCGTCCCGGTCGCCGTCGACCGGCGCAAACTCATCGCGGCGGCCGCGGTCACCGTCGCCCTGGGCGCCACCATCGCCGGACTGCTCGCCGCAGAGAAGGACGCGCCCACGCCGGAGGGCAACAAGGTGCCCACGCCCGCGGAGATCGTCGCGCCCACATCGGGCCCCTTCGGATAACTCGCGACGAACCCGCCCGGCCGAGGGGATCGCCCGGGCGGGTCGGATGTCACCGGTTGGTGAACTTCGCCGGACGCTTCTCGACGAAGGCGCTCATGCCTTCCTTCTGATCCTCGATCGCGAACAGGGAGTGGAACACTCGGCGTTCGAAGCGCAGGCCCTCGGCGAGCGTCGTCTCGAACGAGCGGTTCACCGCTTCCTTGGCGATCATGGCGACCGGCAGCGACATCGACGCGATGGTCTCGGCGACCTCGGCCGCGGTGTCGAGCAGCTCCGCCGCGGGCACGATGCGCGAGACCAGCCCCGCTCGCTCGGCCTCCTCGGCGTCCATGTTGCGGCCGGTGAGCACCAGATCCATGGCCTTGGCCTTGCCGATCGCGCGGGTCAGGCGCTGCGAGCCGCCGATGCCGGGGATGACGCCCAGCTTGATCTCCGGCTGCCCGAACTTCGCGGTGTCGGCCGCGAGCAGGACGTCGCAGATCATGGCCAGCTCACAGCCGCCGCCCAGCGCGTAGCCCGCCACCGCGGCGATGGTGGGCTTGCGGAACTGCGCCAGCCGGTCCCAGCGGGCGAAGTAGTCGTCCATGAACATGTCCATGTACGACTTGGGCTGCATCTCCTTGATGTCGGCGCCCGCCGCGAAGGCCCGCTCCGAGCCGGTGATCACGATGGCACCGATCTCGTCGTCGTGCTCGAGTTCGTCGAGCGCGGCGATGACGTCGTCGAGGACCTGCGCGTTCAGCGCGTTCAGCGCCTTCGGGCGGTTCAGCGTGATCCAGCCGACCCGGCCCTTGCGTTCCAGCAGAATCGTCTCGAAGTCGGCCCCACCCGTCGCCCGGCCGCCGCCGCCCACGGAATCGCTCTGCGATGCGTTCATCCTTGTGCACCCTCTTGGTCGGATCGGTCACGGATATCGGTGACGATAGCCGAGAAGTCCCGTCCGGCATCCGTCTGGTTGAAGCGGTCGTAGATCGCGGCGGCCAGCAACCCGATCTGCCCGTCGATGTTGTTCTCGCGCAGGGCGTTCGCGGCCAGACCCAGGTCCTTCGCCATCAGGGCGGTGGCGAAACCCGGCCGGTAGTCGTTGTTGGCCGGGCTGGTCGGCACCGGGCCCGGAACCGGGCAGTAGCTGGTCAGCGCCCAGCTCTGGCCGGAGGCGGTGGAGACCACGTCGAAGAACGACTGATGGCTCAGGCCCAGCTTCTCGCCCAGCACCAGCGACTCCGACAGCGCGATCATCGACACGCCCAGCAGCATGTTGTTGCAGATCTTCGCCGCCTGGCCGACGCCGGAGCCGCCGCAGTGCACGACCTTGCCGCCCATCACCTCGAGCACCGGAAGGGCGGTGGCGAAGTCCTCGGCGGCCCCGCCGACCATGAAGGTCAGCGTGCCCGCCGCCGCACCCGCGACACCGCCGGAAACCGGCGCGTCCAGCGCACGGTGCCCGGCGGCGGTGGCGCGTTCGGCCGCGGTCTTGGCGTCGGCCACGTCGATGGTGGAGCAGTCGATGAACAAGGTGCCCGGTGCCGCGGCCGGGAGCAGTTCGGCGTACACGTCGAGTACGAGTTTGCCGTTGGGCAGCATGGTGATCACCGTGTCGGCCGCGGCGGCCTCGATGGCCGTGCCGACCGCGATCGCGCCGTCGCGCTCGGCCTGTTCGCGCGCCGCGGGCACCGGGTCGAAGGCGAGCACCTCGTAGCCCGCGCGCACCAGGTTGGCCGCCATCGGCGCGCCCATGTGGCCGAGGCCGAGGAAACCGATTCGCTTGCTCATCACGCCACCTCCCGGGTCGGCAGACCCAGCTCTCGATCGCCCAGCTCGGCGAAGTACGCGTCCACCTGCGCGTCCGTGACCGCCTCCAGCGTCGCGGGCGACCACCGGGGGTTGCGGTCCTTGTCGATCACCTGCGCGCGAATGCCTTCGACCAGGTCGTGCGACGACAGCGACGCGATGGACACCCGGTACTCCTCGTTCAGCACCGCCTCCAGGCTCGGTGCGGTGCGGGCCGCGCGCAGCGAACGCAGCGTGACCTTCAGGGCGACCGGAGATTTCGCCAGGATCTCGGAAGCCGCCGCCTGCGCGTCGGGTGCCTCGTGCGCCTGCAACCGCGCGACGATCTCCTCCACGGAGTCGGCTCCGTAGCACTCATCGATCCAGTCCTGCGCGGCGGCCAGCGCGGAATCCGGCGCGTCCGTGGCGAACTTGGCGATCGCGATGTCGGCGCTCTCCGTGCGCAGCGTCTCCAGCAGCGCGGGCAGATGCTCGGAGGCGACGAAATAGTCGGCGAAGTTCGCGGCGATGGCGTCACCGGCGCTCATGCGCGCGGTGGTGAGCCCGACGTGCGTGCCGATCTCACCCGGGGTGCGCGCGAGCAGATAGGTGCCGCCGACGTCCGGGACGAAGCCGATGCCCACCTCGGGCATGCCGATCTTGGACCGCTCGGTGACGATGCGGTGGCTGCCGTGCCCGGAGAGCCCGACGCCGCCGCCCATCACGATGCCGTCCATGATCACCACATACGGCTTCGGGTAGCGGCCGATCAGGGCGTTGAGGATGTACTCGTCGCGCCAGAACCGTCCGGTCGCCGAATCGGCGCTGGTGGCACCGCTTTTCGCGTCGGCGTGAATGGCGACGATGTCACCGCCCGCGCACAGGCCGCGCTCGCCCGCGCCGGTGACGACGACGGTGCGCACCGCGTCGTCATCGGCCCAGGTACGCAGCGCGTCGGTGATGGCGAGGGCCATGGAGTGATTCAGCGCGTTGATGGCCTTGGGCCGGTTCAGCGTGATCAGGCCCAGCCCGTCGCGCTGTTCGAGAAGAACCTCGGGTTCACTCGTGGTCTGTCCGCTCATGCCGCTCCTACCAGTGCGCGGGCGACGACCACCCGCATGATTTCGTTGGTGCCCTCGAGGATCTGGTGCACCCGCAGATCCCGGACGATCTTCTCCACGCCGTACTCGGTCAGGTAGCCGTAGCCGCCGTGCAGTTGCAGGGCCTTGTTGGCCACCTCGAAGCCGGCGTCGGTGGCGAAACGCTTCGCCATCGCGCACAGCTCCACCTTGTCCGGCGCGTCGGCGTCCAGCGCAGCGGCGGCCCGCCACAGCAGCGTGCGGGCGGCCTCCAATTCGATGCGCATATCGGCGAGGTCGAATTGCAGCGCCTGATTGCGCAGCAGCGGCTTGCCGAACGCCTGCCGCTCGGCCAGATACGGCACCGTCTTGTCCAGCGCCGCCTGCGCTCCGCCCACCGAGCACGCGGCGATGTTGAGCCTGCCGCCGTTGAGGCCGTTCATCGCGATGCGGAAGCCGTCGCCCTCCGCCCCGAGCCGGTTGGCCGCCGGGACCCTGGCGTCGGAGAAGATCACCTGGCGGGTCGGTTGGGCGTTCCAGCCCATCTTCTTCTCATTGGCGCCGACGGAGATGCCGGGGGTGTCGGCGGGCACGATGAACGCCGAGATCCCGCGCGCACCGTCGTCGCCGGTCCGGGCCATGACGACATAGACGTCGGTGGAGCCCGCGCCGGAGATGAACTGCTTGGCGCCGTTGAAGATGTAGTCGTCACCGTCGCGAACGGCCTTGGTGCTCAACGCCGCCGCGTCGGAGCCGACCCCTGGCTCGGTGAGCGCGTAGCTGGCCAGCAGTTCCATCGCGGTCAGCCGGGGCAGCCAGCGATTGCGCTGCTCGTCGTCGCCGTAGCGGTCGACCATCCACGTCGCCATGTTGTGGATGGAGATGTAGGCGGCGATGGCCGGGCAGCCGGTGGCCAGCTGCTCGAAGATGCGCACGGCGTCGAGCCTGCGCAGGCCCGAACCGCCCACGTCCTCGCGCACGTAGATGCCGCCGAGGCCGAGCGGGCCCGCCTTGCGCAGCACATCCACCGGGAAATGCTTCTGCTCGTCCCACTCCAGCGCGTTCGGTGCGAGGAATTCGTCGGCGAAGCCGCGCGCGGTGTCGCGGATCGCCTTCTCGTCGTCGTCGAGGATGAACATCCGGATCAGTCCATCGTCGGGATGACGAACGCGTTGCTCTCCTTGAGCCCGGCGGGCCAGCGCTGCGTCACCGTCTTGGTCTTGGTGTAGAAGCGGATCGAATCCGGGCCGTGCTGGTTCAGGTCGCCGAAGCCGGAACGCTTCCATCCGCCGAAGGTGTAGTACGCGATCGGCACCGGGATCGGCACGTTGATGCCGACCATGCCGACCTGCACGCGCGCGGCGAAGTCGCGGGCGGTGTCGCCGTCGCGGGTGAAGATCGCCACGCCGTTGCCGTATTCGTGCTCGTCGGCCAGCCGCAGGCCCTCCTCGTAGTCCTCGGCGCGGACCACGGTGAGTACCGGACCGAAGATCTCCTCGCGGTAGATCCGCATCTGCGGGGTCACCTTGTCGAACAGCGTCGCACCGACGAAGTAGCCGTCCTCGGCGCCTTCCACGACCAAGCCGCGTCCGTCCACCACCAGCTCGGCGCCCTCGTCGACACCGATCTGGACGTAGTTGTTCACGCGGTTCACGCCGTCCTGGCCGACCAGCGGCCCGTAATCGGCGCCCGGGTCGTCGGAACGACCGACGTTGAGCTTGTGCACCCGCTCGGTCAGCTTGGCCACCAGGCGGTCCGCGGTCTCCGCACCGACCGGGACGGCCACCGAAATGGCCATGCAACGCTCGCCCGCCGACCCGTAGCCCGCGCCGATCAACTGGTCGGCGACGTCGTCGAGATCGGCGTCCGGCATGACGATCGCGTGGTTCTTCGCGCCGCCGAAGCACTGGGCGCGCTTGCCGTTCGCGGTCGCGGTCTCGTAGATGTACTGCGCGATGGGGGTGGAGCCGACGAAGCCGACAGCCTTGACGCGCGGATCGTGCAGCAGCGTGTCGACGGCTTCCTTGTCACCGTTGACCACGTTGAACACACCGGGGGGCAGACCGGCCTCGAGGAACAGCTCGGCCAGCCGCAGCGGCACCGACGGGTCGCGCTCGGAGGGCTTGAGTACGAACGCATTGCCGGTGGCCAGCGCGGGACCGGCCTTCCACAGCGGGATCATGGCCGGGAAGTTGAACGGGGTGATGCCCGCGACGACGCCGAGCGGCTGGCGCATCGAGTACACGTCGATGCCGGTGCCCGCGCCCTCGGTGTATTCGCCCTTGAGCAGGTGCGGGATACCGACGGCGAACTCGATCACCTCGAGGCCGCGCTGGATGTCGCCCTTGGCGTCGGCGATGGTCTTGCCGTGCTCGGAGGACAGCAGCGCCGCCAGCGAATCCATCTCGTCCTGCACCAGGGACAGGAACTTCATGAGAACGCGCGCCCGCTTCTGCGGGTTGAACGCGGCCCATTTCGGCTGCGCGGCCTCGGCGTTCGCGATGACCGCCTCGACCTCGGATTTGCTCGCCAGCGGCACCCGCGCCTGCACCTGGCCGAGGTTGGGGTCGAAGACGTCGCCGAACTTGCCGGAAGTGCCCGGCACATGCTGTCCGCCGATGAAATGGGTGAGTTCGCGAACCATGCCAGTCCTGTTCTCGTAGCGATCGGGACACCGCGGTGCGGTATGCGGTCATCCTATAGTTGGACGTCCAAGTATTGACAAGGCCGGAGGGCCGATGTGATTCATCCCACGCCTTCCCCAGGTGAGGGCTCGTCCAGCCCCCGCCTACGGCTTCGGCACGGGAACGGCCGGATCGGCTTCCTTCGCCCGCCGCGGTCGCACCAGCCGGAACGCGCCCAACCCGAGCGTGATCGCGCCGATCGCTACCACCACCGCCGCCGCGCCGAGCGAATCGCCGGTCCATTCCGAGACCGCCTCCCCCGCCGCCACCGCGATGGCCACACCGCCCCCGACGACGAGCACCGCCGACCGCTGGGTCGCGTACAACGCGAAGCAGACCACGGCGATCAGCGCCGTGATCCCGTAGGCCCAGGTCCGGCCATCGATGTCGAGACTCTGCGCGGCCGCGACGGACGTGACGATCGCGATCAGGTATCCGATCCGGAGGTCCGCGAGCGCACCGATCCTGGTCAGCGCGAACCACACGCCACCGAGTAGCAGTACCGCCGCGCTGCCCCACGTGTCGTCGAGACCGATTACTTCGGTGAGGATCCCCGCGACGGCCGCGGGCACGAAGCAAGCGCAGACCAGCAGTCCGAGCACCGACGGCAGCGCGAGGTAACCGAGTACGGCGATCACCGCTCCCGCCGCACAGGCGAAAACCCACGCGGCATCGGTGCTCGCGTTCTCGAGCGCGGTGCCGACGGACCCGGCGAGCGCGACGGACCCGAGCGCGAAGAGCACGGCCGCCAGCCTCGCGCGGGCACTGTTCGCGCTCGTGCGGCCGGTCGGCGCCCCGGCGAGCAGAACGCCCCCGAACAGCAGACCCGCCGACACGACGGCGAGCACGCCCACCCGCACCGGCCGGTCGAGCGTGTCCCAGGACGAGGCCGCCACCAGGGCGATTCCGCCGAACAGCAAACCCGCTCCGACGTAGGAGGCGATCTCGGCGAGCACCTTCCCACGCGCCACCACCGCCGCCCGCTCGACGGCGAGCGCCGCGAGCACCGCGTCGGCCTGGTCGCGGGTCAGCACACGCTCGGCGACCAGCCGCCCTACCGCGGCTTCCGCCCTGTCGTCGCGCACCATGGGCCCAGTATGTCCGAGTCGGCCGCCCTGACAACACAATCGGCCGGAGCGGGGTATCCGCGCACGCGCACCGCCGTCCGATCGTCCCCGCGAAAGGCGCCCGGACGGGTGCGCGCCTTCGACGTCGACCGTCACCGAAATCCGTCGGCCCGGAACGGGCACGGAAACAGCGATGCGGACAACCCGGCGGTGACCCTGGCGATGTGATCGCCGTCACCGTACGATTAGTTTGACGTCCTAGTATCGGGCGACAATGGAATCCCGAGAGGAATCCCGTGGCCGACAGCAGCGCGCTCTACGCGCCCACCCACCCCGTTCGCTTCGTCACCTCGGCGGCCCTGTTCGACGGGCACGACGCGGCGATCAACATCATGCGCCGCATCCTGCAGAGTCAGGGCGCGGAGGTGATCCACCTCGGCCACAACCGCTCGGTCAGCGAGGTGGTCGACGCCGTGCTCACCGAGGACGCCCAGGGCGTCGCGGTCAGCTCCTACCAGGGTGGCCACGTCGAGTACTTCGAATACCTCGCCGACGCCCTGAAGAAGGCCGGCGCGGAACACGTGCGGATCTTCGGCGGCGGCGGTGGCGTGATCGTGGCGGAAGAGATCGCGCGACTGGCCGCGTCCGGCGTGACCATCTTCTCTCCCGAGGACGGACAGCGACTCGGCCTGCCCGGCATGATCAATCGGTTGATCCGCGCCTGCGACATCGACCTCGCGACCGAGCCGCCGGTGCCGGACGCGGTGCTCTCCGGCGAGCGCGCCGCCTTGGCGCGCGCCATCACCTGCCTGCAAGCGGACGCGCTGCCGGAGGCCGACCGGCGGAAGCTGGCCGAGGCCGCGGCGGCGCGCACCGTGCCGGTGCTCGGCATCACCGGGACGGGCGGCTCCGGAAAGTCCTCGCTCACCGACGAATTGGTGCGCAGGCTGCGTTCGGATCAGCAGGACAAGGTGCGGGTGGCGATTCTCGCGGTGGACCCGACCCGGCGGCGCGGGGGTGGCGCACTGCTCGGCGACCGCATCCGGATGAACGCCCTCGACGGCGAGCACGTCTTCTTCCGCTCGCTGGCCACCCGCGGTGGACGCGAACTACCGGACAATATCGATCTGATCATGACGGCTTGCAAGGCAGCGGGTTACGACCTGGTCGTTCTGGAGACCCCCGGCATCGGTCAGGGCGACGCCGCGGTGACCGACCACGTCGACGTGTCGATGTACGTGATGACGCCCGAGTTCGGCGCCGCCTCCCAGCTGGAGAAGATCGACATGCTGGACTACGCGGACGTGGTGGCGATCAACAAGTTCGAGCGTCGCGGCGCCGCGGACGCGCTGCGTGACGTGGCCAGGCAGTTGATCCGCAACCGCGAGCAGTTCCATGCCGCGCCGGAGGACATGCCGGTCTTCGGCACCAGCGCGGCGACATTCAACGACGACGGGGTGACCGCGCTCTACCAGCACCTGACGGGCCTGCTGGCCGGCCACGGCCTGCGGCTCGAGCCCGGCGCGCTGCCCCGGGTGGACACCCGCGTGTCCACGCGCTTCGCCCAGCTCATCCCGCCCGCGCGCGTGCGCTATCTGGCCGAGATCGCCGAGACCGTGCGCGGCTATCACGCCGAGACGGCGGCGCAAGTCGCCGCAGCGCAACGTCTGCAACGCCTCGAGCAGGTGGCGGCCGAACTGCCCGAGGACACGGCCGTCGCCGAACTGGCCGAACGCGCCCGCGCCGACCTGACGCCCGCGAACGCCGCACTGCTGGCCGAGTGGCCCGCCCTCGCCGAGTCCTATCGCGGGGAGGAACAAGTGGTCCGGGTGCGCGACCGGGAGATCCGCACCCCGCTGCGCCGGGAGACTCTGTCCGGCAACTCCATCTCGCGCGTGGCCTTACCTCGTTTCACCGATCACGGGGAGCTGCTGCGCTTCCTGCGCGCCGAACACCTGCCGGGGCGGTTCCCGTTCACCGCAGGGGTGTTCCCGTTCAAACGGGACAACGAGGATCCGGCGCGCATGTTCGCGGGCGAAGGCGACCCGTTCCGCACCAACCGCCGGTTCAAAGTGCTCAGCGAGCATTCCGACGCGAAAAGACTGTCCACGGCCTTCGATTCGGTGACGCTCTACGGCCACGATCCCGCCGAGCGCCCCGACATCTACGGCAAGGTCGGCACGTCCGGCGTGTCGATCGCCTCGCTCGACGACATGAAGGTGCTCTACGACGGTTTCGATCTGACCGCGCCGACCACCTCGGTGTCGATGACGATCAACGGCCCCGCGCCGACCATCCTGGCCTACTTCCTGAACACCGCGATCGATCAGGCGCTGGACCGCTTCGCGGCGGAGCAGGGACGGCCGCCGACCGACACCGAGGCCGCCGACCTGCGCGCCCGCACCCTCGCCACGGTGCGCGGCACGGTGCAGGCCGACATCCTCAAGGAGGACCAGGGCCAGAACACCTGCATCTTCTCCACCGAGTTCAGCCTGCGCATGATGGCCGACATCCAGAAATGGTTCGTGCGCAACGGCGTGCGCAATTTCTACTCGGTGTCGATCTCCGGCTACCACATCGCCGAGGCGGGAGCGAACCCGATCAGCCAGCTGGCTTTCACCCTGGCCAACGGTTTCACCTATGTGGAGGCGTATCTCGCGCGCGGCATGCACATCGACGACTTCGCGCCGAATCTGTCGTTCTTCTTCTCCAACGGGATGGACCCGGAGTATTCGGTGATCGGCCGGGTGGCCCGCCGCATCTGGGCCGTCGCCATGCGGGACCGCTACGGCGCCAACGAGCGGTCGCAGAAGCTGAAGTACCACATCCAGACCTCCGGCCGGTCGCTGCACGCGCAGGAGATGAACTTCAACGACATCCGGACCACGCTGCAGGCGCTGATCGCGATCTACGACAACTGCAACAGCCTGCACACCAACGCCTACGACGAGGCGGTCACCACCCCGACCGAGGAATCGGTGCGCCGCGCCCTGGCCATCCAGCTCATCATCAACCGGGAGTGGGGGGTCGCGATGAACGAGAACCCGCTGCAGGGCAGCTTCCTGATCGATGAGCTCACCGATCTGGTCGAGGAGGCCGTGCTGGCCGAGTTCGAGCGGATCAGCGAACGCGGCGGCGTGCTCGGCGCGATGGAGACCGGCTACCAGCGCGGCAAGATCCAGGACGAATCGATGCGCTACGAACAGCGCAAGCACGACGGTTCACTGCCGATCATCGGGGTGAACACCTTCCGCAACTCCCACGACGAGCCGCACCGGGAGCTGGAGCTGGCGCGCGGCACCGAAGCGGAGAAGCAGTCGCAGCTGCGGCGGGTGCGCGAGTTCCAGCAGCGCAACCGGGACGGCGCCCATGCCGCCCTCGCCCGGCTCGAAGCGGTCGCCCGCACCGACGACAATATTTTCGAGGTGCTGATGGAGGCCGCCCGGGTGTGCACGTTGCAGCAGATCACCGACACGTTCTTCACCGTCGGCGGGCAGTACCGCCGCAACGTGTGAGACCCGCGAGCGGCTGAGGGATCAGAAGATCCGCACCTCGGGAACGGTGTCCATCAGTGCGGCCCATTCCGGGTACCGGGCGAGCTTCGCCTCGTGCAGCGCCATGATCTTCTCGCGCAGATCGGGATCGGGCTGATCGGAGACATCCGGGCCGATCGCGATCTTCGCGAGGTGCGGGATGATCCGCGGATCGCCCTCCAGGTGGACCGGGTCGTACAGGTACCGCTCCAGCGCCTCCAGGTCTTCGATGCCGACGCAATAGCCGTGCGTGAACCCCTCGGACGCGTCACCCAGGTTCTGGCCGACGGTCGCGAACGACACGGACTCGACCGACGCGGTGCGGCGCATGAGCGTGAGCACCTCGGTCTTCCGCTCCTCGGTCGTCTCCGGATGAAAGCTGAAGCGCAGCAGGTGAACGATCATGGACTCCTCCTCGAATTGAACTTGCTAGTTCAATCTAGAGAACTATCTGGTCAATACACAAGATAAAACTCATCAGTTCAGTCCAGGCGGTCGGGAAGCTGGCGTGCCGAGCTGAGCGCGACACGGCAGCACGGGGCGCATCGACAAGCGGCGGGCGGTCCTGGAGTCGCCTTCACCGTCTTCGCCCGCCCCGGTTGTGACGAAGCGCGCGTGGCCGCTTGCGCGTCCCGCTGATTCACCGGCCTGTCTCGCGCGGGGCATGTGACAATCGCCGAGCAAACCTTCGGCGCGGTTGGGATGGCAGACATGGAGCTCTCGGGTATACGGATCATCGACGCACACATCCACCAGTGGGATCCGTTCACCACACCGCGAGATTTCAGCGCCTTGGCGAAGCTGTTCCGGCTGCTGCCGGTCCCGGTGGACGCGGCAAAGCGCCTCGCACCGCGGCGCGACCGTGAGTTCGTCGGAGATCCGGTCGCCTACCTGCGGCCCTACCTCCCGTTCGACTACCGCGCCGACGCGGGCAACGCGCCCATCGAGGTGATCGCGCACATCGAAGTCGAATGGTCGCAGCGGGGACCACTGGGAAAGGCCGGGGAGACGGCCTGGGTGGCCGGGCTGCCGCTGGAGGCGGCCCCGCGGCTCGGCGCGATCCTCGCGGGCGGAGACCCGGCCGACCCGGCGTTCGCGGAGCTGCTCGACGCGCACGCGGCGGCATCACCGCTGCTGCGCGGTGTCCGCACCATGGTCGCCCACCATCCCGATCCCGGCGTGCGATCGTTCACCGACGTGCCCGGCAAGCTCGCCACCAAGGCATTCCTGGACGGCTTCGCGCGGCTGGCCGAGCGCGGCCTCTCGTTCGAAGCGTGGGTGTACTCGCACGCCATTCCCGACGTCACGGCGCTGGCCGAACGCTATCCCGAGGTGCCGATCGTGCTGAACCACCTCGGCACCCCCGCGGGGATCTTCGGCGCGGTCGGCAAACGCACCGGTACCAATCCCGGCCTGCGCAGGCAGCTGCTGGTGCGGTGGCGCGACGATCTCGCCGAACTGGCCGCGCGCCCGAACGTGGTCGCGAAGGTGAGCGGGCTGATGATGCCGATCCTGGGCCACCCGATCCCGCCGCGGGGCACGCCGACGCCCACGGGGCACCTGCTCGACCGGATCGGCCCGCTGGTCGAGCACGCGCTGGACGTCTTCGGAGCGGACCGTCTGATCTGGGGCTCGAACTTCCCCGTGGACAAGCCGGTCACCAGCATCGGCAACAGCATCGAGGCGATCGCGACCGCCGTCACCGGCCACGGCGGCGGAAGGACGGAATTGGAGCAGGTCTTCCGGACCACCGCGCAGCGCGTCTACCGGATCGCGGACTGAACCAGGACCGGCGACCGGGACGGTCGATCATGTCGGTGCCCGTGGTTACCATCCGCTGCGTGAAAGTTACCGGCACCTTCTCTGTACGCGATTTCGTCCCGACCGAGGTGGTGCCCGATCCCACCATCGCTACCGCGTTGCCGGTCGGCGTCGCCCTCATCACCAAGCAGTTCGCCGGCGCGATCGACGGCCGCTCCTCCACGATCTTCACCGCCGCGTTCGACCAGGCCACGGGCGTGGGAAGCTACACGGCGATGGAGTCGTTCGAGGGCGCGCTCGACGGTGTCGCGGGTACCTTCAACTTCCTGCACGTCGCGAGCACCACCGGCGCGGACCGCACGAACTGCGTGATCGTCCCGCACAGCGGCACCGGTGACCTCGCGGGCATCACGGGCACGGGCGGAATCGGCGTGGACGCCGACGGCACGCACCACATCTGGTTCGACTACGACCTGGGTTGAGCCGCCCGGGCGAGTTGCGCGGTGAGCGTGCCGCGCGCGGTCGCCAGGGACGGCCCGTACCAGGTGAGGGCCCGGCCCTCCACCAGCGCGACCGGGATATCCGGAAACGCCTCGGGCCCATCGTCTTCGGTGAAGACATACGGCTCGTCGGGCAGCACCGCGAGGTCGACGCCCACGGTCAGCTCGGCCTCGGTGAGGCGCGGATAGCGACCGGGCCGATCGGCATGCACCAGCCGCAGGCCCAGGCGGTGCGCGATGTCTCCGGTGAACGTGTTGCGGCCGACCACCATCCACGGATCGCGCCAGACCGGAATGACGGCGGCTCGGGCCGGTTCCGGCGGCGGTGGCGCCCAGGCGGATTCGGCTTCGGCCAGCCATGCCGGAACACCGGCGCCGAGCACCTCCACGCAGAGCCGGGTGAGCGAGACCATGGCCTCGTCGATCGTCTCCACCTCGGTGACCCACACCGCGACCCCGGCCGCGCGCAGCCGCTCGACATCGATGCGGCGGTTCTCCTCTTTGTTGCACAGCACCAGGTCCGGGGCTAGTTCGATAATGCGCCGCACGTCCGGGTTCTTGGTCCCGCGGACCCGTTCGACCGCCAGATCGGCGGGGTGCGTGCACCATTGCGTGGCGGCGACCAGGACTTCCGGGCAGGTGTGCGCCACCGCCTCGGTCAGCGACGGAACGAGCGACACCACCCGGCGCGGGGGTGTGCGGAGGTCCACGGGGGTACCGAGGTCGTCGCGAGGCAACCCGGACGCTGGGCTCTTCCCTGCCACACGGTCAGCCTATAACAGGAGATCTGCACTGCTCGGCGTTCTTTTCCGGCTGGAAGAGGCCGGGTGCGACCACTGGGCAAGTTCGGCGCAAGGGCAGCGTCCGGGCGTCAGTGGGGCAGTTCCGTGCCGAGTTCCGCTGCGCGAGACTGGATAGCGGCACCCGGTGTCGGGAAGTCTCCGGTCCCTTCGCTCCGCCGGTATCGATCCCGCCCCGACAGACCGGCGGTAACCGACAGCCCCGACGCCGGGTGCCTACCAACGTCAGCGGTCGAACAGCCGATAGAGCGCGGTGAGTTCGCGCAGCCCGGTCGCGGCGGTCGTCTCGTCGGCCGAGGTCATCCGCAGCGCCTTGCGCAGCAGCATCGGATCCAGATCCTCCGGGGCCGGGCGGAATTCGACGGCGGGCAGGTCCGGCAGGGGAATGTGCTCACCGTAGGGGTCATCGAGAGCAGGCGGTCGCGGCTCGCGTTCGATACCGCCGATCAGAGTGTCCAGGTCCAGGCCGCGGAGGGTCAGGATCTCGCGCGGATGTTCGTCGAGCCGCTCGGCCAGCAGGTAGCAGACCGCGGCCACGTGCTTGCACGGCCAGCCGGGGTCCGGGCAGGTGCAGGTGAAATCCAGCTCCGCCGCGGTGCTCGGCAGCAGCACCGGTCCCAGCCCGCTCGGCAACGCGCCCGAGGCGATCTCGGCGAGCATGCCCGGGGCCGAGCGGATGGTCTCGATGAGTTCCTCGAGTTCGTCCTCGCGCAACGGGCGCACGGTGAACACCGCGGTGAAAGGTCGCGGTTGGCTGCCCTGCACTTCCGCCGTCACCGCCCCCGGCTCGATCCGGTAGTTGACCACCTGACCGGACCTGGCGTAATTGCGGCCGCGCGCCAGCCGGCCGGGCTCCGCCATCCGCTCCACCGATTCCACCAGCGCCTTGCCCCACCAGGTGCGCCCGAAGCCGCCGCGCCTGCTGCGAGCTTCCACGCCACCGCGCACCGGCAGCTTCTTGCCGTACTCGGAGTAGTCGACGAAAGGACTCATTCGCCCACCGCCGCCGCGCCGAGGGTGAACAGGTCGCGCAGTTCGTCGGTGCTCAGCTCGGTGATCCAATTCTCGCCCGCGCCCACGGCCAGGTCGGCGAGTTGCCGCTTGCCGTTGATCATCTCGTCGATCCGCTCCTCGATCGTGTCCACGCAGACCAGCTTGCGCACCTGCACATTGCGCCGCTGGCCGATCCGGAAGGCGCGGTCGGTGGCCTGGTTCTCCACCGCGGGATTCCACCAGCGGTCCAGGTGCACCACGTGATTGGCGGCGGTGAGGTTGAGCCCGGTGCCGCCGGCTTTGAGCGACAGCAGCATCAGCGGCGGGCCGTCCGGCGCCTGGAATCCGGTGACCATCGCGTCGCGCTTCTTCTTCGGCACGCCGCCGTGCAGGAACGGGATCGCGGTGCCGAACCGTTCGGCCAGGTAGGGCGCGACCAGTTCGCCGAACTCCCGGAATTGCGTGAACAGCAGCGCCTTCTCGCCGTCGGCCAGCACCGCGTCCACGACGTCCTCGACGAGGGCGAGTTTGCCGGAACGGTGCGCCCCGCGGTGCAGCACACCCGACCCGTCGCCCAGGAAATGCGCGGGATGGTTGCACACCTGCTTGAGACGGGTGAGCGCACCGAGCACGGCGCCTTTGCGCGCCATGCCCTTGGCGTCCTCGAGCTTGGCCAGCATGTCGTCCACGACCGCCTGGTAGAGGGCTGCCTGCTCGACGGTGAGGTTGGCCCGGACGGTCATCTCGAGTTTCTCCGGCAGGTCGCTGATCACCGTGGGGTCGGTCTTCACCCGGCGCAGCACGAACGGCTGGGTGAGCCAGCGCAGGCGGCTGATCGCGTTCTGGTCGCGTTCGCGTTCGATGGGCACCGCGAAGCGGGCGCGGAACGACTGGGCGCTGCCGAGCACCTTCGGCATCGCGAAATCCATGATGGAGCGCAGTTCTTCCAACCGGTTCTCCACCGGGGTGCCGGTCAGCGCCAGCCGATGCCGCGCGGGCAGCGACCGCGCCGCCCGCGCCTGTCGCGTTCCCGCGTTCTTGATGTGCTGCGCTTCGTCCAGGACCACGCGGTCCCAATCCTGCCTGCCGAGTTCCTCGGCGTCGCGCGCGAGCAGCGCGTAGGTGGTGACTACCAGATCCGCGGCGGCGACCGTCTCGTCGAGGTCGGCGCCTGCCCGCCGTCCCGCGCCGTGGTGCACCCACACCCGCAGGTCGGGCGCGAACCGTTCCGCCTCGCGCTGCCAGTTGCCGACCACCGACATCGGGCACACCAGCAAGGTCGGGCCGGGCCGCTCCGGCTCGGACGCGGTCTCGCGCTCGTGGACCAGCAGGGCGAGCACCTGGACCGTCTTGCCCAGGCCCATGTCGTCGGCCAGGATCGCGCCGCACCCCATCCTGCTCATGGTGGCCAGCCAGGCCAGGCCGCGTTCCTGATAGGGGCGCAGCTGGGCCTTCAGGCCGACGGGCGGGGCGAGCGCTTCGGGCTCGCGCGTGCGATCGAGCAGGTCCTCCACCCATCCCGAGGCCGTGACCTCGGTGATCGGCACCTGCGGCACCCGGGAGACCGCGATCTCGCCGAGCATGTCCGCGAAGGTGACCGGAGAGTCGTCGGCATGCGCGGCGACGTACCGGGCCGCGGCGGCCAGCGCCTTGTGATCGGCTTGCACCCACTGGCCGCGCAGCTGGACCAGATCGGACTTGCCGCGCACCAGGCGTTCCATCTCGGCCCGGGTCAGCACCATGTCGCCCAGCGCCAACTCCCAGCGGTAGGACACCAGGCCGCGCAGACCCACCGTGCTCTGCGCGGCGGGCACCGCGCTGTCCACCCGCAGCCGCATGCTCGGCTCCGCGACACTCCAGGCGCGCGGCAGCAGCAACCGCACCCCCGCGGCGTGCAGGGCGTTCGCACCGTGCGCGACCAGATCGAGCACCACTTCCGTGGGCAGCAGCAGATCCATGCTGCGCGGATCGCTCGGCAGATCACGCAACCTCGGATACGCGCGCTTGGCCGCCCCGAGCTTGTCCCCCGCGATCCGCACCAGATTCGGATCTTCGTGCAGCGGGATCGTTCTGGGCGCCTCACCGGTCAGGCGCAGGCAGACCTCCAGCCGCCACAGCGCCACCGACTCGTCGAGGCCGAGTTCGCCGTCCGGTTCCAGCAGCCGCAGCACCAGTTCCGGCTCGTCGCCGGTCAGACTGGCCCGCCAGCGCTCCAGGACCTCGGCGACCTGATAGCTGCCGTTGTCCAGCGGAGTGTCGCCGACCAGGGCGGCCACCAGGGGATGCGGCGAGTCCGGCGGATCGGCCAGTGACCGGGCGATCGGATCGGTGAGTTCGGTGACCATGTCGTCGAGCAGCACGGCCGGACGCCCGGCCACCCGCAGCGCCTCCGGCATGGCGACCGCCAGTTCGGCCAGCCAGGCCCGTTGCCGCTCCCCGCCGACCAACCGCCAGCGCACCCACCACTGACCGTCCTCCCTGCGCAGATCCGGCACGACACGCCCGGCGCGCACCCAGCGTTCGATGCCACGGGCGACGTGCGCGAGGTAACGCAGATCCCCGGACACCAGCTCCACGGGCAGCCGCTGCCGGAGGGCCTCCGCCGCCGCGACCGGGGCCAGCGCGTGCGCCCGGACCCGCTCGGTACCGGCGACGCCGTTCGCGACCACCAAGACCTCGGCACGGTGCCGGAACTTCGACGCCCGCAGCACGCGGCCCAGCGGATCAGGAAGCCGCGCGGACGTCGCGACGACCGGTGCGTCGTGCCAGAGCAGCAACCCGGATCCCGGCGACCACAGTCCGTGCAGCATCACCCCATCAAAGCAGGCGGCTCCGACACGACCGCGCACACCGCGGCCCGAGCGTTGTGGATTTCTGCGCGATACCGGAACATACTGGAATATCCGCAGGTCATCGCAGAATAATCGCAGCTCGGCGTCAACGAAGCGGAGGAAGCAGCATGACGATTCTGCTCCAGGTTCTCGAGCAGAGCTTCACACCGACGACCGCGTGGGAACGGCGCAAATTCACCTTCGTGCATGCCGACAAGATCGTCGGCATGCGGCTGGACGGGCAGTGCGGCGTGTGGCTGGACCTGTCGCGTCCCGGCGAATCCCAGCGGCTGGCCCGCACCGCCGACCCGCGCGAGGCGATCACGTTCCTGCTCACCACCTTCGCCAAGCTCGCCGAATGCGAGGAGCGCGGCGGCTCGTGGGTGATCGGGCACGACGGAACGCATATCGAGTCGATCGCGGCCACCCGGTTCCCGCCGCGAGCCAGCGAGGTCACCGACGACGACCTCCTGGCCCGCGCCTGGCTGTAGGGGCCTTTACAGCGGCGGGTCAGCTACCTGTCGCTACCGGCCGTTTCGGATCGTTCGACCACTGCGACCACGACCCGGGATACAACGCCGCCTCCACACCGACGATGGCGAGCGCCGCCACCTGGTGCGCCGCTGTGACGCCGGAACCACAGTACACGGCCACCGGCCCGGATCCGAACCCGGCGAAACGGTCGCGCAGTTCCGGTACCGCGCGGAAGCGCCCCTCGGCGTCGAGATTGTCGGCGGTCGGGGCGCTGAGCGCTCCGGGGATGTGCCCGGCGCGGGGGTCGATCGGCTCCACCTCACCGCGGAAGCGCTCGCTCGCGCGAGCATCCAGCAGCACGCCCTTCCAGCGAGCGGCCGCGTCCGCGTCGATCACGGGCAGGTGGCCGGGGCTCAATTCGACATCTCCGGGCTCCGGGTCTGGCTCGGCGCCGGTCGCGACGGGGCCGCCAGCGTCCACCCAGGCGGGTAGCCCGCCGTCGAGAATGCGCACGTCCGCGACTCCCGCCCAGCGCAGCAGCCACCAGGCGCGGGCCGCGGCCATGCCGCCGGTTGCGTCGTAGACGACCACCGGATCGCCCTGGCGAACACCCCAACTGCGCGCGCACTTCTCCAGTTGCGCGAGATCCGGCAGCGGATGCCTGCCGCGCGCGGGTGACGGCGGCGCGGCCAGTTCGGTCTCCAGGTCGACGAACACGGCACCGGGAATGTGACCGTCGAGATAGTGCTGGGGGCCGTCCGGGTCGCCCAGTGCCCATCGGACGTCCAGCAGCCGAAGCCGCTTGTCCGCCAACGCTTCCCGAAGCTCTCCCGGTGAGATCAGTACCGCGCTCAACTCAGCTCCTCGTCCCGAATGACGTCCTCGCGCACCGACTCCCCCACCCTACGCACCGGATGTGCCGATGTCGCCGTACTCTCGCCGCGCGTGCCACCGGCCGGTCCAAGTCAGTCCAGTTTCGCGGCACTGGCAGGCGACACACCCTCGTGACCAGCGGCAATATCCGACCGATGTCGAACGTTTCCGCCGAAGCCACCGCGACACCGGCGCCCGAACGGCCGCCGGCCGGACCGGCGCAGGCGATCGGCGCGGGCATGGTGACCGCGCTGGTCGGTTTCACCAGCTCGTTCGCCGTGGTGCTGAGCGGGTTGACCGCGGTGGGCGCGAGCCGCGCGCAAGCCGCGTCGGGCCTGCTCGCGCTGTGCGTCACGCTGGCGATCGGCATGATGGCGCTGAGCTACCGCTACCGGATGCCGATCACGCTGGCCTGGTCCACGCCGGGCGCGGCGCTGCTGGCCGGGGCGGGCGCGGTGGAAGGTGGCTGGCCCGCCGCGATCGGGGCGTTCGTGCTGGCGGGAGCGCTGATCGTGGTCACCGGACGGTGGCAGCGGCTGGGCGGGCTGGTCGCGGCGATCCCCGTGGAGATAGCGCAGGCCATGCTGGCCGGGGTGCTGCTGCCGCTGTGCCTGGCTCCGGTCCGGGCGGTGCAGACGAGTCCGGCGGTGGTGGCGCCGGTGATCCTGGTCTGGCTCGTGTTGCAACGGTATGCCCAGCGGTGGGCCGTGATCGCCGCCTTCGTGACCGCCGCGGCCGGAGCCGCGATCAGCATCGTGGCGGGGCACCGGCACCTCGACGTCGGCGCGATGGCGCCGCGGCTGGAACTGACGCTGCCGCACTGGAGCTGGCAGGCGCTGATCGGCGTCGCGATCCCGCTCTACATCGTCACCATGGCGTCGCAGAACATCCCGGGCACCGCGGTGCTGGCCTCGTTCGACTACCGGGTGCCCTGGCGCGCGGCGATGACCGTCACCGGACTCGGCACCGTCATCGGCGCGCCCGCGGGCGGGCACGCGATCAATCTCGCCGCCATCAGCGCCGCGCTCTCGGCCGCCCCCGCGGCGCATCCGGACCCGAAGCGGCGCTGGATCGCCGCGTTCACCGCGGGCGCGTCGTATCTGCTGCTCGCGCTGGGCTCGGCCGCGCTGGTCACGCTGATCGCGACCGCTCCGGCGGGCACGCTGGAAACCGTCGCCGGTCTCGCGCTGCTGGCGACCCTGGCCGCGGCGCTCGGGGCGGCGCTGCGCTCCGAGCACCGCGAGGCGGGCGTCGTGACCTTCCTGATCGCCGCCTCCGGGGTCGGATTCGCCGGCATCGGCGCCGCCTTCTGGGCGTTGCTCGCGGGGTTGATCGTGCGAAAGATGCTGCGCTAGGGCGCGCTACTCGGTCAGGGCGGCCTGGAAGCGGCGCATTCCGTCGAGCCAGCGATCGTAGTCGGAACCCTTGTGGCGGTACATCTTCAGCACCTCGGGATGCGGGAGGATCAGGAAGCGCTCGTCGGCCACCCCGGCGAGCACGATCTCGGCGACCTCCTCCGGGGACAGCACCGCCCCCGCGCTGGTGACGGCCTTCACCGCGAGTTCCGCCTCGGCGGCGTGCTCCGGCGGAACGAGACCGCCGTGCAGCAGCCGCGTGTCCACGCCCATCGGGCACACGCAGCTCACCCGGACCCCGCGGTCGCCGTAGGTGACCGAAAGCCATTCCGCGAAACCGACGGCCGCGTGCTTGGACACCGCGTAGGGCGCGGATCCGAGCTGGGTGAGCAGACCCGCCGCCGACGCGGTGGCGACGAAGTAGCCGCCGCCCCGCGCCAGCCATCCGGGCACCAGCAGCCGGGCGGCGCGCACGTGGGCCATGACGTTGACCTCCAGCGCCGCCGCCCACTGCCGGTCGGTGCTGTCCAGCCCCGCACCTCCGCCGATGCCCGCGTTCGCGAAATATACGTCGACCGGGCCGAACTCCGCTTCGGCGCGATCGATCAGAGTGCGGATCACCGCCTCATCCGCCACATCCCCGCCGACCGCGACCGCACCGGCCCCGAGAGACTCCGCGACCCGCACCGCACTCGCCTCGTCGAGGTCGGCGAGCACCACGCGCGCACCGGCGGCGACGAGCCGGGCGGCCAAAGCCGCCCCGATCCCCGCGCCCGCCCCCGTGACAATGGCAACTTTGCCCGAAATCTCCATTCCCGCACCCTAGCGGGGCGTCACCGCGGCTCTGCCGGGAATCCGCCGACCACCTCGTGCCGAGGCCTCAGCTCGAATTCGCCAGGCGGTCCAGCAGCGGAGCGGTGCGCGGGCCCACCAGTTCGCGCATCACCAGCGCCATGTTGGTCCGCTCGACGCCGGGAATCTTGAGGATCTGCCCGGCGATGCGATACAGGTCGTCGGCGTCCCTGGCGACCACCCGCACTGTGAGGTCGGTGAGCCCGGTCATGCCGCACACCTCGGTCACCTCGGGCACCTCGGCGAGTTCGTCCACCACGGAGTCGAGGCGGTGCTGGTCGACGACGACCGCGACGAACGCCGCCAGCGGATAGCCGAGCGCGCGCGGCTCGACGCGCCGCTCGAAGCTGCCCAGCACGCCCCCGGCCTCCCAGCGGGACAACCGGGCCTGCACGGTGTTGCGGGACAGGCCGAGCCGCGCGGCCAGCTCCACGCCCGTCGCCCGGGGGTTGGTGACCAGTTCCAGTAACAGCCTGGCGTCGGTGGCGTCCAGGCTCACGCCGGCGTTTTCTCTGGTCATACCACGCAGTATGACATCAGGCCGCCGATCACAATTGAGCATTCTGCTCATCGACCGGTCGGCCACTTGCGCAGTTCGCATTCGGGGGGATGCTGTGAGGTAGGACACATCACCGATGTGGCGACCACCTGGTGAGGAGGCGAACACCATGCCGGGCAAGCCCGAGTTTCCGGTGCAGTTGGTGCAGCCGGACGGTCGCCGCGTCCTCGATCGCGAGCACGCGGCGCTCGTCGCCGACGTCGGGCCCGACGAGTCGCGGGCGCTGTACGAGGACATGGTGGTCGCCCGGCGGATCGACGTCGAGGCCACCACGCTGCAACGCCAAGGCCAGCTCGGCCTGTGGGCGCCCATGCTCGGACAGGAGGCGGCCCAGGTCGGCTCCGCGCACGCGCTGCGTCCCGACGACTACGTCTTCTCCAGCTATCGGGAGACGGCGGTGGCCTACTGCCGAGGCGTGCCGCCCACCGATCTCACCCGCCTGTGGCGCGGCGTAGCCCACCATTGCTGGGATCCGCACGCGGTGAACATGACCAACCCCAATATCGTGGTCGGCTCCCAGGGTCTGCACGCGACCGGTTACGCGTTCGCGGCGCACCTGGACGGCGCCGAGATAGCCACCATCGCCTACTTCGGCGACGGCGCCAGCAGCCAGGGCGATCTGGCCGAAGCGCTCGGGTTCGCCGCGACCTGGAGCGCCCCCGTCGTGTTCTTCTGCCAGAACAACCAGTGGGCGATCAGTGCCCCGGTGCGGGTGCAGAGCGCGACGCCGATCGCCCGCCGCGCCTACGGCTACGGCATGCCGGGCAGGCAGGTCGACGGCAACGACGTGCTCGCCGTACTCGCCGTCACCAGGCAGGCGGTGGCCAGGGCGCGCTCCGGCGGCGGCCCGTCGTTCATCGAGGCGCTCACCTACCGGATGGGTCCGCACACCACGGCGGACGATCCCACCCGGTACCGCTCGGCCGCCGAGACCGAGCAGTGGGCGCGGCGCGATCCGATCGACCGGATGCGCAGGCTGCTCGAGCGCGAGGGCCACTGGGACGACGCGTTCGCGAGCCGGGTCGCCGAGCGGTCGGACGCGGTGGCCCGAGCGGTGCGCGCCGCGACCATCGACACACCCGATCCCGCGCCGAGCGAGCTGTTCGAGCACGTCTACACCACCCCGCATCCGCTGATCACCGAACAGCGGAGGGCGTACACGGAGTACCTGGCCGGCGATCCCGGCGGGGCCTCCGCACGAGGAGAAGGAGTCCCGCGATGATCACCACCTTCGCCGCCGCGCTCAACACCGGCCTGCGCCGCGCGCTGGAGGACGATCCGAAGGTCCTGCTGATGGGCGAGGACATCGGCCGCCTCGGCGGGGTGTTCCGGGTGACCGATACGTTGCAGAAGGACTTCGGCGACAACCGCGTCATCGATACGCCGCTGGCCGAATCCGGCATCATCGGAACGGCTTTCGGCATGGCGCTGCGCGGATACCGGCCGGTGTGCGAGATCCAGTTCGACGGTTTCGTCTATCCCGCCTTCGACCAGATCGTCTCGCACGTCGCCAAGATCAACTATCGGACCCAGGGAAAAGTGCACGCCCCCTTGACGATTCGCATCCCGTTCGGCGGCGGCATCGGTTCGGTGGAGCACCACTCCGAATCACCCGAGGCCTATTTCGCGCATACCGCCGGGTTGCGCGTGGTGACCCCGAGCAACCCGGCCGACGCGTACGCGATGATCCGCCGGGCGATCGCGCTGGACGATCCGGTCATCTTCTTCGAGCCCAAGCGCAGGTACTGGGACAAGGCCGACGTCGACTTCGCCGCGCTCGACCGCGACGGCGGCCTGCCGCTGGATCGCGCGCGCGTGTGCGCCACGGGATCGGACGCTACCGTCGTCGCCTACGGCGGGACCGTGGCCACCGCGCTGGCGGCCGCGGGAATCGCCGCGCGAGAGGGCCACTCGCTCGAGGTGATCGACCTACGCAGCCTGTCGCCGATCGACTTCGACACCATCGAGGAGTCGGTCGCCAAGACAGGGCGGCTGATCGTCACGCACGAGGCGCCGGTATTCGCGGGGCTCGGCGCCGAGATCGCCGCGCGGATCACCGAACGCTGCTTCTACCACCTGGAAGCGCCCGTGCTGCGCGTGGGCGGATTCGACATCCCCTACCCCCCGGCTAAGCTCGAGAAGCACCATCTGCCCGATCCCGACCGCATTCTCGACGCGGTCGACCGCTCCCTCGCCGCCTGAGGCAGGGTACGCCGTAGTGAGAGGTGCCGCGTGGAAAACCCTGCCCGCCAAGACCTTCCGTCGTCCCTGCTGGAGTTCCGACTGCCGGATCTCGGGGAAGGCCTGGCCGACGCCGAACTGGTGTCGTGGGCGGTGGCCGTGGGCGACATCGTCGAGTTGAACCAGCCGATCGCCGACGTGGAGACGGCCAAGGCGGTCGTCTCGTTGCCGTCGCCGTTCGCCGGCCGGGTGGTCGAATTGCTGGCGCGGCCGGGCGACACCGTCGCGGTCGGCGCGCCGCTCATTCGCGTGCGGGCAGCCGGAGCGGACGACGCGGCGAGCGACATGGGCCGCACTTCCGTCCTGGTCGGCTACGGCCCCGAAGCGGAGGCGACGTCGCGGCGGCGTCCCGTCGGGCCGCCCTCGCGCAGCGTTCCACCGACCGGCGAGGCGGACACCGAGCCGCGCCGACCTGGTAACGCGGCAGCGACACCCGCCGCGCGAAAGCTGGCGCGCGAACTCGGCTTGGATCTGTGGTTCATCGCGGGCTCCGGGCCGGGCGGCGCGGTCACCGTCGAGGACGTGCGCGGCGCGGTGCCCGTCTCACAGCCCCATCCGGCCGCTCCGGCCCCCGTGCCCGGCGCGGACAGCGAGGCGGTCCGCCCGTCCGTGCGCGAGGAACGCACTCCGATCAGCGGCATTCGCAAGCGCACCGCGACGGCGATGTCGAACAGCGCGCGCACCATTCCGCAGGCCGCCGCGTTCGTCACCGTCGACTGCACCGCCTCGATGGAACTCCTCGATCATCTGCGCAGCACGAAATCCTTCGCCGGCCTGACCTTGACGCCGCTGGCGCTGGTCGCCAAGGCGGCACTGGCCGCGCTCGCGGACTTTCCCGGCATGAACGTCTGCTGGGACGAGGCCGATGGGGAGATCGTCACCAAGCACTACGTCAACCTGGGCATCGCGGTGGCCACCGAGCGCGGCCTGCTGGTCCCGAACATCAAAGAGGCGCACACACTGAGCCTGCGCGACCTGGCCCGCGAGATCGCCTGGCTGGCCGAGACCGCACGCGCGGGCGGCGCGACGACCGCCGAACTGCGCAGCGGCACGTTCACCATCACCAACATCGGCGTCTTCGGCGTGGACACCGGCATCCCGCTGGTCAACCCGGGCGAGTCCGCGATCCTGTGTCTCGGTTCGATCCGCAAGCGGCCATGGGTCGTACGCGACGAGATCGCGGTCAGGTGGGTGACCACCCTCGGCGTCGGCTTCGACCATCGCATGATCGACGGCGAGCAGGCGGCCCGCTTCCTGGCCACCACCGCGGGATTCCTGGAGGACCCGCTCACCCTGCTCGGCCGGGCGTGACCCGGCGCTCAGTCGGTGACGAGCGCCGTCGCGGCGGTGCGGATGACCTCCGGGATCTCGACCGGTTTGCGGGTCTCGGCATCCACGTAGACGTGCACGAAGACACCGGTGGCGGACAGTTCCAGCCCGCCGTCGGCCTCCCGGAAGATGGCCAGATCGTAGGTGATGCTGGAGCGGCCGAGCCGGGAGACGCGCAAGCCGACCTGTAACTGGTCCGGGAAGCTGATCGAGCCTTGGTACGAGCAGGAGGTCTGCGCCACCACGCCGAGCGCGGGCAGTTCGCGGATGTCGGTTCCGGTGGCGTGCATCAACCACGCGTTGACCGCGGTGTCGAAGTACGAGTAATAGGTCACGTTGTTCACGTGCCCGTAGTGGTCGTTGTCGGCCCACCGGGTCGGCACCGGCCAGAGCACCGGATACTGCTGCGTCACCCGGCCGACGATAGCTCAGGGTGACGATGGGGTATCCATCGCGCCGCGTGCGGGGCCCTACGTGGCTACGCGCGCTCCCTCCTCCGGGCCTGACCGCACACGGCTGGATCCATCGCGCCGCGTGCGGGGCCCTACGTGGCTACGCGCGCTCCCTCCTCCGGGCCTGACCGCACACGGCTGTGCCGGTGGTCACGCGGAGAGACGCCGAAGTGCCGTTTGAACGCGGTGCTCAGCGCGAAGGCGCTGCCGTACCCGACCTGACGTGCGATGGCCTCGATGGTGGCGTCCGACTCCTGGAGCAGGTCGGCGGCCAGTGCCAGCCGCCATTCGGTGAGGAAGGCCATCGGCGGCTCGCCCACCAGATCGGTGAACCGGCGCGCCAGCGCGGCCCGCGACACACCCACCGCCTCGGCCAGGCCCGCGACCGTCCAGCCGTGCGCCGGATTGTGCTGGAGCAGGCGCAGGGCCTTGCCGACCAGCGGGTCACCGTAGGCGTGGTACCAGGCGGGCGCGTCGTTGCGGGCGAACCAGGCGCGCAGCGCGGCGATCAGCACCAGGTCGAGCAGGCGGTCCAGCACCGCGCTCTGCGCGGGCTCGTCCTTGGTCACCTCGTCGACCAGGATGTCGAGCACCCGGCTGTCGAACTCACCGCGCCGCAACACCAGCACCGACGGGAGCGCGCGCAGCAGGCGCTGGCCCGCCGCGCCCGCGGACTCGTAGGTTCCGGTGACCATCAGGGTCGCCCCGTCGGGGTCGGTCCCCCACTGCCGAACACCCAGGCTGAGTGTCTCGCAGAGGATCTCACCCTGCGGCGTCTTCGTCACCTGACCGGGATGGATGACGATCTGCGGTTCGGTCGCCGGGTCGTCGGCCACCGTGTACGGGGCGGGCCCGCGGAAGATCGCGACGTCGCCCGCGCCCAGCTGCCGCGGCTCGCCCTCGTCGGTGACGATCCACGCGTCGCCGCGGATCATCGACAACACGGTCAGCGGGGCCTCGTCCTGGATGCGCAGCGACCACGGCGGATTCAGCAGCGAACACATCAGGAACGCGCCGCGGGCGCGGGGGCCTTCGAGCAGACTTGCGAGCGCATCCACGTGCCCAGAGTAGACGATTGCGCATGATTATGCGCTGTCGAGCCAAGATCCGTCTCTGCTGCGGCGACGTGCCCGCGCGGTGGCGGAGAAAGCCGTCAGCGGAAATCCGGAATGTCCCGGCCTCTCGAGACGTTGAAAACA
This sequence comes from Nocardia sp. NPDC041819, assembly GCF_055590505.1. Lineage (NCBI taxonomy): Bacteria > Bacillati > Actinomycetota > Actinomycetes > Mycobacteriales > Nocardiaceae > Nocardia > Nocardia sp. NPDC041819. Next base: position 68,577 of record NZ_JBVJAP010000016.1, on the reverse strand, counting down.
TAAACAGACCCGCTCGCGGACGTGACGCGCAGAGCCGAGCGTCACGCACGGTCGCACGACCAGGTCAACGGCGCCCTGGACCGCCGCCGCGGGCGGGGCTGGCCCGATCGGAGGATCCGTCGGTACCGTCGAAATGGTGTTGAGCCCGACGGTCGATCGCCCGATCCGCGTCGCGCGCGCCGCGGTGTTCACGGTCTTCGCGTTGAACGGCTTCCTGCTCGCCATGTGGGTGGTGCACATCCCGGTCATCACCGACCGCACGGGCGTCTCCAAATCCATGCTGGGCATGTTCATCCTGCTGATGTCCGGTGCGGGCATCGCCGGAATGCGGCTGGCGGGTCCGCTCGCCGATCGGTTCGGCAGCAGGACGCTGGTCGGCACAGCAGCGTGCATCGCGTCGGTGGCGGTGGTCGGCCCCGGCCTCGCCACCGGACCGTTCACCTTGGCACTCGCCCTGGCCTGTTTCGGTTTCGGCAACGGCGCGCTGGACGTGTCGATGAATACCCAAGCGGTGCTGGTGGAACGGGCCTACCGGCGTCCGATCATGGCCGCTTTCCACGCGCTGTTCTCCGGCGGCGGCCTGCTCGGTTCACTGCTCGGAGCCGCCACGCTCCGGGCGGGCTGGGATATCCGGGTGACGCTGGTCCTCGCCGCGGCGAGCTGCGTCGCGCTGACCCTCACCCTGGTGCCGCGGTTGCTGCGCGAAACCGAGGCGGGTGCGCAAGCGGCGACGCTCCACGGCGTCGCGTCCGTGCACGCGACCGACCTCGACGAGACGTCGCCGGACCACGGCGCGACATCGTACGAGACCACGTCGTCCCAGCACGACGTCATGCCGATCGGCTCCGACGCCGAGCGGTCGCCGGATCAGCCCCGCCAGGACCGGATGACGCGCGATCACATGTCGACGCCCCTCGACGCCCGTGATCGCGGCCGAAAGGTATTCGCACTGGCCGCGATCGCCTTCGCGCTGCTGCTGGCCGAAGGGGTGGCCGCCGACTGGAGCGCCTTGCAGCTGCACGAGCATCTGAACGCGGACGCGGCCACCGCGGCGCTCGCCTTCGGAGCCTTCTCCACCACGATGACGATCGGGCGTTTCGGCGCCGACCGGGTCAGCCACGCCTTCGGCCGGGTCGCGGTGGTGCGCTACGGCTCGCTCATCGCGGCCGCCGGCCTGGCGGTGATCGTCGTCTCGCCGTGGATTCCGCTGACACTGCTCGGCTGGACCATGGCCGGGCTCGGACTCGCCGGCGGTATTCCGCAGATCTTCACCGCGGCAGGGAATCTCGGCTCCGCCAGGGCCGCTACCGACATGTCGCGGGTATTCAGCATCGGCTATCTCGGACTGCTCGCCGGTCCCACGGTCATCGGCTGGCTCACCGCCGTGATGTCGCTGACCACGGCGATGGTCGTGCCGATGATCGCGATCCTGCTCTGCTCCCGGTACGCGAGCGTCGTCGCCACACCGCGGGCCGGCTGACCGGATCAACGATCCATCGTCAGCTCGACCATCGGCACCTCTTAGATGCCCGCACCCGTGGCTTCCTCGACTATCCGGCCGAGACTCCGGTATGCCCGCGGATGGTCGCGCCCATAGCCCTCGAGGACGGCGGCGGATTCGTCCGGGCTCAGCGCCCGGGCCAGTGCCGGAATCCTGGAGTGCACGCCGATACTCGCGTGACAGCGCGGATCGGCGGCGGGATTGCGAACCGCGCGCCGACGCTCGTCAACGTTCCGGGCTAGCCGCGCACTACTTGGGCGGCACCAGGCACAGGGTGATCGGCTCGGGCTTGGGGTAGACGATCGTGTCGTTCTCGGTCGCCTTCGCCCCGCACGCGGATTTGTCCGCGGTGCCGCGCACGATCCGGCCGATCTTGAAGTCCGCCGTCGACCCACAGGCCACCTTGGTGCTGGCGCCGAGGAAACCGCCGTCGATGCAGTCGCCTTCCTTGACGTTCAGCCGCAGGCACAGCGTGTATTCGTTGCTGCCGGTCTGGTAGTAGCTGGCGTAATCCTTGGTGGCGCAGTCCGCGTTCGCGCCGTCGAGCCGTTGCGCCACCACGTAATTGGCTTCGGCATCGGAGCATTCCTTGGTTTCGAACTCCGCTTTGACGGTGGTACCCGACAGCTTCGCGCACTGACCGATATCGATCTTCTCGCCGTCCGAACGGAACACGGTGCGACCGCCGATGACCAGCAGGCCGATCACCACGACAACACCCAGCACGGCGAGGATCTTGCCCACTCCGCCACCGCCGCTCCGATTCTGCTGGGGTGGCGGTCCCGGCGGCGGGAAACCCCCACCGGGGTAGCCCGGCTGCTGCGGGAAACCTCCCTGCGGCGGATAGCCCGGCTGGCCGGGGTAGCCGGGCTGAGGCTGCGGCTGACCGGGATAGCCCTGCTGCCCTGGAAAGCCCTGCGGCGCACCGGCAGGCGGTTGCTGCGGATAGCCGGGCTGGCCAGGTGGTGGATAGCCGGGCTGCCCTGGCTGCGGATGGTTCGGTGGTGTTGTCATGGATCCCCTCCCCGGGTCTCGCGTGGTTCCGTGCGCACAGGCGACGGGCGAACCCATGGAATCTAGCCGATCACCGCGAACCCCGCCGGACCGGTGAACCGCCGCAACGGCTTCGGCGCACGCCGGTTCTCACAGATGGCGCACGCCGGTTCTCACAGATACAGTCCCGGATTGACCGCATCCCGCGCGACGGCATCGATCCTGGCCTCGCCGTCGCGCACCGCCACGAGCTCGGCCAAGGTGGCGCCGTCCGGATAAGCGCCTGCCTCGCACCGCTGCTCCCGGTCCAGCCAGGCCGCCGCCTCCACGCCGGACAGCCGCCCGATCTCGATCCGCGCCAGGCACCGGCCCGGCCGCGTCACCGCCGGGTGCAGGCGCGAGAGGTCCTCGTTGGTGGTGATGGCGACGAGCACGTCCCGGCCCTGGCCGAGCATGCCGTCGGTCAGATTCAACAGCCGCGAGAGTCCCTGCCCGGCCGCCTCCTTGGCTTCGCCACGGATCAGCTCGTCGCAGTCCTCCAGGACCAGCATCCGCCAGCGGGGCGCGCCCTCGTCGGCATTGTCGACGCCCGCGGCCACGTCCATCAGGTAGCCGGGCTTGCCGAACATCACCTCGGGATCGAGCACGCAATCGAATTGGCACCAGGCGCCCCAGGCACGCGCCAGTGCGCGCAGCGCCGTTGTCTTTCCCGTACCGGGAGGTCCGTGCAGCAGCACCAGGCGGCCGCGGACGTCGGCGGCGGTGAGCGACATCAGGCGATCCATCGCGGTGGCGACCTCGCCCGTGTAGTTACCCCGGATCGACGACCACTCGGGCGCCGAGATCGAGCGAGCACGCCGCTGCGGGCCCTGGGTGTGCATGTGCCAGAAGCCCATCTCCACGGTGTCGCCCACCTCCGGCGGCGCCGCCGCGTCCCGGATGGCCTCGGCGAGCAGCTCGTCCGCGAGCCTCTCGCTGACGGCGGTGACCTCGACCATCGCCGAACCGCCCGACCAGCGCACCGACCGCAGCGACCAGCCGGGACCCACCACCAGCGTCGCTCCGCTGTCGTTGTCGCGCACCGTGCGCACCACGCGGCCACGGCCGGGACGCAGCGGCGCTTCCGGCCGCACCCGCTCCAGATGCGCGGTGCGCGCGCACGGCTGATCGCCGCGCAGGAACGGACCGAGCGCGAGGGCATCGATCGCGTCGCGGATCGAGTACGTGGAATCGACTACGACGGTCCACGGCAGCCGCTCGGCGGGATCGGCCGAGGGCTCCCCGGGACCGATCAACCGAAGAGGCTCATGACGTGCGGACACCCGGAGAATGATCCGGGGGGCCTGCCGCGATGTCCATCGAATTACGAAAGCGCCCCTCCACCGAAGGTGAAGGGGCGCTTCGCGGGAACCTCCGGCCTACAGCGCCTTCAGTTCCTCGGTGACCGCTCCGACGGACTTCTTGGCGTCGCCGAACAGCATGGAGGTGTGGTCGGCGTAGAACAGCGGGTTGTCGATCCCGGCGAAACCACTGTTCATCGACCGCTTGAGCACGATGACGCTCTTGGCCTGGTCGACGTTGAGCACGGGCATGCCGTAGATCGGGCTGGAGGCGTCCTCGCGGGCGGCGGGGTTGGTGACGTCGTTGGCGCCGATCACCAAGGCGACATCGGTGCGATTGAATTCGCCGTTGATGTCGTCCATTTCCTTGAGCGCGTCATAGGACACCTCGGCCTCGGCCAGCAGCACGTTCATGTGACCGGGCATACGACCGGCGACCGGATGGATGGCGTATTTGACCTCCACCCCCTTGGCCTCCAGCAGCGAAGCCATCTCCTTGACCGCGTGCTGCGCCTGCGCCACCGCCATGCCGTAACCGGGCACCACGATCACCTGGTTCGCGTACGCCATCTGGATCGCGGCGTCCGCGGCGGAAGTGGCCTTGGCCTGCTTCTGCTCACCACCCGCGGCGCCGGGCGCGGTCCCGCCGCCGCCGAAGCCGCCCGCGACGATCGCCGGGATCGACCGGTTCATCGCCTTGGCCATCAGGTTGGTCAGGATGGTGCCGGACGCGCCGACGATCATGCCCGCGACGATCATCGCGGTGTTGTTCAACGCCAGACCCGCCGCGGCGGCCGACAATCCGGTCAGGGCGTTGAGCAGCGAGATGACCACCGGCATGTCCGCGCCGCCGATCGGCAGCACCACCATCAACCCGAGCACACCGGCTGCCACCAGCACCGCGATCATCCACAGCTGCGACACCCCCGCACCGGTGGCGCCGACGCCGATCACCACCGCCGCGGCGACCGCGCCGAGCAGCAGCAGCAGGTTCAACGGTTGCTGCAATTTGCCGATCCCGATCGGGCGGCCGGGCAGGATCTCCTGCAGCTTCCCGAACGCGATCAGCGAACCCCAGAACGACACCGAACCGATGATCGCCGCGAACAGCGACCCGATCACGATGTGCACGGTCGGTTCCTCGTCGAAGTGCGAGAAACCCTGGGAGTTGATGAATTCCGACCACGCGATCAGCGCGACCGTGCCACCGCCGACACCGTTGAACGCGGCCACCAGCTGCGGCATCGCGGTCATCTTGGTGTACTTCGCGGGCGGCACACCCAGCACGACACCGACCACCAGACCGGCGACGATGAGAATCCAGTTGTCGGTGTGCCGGATCGAGATCAGCGTCGCGACCACCGCCAGCGCCATGCCCACCGCGGCGATCAAGTTGCCGCGCACCGCGGTCTTCGGGCCGGTCAAGCCCATCAAACCGTAGATGAACATGCCGAAGGCGATAATGTAGAGACCGTTCACCAGATAGGTGACGTTGTCGAAGGTGTGCATCACTCACCCGCCTTCGCCGAGTTCCCAGCCGCGGCCGGTGCTTTTTTGCCCTTGAACATCCCCAACATCCGGTCGGTCACCACGAAACCACCGATCACGTTCAGGGTTCCGAACACCACGGCGACGAACAGGATGATCTGCGTCAGGATCGACGGGTCCTGCACATTACCCAGCGTGACCAGCGCGCCCAGCACCACGATGCCGTGAATGGCATTGGTGCCCGACATCAACGGCGTGTGCAGCGTGTTCGGGACCTTGGAGATCACCGCGAAACCGACGAACCCGGACAGCACCAGGATCGCGATATTCGCCAGCAATTCGGTATACATCAGTTCTCCACCTTCGCCTCGGTCGCGTCGTTCACCTGCGCCGACTCCGCCGATTCGGTCGCGTCCGCCGAGTCGGCCGCGGCACGGGTGACGCAGGAATCCGCCAGCACCTGGTCGCTGAAGTCGGGCGCGAGCTTGCCGTCGACCAGCATCAGCTCCAGCAGCGCCGCGATGTTCTTCGAGTACAGCTCCGAGGCGTGCTCGGGCATGGTGGCGGGCAGGTTCAACGGCGAGGCGATCGTCACCTCGTGCTTGACGACCGTCTGTCCGGGCTCGGTCAACTCGCAGTTGCCGCCGGTCTCACCGGCAAGATCGACGATCACGCTGCCGGGCTTCATGCCCTCGACCGCCGCGGCCGTCACCAAGCGCGGCGCGGGACGCCCCGGCACCAGCGCGGTGGTGATCACCACGTCGAAGCCCTTGATCGCGTCCTCCAAAGCCCGCTGCTGCTCGGCCTTCTCCTCGTCGGTGAGCTCGCGGGCGTATCCGCCCTCACCAGCGGCGTCGATCCCCAGATCCAGCCACTGCGCACCCACCGACCGCACCTGATCGGCGACCTCCGGCCGCACGTCGTACCCGGTGGTCCGACCACCGAGGCGCTTCGCGGTCGCCAGCGCCTGCAAACCCGCCACGCCCACACCCAGTACCAGCACGGTCGCGGGCTTCACCGTGCCTGCGGCGGTGGTCAACATCGGGAAGAACCGCGTCGACTCCGACGCCGCCAGCAACACCGCCTTGTATCCCGCCACATTCGCCTGCGAGGACAACGCGTCCATCACCTGCGCGCGCGAGATCCGCGGAATCGCCTCCACCGCGAACGCTTGCACCCCCGCCGACTTCAGCGCGCCGATCTGATTGTCGGCGTTGCGCGGCGCGAGGAAACCGATCAGCGTCTGCCCGGACGACAGCTTGCCCACCTCGTCGTCACTGGGCGGGGCGACCTTCACCACCACATCCGCCGACCACGGATCACCGATCGTCGCGCCCGCCTCCACATACGCTTCGTCGGGAATGAGCGCGCCCTGTCCGGCCCCGGACTCGACGACGACCTCCACGCCCTGCTTCACCAGGCTGGGGATGATCTTCGGCACCAATGCGACACGTCGCTCGCCCGCGTTCGATTCGCGAACGACACCGACACGCGCGCCGCGCGGCGATGGATCGCCTACGCTCTGCGTTGTCTCCACTTGTCAGACTTCCTTCTCTTACCGAGCTTCAGGCAACGGGTAGACGACCGGACGATGTTACCGTCGAGTAAGTTCGCCCAAATCCTCGCAACTGTACCTGGCCCGCCGTGAGCCTAGCTGAGATGCCCGTCACACACGCCGGGCGATTCGCGCCGGTGCGCCGGGGGTTCCCCGGTCGCCACGGAGCGAGCCGTCTTCCATCGAAGCCGTGGTCCACCCATTTTCCTTCTCGCTCTGTGATCGTGGTCGCCGCAGGTGAACACGGCAAGACCGTACGTAAAAGTCTGTTACCAACCTCGAGGTGCGGGCCTGATCGGAGGCCCGGCGTCCCGGTGAGCGGACGTGCGCGTCCTGCCGAACGACGCTCCGGGGGTGTTCCGCTCGGCTCGTACGCCGTATGGTCCAGCGTGTGAACGACTGCGTCTTCTGTCGCATCGTGGCAGGCGAGGCGCCGGCGGCGAAGGTGTACGAGGACGACGCGCTCTGCGCGTTCCTCGACATCCGGCCGGTCGCCCGCGGGCACACGCTGGTCATACCGAAGCGGCACGCCGCAGAGTTGGAGGACCTCGACGCCGAACTCGGCGCGCGGATCTTCCGGACCGGGCACCGGCTCGCACTGGCCGTCCGGCGCAGCAGCCTCGCCGCCGACGGCGCCAACCTGGTACTCAACGACGGAACCGCCGCGTTCCAGACCGTGCCGCACGTCCACCTGCACGTGATCCCGCGCAGGCACGGCGACAAGCTACGGTTCGCCACGGGATTCCTGCTGCGGCGCCCGCACGATCCGGTGACCACCGCCGCGGCCATCCGGGACGGCATCGCCGCATTGGACAACGAGGGCGAACGCCCGGACAAGGAAATCGACGGATGACCGAGACGTTCGATCGGGCCACGCTGATCGACCTGCTGGCACGGCAATGGGACGCGATCGACGCACTGGTCGCTCCGCTGGACGAGGACCGCTGGCGCACCCCCTCGTCGCTGCCCGGCTGGACCGTGTTCGACGTCCTCGCCCACATGGTCGGCACCGAGTCCTGGCTACTGGGTGACCGCCCGCCCGCCCACGACCCCACCACCGCGAAGACCGATGTGCGCACGCTTCCCTACGTGCGCAACGAGACCGCGGTGCTCAACGAGATCTGGGTGGACCGGTTGCGCCCGCTGTCCGGCGCCCGGCTGCTCGAGTTCTATCGCGACGTCGTCGCGCGCAGACGCGCCGCGCTCGCGGCCATGGGCGACGCCGAGTGGGAGAGGGAGACCGTCTCGCCGATCGGGCAGGTCACCTACGGCAGGTTCATGCGGGTGCGGTTGTTCGACTGTTGGATGCACGAACTCGACATCGCCGACGCGCTCGGCGTGCCGGTGGAAGAGGGCGGGCCACGCGGGGAACTCGCGTTCGCGGAGTTCGCGCGTAGCATCCCGCGCGTGGTGGCGAAGAAGGGCGAGGCGCCGGACGGCGCGCGGATCACCTTCGCGCTGACCGGCCCCCTGGCCAGGACCTTGCACATCGAGGTGGCGGGCCGGGCGCGCTACGTGGACGCGTTCGACGAACCCGCCACGGTCGAGATCGGCCTGGACTCGAGGCTTTTCGTGCGGCTCGGCGGCGGTCGGACGACCGCCGAGAAGCACCTGGACGAGATCACCGTCCAGGGCGATGCCGAACTCGGGCGACGCATCGTGCGCCACCTGGCCTTCACCATCTGATCCGCGATGCGGCTGTTCCTGTCCAGCTATCGCTTCGGGGCGCACTACGACCGGCTCGCCGCGCTCGCGGGCCCACCCGGCCGGGTGGCGCTGATTCCGAACGCCTGCGACGCCTGGCCGCAGGCGTGGGCGGGCGCGGTGACCAGTGACATGGCGCCGCTGCGCAAGCTCGGCTACCGGCCCGAGGTGCTCGACCTGCGCGAGTACGCCGGTCGGGAAGCCGAGCTGGAACGGAAGTTGGCCGAATTCCCGCTGGTGTGGGTGCGCGGCGGCAACACCTTCGTGCTGCGCGCCCAATTCGCCCGCAGCGGCGCGGACCGAGCGCTTCTGCGGCTGCTCGCCTCTGACGCGCTCGTCTACGCCGGTTACAGCGCCGGGGCCTGTGTGATGACACCGGACCTGCACGGCCTGGAGTCGGTGGACGATCCCGGCGAGGTCGCCCCGGCGTGCGGCATCGAACCCCGATGGGACGGATTGGGATTGGTCGACCGCCGGATCGTGCCGCACATCGATTCGGCCACCGATCCCGACGGTGAGTGCAGTCGGCTCGCCGCCCGCTACCGCGCCGAAGGCGTCGAGCACTGGGCACTGACCGACGAGGACGCGATCGTCGTCGACGGCGCGCGCACCGAGGTGCTCATCGCTCCGGCGGTGTCGTGAGCGTCGTCTTCACCTCGCGTCCGACGCGAGTTCGGGTTCCGGCTCGGCAGCCCGGCGGAAGACCACCCAGCGCATCGCGCTGTACATGTAGACGGCTTCGCACGCGCCCGCCAGGACCCGGGACAGGTGGTACTCCAGCCCCAGCGCGGTCAGTCCGCCGCCGACGCCGAGGATGAACGCGAGGTAGTTGACCACGACCACCCCCACGTACACCGTGGCCTGCCTGCCGACCGGCGCGTGGGAATGGAAGTTGAACGTACGGTTCAGCACGAAGGCGAGTCCGAACGCGCACACATACGCCACGGTCACCGACAACCACACCGGCAGATCGAACGAGCCGTGCAAGACGGTGAGCAGCGCCAAGTCGACGGCGAAGGTGCCGCTGTTGATCAGCGCGAAGCCCAGGAAGGTCGGCGGGACGAGACGGTCCAACCCCAACGGCAGCCGCCGCACGACCGCCTCGCACCAGCGGGTGAACCGGTCGGCGATCGTTTCGGCGGTCTCGGACGGCTCGTGCACGCGACCAGGCTGCCAGCGGCAGATGTCCGGCAGATGAGCAGGCGGCGACCGCCCGGTGGATCAGCTGATCTGCGCCCGGCCGGGACCGTCCTGGGCCTGGTCCAAGCCGGCCCAGGCCGCCAGGCACCGCCGCCGCGCGACATCGTCCGCGTCCGCCAGCAGCGCCTCCAGCAACTCGCGGGGCTCGCGGCGCCAGAGGTCGGCGAGCTCGGCGAGGGCCTCCTTGCCGAAGACACCGGAGCGGTCCAGCGCGGTCAGCCACTCCTCGTGCTCGCCCGCGTGCACACGGCGCAGCACGTCCGGGTCGATGCCGCCCTCGACGAACTCGCTGGAGAACATCGCGGCGACCAGTTCCCGGCGACTGGGTTGTTCGCCCTGCATCCGTTCCATCCCTCCAAGTGGTACGCGGCGAACCGCATGGTCGGCCTGCGCCACGACACGGCGGCGCCGGGAGAACTCGATGCCCCGAACACTAAGCCCCTGTGGGCATTCTGGTCTCCCGTCAGCGGTAATACCACTGTGGCGGGTGACATCACATTCCGGGGCTTTCGCGCGCCACACGCGCACGGGTCGGCCGATCAGCAAATCACGGGCACGGGGAGCTAGCGTGAAGTTGTGGACCTGCATGACTTGATCGCCGCCCTCCCCGACGGCACGGTGCTCACCGACGCCGACCTGCTGGCGAGCTACCGCCAGGACTGGGCGCGGGATCCGGACGCCGGGACCGCCCTCGCCGTGGTGCGGGCGACCAGCACCGACGACGTGGCCGCCACGCTGCGATGGGCCACCGCGCATCGTGTCCCGGTGATCCCGCGCGGAGCAGGATCCGGGCTGTCCGGGGGCGCCACGGCGGTCGACGGAGCGATCGTGCTCACCACCGAGCGGATGCGGGATATCACCGTCGACCCGGTCACCCGGACCGCCGTGGTGCAGCCGGGCCTGCTCAACGCCGAGGTCAAGCGCGCGGTCGCGGAGCACGGCCTGTGGTATCCGCCCGACCCGTCGTCGTTCGAGATCTGCTCGATCGGCGGTAACGCGGCGACGAACGCGGGCGGACTGTGCTGTGTGAAATACGGCGTGACAACCGATTACGTGCTCGGGATGCAGGTCGCGCTCGCCGACGGCACCGTCGTGCGGCTGGGCGGTCCGCGATTGAAGGACTCGGCCGGACTGTCGCTGACCAAGCTGTTCGTCGGCAGCGAGGGCACGCTCGGCGTGATCACGGAACTGACCCTGCGACTGCTGCCCGCGCAACCGCCGCAGAGCACGGTCGTCGCGAGCTTCCCCACGCTCACCGCCGCCACCGAGGCGATCCTGACAATCACCGGCGAACTGCGGCCCTCGATGCTCGAGTTCATGGACTCGGTGTCGATCAACGCCGTGGAGGACGAGCTGCGGATGGGATTGGACCGGCAGGCGGCCGCGCTACTGGTCGCGCGCTCCGACGCACCCGGCGAATTCGCCCGGCGCGAGGCCGAGATCATGGCGGCGGCCTGCGAGAAAGCAGGCGCCACCGAGGTTTTCCACACCGAGGACCCCGCCGAGGGCGAGGCGTTCGCGGCCGCCCGGCGTCTGGCGATTCCCGCCGTGGAGAAGCTCGGCCCGCTGCTGCTCGAGGATGTCGGCGTGCCGCTGCCCCGGCTCGGCGACCTGGTGAGCGGCGTCGCCGAGATCGCCGAACGCAACGCGGTGACGGTGTCGGTGATCGCGCACGCGGGCGACGGCAACACCCACCCGTTGATCGTGCACGACCCCTCCGACGCGGATCTCACCGCGCGGGCGCATCGCGCCTTCGGCGAGATCATGGACCTGGCCATCGCCCTCGGCGGCACCATCACCGGTGAACACGGCGTCGGCCGATTGAAGAAGGCATGGCTGCCCGATCAGCTCGGCCCCGACGTGATGGCCCTGACCCGGCGCATCAAGGACGCCCTCGACCCGGACGGCATCCTCAATCCCGGCGCGATCCTGTGACCGCCGCGGCGGAACATTCCCAGCCGACAAGGAGTTCTACACCGACATGACGACCAGGCTCGAACACAACGTCGCCGATACCCGTTTCGAGATCTACATCGACGACACCCTCGCCGGGTACGCCGACTACGCCGAACGCGAAGACCCCAAGGTCCGCGACTTCCACCACACCATGACCTTCCCGGAGTTCCGGGGCCGCGGAGTAGCCGCCCAGGTCGTCGAATACGCCCTCGACGACTCCCGCAAGTCCGGATTCTCGGTCATCCCCACCTGCTGGTACGTGGAGAAGTACATCGCCGAACACCGCGAATACGCCGACTTGGTGAACTAACCACCCCCACGACGCACGCCCGGGAGTGGCGCACCAGCGAGAGGTCTACTCGCGTTTCGCCGCAGTCATGTGCCACTCGCGGAGCTACCGGGTGGGGCGCCAGCTTTGCCAGCGGGGCAGCGTCATCCACGACCGTGCAACACCTCTCGCCTGTGCACCGTGGATCCCACCACGAAAGCTCGACGTGCTCGGAGCGGGCACTCCGTGGCGGGCTCCTCAGCGCTCAAGAACGCTGGAACTTCCGCGCCGCTACTTCAGCGGTGAAGGCGTCCCACTCGCCGGGCGTGAACACCAGTGCCGGGCCGGACGGATTCTTCGAGTCTCGCACGCCGATGTGACCTCCCGCGAGGAAAGCGACCTCAACGCATGCCTTGTCTCCCCCGCTACGGCTGCTCTTGAACCACTTCGCCCCCGAAAGGTCGGTTTTCACGGTGCATACTCCCTTGCCATCTGCCGGAGCAGGTTTTTGCTCTGATCCGGGTCCAGCGCCGCGCGCTCGAACCGCTGGTAGGCATCGACATACCGGTTCACAGCGCTGAACTTCTCCAGGTACAAATCGCCCGTGAAGCTCTCGACGTAGACAACTGTAGGCTCCTTCGGCTGTCGCTTGCCGTCGCCCCCGGACTTCAAGATCACGAACGGACCGACAGCGACGCCCATCGGGAAGCCGGCCGAGAAGGGGAGCACCCGGATCGTGACGTTGGGCAAACCCATGAGATCTACCAGATGCCGGAGTTGGGCGGACATGACGCGATCGTCGCCAACGATCCCTCGTAGCGCCGACTCTCGAAGGATGGCGTTCACGGTTACGGGCTTCGTCTTACGTGTGATCAACGCTTGACGCTTGCGCCGGAGGTGTACCCGACGCTCATGTTCCAGGGGTGTGTCGTGCGGATATACGGCGCGAATCAGTCCACTCGCGTATGCGGGGGTCTGGAAGATACCTGGGATTAGTCCCGGTTCATACCAGGTCAGCGACCGTGCGGTGGCTTCCAGGTCCACGAAGACGTCGAAATTCTCCGGGATCAGGTCGCCGAACTCATGCCACCAGGACTTCACGCTGGCCTGCTTCGCCAGCCCGACCAAAGCGTTCGTGTACTCCTCGGTGAAGTCATAGATCTTGCACAGCGCCTCGACGTCGACTGTGCGGATCCGCTCGGTCTTGCCGACCTCCATCCGCTGAACGGTGCTGACGCTCCACTGCATCCGTTCGCCCACATCGGCCAGAGTTAATCCCGCCGCTTCGCGTCCGTTCCGCAGGTGCCTACCGAGCTGACGGCGAGGGAGGGTCGAGCCACCACTTTCGGCCATGCCGCGTTCCTGTCTACTCAGGCGGCCCAGGCTTCTCATCTCCGGGCCAATTCTCAATGCAGGATGAAAAACATGCTGGTGGAGCTGATGAGATTTCATCTTTACGTATTCCATCAGGCTAGTCCAGTGGTTCTCTGAGGCAGCGCCTGAGGGGGGCTGCGAAAACGTAGACCTCACAACCCCGTTCGCCGCCCTTCGTGGTTTCGTTCAAGAGCTGTTGGAGTTCGGGCGCGCCCATGAACCCTTCGATGAAGCAGAGGTCTCGTTGCGCCACATAGCGTTTGGAGACACGCCGTTGTCTCGCTGCCACTACTACCGACAGGTGTGCGGCCTCCCCGCGACGGTCGACCCTCCCCAGATCGGCCGGATCATCGTCCGAACCGGAATGGTCTGGGCCATAACCATGCCCGCCGTGCTGGGACAGCACGTTAAGGCGCGGATGCAGTATCACGGCCACGAGCTGGGACCGATCCTGTCGCATCCACGATCGAATCGGTGGACGTTCATCATCCGGCCGGACCTGCCGGACGACGTGCCGCTGTTCGCCGAGATGTTCCGCTTGAACGTGTCCATCATCCGCTACGGCGGGACGATCGCCTTGCCGAGCCCCACCGATCGAGGCACCCAGTTCCGCGCGTGGATAACGCGGCCCGACACGGCATTTCGCCCCTCCGGCCGGGTAGTCGTCGCGGCGATCCGTGGCTGCGTGGCCGACAAGCTCGCGCGACGCCGGCGATGGGCGGCATATGTCTGATCGCGCGGCATCATCCCCCATCCCCTCCGAGCCGGATGTTCACCTGTCGGTGTTCTGGCACGGCGTCCGCCTGGACTTCGTCGCCTGCGTCACGGCCGCGTGCCTGTTCGTTCAGGAGTGGCGCGCCCGCCACTGGCACGACGCAGTCGAAGTATCCACAGACGACACCGACGGCTACCCGAGACTGCCGTGCGAACGGCTGTATTTGCACCCCTGACACCCCCGACATCACCGCCCGCGAGACGTCGCGCGGGTCGGCAGCCCGACACGAGGAGTTGAAACGGAATGATCCGTTCTGTAAAGTTCAAACAGAACGAAGCATTCCATTCCAAAGGAGATCGCTATGAGCGCCATCAAGCCCTTCCAGGTCGACATTCCGCAGACCAAGCTCGATGATCTGGCCGAGCGTCTGCGCCGCTCCCTGTGGCCGAGCGAACTGCCCGGCGTGGGGGATTCCTATGGAGTCCCCCAGGATCGGGTGCGCGGCCTGGCTCAGTACTGGCTGGAGACCTTCGACTGGCGGGCGCTGGAGGCGAAGCTGAACGCCTACCCGCAGTTCACCAGTGAGATCGATGGCGAGAACATCTACTTCCTGCACATCCGGTCATCGCGCGCGGACGCGCTGCCAGTGGTCCTGACCCACGGCTGGCCCGGCTCGGTGCTCGAGTTCCTCGACGTCATCGAGTCGCTGACCGCGCCGGAGTCCGCTGAGCATCCCGCCTTCCACCTCGTGATTCCGGCGCTGCCCGGCATGGGCTTCTCCGGCCCGACGCACAGCACCGGCTGGACCATGCGGCGCGTCGCCAAGGCCTGGATCGAGCTGATGGATCGGCTCGGCTACCAGCGCTTCGGTGCGATCGGCAACGACGGCGGCTCGATGGTCTCCCCGGAGATCGGTCGCCTGGCGCCGGAGCGGGTAGTGGGTGTCCATGTGACACAGCTGTTTTCGTTCCCGTCCGGCGATCCGGCCGAGTTCGTCGGCCTCTCGCCGGAGGATCTGGCGGCACTCGAACACCTGAAGTGGTTCCAGGACAACAAGATGGCCTTCAACATCCTGTGCAGCCAGCAGCCGCAGACGCTGGCCTACGCGCTCTGCGATTCGCCGATCGGCCTGCTGGGTTGGAACGCACAGCTTTTCGGTGAGAGTCTGGACGCCGATTTCGTCATCGGCAACGTCGCCCTCTACTGGCTGACCGGCACCGCGGGCTCCTCGATCCGGTACTACTACGAGGAGGCGCACAGCACCGACCGCCCGACCGGCTCGACCACGACCCCCATCGCCCTCGCCATGTTCAAGGGCGATTTCCAGTCGATCCGCCGGTTCGCCGAGCGTGACCACAGCAATATCGTCAGCTGGAACTCCTACGACGCGGGCTCGGTGATCGGCGGTCCGAACGATGCCGCGGGCCACTTCGCCGCGCATGAGGCACCCGAACTGCTCGTCGGCGACATCCGGCGGTTCTTCGCCGAAGTCGGCTGAAGTCCGGCCACGCGAAACAGTCTCTCGGCAGCAGCATCACTGTCACTCGTTTCGACGACGAGGCAGCACGCGTGGAGACCGGTTGGTGTTCCGACCTGGCCGTGGACTATGCGAGTAGTGATCGAGGGTCCCGGCTCGACGCAGGCACGCACCCGTTTGGCGCCGTCGAGCCGCACACGGGCGGGGCGGGCGATCGGCGGATATTCGGGCGGCCTGGGCACCGACGGCCTGACGAGGGCCTGAGGTGCGTTCCAGGACCGCCCGAACGTCACGTGATCTACGGAAACATCACTTCAGCAGCGCGCGCGACATCACCAGGCGCTGGATCTGGTTGGTGCCCTCGTAGATCTGGGTGATCTTCGCGTCACGCATCATGCGCTCCACCGGGAAGTCTGTGGTGTAGCCCGCGCCGCCGAAGAGCTGGACGGCGTTCGTGGTGACCTCCATGGCGACGTCGGAGGCGAAGCACTTGGCGGCGGCGGAGATGAAGCCGAGGTTCTGCTCGCCGCGCTCGGCACGTGCGGCCGAGGTGTAGACCATGAGGCGGGCGGCCTCGATCTTCATCGCCATGTCGGCGAGCATGAACTGGGTGTTCTGGAAGTCGGCGATCGACTTGCCGAACTGCTTGCGGTCCTTGGTGTAGGCGATGGCCGCGTCCAGCGCGCCCTGGGCCAGGCCGACGGCCTGCGCGCCGATGGTGGGGCGGGTGTGGTCGAGGGTCTGCAGCGCGGTCTTGAAGCCGGTGCCCGGCTCGCCGACGATGCGGTCACCCGGCACCCGGCAGTTCTCGAAGTACAGCTCGGCGGTGGGCGAGCCCTTGATGCCCAGCTTGTGCTCCAGCGGGCCGACCACGAAGCCCTCGTCGTCCTTGTGCACCAGGAAGGCCGAGATGCCGTTGGCGCCCTTCTCCGCGTCGGTCACCGCCATCACGGTGTACCAGGAGGACTTGCCGCCGTTGGTGATCCAGCACTTGGAGCCGTTGATGATCCAGTCGTCACCCTCCCGCTTGGCCCGGGTGCGCATGCCTGCCGCGTCGGAGCCCGCCTCGCGCTCGGACAGCGCGTAGGAGGCCATCTCGCCGTTGACGATGTCCGGCAGCACCTTGTGCTTCAGCTCCTCGGAGCCGTTCAGGATCAGGCCCATGGTGCCGAGTTTGTTGACCGCGGGGATCAACGAGGACGAACCGCAGACGCGCGCGACCTCCTCGATCACGATGCAGGTGGCCACCGAGTCGGCCCCCTGGCCGCCGTAGGCCTCCGGCACGTGCACGGCGTTGAAGCCGGAGGCGTTCAGCGCGGTCAGCGCCTCCTCCGGGAAGCGGGAGTTGCCGTCGACGTCCTTGGCGTGCGGAGCGATCTCCTTCTCGGCGAGAGCGCGGATCGCGGCGCGCAGCTCATCGTGGAAGTCCTCGAGCTTGAACAGGTCGAAATCGGGGTTTCCCGCCATCGGGCTTCACTCCTGGTCGTCGGTGGTGATCGCCGCTTTCCGCCGAGAAAGCAACGCGTCGGCACTCAGTGCCATATATGAGTCGAGTATACCCACATGGACGCGTGTCACATGGGAAGATAACGTGGCACTCGGTGTCAGATTGGTCGCACTCATGGCCACGTCACAGGGTGCCGAGCTTGCGGACCAGCAGCTCCGCAATCTGCCTGGGCACGCCGTCGCGCGGGAACACGGCGACGACCAACTCGTCGGGGTTCACGGCACGCCCCGCGCCACGCGGGATCGCGGCCAGCTCCAACCGCAGGTCGGCGGCGCCCGCGTCCGACTCGCCGCGCACCATCCGCCGCAGCAGGTAGTTGTGCGTCGCCGTCACGGCGGCGGCGAACTGCACCCGCGCCAGATCGGGGACATCGGGCAGCCGCTCGCGCAGGTAGTCGGTGAACAACCGTTCGTAACGGAACACCGTGACGATCTCGCGCTCCCGCAGCGCGGGCACCCGGCGCACCACCTGATACCGCCGCGCCGCGATCTCCCGCCACTGCGTGAAGCGCTCGAACACCTGCACCACCGCCACGCACACCGCCTCCCACGGGTCCTCGCGCGACGCGGATAGGAACTGCTCGGCCTGCGCCAGCTGAGACTCGTGATCGGCGAAGATCACGTCCTCCTTGGACCGGAACTGCCGGAAGAACGTGCGCCGCGAGATCCCCGCCGCCTCGGCGATCTCATCGACCGTCGTCGCCTCGTACCCCTTCTCGGCGAACAACCGCAGCGCCTGATCCACCACCGTGAGCCGAAAATGCGCGGTGTCGTCGCCTCCCCGCATCCGAGCGATATCCCCTGTAGTCACGACCTCACACCGTAGTCAGCAACCGAAACCCCCAGTTCTCCGCGCCGGAGATTCCGCCATTTGCCGCTGCGCCCTCGCCCGTCGACTCACCACGCGACAGGCGGCAGACATGGCGAACGTGTCGCGGCCTGGCGCCCTCTGTCGTCCCGCCCGGTGACCGAGGCGCTCAACCCAAGAGCTTCGTGCGCAGTGCGTCGTCCTTTTCCAGCACCATCTGCTCGAGTCCGGCCTGGAACTGCTCCATCCGGGTGCGCAGGGCCGGGTCGTGGGCGGCGAGGATGCGGGCGGCGAGCAGGCCGGCGTTGCGGGCGCCACCGATGGAGACGGTGGCGACGGGCACGCCCGCGGGCATCTGCACGATGGACAGCAGCGAGTCCATGCCGTCGAGGTACTTCAGCGGGACCGGCACGCCGATCACCGGCAGCGGCGTGGCGGAGGCGACCATGCCGGGCAGGTGGGCCGCGCCGCCCGCACCGGCGATGATGACCTTCAACCCTCGACCGGCGGCGTCACGCGCGTAGTCGAGCATGCGCTGCGGAGTGCGGTGCGCCGAGACGACGCCCACCTCGAAGCGGATCCCGAATTCCGCCAACGCCTCCGCGGCGGCCTCCATCGTCGGCCAGTCGGAGTCGCTGCCCATGATCAGGCCGACAGCCGGGCCGATGGCCACTTCTTCACTCATGCGGATCCCATCCGTCGGTCCAGATCGCGTGCGACATCCAGTGCGCCGCCCGCTCGGCCTTCTCCCGAACCTCGGCCACGTCGTCGCCGAGGATGTTGACGTGCCCGATCTTGCGGTCGGGACGCTCGCCCTTCCCGTAAAGGTGCACCTTCGCCTCCGGGAGCCGGGCGAACAGGTGGTGCAGCCGCTCGTCCATCGACATCTCCGGGGCCTGCGGCGCGCCGAGGATGTTGGCCATCACGGTCACCGGCGCCAGCGGCGCGGTGTCGCCGAGCGGGTAGTCGAGCACAGCGCGCAGATGCTGTTCGAACTGCCCGGTGCGGGCGCCGTCCATCCCCCAGTGCCCGGAGTTGTGCGGACGCATGGCCAGCTCGTTCACCAGCAGGTCGCCGTCGGTGGTCTCGAACAGCTCCACCGCCATGACGCCGACGACGCCGAGTTCCTTCGCGAGGTTCAACGCCATCGTCTCCGCCGCGGCGGCCGTGTCCTCCGGCAGGTCGGGCGCGGGCGCGATGACGACCGCGCACTGACCCTTGCGCTGCACGGTCTCCACCACCGGCCAGGTCGCCGCCTGCCCGAACGGCGAACGGGCCACCATCGCCGACAGCTCGCGCTTCAGGTCGATCCTCGCCTCCGCCAGCAGTTGGGCGCCGTACGCGAGCTGGTCGGTGACGATCGCCGCGGCCTCGTCTGCGGACTCGGGCATCCACACGCCGCGTCCGTCGTAACCGCCGCGCACCGCCTTCAGCACGATCCGCCAGCCGTGCTCGTCGCCGAAGCGCACCGCGTCGGAGACCGAGGTCACCGGCGTGAACGCGGGCACGGGCAGCCCGAGCCCACTCAGCTTGGTGCGCATCGCCAGCTTGTCCTGCGCGTAGACCAGCGCCTGCGGCGGCGGCTGCACGTTGACGCCCTCGGCGACCAGCGCCTCCAGGTGCTCGGTCGGCACGTGCTCGTGGTCGAAGGTCAGCGCGTGCGACCCGACCGCCGCCTTGCGCAGTGCGCCCAGGTCGGTGTGGCTGCCGAGCACCACCTCGGGACTCACCTGGGCAGCCGGGTCCTCGGGGTTCTCGGCGAGTACGCGAAGCCGCTGGCCCAGCGCGATCGCCGCCTGATGCGTCATGCGCGCCAGCTGTCCGCCACCGATCATGGTGACGGTGGGCATTGCCGATGGATCGAAGGAACGTGCGCTCACGTCGGACAATATTGTCATGGCCGGCTCGAATGGTCGGTACCGGTACACTCCGGTCTTGTGTCATTCGTCGAAGACGTGGTCAGCGTCCTTCCCAAGCCGCTGCAAGATATCGCGTACCGGCATCGGGAGTTGATCAAATTCGCGATCGTCGGGGCGACCACGTTCGTGATCGACAGCGGCATCTTCTACGGACTCAAGTGGACGGTACTCGCGGAGAAACCGGTCACGGCCAAGATCATTTCCGGCGTCATCGCCGTGATCGCGTCCTACATCCTGAACCGGGAATGGTCGTTCAAGAATCGCGGCGGGCGCGAACGCCATCACGAGGCGCTGCTGTTCTTCGCCGTCAGCGGCGTCGGCGTGGTCCTGGCCTTCACCCCGCTGTGGATCTCGAGCTACGTCTTCGATCTGCGCCAGCCCAACGTGAGCTTCACGGTCGAGAACATCGCCGACTTCATCAGCGCCTTCATCATCGGCAATCTGCTGCAGATGGCCTTCCGCTTCTGGTCGATGCGCCGCTGGGTCTTCCCGGACGAGATGCAAGAGCTCGAAGCGGAGTTCGTCGACCTCGTGGAAGAGGAACTCGGCCGCGGCTGAGTCAGCGCGGCTCGGCCACCACCGCGTTCGCCGGACGGGCCTTCGAGGCCCCGAGGAACACCGCGAACAGCGCGGGCCTGCGCCGTTGCAATTCCAGGCGTCCGCCGTCCGCCTCGACCAACGCCCGCGCCAGCGCGAGGCCGACTCCGGTGGAACCGCCCGCGGAGAAGCCCCGGTCGAAGATGTGCGGCGCCAACTCGTCGCGAACGCCGTGCCCCTCGTCGGCGACCTCGACGCACACCAGCGGCTCACGGCCGACCCCCGGCCGCACCGAGCGCACCGACACCGTGCAGGTCCCACCGCCGTGCATGAGCGCGTTGTCCACCAGCACCGCGACCGCCTCGCGCAGCCGCGAACCCGTGATCGGGGCGCGCAGCGACTCGTCGCCGGTGAGCGTCAGCGTCCGGCCCGTCTCGGTGAACGGGTGGGTCCATTCGGCGACCACACCGCGCAACTCGTCCATCACCGGCACCGGATCGCGATCGGCCGCGTCCTCGTCCCTGGAGGCGCGGACCAGATCGTCGATCGCGTCGGTGAGGCGGTCGACCTGCGCCATCGCCTCCTCGGCCTCGTGCACCACTTCCGGATCGGGATGGGCGGACAGCTCGTCGAGGCGCAGCCGCACCGCGGTCAGCCTGCTGCGCAGCTGATGTGAGACATCCGCCACCAGGGCGTGTTCGCGCTGGAGCCGTCCGGCGATCTCCACCGTCGCCGAGTCGAGCACGTCGGAGACGCGGTCCAGTTCCGCGATGCCGTGCCTGCGCGGATCGGGGCGGAAATCGCCCATCGCCAGCCGCGCCGCGCGCGCCGCGACGTCCCGCAGCGGATCGGCGACCCGCCGCGCGGTGACCACCGCGACCGAGACCGCCGCGCCGAGCGAGGCGAGCACCGCCAGCGCGACCACCGCGACCGCCTGGCGCTGCATGGCGTGCATCGGCGCCGAGGGCACCTCCAGGCGCAGCGACGCGGACTTGCCCATGGACAGCGACTCGACCAGCGGGTCGGGCACCTGGGCCACCCCGATGTCGCGCCGCGAGGCGTTGTCCTGCTGCGACGGATAGACGATGGTGAGCTTCCCGTTCTCCGGCACCAGCGGCGCCACCGACCGGACGTCCAGCTCGCCGGGCACGGTGCCGTCGCGCTCCTGCGCGATGATCTCCGCGGCGATCCGGTCCAGCCGGTTCTGCAGGTCGTTGCGCGTGATGTCCTCCACCCACAACCACGCCGTGTAGATCAGCGGCACGCCGAGCACCACCGTGGTGAGGGTCAGCACGGTGAGCATGGAACGCAGGATCCGGCGGCGCACGTCAGTCGGTGTTCAGCCGGAAGCCGACCCCGCGCACGGTGACGATGCGCCGTTCGGCCATGGGGCCCTCGTCGCCGATCTTGCGGCGCAACCAGGACATGTGCATGTCCAACGTCTTGGAACCGCGCAGCTCCGCGTCGCCCCACACCTCGCGCAGGATGGTCTCGCGCGCCACCACCTGACCCGCCCGGTCGATCAGCACCTTGAGCAACTCGTATTCCTTGTTGGCCAAACCGATTTCCACTCCGTTGACCAGCACTCGCCGCGCCGCCGGCTCCAGGCGGATCCCCCCGACCTCGACCGTGTCGTCGCCGATTCCGCTGCGCCGCAACAACGCTCGCACCCGGGCCAGCAGCTCGGCGAGGCGGAACGGCTTGCCGACGTAGTCGTCGGCGCCCGCGTCCAGCCCCACCACGAAATCCACCTCGTCGGTGCGCGCGGTGAGCATCAGCACGGCCAGATCCGCGCCGCGAGCGCGCACCTGACGGCATACCTCCAACCCGTCCATACCCGGCAGGCCGAGATCGAGGATGAGCAGGTCATGGCCGCCTTCCAGGGCTCGTTGCAGCACGGCCGGGCCGAAACTCTCGACGGTCACCGAGTAGCCCTCGCGGCCGAGCGCGCGTGACAGCGGGGCCGCGATGGCGTCGTCGTCCTCGGCCAGCAGTACAGCGGTCATACGCCCAGGTTACGGGCTCACCGGTAGCTGCGACGGTCGTCGCGGCGCTCGTCGCGGCCGTCGCGATGGCGTTCGACCTCGAACACCTGGTGGTACAGCAGCGCGTGCACCTGCTGGACCGACGGGATGTCGTCGTATTCCAGCGGCTCCGAGGAAGACGACTCGATGATCAGCGTCCCGGTGCCGAGAAGCCGATCGAAGAGTCCGTGCCGGAATTGCACGCTGGAGATCCGGCTCATCGGGATGTCGATGCCGCTGTGGGTGAGCACGCCCTGCCGCACCAGCACCCGCCGGTCGGTGATGATGAAATGCGTCGACTTCCATCGGATAACCGGTGCGGCACAACGCCATAGCAGGATCGCCAGATACACCACGAGCACCGTGACGAGCAGGACCGAGGCGGTGGTGCCCGTGGCCTTCTGCGAGACGAGTCCCCCTGCGAAACCGGCGAGCGCGGTGGCCACGATGAGCGTCACGATCGGCCAGAAGAGCATTTTCCAATGCGGGTGGCGATGCAGCAGCAGCTGTTCCTCGGGCGCCAGCACATCCTCCGGATAACCCATGTCAGGAACACTACCGCCTGAAGATGCCGGAACGGCTGACACCGCAGCGCGTCATGCTGCACAATCGGCACCCTGCGTGTGACTATTCCGCGCAGTGGCTCTCTGTATCGCGCAACGCCCGGCTCACCATCATCGTCGATTCAGACCGTGGAGGAACGCGTGACCAAAGACCTGACCCCGCTGCAAATCCTGGCCGAACTCGAGCCCGTCGCCGAAGAGAATGTCAATCGGCACCTGTCCATGGCGAAAGACTGGAACCCCCACGATTACGTGCCGTGGAGCCAGGGCCGTAATTTCGCCGCACTGGGCGGCGTCGACTGGGAACCGGAGCAATCGCACCTCAGCGAGGTCGCCCGGGTCGCCATGATCACCAATCTGCTCACCGAGGACAATTTGCCCTCCTATCACCGGGAGATCGCGCAGAACTTCTCCGAGGACGGTCCGTGGGGAACCTGGGTCGACCGGTGGACCGCCGAGGAGAATCGCCATGGCATCGCCATGCGGGACTACTTGGTCGTCACCCGCGCGGTCGATCCGGTCGCCCTGGAAGAGTCCCGGATGATCCATATGAGCAACGGCGTCCAGTCACCAGAAGGGTGGGGCGGATTCCTGGCGAGCGTCGCGTACGTCACCTTCCAGGAACTGGCCACCCGTGTGTCCCACCGCAATACGGGCAAGGCGTGCAACGACGCCGTGGCCGACCGCCTGCTCCAGCGCATCTCCGCCGACGAGAACCTGCACATGATCTTCTACCGCTCGCTGTGCGGCGCGGCGCTGGACCTGGTCCCCGACCAAGCGCTGCCCGCGATCACCAGGATCGTGCGGAATTTCCTGATGCCCGGCGCCGGGATGCCCAACTTCCGCCGCTACGGCGTGCTGATGGCCAAGCACGGCATCTACGATCTGCGCCAGCATCTGGAGGAGGTGCTCCAGCCGGTGCTCAAGCAGTGGAACGTCTTCGAGCGCTCCGATTACGGGCCGCGCGGCGAGCAGGCCCGGGACGAACTCGGCACGTTCCTGGAGAAGCTGAGCAAGGACGTGATCAAGTTCGAGGAGCAGCGCGATCGCGCCCTCGCCCGGGATGCCTCGCGCGGCGTCGCCCAGCGCGTCTGAGGGCACGCCGCCGCGCGTTGCCGGCGGCGCGGGGGCCGCCGCGCCGCCGGGCGGTCCGGCGCTCAGTACTGGGCGCGCAGATGCGTGACGTCGCCGGCGGATACCGCTTGCCCGCCGATGAGCAGGCGGCCGTACTCGTCGACGCCCTCGGCGACGCCGGTCAGCGTCCGGTCCCCGGGCAGCTCGGCACGGACCTCGGCGCCGATCGTGGCGCACCGCTCGCGATAGGCGGCGGCCAGTTCGTCGATCGCCCAGTCCGCGTCGCGCCACGCGGTGAAGCGGCGGGCGAACTCGGTCAGCAGGGATCGCACGAGCACCGTGCGATCGGTCTGCCGCGCGCCGGCGATGGTGAGCGAGGTGGCGTGCGGCACCGGCAGTTCCTCTTCGGTCAGGCTCACGTTGAGTCCGAGCCCGATCACCACGGCGGGCGCGCCGCCCTCCGCGCTCGCCGCGACCTCGGCCAGGATGCCCGCCACCTTGCGGCCCTCGATCAGCACGTCGTTGGGCCATTTGAGTTCCGCGGGCACGTCCGCCGAGACCCGCAGCGCGTCGACCACGGCCACGCCGGTCAGCAGTGCCAGCCAGGCGAGCGAGGCCGGGCCGATCCCGGGCAACCGCACCAGCAGCGACATCGCCAGCTGCGCTCGCGGCGGGCTGACCCAGGTGCGCGCGTGCCTGCCGCGACCCTGCACCTGGGTCTCCGCCAGCAGCACCACGCGGTCGGCGGCCGGATCGGCCGCCCGCGCGATCAGATCCGCGTTCGTGGACCCGGTCGACTCGACCACATCGATCCGCGTGAAGAACGACAGCTCGGGCGACTCGACGGCACTGCGCCGCAACTGCTCTGCATCCAACGGTGGCCTCTGCACACCGGCAGGCTACTCGTCGTGCCAGGCGCTACCCGACCAGGTCATACGAGGAGACGATCGGGTCGCGCGCCGCCGCGCCCATCCCGTCGCCGTCCTCCCGCTCGCCTTCGGCCGCCTCGGCCCACACCTCGGGCTCGCCGTACTTCGGCGCCTCCTCGGTGGTCCGTGTCCACGCCGTCTCGGCCGCCTACTCCGCGCGAGCTCTACCCCATTCCCACATGACGCGCTCCTCCCCCGCTCGGAAATCCGTCGCCCTCAGGCTAGGGGGACAGGACCGGTCGGCGATACTCATTTTCCGCCTTCCGGACTCTGCTACCGACCAGGAAGTTTGCCTGGGAAAATTGATCTAGCTGCGGTTTTCTACTCACCGGTAGCCCGGTCTTGGTTAGAAAGTAAACGCTGGTACTGGTTACACTCCGATGCCATGACGAGTGTCCAGCAGCAGCCCGCATCAGGTCCGGCGGGCTCCCCCGATATCCACACCACCGCCGGGAAGCTGGCTGACCTGCGGAATCGGCTGGAAGAGGCCAAGCACCCGATGGGTGAGGCCGCGGTCGACAAGGTGCACGCGAAGGGCAAGATGACCGCCCGCGAGCGCATCCTCGCACTGCTGGACGAAGGGTCCTTCGTCGAGCTCGACGCCTTGGCCCGCCACCGCAGCGTGAACTTCGGCCTGGAGAACAACCGCCCGCTCGGCGACGGCGTGGTGACCGGTTACGGCACCATCGACGGCCGCGACGTCTGCATCTTCAGCCAGGACGTCACGGTGTTCGGCGGCAGCCTCGGCGAGGTCTACGGCGAGAAGATCGTCAAGGTGATGGATCTGGCGCTGAAGACCGGCCGCCCGCTGATCGGCATCAACGAGGGCGCGGGCGCCCGCATCCAGGAGGGCGTGGTCTCGCTCGGTCTCTACGGCGAGATCTTCCACCGCAACATCCAGGCCTCGGGCGTGATCCCGCAGATCTCGCTGATCATGGGCCCGGCCGCCGGTGGCCACGTGTACTCCCCGGCGCTGACCGACTTCGTCGTCATGGTCGACGGCACCAGCCAGATGTTCGTCACCGGCCCGGACGTCATCAAGACGGTCACCGGTGAGGACGTCACCATGGAGGACCTGGGCGGCGCGCACACGCACATGACCAAGTCCGGCGTCGCGCACTACGTCGCCTCCGGCGAACAGGACGCGCTGGACTACGTCAAGGACCTGCTGTCCTACCTGCCGAGCAACAACCGCGCCGAGGCGCCGCGGTTCCCGGCCACCGACCCGATCGACGGCGCGATCGAGGACTCGCTCACCGACGAGGACCTCGAGCTGGACACGATCATCCCGGACTCGCCGAACCAGCCCTACGACATGCACGAGGTGATCCGGCGTCTGCTCGACGACGACGAGTTCCTCGAGGTGCAGGCCGAGCGCGCGATGAACATCATCGTCGGCTTCGGCCGGATCGACGGCCGCAGCGTCGGCATCGTGGCCAACCAGCCCACCCAGTTCGCGGGCTGCCTGGACATCGACGCCTCGGAGAAGGCCGCGCGCTTCGTGCGCACCTGCGACGCGTTCAACATCCCGATCATCACCCTGGTCGACGTGCCCGGCTTCCTGCCCGGTACCGGACAGGAATACAACGGCATCATCCGGCGGGGCGCGAAGCTGCTCTACGCCTACGGCGAGGCCACTGTGGGCAAAATCACGATCATCACCCGCAAGGCCTACGGCGGCGCCTACGACGTCATGGGTTCCAAGCACATGGGCGCCGATGTGAACCTCGCCTGGCCGACCGCCCAGATCGCCGTCATGGGCGCGTCCGGCGCCGTCGGATTCGTCTACCGCAAGCAGCTGCAGCAGGCCGCCAAAGAGGGCGGAGACGTCGATGCGCTGCGGCTCGAGCTTCAGAACGAGTACGAGGACACGCTCGTGAACCCGTACGTCGCCGCCGAGCGCGGTTACGTGGACGCGGTGATCCCGCCGTCGCATACGCGCGGCCAGATCGTGTCCGCGCTGCGACTGCTCGAACGCAAGATGGTGACCCTTCCGCCGAAGAAACACGGCAACATCCCGCTGTGATCGAGCGATACGCTCGATAGGCCGCGCACAAAGGGTGGCATCGGCCTCGGTAACACTTACTCTGGCGTGTACCGGCTTGTTGCAGAGAGGCAATGAGTGCATCCGAGGACGAATGTTTCATCCGTAGCTAGTCGGAAAACGGGAATAGCCTGATCAGTCCGCTGATAGAGGCGAAGAGAGGACCTGGCACTGTGACGACCGTGGCAGAAGAAGATGTGTTGAGCGCCGTCGAACTGGATCTCACAGTCGACCCGATCGCAGACGAGACCGGTGCCTCCACCGGCTCCGACGCGGCAGCGCTATCCGCCGAGGCCACCGCTGAGCCGTTCTTCCGTGTCGTGAAGGGCTCGCCGAGCGACGAAGAACTCGCCGCGCTGGTGTGCGTGCTGTCCGCCGTGGCGAACAGCGCCGCGCCCACCGGCCCCGCCGGGCCGCCCGATATGTGGGGCCACCCGACGCTGATGCATCGCGGCTCTTCGCCGTTCTCCCCGTACGCCTTCCCGCAGCTGTCCCACTTGCGCGGGTGACGCGGCTGATCCTGGCTTCCGCGTCCCCGGCCCGCCGGGAGGTTCTCCGCTCGGCGGGTATCGACCCGATCGTCCGGGTCTCCGCCGTGGACGAGGACGCGGTCGCCGCCGCCCTCCCCGAGGACACGCCACCACGCGCGATCGTGGTGGAACTGGCGCGCGCCAAAGCGGCCGCCGTGGCCGCGGACATTCCGGAGCTGGCCGCCGACTGCGTTGTGGTGGCCTGCGATTCGATGCTGCTCGTCGACGGCGAGTTGCAGGGCAAGCCGCACACCGCTGAGGTCGCACGCGCGCGGTGGGGCGACATGGCCGGGCGCAGCGCGGACCTGGTCACCGGTCACTGCGTGGTGCGGATGCGGGATGGCCGGATCACCGCCGAGGCGGTCGATTGCAGCAGCACCACCGTGCACTTCGCCAAGCCGGAGCCGGACGAGCTGGACGCCTACATCGCGACCGGTGAGCCGCTCGAGGTAGCGGGCGCGTTCACCCTCGACGGGCTGGGCGGCTGGTTCGTCGATCGCATCGACGGCGACCCGTCCAGCGTCATCGGCATCGGGCTACCACTGCTGCGCCGACTGCTTGGCGATGTTGGGGTCAGCGTTACGCAGCTGTGGGGCCACACGGCCTGACGGCGCGGGGAACGCCTCGGCGTCCCCGCCCGGGGATACCGGCGGCGCCGCCTCCTTGGCCTCGGCGCGCTGTGCCGCGATGAGTTCGAGCCGGGCCACACACAGCTCCGGTTCCACGAACGGGTGCATCCGCACGTCGATCGTCCCGTGCGCGCCGCCCCGGTCGATCACCTCTTCGAGCAGGCCGAGGTGTACGCCGCACACCACCTCGGAGTGCGTCCGCGCCAGTTCGCGCAGCGGGCACGCCGTCAGACGGATCAGCACCTTGCCCTCGGTCTCCGAGGACGGGTCGCGCTCGGGCGCGAAGCCCAGTTCCGACATCAACGTCATCGTGAGGTCCTTGGCGTCCTCCAGCGACTCCACCCGATGGTCACCCACGTCGAGTCTGCTGCCCCAGGCGCGGCCCGCCGCGATCGCGGCCTCGGATCTGCGCCGCGCGTCCGGGCCGAGCTGATCGGCGAGCACCTGCGCCAGGTCCTGATAACCCACCGATCGCTGCACCGCGCTGTATCCGATACGCGGCCGCCCACGTCCGCGCGGCGGCTGCTGGAACTGCCGGACGAGGGATTCCCTGGTGAGCACATCGAGATGAAACCGGACCGTGGTGACGTGCTGTCCGGTGATTCTGGCCAGTTCCTGGGCGTCGAGAGGCTCGCTGGCGCCACGTAGGATCGCGAGCAGTCGCCGCCGCGGCCAAGAATCGGACATAGCTCACCCCTCCTCCCGGGAGACTTTATCGGATGTAGGTGCCCTTTATTCGGCCCTCATCCGATTTGTGATCTGAAACGAGAGTCACTGTCGCCTCACACCTACCATCGCTGTGAGGCCTCGAACCGCTGCCACCGCCGTCCACCCATGCCTGAAGGACCCAAACACCGTGCCCGTCGCTCCGGACCCTCATCCCTCACTCGGTTCCTACGCACACCCTCACCGACTAGTAACCACGGAGTGGCTGTCGGCAAACATAGGCGCGCGGGGACTCGAGATCATCGAGGCCAACGAGGACACGCTGCTGTACGACATCGGGCACGTTCCGGGCGCCACCAAACTGGATTGGCGAAGCGATCTGAACGATCCGGTCACGCGCGACTATATCGACGGAACCCGCTTCACCGAACTGATGCGCGCCAAAGGGATCGATCGTGACGACACAGTCGTGATCTACGGGGATCGTGGAAACACCCAAGCGGCGCACACGGCATGGGTGTTCACGCTGTTCGGGCACGAGGACGTGCGCCTGCTCGACGGCGGACGCGCGGCCTGGATCTCCGAGGGGCGCGACACGACGTTCGAACCCGGCTATCCGGTGCGCAGCGCCTACCCGGCCGCGCGCCGGGACGACAGCACCTTCCGCGCGTTCCGCGAGAACGTGCTCGCCCATCTCGGCAAACCGGTGATCGACGTGCGCTCGGCCGAGGAATACTCCGGCACGCGCGTGCTCGACGCGGCCGATCCCGAGGACGCGGCGATGCGCGGCGGCCACATTCCCAGCGCCTCGAACATCCCGTGGACCGAGGCGCTCGCCGCCGACGGGAGTTTCCGCTCGCGTGCCGAACTCGAGGAGGTCTACCGCGCGTCGGCCGACCAGGACGAGGTGATCGTCTACAGTCGAGTCGGCGCGCGATCCAGCCACAGCTGGTTCGTCCTGACCTACCTGCTCGGGCGCGACGGAGTACGCAACTACGACGGCTCCTGGACCGAGTGGGGGAACTCGGTGCGGATGCCGATCGCCAAGGGGGACGACCCGGGCGAAGTGCCAGTACGCGGCGGTTCTCGGCGCACCAGGAGCAGGTGAGTCGGGTGCGGTCCCAAACAGCGACAGCGTACGTTGTGATCCGCGACCTACTGTTGAGTAGGGCTAGCCGAGTTCGGCGTCTGTTGGCAGACTGCCTACACTCGCCCGAGACGTAAACAAGTCGATTATGGGAGCGGAGGCTGCACAGCGACCCCACCCCCGGCGAAGCGACCAGAAGAATGCACACAGGAGGCTCAGTGCCCAGCCATGCCAGCGCGCGGATCACAAAGGTACTCGTAGCTAACCGAGGCGAGATCGCCGTGCGCGTGATCCGGGCGGCCAAGGACGCCGGCATCGGCAGCGTCGCGGTCTACGCAGAGCCGGACGCGGATGCCCCGTTCGTCAAGCTCGCGGACGAGGCCTTCGCCCTGGGCGGCCAGACCTCGGCCGAGTCGTACCTCGTGTTCGACAAGATCCTCGACGCCGCCGCCAAGTCCGGCGCCGACGCCATCCACCCCGGTTACGGCTTCCTCTCCGAGAACGCCGACTTCGCCCAGGCCGTCATCGACGCCGGGTTGATCTGGATCGGCCCCTCCCCGCAGTCCATTCGCGACCTGGGCGACAAGGTCACCGCGCGGCACATCGCCGAGCGCGCGAAGGCGCCGATGGCCGCGGGCACCAAGGACCCGGTCAAGGACGCGACCGAGGTCGTCGAGTTCGCGAAGAAGTACGGTGTGCCGGTCGCGATCAAGGCGGCCTTCGGTGGTGGCGGCCGCGGCATGAAGGTCGCGCACTCCATCGAGGAGATCCCGGAACTGTACGACTCGGCCGTCCGCGAGGCCACCGCCGCCTTCGGCCGTGGTGAGTGCTTCGTCGAGCAGTACCTGGACAAGGCCCGCCACGTCGAGGCGCAGGTCATCGCCGACAAGCACGGCAACGTCATCGTCGCGGGCACCCGCGACTGCTCGCTGCAGCGGCGCTTCCAGAAGCTCGTCGAGGAGGCCCCGGCGCCGTTCCTGTCCGACGAGGTCCGCGCGAAGATCCACGCCTCGGCCAAGGCCATCTGCAAGGAAGCCGGCTACTACGGCGCGGGCACCGTCGAGTACCTGGTGCAGGGCGAGACCGTCTCCTTCCTCGAGGTGAACACCCGGCTGCAGGTCGAGCACCCGGTCACCGAGGAGACCGCGGGCATCGACCTGGTGCGCCAGCAGTTCCGCATCGCCAACGGCGAGAAGCTGGAGATCACCGAGGACCCGACGCCGCGCGGCCACGCCTTCGAGTTCCGCATCAACGGCGAGGACGCGGGCCGCGGCTTCCTGCCCGCTCCCGGCCCGGTGACCGTGTACTCCGAGCCGTCGGGCCCCGGCGTGCGCGTGGACTCCGGCGTGGTGGCCGGCAGCGTGATCGGCGGACAGTTCGACTCGATGCTGGCCAAGCTGATCGTCACCGGCGAGAACCGCACGCAGGCACTGGAGCGCGCGCGGCGCGCCCTGGCCGAGTTCGAGGTCGACGGCCTGGCCACGGTCATCCCGTTCCACCGGGCGATCGTCGAGGACCCGGCGTTCATCGGTGACGGCGAGAAGTTCGACGTCTACACCAAGTGGATCGAAAACGAGTGGGTCAACACCGTCGAGCCGTTCACCGGTGCGGGCGCCCCGGCCGACGAGGATGAGGACCAGCCGCGTCAGAAGGTCGTCGTCGAGGTCGGCGGCCGCCGGGTCGAGGTGTCGCTGCCGGGCAACTTCACCGTCGGCGCCGGTGCGGCCGGTGCGGCAGGCAACGGCGCCGGTGTGATCCGCAAGAAGCCCAAGCCGCGCAAGCGTGGCGGCGCGGGCGGCGGCGCGGCCTCCGGTGACGCGGTCACCGCTCCGATGCAGGGCACCGTCGTCAAGGTCGCGGTGGAAGAGGGCCAGTCGGTCGAGGCGGGCGATCTGATCGTGGTGCTCGAGGCCATGAAGATGGAGAACCCGGTCAACGCCCACAAGGCGGGTGTGGTCACCGGACTGTCCGTCGAGACGGGCGCGGCGATCACTCAGGGCACGGTTCTCGCAGAGATCAAGTAACAACGTCACGGAGCGGGCGCGGGACCACGAGGTTCCGCGCCCGCTTCGCTGTTCACGCGGCGGTCCTTCCGCCGTTACGCGAGCTGCCTCCGCTGGACCCGAAACGCACACCGAGGTGTCGTATCGTGTTGCGGTGACCAGCTCGACAAGCCTCTCCCCCGTCGCGGAGGTGATCCGCGCGCGGCGCGCCACGGCCGGCCGCGCCGACGGTCACCGCCTGGTGCTGGTGATAGAGGGCGGCGGCAGCCGGGGCGTGTACTCCAGCGGCATGGTGTCGGCGCTCGAGGAACTCGGGCTCGCCGGGGTATTCGACGCCGTGTACGGCACGTCGGCGGGCGCGATCAACGGTGCCTGGCTGCTGTGCGGGCGCGCGATCCCCGGCATGCGCTCCTGGACCGATCCGGAGATCATGCGCCGCGCCGTCGACCCGGCTCGGCTCCTGCGCGGACGTCCGGCGTTCGACCTGCGGTATCTCGTGCACCAGGTGTACGACGGCGTCGAACCGATGGATTTCGACGCGATCCTGGCCAACTCCACGACCTTCCATCCGATCGCCACCGATATCCGCACCGGGCAGGCGGTCGATCTGCATCCACAAATCACCGACAAACGGACGCTCATGCGTGCGCTGCGCGCGTCGGCGGGCCTGCCCATTCTGGCCGGGCCGCCGGTCGCCCTGGGCAGTTCGGCCTACTTCGACGGCGGCCTCTCCGAGACCGTGCCGATCCGCACCGCGGTCCGCGCGGGCGCCACCCATGCCTTGGTCCTGCGCACCAGGAGGGTGGACGAACGGCGCCCGCCCGCCTCGCGCCTGCACCAGATCATCGGCGGCGGCTATCTACGCGCCGTGGCCCCCGGCGCGTACCGGGCCTGGCTCGAACGCCCGCGGCAACAGGACCTCGAGGACCGGGCCCTCGCCGAGCTCGGCGACTCCGTGCTCCAGATTCACCCGCCCGTCGGCTCTCCGGACGTGGACAGCGCCGCCCGCGACACCACGCTGCTCGCCAGTGCCTTGCAAATCGGCCGCACAGCCGTGCTCGGCGCGCTCTCCGCCGTCATCCCGGCCGCCTGACCGACTTCGGCCCGCTTCCGCTCCGGCGGGCGCACGGTGACCATCCGGGATCGGTGGTTCACCGCGGGTCAGCTCAACGGCGCGGCGCGGTGGTGACGCGCGGGGGCGTTCAGGGGATGTGGACGCGCACGCCGCCGGAGAGGACGAAGTCGTGCAGCTCCAAGTGGTCGGGGGTCGCCGTCCGGGGCAAGTCGAAGACGAGCTGGGTGGTGGCGGACTGCCCGGGGCGCAGCTCGAAGGAGTAGCCGAGGCGCTGCTGGGTGTTCTGCCACATGGTGGCGGTGGCGTTGTGGTCGAAGGGCGTGTTCCGCGCGTCCAGCAGGCGTTGGCCCATCGGCAGGAACCACTTCGTCTCGTCGGAGATATTCCGCACGGCCAGCGTGACGATGAGGAACGAGCCCGTGGCCCGCTGCAATCCGACTCGTGCAACGCCCGTGTCGACGTTCGTCACGACGAACTCGAATTTGCCGTCGCGCACGGGACTGCCCGCCGGCGCCACGGCGGCCGGATCGGATGCGCGGTCGTCCCCGGGTGGCCCGGGGTTCTCCACCGCCACCGCCGAGGGCGGCAAGGTGGGCGCGGGCGCGCCGGAATCACCGGCCCTGGTTCCCGCCGCGATCAACGCGACGCAGCCCGCCGCGAACGCGAACGGCGCGAGGAACACCACGATCAGCGCGCCGATCATCTTCGACAGGAGACTCCGGCGACGACGCGGCCGACGACGCGGGACCGGGACGCCCGGACGACGCTGCGCGACCGGCGGGGCCGGACGCTGCACCGCCGGGAAGACCTTTCGCGCCGGCGCGCGATACGGCGATGCGACCGGGCCGTGCTTCGGGGGCAGCACGCGAGCGAGCAACCGTTCCTGCCACCCCGGCTGTGTGCCCCGGGCGGGTCCGGCGGGATACGACCCGCGTCCGGGGGCTGGATACGGCTGTCCTGCAACGGGATAACCGGCGGATGCGGGCGGACGCTGCGCACCGGCGTATCCGCGCAGTGCCGAGCCGGGAGTCGGAACATGCTGAACCGGTTCAGGATCGGGCGCGACTGTCGACCAGTCGAGTTTGGTGGCCACAAGGGTCGGTGGAGGGCCCGGGTTCGGCAGGACTTCGGTCGGGATAGGCGTTCGCCGTGGCCGCTCGGGATTCACGGATTCCGATGCGGCTGCTGCGGCTTTCGAGTCCGCGGCTACCGGCTCCGGAGCGGACGCGCCGATCGCGGCTCGCGCGGCCGCGGCGAATTCTCCTGCGGTCGGGAATCTCTCGCGCGGCTCCTTGGCCAGACCGCGAGCGATGACGGCGTCCAGCGCGGCGGGGACGGCGGCGCACATCGAACCGGCGCGTGGGGGCGGCGCCATCAGGTGGGCATGCATCTGCTGCGCGGGATCGGTATCGCCGTAGAGCCGCGCACCGGTGAGGCATTCGTAGAGCACGCAGGCCAGCGAGTAGACGTCGGCGCGTCCGTCCGCCTTTCCGCTGAACCGCTCCGGGGCCATGTACGCGAGGGTGCCGATCGCCATGCCGGTGGTGGTCACGGCCGTCTGTCCGAGCCCGTGCGCGATGCCGAAGTCGATCAGATAGGTGAAGCCACTGGGATGTACGACGATGTTCGACGGTTTGACGTCGCGGTGCACCAGCCCGGCCCGGTGCGCCACATCGAGCGCGGCGGCGACGTGGCCGATGACGCCGATCGCGACGGCCGGTGGCATCGGGCCCTCGGTTACCAGCTTGCCCGCCAGGTCGGCGCCCTCGACGAATTGCATGTCGATGTAGAGCCGGCCGTCGATCTCGCCGAATCGGTGGATCCGCGGCACGTGCGGGTCGCGCAACTGCGCCACGGCTTCGGCTTCACGCTCGAACCGCTTGCGGTATCCGGGCGCGGCCGCGAGGTCGGCGGGCAGGAGTTTCAACGCCACTCGTCGTGCCGCCACCATGT
Organism: Nocardia sp. NPDC041819; assembly: GCF_055590505.1. Classification (NCBI taxonomy): domain Bacteria; kingdom Bacillati; phylum Actinomycetota; class Actinomycetes; order Mycobacteriales; family Nocardiaceae; genus Nocardia; species Nocardia sp. NPDC041819. Next base: position 33,659 of record NZ_JBVJAP010000016.1, on the reverse strand, counting down.
CGTACGCCAGCCAGACCTGACCCATGCCGCCCTTGCCGAGCGGTCGCTCCAGCCGGTAACCCCCGAATCGCACCTCCCCCATCGCGAACCTCCAGTCACCGTTGACAGCTGGTCGACCCGGCCTCCACCTGCGGCGCGAACAACGGAAATCAGCAGCTCACCGTGCCGATACCGAAGAAGTGGCCTCTTTCGGAGCGTAACCGCACCCCGCCGCACGCACCACTGTGTGCTCGACGACAGTCCGGCGACGGCCCGCCTACTTACCCGGCTTGGCCTTGGGCTTGCCGTTGCCGTTGCCGGGATTCGCGTGATCGGGCTTGCCCCGGCCGGGCTTGTCTTCCGAGGCGGGGTGTCCGGACTGGTTCGAGTCGTCGACGTTCTCCGCGGCGACACCGCCCGCGGCCGGCGCTGCCGGAAGCCAGCTCGACCGGCCCCCCGTCAACGGAGTGCAGGTCAGCACGAGGCCGTCCACGGTGACGCTGTGCACGTCCACCACCGGGTCACACGGCTGGCCCGGGCCGGGCAGGACCAGGATGGGCGCCGAAATGGGCACCGGCGCCCGCGTGGCCGGTACATGCGACGGCGGCGCGGACGGTTCCTGCTTCGGAGACTGGGCGGGAGCGGAGGCCGGTCCCGCGTCGGCCGCGTCCGGGCGCCCGAGCCACAGCGACCCGGCGACCAGCGCGACGAGCGCCGCGAAAGCCGCCAGCGCCAGACGCGATCCGGAAGACGTTCGCGCTTCGGGCGCGGCGCCGGTCCGGACGACCCCACGCGGCGGCGGGAGCACGAAGGTCGGCACCGACGACGCGAGTTCGACCGTGGTGGCGTCCTGGCCCGTCAGGGCCGCGTACCCGGCCGAGGCCAGTTCCCCGGCGCTGGACCAGCGCAGGGCGGGGTCTTTCGCCATGCCGCGTGCGATCACCGCGTCCAGTGCGGGCGGCAAGGCCGGATTCAGCTCGGAGGCGAGCGGAGGGGTTTGCATCAGGTGGGCGCGCAACATGCGCGGCGGGTCGCCGTCGTCGAACGGCCTTCGCCCGGTGAGGCACTCGTACAGCACGCAGGCCAGCGAATACTGATCGGACTGGGGTACCGCCGACCCGTCGAACCGCTCCGGCGCCATGTACGCCAGCGTGCCCACCACATTGCCGGTGGCGGTGATCGCGGGCTGGTCGCTGCGCTGCGCGGTGCCGAAGTCGATCAGGTAGGCGGTGCCGTCGGGCGTCACCATGATGTTGGACGGCTTCACGTCGCGGTGCACCAGGCCCGCACGATGCGCGATGTCGAGCGCGCGGGCCGTCTGCACGACGATCTCGATCGCGCGCTCGGGTTCCAGCCGCCCCGCCCGCCGCAGCAGCGCGGCCACGTCGGAGCCTTCGATGTACTCCATATCGATGTACAGGCGGCCGTCGAGTTCGCCGAACGAATGGATCGGCACCAGGTGCGGCCCGCGCACCTGGGCGGCGAGCCGAGCCTCCCTGGTGAATCGCTGCCGGAATTTGGGGTCGGCCGCGTAGGCGGCGGTCAGTACCTTCAACGCGACGGCACGGTCGGCGGTGGTGTCGTGCGCGAGCCAGACCTCGCCCATGCCGCCGCTGCCTAGCAGCCGATCGAGGCGGTAGTGGCCGAACCACAGCTCGCCCATGTCGTAGAACCTCCCGCTAGCCTCTTCCTCATGACCGAGCTACCCGAAATCCGACGGGATACCGCGAAACGCGCAAAAACGGCGGCGCGGCCATCCGATCATGTCGCAGCGAGGCCGGTCGGCGTCGCGGAATTCGGCGGAGTGGTGGCGGACGCGCTGGTCGCCTCGGCCGGCTACCGGCGCGGCGCAACGGGCGGACGCTGATGGAGCCGATCGAGATCAACGCGGGCGCCTGGTATCTGCGCGCCTTGCGCGCCGACGACCGCATCGATGACCGACCGGCCCTGGCCTCGGGTGGCATCACCGAACCGGACTACGTGGCCCGGCGCACTGCGGGCTGGGTGGAGCAGACACATTTCTCCTGGGCGGTCTGCGAACCGACCACGGCCGAGTTGGTGGCCGAGATCGGGGCGACGCCGGCAGGTGACGGCACCGCGGCGGTGACGGGGTGGGCACGCCCGGGCTACGAAGCGGCCCTGGATGCCGGACTGACGTCCGTCCGCCGTTTCGTCGAAGGAGGTTTGGGCCTGCGTCCGGTCATCTCCTGACCACTCGACGACCGGCGTGCTGGTGCCAGGTCAGCGCATCACGCGGGTGTGTCCGTCGGGATGACGGCCGGATGGCGAACCCGTGTTCGAGTGCCGCGCCTCTTCGGAGAGTGGTGACGGCATGGATGCCAAGTCCAGCAGGAGGATCCGGGATTCCGGCGCACCCACCTGGCGCGCCGAGATACCCGGAACCTCCTGTTCGCGGGCTATTCCAGGCCGGTAAGGACCCGGTCCATGGCATCGACGGCCTCGTCCAGCTCGGCCCCGGTGACCGTCAGCGGAGGACGGAACCGGATGCCCCGCTCGCCGGTTCCGAGGATCAGCACCCGCTCCCGCTCGCGCAGCGCGGTGAGCACCTCGTCGCGCAGCCGGGACGACGAGAGCGTGATCGCGCACATCAGGCCGCGCCCGCGCGGCTCGCTGACATCGGGGTGCCGGGCGGCGAGCGCGCCCAGCCGCTCGAGCAGGTGCGCCCCCAGCGGCCGGGACCGTTCGATCAGTTCGTCCCGCTCGAGCACCTCCAGGACGCGCCTGCTGCGCACCATGTCGGCGAGGTTGCCGCCCCAGGTCGAGTTGAGCCGGGAGCTGACCGCGAACACGTTGTCGGGCACCTCGTCCACGCGGCCACCCGCCATGACGCCGCACACCTGGGTCCGCTTACCGAAAGCGACCACGTCCGGCGCAAGGCCGAGTTGCTGGTAGGCCCAGGCCGTTCCGGTCATGCCGACGCCGGTCTGCACCTCGTCCAGCACGAACAGCGCGTCGTGCTCGTGACACAGCTGCTGCACGGCTTGCAGGAACTGCGGGCGCAGATGCCGGTCGCCGCCCTCGCCCTGGATCGGCTCGGCGATGAAACACGCTATGTCGTGTGGGTTTTCCTCGAATGCCCGACGCGCCTGCGCGAGCGCGCACGCCTCGGCCTCCTCGATGTCGAAGGCGTCGGTGAGGTAAGGGGACTTGATGCGCGGCCAGTCGAACTTCGGAAAGCGCGCGGTCTTCACCGGATCGGTGTTGGTGAGCGACATGGTGTACCCGCTGCGGCCGTGGAACGCGCCGGTCAGGTGCAGCACCTTGGCGCCGAGTTCCGCTGCGCGGCCCTGGGATTCGTTGTGCCTGCTCTTCCAGTCGAACGCGATCTTGAGGGCGTTCTCCACCGCGAGGGCGCCGCCGTCGATGAAGAACAGGTGCGGTAGCCGCGGATCGCCGAGCACCCGCACGAACGTCTCGACGAAGCGGGCCATCTCGACGGTGTAGATGTCGGAGTTGCTCGGCTTGTTCACCGCCGCGGCGGTGAGTTCGGCCAGGAACCGCGGGTCCTCGGCGAGGGCGGGGTGGTTCATGCCCAGCGCGTTGGAGGCGAAGAAACCGAACATGTCGAGGTAGGGGCTGCCGTCGCGTTCGTCGACGAGGCGGCAGCCACGGGAACGGTTGAGGTCGAGCACCAGGTCGAAGCCGTCGGCCAGGATGCTCGCCGACAAGATCTCATGGACCCGGGCGGCGGGGGTGACCGCCGGGCGGGTGCGTTCCAGTTCGATGGTCACGCCCTGAGGGTACGTAAAAATTTACGGAACCTCTATGACTATCCGTATTAATTACACAGAATCGCTACCTGTCATAGAATGTCTGCAAGATGATGGTGCTCCGGGTGCGCACGTTGGCAGTGGCTCTGATCTCTTGGAGCAATTGCTCGAGGTGCCGCGGTGACGCCACACGCACCAGCAGGATGTAGCTTTCCTCCCCGGCCACCGAGTGGCACGCCTCGATGCCGGGGATGTGCTGCAACACCGCGGGCGCGTCATCGGGTTGCGACGGGTCGAGAGGAGTGATCGCGACGAATGCCGACAGCAGTTGACCGAGCGCTTCGGGATCGACGTGTGCGGTATACCCGCGGATCACACCGCGCGCCTCTAATCGGCGAACCCGGGACTGCACCGCGGACACCGACAGACTCGCCTTCTCGGCCAGGTTGGACAGAGTGGCCCGTCCATCGGCCATCAGTTCACGAATCAGCAGGCGATCGATGTCATCGAGTACGGGTCTTGCCGGTGTATCCGCCATCAGCGAAGGCTAACTCAGGCGGCCCGCCTCGTGTCCGAAACCTGACCTCCATCCTCCCACTCGAGGGGACAGACACGCCGCGACGCGGCCGAAAGGTACGGCGGTACAACAGATGACCGAGGTATTGGACGTTCGGACCACCCGGCAACTCACCGCCCGCGCGGAGGCGGTACTGCGCCGATTCGGTGCGCTGCCAGCGGAACCCGGCGATCTGCCCGCGCGCACTCCGATCACCGGAGGGCAGCTGACCACCCTGCGGTCCACCTCGCCGAACGAGGTCGATGCCGCCATCGGCCGGGCCGCTACCGCCTTCCGGGGCTGGCGCGGCGTTCCCGCTCCCGTCCGGGCCGGTGTCGTGCGCAGGCTGGGGCAGCTGCTCACCACACACAAGAGCGACCTGGCCGAGCTGGTGACGCTGGAGGCGGGCAAGATCCCCGCCGAGGCCGCGGGCGAAGTGCAGGAGATGATCGACATCTGCGAATTCGCCGTCGGCCTGTCCCGCCAGCTGTACGGCCACACCATGCCCTCGGAACGTCCCGGCCACCGGTTGATGGAGACCTGGCATCCACTCGGCGTGGTCGGGGTGATCTCGGCGTTCAACTTCCCGGTCGCGGTCTGGGCGTGGAACACGGCGATCGCGCTGGTCTGCGGCGATACCGTGGTCTGGAAACCGTCGGAGACGACGCCGCTGACAGCGCTGGCCTGTCACGCCCTGCTCCGGCGCGCGACCGGCGAGGTCGGCGCGGATCCCGAGATCCATCAACTGATCCAGGGCGGGAGCGAGGCGGGCTCCCGGCTCGTCGACGACAGCCGGGTCGCGCTGGTGAGCGCCACCGGGTCGGTGCGGATGGGCCGGTTGGTGGCGCCGCGGGTGGCCGAGCGGCTCGGGCGCTGCCTGCTGGAGCTGGGCGGCAACAACGGCGCGATCGTCACCGCGTCCGCCGATCTCGACCTCGCGGCGCGGGCGATCGTGTTCGCGGCGGCGGGCACGGCCGGGCAGCGGTGCACCACGCTGCGGCGACTGATCGTGCACCGGGACGTGGCGGGCCCGCTGATGGACCGGCTGGAGCGGGCATACCGGCAACTGCCCGTCGGCAACCCCTTCGACGAGGGGGTGCTGGTCGGGCCGCTGATCGACGGCAAGGCCTACACCGGAATGCGCGCGGCGCTGGACAAGGCGGTGACCGACGGCGGCGAGCTGGTGTGCGGCGGCGAACGCGTCGATGGATTCGGCGAGGACGCCTACTACGCGCGGCCCGCCATCGTGCGCATGCCCGCCCAGACCGCGGTGGTGCGGGAGGAGACCTTCGCGCCGATCCTCTACGTGCTCACCTACGACGACTTCGATCGCGCGATCGCCCTGCACAACGAAGTGCCGCAGGGTCTTTCGTCCGCGATCTTCACCACCGACCAGCGCGAGGCCGAACGTTTCCTCGCCGCCGACGGATCCGATTGCGGCATCGCGAATGTCAACATCGGCACCTCCGGCGCAGAGATCGGCGGCGCCTTCGGCGGTGAGAAGCAGACCGGCGGCGGACGCGAATCCGGCTCGGACTCCTGGAAGGCCTACATGCGCCGAGCCACCAACACCGTCAACTACTCCACCGAACTGCCCCTCGCGCAGGGCATCGAGTTCGGCTGAACCGCTCGCCGCACCCGCTCCCACCAGGCGATTGGGTTGTTGGCACCACCCTGTGTAGTGTTGTCCTTACCCGACGCGGGGTGGAGCAGCTCGGTAGCTCGCTGGGCTCATAACCCAGAGGTCGCAGGTTCAAATCCTGTCCCCGCTACTACAGGCCCGGTTCGGACGGTTCACACCGTCCGAACCGGGTTTTTTCTTGCGGTGTTCTTCCTCCGGCAACGGAACCCAGGCCGGGCGAAGCACTGGTGGATTCGCGGGTGAACGCACCGACCGGCGAGCACCGCCGGAGGGCACCCGTCACCATCGCGGCGGCTCGATACCGAGTTCCCGCAAGCCTTCGGCGTAGCGCGCGACGCCGGCGAGCTTGATGTCCTCGTAGCCGCGCACCACATCGGCGAGCGCCGCCGCCCGCACGGCGCGGTCATAGCCCGATCCGTCCAGCATGCCGGCCAGGTTCGTCACCATCGCGGTGTAGTGCGTGCGCAGTTCGCGTTCCACGCGGCGCACGCGCGCGTAACCGAACGGGTCGAACGCCGTGCCGCGCAGCCGCTTTCCCTTGGCCAGCAAGCGCAGGGCGAAGTGACTGCCCGGCCGCATGCCGATCTTCTTCTTCCGTCCCAGCGCGCGCAGCACCGGTGGGTGCAGCCGGTAGGTGAGGTTCGCCCCCTCTGGCACCTGCGTGGCGACCTCCGCCAGGAAGGCCGGGTCGGTGAGCCGCCGCGCCACCTCGTACTCGTCTTTGTACGCGGTGAACTTGTACAGTCCGCGCGCCACCTGCTCGCTGAACTCGGTACGGTCGGTCACCCGGCGCTCGGCCGCCCAGATGCGTTGCACCGTGCGGACGTAGGCGCGTGCCACCGCCACGCTCTGGAAACCGATCAATTCCACAGCCCGCAGCTCGACCAGGCGCCGGGTCTCTCCCGTCGCGGTCAATCCCTCGAACAGGTCCGCCGGTACCGCCACCGGGGCCGGTTCGGCCGCGCGGCGGGTGGTCGCGGCGGCGAACTCCGCCGGCCGTGCGATCGCCACCCGCCCCCAGCGGAACGCCGCGAGATTCGCCGCCACGGCCACGCCGTTGATCTCGATGGCCTCCTCGATCGCGGAGCGCGGCAACCGCAGGCCGCCGAGCTGGTAGGCGGCGCCGATCAGCAGGAAGTTCGCGGCGGCGGTGTCACCGAAGAGGACCTCCGCGGCGGCCAGCGCGTCGAAGGACCGCACCGACCGCGAGACCTGCTCCAGCCGCCGCAACAGCGCCGCCTCGTCGGGATAGGCGACCGACTTGTCGTAGACCATGTCTCCGGTCGGCGTCTTGCTGGTGGAGGCGACCGACACGGTCGTCGTGGCGCACCCGTAGGCCAAATTCTTGGTGTCGGTGGCGGCCAGCAGGTCGAAGGCCACGACGCAATCGGCCGAAGCGGGGGCGAGCCGGTTGGCGGGCTCCAGCGCGTCCACGGCGAAGCGCAGGTGCGACACCACGGGTCCGGCCTTCTGGCTCATGCCGATCTGGTCCAGGCTCGCCACCTCGTACCCGGCTCGCATCGCGGCGGTCGCCAGCACCTGGTTCACGGTGACGATGCCGGTGCCGCCGATGCCGGCGAGAAAGACGTTCTGCGTGGTCGTCGGCGGTTCGTGCGGCAGATCCGGCAGCCGCGGCGGCTGTGGCCGCCTGCTCGTGCCGCGCTCCTTCCGTTTCGCCGGATCGGGCAGCTCGACTGTGACGAACGAAGGGCAATCGCCGTTCAAGCAGCTGTAGTCGGTGTTGCAGGAGGTCTGGTCGATTCGGGTCTTGCGCCCGAACTCGGTATCCACCGGCTGCACCGACAGACAATTGCTCTGGACGCCGCAATCACCGCAGCCTTCGCACACCGCTTCGTTGATCACCACCCGAGTGCGGCGCACCGGCAGGGCGCCGCGCTTGCGCTGCCTCCGCGCGTCGGCAGCGCAGTGCTGGTCGTAGATCAGCACCGTGACGCCGGGGATCTCGCGCAGCGCGCGCTGCGCCTCGTCGAGGCGGTCCCGGTGCCACAACAGGGTGCCGGGAGCCAGATCGCGCTTGCGGTAACGCCCGGGTTCGTCGGCGCAGACGATGATCTTTCGGACGCCTTCGACGGCGAGCTTGTGGGTGAGCATCGGCACCGTGAGCGCGCCCTCGGCGTGCTGCGCGCCGGTCATCGCGACCACGTCGTTGTGCAGCAGCTTGAAGGTGATGTTCACACCCGCGGCGACGCACGCCTGCACGGCGAGCTGGCCGGAGTGGAAATACGTGCCGTCACCGATGTTCTGGAACAGATGCGGCACGTCGGTGAACGGGGCTTGGCCGATCCATTGCGCGCCCTCGCCACCCATCTGGGTCAGCCCGGTGACCTTGCTGTCGGTCCGGGCGGACATGGTCACCAAGGTATGACACCCGATGCCGCCGCCCGCCAGCGAGCCTTCCGGGACGGCCGTTGAACGGTTGTGCGGGCAACCGCTACAGAAGTAGGCGGCGCGCTTGGCGGGCAGCACCGACAGCGACAGCGGCTGCGGCAGTGGACGTTTCAGGGAGAGGTGTCCGTCGAGCAGGCGGCGCAGCGGTGCGGCGATGCGCCCGGAGGTGAGTTCGCCGTCGGCGCCGAACAGCGGGCGACCCGCGTGGTCGCGCTTGCCGACGATCTCGGGCGCGCCCGCGATGCCGTACAGGATGTCGCGGATCTGGGTCTCGACGAAGGCCGTCTTGTCCTCGACGACGATCAGCCGGGTGAGCCCGGCGGCGAACTCCCGGACGCGATCGGGCGCGATCGGATACGGCATCCCGATGCGCAGCAGCCGGATTCCCGCGGCGTGCAGCGCGTCGTCGTCCGCGCCGAGGTCGAGCAACGCTTGACGGACCGCGTCGAAGGTGGTCCCGGTGGCGGCGATGCCGATCGTGGCGTGGGACGGGTGGACCTCGATCACGTCCAGTCCGTTGCGTGTGCTGTAGGCGCGTACCAGCTCCCAGCGGGGACCGTAGAGATCCGCCTCGGCCAGCAGACTGTCGGCCGGAGCGGCCATCGGACGCTGCCGGTAGTGGAAGGGCTTTCCCTCCCAGTCGATTTCGGGCACCACGAGGTCGATGTCGCCCACCGAACCGTCGACGGTCCAGGCGCCGTCGGCGACATCGGCGACGATTTTCAGCGCCACCAGGCAGCCCGAGGCGCGCGACAGCGCCACCCCGTGCAGGCCCATGGTGATGATCTCGCGGGCGTTGCGCGGGAACAGCACGGGGATGTTCATCGCCGCCAGCGAGCGCTCGCTCACCGCGGGCACGGTGGACGACTTGGCCGCCGGGTCGTCGCCGACCAGCAGCAAGACGCCGCCGCGCGGATTCGCGCCGTACATGTTGGCGTGCCGCAGAGCGTCGGTCGCGCGGTCCAGACCGGGACCTTTGCCGTACCAGACACCGACAACGCCGTCATGGGTCGCGGTGCCCGCGGGCAGATCGGCCTGGCTGCCCCACACGGAGGTGGCGGCCAGTTCCTCGTTCAATCCCGGGACGAACGAGATGTCGTGCTCGGCGAGGACGCCCGGCATGCCGGCCAGCATCTTGTCGACGCCGCCGAGCGGGCTGCCCTGATACCCGGAGACGAACGTCCCCACCCGCCGCCCGGCACGCAGATCACGCACGTGCTGCTCGACCAGCTGCCGCGCGATGGCCTGGACGCCGGTGAGGACAACGGTCCCGGAGCCGACGCGGTAACGGTCGGCAAGGTCGTAGGGAGCTGCGATCAGATCGCGGTCGGCGAGCTCGGTCATACAGATCCACCCGTCCGCTCGGCGCCGGTCCGGCGCCTCGCATCGTTGAGCACTTGTTGGCGATATCGTGTCCCTGAAGATCTGAACGCACAACCTCAACCGAAGCGACTGAGCATTCTGCTCAATTATGAGCCCATAAGATGGGCACATCCTCAGCACAGTGCCAGCTTCATGTGACGGTGAACACATCCACGCATCCGGGCATTCGATCGTCTTCGGCGAGCCGAGCCGGTGCCGCCCCGCGTTTCCTCCGCCGCCCCCACGCCCACCTGTGTGAAGGTGGAAAGATGGCAATACTGAGGAGGGGCGCGGCGATCGTCGCCGCCTCGATGTTCGGGATGCTGACCGCGTGCGGGCAGCATGTGGACCCGGCCGCCCCCTCCACGCCGGAGCGAACCGCGCAAGAGGCGGCGGGAACGCGCGCCGATCCGGGTCCCCGGAGAATCGCGGGCGGCACGATGATCGTCGTCCCGCATGCCGCGGACCTCGAGCCCACATCGGCGATGCCCTTCTCCGAGTACGACATCGAAGACGGGACGAACAAGCTCGCGATCCACATCCCGGGCCCGGTCGGCTGTCCGAGCATCGGATTCACCGCGCGCGTGGAAGAATCGGCCGACCGGGTGAGCGTGCGGCTGCTGCGCGGCCTGCATCGCGGCATGCCGCCGTGCCAGGGCGCGAACCCCGAGCAGAAGCGCGAATACGGCGTGGTCGTTGTCGACCTGCAACGCCCGCTGGGCGAACGGACGGTACTCAGCTTCGCATGAGCCGAACGAGAGGCCGATTCGATGTGCGGCCGGGCAGGCCGCCTCCTTTAGTGATCTTGCCGAATGGCGGGCCACGGGCTTTGTGACATGTCCGATTCACGCCTTCCGGTGCGACGGCTCGATCGGTGGGGCGCTATCTTTCGCACGGATGGTGCCGCCTTCGCGGCTACCGGCGGTCCCGGAGTCGAAGGAGGTGCGGCCGTCCGTCATGATCGACTCAGGGTCGCTCCGGCGGCGGTTCCTTCTGCTCTGTCCCGCAGCGAACGCTCGCTGCGGTTTTTCGCGTAGTGCCGGTCCGTCCGAAGCACCGCCGCCGCGGCGTGCCCGCGGGGCGGTGGGTCGGTGACGGCTGACTTTCGAAGGAAACCCGTGTTCAGAGTTCCGTCCAGGATTGCGGTCTTGCTGGTGAGCCTCGTCTCGCTCGGCCTGCTCGGCCTGCCCGCAACGGCTCAGCCTCTCTATCCCACCCCCGATCCCGATCCCTTCTACACCGCGCCGCCCGACCTGGAGGCGCTCGCCCCCGGTGACGTCGTGCGCAGCCGCAGGATCGACACCGGTCTCTATGTCGGGACCGAGGGCTGGCAGGTGGCATTCCGCTCCACCACGTCACAAGGCAAGCCCGTCATGGGCATCACTACGGTGCTGCTGCCCGCCGGGGTCAAGAATCCGCCGCTGGTCTCCTATCAGGCGCTGATCAATTCGCTCGGCACCCAGTGCAATCCGTCGCGCTCGCTGTTCAACGGCGAGCTGCAGGATGCGGTCGGCGCGATGCTGCCCATCGGACGCGGATGGGCGATCTCGCTGCCGGACTACCTGGGCCCCACCTCCGCCTACGGCGCCGCGCGCCTGGCGGGCATGATGACCCTCGACAGTGTGAAGGCCGTCCGCAAGGTCGCCGCTCTCGGTCTGTCCGACTCCCCCGTGGCCATCGCGGGTTACTCCGGCGGCGGCATGGCCACCTCGTGGGCCGCCGCGATGCAGCCCACCTACGCGCCGGAGCTCAAGCTCACCGCCGCCGTGGCCGGTGGCATCCCCGCCGACCTGGAGGAGATGGCGATGTCGCTCGGCTTCGCGCCGCACCCAGGATTCGGCCTCGCCTTCGCCGCCGCCATGGGACTGGAGCGGGAGTACCCGGACCGGCTGCCGATCTCCGACCAGCTCAACGAGAACGGTCTGTGGTTCCGGGAGTTCACGCATGACGCCTGCCGCCGGTTCCTGCTCTTCCACGGTGCCTTCCGCAGCGCGGAGCAGATGGCGGCGTCCAAGAGCCTCATGGACAGCCCCGAGGCGCACGCCGTCCTGCGGGAGAACAGCCTGCGGTACTTCGATGGTGTGCCCACCGCGCCTACCTACCTCTGGCAGGGCCGCTTCGACGAGATGACCTTCTACCAACCCGTCGCCGAGGTCGCCGACCGGTACTGCAAGGCGGGTGCGCCGGTGACGTTCCACACCGTCGACATCTCCGAGCACATGACCGCGGCCGCCGCCGGATTCGCCGACGCGTGGAACTACGTCGAAGCCAGGTTCCGCGGCGAACCCGCACCGACCAACTGCTGAACCCGGACGAGAAGCGGCCCGGGAGATGTTCTCCCGGGCCGTTTCTCGTCGGTCGGCCGATGGAGCGCCCATAGCCCCGGTGGTCCCGCATGCCACCCGGGTTCGGGCATCAGGCGGTGAAGTGCAGCGTCCATTCCCCGCGGTAGTGCAGGCGGGTGACGCTGCCGGGCGGGATATCGATGCGCCAGAACGATTTCGGCGGGGCATCCAGCGTCACCAGCAGCGCGGCCCGTACCACGGCGGGGTGGGTGACCGCGATCGTGGACACCGGCTGCGCGGCCACCTCGGCCATCCACAACCTGGTTCGTTCGATCACGTCCAGCACGGATTCGCCGCCGTGCCCGCGGAACGCCGGGTCGGTGAGCCAGGCGTACAGCTCGTCCTGGGGTACCGACATCAGTTCGCCGCCGCGCCAGGCGCCTGCGTCCAGGTCGCGCAGCCGGTTGTCCTCCTCGCCCGGCAAACCCAGCAGCGCGGCGGTCTCCACCGTCCGGCGCTCCGGGCCGGTGAACACCCGCGCGGCCGTGAGCGGTCCGCACTCGGCCATCGCCCGCCTGCCCGCCTCGGTGAGCGATTCGTCCACCGGGAAGCGTGCCTTGCGCATCGCCTCGGTCATTCCGTGGCTGACCAGGTCGAGTCTGAGCACTTTCTGCACCTGTGGAAGCGTACGGCCCGGCGTCGGCGGCCGTTGTTCGATTGCTCGCGCTTCGCTCGCGAAACGGTACGGGCGTGCTTGTCGGTGTCCGGGTGCACACTGAAGCCATGGCCCAGTTCTCCCGCGCGACCCAGGAGTGGTTCGACGGCGCGTTCCCCGCGCCGACCTCCGCGCAACTCGGGGCGTGGAAGGCGATCGCGGCGGGCGAGCACACGTTGGTCGTCGCGCCGACCGGGTCGGGGAAGACGCTCTCGGCGTTCCTCTGGGCGATAGACCAGCTGGCAACCCGGGAGCAGCGGCCCGAGCGGGCCGGCACCTCGGTGCTGTACGTGTCCCCGCTCAAGGCGCTCGCGGTGGACGTGGAACGCAATCTGCGGGCGCCGCTGGTCGGCGTCACGCAGACCGCCAAGCGCCTGGGACTGGAGCCGCCGGAGATCACCGTCGGCGTCCGTTCCGGCGACACCAGCGCCTCCGATCGGCGGTCCATGCTGCGCACCCCGCCGGACATCCTGATCACCACGCCGGAGTCGCTGTTCCTCATGCTGACCTCGGCGGCCCGCGACACGCTGCGCGACGTCGGCACGGTGATCGTGGACGAGGTGCACGCGATCGCCGGTTCCAAACGCGGTTCGCACCTGGCGCTGTCCCTGGCCCGGCTCGACCTGCTGACCGAGCGGCCCGCCCAGCGCATCGGGCTGTCGGCGACGGTGCGGCCACCGGAGGAAGTCGGGCGGTTCCTGGTCGGCAACGCGCCGATCACCCTGGTCGCGCCCCCGGCGCCGAAGACGTTCGACCTGTCGGTGCGGGTGCCGGTAGCGGACATGACCGAACCGGGCGACTCCGACCAGCCGGGCTCGATCTGGCCGCACGTGGACGAGGCGATCGTCGACCTGGTGCTGGAACACCGGTCCTCGATCGTCTTCGCGAACTCCCGCAGGCTCGCCGAGCGGCTCACCGCCCGGTTGAACGAGGCCTACGCGGCACGGCTCGGCGAACCGGTGGAGACCGAGCACGAGCCGCCCGCCCAGCTCGGCCCGTCCACCGAGGTGATCCACGGCGCCGGGCCCCTGCTGGCGCGAGCGCACCACGGGTCGGTCAGCAAGGAGCAGCGGGCGCTGATCGAAGACGATCTCAAGAGCGGGCGGCTGCGCTGCGTGGTCGCGACCAGCAGCCTGGAACTCGGCATCGACATGGGCGCGGTCGACCTGGTGGTCCAGGTGGAGGCGCCGCCTTCGGTGGCCAGCGGATTGCAGCGGATCGGGCGGGCCGGGCATCAGGTCGGCGAGATCTCGCGCGGGGTGATCTTCCCGAAACACCGCACCGACGTCATCCACTGCGCGGTGGCGTCGCAGCGGATGACATCCGGGCAGATCGAGGCGATCCAGATCCCGGCGCACCCGCTGGACATCCTGGCGCAGCAGACGGTGGCCGCGTGCGCGCTGGATTCGATCGACGTCGACGGGTGGTTCGACGTCGTGCGCAGCACCGGGAGTTACGCGGCGCTGCCGCGCTCGGCCTACGAGTCGGTACTGGACCTGCTCTCCGGGCGGTATCCATCCGACGAGTTCGCCGAGTTGCGGCCCCGTCTGGTCTGGGATCGCGACGCGGGCACGCTCACCGGGCGGCCCGGCGCGCAACGGCTGGCCGTGACCTCCGGCGGAGCGATCCCCGATCGCGGCATGTTCGCGGTGTACATGGTGGGTGAGAAGGCGTCCCGGGTCGGGGAACTCGACGAGGAGATGGTCTACGAGTCCCGGGTCGGCGACGTGTTCGCGCTCGGGGCGACGAGCTGGCGGATCGAGGAGATCACCTTCGATCGGGTACTGGTGACGCCCGCGTTCGGGCAGCCGGGGCGGTTGCCGTTCTGGCACGGTGACGGGCTCGGACGGCCCGCCGAACTCGGCGCGGCGCTCGGTGAGTTCGTCCGCACGGTGGCGCGGGAGCGCGTCGCCGAACCGGCCGGGCAGGCGAGCACGAGGAAAAGCGCGCGACGCGACGGCGGTGCGACGAAAACGCCTCGTGCGCAGGAGCAACCGCGCCACGACGGGGCCGAGCCCGCCGTTGGGCGCACGCGGGGCGAGTTCGCCGATCCGATGCCGGAGAGCGTCGCGCGGCTCATGGGCACCGCCGGTCTGGACGACAACGCGACCACGAATCTGCTCACTCTGCTGGACGAGCAGCGCACCGCGACCGGGCACCTGCCCACCGACCGCACGCTGGTGGTGGAACGGTTCCGCGACGAACTCGGCGACTGGCGGCTGGTGCTGCACTCGCCCTACGGCCTCCCGGTGCACGCGCCGTGGGCGCTGGCCATCGGAGCGCGACTGCGCGAACGGTTCGGCGTGGACGCCGCACCGAACGCTTCCGACGACGGCATCGTCGTGCGGCTGCCCGACACCACCGACGATCCGCCCGGCGCCGAACTGTTCGTCTTCGAGTCCGACGAGATCGACGACATCGTCACCGAGCAGGTAGGCGGATCGGCGCTGTTCGCCTCCCGGTTCCGCGAATGCGCCGCGCGCGCGTTGCTGCTGCCGCGCCGCGATCCGGGCAAGCGAGCGCCGCTGTGGCAGCAGCGGCAGCGCTCGGCCCAGCTGCTCGACGTGGCGCGCAAGTTTCCCGAGTTCCCGATCCTGTTGGAGACGGTGCGCGAATGCCTGCGCGACGTCTACGATCTGCCGTCGCTGCGCGACCTGCTCGGCCGGGTGGGGCGGCGCCAGATCCGGCTGGTCGAGGTGGAGACGGCGACGCCGTCCCCGTTCGCCAACGCCCTGCTGTTCGACTACATCGGGCAGTTCATGTACGACGGTGACAGCCCGCTGGCCGAACGGCGCGCCGCCGCGCTCTCGCTCGATTCCGGGCTGCTCGCCGAACTGCTCGGCCGGGTCGAGCTGCGCGAACTGCTCGACGCCGCGGTCATCGAGCAGACCGAGCGGGAACTGCAGCGGCTCACCCCGGAGCGGCACGCACGAGACGCCGAGGGCCTGGCGGATCTGCTGCGCCTGCTCGGACCCCTGACCGCGGCCGAGGCCGCCGAACGCTCCGACGAGGACCCCACCGCCTGGTTCGAGAGCCTGGTAGCCGCGCGCCGGGCCCTGGCTGTTACCTTCGCCGGTCGCAGCTGGTGGGTCGCGGTGGAGGACGCGGCCCGGCTGCGGGACGCGCTCGGGGTTCCGCTGCCGATCGGCACGCCTGCGGCGTTCATCGAGCCGGTGGCCGATCCGCTCGGCGACCTGGTGGGCCGCTACGCCCGCACGCACGGCCCGTTCGGCACGGAGGCGGTGGCCGCCCGGTTCGGGCTGGGCACCGCGGTCGCCGCCGGCGCGCTGCAACGCCTGGCCGCCGAAAAACGGCTGGTCGAGGGCGAATTCACCCCCGGAGCAGCCGGGGCCGAATGGTGTGACGCGCAGGTGTTGCGCCGGCTGCGCCGCCGGTCGCTGGCCGCGGCGCGGCACGAGGTCGAGCCGGTCTCGACCGCCGCGTTCGGGCGCTTCCTCCCGTCCTGGCAGCACATCGGCGGCGGCGAGCTGCGCGGCGTCGACGGCGTGGCCGCCGTGGTGGAACAGCTCGCCGGCGTGCCGATTCCGGCGTCCGCCTGGGAATCGCTCATCCTGCCCGCGCGGGTGCCCGGCTATACCCCCGCCATGCTCGACGAACTCATGGCGACCGGCGAGGTGATCTGGTCCGGGCACGGCGCCATCACCGCCAAGGACGGCTGGATCGCTCTGCATCTGGCCGAGCAGGCGCCGTTCACCCTCGCGCCGCCGGACGAACTCGATCCGACGGATGCCCAAGCGCGCCTGCTCAACGCCCTTGGCGCGACGTTCGTGCCGTGGACGCCGCCCGGCCCGGCGCAGGACGTCCCGGATCGAGCGCCGGTGTCGCTGGACGAGCCGGATGCGCCGTCCGCCACCGCGGGCGACGGTCGCGGCGCGGACGGGCGATCCGGCGACACGGACGGTCACACCGGCGGCGCCGCCGCACCGGTCGGATACGGGACAGACAACGGTCGGCCCGCGCCGGTCGACTCGGCATACGCGTCCGGTGCGGGGCACCCGACCTCCGGCGCCCCCGCGCAACGACTGATCCCGGTGCCGCAGGGCGGCGGCGCGTACTTCTTCCGGCAGCTCTCGGACGCCACCGGTCTGCTCGATGACGCCGCGGTGGCCTCCGCACTGTGGGAATTGGTCTGGGCGGGCGTGGTTTCCGGCGACACTTTCGCTCCGGTGCGGGCGCTGCTGTCCGGCACGACGCGGACCACGACGGCCCACCGCACGCCCCGGCGCGCGCCGCGGGGCCGGGCCTACCTGCCCCGCCCGAGCATGCCGACCCGTTCCGGTCCGCCCTCGGTCGCCGGACGATGGTCGCTGCTGCCGGAGCGGGTGTCGGACAACACCGTGCGCGCGCACGCTACGGCGGATCTGCTTCTGGAGCGATACGGCGTGCTGACCAGGGGCTCGGTGCAGAACGAGGGCGTACCGGGCGGGTTCGCGCTGATGTACCGCGTGCTCACCGAATTCGAGGATCGCGGCCGTTGCCGCCGCGGCTATTTCGTCGACTCGCTCGGCGGCGCCCAGTTCTCCACCACCGACGTGGTCGACCGGCTGCGTTCCTTCGACGCCGAACGCGCCCGTCCCGAATCCAGGCAACCGACCGGCACGGTGCTGGCGCTGGCCGCGTGCGACCCCGCGAATCCGTACGGTGCCGCGCTGGCCTGGCCGAAGAGCGACGTCGAGGGCGGGCATCGGCCCGGACGCAAAGCCGGGGCGCTGGTCGTGCTCGTCGACGGCGAACTGGTCCTGTATCTGGAGCGGGGCGGCAAGACCCTGCTCACCTTCACCGAGGATCCCGACGCGCGCCGTGGCGCCGCCGGAGCGCTCGCCGACCTGGTCCGGCGCCGCCGGGTGGACGCGCTGGTCATCGACCGCGTCAACGGCGACACCGTGCACGGCAACACGTTCGCCGAATTCCTCACCGAAGCGGGTTTCTCCGCCACCCCGCGCGGTCTACGTCTGCGGAGCCGCCCGTGAACGCGCTCCCGGGCACCGGCTCGGGGTTGCGGGAAGGCGCGCCCACACGAGTTCGCGGAGGCGAGCGAAAAGGGTTTCGCCCATCCAGCGGTGGGCGCGGCCCCGGGCCGGAGCTGCCCTATGCCTGAGGGTGACACCGTCTTCCTGGCCGCCAAACGGCTCCGCGCCGCATTGGCGGGAAAGGAATTGACCCGCAGCGATTTCCGGGTGCCGCGATACGCCACGGTCGATCTGCGCGGACAAGTGGTCGAGAGCGTCGGCAGTTACGGAAAACACCTGTTCATCCGCACGCCTACCGTGAGCATTCACACGCACCTGAAGATGGAGGGCAGCTGGCGCGTGTTCCACTGCGGACAGCGCTGGACCAAACCCAGGGTCGCCGCGCGGGTCGTGTTGAGCACCACGGATATCGAGGCCGTCGGCTTCTCGCTGGGCAAGGTCGAGGTGGTGCGCGTGCGCGACGAGCACCGCATCGTCGACCACCTGGGGCCCGACCTGCTCGGTCCCGAGTGGGATGCGGCCGAAGCCGTCCGGCGATTGGAGCGATATCCGGATCAACCGATCGGCGTCGCCCTGCTGGACCAGCGCAATCTGGCCGGTATCGGGAACGTGTTCCGCAGCGAGGTCTGCTTCCTGCGCCGCGTCCATCCCGCGACCAGGGTCGGGGATGTCCCGGACCTGCTGGCCGTGGTCAACGAGGCACACCGCATCCTGACCGAAGCGGTCCGAAAGCCTCCGCGACGGCCGCTGGCCTACGGCCGCACGCATCGCCCCTGTCAGCGCTGCGGCACACCGCTGGTCGCCGACCTGCTCGGTGACACCGCACCCGATTACGACCGCGTGGTGCAACGCGAACGGGGCATCTTCTTCTGCCCGCAATGCCAACCCGTCCCGAGTGAGCCCGGGGCAGCGTGAAAAACCGCTCCGCCCTTGACGAGTCACCGCCCGCGCACCTAACTTACAATTTGTAAGTTACGACGGGAGAGCACCATGAGCGACCCACGGCGATACGTGGTGATCGGCGGCGGCCTGGCGGGGCTCGCGTCAGCGGTCTGGCTGGCGGAGGCGGGCAAGCAGGTGACCCTCCTGGAGCGCAGAGGACAGCTCGGCGGACGCACCCACGCCATGCGGGCCGAGGCGGTGGACGACCCGCCGGACAACGGCCAGCACGTGATCGCCAGTGGATACGACCACCTGTTCCGCTATCTCACGAGCGTCGGCACCCGGCAATACATCGCCTTTCCGCACGGTGCCACGCTGCGATGGCCCGACGGCCGCAGCGTCACGATGCGCACCAAGGGAATCGGCGCTCTGCGCACGCTGTTCGGCGCGCATCCCGACGCTAATCCGCTGGAGCGCGCGCGGGCGGCGGTCGCCACCCTCCGCCTCGGCCTGCAGTGCCTCAACCAGCCCGCCGACCTGCCCGACCTCACCACCGAGCAATGGTTCGACCGGGTCGGCATGCCCGCGAAAGCGCGTGAGGCGCTGTGGGATTGGCTGGCGCTCGGCATCGCGGCCGAGCCGGTGCAGCAGGAGTCGGCGAAGGTGTTCGCCGATGTGATGGCCACCGGCATCCGGCTGGGCCTGCGGCACCGGCGAGCCGTCGGCATCGGTTACCCCACCACCGATCTGGACACGTTGTATGTCACCGGGGCGCTGCGCGTCTTCGAGAAGCACGGTGTGCAAGTGCGCTACCGAGCCGTGGCCCGCCGCATTCACATCTCGGACGGCGAAGTGACCGGCGTCGCATTGGCCGACGGCACCACGATCCCGGCGGACGCGTTGGTCTGCGCGGTGCCCAACTCGAACATCGGGGGCCTGCTCGACGAACTGCCCGAGCACGCCGAGATCTACGCGGCCGCGGACAAACTGGGATACACCCCGATCGTCAGCACCAACCTCTACCTCGATCGCCCGCTGGGCACCACGGCCGAGTTCGAGGCCCTGATCGGCGGCACCGGCGTCATCGACGAGGTCTTCGATCGGCAGCGGATGACCGGACGCAGTACCGCGAAAGCCTGGCTGTATTGCCTGACCACCAGTGGCGCCTACGAACAGATCCACAAGACCAGCGACGAGATCGTCGACGAGCAAATGGCGCTGCTGCGCCGCTACTACCCGGCGGCGCGCACGGCGAACGTCGTGCAGGCGCAGGTCGTACGCATGCCGAAAGCCACCTTCTCGCAGGTGGTCGGCACCCACGCGTTGCGTCCGAAGCAACGGACCTCGGTGCCCAGCCTGGTGCTCGCGGGCGACTGGACCGCCACCGACTGGTCGGCGACGATGGAGAGCGCGGTGCAGAGTGCGGCGCGGGCGGTCGATCTCCTACTCGAGCTACCGTCGACCGCGTGACCACGGATCGCTCGACCGCTGAGCGCGCGAGCACCGAGCCCGCGCGGCCGAAGCGCCGGATGTCCGCCGCCGACCGCCGTACCCAACTACTGGACGTGGCGCGTGACATCGTCGCCACCGATGGCTTCGGCGCGGTGAGCATCGATCGGGTGGCGCGCGAGGCGCGGGTGGCCCGTGCGCTGGTATACCAGCAGTTCACCGATTTGTCCGGGCTGACGGCGGCACTGCTGGATCGCGAGTCGGCCATCGCGTTCGCCGGTGTGCGCAGCGTGGACTGGGACCACGGCGACGTGGACCGTGTCGGCCGTGGCATCCTCGCCTACCTGCACGCGGCGCCGACCAGCTGGCGCATCATCCTCAGCCCATTCGACGGCGGTCCGCCCGAACTGCGTGAGCGCCTCGCGCTCGGCCGCGCCTACGCCAGGGCGATCGGCGCGCGCCACCTGTCCCGACATCTCGGGGTCACCGTGGATCCGAACGGCCCGACGGAGCGAATCCTGTTGGCCGCCATGGAGGAACTGGCCCGCCTGCACCTCATCGACCCGATGGAGTACCCGGACGAACTGGTGCTGCGCTATCTGCGCTCCCTGGTCGACTGGGCGATGCGGATGGAAGCGCCCGTCGGCGAGAACTGATCGCACTCCGGGGCGCGACCGTCCAACGAGTAGACCGGCCGGCTCACCCTTCGGATGGCACCGGCTCCAGAATCTCGGGGCGCGGCTCCGGAGCCGCGATCCGCAGGGCATCGGCGGAGGCGTCGTCCGGTTGGGTCTGCGAGTGGACTTCCGCGTCGACCCGCGCCTGATAGGTCTGGACCTCTCGGTCGATCTCCTCGTCGTCCCAGCCCAGGATGGGTGCGATCAGCTGGGCCACCTGCTCGGCACAATTGGCTCCGCGATGCGGATACTCGATCGAAATCCTGGTCCGCCGGGCCAGGACGTCGTCCAGGTGCAGGGCGCCCTCGGCCGCCGCCGCGTAGACCGCCTCCACCTGCAGATAGGATGGCGCGTCCGTAATCGGCTGCAGGAGTTCGGGTTTGTCGGCGGCGAAGGCCATGACCTCCTCGATGAGCGACCCGTACCGGTCCAGCAGGTGCTTGATCCGGTACGGATGCACGCCGAAGGTCTCGGCCAGCTGCACTGTCTGATTGACCAGCGCGAAATACCCGTCGGCCCCCAGCAGCGGCACCTTCGCGGTGACCGACGGCGAGACCCGGGCCGGAATGTCCTCAGCCACTTCGTCTACCGCGTCGTAGGCCATCACCCGATAGGTGGTGTACTTGCCACCCGCGATGCCGATCAGACCGGGTGCGACCCGGGCGACCGCGTGCTCGCGCGACAGCTTGGACGTCTCGTCGCTCTCCCCCGCCAGCAGCGGGCGCAGCCCGGCGTACACGCCGTCGATGTCGTCGGGGGTGAGCGGCGTGACCAGCACCTCGTTCACCCGCTCCAGCAGGTAGTCGATATCGGCCTTGGTCGCGGCCGGATGGGCCAAATCGAGATTCCAGTCCGTGTCGGTGGTGCCGATGATCCAGTGAGCGCCCCAGGGGATGACGAACAGCACCGAAGTCGCGGTGCGCAGGATGATCGCGGTGTCGCTGACGATCCGGTCTCTGGGCACCACGATGTGCACGCCTTTCGAAGCCCGCACGTGGAACCGGCCCCGCTGGTGCGACAGGGCTTGGACTTCGTCGGTCCACACGCCGGTCGCGTTGATCACCACATGCCCACGGACCTCGCCGGTACGCCCGTCCTCGGTGTCGCGCACCTTCACGCCGACCACCCGGTCCGCCTCCCGCAGGAACCCGACCACCTGGGTGGACGTGCGGATCACCGCGCCGTAGTGCGCGGCCGTGCGCGCCACCATCATGGTGTGGCGCGCGTCGTCGACGACCGTGTCGTAGTAGGCGACACCGCCGATCAGCGAGTCGCGCCGCAGCCCCGGCGCCAGCCGCAGAGCGCCCGCGCGGGTCAGATGCTGTTGACCCGGTACGGATTTGGCGCCGCCCATGGTGTCGTAGAGGGCCAGGCCGGCGGCCACATACGGCCGCTCCCAGACCCGGTGGGTCAGCGGGTACAGGAACCGCAGCGGCTTCACCAGGTGCGGCGCCAGGGTGGACAGCGTGAGCTCGCGTTCCCGCAGCGCCTCGCGTACCAATCCGAACTCCAGCTGTTCCAGATATCGCAGCCCGCCGTGGAACATCTTCGACGACCGGCTGGAGGTGCCCGACCCGAGATCGCGGGCCTCGACCAGGGCGACCTGCAACCCCCTCGTCGCCGCGTCCAACGCGATGCCGGCCCCCACCACGCCACCGCCGACGACGACCACATCGAAATGATCTTTGCCGAAGCGCTCCCAGGCCACCCTGCGCTGCTCCGGCCCGAGGGCCTGCGAATCCGGTTTCTTGGCCATGCTCGACTCCTCCAGCCGACGCGGATGTGTCCGATCGAGCGTTCAGGTCCAGGCTAGGCGAACCGCCACGGATCGAGCGCCCGCGCCCCGGTTCGTGTCGCCCCGGCCTACTCGCCGGTAACAAGATCCACCCTAGTCGAGCGGCGAGTTGTCCCCACCGGCCGGTGAGGCAGCCCACACCGCACCGCGCTCACCGCCTTCTCGAGTCAGCCACCGCAAGTCCCATGCACCATGCCTGAGCCGAGCACGCGCCGTTCGCGGCCCGGCTCGCGTTCCAGTGGCGGTCGTGTAGGCGCCGAAGAAACAAGCAGCGGTCACGCCCGGGACGACAACCGGGCCACTATCGACCGTGCTACGGGTAGTGAGCTCCGATACCCACCTGCCCAGCGCACCCCAACTCCCGGTTTCGAGCGAAGCGAGACCGAGCATGTTCCGTTCGCGGCCCGGCTCGCGTTTGCGCGACCGTCGCGTAGGCGACGAAGGAGCAAGCGGCGGTCGCGCAAACGCGAGCCACAAAGGGGCCGCGAACACGCCGCGACGCAGTCGCGGCCAATAAACTCAGCGCATGCGTCGCTATGTGGCCGCCATCGATCAGGGCACGACCTCGAGTCGGTGCATCGTCTTCGACCGTCATGGGCACGTCGTCGGCGTCGCCCAGCGTGAGCACGAGCAGATCTTCCCGCAACCGGGCTGGGTGGAGCATGATCCCGAAACCATCTGGCGCGATACCGAATTCGTCCTCGGCGACGTGCTGGAGCGCAGCGGGCTCGGCGCTGAGGACATCGCCGCGGTGGGAGTCACCAACCAGCGCGAGACGACGGTGGTGTGGGATCGCGCGACCGGGCGGCCGGTGTACAACGCGATCGTCTGGCAGGACACCCGCACCGACCGGCTGTGCGCCGAACTGGGCGGCGAGGCGGGACCGGCCCGCTACCAGGATCGCACCGGACTCCCGCTGTCCACCTATTTCGCGGGGCCGAAGCTGCGCTGGATCCTGGACAACGTGCCGGGTGCACGAGAGCGCGCGGAGGCGGGCGAGCTGTGCTTCGGCACCGTCGACAGCTGGGTGCTGTGGAATCTCACCGGCGAGCACATCACCGATGTGACCAACGCCTCCCGCACCATGCTGCTGGACCTGCGCTCCTTGCAGTGGGATTCGGAGATCTGCGCGGAGTTCGGCGTGCCGGAGTCGATGCTGCCGCAGGTGCGCAGTTCCTCGGAGGTTTACGCCCCGATCAGTTCCGGACCGCTGGCCGGGGTACCGGTCGCGGGTATCCTCGGCGACCAGCAGGCCGCCACCTTCGGCCAGGCCTGCTTGTCGCCGGGCGAGGCCAAGAACACTTACGGCACCGGCAATTTCATGCTGCTCAATACCGGCACCACACCGGTGTTCAGCAAGCATGGCCTGCTCACCACGGTGTGTTACCGCCTCGGTGACGCGGACGCGGTGTATGCCTTGGAGGGCTCGATCGCGGTCACCGGCTCACTCGTGCAGTGGTTCCGGGACAACCTGGGCATCATCTCCGCCGCCGACGAGATCGAGCCGCTGGCCCGCAGCGTCGACGACAACGGCGGCGCCTACATCGTTCCCGCCTTCTCGGGGCTGTTCGCTCCCCGCTGGCGTCCGGACGCGCGCGGCGTGATCGCCGGGCTCACCCGTTTCGTCACCAAAGCACACCTCGCGCGCGCGGTGCTGGAATCCACCGCGTTCCAGACCCGTGAGGTGGTCGACGCGATGCGCGCGGACGCCGAGTCCCAGCGGCTCGGCCTGGAACTGACCACATTGAAGGTGGACGGCGGCATGGTCGCCAACGACCTGCTCATGCAGTTCCAATCCGACATCCTCGACGTGCCCGTGGTGCGCCCGGTGGTCAACGAGACCACGGCGCTCGGCGCGGCGTACGCGGCCGGGCTCGCCGTCGGTTACTGGGCGGGCACCGATGACATCCGCGCCAACTGGACCGCCGACAAGACCTGGCACCCCGCGATGTCGGACGCCGACCGGGACGAGCACTACGCCGCGTGGAACAAGGCCGTCGAGCGCACCTACGGCTGGGTGGACTGACGACCGCACCGGGATGGTATTTCGCTCGCCGTACCGCCTCCCTTCGACCGGTCGGTCGGTCCACCCGGCCGAGAAGTGATCGGCGACCGCTGCGAGCCGAGTTCGCGCGGCGGCAGTGTCGCCGTTGACCCGGTCTCGCAGTAGACCCGCGAGACGAAGATCGGGCCGGTTCGAAGATCGAACCGGCCCGATCGAGATGGCCGAGACTCGGTTCCCGGCCGGCGACTCCGTCAGCCCGGATGGCACCACGTCGTCACCGGCTGGCAGTGGTGCGCCGAAGCGACACCCGGCACCAGCGAGACCATGCCGACGGCGATCACAGCGCTCGCAAGCAATTTCACGATCATCGAATTACTCCCCTCCTATTGGATGTGCGCAACCCTATCGGGTGAATCCATCCGGAAGCAATCGAAACTCGTTGCGCCCGAGCCTATTCACCTATCGCGTGCGCCAAGCGCGCGACCGCCTCCCGAAGCGTCGCCGCCTCCGAGGTGGTGAAGCACAGACGCATCGAATTCCGATGGGCGCCGGAGACCGCGAACGCCTCGCCGGGGACGTAGGCGACGCCGAGATCGACGGCGCGGGGCAACAAGTCCACGGTGTCGGTGCCATCGGTGAAATCGACCCATACGAACATGCCACCCGCGGCGTCGGTGCTCACCAGCCGGTCACCGAAGCGCATGCGCAGTTCGTCCACCAGCACACGCGCTCGCGCACCATAGACGCGCCGGACCTCCCGCACATGCGCTCCCAGCCACTCGGCATCGGCGAGCAGCTCGGCGGCGATCTGCTGGGTGAGAGCGGATCCGCACAGGTCCGCGCCCTGCTTCAGCAACTCCACACCCCTGCACACCGCGTCGGGCGCGGTCATCCAGCCCACCCGCAAGGTCGGAGCCAGCGTCTTCGACGCGCTCGACAGCCGGATCACGTGGGACGAATGCGCCGCGACCGGCTCCGGCGATGGGTTGTCGAACCACAGTTCGCCGTATGGATCGTCTTCGATCACCCAGAATCCATACCGCTCGGCGAGTTCGGCGAGTTCACGACGACGCCCCGGGCTCATGGTGACGCCGCGCGGATTGTGGAAATTGCTCACCGTGTGCACCAGCGCGGGCCGCTCGCCGCGGCCGAGCAGGTCCGCCAGCGCGTCGACCCGCATACCCTCGGCATCGAGCGGAACGGTGACGATGCGCGATCCGGCGGCACGGAACACCTGCAGCGCGCCGACGTACGCCGGATCCTCGACCACGACGAGCGCACCAGGGTCCAGCAGCACTTCGGCGAGCAGCGACAGCGCCTGCTGAGAACCGTGGGTGACGAACACCTCCTCGAGCGGCACCGGCCGCCCAAGCCGCGCGGTCTCGCGTGCCGCGAGCACCTCACGCAGCGGGCCCCAGCCCGCCGATTCGGTGTATTGCAGTCGTGCGCGGTCCGCCAGCGCCGACTCCGCGGCCTGCGCGATCCGGTCACGCGGCATCAACTGCTCGTCGGGCAGGCCGCCCGCCAGACTGACCACGTCGTCGCGCGCGGCCACCTTCAGCAGATCACGAATCGCCGAACTCTGCAGGCCGCCGAGACGCCGGGCCAACGGTGGAGTGATCGACGACATGGACACCTCCAAGGAATGCGCGATACCCCACTGTCGCACATTCGTACCAGACTCTGAAATCAGAATCTCACATTTTGAGAAAATGGAGTCAATCGATCAGATAGATGAGGGTCCGTCCGTCCAGGTTCACGGTGGTGATCACGGGGAAGTACTTGGCCTCGGTGCCGTCGGGGCGGCGCTCGGTGAGCTCGACGTTGAAGCGGTCGGGGGCCATCTCCGCGATCCGAAGGCAATAGGCCGTGCCCTGCGGGATGTGCTGGTCGATGGTCTTCTGCAGGTCGACAGGCGGTTCGACGTTCGCGCCCGGTGCCACGAAAGTGTGCGCGCGGGTAGCGCTGCGCTCGGAATAGTACGCATGCTCGAAGCCGAGAATCGCGCGGATCCCACTGCTCGTATCACCCGAGCCGTTGCCGAAGGTGACATTGCCCTCGGTGCGGGTCGGGCAGTTCATCGCCACGGCGCTGGTCGCGGCCGAAGCGGCCGTGCCGTCCTGGCCGTCGTCGCTGCCGCCGGCCATCACGATGGTCACCGTCAGCGCGACCAACGCCACCACCGCCGCGAGCGTCCCCAGCACGACCCAGCGCCGCGAGGGACTACGCCGCGCAGGCGGGGGCTTATCGGGAAGGCGCAGCGCAAGCCGCATGGCGACCGGGTCCTCGGCCCAGGACAGAGCCGACTCGGAGGGCGGCGGAGGCTTCGGAACGCCGCCTTCCAGCGTCGGCCGGTTCCACCACGAGTCCTGCTCGCCGTTTTTGGGCTGCGGGCGCGCGGCCTCCGCGGCAGGCGGGTGGGGCTGGGAAGCCGCGGGCGGCGCTACCGGCCGTTCGGAGTAGACCGTCGAATCCGGCGCGCGAAACTGCGGGGACAGTGCGGGCGTCGTCTCCGGCTGCCCTGCCGGACGCCAGGTGAGTTCGGGGTGGTCGGCCGACTGCTGCGGCACCTGCCAGCCCGGGCCGGTGTTCGCGCCCATCGGGGGACCGAATTCCGCGACGGGCGGCCCGAACTCGGAAACCGGCGGCCCGAACTCCCCCAACGACGGACCGAACTCCGAACCGGACTGGTCGGATTCGTTCTCCCTCGCATCACCCTCGGAGGTCACACCCAATCCTTTCCCAGGACACACAAGTGGGGCGGCCGCGAACGGCCGCCCCACCCGTCGAAAACAGCACGTGTCAGTACTGGAGTGAACCACCCCACTGCGTGGTGGCACCACCCACGTCGACGGTCTGCGGAGCGAAGTCGCCCGGCTGAAGCGGAAGCTTAACCTGTGCGGCGGCGTCCAGGGCGGCCGCGCCGCCCGGCTGCTCGCGGATCCAGTCCTCCACCGCGGCCTTGGCCTGGTTCAGCTGCGTGGTGTCGAACACCGACGTGGTGTTGTTCGACGCCAGGCCCTCGCCACCGGTGTAGGTGGTCAGCTTGACGGTGTTCTTGTCGACGAACTCCACCGAGACACCGGCTTCGCCCGCGCCGGTCGGCGTGCGGTAGCCGATGGTGCCGACGTACCCGGCCTCGTTACTGAAGTGGTGGGTGTTGGCCACGTGGCCCGGCAGCAAGGTGCCGCCGTCGATGTTCGCGCCGATCTCCGCGTGCGGACCGGTCATCTCCACGACCGGGGCGGCCGGGGCTGCCTCCATACGTGGCGCCTGCCAGCGCGGCTGCGCCTGCGGCTGCACCAGCGTGGAGCTCTCCGGCTGCCGTGCCGGGGCGTTGTCGCTCTGGGCGTCCGGCTGCGGCGCGGCCTGCTGGCCGGGCTGCGGAGCCGCCTGCTGCCCGGGCTGCGGCGCGGCCTGGTCCGGCGAGACCGCGGCCTGCGGGTCGCTCGGCTTCTGCTGGCCGGGGACCGGCAGCGGCGCGACACGCGGCGGGGTCACGCCCGGCTGGGTCGGCTTGGCGAGCTTCGGATCCTTCTGGTCGGGCGCGGCGTGGTCCGACTCCGGCGTGGTGACGCCCGGCTGACGCGGCGTCGGCTTGCTCTCCGGCTTCTCCGAATCCTGCTTGGACTCGGGCTTGTTCGGCTCCGGCTGCGTGGTCTCCGGGGTGCTCGGCGACTCGTTCACGCCCGGCTGCGTGGGAGCGGGCGTCGGCGGAGTGGTCGGATCGTTCGGAGCCGCCCCCGCGGGAGCAGCGAAGAGAGTGGCCACTGCAGCCGCTGTGGCCAGTGGCAACGAGGTGCTCGCCATCGCTCGCTGCGCCCGACTCGGCTTACGATGTTTCACTTTTCGCGCTTCCTTCCCGGGTGCGGCCGAATCGGCCGCATACAGTTGTCCCTGGGTGAGACGCCTGATCGTCGAACGACCCGGGCCGTTCGCCGTGCCGATTCGGAAAGGACCCTTCCCCCCACACCGAACTCCGCGACCGTCCTTCGATCGCATCTCTGCCGAGAGTGAACCACATGTGCGCACGATGGGCAACGCGGCGAATAGCCATGGCTGGCAAGAGCGCCCGCATCCCGTGCCTGCCCCGAGTTCACCGGGCACGATGTCCGGGATCGGACACGGCACCGGATGCGCCGGAAAGAGGTCAGTCGAGGTCGTCGTGCCGCATCAGCAACCGCGCCGCCTCGGTCACCGAACCGGTGAGCGACGGGTACACCGAGAAGGTCTGGGCCAGGTCGTTGACCGTCAGATTGTTCTGCACGGCAAGGGCGATCGGCAGGATCAGCTCCGAGGCGATCGGCGCGACGACGACGCCGCCGATCACCACGCCGGTCGCGGGACGGCAGAAGATCTTGACGAAACCACGCCGCAGACTCGACATCTTGGCGCGCGGGTTCGTGTTCAGCGGCAGCATCACCGTGCGCGCGGGAACCTCGCCGTTGTCGATCGCGGTCTGGCTGACGCCCACGGTCGCGATCTCCGGCCTGGTGAACACCGCGGAGGCAACGGTCTTCAGGCGAATCGGACTGACACCCTCGCCGAGCGCGTGGTACATCGCGATGCGTCCCTGCATCGCGGCCACCGAGGCCAGCGGCAGCAGGCCGGTGCAGTCGCCCGCTGCGTAGATGCCCGGCACCGAGGTGCGCGACACGCGGTCCACCCGCAGGTAACCACCGCGGTCGAGTTCGATGCCGACCCGCTCCAGCCCGAGGCCTCCCGTGTTGGGCGTCGAACCGACGGTCATCAGCGCGTGCGAGCCGGAAACGGTGCGCCCGTCGGAGAGCTTGACCACGATGCCGTCGGCGGTGCGCTCCACCGCGTCCGCGCGCGCGTGCTTGACCAGTTCGACGCCGCGCTCGGCGAGCGCGTCCTCCAGCACCAGCGCGGCGTCGGCGTCCTCGCCGGGCAGCACGCGGTCGCGGCTGGAGACCAGCTTCACCCGCACACCCATCTCGGTGTAGGCGGAGACGAACTCCGCGCCCGTCACACCGGAACCGACGACCACCAGGGTCTCCGGCAGTTCCTCCAGGTCGTAGAGCTGACGCCAGTTGAGGATGCGCTCACCGTCCGGTTCCGCGCCCGGCAGCACGCGCGGGCTCGCGCCGGTGGCGATCAGCACGACCTCGGCCTCGATGGTCTGCTGCGCGCCGTCGGCCAGCTTGGCCAGTACCCGGTGCGCGGCCAGGCCGCCGCCGCGTTCGATCAGCTCGCCGTAGCCCGCCAGCACGGTCACTCCGACGGTCTGCAACTTCGAGCGGATGTCGGAGGACTGCGCGAGCGCCAGCGCCTTCACGCGCGCGTTCACCTCGGTCAGCTGCACGTGTGCCTGGTTCGGGTCCAGGGTGATGCCGAGATCGCGAGCGCGGCGCAGGTCGGTGCGCACGCCGGTCGAGGCGATGAAGGTTTTCGAAGGGACGCAGTCCCACAGCACGCAGGCCCCGCCGATCCCGTCGGAATCGATCAGCGTCACCGACGCTCCGTGCTGGGCCGCCACCAGAGCCGCCTCATAGCCGGCCGGTCCGCCACCGATGATCGCGATGCGGGTCATTGATACCTCCGCTCGTGCTTCGCGCCGGGATCTCCGGCACGGGGTAAACGTTATCCGGCAACCACCTCGCACTACCGACCGCGTTACCGCTGCGCAGCGGGTCCCCGCCGCGCGCCGCGCCGCAGGTGCGGCAATCGAACGCGGTCTGTGAAGGTTATTGGCTACCCTTTGCTGGTGCCGATCTATGCCGCTTACGGGTCCAACATGGACTCGACGCAGATGCTCGAGCGCTGTCCGCACTCCCCCATGTCCGGGACGGGCTGGTTGGAGGGCTGGCGGCTGACCTTTGCCGGTGACGACATCGGCTGGGAAGGGCCTCTCGCGACGGTCGTCGAGGACCCCGGTTCCCGGGTCTTCGTCGTGCTCTACGACGTGTCCCCGGAGGACGAACAGCGGTTGGACCGGTGGGAGGGCTCGGACTTCGGTATCCACAGGAAGATCCGCCTGCGCGTCACCCGCAACGCCGACGGCGGGGAGCCCACGCTGGCCTGGCTCTACGTGCTGGACGCCTACGAGGGCGGCCTGCCCTCGGCACGCTATATCGGCGTGATCGCCGACGCCGCCGAAAAAGCGGGCGCGCCAGAGGATTACGTACACGCCCTACGCACTCGCAACAGCCGCAACGTCGGCCCGGGCAACTTCGGCTGACCCCCTGTCACACCGCAACGGCGGCTTGGCCGACCCTTCCGGGTCGGCCAAGCCGTCGGCGCACTCCCAGCCCCCTCCAGTGCGAGGCCGTCGAGCACCGTTCGCGGCCCGGCGCGCGTCCGAGTGGGCGAAGCGCATGCGCCGCAGGCGCGAGTCTCGCCCGCTCGGACGCGCGCCACAAAGGGGCCGCGAACACCCAGCGCCGCAGGCGCTGGAAATCAGATGGAGCCCGCGTCGAGCACGAGATTGCTCAGCACCCGGACGCCGACCTCGAGCGCCCGCTCATCGATGTCGAAGGTCGGCTGGTGCAGATCCAACTGTTCGCCCTCGCCGGACCAGACCCCCAGGCGTGCCATCGCGCCCGGCACCTTCTCCAGGTACCAGGAGAAGTCCTCGCCGCCGCCGGACTGCGGGGTGTCGGCCAGCGCGTCGGGGCCGAGCGCGCGGATCGCGTCCTCGAAGATGCGGGTGGAATGCTCGTCGTTGACCACAGGGGGCACGCCGCGCCGGTAGTTCAGCTGGTAGCGCACGCCCGTCGGGGCCAGCAGGCCGTCGACGATCTCGCGCACCATCGGCTCCAGCAACGACCAGGTGCCGTGATCTCCGGTGCGGATGGTGCCGGTGAGCATGCCGGTCTGCGGAATGGCGTTGGGCGCCTTCCCCGCGCTCACCGCGCCCCACACCATCACGGTGCTGGTGCGCGGATCGATGCGGCGGCTGAGCAGGCCGGGCAGGCCGGTGATGACCGAGCCGATCGCGTAGACCAAGTCACTGGTCAGGTGCGGACGGGAGGTGTGGCCGCCCGGCGAGTCGAGCACCAGCTCGATGGTGTCGGCGGCGGAGGTGATCGCGCCCACGCGGATACCGATCCGGCCCACCTCGAGGCGCGGGTCGCAGTGCAGCGCGAAGATCCGCTCCACGCCCGTCATCGCGCCGGCGGCGACCACGTCGATCGCGCCGCCCGGCATGATCTCCTCGGCGGGCTGGAAGACCAGCCGCACGCTGACCGGCAGTTCCGGCGCCTCGGCCAAGGCCAGTGCCGTGCCGAGCAGGATGGTGGTGTGCGCGTCGTGGCCGCACGCGTGCGACACGCCCGGCACCGTGGAGGCGAATGGCAGTCCGGTGAACTCCTGCAGTGGCAGCGCGTCCATGTCGGCGCGCAGGCCGATGCGCGGGCCGTCCGGTCCGATATCACAGATCAAGCCGGTGCCGCCGGGCAGAACCTGCGGCGTCAGACCCGCCTTGGTCAGCCACGCCGAGACGAACTCGGTCGTGCCGAACTCGGTACGGGACAGTTCCGGGTTGGCGTGGATGTGCCTGCGCCACTGGACGAGATCGACCGTGTGGTCGGCCAGCCACGACTCCACCGCTTCCCGCCCGGATCCCACGGTCTCCGGCGCCGCGGAGCTGCCGGGGCCCTCCGTGGCCACGCGGACGCCCGCTGCCGGGCCCGTCGCCTGCGCCGCCGAACGGCCGGTTGTGCTCACCGAATGTCCTCCTGTCGTTGAACTAGCCGTTGCAACAACCTGTCTCTATGGATGTCATCGCGGGCGACGGCGATAGCGGTACGCGCGAGCGCGAGCGCACCGTCGAGGACCGCACGATCCGCCGAGGCATTGACGCTGGCCGCGGCGAAGCCTGGCTGATGTGTCACCGCACCACCGGCATCGATGCCGATGACCGGGTGAATGCCCGGAATGACGTTGGTGACGTTCCCCATATCGGTGCTGCCCAGCGGCCGCTGCGCCTCGAACTCCGGAGCGAGCGGCACGCGTCCCAGTCCGGTGAGCTGCTCGCGATAGGCCAGCAGTAATTCCGGATCCGGGGTCAGCTCGGTATACGTCGGCGCGAGCGTCCGGATTTCGTGGTTGCAGCCGGTCGCAAGGGCGCCCGCCTCGAAGCAAGCCGACGCTCGTCGCGTCAGATCGTCGAGGGATGCGGAGTCGACTGCGCGTAGGTAATACAGCAGTTCCGCACGTCCGGGCACGATGTTGGGAGCTACGCCACCGTCGCCGACTATACCGTGCAGTTGCTGGCCAGGCAGGAGATGCTGCCGTAGCAACCCCAGAGCAACCTGCGCGACGGTCACGGCGTCGCCCGCGTTGCGACCCTGCTCCGGGGCCGCGCTGGCGTGCGCCTCCCGTCCGTGGAATACCACCGACACATCGGCCAGAGCCAGCGAGCGGGCGCCGACGATGTCGAGCGGACCCGGGTGCACCATCATCGCCATCGCGACGTCGTCGAACACTCCGCGCTCCAGCATGAGCACCTTGCCACCGCCGCTCTCCTCGGCGGGCGTGCCGAACACCAGCACGGTGAGATCCAGCGCGTCGGCGACCTCGGCGAGACCCAGCGCCGCGCCCACCGCGGCCGCGGCGATGATGTTGTGCCCGCAGGCGTGCCCGATCTCGGGTAGCGCGTCGTACTCCGCGCAGAGACCGACGGTCAGCGACCCGCTGCCATAGCGCGCGCGGAAGGCCGTCGGCAGGTCGGCGACCCCGCTCTCGATCTCGAAACCGCGCTCGGCCAGCGGTGCCATGGTCTTGGCGACGCTGCGGGTCTCCTCGAACGCCAGTTCGGGTTCGTCGTGAATCGAGTGCGAGAGCCCGATCAATTCGGCGGCGGCCGCCCGGATGGCGGCGTCACTGCGAGCGACAGCGTCGACCTCGCACACGGCGTTGCCGTCGTGCTGCGCTTCTCGGCGATCGCTGCGCGATGGTGGCATGCAACACAGTCTCGCACTGTATTTGTTTTCCAGCGCCTTCGGCGCTGGGTGTTCGCGGCCCTGTGTTGGTTTTGCCAGCGCCTGCGGCGCTGGGTGTTCGCGGCCCTCTTGTGGCTCGCGTTTGCGCGACCGCCGCTTGCTCCTTCGTCGCCTACGCGACGGCCGCGCAAACGCGAGCCGGGCCGCGAACGGAACATGCTCGGTCTCGCTTCGCTCGAAACCGGGAGTTGCGGTGCGCTGAGCGCGTAGGAGTG
>NZ_JBVJAP010000015.1:0-181118 GCF_055590505.1 Nocardia sp. NPDC041819 | reverse complement strand
GCACCCCCGAACCACTCACCACCACACCAGCAACAACCAAAGCCGAGACCGTTATCGGAGCAGATACACGCATTCGGCCACACCCAATCCTCGACGTCGTGGGAGCGACCGTCACGACAACCCCTGCGCCGGCCACTCTGGACAACGTTGTCCAGGTTACCCACCAGTCAGGTCCTTATTCGGTATTTTCGGTTGATCACTGGTTCCCGACGGTGAAACCGCTGCTGGAGCGGGCTTTCGGCCGGAGCTTTTCTTGCGGCCACCCTTTCCGCCGCTTTCCGTCCGGGTCTCCTGATCAGGGGATTCCCCGTACTCCATTCGGTCCAGAATCCCTTTCAGTTCTTCCAATTCCCGGCGCAGGTAATCGCGGGTGGCCACTTCGCCGACGGCGATGCGCAGCGCAGCGAGTTCCCGGGCAAGGAACTCGGTGTCCGCCTTGGTCTGCGCGGCCCGCACCCGGTCCTCCTCCAGGGCGACCCGGTCCCGGTTGTCCTGCCGGTTCTGCGCCAGCA
Source organism: Nocardia sp. NPDC041819 (assembly GCF_055590505.1). Lineage (NCBI taxonomy): Bacteria > Bacillati > Actinomycetota > Actinomycetes > Mycobacteriales > Nocardiaceae > Nocardia > Nocardia sp. NPDC041819. The sequence goes on along the minus strand of NZ_JBVJAP010000015.1, from coordinate 180,606 downwards.
GGATCAACGGCGCCGCGTAGGCGGCTTGGGTGGAGAACGCGAGATTCAGCAGGATGAACGGGTACGGATCCCAGCGCAGGGCGACCACGAAGATGTTCAGCAGAATCCAAACCAGCACCAGGATCGTCTGGACCGCCAAATACCGTCCGGTTCCCAGGAACCGAGCCACCCGTTCGCTGCTGCGGGCCAAAGCCTCGGCGTCCCACTCGAAGCGGAACCGGCTTTCCATCGGTGTTTCCAAACGTTGGCGCGCCCTGCTGGGACCGAGCCGCATGCCCGGGTCGTTCTCGCTCACGGTGTGTCCTTTCGGGCATGAGCGGGGCCCCGCGCGGTCACGCCCCGCCCCGCTCGTCGGTCTCTTCCTGGTCGCGCCAGTCCTCGGGCAACAGGTGGTCGAGGACGTCGTCGACGCTGACCGCGCCGAGCAGATGGTTCTCCTCGTCCACCACCGGTCCGCAGACCAGGTTGTAGGTCGCGAAATACCGGGTCACCGTGGCCAAGGGGAGATCGGGGCGCAGCGGCGACAGGTCGGTGTCGAGAATGCCGCCAACCAGGTGGGCAGGGGGTTCGCGCAGCAATTGCTGGATGTGCACCGAACCGAGGTAGCGGCCGGTCGGCGTCGCGGTGGGCGGACGCACCACGAACACCATGGAGGCCAGCGCCGGGGTGAGGTCCGGGTTGCGCACCCGCGCCAGCGCTTCGGCCACCGTCGTCGACGGCGTCAGGATGATCGGCTTCGGCGTCATCAGACCGCCCGCGCTGTAGGGGGAGTGCTCGAGCAACCTGCGCACCGGTTCGGACTCCTGGGGGTCCATCAGGGCGAGCAGCGATTCGGCCTCGCCCTCGGGAAGCTCGCCCAGCAGGTCGGCGGCGTCGTCGGGGTCCATCGCCTCCAGCACGTCGGCGGCCCTGCGCACCTCCAGGTGACCGAGCAACTCGACCTGCTCGTCGTCGGGGAGTTCCTGCACCACGTCGGCCAGACGTTCGTCGTCCAGCGCGACGGCCACCTCGATCCGCCGTTTCTCCGGCAGCTCGCGCAACTGCTGCGCCACGTCGGCCGCGCGCATGCCTTCGAACTGTTCGAGCAGTTGCGTGACGTCCTGCCCCGGCCTGCCGATCTCGGTGGGCGTCAGGCCGGACACCATGGTCCAGTCCACCACGTGCACCGTGCGCCTGCGGCCCAGCCTGCGGTGCCCGCGCACGGCGACCCGGCTGACCAGCCAGTCCCTGGAACGGGTCTGCTCGATGCCGAGATCGACCACGTGGACGTCCACGTCCGCCAGGTCGGGCAGGTCCGGGTCCTCGACCCGCACCACCGAGTCGACGATCTGTGCCAGGGCGAGCATCTCGCCAGGTCGCTGGTTGAAACGGCGCAGGCTCACCGTTCCGGTGTTCAGCGTGACCACGCCGGGTTCGATCGCGGTGATCCGCAGGATCGGCACGAAAATACGCCGCCGGGTGGGCAGTTCGACGACCAAGCCGTGCACCCGCGGTTGCTGGCGGTCGGAACGGACGGCCACGACGACGTCGCGAATCCGGCCGATAGACTCGCCGTCCGGTCCCAGCACCGCCAAACCGGCCAGCCTGGCGACGTACACCCTGGTAGCTGCCATGCTGTCAGGCTAGATGTTCGCGGGCGGGTGTTCGCACCCCGCCACGATCGACGGGAGTGATCATGAAGCCGCGCCGTTCGGTGCTCGCCTGCCCGGGCAGCAACCCGAAGATGATCGAGAAGGCCAAGACCTTGCCCGTCGACGAGGTGTTTCTCGATCTGGAGGACGCGGTAGCCCCGGTCGCGAAGGCCGAGGCGCGGGCGAACATCGTCGCGGCGCTGAACGACTCCGGGTGGGGAACGCAACTGCGCGTGGTGCGGGTCAACGACTGGACCACCGAATGGACCTACGCGGACGTCATTTCCGTGGTCGAGGGCGCGGGCGCGGCGCTGGACGCGATCCTGCTGCCCAAGGTGACCGACGCGGGCCAGGTGCGCGCGCTGGACCTGCTGCTGACCCAGCTGGAGAAGGCCTGCGGCCTTGACGTCGGGCGGATCGGTATCGAGCCGCAGATCGAGAACGCGGCGGGGCTGCGCGCTATCGACACGATCGCCACCGCGAGCCCCCGGGTGCAGACGCTGGTCTTCGGCCCGGCGGACTTCATGGCCAGCATCAACATGCGCACCTTGGTGGTCGGCGAACAACCGGAGGGCTACGACACCGGCGACGCCTACCACCACATCCTGATGACCATCCTGCTCGCGGCCCGTGCGCACGGCTTGCAGGCGATCGACGGCCCGTACCTGCAAATCCGGGATGTGGAGGGTTTCCGGCGGGCCGCGGCGCGCACGGCCGCGCTCGGATTCGACGGCAAATGGGTGCTGCACCCCGGACAGATCGAGGCGGCGAACGAGATCTTCAGCCCGCGCCAGTCGGACTACGACCGTGCCGAGGAGATCCTGGACGCCTATGCCTTTCACACCTCGGCGGCGGGCGGCGCGCGCGGCGCGGTGATGCTCGGTGACGAGATGATCGACGAGGCCAGCGCAAAGATGGCGCACGTGATCGCGGAGAAGGGCCGTGCCGCCGGAATGACGCGCACCACGCGTTTCACACCCCCGCGGGATGCGTCGGAATAGCAGAATGGAACCATGACGAATCCCTTGGGGAACTCGAGCCGTGCGCGGCAGGGCCTCCCGACACCCCCGTCGGGCTGGCCGGTCGGCTCGTATCCGACCTATGTCGAGGCGCAGAAGGCGGTCGACTACCTGGCCGACAACCAGTTCCCGGTGCAGGACGTGACCATCGTGGGCGTCGACTTGATGCAGGTCGAGCGGGTCCTCTATCGGCTGACCTGGGGCAAGGTGATCGGCGGCGGCGTGGTGTCGGGCGCTTGGCTCGGCCTGTTCCTCGGTCTGCTGCTGAGCCTGTTCACCACCAGTGGGGCGTTTGGTCCGCTGCTCGTCGGCTTGATCGGCGGCGTCATCTTCGGCGTCATCTCGACCTCGATCCCGTACGCGGCCACCAGGGGTCAGCGCGATTTCGCCTCCACCATGCAGTTGGTGGCAGGCCGCTACGACGTGCTGTGCGATCCGAAGTCGGCCGAACAGGCGCGGGACATGCTCGCACGGCTGGCGATCTGAGGCATGGAAGTACTGGAGACGGTCCGCACCGAGGTGCTGGGCCATTTCGGGGTGGAGGCCGCGCACGTCGACGCCGCGTCGGTCACCTTCCTGGGCTTGGAGCCGATCGAGATCCTGCGCATCGCCGAGGACGATCTGGTGCACTACGTGACGCTCGGCGCCAGCAGGCATCCGATGGGTGATCCCGCCGCGGTGCACGCCGACCCGGTGCGCGGCCCGCGCGCCGAGCTGGTGCTGACGTTGCGGTCCGGCGTCGGCGCCAGCTCCGGCCTGGCCAAATCACTCGGCGTGCTCGCCGCGGCTCCGGTCGTGGAAGGCGTTGTGCTGCAAGCGGACGCGCTGCTGGATCTGGGTGAGCCGATGTGGCGCGACGCGCCGTTCACCGCGGTTCTGCTCGGCGACAGCGAGATTCCGGCCGTGCCGCTGCCCGACCCGGCCGAGCCGGTGCGGTACTTCGCGGTGACGCCGGTGACCGCGACGGAGGCGGCGTGGGTACGCGTTCGCGGCGCGCAGGCGTTGCGGGAGGCGTGGCAGGAGGCGGGGATCGACGTGCGCGACCCGAGGCGCGGCGCCGCCAGCTTGTGATCGGTCGCCCGGCTACAGCCACTTGTTGCGGCGGAAGGTGAAGAACAAGCCCGTGCAGATGGCGAGGATGAGCACCCACACCATCGGATAACCCCAGACCTGGTGCAGTTCGGGCATGTGATCGAAGTTCATCCCGTAGATGCCCGCGATCATCGTCGGCACCGCCGCGATCGCGACCCAGGCCGAGATCTTGCGCATGTCGGTGTTCTGCTGCACGCCGATCCGGGCGAGCGCGGCGCTGATCAGCGCGCTGAGCGCCTCGTCGAAATCGTTGATCCGTTCCGCGACGGCGGCGTGCTGTTCCGCGACGTCGCGCAGATAGCGCCGGACCTCCTTGGGCACCGGCAGATCCGGTTTGTGACCGAGCTGGTCCAGCGGCGCGGCGAGCGGATTCACCGCGCGCCGCAACTCGACCACCTCGCGCTTGAGCTGGTAGATGGATTCCACGGTGACCCTGCTGCGCGGCGTGAAGATCTCCTCCTCCATCGCGTCGATATCGTCCTCGACCGACTGGGCCACCTCGATGTAGGAGTCCACCACCCGGTCGGCGATCGCGTGCAGCACCGCGCCGGGGCCGAGCGCCAATTGCGCGGGGTCCTCCTCCAGCGCCTTGCGCACCTCGGCCAGCCCGGAATGCTCACCGTGCCGGACGGCGACCACGAAGTCGGTGCCGGTGAACACGATGATCTCGCCGGTCTCCACGATCTCGCTGACACTGTTCAATTCGTGCTCGACGTAGCTGACCGTGCGCAGCAACAGCAGCAGCGAGTCGTCGTAGCGCTCCAGTTTCGGCCGCTGGTGCTTCTCCAAGGCGTACTCCACGGCCAGCGGATGCAGCCCGAAGGTCTCGGCGATGTCGGCCACCTGCGTGCGGTCCGGGTCGTGCAGCCCGACCCAGACGAATCCGTGTTCCTCGCGGGCTCGCGCCAGGGCCGCTTCATGCGTGAAGCGTCCGGGCAGGCGCTTGCCCTCCACGTACACCGCACAGTCGACGATCGCCTGCGCCGTCGGAACCGGAATCAACCGCTGTTCGGGCGTTCGGCTGGATCCACGGAGTGAGGAGAGCGGAGAAAAGGACGGCACGCTGACGATGCTACGTCGCCGCAGGCTGCCGGAAGGTCGCCTGCGCGTGCGGGAAGACGCCGCCGCACTGTAAGACTTGAAGGCGTGCGCATCGACCTCCATACCCACTCGACCGCGTCCGACGGCACCGACACCCCGGCCGAACTCGTGCGGAACGCCGCCGCTGCGGGCCTGGACGTCGTCGCGATCACCGATCACGACACCACGGCGGGCTGGGCGGAAGCGGTCGACGCGCTACCGGCGGGCATGACGCTGGTCCGCGGCATGGAGATGTCGTGTGTCGGCCTCGGCGAGGACGGCTGGCCGGTGCCCGTGCATCTGCTGGCCTACCTGTTCGACCCGGCCCATCGCGGCTTCGCCGAGGAACGCGAGCGGCTGCGCGCCGAACGGGTGGAGCGGCTGCGCGCCATGGCCGAGCGGATGGCCGCCGACGGACTGCCGATCGATCCGGATGCCGTGCTGGCCTCGGCCGGTCCATCGGCGGGGCGGCCGCACCTGGCCCGCGCGCTGGTCGCCGCCGGTGTGGTGCCGAGCGTGGACGCGGCGTTCGACGAATTGCTCGCCCCGCACGGCCGCTACTACGCCGAGAAGGCCGACACCCCGCTGCGTCGGGCGGTGCAGATGATCGCCACCGCGGGCGGGGTGAGCGTGCTGGCGCACACCAGGGCGCGCAAGCGGGGCAGGCTGCTCGCGCTCGACGACATCCGCGAGCTGGCCGCGCTCGGGCTCGGCGGCCTGGAGATCGCGCACCCCGACCACTCCGCGGCCGACCGCGCGGTGCTCACCGATCTCGCCGCCGAACTCGGCCTGCTCACCACCGGTTCGTCGGACTACCACGGTTCGAACAAGTCCATCCGGCTCGGCGACTACACCACCGATCCCGCGCAGTTCGAGAAGCTGGTCGGCAAGGCATCCGGCGTGCCGGTGGTCACCCCGTGAGACTCCTGCGCGGACTCAGCGGCATCGTCGCCGGGGGCACCGTAGTGGGCATGCTGGTCGTGGTCGGCGCCGCTGTGCTCGCGGATCGGCGCGGCTTCCCCGGTCCCGGCGGAGAATCGGTCACCTGGCATGTGGCGGCCGCGGTGGTCGCCCTCGCGGCGCAGATATATTCGGACCGGCACCGTGGGGTGGCCGCCTGCGCCGCATCCATGATCGTTTTTCTGGCTGCTGGACTATTGCTGTGGACACAATGGTGGAGCTGATTTCCGGGCATTGGTTGCGGGCGGATGAATTGTGCCGGAACATTTTTCTTTGTGACTGAACTCGAGACGGATGTACTGGTAATCGGCGGTGGTCCCGCCGGTGCCTGGGCGGCCGTCTCGGCCGCGGCGGCGGGCGCCACCGTCGTACTCGTCGACAAGGCGCAGTGCGGCTCGAGCGGGCCGACCGCGCGCGGCGCGATCTCCCTGTGGCACATCCCGCCCGGTCCGGCGCGGGAGGAGGCGGTGCGGCGCGCGCACGCGCACGGCGGCGGGCTGGGAGATCCTGACCTGATGCACCGCGTGCTCGAGGAGACCCATCAGCGGGTCGAGCAATTGGCCCGGTGGGGTAGTCGCATCGCCGGTGATCCGGCGCGCCGGCGGATGCATCTGGACGGCGCCCGCTACCTGCGGCGGATGCGCCGGGTGCTGCGGGAAGCCGGGGTGCGCGTACTCGACCATCACCCCGCGTTGCAATTGCTGGTCGATCGCGAAGGGGTGGTGGCGGGCGCGGGCGGACTGAGCGGGCACGAGGGGTTCCGGCGCTGGAGCGTGCGTGCGGGCGCGGTGGTGGTGGCCACGGGAGGCTGCGCGTTCCTGTCCGGCGCCGCCGGCACCGACGTCGACACCGGCGACGGCCTGCTGTTCGCCGCGGAAGCGGGCGCCGAGCTGTCCGGGATGGAATTCTCCTGCGGCTACGGCCTGATCTCGCCGGACCAGGCCGAGCAGGCCGCGCTCCGCGGTTTCGTCTCGCGATCCGCCTCCCTCTACGACGAATCCGGCGCCGAGTTGCCCGGCCATCGCTCGGCGGCGCTCGCGGCCATCGCCGATGGACAGCGCGTATTCGCCGCCTTGGACGACGTGCCGGTCGCCTTCCGGTCCCGGCCGACACACCAGGGCCACGTCGACCGCGCCACGCGGGTGCCGCTGCGGGCCGTGCTGGAGGGCACCGTGCGCGGCACCGGGGGACTGTCCGTCACCGGGCCGGATTGCGCGACGACCGTCGCGGGCCTGTTCGCGGCGGGCGACGTCGTCAGCCGGGAGGCGATCACCGGCGCGGTGAGCGGATCCGGCGGACTGAGCGGGGCGTGGGCGATCGCGTCGGGTGTGTGGGCGGGCGCCGCCGCGGCGAAGTTCGCGCGGACCTCGGATCGCCGCGCCCCGGCGCGCGCGGTGCCGGGAGCCGGGCTGAACGCTGTGGCGCGGATCGACCCCCGAGCGGTGGTCGGCCTCGTCCAAGAGCACACCTTGCCGTTGCGGCGCAGCTACTGGCGCAGCGCGGGCAGCCTGCGCGACAGCATCGGCGAACTCGACGGGATGTGGCCCGGCGCGGAATTCGACCTGGGCGGAAGCGGTGTGGACCTGCTGCGCGCCAGGCAGGCCGCCGCACTGCTCGCGGTGGCGCGCTGGACGAAATACAGCGCGCTCATGCGCACCGAGAGCCGTGGCATGCATCGCAGGACCGATCATCCCGGCGCGTCCGACACCTGGCGGATGCGGCTGATTTCGGGTGGCGTGCGCAGTGTGTGGGTGCGCCCCGACGCGCCGCCGAGCCTGCCGGAGCAGCCCCGCGATATCGTGGCATGATCATCGCCCGCGCTGCCGTGGCCACGCCCGCCCGCCGCCGCGTGGGACTCACACCGGCAATGCCGCGAGCGGTGCGATCACTCACCGCGCCGGGCTCGTGATCGGGGAGTTTCCGCTTACCTGAAGGTAATTCCCGCCTCCTACCGTTGGGTAATGGAGCGCGACACGGCCCAGGGGGTAACCGGTTTGGCAACTTGCCCACCGGACTGGCAGAATGTGTCGGATTCCTTACCTCCGCCACCGCCGGGTGAGGGAATCACGGAGGTCTCCGCCTCGCCGACGTACCGTCGCGACCCGCGAGATCGCACCGCATGTTCTGTCCGGGCCCACCCGTCCGGTTCCTGTTTCGCGGATCAGTGCCGCGCCCGCCATCGAGATACCGGCAAGTCGTGTTCGCCCGCTCGCATCCGTCTCGAAACATACCGGTCAGCGCACTCGATGAGCGTAGTGAAACGACTTATACCCATTACCCAGTGGTAACCGTCCCCCGGTTTAGCCCGACCTGAGCAGGAGTGAAATCGTGTCACCTGTGACTGATGCACCGAATTCCACCGCAAGCCTGTCCGAAATCACAAACGACGAAATCTTCGCGGGACATCTCGGCGGCAAGCTCTCGGTCGAACTCAGTGCGCCGCTGGAGACCCAGCGTGATCTGTCGATCGCCTACACCCCGGGCGTCGCCCAGGTCAGCCGCGCGATCGCCGAGGACGAGGCGCTGGCGAAGCGCTACACCTGGACCGATCGGCTCGTGGTCGTGGTCAGCGACGGCACCGCCGTGCTCGGGCTCGGCGACATCGGCCCGCGCGCCTCGCTGCCGGTCATGGAGGGCAAGGCGGCGCTGTTCAAGAAGTTCGCCGGCCTGGATTCGATCCCGATCGTGTTGGACACCAAGGACGTCGACGCGATCGTCGAGACACTGATCCTGCTGCGCCCGAGCTTCGGTGCGGTGAACCTGGAGGACATCTCCGCGCCGCGCTGCTTCGAGATCGAGAAGCGCGTCATCGAGGCGCTCGACTGCCCGGTGATGCACGACGACCAGCACGGCACCGCCATCGTGGTGCTCGCGGCGCTCAACGGCGCGGCCAAGGTGCAGGGCCGCGGCATCGAGGGCCTGAAGGTCGTGGTGTCCGGCGCGGGCGCGGCCGGTGTCGCGTGCACGAACATCCTGCTCGCCGCCGGTGTCCGCGACGTCACCGTGCTCGACTCGAAGGGCATCGTGAACCGCGAGCGCGGCGACCTCAACGAGGTGAAGGCCGAGCTGGCCACCCGCACCAACCCGCGCGGCCTCACCGGCGGCGCGGCCGAGGCGCTGGCGGGAGCCGACGTGTTCCTCGGCCTGTCCGCCGGTCTGATCGCCGAAGAGCTCATCGCGTCGATGGCGCCGGAGTCGATCGTGTTCGCCATGTCCAACCCGGACCCGGAGATCCACCCCGAGGTGGCGCGCAAGTACGCCGCGATCGTGGCCACCGGCCGCAGTGATTTCCCGAACCAGATCAACAACGTGCTGGCGTTCCCCGGTGTCTTCAAGGGCGCGCTGGACGCGGGAGCCCGGCGGATCACCGAGGGCATGAAGATCGCCGCCGCCGACGCGATCCTCAGCGTCGTCGCCGACGAACTCGGTCCGGACAAGATCGTGCCCAGCCCGCTGGACCCGCGGGTCGCCCCGGCCGTCGCCGAAGCGGTCGCCGCGGCCGCCCGCGCCGAGGGCGTCGCGTAACGCGCATTCTCAGGCAGCTACAAGGACGCCCCGTTCATATCGAACGGGGCGTCCTTGTCGTAGGAACGGTGTTCGCCGTGATCAGCCGGTGGCCTGCGACTCGGCAGCGGGTGCGGCCGCGGGGCGTGGCGCGCGGCGCAACCGGTCCACACCCGGCGTGCTCGCCCACACCGCGAACGCGAGCAGGCCGTCCAGCACCATCGCCAGCACGGCCACCAGCAGCGCGCCGACCAGCACCCGGTCGTAGCGGTAGAGGCTGATGCCGTCGAAGATGTACCGGCCCAGCCCGCCGAGGTTGACGTAGGCGGCGATCGTCGCGGTGGCCACCACCTGCAGGGTCGCGCCGCGCAGCCCGGTGAGCAGGATGGGCAGCGCGTTGGGCACCTCCACCCGGAACAGGATCTGCCGCTCGGTCATGCCCATGGCGCGTGAGGCGTCCACGACGTCGGCGGGAACGTTCGCGATGCCGGCGTACGCGCCCGCGAGCAGCGGCGGAATGCCGACCGTGACCAGGGCGAGCAGCGGGGGGACCAGGCCGAGGCCGAGCAGCAGCACCAGGAACGTCAGCAGGCCGAGGGTCGGCAGCGCACGCATGGCGTTGGCGAACCCGACCAGCACCGCCGCCCCCCGCCGGGTGTGGCCGATGATCAGGCCGACCGGTACCGCGATCACCGCGGAGACGGCGATGGTCAGGAAGCTGTACCAGAGATGCTGGACGATCCGGCTCCCGATACCGGACGGACCGCTCCAGTTGGCGCCGTCGGTGAAGTAGTGCCAGGCGTCGAGGAACAGATTCATGTGGCAGCGCCTTTCGCCTTCGCCGTCCTGGCATCCGCGCGCACCCACGGCGTCGCCCAGCGGCCCAGCGCGTACACCGCCCGGTCGGCGATCAGCGCCAGCGCGAGCGTCACGATGACGCCCGCGATGATCTCGTCTGGGTAATCGCGCTGGTAGCCCTGGGTGAACAGCTTGCCGAGCCCGCCGACGCCGATCAGCGCGCCGACCGAAACCATCGCGATATTGGTCACCAGCACCACCCGCAGGCTGGATACGAAGACCGGCACGGCCAGCGGCATGTCCACGGTGAGCGTGCGGCGCAGCGGGCCGTAGCCGACGGCGTCGGCCGCGTCGAGCACGGTGACGGGCACCGAATCCAGGGCGGCCGGGACCGCGATCACCAGCAGCGCCGTGGAGTAGATGGTGAGCGCGATGACCACGTTCAGCGGATCGATGGCCGAAATGCCCACCAGCGGAGGAATGATCACCAGCAGCGCCAGTGAGGGGATGGTGTAGGCCAGGCTCGCGGCGGTCACCGTGACCCGGCGCAGCCACGACACCCGCCGCACCAGCGCACCGGCCGGAATCGCGATCACCAAGGCCAGCAGCAGCGGCACCAGCGCGAGATAGAGATGGGTCGCGGTGAATCCCATGATCTCCGAGAAATTCTCGACGAGGTATCTCATGGCCGCCTATCGCACCTGTTCTTCGAAGAAGTGGCGGTTGCGTTCGGCGTCCTCCCGTGCGCGCTGGCCGGCCAGCTGCTCGAGTACTTCGGTGGCCAGCACGCCACCGCGCACGGCGCCGGAGTCGTCCACGGCCACGCCTGTTCCGGAGGGCGAGGAGATCGCGGCGTCCAACGCTTGGCGCAGGTCGCCGGACGGGGTGAACAGTGAGCCACCGGCCGACATGCTGTCGGCCAGTGCGCGGCCCGCGCGGAACCCTTCGACCCCGGTGACGTCCATCCAGCCGACCGGCTTGTTCGCCGCGTCCACCACCAGCACCCATTCGCCCGCGTCCAGCCGCAGCTGTTTCACCTCGTCCGCCACGGCCGTGCGGATCTCGTGCAGCGGAACATCGTTCGCGGCGCGGAAGGACAACCCGCGATAACCGCGATCACGGCCCACGAAATCGGCGACGAAATCGGTGGCGGGCTGAGCGAGCAGGCGCTGCGGCGGGTCGTACTGCTGGAGCACTCCGCCGGGACCGAACACCGCCACCCGATCGCCGAGCGTGATCGCCTCGTCGATGTCATGCGTGACGAACACGATCGTCTTGTGCAATTCGGCCTGAAGCCTTTGCGTTTCGATCTGCAATTCGGCGCGCACCACCGGGTCGACGGCACTGAACGGTTCGTCCATCAGCAGGACCGGCGGGTCCGCGGCCAGCGCGCGGGCCACGCCGACGCGTTGCTGCTGGCCGCCCGACAGCTGCGCCGGATACCGCTGGGCCAGCGAGCGATCCAGGCCGACCCGGTCGAGCACCTCGAGCGCCGCGGCGCGGGCTGCGCGCCGGGAGTCGCCGCGCAGCACCGGAACGGTCGCGACATTGTCGACGACCGTACGGTGCGGCAGCAGGCCGCCGCTCTGGATGACGTACCCGATCCCGAGGCGAAGTCGGACCGGATCGACTTTCGAAATGTCCTGTCCGGCAATGGTGATCGTCCCCGAACTCGGAACGATCATGCGGTTGATCATTCGCATCGAGGTCGTCTTCCCGCAGCCGGAGGGGCCGACGAACACGGTGAACGACCCGGATTCGATGCGCAGATCCAAGTCGGTGACGGCGTGGGTGCCGTCCGGATAGGTCTTGCTGATACCGGAGAATTCGATATCGGACAACGGATTCCCCTCCCTAGCCCACCGGCTTGTTCAGCCCCTTGGCGGCGACCCAGGCCGCGGCGGCGGCTTTGGGCTCGGTCTTGCCCGCTCCGGAGACGGCCTCGTTCAGATGAAGCAGCTCGTCGGTGGTCAGTTGCGCCGACACCGCGTTCAGCACCGCGAGCGCCTTGTCCGACTTCTTGCTCGCGTTGAGCAGCGGCACCACGTTCTGCGCGGGGAAGTTGTGCTTCGGGTCGCGCAGCGCCACGAGATCGTTCTGAGCGATGGCCGGTGAGGTGGTGAAGATATCGGCCGCGGTCACCTTGCCCTCGACCAGCGCGCGCACGGTGGCGGGACCGCCGCCGTCGGCGATCGGCTCGAAGTTGCCGGCCGCGATATCGAGGTTGTAGTTCTTCTTCAGACCGGGTAACCCGCCCGCTCGCTCCTGGAATTCGGCGGGGGCGCCGAACTTCACCTCGGCCGAGTGCGCGGCCAGGTCCGCGATGGTGCTCAGATTCCAGCGCTGCGCGGTGGCGCGGGTGACCACGACGGCGTCCGAATCCTCTCCCGGTGCCGGTACGCCGATCGCGAGATCGGAACCGAGGGCCTTGCCGAGGGCGCTCTCCACGTCGGCCGCGCTGGTGGCGGTGGCGTTCTTGTCCAGGTATTGCAGCAGGTTACCGGTGTACTCCGGGATCACCGAGATGGCGCACTGCCGCAACGCCGGAATATAGGCTTCGCGACTGCCGATATTCAGCTTGGTGTCCACGGTGAAGCCGTTGACGCGCAACGCCTCCGCGTACACGTTGGCGACGGTCTCGGACTCCGGGAAATTCGCCGAACCGACGATCAATCCCTCTCCCGAACAGCTGCCGCCGGTGGCGAGCGGATCGGAATTGCCACAAGCCGACAGGATCATCGCGGCGGCGAGAACGGCTGCGGCGGCGAGGACGCGGGCGGCGCGTAACGTGCCGCGCACGGCGGGCCGCCGACGCGCGGCGGCGGCGTCGGGGGTGCGGGTGGATTTCACGAGAGTCCTTCCGACAGGACGGCGGGCGCGGGCTCGGCACCGAACGGCCGCCGGTACATTCTGGGTGTCCATACTGCCCGCTTCCGGGTTTTCCCGTTGGCTGTGTCGATTCGTCGGAGGGTTGGTGTCGCCGGATGGTGTTGGCCGCGTCACAGCGGGTGCTGGCTCGGTTGCTGGTCGTCGCTTCGGTCGCCTTGGCCGTATCCTGCGGGAACGACGAGCCGGCGCCGTCGATCACCGTAGCCGCGGGTGATTCGATCGAGTCGTCGGTGCTCGCCGAGATCTACGCGGGCGCACTGGCGCGGACCGGCGCGCGCACCGCGGTCGCCCCGGGGCTGGGCAACCGCGCGGACTACCTCGCGGCGCTCGACGCCGACCGGGTTCAAGTGGTCGGTGAGCACACCGGGACGTTGCTCGCCCACCTCGACGAACACGCGACGGTTCGGCTCCCCGAAGAGGTGGTGAAGGCGGTGAGCGCCGCGCTGCCCGAAGGGCTGGTGGTCTCCGACCGTGCCGAGGGCGCCGATCTGCGGCCGCGGCTGCTGCTCACCGCGCAGGCGGCGGCCCAGGACAAGGTGCGGACGGTGGGCGATCTCGCGCCGCGCTGCGGCGGGCTGACCGCCGGTGTGGCGACCACGCCGGGCCTGCTGCCTTCCGCCGGGCGTGAGCGCGTCGACGGGTGCGACTTCGCGGCCACCGTGGCCTTCCCGGATCCGGCCGCGTTACGGAAGGCATTGCTGGACGGACGCGTTCAAGTCGGTCTTCTCGGTGGTCCCCCTGAGCTGACGCCCGGCGCGACCGACGGATTGGCCGTGCTGGCCGACGACGACTACGCCGTGCGCGCCGAGAACGTGCTGCCGCTGTTCCGCAAAGGCCTGCTCGACCAGCGGCAGATCAAGAAGCTGAACTACGTCGCGGGCGAGCTGACGACCGACGAGCTGGCGGACATGATCCGCAGTGTCCGGGACGACGGCGCCGCGCCGGGTGACGTCGCGCGTGCTTGGTTGGACAAGCACGCGCTGTAGTCGCGAGGGTCTCCGGCCTGGCGTTCGCGGCGGTCCGCTCCCTCCCGAATCGCCCGACCGCTCGCGGGTGCTGTCGGGAATCGAGCGATAGATGTCGGCTCCGACACTGCCGCCATTGTGAGCCGCGGCATAGTGTGGCAATCGGGCCTTCTATCGGTCCTGGCGAACAACGCTTCATTTCCGGTCTTGCAACAGCAACGGCGCTGGACAGGTCGCCAACGGTGTCGACCTTCGGCCGGAGCTGAAATCGAGAGGCCATCGAGAACCTGACGTCTCGGTGGCCTCTCGTCGTGTATCCGCGAGGTCATCGGGAGCGGCGATACGCGAGGCCGAGGATTGTGTGGCTCATCACGGGACGATCCGTCTTGTCCGCAGACTGTTCCGAGCCGTATATTCCACGTGGAATATTTAGCGTGGAGCATGTCGGCGCCCGGCGATAATGTGCCGGACGGCGACCGATCAGCAACGGAGGTGACCCGGCATGGGGCAAGGGCAGGCGCATCCATCGGTGACGCCGCTGGCCATCGCCGTGCTCGCGCTGCTCGAGGAGCGGCCCATGCATCCGTACGAGATGTTCCAGACGCTGATCGCCCGGCGGGAGGACAAGCTGGTCAAGGTGCGGCCCGGTTCGCTGTATCACACCGTGTCCCGGCTGGCCGACCAGGAACTGGTCCGCGCCGAGGGCGTCGACCGGGCGGGCAACCGGCCCGAGCGCACCACCTACCGGATCACCGGGCGAGGCAGGGACGCGCTGCGCAACCGGATCGCCGAGATCGTGCGACGTCCCGTCCCGGAGTATCCGATCTTCCCGGTGGCGCTGGGGGAGTTGCACAATCTGCCCAAGCCGGAGGTGCTCGCGCTGCTGCGCGAACGAATCGGCGTCCTGGAAACCGAACTGGCCGACGCCGACATGCTGAGCGCCTGGGCCGAAGAGCACGTCGTCCCCCGCCGCTACTGGATCGCCCTGCCCTATCTGCGGGCTCTGCTCGCCGCCGAACTCACCTGGGTCAAGGAGTTCACCGCCGAATTGGCCAGCGGCGCACTCGAATGGGAGACCTTCGACCCCCTGACCGGCGCGCGCTCCGCCTACGACGGCGCCGATTCCGCGGTGTCGCCACCGGTGCCCCCCGGCAGCGTGGCGAAACCCGTCTCGAATTTTTCGGATAATCCGAGTTAGGAACGAAACAGATGTCCACACAACGTAATCCGTGGCCCGCGCTACTGGCGCTGGTTGTCGGCTTCTTCATGATCCTGCTGGACATGACGATCGTCGCGGTCGCCAATCCCGCGATCATGACCAGCCTCCACGCCGACATCTCGCAGGTGATCTGGGTGACCAGCGCTTACCTGCTCACCTACGCGGTGCCGCTGCTGGTCACCGGGCGGCTGGGCGACCGATTCGGCCCCAAGAACATCTATCTGATCGGCTTGGCGGTATTCACCACGGCGTCGCTGTGGTGCGGCCTGTCCGGCAGCATCGGCATGCTGATCGCGGCCCGCGCCGCGCAGGGCATCGGCGCCGCACTGATGACGCCGCAGACCATGGCCGTCATCACCCGGACCTTTCCGCCGGACCGGCGCGGCGCCGCCATGGGCCTGTGGGGTGGCGTAGCGGGATTGGCGACACTGGTCGGCCCGATCCTCGGCGGCGTGCTGGTGGACGGTCTCGGCTGGGAGTGGATCTTCATCGTGAACGTCCCGGTCGGCGTCGTCGCCTTCGCACTGGCGGTCTGGCTGGTGCCCGCACTGCCGACCCACGAGCACAAGTTCGACATCCCCGGCGTGCTGCTCAGCGGCGTCGGCATGTTCCTGCTGGTGTTCGGCATCCAGGAGGGCAACAGCTACGACTGGTCGTTGCGCATCTGGCTGCTGATCGGCGCGGGCATCGTGGTGCTCGCGGTCTTCCTGGTCAACCAGGCCAAGACCAAGGGTGAGCCGCTGCTGCCGCTGAGCCTGTTCCGTGACCGCAACTTCGCGCTGTCCAATGCCGCGATCGCCGCGATGGGCGCGGCGGTGACCTCCCTGATGGTGCCGACGTACTTCTACCTGCAGGCCGTGCGGGAGCTGTCGCCGACCAAGTCGGCGCTGGTCTTCGCACCCATGGCGATCGTGACCGGTTTCTCGGCCCCGCTGGTCGGCAAGTTCGCCGACCGCTTGCACCCGCGGATCGTGCCCACCGTCGGCTTCGGCTTGTTCGCGCTGTCGGTGTTCTGGTTCGCGGCCCTGATGGAACCGCACTCGTCGCTGGCGTGGTTCCTGGTGGCCGCGGCGCTGGCCGGCTTCGCCAACGCCTGCATCTGGGCTCCGCTGGCGTCCACCGCCACCCACAACCTGCCCGTCCAGCAGGCCGGTGCGGGCGCGGGCGTCTACAACACCACCCGCCAGGTGGGCTCGGTCCTCGGCAGCGCGGCGATCAGCGCACTGGTGGCGGCCCGGATGACGGCGAACGGACTGGGCGGCGGAAAGGTCGCCGAAGGCGGCGCGGGCCAGGGGCCGATCCCGGAGTTCGTCAAGGATTCCTTCAGCACCGCGCTGAGCCAGTCCACCCTGCTCCCCTCCGCCATCCTGCTCATCGGCGTCGCCGCCTCGGTGCTGTTCATCCGCCACGGCAAATCCGCCCCGGCGCAATCCGAGCAAGAACGCGCCAAGGCCGATCTCAGCAGTTGACCCCTCGCTGATGCCCGTCCGGATAACGTTTGCGGGCGGGCATCAGCGTGCCAGCACGTCGAGTCTGCTCCAGTCGATTTTGATCTCGAACGGCACATCGATCACGGTCGGCGAATCGGTGGGCTCCAGCTTCATATGTGGTCGATATTGGCCGAGCACATGGTCGAGTACGTAGATCTCGATCGAATCCACGCGGTTATTCGACACCCAAGCGATCCAGTACCACGGGATCCCGGCCAGCGCGTACTCCGCGAGCTTGTCGGCCGTGTCCACACGCTCGGTGCCCGGTGAGACCACTTCGACCACCAGTTTGACCATGGAAGCGGGCAACGGCCGAAGTTCTGGTGGAGCGCAATCGAACAGTGCGATGTCCGGCCGCCGGATCGTCATCCTGGGCAGCTCCCACAGCAGCACGTCGAAATCCATATCGACGTCCAAGCATCCACTACGGTGACGGCTGATATGAGCTTCGGCAGCGGTCTCGATGAAGTCGGCTATCCTGCGAGCGGACTTTTGATGTGGCCTCGTAGGCGACTCGGCCCGAATGGCTTCGCCGTTCACCACTTCCACCAAGCGACAGAAATCTTCGGGGAGCTTCTTCCAGATCTCCAACGTGATCGGCGCCGGCTGCAGGTTCTCTTCGCGCGCCCAATCCAAGATTTCGGACATGGCCCCCTCCTCGAACGGCCGACGACTACCGGACTCGTCCGATCCTATCCGGTCGACAGGTGTTCATTGCCTGCTAGTTCGCGCCCGTCGGAAAGACAAGTCAACCTACGTTGAGGGTGACGGAGGGGTAGCCGGTGGCGCCGTCGGGGATCACATCGCGGCGGTCGGCGGTTTGGGTTTCGCCGGAGCCGTCGGTGGCGCGGGCGCGCACGGTGTGCGGGCCGGAGGTGGCATCCCAGTCGAAGACCCACTGGCGCCAGGTGTCGATGGACTGTTCCTCGGAAAGGCGGGCCTGCTGCCAGGGACCGTTGTCGATCTGGACCTCCACCGCGCGGATGCCGCGGTGCTGGGCCCACGCGACACCGGCGATGGGGACGCGGCCGGACTGGAGGCGGCCGCGGGCGCGGGGGGTGTCGATGCGGGTGCCGGTCTTGATCGGGCCGAGTGCCGACCAGCCGCGGCGCGTCCAATACGCGGTGGCGCGGTCGAAGCGGGTGACTTCCAATTCGGTCACCCACTTGGTGGCCGAGACGTAGCCGTAGAGTCCGGGCACGACCAACCGGGCGGGATAACCGTGCTGCACAGGAAGGGGCTCGCCGTTCATGCCGATCGCGAGCAGGGCGTCGCGTCCGTCGGTGAGCACCGCCAGCGGGGTGCCCGCGGTCCAGCCGTCGGCGCTGCGCGAGAGCACCATGTCCGCGTCGGGGTGCGGGCCCGCCTCGGCCAGCAGCCGATCCACGCGGTAGCCGAGCCAGCGCGCGTTGCCGATCAGGTCGCCGCCGACCGGATTCGACACACAGGCCAGCGTGACCAGGTGTTGCTCCACCGGACGATTCGCCAGATCCGCCCAGTCGAGCCGAATCTCGCGCTCGACCATGCCGTGGATGCGCAGCGACCAGCTGTCCTTGGACACCTGCGGCACGATCAGCGCGGTGTCGATCCGGTAGAAGTCGTCGTTCGGGGTCAGATAGGGCGTGAGCCCGGGTACGCGGAGATCGACGCCGGGCGCGACCGGCTCGGCAGGGGCGGAGGGTTCCGGCAGCCGCACCGCGGCGCGCTCGCCGGATACGTCGCTGCGGCGGGCGCCGAGCACGCGACCGCCGACCCCGGTGACCACGGCTGATCCGCCGACCACCAGAAGTCCACGCAAGATTTGCCTGCGCTCCGCAGCGCGGGACCGGTTGGTGTCGGCCACCGGCGAGGACGACCCGGTAGCGCTCGATGCCCCCGCTGCCGGCGCGATCGCGTTCGTCACTCCAGCCGGATTTGCTTCGTACCGCTGTGCGTCAGGAGCTTTCGTGCTCGCCGGAGTGCCCTGCACATCCCGAGGCGAACCGGTGCCCCCGGCGGGGTCGGACGTTTCGTCGACATCGGACGCAGGTCCGGAACTCCCTCGATGTCCGCCGCCCGGGGTGGACGCCGACCCACCGGTCTCGGTCGGCACCTCGGAATCGCCGGTCGGCAGCGTCGCGCCGGTTCGGCTTTCGCCAGAGGACTTCTCGACGGCCGCATCGATGCGACGGGTCAGCGCGCGCAGCGCGTAGATGCCCGCGGCAACGCCGACGACCGTAGGCAACGCGCCGGACAGACCGGTACGCGTCACCGCCACCCATGCCGTGACCACCCCGAACCCCACGAACAACCACGAACCGGCGGCCCGGCCGGTCCGTTCGATCGCACCGGCCAGTCCGGCGACCAGCACGGTGATCACGCCCATGATCAGGTACAGCGCGGCCTTGTCGTTGGTGCCGAAGGTCGTGATGGCCCATTCCCGCAACCCGTCGGGCGTGTGGTCGACGACGGCCGATCCGAGGACGTGCAGCGGCGCGCTGCCGGGATCGAGAACAGCCGCGAGGAGTTCGGCCACGCCCAGCGTCAGGCCCGCCGAGAGCATCCCGGCCGGCACGCGCAGTCGCAGATCGGCCATGGCATCGAGACTACTGCGGGTGGGCCGCCGCAACCGCTGACCCGGTCGGCAACCGTCGTCGACGCTCGATCGCCGACGAACTCCGACCCGGCGATCTCACTCGCGGTGCATTCGGTCGTGGTCGCGGCGCGCGCGCCGGTGGTGTGGCCGGGGACTGTTCGTCGTGGACCAGCCGGGATACGCGAAAGGCGCTGTCCGCGAACAGCGGACAGCGCCTCACCGCGATCAGCTCAGTTGTAGATGCTCGCCACGTCGTCGGCGTGCTGCTTCATCACGACCGCGCGCTTGAGCGACATCTTCGGGGTGAGCTCGCCGGTCTCCTGGGTCCAGTCGATGGTCAGCAGACGAATCTTCTTGATCTGCTCTGCGTGCGAGACCTTCTTGTTGGTCTCGGCCACCGCCGCGTCCACCTCGGCGATCAGATCCGGGTTCTCGATCAGCTTCTCGATCGGGGTGTCGGCGGGCAGGCTGTTGCGTTCCTTCCAGCCGGGCAGCGACTCCGGGTCCAGCGTGATCAGCGCGCCGATGAACGGCTGACCGTCGCCGACCACCATCACCTGGCTGATCAGCGGGTGCGCCCGCAGCGAGTCCTCCAGCAGCGCGGGGGAGACGTTCTTGCCACCGGCGGTGACGATGATCTCCTTCTTGCGGCCGGTGATGGTGATGAAGCCGTCGCCGTCGATGGCGCCGAGGTCGCCGGTCTTGAACCAGCCGTCCTCGAAGGCGTCCTCGGTGGCCTCCGCGTTGCCCCAGTAGCCGCTGAACACGACGGAGCCGCGCAGCAGCAACTCGCCGTCCTCGGCGATCTTCGCGGCGTGACCCTCGATCGGGCGGCCGACCGAGCCGACCCGGATCCGCTCCGGGGTGTTCACGGCAATGGCCGCGGTGGTCTCGGTGAGACCGTAACCCTCGTAGATGGTCACACCGACGCCGCGGAAGAAGTGACCCAGCCGCGCACCGAGCGGACCGCCGCCGGAGACGGCCGCCTCGCACTGGCCGCCGAGGGCGGCGCGCAGCTTGCTGTAGACCAGCTTGTCGAACAGCGCGTGCTTCAGCTTCAGCGCGATGCCCGGTCCGCCGTTGTCGAGCGCCTCGCTCCACGCGATCGCGGTATCGGCGGCGGCGTCGAAGATCTTGCCCTTGCCGCCGTCGTGCGCCTTCTGCTTGGCGCTGTTGAACACCTTCTCGAACACTCGCGGCACCGAGAGGATGAAGTGCGGCTGGTAGCTGCCGAACTGCTCGACCAGGGTGGACCAGTCGGCGGTGTGCGCGACGATGACCTTCGCGTCGAACGCGGCCAGCGCGACGGCGCGGGCGAAGACGTGCGCCAGCGGCAGGAACATGAGGGTCTTCTTGCCCTCGGTGACGTACTTGTTCAGCGCGATCCGGTCGGACTTGGACTCCGCGTACAGGTTCGCGTGGGTCAGCATGACGCCCTTGGGACGGCCGGTGGTGCCCGAGGTGTAGATCAGGGTGGCGGGCGACTGCGCGCCGACCTGGGCGCGACGCTCGTGCACCGCCTGGTCGTCCAGCTCGGCGCCGCGGGTGGTCAGCTCGTCCAGCGCGCCCTTGTCGATCTGCAGGGTCTCCCGCAGGTCCGGCAGCGACCCGGATTCGATCTCGTCGATCACCTTGCGGTGCTTGTCGCTGTCCAGGATCAGCAGCTTGGTGGCCGAGTCCTGCAGGATCCACTTGGCCTGCTCGGCGGCGGAACTGTCGTAGATCGCGACGGTGCAGCCGCCCGCGGCCCAGATGGCGAAATCGAGGACGGCCCACTCGTAGCGAGTGGGGGCCATGATGGCGACGCGATCGCCGAGTTCGAGCCCCGAAGCGATCAGGCCTTTCGCCACCCCGGTGACGGTTTTCGCGAACTCCGCGGCGGTGATATCCCGCCAGCCGCCACTGCCGCTCGGCACGTTGAACAGCACCGTGTTCGGTGTCTGTTCGGCGTGGCGGAAGACGTTGTCGGAATTGTTCGCGTCATCCGGAATGGTGTAGGAAGCCGGGACTTCGAACTCTCGCATCAGTGCCCTTCCACGTGGGTTTACTCGCCAGTAATCTACGACACCTGCGCGGGGGCCGTGAGGTCGACCACCGGAATCGCCTCCGTACATCACCGCAGGCTGGGGACCCGCTCGGGTTTCATCCTAGTTCGCGCAGGTCCGCCGGTTGAATGGCTTCGCGCAGGAACTCCGCGAGTTCGCGCAGCGCGGCCGACGCGGGCCCGGCCAGCGCGGCCTGCAGCTGAGCGACGTGCCACAAGCCCTTGCTCTCGGTGAAGCGGACGTGTACGCCCGCATCGCGCAGGGCGGCGACCAGTGCGACGCACTGGCGGTGCAGCAACTCGCTGACGTCCACCTGCACGTAGGTGGGCGGCAGGCCGCGCAGCTCACCGGTCAGCGGGGCGTAGGCCGGGTCGGCCCCGTCGCCGTCGCCCAGGTAGGCGGCCGCGCAGGCTCGTGACCAGGGCTTGTTGATCACCAGATCGCGTTCCCGCTCCGGGATCTCGTTGGGGTCGGCCCAGGGGGCGATCAAACCGAGCGCGGCCGGGGTCTGCCCGTGCCGGGCGATCAGGCGCTGCGCGAGCGCGAGCGACAGGCCGCCGCCCGCGGAATCGCCGGAGACGGCGATCTGATCCGGCCGCAGACCCGAACTCGCCACGAGCTCCAGGAACGCCGCTTCGGCGTCCTCCAGTGCGGCGGGGAAGGGATGCTCCGGCGCCAGCCGGTAGTCCAGCACGTAGACCGCGCACCCGGTGTCCCGCGCCAGCCGGGCCGCCAGCGAGCGGTGCGTCGCGGGCGAGCCGACCGCGTATCCGCCTCCGTGCAGATAGAGAACCGCGCCGTGCCCGGAGGTGTCCGCGAAGCCGATCCGCTCGGCGGGCCTGCCGCCGAGGCGCAGGGGCTGCACGAGGGCGCCCGCGGGCAACGGCTGCGCCCGTGAACTCACGTCGAGCAGCCTGCGCTGCATCGTGAACGGCAACCGCTTGTTCAGCGTCACCCGGAAGATCGGATTCAGTATGGCCCGCGCCAGGGGCAGCGGAAGGTCGATGTCGCGCATTCGTCGTTCCTCGGATCCCGGCTCAGGGCAGGAAGCGGCGCTCGACGTTGGCCGCGATCCGCTGGTAGCCCGACGCGGTCACCCGCACGAACAGATCCAGCAGCTTGGCCTCCCAGCCGATCAGCACGCGGCCGTGGCCCTTGCGCACGCCCTCGGTGATGGTCTGCGCCGCCATCTCGGGGGTGTGGATGGCCAGCTTCTTGTCGAACATCGAGGCGGCCGACTTGCTGTCGATGCCCTCGGCGTAGGTGGCGTTGCGCGCGACCGCGGTCTTGATGCCACCGGGATGCACGCAGGTGACCTTGACCGGGTGCCGGGCCACCAGCATCTCCTGGCGCAGCGACTCGGTGAAACCGCGCACCGCGAACTTCGCCGCGTTGTAGGCGCTCTGGCCGGGGATCGCGATGAGGCCGAAGAGGCTGGACACGTTGACGATGTGGCCGTCGCCGGACTCGATCACCATCGGCAGGAACGCCTTGGTGCCGTTGACGACGCCCCAGAAGTCGACGTCCATCACGCGCTCGAAGTCCTTGTACTCCGAGCGGATGACCTCGCCGTGGTGGGCGATGCCCGCGTTGTTGTAGACCTGGTGCACGGTGCCGAAGTGCGCTTTCACCGCGTCGGCGTAGAGGATCACCGCTTCGCGTTCGACCACGTTCAGCCGGTCGGACTTGACCTGCGCGCCGAGCTGCTCGCAGCGCCGCGTGGTCTCGGCGAGGCCGTCGACGTCGATATCCGACAGCGCCAGTTTGGCGCCGCGCCGAGCCAGGTTCTCCGCCAGCGCACGGCCGATCCCGGAGCCCGCTCCGGTGATCACACAGACCTTGTTCTTGAAGTAAGCGTCATTGCTCACGATGCCACTGCTTTCACATCGGTTCGGGAAATGGAGATGTCGTACGCCGACACGTCGAATGTCCTGGTCAGGCGACGGAATTCGAAGGTGAAGTCCGGCCACAACGTGGTGTTGTTGCCGTGCTTGTCCAGGTACCAGCTCGAGCACCCGCCGGTCAGCCAGACACTGCCTGCCAGTTTCGCCTGCAAGTCCTTGTTGTAGGCATCCTGCACGTCGCGGCGCACTTCCACGGTACGCAGGTCGAGGCGGTCGATGGTAGCCAGCGCGTCGGCGACGTAGTTGATCTGCGATTCGATCATGTACACCATCGAGGTGTGCCCGAGGCCGACGTTCGGGCCGAGCAGGAAGAACATATTGGGGAAGTTGGCGATCGTCGAGCCCTTGTAGCCCTGCTGGCCGATCTCGTCGAACACCTCCGACAGCGTGCGCCCGTCGCGGCCGAAGATCGTCTCGTAGGTCGGCGAGTCGGTGACGTGGAAGCCGGTCGCCACGATCAGCGCGTCGATCTCGCGCTCGGTGCCGTCCTCGGTGACGATCGAGTTCGCGCGCACCTCGGCGATGCCGTCGGTGACCACGTCGACGTTGGGGCGTGCCAGCGCGGGGTAGTAGTCGTTGGAGATCAGCATGCGCTTGCAGCCGATCCGGAAGTTCGGCGTGACCTTGGCGCGCAACTGCGGATCACGAATCTCGTAGCGCAGTTTCGCCTTCGCGATCGCCTCGAACAGCTGCATCAGGGCCGGAACCTTGGCCAGGCCGACCACCTGGGTCTCGCGCGCGGCGTAGATGGCCGCGCGGGATAGTCGCTGCAGGCCCGGCACGTGCTTGAAGGCGAGTCGCTCGGCCTTCGTGTACGGGCGGTCCAGGCGCGGCAGCAGCCAGGGTGCGGTGCGCTGGTAGACGTCCAGGTGGCCGACCTTCGGAGCGATGGCGGGCACGATCTGGATGGCCGAGGCGCCGGTTCCGATGATGGCGACCCGCTTACCGGTGAGATCGGCGTCGTGATTCCAGCGGGCGGAGTGGAAGATCTCGCCTTCGAAGTCGTTGATGCCTTTGATGTCCGGCAGCGCGGGCTCGCACAGCGCGCCGACCGCCGAAACCACCGTGTCGGCGGTGAAGCTGCCCTTGCTCGACTCGATCTCCCACAGCGCGGTCTCGGTGTTCCAGCGGGCGCTGGTCACGTCGCAGTCGAAGACGTGCTTGTCGCGCACGTCGTAGCGCTTGGACACGTCCTGGATGTACTGCTGGATCTCGCCCTGCTTGGAGAACGACCGCGACCAGTCCGGGTTCAGCGCGAACGAGTACGAGTACAGGTGCGAAGGAACGTCGCAGGCCGCGCCGGGGTAGGTGTTGTCGCGCCAGGTGCCGCCGACATCGCTGCCGCGTTCGAGCACGAGGAAGTCGTTGCGACCCTGCTGGGTCAGCCGGATGGCCAGACCCAGACCCGCGAACCCGCTGCCGATGATGATCGTCCTGGCGTGGCGCGTGGATCGGCCGGCGACAGCTTTGTCTGTAACCTTGCGACTCATGTAACGCAGCCTACGGTGCTATTGAGCACGAGTCAACAGTGTATTGACTTCCGTTCAGTAGGATGTGCCGGTGACCAGAACTCAGTCGGACGCCCCCAAGCGCACGCGGCTCAGTCCCGACGAGCGCCGCGAGCAGCTGATCACCCTGGGCGCCAAGATGCTCGGTGAGCGTTCCATCGACGACATCTCCGTCAGCGAGATCGCCGCCCAGGCCGGCATCTCCCGAGGCCTGCTGTTCCACTACTTCCCGACCAAGCAGGATTTCCAGTTGGCGATCGTGCGACACGCCAACGCCGAACTGATCGAGCGCGTGATCCCGGACCGCTCGCTCGGCCTGTTCGAGATGCTGCGCGACTCCATCGAGCGCTACATCGAGTACGTCACCGAGAACCGCACGTCCTACCTCGCACTGTTGCGTGGTCCGACCAGCGTCAGCCCCGAGCTGGCCCCGCTGGTCGATCAGACCCGCGACGCCATCATCGGCATCATCCTCGCCGAGACGCCGGTTCCGGTCGCCGAGTCCGACCATCCCCGGCTCATGCTCGCCATGCGCGGGTGGATCGCGTTCGTCGAGGAATCCACGCTCACCTGGCTGCGCTCCGAACCCATCTCCCGCGAACAGCTCGTCGACCTGCTGGTCGAATCGTTGATCGCCATAGCGTTCTCGGTGGATCCGGCTCTGGCTTCGGCGCTGCGAGGCTGAGGAGGTCTTGCTCGCGTCTGCCGGATCTCGACCCATTCGGTCTACGGCCGCTGCCGCGCCGGTGGTGTGACGATCAGTCGTCCGCCGCGTTGTAGCGGACCAGGTACCCGGCGAGTTCGGCGAGGTCCTCGTCGTCCCAGTCGCGGAACCGTTCGGCGAACGCCTCCCGGCGGCGCTGTTCGGCCTCCCGGGCGATCCGCTGCCCGGCGGGAGTGGCGCGCAGGATGTGGTTGCGCCGGTTGGCCGGATCGACCTCCCGGGTGAGATAACCGAGCCGTTCCAGCGCCGCCACCTGTCGGCTCACCGTGGATTTGTCCAGCAGGAAGTGTCCGGCCAGTTCTGTGGCCAGGCAGCCGTCCCGCTCGATGACCAGGTCCAGAATGCTCGACGCCACCAGCGGCAGTTCCGGATGCAGCTCGGCGGCCCGGCCGCGGGCTCGGCGGGCGAATGCGGTGAGTTCGCGCTGGATCGTTCGGATCGCGGTCGAGCGAGTGGAAGATGCTGGAGTCTGCCGCATGGTTGTATAGTACAACTACGATAGTTGTATTTACCAACCTTCTGGAGAGTCTTCGCATGCATCAACTTCGACATGTCGCCGCGCATCTGCTCACCCCGCTGCTGATGTGCCTCGGCATGGCACTGGCGTATCTGGGCGCGTTCCACCAGCCCGAGCCCAATCACATGAAGGTGGCCATCGTGGGTGATACGCCGCAGGTCAAGGTGCTGGCGCAGACACTGAAGGACCGCGCTGGAGACGCACTCGAGGTTGTCACCCTGCCCGGCCGCGACGAGGCGGTAGGGCAGTTGCGCGAGCGGACGCTGGCCGGTGCCTATGTGCCGGAATCGCACGAAGCGCTGGTCGCGAAGGCCGGTTCCGACACCACCGCGATGGCGGCCGAGGCTGTCTTCGGCCGCATCGCCGCCCAGCAAGGGGCGCCGGTCGAGGTCACCGATATCGCTCCGCCGGGTACCGGCGATCCGACCGCGCAGGGCCTGTTCTTCCTGCTGGTGGCATTGAGCATCGGCTCCTACGGCAGCGTCGCGGCGATCGGCGCGGCCGGGGCGGGACTGAGCATGGGCCTGCGCGCACTGCTGGGCCTGATCACATCGCTGGCGGTGAGCGTTATCGGCCTCGGTGTCGCCGGGCCGGTATTCCATGTGGTCGACCACGACTACGCCGCCGTCTGGGCGATGTCGTGGCTCTATTCAGCGGGGATTCTCGCGGTGGGCATCGGGTTGCACACCTTCTTACGGCGTTGGACCACGCTGACGATGATGGTGCTTTTCGTGATGCTCAACTTCACGACATCGGGCGGCGTGTACGGACCGTGGCTGCAGAACGATTTCTTCGGCGCGCTGCATTCCTTCTGGAACGGAGCGGGTTTCGTCGAGGGCGCGCGCACCCTGCTGTACTTCGACGGCGGTGCGGGGTTCGGCACCCGGGTGTTGAGCTTGGTGCTGTGGCTGGCGGCCGGCGCGGGACTGGTCCTGGTGGCGGGCGGCTACGAGCGCAGGCTCCGCACGCCGGCCCGCACGGAGGCGGCGCCTGTCACGGAACGCGCGGCCGAGGAAGAGATCGAAGAGGCGGTCGGGGTCTGAACGTGCGCCGCCTGAGTTGATCGGCGGACGGCCCACGAGTGTGGTGCTGCCCACACGCCGCACTCCGCATGCCCTTGTGCTGCCAATACCGCGCTGTTCCAGTGCCTTTCGATTTTGTGTCGGAAAACCCGGCGCATACCGTTGGGTGGTCGATGGTGTGGGACGGCGATGGAGGCCGCCGATGTTGGTCATCAATGAACGAACGACGGCGCCGCGATCCGAACAGCGCGTGCTCGACTGGATGCGGGGTTGGACCGGCCAGTACGTCATTGTGGGACTCGCGATCTCGGGGTGTTACCTACCCGACCGCGAGCGCAAGGACGAAACGCAAGAAGCCGATCTGGTGGTGATCACCCCCAGAGCCGCGGTCGTCGTCGAGGTCAAGGGCACCGTCCCGGAGGCGATGGGCGGTGTCCTGTCGGTGCAGGCCAACGGCCGCTGGCGGCTGTCCGGCTACGCGGGCGACCCGATCCACGTGCGCGACCACGACAGCAGCCCGTTCGACCAGGTGACCAACAACGTCTTCAACTTGAAGGCGCTGGTGCGCAAGCACAACGCCGACGCCTTCGTCGACGGACTGATCGTCGTGGTGCCGCCCAAGGATTCGAACCTCACGCTGAACATCGAGTCACGCAGGCGCGGTTGCGCGGTGGTGCTCGGAGCCGGGCAGGCCGACCTGCGCGCGTGGTTCCACCGCACCGCGAGCCGCAAGCTGATCTGGACCGCCGAACGCACGCACGCCCTGCTCACCGACTTGAACCTGGGCGATCAGATCACCGTCGACGACTTGGCAGCGGACGGCTTCCCGCCGGAGCAGAAGTTGCGGGCCGGGACGCTGGCGGCGCTGGAGAGTGTCACGCGGAAGACTCCCGAACTCGAGGACAGGACGCCTACGGATGGGTCCGACGCCGACGAGTCGGCGGGTTCGGACGCACCACCGGTGGATACCGTGCCCGAGCCGCCGGACGCCGATCCGGATGCAGCGCGGTTCACCGCATCGACACGAGTCGTCGAAATCCCTGACGACTCCGGCGATGTCGACGCCGAGGTCTCGGAGGTACATCACTCGGCCGCGTCGCTGTCCACGCCGAGGCAGACCGACGCCTTGGAGCCCGATACCGGAGAGCTTGAACGCCCGGAGTCCGGGTCACCGACGCGGTCCGGTGCCGAAGGCGCACCGCAAGCCGGCCGGTCATCGTCGACGGCTCGGCAGCCGCACGAGTACACGGCTGTTCCGGACGGCAGCCAAGACGTACCCGCGTCCGAGTCGCTTCCCGCGCAGGTGCCGGTTGCCGGGGCGGTGCGGACGCGACCTACCGACGCGGATCCTTTCGCACCGGAATTCCTCGCACCGGAGCCCCCGCCGATGCCCGCGCCGTCGGACACGCCAACTTATTCGTATGCCGGCGAAGAAGGGCACCGGTCGGCATCCTCTCGCGCGGACGCGCGGCAGCTCGAGCCCGGAGTGCCGGAAGATGATCATCCGGAGCCGCCGCGCTTCGAAGGCCGACTCGCGGCGAAGTCCGCACAGGAAGAAGGCATCGAGCCGAATTCCTATGTGAGAGAACGCTTCGCCACTGGGTACGTGGCTTCGATACGTCCCGCTGCCGCTGAGCCCACCACGGCGGGACGCACCGAACCCGAACTCTCGCCCGCCGATGAGGATTCGGATCCGGCTGCGCGACCGGCATCCGCACCGTCGTCGTTCACGGACAGTTGGTCGTCGTGGATCGAGCCCGCCCCCGACCGGCCGCTGCGCCCGCGCCCGCCGCAGGCACCTCAGCCGAGCCGGCCCACAGCATGGTCCACACCCACCCCCGAACCGCAGCCACTGCGCCGCCCCGCGCCGACCGCTGTGCTCGAGCGTCCACGGATCACGGTTCGCGACCAGATAACCGCGCTGTCCGCGCGCATCCCCGGCCGCACCTCCGAGAAATCGAAGCCACGCAGCCACCGCTCACAACAGATCGCCGCGGTGGCACTGATCCTCCTCGTCATCGGCATGATCTGGCTACTGGCGGCCTCCTGCTCGACGCCCACGGGCGGCGCCGTGCAACCGACACAGGCCCCCGTGCTCACCACCGAGGCAGTTCCCCCGCCGCCGCCCGTCACGGAAACTCCGGCCCGAATGAACCTTCTGCCGTTGTGCACTCCGCGCACGCCCAAGTGCTGACTTCCGCGGCCGGGCACGCTGTAATCCGCGTATTGAGCACCAAAGCGTTGCCCGTTGTTGGTATTGACGCGGCGGGGTCGCGATCGGTCCCGACAGCCTGGAGTTCGAGTCACCAGATAGCGCGGAGGCTGCCCAGCGCGGCAATCCGCTGAGTCATCTGCCCGGAGCCGTCGAGGTAGTGGCAGTGGCAACCCGATGAGGATTTCGGCAGCGCCACAGGCGTGCTCACGATGCGCCGGAAAGCCATTGTCGAACGCGGCTGGACGCGGATCTCTTGCGTCGTCGTGTTCGAAGGGGCGGGTTGAACCAGCCGGGCAACGGTTCTCGCGCGGCAAGCCAGGTCTGCGGCACGCCGGCGATCGGAGCGGGGCGGCTTCCGACGCCGGTGTAGGCGGCGACGATCCCGCCCACGATGGCGCTCGTGGTGTCGATATCTCCGTCCGCCGCAATACATGTGGCGATCGCAGCCGGGTAGTTGTCCAAATGCGTTGCCGCGACCCACATGGTGAACGGCACCGTGTTCTGTGCGGTGACCAGGGATCCGTTGCCGAGTTCCCCTGCGGCCTCCTTCGTCGAGGCTTCGAGCAGGGTGCGAGCCCGGCGAATCAGTCGGCTGGTCTCACCGTCGTCGAGGCAGTCGAGGAGGGCGGTAAGGAATCCCTCCGGGGTGGGCCGACTCCCGATCAGGCGAGCACGAGCGGCTTGACCGGCCGCGAGGGCGACCGCGACCGCGCCGAGGACGCCTTCGGGATGCAGATGTGTCACCTGCGCCGACCGTGCCGCCTCGGCGGCGATTCTTTCCGGATCGTCGGCGAAGAAGGCGCCCAGCGGGGCGACTCGCATGGCCGCACCGTTGCCACAGGACCCCTGATGATCGAACGCGGCCCCGGCCGCCTCCCGCCAGTGCATGCCATTGCGGATTCGACGCAGGGTATCGACCGCGAGGAAGCCGTACTCACGGCGTGGGTCGAACCGTTGCGCGAAGGCGGTGGCAAGCCGGTCTTGGTCGATTCGACCGCGACTGGAAAGGTGAGCGACTACGGTGCATGCCATTTCGGTGTCGTCGGTCCAGCCCAACTGTCGGGCAGGAAGATCGCCCGCCCGAAGATCCGGAATCGACCGGCCCATGATGGGGAATTCCGCGCCCAGCGCATCCCCCACAGACAGTCCATCCAGTGAATCGAGCATCAAGTCAACGTGCATCGCGTCAGATGCTAGCCATGCCGCATGGCGTGGCGCGACAATTGCGGCGGTTGGTTGGTCGTACCCATGATTACTCCTCTCGCTGCCCGTTCCGGTCCGTATCCATCGAACGGACGGCCGTGCCGCCGGAATCGACTCGCCGCGAGTTATGCATTGCGCTTCTCAGCGAGGAGTCCACTGAGCGCTTCCGCCAGGAAGCGCGGGTGACCGCACGCATCCGTCACCCCGGGGCGCCGCAGGTATTCGACGCGGTGCTCGGCGCCTCGTTGAGGCGGTGTATCTCGTGATTGAAGTCATCGACGGGATTATGCTGCGCGACCGCGCCGCCGCCCGTCCCCGCTCTCGGCGATGCACCTGCACACCGCGATCGAATCGGCTGAGCGCGTTACAACGAACTGGCCCTGATCGTACTCCTCATCGGCATGCTCTGGGAAACGCCCTCACCACCCGCGACCGGTTTCTGGACGAAGCCGTCCATCTCCCTGCGACATCGCATCCGAGCCTTGCGAACCGGCGACAAAGCCGCACGTTGGCAGGTGATCTCATGATTGTGAATCGCTGATGAGCGTGTGCCAGCTGCCGACGTGTCCGAAGTCGAGCTGAGGGTACGGACCGCTTCCCTGCGCAGCGAGATCGCATGATGCGATGGACTGCGACGTTATGAGAACCGAAAGCTCCACTCCCGCTCCGGAATTACACTCGCTGATTGGCCACGTCGTCGTGGTAGCGTCGCAAGGTGCATAGCAACCCTGAACAGATGCACGCCGCAGCCGTCCGGATATCGGCAAGGGCGAACGAGTTCTGGGACGACGTCGAGGCGTTGCGCAAGGAAGCCGACGCGCTGATGTCCGCCGATTGGACCGGCGAGGCGGCCGATTCGCACGCCGCGCTGTGGACCGAGTGGGTGGATTCGGCACGGAAGGTTGCCGCCGCTCTCAGCGAGGATGCGGCGTTGATACATCAGGCCGCTGACAGGTACGTGAAGACCGATAACAGCAATGCCGGCGACCTTACGTACGTTCAGTTCAACCTGGGCAATTCGTGATGTCCGCCTACACTGCCGACACCGACCGAATTCTGGCCGTAGTCGAGAAGGCTCGACGAATCGGTCAGCAGATCGAACAACGCATCGCCGATGTCGAGCGCGAAGTGGCTGCGCTGCACATCGAGTGGGAAGGCGCGGCGGCGGAGGCGCACCGGTCGAAACATGACACCTGGCATCGTGAGATGAACGACATGAAGACGGCTCTGACGGAACTCGAAAACGCCGCCAGCACAGCTCGGGACCGATACCTGGCCAATGTTGCTCACAACCGGGGAATGTGGCCCTGATGGCGCCCATCACCATGGACCCGAGCGTCCTGTACAGTGCAGCGGCACTGTACGAAGCGGCCCGCAACAACGCCGACGGTGTCATGCGAACGCTCGCAGGGGCACTGGACAAAGACTGGGGCTGTGCGGGCAGCGACAGCGCGGGCCGCACCTGGGCCGGCAGCTACGACCCGGCCGCATTCAACGCCGTGGCCGCCGGAACAAATATCGTCAACGCATTCGGCAAGCTCCATGACCTGCTTGCGTTCACCGCTGTCAATCATGTCAATACCGAAAAGCTCAACAAGACGCCTCCTGAGACGCCGGACCCGTCGCCCTCGGTCCTCGAGACCACGACGGCACCGATATTCAAGGGTGCATTCGGCGGTGACACCGACCCGCCGTTCGGATGGGAACTGGTCAGCAGCTGGCTGCAGGGCCACACCTGGCCGAACGGAGACCCGGACAAGCTGCGCAGACTCGGAAAAGCGTGGAGAGACGCGGCCAAAGGGTTACGCAATGCCAGCGACGGAACCGGTCAGGCGTGGCTGAACCTCGAGGAAATCGCCTCGGATGAACTGCCACAGGCGCTTGCTCAGATGGACGCAGTGTTCACAAGCGTCGAGACGGTCGCTACGCAATACGAGAGTCTGGCCAACGCATGTGACGACTGGGCGCAGCAGATCGAGGACGCGCACCAGAAGATCCTTGCCATCCTCGCGGGCGCGCTCGGCGTCGGAATTATTGCCGGGGTGTTGGTCGGCATCTTCACAGCGGGTACAGGCGCAGTAGGGACGACAGCCGCGGCTGGCAGCTCCGCCGGCGCAGCCATCGTCACCGTCCTGATCGCGTTCGACGCAGCCGCTGCCCTGGCCACCGGTGTGACCGTCGCCGCAGGTGCGGCAGTCATCGGTGTCGCCACCGAACTGCAGCCTCTCCTCGAGGCCAACCCCACCCAGTTCAACGCCAGTACGAACGCAGGTGCAGGTAATCACAACTATGTACCACCGCCAAAGGGTGGATTGCCGGGATTCCCCGGTGCCAAGAAAATTCCACCGCAGGCACCCAGGTGGCGGAAGCGTTGGAAAGATTCCGACGGCAATACCTACGAGTGGGACTATCAGCACGGTGCAGTTGAGAAGTACGGCAAAAACGGCAAGCATCTAGGTGAGTACGATCCCAACACTGGGGCGCAGACGAAACCGCCTGACCCCTCGCGCAAACCAGGACGGTAGAGAATGTGGTACCTCGAGGAATATGATAAAGACTCGCAGGAATTCATTCGAGACTATCTGTTGAACGGAATGGATGGATCAACATTGAAGGATATTCTGGGATTCGATGAGGGTGAGTATCCGATCGAGGCAGCCGAACATCCTGTATACCCGCCGAACTTGACCGAGTTGGCTAGATTCATCGATGGGCCATTTGGTGTTGATGAATCCCGGTTGTATTTCGTCGGCTTTCACAGCGACTGAGCGGCTCTGTGCCCTCGGTGGTCTCGGCCGTATCTGTCCACCGGCTGCGCCAGCCAGAGGACCGTTCGCCGCATGGCGCAGTTGAGTGGTCTGGGAATCGCAAAGGTATGTATAAAAGCCATGGTGGAGCAGTTGGCATATTTGGAAGCCTATGATGGGAAGTCTGGGTGCTTGGTCGCCGAGTATCCACTGCGCGGCATCGACCTTGCGGGCCTGAAGCGGATGCTGGATATTGATGAACGTATTGAGATATATGGCTGCGACATTTCCTGCGCGCAGGTAGTCGAGCTGGCTCGATACATTGGAGAACCGTTCATGATAGATGACGCATACGACTATCAGGTGGGATTTTTCCGGGAGTAGTCCAGCAAAGTACACCCCTCTGATTTTCAGGAGTAGTCGTGGATTATCTGGATCGATGGAACGACGAGCAGTGTCGAGTTGCCGCAGAATGGCGGCGCAAGAATAACGCCATGGCGCAGGCGCTCGCACGGATCTCGGTCCGTGCAGGCTCTCGTAACGGGGAGTTGAGCGCTACGGTGGACGCGTACGGCAAGGTCACCGATTTGCGGCTCACTCCACAGGCGCTTCGCCTTGGCGAAGCCCGGCTCGCGCGAGTACTGCTGGAGACTATTCAGCGTGCACAGTCGGACGCGCAGCACCAAGTTGAGGCCACGTCACGCCCATACGTCGAGGACCCGGATGCCGCCGCCGCAATGACATTCCTCCGCGAGACTTTGAGCGACCAAGCCAATCTCGGAAGCCGACCCTGATCCGCGTGCCATTTCGCGACAGTTTCGGCGGTGACCGGCGGTTTCGCCTCATGCGCTGCCGCGATGACCCCCGGCAGTCTTCAGCACGTTGTCGACGACCCGTACGTCACCAGTCTGGCGGCCCGATCGGTCCTTCACGTTGCACGTCAAACACTGCGGTACCTATAGCCGCAACCATTGTCCAACTGGTGCAATCGATGTACCCCGAACACCCACGCGTTCATCTATCGGGTGAATTCGTCGCGGAGAGCGTCGAAGCCGAGCCGCAGCCACCCGCATTCCGGGGATAGCGCCCGAGTGCCTATACCATGCGGTCGCTGGTGCCGTAGGGACGCCGGACCCGGCTTGGTTGGGCAGTCTGAACCGTAATGTTTCGTAAAACAACCGGGCCGAACCGCTCTGGAGGACAGAGCGATCCGGCCCGGCTCAGGAGCAGGACTAACTCGTCGGCTCGAACGACTCCGCGATGATCTCCGCCTGTTCCACCGCGTGCACCTTGCTCGACCCCGACGACGGGGCCGACATCGCCCGGCGGGAGATGCGGCGCAGCTTCGTGTTGGCGAAGCGGGCGGGGAGGGTTTCGGGGAGGTTGAGGCCGAAGAAGGGCCACGCGCCCTGGTTGGCCGGTTCCTCCTGGACCCACGCCAGATCGGTGGCGTTGGGGTAGCCCTCCAGGGCCTCGTTCAGGCGGCGGACGGGCAGCGGGTAGAGCTGCTCGATGCGCACGATCGCCACGTCTTCGCGCTTCTGCTTGGCCTTTTCGGCGGCCAGCTCGTAGTAGAGCTTGCCGCTGGTCAGCAGGACGCGCTTGACCTTGCTGCGGTCGCCGATGCCCTGCTCGTAGGCGGGTTCGTCGAAGACCGAGCGGAACTTGCTCTCGGTGAAGTCCTTCAGGTCCGAGACCACGGCCTTGTTGCGCAGCATCGACTTCGGGGTGAAGACGATCAACGGGCGGCGGATGCCGTCGAGTGCGTGCCGGCGCAGCAGGTGGAAGTAGTTGGCCGGAGTGGACGGCACCGCGACGGTCATCGAGCCCTCCGCGCACAACTGCAGGAAGCGCTCGATGCGGCCGGAGGTGTGGTCCGGGCCCTGGCCCTCGTGCCCGTGCGGCAGCAGCAGCACGACGTCGGAGAGCTGGCCCCACTTGGCCTCGCCGGAGGAGATGAACTCGTCGATGATCGACTGGGCGCCGTTGACGAAGTCACCGAACTGCGCCTCCCACAACACCAGCGCGTTGGGGTTGCCCAGCGAGTAGCCGTATTCGAAGCCGACGGCGGCGAATTCGCTCAGCGCCGAGTCGTGCACGGCGAACCAGCCCGGGTTCTCGCTGCCGATGTTGTGCAGCGGGGTGTACTCCTCGGCGGTCTTGCGGTCGATGATCACCGCGTGCCGCTGGGTGAACGTGCCCCGGCGGGAGTCCTGACCGGTCAGGCGCACCGCGCGGCCCTCGTCGATCAGAGTGCCGAAGGCGAGCAGTTCGGCGAAGGCCCAGTCGACCTTGCCCTCGTAGGCCATCTCGCGGCGCTTCTCCAGCACCGGCTTGACGCGCGGGTGCACGTTGAAGCCGTCGGGCACGTTGAGGAACGCGTCGCCGATGCGCTGCAGGATGGATTTGTCCACGGCCGTCACGACGCTGGCGGGCACCGGCTGGTCGCCTTCGACCGACTCGCTCGGCCCTGGGGAGTATTTCTCCAGCTCGCGGACCTCGTTGAACACCCGCTCCAACTGGCCCTGGTAGTCGCGCAGCGCGTCCTCGGCCTCTTTCAGCGAGATGTCGCCGCGGCCGATCAGGCTCTCGGTGTACGCCTTGCGGACCGAGCGCTTGGTGTCGATGACGTCGTACATCCACGGCTGGGTCATCGACGGGTCGTCGCCCTCGTTGTGGCCGCGCCGGCGGTAGCAGATCATGTCGATGACGACGTCCTTGCGGAACTTCTGCCGGAAGTCGACCGCCAGGCGCGCCACCCAGTCGCACGCCTCCGGGTCGTCGCCGTTGACGTGGAAGATCGGCGCGCCGATGAACTTCGCGATGTCGGTGGAGTACTCGGTGGAGCGGCTGTTCTCCGGCGCGGTGGTGAAGCCGATCTGGTTGTTCACCACGATGTGGATGGTGCCGCCGACCCGGTAGCCGCGCAGGCCCGACAGGTTCAGCGTTTCGGCGACCACGCCCTGACCGGCGAACGCGGCGTCACCGTGCAGCATGAGCGGCACGACCGAGAAGCCCTCGGCCCCGTCACCCTTGTCCAGCAGGTCCTGCTTGGCGCGGACCAGGCCCTCCAGGACCGGGTCGACCGCCTCCAGGTGCGAGGGGTTCGCGGTGAGCGAGACCTCGATCTCGTTGTCGCCGAACATCTGCAGGTAGGTGCCCTGCGCCCCGAGGTGGTACTTCACGTCGCCGGAGCCGTGCGTGGCGGCCGGGTTCATGTTGCCCTCGAACTCGGTGAAGATCTTCGAGTAGGGCTTGCCGACGATGTTGGCCAGCACGTTGAGCCGTCCGCGGTGCGGCATGCCGATGATGACCTCGTCGAGGCTGTGCTCGGCGCACTGGTCGATCACCGCGTCCATCATCGGGATGACGGCCTCTGCGCCCTCCAGCGAGAAGCGCTTCTGCCCGACGTACTTGGTCTGCAGGAAAGTCTCGAAGGCCTCCGCGGCGTTCAGCCGGTTCAGGATGTACTTCTGTTGCGCAACCGTCGGCTTCGCGTGCTTCTGCTCGACCCGCTCCTGGATCCACTGCAACTGCTCGGGTTCGAGGATATGGGTGTACTCCACACCGACGTGGCGGACGTAGGCGTCGCGCAGGACGGACAGCACGTCGCGCAGCTTCATCTGGTCCTGGCCGTGGAAACCCGCCACATTGAACGTGCGGTCCAGGTCCCACAGCGTGAGCCCGTGCTGGGTGACGTCCAGGTCCGGGTGACTGCGGAACTTCTCCTTGACCAGCCGCAGCGGATCGGTGTCGGCCATCAGGTGGCCGCGGTTGCGGTAGGCCGCGATCATCTCCAGCACGCGCGCGCTCTTGTCGACGCCGCGTTCGCGGATGTCCTTGCGCCAGCGGATCGGCTCGTACGGCACGCCGAGACCGTGGAAGATCTCGTCGTAGAACTCGTCGGCGATCAGCAGCCGGTGGATGGTGCGCAGGAAGTCACCGGACTCCGCGCCCTGGATGATGCGGTGGTCGTAGGTGGAGGTGAGCGTCATCAGCTTGCCGACGCCCAGATCGGCGATGCGCTCGTCGCTCATGCCCTGGAACTCGGCGGGGTACTCCATCGCGCCCGCGCCGATGATCGCGCCCTGACCGTTCATCAGGCGAGGCACCGAATGCACGGTGCCGATGGTGCCCGGGTTGGTCAGCGAGATGGTGACGCCGGAGAAGTCCTCGGCGGTGAGCTTGCCGTCGCGGGCGCGGCGCACGATGTCCTCGTAGGCGGTGTGGAACTGCCCGAAGGTCATCGCCTCGCAGCCCTTGATGGCCGCGACCACCAGCGACCTGCTGCCGTCCTTGCCGGGCAGGTCGATGGCCAGGCCGAGGTTGGTGTGCGCGGGGGTGACCGCGTTCGGCTTGCCGTCGACCTCGGCGTAGTGCCGGTTCATGTTCGGGAAGGCCTTGACCGCCTGCACGATGGCGTAGCCGAGCAGGTGGGTGAAGGAGATCTTGCCGCCCCTGGTGCGGGCGAGGTGGTTGTTGATGACCAAGCGGTTGTCGATCATCAGCTTGGCCGGGATGGCGCGCACGCTGGTCGCGGTGGGGATGC
Source organism: Nocardia sp. NPDC041819 (assembly GCF_055590505.1). Classification (NCBI taxonomy): domain Bacteria; kingdom Bacillati; phylum Actinomycetota; class Actinomycetes; order Mycobacteriales; family Nocardiaceae; genus Nocardia; species Nocardia sp. NPDC041819. Next base: position 142,950 of record NZ_JBVJAP010000015.1, on the reverse strand, counting down.
TCAGCGAGGCGGCCATGTTCTTCGCCACCGCGGCGGCGGCGCCGCGCAGCACCTTCGACTCGTCGGCGGCGGTGTCGGCCTGCTTCGGGCCGGAGGTCGGCGCGGCGTTCGACGTCGGCGCCGGGGTGGTCTGCGGGGTGCGCGCGTTCACCGCGGCCGGCTTGGCGGCGGCCGGTGCGGGCTTCGCGGCGGCCGGTGCGGGCGCTTTCGGAGCCGCGGGGGAGGCGGGCTTGGTGCCGGCGGGCTTGGCGTCGTTGCGCTTGGCGGCCGCCGGAGCCGGTGCGGGAGCGGCAGCCTGCGCGGGCGCGGGGGCGGACTGGCTGTTGCCGGAGTCGCCACTCACCTCAGGCGTGTAGTCGGCCAGGAATTCGTGCCAGCTCTCGTCGACCGAAGATGGATCTTGCTTGAACTTCTGATACATCTCATCGACTAGCCACTGGTTCTGTCCGAACTGGGAAGTTGAGCTGCTCACAGCAGGTGTTCGCCTCATTTCGTTCTTCGCGCTGCGACGTTTGTGACGTGCCCGGCACGGGGATCAGCGGATTGCGCGCCGATGCGCCCTATCTGAGGATAGGCCCAGCAGCAAATCGGCGGATTCACCGACCACCCGACACCCCCGACCCTATTGGTGATGACCCGGCGTCACTCGAGAATATTCCCTCCGACGCCTGCGCCGCTGCCCACAGCCGGGTATACGGCCCGCCCGCCGCGAGCAGCTCCGCGTGGGAGCCGATCTCCACGATTCGCCCATGATCGACGACGGCGATCCGGTCGGCGCGCGCGGCCGTGCCGAGCCGGTGCGCCACGAGCACCGTGGTGCGGTCCCGGCTCAGTGACCGGCTCGCTGCCAGCACCGATGCCTCGGCGTCCGGGTCGAGTGTCGCGGTGGCCTCGTCGAGCAGCAGCAAGTCCGGAGCGACCAGTTCGGCGCGGGCGAGGGCGATCAGCTGCCGCTGCCCGGCCGACAGACCGCGCCCGCGCTCACCGACCGGCTGGTTCATCCCGAGCGGAAGGGCGGCGATCATCTCCGTCGCGCCCACCGCGGCGGCGGCCGCGGCGATCTCCTCGGGTGTCGCGAATGGTTTCCCGAATGCAATGTTGCTCGCCACGTCGCCGGTGAACAGGTGAGCTTCCTGGGGGACGATGCCAAGCCGAGAGCGGTACTGGGCGAGGCGGTAGTCGCGGACGTCGACGCCGTCCACCCGGATCGCGCCCGGGGCATCCGCGACTACTCCGGTTTCGCTTTTCGGTGCGGCGGCCGCGGGCTCTGCTTCACCGGCGGAACCGGAGTCCGGGGGCAGGTCGTACAGCCGTGCCAGCAGCTTGACGACGGTCGACTTACCCGCGCCCGTCGGCCCGACAAGGGCCAAGGTGGAGCCCGCCGGAATGTGCAGCGAGACGCCGTCCAGCGCGGGAACGCGACTGCCCGCGTAGCGGAAGCGGACGTCGTCGAACATCACCTCACCGCGCAGCCCGCCGTCGATGGGCACCGGGTCGGCCGAATCGGCGGCGATCGAGGAGGGCGTGCGCAGCAGGTCCCCGATCCGGCGCAGGCCGACCCTGGCCTGCTGGTAATTGTCGAAGACCTGGGACAGCTGCAGGATCGGCACGAACAGCAGCTCCAGATACAGCACGAACGCCACCAGAGTGCCCGCGCTGGTGGCGCCGGTGGCGACTTCGCGCGCCCCGAAGTAGACCACCGCCGCCAAGGCCACGTCCGCCCATCCGACGACGAACGCGAAATAGAGCGCGATGGCCCGCTGGGCCCGCAACCGGCTGTTGCGGTAACGCTGGGAGTACTCGGCGAATCGACGGGCGGCGCGTGGCTCGTGCCGGTTGGCCTGCACCGCGCGCAAGCCCGTCACGTTCTCCTGGAAGTCGGCGTTGACCGCCGACACATGCTCGCGCGACACGGTGTAGGCGGTGGAGGACACCCGCCGGAACAGCACCGTCGCGATCGCCAGGGCGGGCACCGTCGACAGCACGGCCAGCGCCAGGGAGACGTCGATGACCAGCAGCGCGGCCGTGATGCCTACTAACGTCAGCAGGCCGATCAGGCTGGTGGCGACTCCGGTTTGCAAGAAGGTCGACAGCGCGTCGACGTCGGTGGTCATCCGCGTCATGATCCGCCCGGACAGCTCGCGCTCGTAGTAGTCCAGGCCGAGCCGTTGCAGGTGCGCGAAGCTGCGCACACGCAGGGCGAAAAGCACCCGTTCCCCGGTGCGGGCGGTGAGCATCGTGGTGGCCGCGCCGACCGCCCAGCCCGCCCCGGCCAGGACCGTGCCGAGCAGCGCCGCGCGGATCAGCGCCCCGGCGTCGTCGCCGAGCACGCCGCCGTCGATGGCGTAGCGCACCAGCGGCGGGAAGGCGATCGCGATGATCGCGTCCGCGGCCAGCAGTGCGATCACCGTCAGTACCAACGCTCGGACCGGCCGCAGCAAGCGGGTGAGCCGGAACGCCGGATCCGGCTCGCGGAGCCGCTCCGCGTCCATGCCCGGCTGCTCGGTGGCGGGCGGGAGGAGCTCGATGGTCCTGCGCAACTCGGGTGTCTCGCTGATGTCGGCCGCCGCGCTGCCGAAGCGGCGGCGACCGGAGGGACCGTCGAGCGCTCGCCCCTGGGAGACCGGCGTCGCGGCCGGGTCCGGCTCGGCAGCGAGGTGCCCGGCGGGAGCGGGCAACCGGATCACGCGGTCGGCGTGGGCCAGCGTCGACTCCCGGTGCGCGAGGATCAGCGTGGTCCGTCCACCATTGTCGGGCAGGGCATCGAAGATGGCGGCCTCGGTGACCGCGTCCACCGCGGAGGTGGCGTCGTCGAGCACCAGGATGCGCGGGCGGGCCAGCAGCGTTCTGGCCAGCGCGATCCGCTGGCGCTGGCCGCCGGAGAGGGTGAGGCCGCGCTCGCCCACCACCGTGTCGTAGCCGTCGGGCAATTCGGCGATGAAATCGTCGGCCGCGGCCTGGACGGCGGCCTGCCTGATCTCCTCGTCGGTGGCTTCCGGCCGTCCGAGCGCGATATTGGCCGCGATGGTGTCGGAGAACAAGAACGGATCGTCGAAGACGACGCCGATGGCGGCGCGCAGGTCGGCGGCGCGCACGTCGGCGATGTCGACGCCGACCGTTTCGGCGGTGTGGATCCCGGCGGGCGGGTTCGCACGGGTGTCGGAGCCGGCGTGCGACGCAGTGGCGTCGGTGAACAGCCGGATACTGCCCGCGTCCGGCGCGTAGAACCGGGGGAGCAGCAGGGCGAGCGTGGACTTGCCCGACCCCGCCGGGCCGATGACCGCCACCGTCTCGCCGGGCCGCACGCGCAGATCCAGCTCGCGCAGCACCGGCCGGTCGGGGTCGAAACCGAAGCTCAGCGCATCGATCTCGATGCCGAGCGGTCCGTCCGGCAGTTCCACCGGGTGGTCGGGCTCGGCGATGACCGGCGCGGTGTCGATCACCTGGAACACCCGCTCGGCCGCCGCCCTGGTCAGCTGGGCCATGACGATCACCGAGGAGAGGATGCGCGCGGTGCCGGTCATGACGGCGACATACGCGGCGAACGCGACGAAGGTGCCGATGCCGATGCTGCCGTGCAGCGCCAGCAGTCCGCCGAGCGCGATGACGGCGACCATGCCGATCTGCGGAATCGTCGCGACCGACGGCGCGAACCCGGCATCGATCCGCGCGGCGCGCATCCGCTCCGCGAACAGCTTGCGGCCGTGCCGCTCGAGCAGATCGACCATCCGCGCTTCCTGGCCGAACCCTTTGACCACTCGCACGCCGGTGACCGTCTCCTCCACGTGCTGGGCGAGATCGGCGGCGCGCTGCTGCGCCGACCAGGTCGCCGCGTGCAGGCGCGGCCGCATGCGGTAGACCACCACGCCGATCGCGGGGACCACCAGTAGCGCGACGGCCGCCAGCGGCGGGGACAGCCAGATCATGACCGCGGCGGCCAGCCCGAACTCCAGCAGTGCCATGCCCGACAGCGGCACCATCGCGAGCAGGCCTTGGACCAGCTGGAGATCGGTGATCGAGCGCGACACCACCTGCCCGGTGCGCAGCGTGTCCTGTCCGACGCCGTCCAGCCGCTGCAAGGCGCCCAGCAGTTGCACGCGCAGCGCGTGCTGCACGTCCAGGGACAGTCGCCCGGCCAACCAGCGCCGCCCGAACCCGGCCGCGGACCGGCCGACGGCCAGTATCAGGATCAGTCCGGCCACGGCGCTGATCGCCGCCGTGTCACCGATCCCCGCCGCGTCGACGGCCCGTTTCGTCAGCAGCGGCCCAGCGGTCTCGACGACAGCCCCGCCGGCCACGGCCGCCGCCAGTCCGCCCAGCACCGCGCGGTGCGGTAGGCATTCGGCCCACAGCCTGCGTATCCAGCCGGGTCTACGTCCCCCGTCCACGTCGTTCGCTCGCCCCCTTTGTCGTACCGCGTTCGTCATCGACGGTACCGACACCGGCCGACAAGCCGTTGTTCCCTACCGGCCGCGGATCACAGGTCGCGGGTGCGCAGGCTCCACCAGCTCGCGGCGCCCAGGCCGATGGTCCACAGCAGCAAGACCACGACGGCGGCCGGGGTGGGGGCGAGTAGATCGCTGTCGGGGTAGGAACCCACCGCCACGGTGCCGACGGTCGCGGAGACGGGCAGCAGGGTGACCACGCCCGGAATGCCGAGGCCGCGGGCGATCAGCCAGATCAAGGGTTCGGCGAGCACGATCCAGCCGAGCAGCAGCGGCACGGCCCTGGTCGAGGATTGCAGCAGGATGCCCGCGCTCGCGCCGATCAGCGACCAGCAGACCGCGGCGAGCAGTCCGCCGCCGAGTACCGCGAAGAACTCCCCGGTGACGGCGACCTTGCCGTGTCCGACGCCGAACAGGGCCCCGACCGACACCAGCTCGACCGCTACCGCCGCCGCCAGCGCACAACACCCGATTACCAGGAATTTCCCGGCGGCGAGCCGGTCGCGGTCGGCGGTGAACAGCGCGGTCACCGCCATGCTGTGGTACCGGTACTCGGCGCCGGTGCCCACCGCGCCGAAGACCGCGGCCGCGAGCACGACCAGCGCCAGTGCGACGTAGAGCCCGATCGTCGCCGCGCCGGTGGCGGGCTGGCCGCGCGGATCCGGCGGCCCGGCCAGGCTCGCCGACACGAGGCTCGCGAACAGTGCCACGGCGAGCAGCGCGGCGGCGAGCGTCCTGGCGCGCGGCATCGTGACGACCTTGCGCACCTCGGAGTTGACGTTCGGCACCAGGTCCGCGGGCAGGATGGTGATCATCGTGGGATTCCGTAGGGCGTCGGCGAGGGTGGCTGGGCGCCGGGCGCGGCGAGACCCGGGTAGTGCGGCGCGGGCGCGGCGGTGGGTTTGGTCAGCGACGCGAGCACGCGGTCGGGATGGATCGGGTCGGCGACGATGCCATCGATGCGCACCTGCGCCGCGGTGGCGGCCGTGCGGATCTGCGCTTCGCTCGCTTCGGCGACGGCGAGGCGACCGTCCGGCCGGATCACCGCGTCGGTGAATCCCTGTGCCGCGAGCATGGTGGCCAGCGCGATGGGCGTGGACGCCGCGACCACCAGACGGTCCGGGTGCCCGCGCCGCAGCCGCGCCGGAGTGCCCTGGTACACCACCGTGCCCTCGTTCAGGACGACCAGCTGGTCGGCGGCGGGCAGTACGGCGCCGAGGCTCTCGCTGGTCAGCAGGACACTGCCGCCGCGGCGGGTGTGGCCGCGCAGGAAGTCGTGCAGCCAGCCGCGTTCGGCGGCGTCGAGCCCGTCCATCGGATCGTCGAGCACCAGCAGCGGAGGATCGGCGAGCAGCGCGGTGGCCAGGGCCAGCCTGGTCTGCTGCCCGATCGACATGACGCCGGTCTTGGTCGTGGCGTGCTCGTCCAGCCCCACCAGTTCGAGTACCTCGGTCACCCGGCTGTCGGCGACGTTCGCCGCGGCGGCGTGGATCCAGAGGTGCTCTCGCGCGGTACGGGCCGGAGGCAGTCCGCGGGGCGCGAGGACGCCGCCGATCACGCTCGCGGAGCCCGTGCCGTTGCGCCGGGCACCGGGCCCGCCGACGGACGCGGTTCCGGAGGTGGGGACGACCAGTCCGAGCAGCACCCGCAGAATCGTGGTCTTGCCCGCGCCGCGTGGACCCACCAGCGCGGCGATGGCTCCGGAGGGCACGGTGAAGCTGACGTCCGCCACGGCGGCCGCCAGTTCGTACCGCTTGGTCAGTCCCTGGACCGCGAACGCGATCGGCAGCGCCCCGCTCATCGTGGCTCGGCCGGAGGTCGAGGCTTGGCCGGGTCGATCGCGGTGAACGGATCGGCGTCGATGATCAGGTGCCCGGGCCAGGTGGCAGGCGGCTTCCCGAATGCCTTGCGCGCGTTGTTGATCGTGGCCTTGCCCAGGGCGCGGTTGCCCGCGCCGCCGATCACGGCGCCGATGCCCGCGGGCAGCACCTTGCCCGCCATCAGCGCGGCGCGCTTGGTGATGAACCGGATGATGAACCGCTTCAGCAGCGAATCGTTCATGCTCGACAATCCGGGGATGCGGTTGGCGAAGGCCGAGCCCCAGTTCTTCGCGGAACTGCCCACGCTCTTCTGCACGATCTGCATGCCGCTCTCGCCGAGCACGACGGCCAGCACGAGCGCCCTGCGCTGCTCCTGGTCCTCCGGCGAGATGCCGTGCACCGCGGCCACCGCCAGGGTGAACACGGCCGAGGCCTCCATGAAGAAGGTGGTCTCGGCGCTGACGGCGGCGATGGCCGCGACGGTGCCGACGCCGGGAACGGCCGCCGTCGCGCCGACCGCGCTGCCGCTGCCGGTCACCGCGAGCAGGTACTGCTTCTCCAGCCGGTCGATGATCTGCGCGGGGCTGTCATCCGGATGGGAGCGACGAATTCGGTCCACGTACTTGGCGACCGCGGGGGCCTGCAGGCGGGACCCGGTGTCGAGCAGTTCGACCACCGTCTTCTCGAACGCGCCTTTGAGCATCGGCGGCATCCTCCTCTTCCGGTCTGCTGGGTAGAACTGTATGGCACCGGTTGCCGTCAGCTCGTCATGACAACGAAGTACCCAGCCGCATCGGTTCCACCGGCGGCTGCCTCGCTCTCGTCCGGACGGATGTCGTCCGGACGCCCCGTTACGCGGGAGTGCCGATCGCGGGCACGCGTTCGCCCGACGGCGGAGGGGGCGGCGGGGTTCCGTCACCGAACGGCCTGCCGCCGAGGGCCTCCCGGCCGTGCGGGGTGAGCCAGTTCGCCAGATCAGGGCCTTTGGGAACTATTCCGGTCGGGTTGATGTCGCGGTGCACCACGTAGTAGTGCGTCTTGATCTGACCGAAGTCGATCGTGTCGCCGAACCCGGGGGTCTGATACAGATCGCGCGCGTACGCCCACAGCACCGGCATCTCACTGAGCTTGGACCGGTTGCACTTGAAGTGCCCGTGATACACCGCGTCGAAGCGGACCAGTGTGGTGAACAGCCGGACATCGGCCTCGGTGATCGTGTCGCCGACCAGATACCGTTGCGCGGCAAGGCGTTCGGAGAGCATGTCCAGGCGGTGGAAGAGCCGGTCGTAGGCGGCGTCGTAGGAGTCCTGCGCCCCGGCGAACCCGCAGCGGTAGACGCCGTTGTTGACGTCGCGGAACACCGCGAGGTTCACCTCGTCGATCTCCGCGCGCAGCGGCTCCGGGTACAACTGCGGTGCGCCGGGCCGGTGGTGCGCGGTCCACTCGGTGGAGAAGTCGAGCGTGATCTGCGCGTAGTCGTTGGTGACGACCTGCCCGGTCGGCACGTCCACGACGGCGGGCACCGTGATACCCCGCGGATAGTCAGGGAACCGGGCCAGATAGGCGTCGCGCAGCCGGGGGATGCCCAGTACCGGGTCGACGCCGCCGGGGTCGAGATCGAAGGTCCAGCTGAGCTTGTCGTGCGTGGGCCCGCACAGTCCGAGCGAGAGCACCGGCTCGAGTCCGAGCAGCCTGCGCACGATCAGCGTTCGATTGGCCCACGGGCAGGCGCGCGCCGCGACCAGCCGGTAGCGCCCCGGCTCGACGGGGTAGCCGTCGCGGCCGTCGGCCGTGATCCGGGTGGTGATGTAGTTCGTGTCCCTCTTGAACTCCCCGGGCTCGACGTAGGAACCGCGTTCACTGGCCGACTTGGTCACATCGACAGTCTTACAGATCGACCTCGTACGCTGACCGGATGAGTGAAACCAAGGCCACCCGGCTGGAACGAGTCCGCACCGACGCCGGCGCGGAAGTGGCGATCCTCACCCTCGCCCATCCGCCGCTCAATCTCTTCGATCGGGCGATGATGGACGCGCTGATCGCCGATATCGCCGAGCTGTCGGCGCGGCCGCCGCGCGCCCTGCTGCTGCGCGCCGAGGGCAAGGTGGTGTCCGGCGGGGTCGACGTGCACGTTTTCGACGGACTGACCCCGGAGCAGGGCGCCGAGTTGTGGCGCACGCTGTTCGCGCAGATCATCCACCCGCTGGAGGTGCTGCCGTGCCCGGTGGTGTTCGCCGCGCACGGGTTGACCCTGACCGCCGCCTTCGAGATCGCGCTCGCCTGCGACATCCTGCTCGCTGCGCCGAAGGCCCGGTTCGGATTGGTGGAGATCGTGGTCGGGCTGACCCCGTCGATGGGCGGGCCGCAGCGCCTCGCCGAACGCGCGGGCTCCGGACGGGCCCGCGAGTTCGTGATGACCGGCGACCTCTACGACGCGGCGACGATGGCCGAGTGGGGCGTGGTCAACGCCGTGCACGAAGACCTCGACGCGGCGGCGAAAGCGCTGACCCACCGGCTGGCCGATGGCCCGACGAAGGCGAACGCGGCGACCAAGAAGATCATCGAGGCCTGGCGTTCCGGCGGTGTGGCACACGCTGATTCGGTGACGCCCGAGGTGTCGGGAGTGCTGTTCGACACCGAGGACCTGAAGGGCGGGGTGCGCAGTTTCCTCGAGCAGGGTCCGGGGAAGGCTCGCTACTCGGGGCGGTGACAGCTGGGACACGTTCATCGCCTATCGCAGCGAAGTTGTGACATGCGTCATATAGTCGCAGTGCCTGATACCTCGAGGCACGCGGAGGACGAATGTCGCAGTTGCTCGTCGAATATCCCCTCACCGGCTCGCACGCCTGGGACAACCCGCTGGCCCGGGGCGCCGACGGGGTGCTGCGCTACGGAAACCTCACACCGGCGCTGACCGAACTGCTGGATCTGCAAGTGCACGCCTTCGGTAACCGCGAAGCCGTGGTGGAGATCGGCGGCCCGCGCCTGACCTACCGCGAGCTGTGGCACTGTGCCTCCCGGATCGCGGGCGGCTTACAGGAGCACGGCATCGGATACGGCGACCGGGTCGCCGTGCACATGCCCTCCGGCGCTCGCTGGGTGCAGGCATTCCTCGGCGCCTTGCTCAGCGGCGCGGTACCCGTGCTGGTTCACGATGGGTTGCCCGAGGCGGTGGCCGAGCGTGTGATCGCCGACAGCCGTGCCGATTTCGTGCTCGGCCCCAAGGGCGCCGAGCTGCCCGACGGCGCCGCCTACATCGACGACGGCGCGGCGCTGGGCGACCTGGCACTGCTGAGCTACACAAGCGGGACGTGCACGCCCAAGGGCGTGGAGCTGACCAACGAGAATCTACTGTCGGCCGTGCGCTCGGTGGTCGCCGCGCTGGACCTGCCCACCGACGGCCTGCGCAACCTGGTACTGCTGCCGTTGGCGCACGCCAGCGGCTGCGTCGATCAGCTGTTGCCGACCTTCGCCGTCGGCGGCACCGTGGTGCTCACCCGGGACGCCCGAGGCATGGCCGAGGCGATCGCCGCCGAGCGGATCGACATGGTCTCCGCGACGCCGCGGATCTTCGCGGGCTTGCTGCCCGAACTCGCCGAACTGCGCGCCGAAGGGCTGTGCACCGAGGGCATCGCGCGGATCAGCAAAGCCGGTCATCGCGCCGAACGCGCCGCGTCCCCGGTCGCTCCCGTCGAGCTCACGGCCGAACTGCGCGGCGTGTTCCCCGCGGCCCGGCAGTGGTCGGTGTGGGGCGCGACCGAAACCAGCGGCATCGGTCTCGCGGTGGACGACGCCGAGCAGGCGGACTCGTCCGACGCGGCCGCGGTGCTCGGGTTTCCTTTCGGTGGAACGGAATTGGCGCTGTGGGGGCCGCGGGCGACGGCGGGCCGCGGCGAATTGCTCTGTCGCGGGCCGAATGTGACCCCGCGCTACTGGAACGACCCCACCACCACGGCGGAGCGGTTCACCGGAACCTGGTTCCACACCGGCGATCAGGTGACGATCGACGCCGACGGCTTGGTACGCAGAGGGGCCGTGCCGGTCGAGTGATCGCTTCTCACTCCAGCATTCGCTCGCGCAGCCGCGTGAGCAACTCGGGCGTCAGCCCGATGGTCGCGAGGTAACCGTCCAGGTCGCCGTGCAACTCGCGCATCGACGCGGTGGCGATGTCCAGGTACTCCTCGCGCACGCCGAGCAGGTCGATCGACAACTCCTCACCGGCCAGCAGTTTGCCCGTCAAAAGGGCGCGCAGCGCGGGGACGGCCCCGTTGCTGAGCAGGTAGTCGGCCTGGACGTCGGCCTCGGTCACGCCGACCGCGCGCAGCAGCGTGGCGACGGCCCAGCCGGTGCGGTCCTTGCCCGCCGCGCAGTGCACCAGCACGGCGCCTTCGCCGCGCAGGACGGACTCGGCGAGCGCAGCGATGGCGGCGTGCGCCTCGGGCAGCGCCGGGAACATCCGGTAGACCTCGAGCATGTGCGTGTAGGCGGTCCGCGCGGTCGCCTCGTGCGGCGGCGCTTCGGCCATCCTGGAGTCGAACGGAGTGATGGTCAGCCGGACGTCCGCGGGTAGCCGGTCGGCGCCGATGTGGTCGATCTCGCGCTGTCCGCGCAGGTCGTGGACGTCGCTGATGCTCAGTTCCCGCAGTGCGGCGTGGCCCGCGTCGTCGAGACCGCTCAGCTGGGCCGAGCGCAGCAGGACACCCGGGCGAACCTTGGCGCCGTCGTGGGTGCGCAGCCCGCCGGTGTCGCGGAAGTTGAACGTGCCGGAGAGGAAGTACTGGTCGGCGGGGGGCGAGAGAGTCACCGATCCAGGCTATCGGGCAGGCGGAACGAAACGGTGTCGGGAGCGGATCGAACGCCGCCCGTTATGCTGACCGATTCGCGCGGTTTCACTGTGGCATTTGCCACAGGATTTGGGTCGCCGACGCATCGGACCGTACCGTTGTCAACGGTTCGCGGGGCCGCGGGTGCAGGCCCAGATCCCCCGTCATAGCGGGATTTCCGGGCGGCACGGCATGATCGCGCTGCGATCCCGGTTGGGTAACAAAACATTCTTTCAGTCTGGAATTACCCATCGAACCCGTTCTCAAACCCCGAAAACGCTCTACCATTGGTGAACGTTGGACCGGGCATCCCGAGTATTTCCCGATGTTGCCCGCCCTGTTCAGCGAGTCGCGCCAACGCAGGTGCGTGAGTTCTTTCGCCGAGAGGGAGTCGTCGTTGAGCGCACGTGGAGAAGTGATAACAGAAATCCGGCTACGCCCCGCCGTCACCGACGCGGTCGAAACGGCGGCCGCCACGCTCGACTACACGGGCCTGCGCGCGCTGCGGGTGTTGCTGCACGCGGGGGTCAGCGCCTACTGGCCGCTGGTCAAGGCCACCCCGGACAGGCAGATCAAGTCGTATGAGATGACCTTGCAGGCGCTGCGCGCGCGCTGGGAGCACAGGACCGATTGCTTCCCGGATCCGATCGCGACGGAGTTCTATCGCGAGAAGGACGCCGAGGTCACCGCGTTCCTGAAGTTGTGTGCCGAGCGGTCGGGAACGCAGTGGCTGGAGCCGGTGGAGGCGATCGCCTGCAACGTGGTCTCGATCGTGCAGGGTACGGTCCTGCGCTGGCTGGCCGATTGCAACGACGAGACCATGCTGGTGGTGCTCGACGAGATGGTCAGTGGACTGGCCACCAAGGCCGCGGAGATCTGACAAATACTGGACGTTTGACCAACTTGGTGGTTGAGTTGTCCTGGTGACCGAGACGTCGCCGATCGCGGGGCTGCACGCGGCCACCGCCGAACTCGACCCGCCCCTGGCCGCCCTCGACCTGCCCACCCTGCGCGCGAACGCCGCCGACCTGGTGCGTCGCGCGGCGGGCACCCCGATCCGAGTGGCCAGCAAATCCGTGCGCTGCCGCGCCGTGCTCGCCGAAGTTCTCGGCGCCGATCTCACCGCCGCGGGCGGCTTCGCTGGCGTCATGTCCTACTCCCTGCGCGAGGCCCTCTGGCTCGTGCGCCACGGAGCGCGCGATGTCCTGCTCGGCTATCCGACCGTGGACCGCGCGGCACTGGCGGAACTGGCCGCGGACGACATCGCGTCGCGATCGATCACGCTGATGATCGACGATGCCGCGCAACTCGACCTGATCCGCGCCGCCGTGGGCACCGATCGGGTACGGCCACGGGTCTGTCTTGACGTCGACGCGTCCCTGCGTATCGGCCCACTACACCTCGGTGTGCGCCGTTCTCCGGTCCGCACGCCGCAGCAGGCGGCCGCTCTGGCGGACGCGGCGCTGCGGCGGGGCTTCGACGTGGTGGGCGTGATGACCTACGAGGCGCAGATCGCGGGGCTTCCTGATTCGAATGTCGCGGTGCGCTTGGTGAAGCGGGCGTCCGCGGCGGAGATCCGCAAACGACGGGCCCAGGTGCTCGACGCGGTCCGTTCGGTGACCGGTGAACTCGAGATCGTCAACAGCGGCGGCAGCGGCTCCATCGAGGTCAGCGTCGCCGATCCGGACGTCACCGAGGTGACCGCCGGGTCCGGGCTGTACGTGCCCACGCTGTTCGACGACTACCGGGCGTTCACCCCCAGGCCCGCGCTGTATTTCGCCATGCCCGTGCTGCGCAGGCCCGCGGCCGATATCGCTACCGTCTTCGCCGGCGGTTACATCGCCTCCGGCCCGGCCGGATCGTCGCGGGTACCCAAGCCGGTGTGGCCGCGCGGATTGAAGCTGCTCGGCGCCGAGGGCGCCGGTGAGGTGCAGACCCCGCTGTCGGGCGCCGCGGAACTCCGGATCGGCGACCGGGTGTGGTTCCGGCACGCGAAGGCCGGTGAATTGTGCGAGCGGTTCGACGCCGTGCAGTTGGTCGACGAGGACGGCTCCCGCGTCGGCGTGCCGACCTACCGGGGCGAGGGCGTCTGCTTCGGCTGACCAGCGTCGGTCAGCCGCAGGAACGCACCGAGATCGGCGAGTTCGTCCGTGCTCGCGGGCAGATACTCGGTGAGCAGCGGCGAGCGGATGACGATCGCCTTCCACATGGCGCGGCACAGCGCGTGGATCAAGCCGCGCGACAACAGCGACGGCATGCCGTAGGGCGCGTCGGCGGGGGAAGAGGTGGTCATGGACAGCAGTACCACCGCCGCCTCCCGGCCGCGGAAGCGATCCGGCGTGCCCACCAGGACGTCCTCGATCTTGGCGCGGGCCAGCAGGGTGCGGATGCGCCCCACCTGAGCGGCGTACGGCGCGACCACGAAGATGTCGTGCGGATGCAGCCTGCGCGTGGTCGCGCCGATCGTCCAGGACATGCCGAGCAGGGCGCGGACCCGGCGCACCACCTCGCGCGCCTCCGCCGGTGACTCGGTGGCGTTGCCGTAGTGGTCCACCAGGACGGTGTCCACGCCGGGCTGCTCGCCGTCCAGGCGACGGGCCAGCGTGACCGTCTCGTTGGCGCGCAGCCGCCCGTCGTAGTAGAGGCGGGAGACGGGTTCGCAGACCGCCGGGTGCATCCGCCACGTGCGGTCCAGGAAGTAGCCCCGCTCGGTGGGCAAGGTCTGGCGGCCCTCGGCCAGCCAGCCGAGTACCGATTCGCCGATCGGGGCGGGATGGGCACCGCGTGCGCTCGACGCGACCGGGTCGCCGAGCAGCAACAAGTTGCGTGCGCACGCCGCGACGGAGACGGTCTCGGCCAGCGGGAAGCGGCCCGCGTCGGCCACGACGAGCAGGTCGAGGGCCGCGCGCGGCACCAGATCCTCGTTCGCGAAATCGGCCGGATCGCCGCCGAGGACGCAACCGCTGATCGCGTTGTCCAGGAATCGCGGATAGCGGGCGGCGTCGATCACCACCCACTCCGGGGCGACCGCCGCCGCGTCCTTCTTGGCGACCAGCTCCGGCAGCACGCCCGCCCGCACGACCGCGTCGAGCAGGTTCTCCACGGTGGCGGCCTCTCGCGCGACGATGCCGATCCGCCACTTGTTCCGTGTGATCAGCCGCTCCAGCACCCGCGCGGCGGTCGCGGTCTTCCCGGTGCCCGACGGGCCCTGCACGGCCACGTAGGAGTCGTCGAGGGCGCACAGCGCGGCGGTGATCGCCACGGCGTAGTCGCCGTGCACCTCGGGCAACCTGGCCTCGCCGCGCAGCCGTGGCGGACGGCGGGCGAGGATGTCGAAGACCGCCGAGCGTGGGGCGTCCGGCAGGGTCATCAGCAACTGCTGCGCCGCGAGTTCGATCGCCAGTTCCGCGTTCTCGTCCCAGTCCGGGAGGCCGGGCGCGATCGCGGAGGGCAGGTCGTCGTAGGGTTCGCAACTCTCGGGCAGCAATTCCTCCAGCCGGACGGCGTCGTCGAATTCGGTGTCCACCGAGCAGCCGAGCACCGTCGCCGTCGCGGTGGCCCGCAGGCCCGCCCCGGTGACCATGCCGTCCGGCATCGGCTGGTCGTAGAAGGTGTAGACGGTGGTGCCCGGGGTGAGTGTGCTCGGGCCGGGTGCGCCACTCGAACCGGTGCCGATCCGGCCGGTCAGGGTCAGGTAGCGCCGCATCGCCGGGCGGTCGGGGCGCCGATGCCACTTGGTGTCGACCGTGCCCCAGTCGGCGACCAGAACGCCGGGAGCCTCGGCCCATTCGTCCACCGGATGGCTGAGCCGGTCGGCGTGCGCCCACCACAGCGGCTGCCGCTCGCGCCGGTGGTAGCCGAGCGCCGCGGCCATCATCGCGGCGGGGTGCAGCGGATCGCCCTGCGCGGCGGCGTATTCCGCGAGCGCGGCCTCCAGCGACGACGGCCGGGACGACGGCGGCGGCGCGGGCTCACCGGGGACCGCGGCGCACCACGCGTCCGGCCGCCCCGGCGCCACGGCCCGCGTGGCGATGCGCTGCTCGCCCGCCCTATCGAGCAGCCAATCGCGTAAGCGCAGCACCGTGTGGCAATCGTGTTCGGTGGCGGTCGAATCGGGAAGCAGTCGCCGCAGCCCGCTGAGCCGGTAGGAGGACTCCCCGATGAGCAGCGCGTTACGAAGGATCGGATACAGGTCGACCAGGACGCCGTCGCACAGCAACTCGTCCACGAGTTCTTCGTTGACGCCGTGCCGTCCGGTACAGCGCAGCAGTGCCGTGCGCACCATGGCCGAGTAGTGGTAGACGTGCAGGTCGGGGTAGATCCGGCGGCGCTGGGTCAGATAGTCGAGCACCTGCTCGAGCACCCGGCGTTCCGCGGCGGCGGCAGCGCGGGGTTCGCTCGATCCGCTCGGCCCGCGCAACGAGAGGTGCACCGTGTCCGGCCCGCCGACCTCCACGACGAGCGGAGTGCGCCCGCCGCCCGCGATGGTGAGCGAGAGATCGCCGGGGGAGGGCGCGGGCAGCGCCCCGAGTGCGGCCGCGTCGAGCAGCGCGTACGTGGGCTCGCCCGAGACTTCGCGCCGCAGCTGGATTTCCGCCTGGCGGCGCAGCGCGGAGACGGTGCGCGGCGGCACGCCTGGCACCGCGATCTCCGTGGCGGCCAGCCGATCGAGAGTGTTCACCCCGGCTTCGCGCAGCCGGGCGCGCGCCGCGGGCGGCATACCGGCCACGAGCAGCAGATCACGCGCGGCGGACAGGGCCTCGACGCAGGTGCGGCAGCGGCCGCAAGCGAGATAACGGGGATCGCCCCACTGCACGGGCAGCAGTTCGCCGAGCTTCTCCTCCACGATGCGTTCGACCCTGCGCCTGCGCGCCCGATGCAGCGGAAGCAGCTCGCTCAGCGCCTTGGCGCTGCTCTCCTCGCCCAGGTGCAGCCGCACCAGCGGCGCGGTGAGCGCGCCCGAGCGGTCGAGGGCCTCGGCGCAGGCGGCGAGTTCGAGTGCGGCGGCCACCCGGTCCGCGGTGGTCGGCGCGATGCCGTGCACGGTGTAGCGAACGCGGTGTTCGGCCCGCACCAGGAAGTCGGCGGAGCACTGGAAACGGCCGTCGAAGAAGGTCGCGCCGTGCACCACGTGTGCGCCCGAGCGCAAGGCGGCGACCGTGTCGGCGTGGGCGGCGGTCAGTGCCGCGATGTGGCGGGCCGGATCGCCCGGTTCGTCCGGCGGACGGTCGATCTCGACCACCGCACCGCCGAACCGTGCGCGGTAGTCGGTCAGAAGGCGTTGCCGCACATCCCCGGTTCCCGGCGTGGCCTCCTGGCCCGCCGCGGTGCTTCCGGGTTCGGCCGGGATGGTGCCCAGTTCCGCGTCGAGGGCGCGCAGCAGCGCGAACTCGCAGTGCGCCGCGCGGACGAGATCGACGGTGGTGCAGACGACACGATCACCGAACACGAACAAACGCGGCCCTCCTGTGTCTTCGCGGGACACCCGCTGCCGGCGTGCGCCGAATTACACACGGACCGCAACACTGTAGCTAGCGCGTCTGACCTCGGCCTACCCTCCCCGGCTCAGGAACGCGGCTTACGACGCTCCGTCCGCTTGACGCCCTCGCGCTCGCGGCGCGGACCTCGGGTGAACGAGCGTTGCTGCGGCGGACCCTGATCCAGTTGCAGCTGAATGAGCACACCGCTGATCCGGGTGCGCCGCAACGCCTCCAGCGTTTCCTCCGGCAGCTGCGCGGGCAGCTCGACCAGGCTGTGGTCCGGACGGATGCTGATGTGCCCGAAGTCGCTGCGGCGCAGGCCGCCTTCGTTGGCGATGGCGCCGACGATCGCGCCGGGCACCACGCGATGCCGCTTGCCCACGCTGATCCGGTAGGTCGCCAGCTCGGTTCCGGTGGCGCGGTGATGCGCACCGGCCTGCCGGTCCTCCTCGAAGCGCCGGGCGGGCCGCTCGCGCGGGATCCGGTCACGCTGCGGGCGCTCCACCGGCTCCGGCTCGGGCTCCATGAAGAAGTTGTCGCCGTCGTAGGAGCCCACCGCCAGCGCGGCGGCGATGTCGGCCAGCGGGATGTTGTGCTCGCGCTCGTAGTCCTCGATCAGCTTGCGGAACAGCGGGAGATTCGCCGAGGTGAGGTTCTCGGTGATGGTGTCGCCGAACTTGGTGACGCGCTGTGCGTTGACGTCCTCCACGCTGGGCAGCTGCATCTCGGTCAGCGGGTGGCGGGTGGCCCGCTCGATCGACTTGAGCAGGTGCCGCTCGCGCGGCGCGACGAACAGCAGTGCCTCGCCGCTGCGCCCGGCCCGGCCGGTGCGGCCGATGCGGTGCACGTAGGACTCGGTGTCGTGCGGGATGTCGTAGTTGACCACGTGCGAGATGCGGTCCACGTCCAGTCCGCGCGCGGCCACGTCGGTGGCGACCAGGATGTCCAGGGCGCCGGACTTGAGCTGGCCGATGGTGCGCTCGCGCTGGTTCTGCGCGATGTCGCCGTTGATCGCGGCGGCGGAAAAGCCCCTGGCGCGCAGCTTCTCGGCGAGTTCCTCGGTGGCTTGCTTGGTGCGGACGAAGATGATCATCGCCTCGAACGACTCGACCTCGAGCACCCGGGTGAGCGCGTCCAGCTTGCGCTGATGCGAGACCTGCACCCAGCGCTGGGTGATGTTGGTGGCCGTCGAGGTCTTGGCCTTGACCGTGATCTCCACCGGATCGTGCAGGTACTGCTTGGAGATCTTGCGGATCGCGGCGGGCATGGTGGCGGAGAACAGCGCCACCTGCTTGTCCGACGGAGTGTCGGCGAGGATGCGCTCGACGTCCTCCTGGAAGCCCATCTTGAGCATCTCGTCGGCCTCGTCGAGCACCAGGTACTGCAGCTGCGACAGGTCGAGCGTGCCCTTCTCCAGGTGATCGATCACCCGGCCCGGCGTGCCGACCACGACGTGCGCGCCGCGGCGCAGGCCCGACAGCTGCACGCCGTAGCTCTGTCCGCCGTAGATGGGCAGCACATGCAGCCCGGGGATGTGCGCGGCGTAGCGGCCGAACGCCTCGGCGACCTGGATCGCGAGCTCGCGGGTCGGGGCGAGCACCAGGGCGCGCGGGGCGCGGCCGGTGACTTCGAGCCCCATCAGGATCGGGATGGCGAAGGCCGCGGTCTTGCCGGTACCGGTCTGTGCGAGACCGACCACGTCGGCGCCGGAGAGCAGCGGAGGAATCGTCGCCGCCTGAATAGGCGACGGCGATTCGTAACCGACGTCGGCGATGGCCGCGAGGATGCGGTCATCGATGCCCAGATCGGCGAAAGACGGGCCGTCGGTGTCCCTGTCGTTGTCGCCAGAAACGCTGTCGACCTGATTGGTGCTCATTGACCAGGAGTTTACTGCCTCGTGCTGGTCGTCCCGGCCACCGCCCCAATACGGTGAGACCTATGCAACTGGACAACTCGCCCGCGCGGCAGGACGCGACGCCGGATCAGCTGGACGTGGCGGTCGTCCAGTTCGCCCCCTCGACCGACCCCTCGGCGAATCTCACGGCGCTGCGCGAGCACGTGCGCACGGCCCGCGCGCGCGGTGCCCGCGTCGTCGTCGCACCGGAATACTCGATGTTCGCCGTCACCCGGCTCGATGAGCGGGTCGTCGCCGTCGCCGAGCCCCTGACCGGCCCATTCGTCACCGGCCTCGGGGAGATCGCGCGCGAGTTCGACGTGTTCCTGGTCGCCGGAACGGTGGAGCAGGTCGCTCCCGGCGGCGACCGCATCCGCAACACCCTGGTCGTGCTCGGCCCCGACGGATCGCTCGTCACCCGCTATCGGAAGGTCCACCTCTACGACGCGTTCGGCCACCTCGAATCCGACGTGGTCGAGCCGGGCGCGATCGAGGCGCCGGCCACCTTCGCGGTCGGTGATGTGATTTTCGGCATGCAGACCTGTTTCGATCTGCGCTTCCCCGAAGGCGTCCGCCGGGTCGCCGCGGCGGGTGCGCAGGTGCTGCTGCTGCCCGCCCAATGGATCCCCGGACCGGGCAAGGTCGACCAGTGGACCACGCTGGTGCGGGCGCGGGCCATCGAGAACACCGTGTACGTGGCCGCAGCGGACCAGGCCGCACCCCGGGGTGCCGGCGCGTCGATGATCGTGGACCCGGCCGGTTCGGTGCTCGCCGGACTCGGCGACGAGACGGGCGTGCTCACCGCCGGAATCGACCTGGCGTACGTGAGCAAGGTGCGCACCGCCAACCCGAGCCTCGCGTTGCGGCGATTCGCGATCACCGAGCGCGGACCGGAGTAGCGTTCGACATCGATGATGTACGCCGATCGGACCTCGGCCGGTCACGCGCTGGGTGAGCATCTGGAGCACCTACGCGCGTCGAACCCGCTGGTGCTCGGTCTGCCGCGCGGCGGAGTGCCGGTAGCGGCGGCGGTGCGCGAGGTGATCGGCGGTGACCTCGACATCCTTCTGGTCCGCAAGCTGGGTGTGCCGTGGCAGCCGGAGCTGGCGCTGGGCGCCGTCGGCGAGGACGGGGTCCGGGTGCTGAACCCGGATGTGCTGGCGCACACTGGGTTGCCGCCGAGGAAGGTCGACTCGATCGAGGCGCGGGAGCGCGCCGAACTGGAGCGGCGCAGGCAGGTGCTGCGCGGAGCGTCGCGGCCGATTCCGCTGGCGGGGCGCACGGTGGTGATCGTCGACGACGGCATGGCGACCGGCGCCACGGTCGTGGTCGCCTGCCGGGTCGCGCACCTGCACCAGCCCGCGCGAGTCGTCGCCGCCGTCCCGGTCTCCTCCACGGAGGCCATGCGCCGGGTCGCCGGCGAGGCCGACGAGGTGGTCTGTCCGTGGGTGCCGCGCTCGCTCGGCGGCGTCGGCGGCGCTTACCGGGATTTCCACCAGCTCGAGGACGCCGAGGTCACCGCGCTACTGTGCTGACGGCGGTCAGATCTCGACGATGCCCTTGCGGTGGCGCTGCGCCAATTCCGCGTAGAAGCCCGGGTTGAGCCGCACCCACATCTGCGCCTGAGTGCCCTCGATCGGCCGTTTCACCTCGGCGGGAGATCCGGCGGCGAGCACGCCGTCGGGAATCTCGGCCCCGGGTGGCACCAGTGAGTGGGCGGCGATCATGCTGCCCGCCCCGATCTTGGCCAGATCCAGCACCGTGGTCCCGTTGCCGACGATGGCCTCCGCGCCGACAGCGGCGCCGTGGAAGACCACGCTGTGCGCGATCGTCGCACCGGGCCCGATCTCCATGGGCACGTCCGGCGGCACGTGCAGCACCGCGTTGTCCTGGATGTTGGCGCGTTCCCGGATGACGATCGGCGCCAGGTCCGCACGCAGCACCGCGCCGTACCAGATGGAGGCGCCCGCTTCGACCCGGACGTCACCGATCAGGGTCGCCGTCGGCGCGACGAACGCCGTCGGATCGACCTGCGGCCGTTTGCCTTCGAATTCGTAGAGCGGCACTCGTACACCGTAAACGGTCCGGTCGCGCCATTGCCGGAGGCGTTGGGAACCCGCCGAGGGACGGCGGTCGACCCGACAAGGCGGTTGACCGCGTAACGGGCCGCCGAGATGTTCAACGCCCGGCGAAAGCCGTCGACGTGCGCGCGGCCGCGGTGACGAGCGGTCGCAGGTGGGCGGCGAAACCCTCCGCGGTCACCGCGACGACATCGACGTCTGTGCCGGTGCGCACCGCGTACCGGCCGTCGGCGAGGACATCGATCCAGCACAGCACGCCGAACGGGCGCAGTTCACCCGCGCCGCGTCGCGCGGAGACCACCATCTGGCCGATGCCTTCGCGCGGCTGTTTGAGCAGCTTGCGGATCCGGGACGAGGTGGAGGGCCCGGCGACCGGAACGGTGACCAGGTTGCGACTGTCTTCACCGACCTGGGCCAGCGGAGCGGTCATGCGCGGAAGCGTGCCGGGCGTGTTGTCCGGAAGCATCGAAACGATCCGCGCGCAGAGGCTCTTCGAGCTGCCCGCGAACAGCCGCACGTCGCCGCCACGGTCGGGCGTCGCGCCGGGGCGCTGCGCCGCGACCACCGCGATGTTCCCGGCGGCGGCGCCGAGGATACGGATCGGGCGCGCCGGTTCGCTTTCCGCCGGTACGACGGACGGCGGGGCGCCGTTTCCCCGTGCGGGCGCCGCGTCACGCTGACCGAACACCTCCACTCGCAGATCCGGCTGGGCGAGGATGCGCAGCGCCGCTTCCAGGTCGGCATCCAGCACCTGAGCACACCAGTGATCGAGCGCCGGAAGCTGCGCGGCGCGCTCACCGCTGTCGCGGGCCGACAGGCGCACGGCCAGCGGATAGGGGATGCGATCACCATCGGTGCGTGACCAGGCCAGCGCGAACTGGTCCGGGGTCAGCGTCCAGTTCACTCGTACTCGGACCATTCACCGAGCACGGGCGGCGTGGTCGGATCGAGGGATCCGATGAGTTCGCCGCCGTCGTCGGAGGGTTCGAGGAAGGTGGGGAGATCGTCGAGATCGAACTCGTCGTCCTCGTCATCGAGCGGCGCCGAGCGTGCGGACACAGCGTTCGCGGCCACGCTCGAACCCGCGCGCGGGGTGTCGACCGCGGCCACCGCACCGCCCATCAGACCGCCCATCGCGCCCGCGCTCAGGCCGGTGACCGCCGCGTCGCCGCTGTCGTTGTTCTTGCGCCGCTCGTCGCGCTTGCGTTGTTCCTCGGGCGGCACCTGGCTCCCCACGCCCGGTACGGCGGGCGTTGTCATCGGCTCGCTCGTCGCCGAGGCGGATGTGGTGGTCGGTCCCGACGCGGCCGCGGCGGGCGCGGTGCGCAGGAGGGATGCGGCCGCCGTCATCGTCGGGAGCGCCGCCGTGGCGGCGGTTGCGACCCTGGGTGCGGTCGTCGCCGGTGTGTCGGCCGTGATCGGGGCGGCGGTGGGCGCGGCAGCGGCAGCGGACGTGGTCGGAGTCTCCGCGGCGGGCGCCTGATCGGCGGGCGCGGTGCCTCCGCTCCGCTCCGCTGCGCCGTTCGGTTCCTGCGCGTGCGTTCCCAGCGATATCGGCTGCGCGTCAGCGGATGGCTGCACGGTCCCGACGAGCTTGCTCGCCGGTGCGGGGGTGGGCGCCGTAGCGGTCGGCCGGTCCGCTTCGTCGGGGTACGCGGGCACGTCGGTGCCGGTCTGCACGAACACACCCGCGTAGATGTCGTTCATCGCTCGCACGACGTCCTGGCGGGCGTGCTCACTCGCCTTCTGTCCTTCGACATTGCTTGTCGCCCGGGACGGATCCAGCAGCGCCCCCGCGAGATCCGGTGCCGCGGTGGGCGGCTCGGTCACCGCGGCGCGCAGCGCTTCCGCCGCGTCGCTCGCTTGGCCGAGACGCTGCGAGACCACCGCGAACACGTCGGCCAGGTCCTGGCCGCTCTGTTCGAACACGCGCACCACCGCGTCCGCGCTCTTCGCCGCGGAACCGCGCCAGCCGTCGGCGATGGCCGCGCGAATCTCGTTGTGCGCCTCGAAGACCGCGTCGGCGAGGTGCGCCGCCGCGTCGCTCCAGGCCTGCGTGCCGCCCGACAGCACGGCCGGGTCCAGCAGCTGCACCTTGGCGTGGATCTCGGTGTGTGTGAGGTTGTCGAACACCTCGACGTTCGGCGCGTACGCGGGGTCGGTGCGCCGGTGGGTGGCCCGCTCGCCTGCGCGCGGCATCTCACGCATGCGCGGCTCCCGTCACATCGATCCGTTCGACCGCCTGCGCGAGCGCCTCGTCGGCCTGCTGGTAGGTGGCGGCCGCGGCGCGGAAGGTCTGGGCGAGATCCCTTGCGGCGGAGGCATATCCGGTCAATCGCGCAATCGCGCCGTCGGCCTTGCGCTCGAAACCGGCGCGCAGCGCGTCACCGGAGGCGAATCCGCCGAAGCCCGGCAGTCCGGTGGCGGCGCTCAGGATGCGGATCTGCTCTTCGACCCGGTCGGCGAGCAGCTCGTACTGGCGCGCGCAGCGTTCGTGCGCGCCGTCGGCGACCAAGAGGCCGTCGATCCACAGCGAGCCGTCGTCGACCGCTCGATTCAGTGCGGCGATATCGACACCGGGTGCGGTGACCTCCGCGGGCGGCTCCCCGCCGAACCCGTTCTCCTGTGATGGCATCTGCGCCGTCCCCCTTCCTCGTCCGAAGAGCGGTTCACGGATGTCGTGCCAACCCCACGACGACACCCTGCATCCAATCCGCGATGTCGGCAGTGACCCGCGTGTGCACCGGCTCGTGCAACAGGTCGTGCCCTGCGTCGATGTACTCCCGTAAATCTACCGATTCGTGGCGGCTAGTCCAGACCCTGATCGCATCGATCGGCGCGCGCCGATCGTCCACGCCGTGCACGGCGAGCACCGGAAGTTCGCGTGGCAGTGGCGTTCCCGGTGCGCCCGGCGCACCACCGCCCAGCGCGCGCTTCGGAACGCCGGACAGCACCAGGCCCGCCAGAGCGCCTGCGGGCAGCGCGGCCCGCAGCGGGTAGTCCCGTTCCAATACCGTCGAATGCGTTGTCGCATCGGCGGGATCCGGCGCCGCCGCGCCGAGCATGCCCAGCGCGGTCACCGCGCCGAGCGAATGGCCCATCAAGATCAGCGGCCGATCCGCGCGAGCCAGCTCGACCAGCCGCAGCGCGTCCGCCACCAGTTCGGCCAGCGTGCCGGGCCGTTCCGGATCGCCCTCGCTCAACCCGTGCCCGGCGGTGTCCAACGCCCAAACCTGCGCCCCGCTGGGTTGCAAGGCGCGCGCGAAGCGATGGTAGTGCCCACTGTGCTGGCCGATTCCGGGCAGCAGCAGCACGGTGCACAAGGAGTTTTCGGCCGACCACCGCCGATAGTGCATCCGGCCGCGCGCGCCGTCGAAGAATGGCATTCACCGATAGTGCCAAAGATCGTGTCGCGGAGGGGACCGCACGATTCGGTGTCGAGAGCGGTTAGGATCCGCGGCGACTCCCACCTACCCGAGCCCGAGGTGCCCGCGTTGAGAATCCTCCGCCGTCCAGGCGCTCTTCTTCTGTCCGCCGCGACGTCGACACTCACCGCGATACTCGCGCCGGGGGCGGGCGCCGCGCCGCCGGTCGCCGCCTGCGACCCCGCGGTGGCGGTCACGGCCGTTCCGGCGCCCGTTCCGTTGCTCGACTGGTCGGAGAATCTGGGTTACGACGCGCAGGGCAACCTGTGGGTCTCGCGGCTCTACCGCAACGAGGTCCAGCGCTACGACGCCGCGGGCACGCTGACCGCGACCGTTCCGGTGGAATTCCCCGGCGCGGTCCGGCTCGGCCCCGACGGGCTGCTGTATGTCGTCTACGGTGACGCGCCGGTCAGCGTCGTCCGGCCGGGCGGCGTGGTCCGGTTCGATCCGGCGGCGGCCGTGCCGAAGCCGGAGATCTTCGTCTCCGGCTACACGATGCCCAACGGCGCGGCCTTCGACCCGAGCGGCAACCTCTACGTCGCGACCGTGTCCGGCGTGGTCAAGATCCGTCCCGACGCGTCCGTCGACACCGCGTGGGGCGCGCCGCTGGCGGGACTGGCCGCCAATGGCGCGGCCGTGCACGACGGCGCGCTGTATGTCACCGCCAACGGCGGCCCGCTCGGCCGGATCGTCCGCATCCCGCTCGACGACCCCGCGGCCCGCGCCACCGTGACCGACTTGTCCTCGCGGTCGCCCGGCCTCCCGGATTTCGCCGACGACCTGCTGATCGACCCGACCGGCATCCTCTACGTCACCACCCTCACCGGCCGATTGATTCGCGTCGATCCCGCTACGGGCGCGGCCTGCGCCGTCCTCGAAACGCAGCCACTCACCGCGGTCGCCGCCACTCCGGCCGACCCCGGACAACTGATCGCAGGCACCGAATCCGGCGCTCTCCTGCGCATCGACCTTTCCCGCTGAGCCCTCGGTCGGATGTCGCGGGGGCGGGCGGGCGTCCTCGGCGGATCCGAAAGGGTACTGGCCGAGACCCCGGATGACTCAGATGTATTCGGCGACGACTCGGTAGGGGGCCGGGTTCGCGGCGGCCGTCTACGTAGGGGCGATGACCCTCCGATATCGCGGATCGAAGCGGCGCGGTCACCGGGCCACGCCGGATGGTCAGGCATCGGCACGCGGTGGCGGATTCGGACCGATAGCGCGCCCGGCGCGGTCGGCGATGACGCGCAAGTGTGCGATCAGTTCCGGCGGTTCGTGTACCTGGAAGTCCGCTCCCAGCTCGAGCAGCCGGTGGGCCAGCCATTCCGGTGCGTCGTCCCGCAGGGTATCGATCCGGCAGGTGCCGGCATCGATCGCGACGACCTCACCCGGGTTCTCGCCCAGCCTTCCCGCGACTCGGCCGGCGGGAGCGTGGATGGTGAGGCGAAGCCGGAAGGCCGGTGAACCCCAGTCGGTGCGGCGGCCCGCGACGTAGGCGGCGGCATCGGCGGCGGGGAGCGGGCGCGGGATGAAGCGGGCGGCGGTGGGCTGCGGACGGTCGATCCGGTCGACGCGGTATACCCGCCAACCGGCCCGGTCGAGGTCGTAGCCGACCAGATACCAGCGCCGCCGGGCGGGCACCAGTCCCACCGGCTCGGCATTGCGCCTCGTTTCCGCCCCCGCCTCGTCGCGGTAGCCGAAACGCACCCGCTCCCGGTTGGTCACGGTGGCCGCGAGTGTGGTGAGCACGTCGGGGTCGGCGCTGGGTCCGCCGCTGATGGGCGGGGTCAGCGCGGTGGCGAGGACCCGCACTCTGCGCCGCAACTTCGTGGGCAGCACCTGCTCCACTTTGGCCAGCGCCCGCACCGACGCCTCCTCGATCCCGGCCACCCCGGCCCCGGCGGCGCCGCGCAACCCGACCGCGATGGCGACCGCTTCGTCGTCCTCCACGAGCAGCGGAGGCATCGCCGCGCCCGCCACCAGGCGATAGCCGCCCATCGCGCCGAGCGTCGCGGTGACCGGATAGCCGAGTTCACGCAGCCGGTCGATGTCACGGCGCACCGTGCGATCGGTGACGCCGAGACGTTCGGCCAGTTCGCTGCCCGGCCATTCCCGCGGCGTCTGGAGCAGCGACAGCAGACGAAGCAGCCGGGCGGGGGTGTCGTTCATGACGTCGAGGATGCCGGAAATCTAGGACCTGATCAGTCCTAGATGGTCCTTAACGTCGTCCTCGTACCGCAGGACCGACCGGCAAGGAGCCGACCGAATGACCGACATCCGCCCGTTCCGCATCGAGATCCCGCAGGCCGACGTGGACGACCTGCACGACCGGCTCGCCCGCACCCGCTGGACCGTGCAGCTGCCCGGCTCCGGCTGGGATCGCGGCGTGCCGGTCGGCTACCTGCGCGAGCTGGCCGAGTACTGGCGGACCGGATTCGACTGGCGCGCACGGGAAGCGGCGCTGAACGAGTTCCCGCAGTTCAAGACGCGCATCGACGGGCTCGACGTGCACTTCCTGCACGTGCGCTCGCCGGAGCCGGACGCGACGCCGCTCATCCTCACGCACGGCTGGCCCAACTCGTTCGTCGAATTCTCCGAGACCATCGGCCCCCTCGCCGACCCGCGGGCGCACGGGCTCGATCCGGCGCAGGCGTTCCATGTAGTGGTGCCCTCTGTTCCGGGTTTCGGCTTCTCCGAAGGGCCGCGCGAACCCGGCATGACACCGGCGACGGTGGCCGGGATGTGGCTGACGCTGATGGACCGGCTCGGCTACCGGCGCTTCGGCGCACAGGGCGGCGACCTCGGCGCCTACGTGACGCCGGAACTCGCCATCGCCGCACCGGACCGGGTGATCGGCGTGCACCTCGACGGTGGGATCGGGATGCCGACCGAGGCGGACGTGCCAACCATGACGCCAGAGGAACGCGCCGAGTGGGACCGGATGCAGCAGTGGATGACCGGCGGCGTGAACCATCACGCCCTGCTGCGCGCCGCCCCACAGACCTTCGCCCACGCGTGGACCGATTCGCCGGTGGGTCTGCTCGCCTGGCTGATGCAGAAGTTCACCGAGTTCGCCCCGCTCGCCGACCGGGTGGAGGACGTGATCAGCCGCGACCATCTGCTGACCGACATCAGCCTGTACTGGTTCACCGACACCGTGGCCTCGTCGTCGTGGCCGATGTACAACGGCCTCGGCGACGGGGGATTCGTCTGGCCGAAAGGCCAGAAACCGGTGCCGACCGGCACTTACGGCGGCGGTTCCGCGCTGATGCGGCGGCTCGCCGAACGCGACAACACCATCGTGCACTGGCCGGAGGGCAACACCGGCAACCACTTCATCGCGATGGAACGCCCCGACGCGCACGTCGCCGACATCCGCGCGTTCTTCGCCGCCCTGGATTGAGTGTCGCCGCCGACGGGTCCGGCACGGTCTCACTCGGTCCGTACTCTCATGCCCCGCTGCCGCCTGCTGCGGACTGATGCTTGGGTAATCGAAGGAACTCGACGCCCCGCGAGTTGCTCGGGTGCGCGACACGTGGATCCGGTTACTCGGGCAAGCAGGACTGTGACACGAAAGGCTGGACGCATGTCAGTTCTCCCATATGACTCCGTGGCGACGTCGACGGACTTCCACCTCGGTCTACACCACGTCCAGCTGGCGATACCGCCAGGTAGTGAGCCGGAATGCAGGCGGTTCTACGTCGAGATACTCGGCTTGCGGGAGGTACGGAAACCTCCTGTGCTCGCGGCACGCGGCGGCTTGTGGGTTCGTGGCGACGGACTCGAGATCCACCTCGGTGTCGAACAGGATTTCCGTCCTGCACGCAAGGCGCATCCGGGCATTCTCGTGGGACGTCTCGACGAGTTGGCCCAGAGATTGACCGAAGCGGACGTCGAACTCTCGTGGGACGAAGAATTCCCGGGATTTCGTCGGTTCTACGCATTCGACTGTGTGGGCAACCGGCTCGAATTCATGTCCCCGGCTCCATGAGTCGGCACCGGAACATGAAATCGACTCGAGCAGTTGACGAAAACCATCACGCGCGATTCACGCGGTAGCGATTACCGGGCATCCTGTCGCGGTGCGGCGGGCGTCTCGCCGAAACCGGCGTTCGCCACGCCGGTCCAGGCTAGGGCGCGGGCTGCGGGGCCGCCGGCGCCGGCTGAGGCGCCGCGGGCGGCGGAGCCGGGTAGTCCGGGACGGTGAACAGGCCCACGGTGGGGGTCATCACGCAGTGGGCGAACGGGTAGTCGATGATGCCCCACATCGAGGCGAGTACGGTGCCCGGTCCGCTCTCGACCGTCTTGGACAGCGTCGGCAGGTGGTACTCGGTCACGTCGTCGAGTGGGTCGAGGCCGCTGGCGCCGGTGTTCACGTTCACCCAGGCGACGACGAGCCCGGAAGCCAGGGGGGCGCCGGAGTGCGAGGGTGTCGCGCTGAACCGCAGTTCGCCGGGCGCGACGTTCAGGTCCCGGCCGTTGCCCGTCCCCTCGGTGGTCGCGGCCGCGATGATCGTGGTGATCGGCCCGTTGCTGCCGCAGCCGAAGGTGGGCGCGGCGTAGGAGAACGGCGTGAACACGCTGGAGACCTCACGCAGGTGCGCGGCGTCGATCAAACCGGCGTATCGCGTGAGCGCGGCGATGCCCTCCTGGGCCGAGGGGTCGGCCCCCGCGATCTCGGTCAGATGGGCCAGGCCGGAGTCGACCGGCGCCTGGTTCTGCTCCGCGCCGGCCGGTGCGGAGAACGTCAGCACCGCGCCGATGCCGAGGGATGCCGCGGCCGCCGCGGCGCGTGCGATGGTCCTGCCGTTCACTCGTTCTCCTCGATACCGAAGCCTGTGGGACCCCGACCCACGTGCAGCAACGTACCAGCTCGCCGCTATCGCCGTCCCGGGGAGCGGCGGGGAATCCGGCCTGGTGACCGGCCCGGGCGGCCCGCTCCTGTGATCCAGTCGACAACGGAGGATTACCGAGGGGTAGGTTTGACTCGGACGTACGAGACACGCAGGGAGATGCGTATGAAACTATCCTTGTCCCCCGACGACGTCGCCTTCCGCGACGAACTGCGCAAGTTCTATCGGACCGAGATCCCGGCCGACATCCGCGAGCGCGTCCGGGACGGCCGTGAGCTGTCCCGCGACGACATCGTGACCGCGCACAAGATCCTCAACGACCACGGCCTCGCGGTGCCGAACTGGCCCGTGGCCTGGGGCGGCAAGGACTGGACGCCGATGCAGCGCCACATCTGGCAGGACGAGATGCAGCTGGCCTCGGTGCCGGAGCCGCTGACGTTCAACGCGCAGATGGTCGGTCCGGTGATCGCCCACTTCGGCTCGCAGGAGCTGAAGGAGCGTTTCCTGCCGCCCACCGCGGCGCTGGACATCTGGTGGTGTCAGGGCTTCTCCGAGCCGGACGCGGGCTCCGACCTGGCTTCGCTGCGCACCACCGCGGTCCGCGACGGTGATTCCTACATCGTCAACGGCCAGAAGATCTGGACCACGCTGGCCCAGTACGCGGACTGGATCTTCTGCCTGGTGCGCACCGACCCCAGCGCGGCGAAGAAGCAGGCGGGCATTTCCTTCCTGCTGTTCGACGTGAAGTCGCCCGGTGTCACCATCCGCCCGATCAAGCTGATCGACGGCGGGCACGAAGTGAACGAGGTGTTCTTCGAGAACGTCCGGGTGCCCGCCGATCAGCTGGTCGGCGAGGAGAACAAGGGCTGGACCTACGCGAAGTTCCTGCTCGGCAACGAGCGCACCGGCATCACCGGTGTCGGCCGCACCAAGGTCAAGATCGGCGTGGCGAAGCAGTACGCGGCGAAGACCAAGTCGGGCAACGGCACGCTGCTGGAGGACCCGGTGTTCGCGGCGCGGGTCGCCGAATTGGAGAACGAGCTGCTCGCGCTGGAACTCACCCAGCTTCGGGTGGTCTCCAACTCCTCGGACGGCAAGCCGAATCCGGCCTCGTCGGTGCTGAAGCTGCGCGGTTCGGAACTCCAGCAGGCCGCCACCGAGCTGCTGCTCGACATCGCGGGCCCGGACGCCATCCCGGTGGGCGCGGACGACATCGCCTCGCCCGGGTGGGCGCAGCGCAGCGGCCCCGCCTACCTGAACTACCGCAAGACAACCATCTACGGAGGCTCCAGCGAGGTGCAGCGCACCATCATCGCCTCCACGATCCTCGGATTGTGAGGCGACACCATGGATTTCGATCTGACCGATGAACAGGTCATGCTCCGCGACACGGTCCGTGACCTGCTCGCCCGCAACTACGACGCGGAGTCACGGCTGAAGGTCGTCGACTCCGAACTCGGCTGGAGTCGCGACGTGTGGCGTCAGTTCGCCGAACTGGGCGTGCTCGGCCTGAGTTTCGCCGAGGAGGACGGTGGCGTCGGCGCCGGTCCCGTGGAGACGATGGTCGTGCTCGAGGAGGTGGGCCGCAGGCTCGCCCCCGAACCGATCCTGGACGCGGTGCTGGTGCCCGGCGGGCTGGTCGCCGCGGTGGGCAGCGCCGAACAGCGTCAGCGGATCCTGCCCGAGGTCGCGTCGGGCACGAAGCTGCTGGCCTTCGCCCACGCCGAGCCCGGTGTGCGCTGGTCGTCGAGCGAGCTGGCGACCACCGCCGCGGCGCAGGGTGATTCGTACACGCTGACCGGTGTGAAGAACCCCGTCCCGCACGGCGACAGCGCCGACGAGCTGGTGGTCAGCGCCGCGCTGCCCGAGGGCGGTGTGGGGCTGTTCCTGGTCGCGCCCGACACGACCGGTGTGGTCCGCAAGTCCTACCGCACGGTGGACGGCCAGCGCGGGGCGCAGCTCGAGCTGACCGACGCGCCCGCCGAGCGGCTCGGCGGGGCTGACGCGGCCGAGGCCATCGCGTCCGTGCTGACGCACGCGCAGGCGAGCCTGTGCGCGGAGTCGGTCGGCGCGATGGAAGAGGCGTTGCGGCTGACGGCCGAGTACCTCAAGCAGCGCAAGCAGTTCGGCGTCACGCTGTCGAAGTTCCAGACGCTCACGCAGCGGGCGGCCGACATGTACGTCTCGCTGGAGCTCGCGCGCAGCATGAGCCTGTACGCCACGGCGTCGCTGGCCGACGGGGCCGACGATCCGGTGATCGCGTCGCGCGCGCGGCTGCAGGTCGGCCGCGCGGCCCGGCACATCGGGCAGGAGGCGATCCAGATGCACGGTGGCATCGGCGTCACCGCGGAGTACCCGGTGAGCCACTACGTGGCCCGGCTGACCGCGATCGAGCGCACGCTCGGCAGCGGACTGGAGCACTTGCGCGTGCTCAGCTCCCGGGTCGGCGACTACGAGCAGCCGGAACTGTAAGGAGTGCCGCGGTGGTGCGTGCTTGCGCACCACCGCGTCTCACTCGTCGTCGCCCGGCGTGGTCCGCAGTTGCGTGGGCCCCTCGCCGGTCGATTCGTTCGTGGGCGTCCGCGCGGTGCTCGTCCTCGGTTCCTCGGCCGGTGCTGCCGCCTGCGAGGTGTCCTCGTGCGGATTACGTGAGGACGGCTCGGCGGTGGTGCTGCTGACGAAGCCCGCGAACGGGGTCGGGTGCTTCTGATCGGCCGGCGCGATCCGCCAGGTGGGGGATGGCGGGATGACGACCCTCGGGGTCGTCGAGCCGCCGGTAGTGCTTTCGTGGGCCACCGGCTCGGCGTACTCGCCCGCTTTCAGCGGCGGGGGCGGCACGTAGGTGTCCTGTCTACCGACGCCACAGGCGCCGATCAGGACGAGTCCGATGGAAACCGCTCCCGCGGCGATCGCCGGACCGGCGATCTTGGCCCTGCTGCTTTCCAACGGTGACACTCCTCGTGTGTATCGAGTGGACTCACCTTAATCGAGGCCCGTCGGCCAGGCGAGGCGAGAGGTCGCTGGGGATACGCCGCTCGGCGCATATAAAACGGTACTAATTCAGATATCGAATTGGTCTCTTCGGCGTGTCGTGGGCACGTGTCGCTATCTTCCGGCGTCCCGGAGTCGTAGCGTGTGTGAGCAAAGTTACGCGTGAGACGCCGGTTTCAGGATGAGAGACACGTTGTGTGAGAACGTGATAGTGGTTCTCTTACCGGCGTCATCGAGGAGTTGATGATGGGAGCTTACTCGACAGCGTCGCGGCGTGGTTCATCCCGCGCCGCCGAGGATGTGGTGTCGGCAACGGCACAGCATCCCGCGTCGAACCAGCAGAGGCACACGCTGTCCACGATTGTGTCGCGGACGCTCGCCTGGTTGATCTTCATCGGCGGACTCGTCGGGGCGGTGCTCGGCATCGCCGGACTGCACGTCGAAATCACGGTCGCCGGACTCATTCTCGCGTGCACCGCGGGACTGGTTCTGCTCAAACTCCGCGAGGGTGGCGGCGAAGCCGACTGAGGCGAACCGGCCGGTCGCCCGGTCGCCGGTCTCGGATCGGCCGCGAGAAAGCAAGGCGCGCAACACTTCAGGCGCCTACCGTGATTTCCATGAGGATCGAGATCACCACCGACGCCGCCGAGTTCCGCTCGGTCGCGGGGTCGTTCCTGCTCCGCGACCCGTTGCGGCACACGGTGCTCACCACGACCGTCGCCGACCACGTCATGGGCATCGACGCCCCGGCCGAGGTATCGCGATTTCTCTCCGTCCGCGGTGAGGATGCCTCGGTGGTCGGTGCCGCCATGCGCGTAGCCGGTCGCGACGTGTATCTCGGTGCGCTACCGCCCGAGAGCATTCCCGCGGTGGCTCGCGCACTGGCCGACGTCGTCCCCGAGAGCGCGGCTGTGGAGGGCGTCGTCGCCGACGCGACCGCTTTCGCTCAGTACTGGAGTAACGCCAGCCGCGTCTCCCTCTGGGGGAAACTCAATTCAGCGGCGCGGATTTCCACCAATCCATGAACTCGGCGTCGGTGGCGATGAATCCGGCGCTGTACATCAGCATGGCCGCCCGGCCAGGATCCGAGGGGAACGCGGTGACCATGCGCGGGCGCAGGTCGCGGCTGCCGCGCAGGGTGTAGTTCGGGTAGCTGCGGCCACTGTCGATGGTGGCGGTCGCGTGGTCGTTGGCCGGTAACGCGGCGAGCACCGCCTGCGCGTCGGCGGGCGAGCCGTAGAGGTAGAAGTCGAAGGACGCCTTGTTCGGGCCGCCGAAGCAGCTCCACATCACCAGCCAGGCACCGAAGTCGGGGTCTTCCGGGTCGCCGGGCGCCGGGGAATCCGGTGTGTGGGCGAAACAGCCCGCCTTGTTGTATCCGGTTCCGGAGTGCACAAGGCGCTGGGCGGAGGTCTCCGGCAGCATGCCCGGGAACGCCGCGCTCAACTCGGCCGCGCGGGCGCCGATCGTGGCACGGTCCGTAGTGGCCGCGACGGTCGTGGCCGGACGGCCGGTGACCGAGGGCGCGGGGGACGCGGTGTTGCGCGGGCGGGCGGTCGTCGTCGGTGCGGCGGTACCGGAGGAATCAGGACTGCTGAGGGCCATCGCGACGGTGCCGCCGAACAGGGCGACCACCAACAGCAGGCCGATCCAGCCGCCCACCGAAGCGTGCCAACGGGAACGTCGTGCCGGGCCGAGGTAGGCGCGTGCCGGTCGCTGCGGGACGGCCGCGTCGGCCCGGGGCGTAGACGAATTCGGCGGGGGCGGTGGTGGCCACGGCGCCGCGGGCGCGGTCAGCGCCTGCCACGCGGCGGCGGCGAACTCCGTGCACGAGTCGAAGCGATCGGCCGCGTGCTTGGCCATCGCCTTGGCCAGCACGCCGTCCAGTGCCACCGGCAAGCCGGGCCGCAGCCTGCTGACCTGCGGTGGCGGTGCGCTGAGATGTCCATGGATCACCGCGACCGGATTGGTCGCGTCGAACGGCACCGTGCCGGTCAGCAGGCGGAACAGCGTGCAGGCCAGCGAATACTGGTCGGCGCGGTGATCCAGCGGCGCACCGGACAGCTGCTCCGGGGCGGCGTAGGCGAGGGTGGCGGTGAAGGTTCCGGTCTGGGTGAGCCGTCCGGTGTCGTCCCGGAATCGGGCGATGCCGAAGTCGGAGAGGAAGACCCGCTCCTGCCCGCCTTCCACCCGCTCCAGCAGGATGTTCGCCGGTTTCACGTCGCGGTGCAGCACGCCGCGGCTGTGCGCGAAGTCCAGCGCCGTAGCCGTCTCGGCGATGATCTGCACCGCCCGCTGCGGCGGCAGCGTCCACGCGTCCAGCGCGGCGGCGTCGGTGCCGTCGATATAGCGCATGCTGATCCACAGCCGATCGCCCTCGACGCCCCGGTCGAACACCGTGACGATGTTCGGGTGGTCGAGCCGCGCGACGAGGTCCGCCTCCCGCTCGAAGCGGGCGCGGATCTCCTTGTCGTCGAACAGCTCCGGGTTCAACAGCTTCATCGCCGTCAACCGGGGCAGCCGCGGATGCCGGGCGAGGTACACCGATCCCATCCCGCCGCGGCCGAGCAGGCGTTCGATGGTGTACCCCGCGAAGACCTCGCCGGTGTGCAGCATCTGGTCAGTTCAGCGGCGCCGAGCGCCACCAGCGCAGCGCTTCGTCGATGGTGGTGTGGGCGAAGCCGTCGGTGTACATCAGGAACTGGGTCCGATCCGGGTCGCCGGTGAACGCGGTGACCATCTTGGCGCCCTCGTCGACGTACTTGTAATTGGTGTAGGTCTTCCCGCCGTTGGTGTCGCTGGACTTGGTGGCCGACGAAGGCAGCGTCTTCAGCACCGCCTGGACGTCGGCCGGGGTCTTGTAGACGTAGATGCGGTAGTACGGATCATCGTTGTTGCCGCCCTTGAAGCAGCGCCACTGCGCGGCCCAGTCGCCGAAGTCCGGGTCGCCCTTGGACGGCGAGGGCGGCGAACTCGGCGAAGCCAGCCAGCACTCCGCTCCGTTGTATCCGACGTCCTCGGTCTGGGAGGCGGGCACCATCCGCGGGAATTCCGCGCTGATCGACTCCGGTGTCGCGTCGACGAGGTTCGGCTTCACCGCCGACGTGGTCGTCGTGCCCGCGTTGTTCGAGCCCGAATCGGAGACGGCGCCGATGATGCCGAGCACCACCAGGATCAGCACGACCACGCCCACCGCGAGACCAACGATCAGCCCGGTGTTCTTCTTCGGCGGCGGCGGGGCCGACGGGTGGAGGTGCGCGCCGTGCGGGGGTGCCGGTGGGGCGGCGAAGCCGGAGAACCCGGATTGCTGCCGGCTGTAGGGGTTGGCGGCCGTCGGCTGCGGCGCGGGGCCGGTCTGCGGCCGCGAGTTCACCACCGGCGCGGGCGGCGGAGTCGCTTGGGCGGCCGAGGCGGCGAGCGCGTTCGGACCGCTGGTGTGCGGAGTGTGCACCTGGTGACCGGGGCCGCTGACGTAGTGACCCTGCGCCACCGGATACGGCGAGCCGGTCGTCGGGATCTGCGGTCCGGTCGTCGGGCGCGGCCCCGCGGTCGGGTGCGGCGGCCCGGTGACCGGACGCGGACCGCCCACCACCGGCATCGACGGCGCGCTCGAACCGGTCAGCGCCTGTTTGGCGGCCGCGGCGAATTCCGCGCAGCTGCCGTACCGGTCGTCGGGCCGCTTGGCCATCGCCCTGGCCAGGACGCCGTCCAGCGCGAAAGGCAATCCCGCCCGGACGCCGCTCAGCGCGGGCGGCGCTCCCTGCAGATGTCCCTGGATGACGGCGGCGGGATTCGTCGCGGAGAACGGGCCGGTGCCGGTGAACAACCAGAACAGTGAGCAGGCCAGCGAGTACTGGTCGGAGCGGTGGTCGAGTGAGGCGCCGGTGAGCTGCTCGGGGGAGGCGTAGGCGAGCGTCGCGGTGAAGGTGCCGGTCTGGGTGAGATGACCGGTGTCGTCACGCAGCCGCGCGATGCCGAAGTCGGTGAGGTACACCCGCTCACCGCGACCGGCGGTGGAGCGGGCCAGCAGGATGTTGGCGGGTTTCACGTCACGGTGCAGCACCCCGTTGCCGTGCGCGTAGTCCAGCGCGTCGGCGGTCTCCTTGATGATCTGCACCGCGCGTTCGGGCGGCAGCGACTTCGGTTCCACCGAGGCGGCGTCGATACCGTCGACGTACTGCATCGAAATCCACAGCTGCTCGTCGTCGAGCCCGCGGTCGTAGACCGTGACGATGTTCGGGTGATCGAGCTGGGCGACCAGATCCGCCTCCCGTTCGAACCGCGCCCGCACCTCCTTGTCGAAGCACATCTCCCGATTCAGCAGTTTCAGCGCGGTCATCCGCGGCAGCCGCGGATGTTTCGCCAGATAGACCGAGCCCATGCCACCACGGCCGAGTTGCCGCTCGATGACATAGCCGGCGAAAACGTCACCGCTGGCCAGCATGACTGCTCCACTTCCCGCCGCCCGCCGGGACCCACCGGCGAACAGGCGTACAGCATAAGAATGCGTGGCCGGAATGGGCCCGACCACGTAAAACATCGAAACCATAGCAGTAGTCGCGCGCCGCCTATCGCTCGTCGAGCATGGCGACGTGCGGGCGATCGGCGTGCGCCGTACCGCCCGGCGGTGGCCGGGGGTCCGGAGGTTGCTGGTGCTGTCGCACCGCGGATCCCGGGCGCATGGGCAAGTTCGGCAACTCGATCAGGCCGGGATGAACGGGCCGGCGCGGGGGGAGGAAACTCGGCAGCGGCCGAGCGGTTTCCGGCTGCCTCGGCCGCGGCGGCGGCGCGGCAGTGCGGTGCGTCGGCTCGGCCGCGCGCCCGTTGGCGTGGATGGCGTTCGGCGGCGCCGTCCAGTGCCCGGCGGGGTTTCCGCCGAGAGCGTGTTTCGCCGCGGCGGCGAACTCGGCGCAACTGGCGAATCGGTCCGCGGGCCGCTTGGCCATCGCGCGAGCCAGCACCGGATCCAGTGCGGGCGGCAGTGCGGGGCGCACGCGGCTCGGTACCGGGATGGGCGCGTACAGATGGTTGTTCACCACGGCCGCCGGGTTGGCGCCGGGATACGGCGGCGCGCCGGTGAGCATCCAGAACAGTGTGCAGGCCAGCGAGTACTGATCGGCGCGATCGTCCAGCGGCTGTCCGATCAGCTGTTCCGGAGCGCCGAAGGCGAGTGTCGCGGTGATCGTGCCCGACGAGCCGATCGTGGACTCCGCGCCACGGATGCCCGCGATCCCGAAATCGGTGAGCAGCACCCGCTCCGGCTGTCCGATCGGCGCTTTCGCCAGCAGGATGTTGGCCGGTTTCACATCGCGGTGCAGTACCTGGTTGGCATGGGCGAAATCCAGTGCCGCGGCGGTATCGGCGACGATCTGCACCGCGCGACCGGGCGCGAGCACGTCGACGTCCGCGCAGGAGGCGTCCGCGCCGGGCACGTACTGCATGGAGATCCACAGCTGCTGATGCTCGGCGCCGCGATCGAACACCGTGACGATGTTCGGGTGGTCCAGGCCCGCGACCAGATCGGCCTCGCGCTCGAAGCGGCGGCGGATGCCGGTGTCGGCGTAGAACTCCCGTTCGAGCAGCTTCAGAGCCGTCAGGCGGGGCAACCGAGGGTGCTGGGCCAGATACACGGTGCCCATGCCGCCCCGGCCGAGGACGCGTTTGATGACGTAGCCCGCGAAGACATCGCCGGTCTGCAACACCGCTACACCCCCTTCTCGAGTCGAGCGCGCGAACACTACCCATGTATCTCGGCGAGCCATGGGGATGCAACAGTCGCGGCGCAACTTCGATTGTCGTCGGTAGCTGCCAGTATGGTGGCCCGCATGCGCATTGGAGCACACGTCCGGCTCGACAGCGACCCGATCGGCTTCGGGGAGAAACTCGGCGCCGACGTCATCCAGATGTTCGTGGTCGATCCGCAGAGCTGGGACAAACCCACCCCGCATCCGCGGACCGAGGACATTCTCGCCAGCCCGATCGAGGTGGTGGTGCACTCCTCCTATCAGATCAACGTCGCGAGCCTGAACAACCGGTTGCGCATGCCGTCCCGCAACGCGGTGGCGCAGCAGGCGAAGGCGGCCGCCGAACTCGGCGCGTTCGGCCTGGTGGTGCACGGCGGGCACGTGCGTTCCGACGCCGAGCTGGAGACCGGGATCGACAACTGGCGCAAATTGTTCGAGCGCCAGCAGGACAAGGGCGGATTCGCGGTACCGATCCTGATCGAGAACACCGCGGGCGGCAATCACGCCATGGCCAGGCATTTCGATTCCATCGCCCGGTTGTGGGACGCGGTCGGCGACTACGGCGCGGGCTTCTGCCTGGACACCTGCCACGCCTGGGCGGGCGGTGAGGAACTGATCGGCGTCGTCGACCGGATCAAGGCGATCACCGGGCGGATCGACCTGGTGCACCTGAACTCCTCGCGCGACGAGTTCAACTCCGGCGCCGACCGCCACGCCAACTTCGCCGACGGCACGATCGACCCGCAACTGCTCGCCGAGGTGTGCCGGACGGCAGGCGCGCCGGTGGTCCTGGAAACCCCGGGGGACGGCCTCGCGGAGGATCTGGCGTACCTGCGCGAGCACTGTGTTTGATTGGCAGCGCCTGCGGCGCTGCGTGTTCGCGGCCCCGGGAAGTCTCGCGTTCGAGCGACCGAGACTCGCGACTACGTCGCCTGCGCTTCGGTCACTCGAACGCGAGACGGGCCGCGAACGGCGCTCGTAAGACGCTGTGTCGGTTTTGGCAGCGCCTGCGGCGCTCGTAAGACTCGCTCCCGTCGGGGGCGGGTCTGCTCGGTGGCGGCGGATTCGCTTGCTCGGTCGCGCGCTGAGCTGCATACGGTGTCGCCGTGTTCGGGGGCGGCGGCTTCGTTTCGCATGCGCTGTTTGCGATCAGCGCGACGAAAACCCTGGTCAGCGGGGTGGTCTCGGTGATGTGCTCTTGGGAGCAGTAACCGATCTCGACAGCGAAGGTGATCTCATGACGGTCGCACCCGCCACCCCATCCACCGCCGTGGTGGCCAAGCTCGGCGCCCGTATCGGCGCGCGCGTCGACAACGTCCGGCTCGGCGGCGATCTGGATCCGGTCACCGTCGAGGTGATCCGCCACGCACTGCTGGAGCACAAGGTGATCTTCTTCCGCGGGCAGGATCACCTCACCGAGGACGCGCAGTACGAGTTCGCCGAGCTGCTCGGCTCACCGACCACGCCGCATCCGACGGTCACCTCGCACGGTGTGAAGAGCCTGGCGATCGATTCCGAGCACGGCCGCGCCAACAGCTGGCACACCGACGTCACCTTCGTCGACCGCATCCCGAAGGCATCCATCCTGCGCGCGGTGCAGCTGCCCTCCTACGGCGGCGCCACCACCTGGGCCTCCACCGTCGCGGCCTACGAGTCGCTGCCGGAGCCGCTCAAGCGGCTCGCCGAATCCCTGCGCGCCGTGCACACCAACGTCTACGACTACGCCCGCGTCGAGGAGACGCCGCGTCCCAACACGGCCGCCTACCGGGCGGAATTCGAGTCCACCTACTACGAGACCGAGCACCCGGTGGTGCGCGTGCACCCCGAGACCGGGGAGCGGGCGCTGCTGCTCGGCCACTTCGTCAAGCACTTCGTCGGGTTGTCCAGCACGGAATCGCACGCGCTGTTCCGGCTGTTCCAGGACCGGGTGACCCGGCTGGAGAACACCGCCCGCTGGAACTGGGCGCCGGGCGACGTCGCCATCTGGGACAACCGCGCCACGCAGCACTACGCCATCGACGACTACGACGACCAGCCGCGCAAGCTGACCCGCATCACACTGGCCGGCGACGTCCCGGTCGGCGTCGACGGCTCGACGAGCACCGTCATCGCGGGCAACGCCGAGCACTACTCGATCATCGAGGACACGCAGCTGCTCGCGTCCTGAGCGAGGACCCCGCATGGTTGCCGGATCTTCCGGCTGTTGAGGGGCCATGCGGTGTCTTCGGGTTCCGGTGCGGGCAGGTTCCGCTGTCGCCGGACTTCTCCGGGGCGCGAACACGCGGCGCCGCAAAACAAACACGGCACCTCATGGTCCAGACTGGTTGCCATGAGTATTCGGCCGCTGGACGGGGTGCGCGTCCTGGAACTCGGCAATTACATAGCCGCGCCGACCGCCGGGCGCATCCTCGGTGATTTCGGCGCCGAGGTGATCAAGGTGGAGCGCCCGAAAGCGGGCGACGAGCTGCGCAACTGGCGGCTCTACGGCGGCGACACCTCGATGCTCTACCGGACGATCAACCGCAACAAGAAGTCGATCACGCTGGACCTGCGCACCGAGGCGGGGCGCGGGATCGTGCTCGACCTGGTCCGCCGTTGCGACGTGCTGCTGGAGAACTTCCGGCCCGGCATGCTGGAGAAGTGGGGCCTGGGCCCCGAGGTGCTGAACGAGGCGAATCCGGACCTGGTGATCACCAGGATCTCCGCCTACGGGCAGACCGGGCCGCTGTCGGAGCGTCCCGGGTTCGCTGCGGTGGCCGAGGCGGTCGGCGGGCTGCGTGAACTGGTGGGCGATCCGGATCGTCCCCCCGTGCGCACCGGCGTCTCGATCGGCGACTCGATCGCGGGCATCTACGCCGCGTTCGGCACCGTGATGGCGCTGTTCCAGCGCGAGCGCCGCGCCGAGCCGGACGCGCAGGTCCCGCTGCGGGAGCGGGTGATCGACGTGGCGCTCAACGAGGCGATCCTGTCGGTGATGGAGTCGCTGGTGCCGGACTATCTCGCCTACGGCATCCAGCGTGAACGCGTCGGCGGCCGGATGGAGGGCATCGCGCCGAGCAACGCCTACCCGTGCGCGGACGGCACCAGCGTCATCATCGGCGGCAACGGCGACGCCATCTTCCAGC
Organism: Nocardia sp. NPDC041819; assembly: GCF_055590505.1. Taxonomy (NCBI): domain Bacteria; kingdom Bacillati; phylum Actinomycetota; class Actinomycetes; order Mycobacteriales; family Nocardiaceae; genus Nocardia; species Nocardia sp. NPDC041819. The sequence goes on along the minus strand of NZ_JBVJAP010000015.1, from coordinate 102,272 downwards.
GCTACATGGCGGTCATCGATCGGCCCGATCTGGCCGCGGACCCGGAACTCCAGGACAACGCGGGCCGTTGGCGCCACCGCGAGCGGCTGGACGCGGCGATCGGCGAGTGGACGGTCCGGCACACCCGCGCCGAGGCGCTGAAACTGCTCGACGCCGCCGCGATCCCGTGCGGCCCGATCTACACCGCGGCCGACATCGTGGCCGATGAGCAGTATCGGGCCCGCAACATGATCCAGCCGTTCGCCGTGGATGTCGGCGCGCCGGAGCCGAAGGTCGTCGGCTTTCCCGGCATCGTCCCGGTGATCGGCGATCAGTCCCTGCCCATCCGGACCGTCGGCCCCGACCTGGGTGAGCACACCCGGGAGGTGCTGTCCGGTCTGCTCGGCCTGAGCGAGGCCGAGATCGACGCGTTGGAGGCGCGATGAGCACGCAGCCGCACGACCGGAGGCGTCCGAAGGGACGCGGCGCGCGGGAGCTGCTCTCGCCGGGCACCAGCAGGCCCGCCGTCCAGCCGAATCCGACCGGAGCGGGGGAGAAGCCCTGGGGCGGCGTGATGTGCGGGCACCACCGGGCTCGGGAGCAGCGATGACCGCGCCGGTGCTGCGCGACGTCACGTTGCGCGACGGGCTGCAACTGACCGGCAAACTGCTGCCCGTGCAGCGCAAGGTGGACATCGTGCGCCGCCTGCTCGCGCTCGGGGTGCCCGCGCTGGAGATCGGCTCGATGGCGCGCCCGGACCTGGTCGCGCCGATGGCGAACACCATGGAATTGGTCGCCGCGTTGACGCCGGAGGAACTGCGCCGCTGCTGGGTGTGGGTGGCGACGCCGCGCCATGTCGAGAAGGCCGCCGCGGCGGGCGTGCGAAATTTCCAGTACTGCTTCTCGGTCTCCGACGCGCACAACCGGGCGAACATCGGGCGCGACACCGCCGACAGCGTCGCCGCCATGCCGGACGCGGTGCGCCTGGCCCGCGAGGCGGGCGGGTCGATCCAGCTCTGCTTGGCGACGGCCTTCACCTGCCCGTTCGACGGCCCGGTCGACCCGGAGCGGGTGCTGGCCATCGCCCGCGACTCGCGCACCGAGGGCGCGGACGACATCGTCCTGGCCGACACGCTCGGCCAAGCTCATCCCGGCGAGGTCGCCGCGCTGGTCGCCGCGGTCCGGGACCGGACGCCACCGCGCCGCGTGGTCTTCCACGGTCACGACACCTGGGGAATGGGCGTGGCCAACACCCTCGCCGCCGTCGCGGCCGGCGCGGACATGGTCGACGGCGCACTCGGTGGACTCGGCGGCTGCCCCTTCGCCCCCGGCGCGAGCGGCAACACCGCATCCGAGGACATCCTCTTCGCCACCAGACCGGACTGGTTCACCCCCGCCACGCTGGCCGCGTTGGTGAACATGTCGGAGGAGCTACTGGCCGAGCTCGGCGAACCCAACCGCTCGCGCGCCCTCGAAGGCGCCCGCTCGAAAGCCTCGGCCTTCGAGTGGGTGGTCGGCGGAAAGTCGGAGTAGGAAGACCAACACAGGGTCTTCCCTGATGGCGTGGGGCCGCGAAGCCGGTAAGACTGGACGGCATGACTTCCCAAGCCTTGGGCGCCGACATCGCCGACCTGGCGGCATCGACCGATGTCGCGGCCCACGCTATCGAACTGACCAAGGTCTACGGATCGGGTGACACCCAGGTCAGGGCATTGGACGGAGTGTCGGCCGAGTTCGCGAAGGGAGAGTTCACCGCGATCATGGGCCCGTCCGGATCGGGCAAGTCGACCCTCATGCACTGCCTGGCGGGGCTGGACAACGCCAGCTCGGGCACCGTCCGTATCGGCGACACCGACCTGACCAGTCTGTCCGACAAGCAGATGACGCGCCTGCGCCGGGACCGGATCGGCTTCGTCTTCCAGGCGTTCAACCTGGTGCCGACGCTGACGGCGCTGGAGAACATCACATTGCCGCTGGACATCGCGGGGCGTAAGCCAGACCAGGAGTGGCTGGACACCGTGCTGAAGCGGCTCGGGCTGATCGATCGGCTCACCCACCGTCCCAGCGAGCTGTCCGGCGGACAGCAGCAGCGGGTGGCCTGCGCCCGGGCGCTCGCGGGCAAGCCGGAGATCATCTTCGGTGACGAGCCGACCGGCAACCTCGACTCCCGCGCCTCGGAGGAGGTGCTGTCGATCCTGCGCGCCGCGGTGGACGAGTTCGGGCAGACGGTCGTCATCGTCACCCACGAACCGCACGCGGCCGGGTTCGCCGACCGGGTGGTGTTCCTGGCCGACGGGCGCATCGTCGACGAGATGCGTGATCCGACCGCCGAGACCGTGCTCGACCGGATGAAAGCGTTGGATCAGGCGTGACGGGGCGTTCGCGGGAGAATCGGGGGCGGGCGTGATGGCCGGAAGTCCGATGCGCAAAGTCGCGCTGCGCAACCTCGCCGCGCACAAGGTGCGGCTCGCGCTGACCCTGTTGTCGGTGGTGCTCGGGACCGCTTTCATCGCGGGTTCGTTCGTGTTCACCGACACGCTGCAGAGCACTTTCGACGGAATTTTCGCCAACGAGGCGAAGGGCGTCGACGTCCGGGTGAGCCCGAAGGAGCGCCAAGCGCAGGGCGTGCCCAACAACGTGGTGGACGAGCTGGTGAAGTATCCGGGCGTCCGCACAGTCGCGCCGAGCGTGAACGGACCGGTGGTCCTGCTCGATCCGGCGGGCAAGAAAGCGGTGCAGACCGGCGGGGCGCCGACGTTGGGCAAGTCGTACCTGCCACCGGAGACGGCCGTCGCGGAGCCGGAGAAGTTCTTGCAGGGCGTCCCGCCCGCCCGGCCCGGCGAGATCGCGCTCAATACCGGCGGAGCCGAGCGGGCCGGGCTGAAGATCGGTGACCGGACCAAGATCCTCATCCCCTCCCAGCCCGATCCCATCGATGTGACACTCACCGGCATCTACGAAGTCCCGTCCGACACCGGCGGCTTCATCGGGGTGCTGTTCGACGACACGCAGGCGCGCAAGTTGTTCACCGACGGCCTGCACGTCGCCTACGTGGACCTCGCGGCCACCGGCATCCCCGGGGACGAACTGCGCGACAACCTCGCGCGAGAGCTGACCGGCTACAAGGTGCAGAACGGCGACCAGGTGCGCGCGGACCTGAAGAAGGAAGTCTCCAACGCGCTGAACTTCATCAATTACTTCCTGCTCGCCTTCGGCGCGATCGCACTGATCGTGGGCACGTTCATCATCTACAACACGTTCTCGATGATCGTCGCGCAACGGCTGCGGGAGCTGGCGCTGCTGCGCGCGGTCGGCGCGAGTAGGCAGCAGGTCGGCACGTCGGTGGTGGCGGAGGCGTTCGTCATCGGATTGATCGGCAGTGTGATCGGCCTGGCGGGCGGTGTCGGGCTGGCGTTCGGATTGTCGGCGGTGCTCAACGCTTTCGACCTCGGGTTGCCGACCGGCTCGATGGCGGTGCGGCCGCGCACCATCGCGGTGGGACTGCTGGTCGGTCTCGCGGTGACGATGGTGAGTGCCTACGCGCCCGCCCGCCGCGCCTCGCGGATTCCGCCGGTGCAGGCCATGCGCGAGGAGTTCGCGTCGGCGGGGGAGTCGCTGCGCCTGCGCACGCTCTGCGGCGCGGTGCTCGCCGTGCTCGGCGCGGGGTTGGTCGTGCTCGGTGCGCAGCGCACCGGCGGCACGGCGGCCGCCACGGTCGGTGTCGGCGCGCTCGGGCTGATCTTCGCGGTGCTGCTCGCCGCGCCGGCGCTGTCGCGGCCGCTGGTCGGTGGGCTCGGTGCGCTGGTGCGCCCGTTCGGACCGATCGGGCGGATGGCGCGCAACAACGCCGCACGCAATCCTCGCCGCACCGCCGCGACGGCGTTCGCGCTCACTCTGGGACTCATGCTGGTCTCGGCGATCGGCATGCTGGGCGCCTCGGCGAAGGCCAGCGTCGGTGTGCTGGTCGACAAGGGCGTGCGCGCCGACTACGTGCTGGCGGGACCGCAATTGCTCGGCGTGCCGTTCGGCGCGGCCGACGCCGCGCGCACCCAGGTGCCGGGCGTGGAACAAGCGGTGGGCATGCGGGGCGCCGGATTCAAACTCGGCGACGAGCAGGTGTTCGCCTCGTCGCCGGACGGTCCGCTGGCCGGCGTGCTGAACTACGAGATCGTGCGCGGCAGTGACACTCTGGGCGCCAGGGACGTACTGGTGTCGGAGGACGAGGCCGGTGACCGAGGATGGAAGGTCGGCGACCAGGTGACCCCGACCAGTGTGGACGGCAAGAAGGTTCCGCTCACCGTGACCGGGGTGTACAAGAAGAACCCGCTGCTCGGTCCGATGGTGGTGTCGCAGACGGTTTACGACGAGGTCGTCCCGCTCAACTTCCGGACCAACTTCCTGGTGCTGATCAAGGCGCAGCCGGGCGCGAACCTCACCCAGATGCGTGCCGACCTGGAGAAGGCCACCGAGCAGTTCGTGGTGGTGCAGGTGCAGGACCGCGAGGAGTTCAAAGGCGCGCAGGGCAAGCAGATCAACACCCTGCTGGCCATCCTGTACGGCCTGCTCGCCTTGGCGGTGGTGATCGCGATCCTCGGCATCGTCAACACGCTCGCGCTGTCGGTGGTGGAGCGACGCAGGGAGATCGGCATGCTGCGCGCGGTCGGTATGCAGCGCGCCCAGGTGCGCCGCACGATCTACCTGGAGTCGATGCTGATCGCGGTGTTCGGTGCGATCGTCGGCATGCTGCTCGGGCTGGGGCTCGGCGTCGGTTTCCTGCGCACGCTGCGTGATTTCGGCCTCGACCAGATCGCCATCCCGTGGGGTCAGCTGGTGCTGGTCCTGATCAGCTCGGCGGTCGTCGGGGTGCTGGCCGCCCTCTGGCCGGGGGTCCGGGCGGCGCGCACGCCGCCACTGGCGGCCATCGCCGACCTCTGAAAGGCCCGTGCGGCGCACGTCCATCGTGCGCCGCACGCGTCGGTTGCCGGCCAAGCCCGCCGAGTTGTCACATCTGTGCGAAGACGTCCACGCCCTCCCGGATCTCTCGGCGACTCGGCCGTCGGCGAAGCGGAGGATGAACATCGCGTTGTCGGGTGACGGATCAGCCGGTCGGTGGCAGGCCCGCTTCAGCACAGCTCCACGTACCCGGTGACACCATCACCGACGCTCTCCGAGCGGGCGGCACGAATCGCGAGTTCACTTGTGTCGCAAGTGAACTCGTTCCTCGGCGTGCCGGTGTCTGTCCCGTCACATCTTGCTGAAGTTGCCGGTTTCGTAGTGTTAGGTTAAACGGAGGTTACCACTCCACTTAATTCTCGGTAAACGGCCTGATTCAACGGGGAAGGAGGCCGCGCGATGGTCGCTGTGGACTTCGGCGCCGGACTGGAGTTCGCACCGGGCGGAGTCGTCGAACGGGTGCGGGCGGCGGTTCGCGGTCGCGGCGGCGAGGCGGTCGGGCAGCTCGTCCTCATCACGGTGCTCTACCTCGGCTATCGCGCGGGACGGCTGATCACCGCCGACGACACCGGGCGCGCGATGGTCAACGCGCACGGTCTGCTCGGCTTCGAAAGACGGCTCGGCCTGCTGGACGAGCGCACGGTTCAGGCATTGTTCCTCGACCGCGAGTTCCTCGCCGTTCCGGCCAACTTCTACTACGCCAGTGCGCATTTCACCGTAGCCGTCGGGGTCCTGTTATGGCTGTGGGTATTTCGCCCGGGTCACTATCGCTGGACCAGGAACCTCATGGTGGCGCTCACCGGAGCCGCGCTCGTGGTGCACATACTGGTCCCGCTCGCACCGCCGCGCATGCTGCCCGATCAGGGCTTCATCGATCTGGCCGCGCGGTACGGCCAATCCGTCTACGGCGACGCCGATTCCGGCGGGCTTTCCAATCAGTTCGCGGCCATGCCCTCGCTGCATGTCGGCTGGGCGCTGCTGCTCGGGGTGGCGGTGGTCGCCGCGACTCGCACGCCGTGGCGCTGGCTCGCGCTGGTCCATCCGGTGCTGACCACGGTCGTGGTCGTGGGCACCGCCAACCACTATTGGCTGGACACGATGGTCGCTGTCGGATTGCTGGCCGTGTCCGCCGCCCTGCATCCCTTCGTGGTTCCCGCTGCGGCCACCGCCTGGGGCGTGATGGGTCCTGTCTCGCAGAAACCCGTACCGAACCGCTCGTAGTGGTTGCGCACACGCCCGGCGGCGCTGCCCGGGAAAACTCGCCGCGGCGCGTACGATCGCAGAGCCGTCCTGTTCGCCCGCCCGGACAAGGAGTTGCCATGGAGCCGATGACGATCCCGAATCTGCTGTCCTGGCTCGCGATCCAAGTGTTCTCCCTGCTGGGGGGCTTCCCCGGGGGTTACCCCGGCTGACCCGTTCCGGCCGCGGTTTCCGCGCCCTTCGCCCGCCGACCGTCGTCGCGGTGTGCAGTCCGATTCAGTGGTGGGCGGCGTTGGCGTGCGCCCAGGCCTGGACGTCGCCGCGATCGAGTGCCAGCGCCAGTAGCTCCGGGAATTTGTCGGGCGTGCAGGCGAAAGCCGGGATGCCCAGTGCGGCGAGGGCCGCGGCGTTGTCGTGATCGAAGGCGGGCGCGCCGTCGTCGGAGAGCGCGAGCAGCACGACGACCTGCACGCCGGACTCCTGCATCGAGCGGACGCGGCGCAGCATCTCGTCGCGGATGCCGCCCTCGTAGAGGTCGGAGATCAGGACGAACAAGGTGTCGGCCGGGCGGGTGACCAGGGACCGGCAGTAGGCGAGAGCCCGGTTGATGTCGGTGCCGCCGCCCAGTTGCGTGCCGAACAGCACCTCCACCGGGTCGTCGAGTTTGTCGGTCAGATCGACGATCTCGGTGTCGAAGACCACCATCGAGGTGCGCAGCGACCGCATCGAGGCGAGCACCGCGCCGAACACCGACGCGTACACGACGCTGGCGGCCATCGAACCGGACTGATCGATGGCCAGCACCACATCGCGCCGCACCGCTTGGGCCTTGCGGCCGTAACCGACCAGGCGTTCGGGGACCACGGTGCGATGCTCGGGCAGGTAGGTGGCGAGGTTCTTGCGAATCGTGCGATCCCAGTCGATGTCCCGCAATCTCGGCCGGGTGACACGGGCAGCGCGGTTCAGCGCGCCGGAGACCGCGGCGACGGTCTGCGCCGCGACGCGCTGCTCGATCTCCCGCACCACTTTCTCCACCACCATGCGCGCAGTCGCCTTGGTGGTCTCGGGCATCACCCGATTCAGGCTCAGCAGGGTGCCGACCAGGTGCACGTCGGGCTCTACCGCCGCGAGCAGTTCCGGCTCCAGCAGCAACTGGGTGAGGTCGAGCCGTTCCACGGCGTCGCGCTGCATGACCTCGACGACGGAGGCGGGGAAGTAACTGCGAATGTCGCCGAGCCAGCGGGCCACCCGCGGGGCCGAGCCCTGCAAACCGCCGGTGCGCTTGCCGGGCGAGGTCTCGTCATCGGTGTTGTACAGCGCCGACAGCGCCCGATCCATGGCCGCGTCCGTGCCGGAGCCCAGCCCGCCCAGTCCTTCCTCCGCGGCCGCGCCGAGCACCAACCGCCATCGCCGAGACTGTGCTTCGCCGGTCATGCCCTGTCCTCCTCGATGTGAGTGCGGACTCCGCGGCCGTCTCGTCGCGCTGCCTGATCACTCATGCTCTGTCCTTCCCGGCAGGGCCAGGGGTACTCGGTGGTTGGGCTGCGCCGTCGCCTCCGGTCCTGACCTCTCATACCGTCACCCCCAAGATCTCCGCCGCGGTGCGCACCGCGGATGTGGCGCGGTCGACGTCGACGCCCGCGACGGCCGACGCGGCGGCGACGGATCCGCCGTCGCGGACCGCCTGCCCGATCGCGCGGCGCTCACCCGATTCGAACGCGCCGAAGGTGCGGCGCAGCAGCGGCAGGGTTTCGACGAAGGTGTCGTCGCCGAGGCCGCGCAGCCAGTCGTCGATGAGCCGCAACAGTTCCCGGTCGTGCACCAGCAACAGACCGCGACCGCCGAGAAACCCGTCGATCCACGCCGCCTTGGCCGCGGCGGTGGCGCCCACCGAGAGCGCCGCGGAGAGTCTGCGCGCGGCTTCGGCGTCGTCGATGCGGCCGGCGTCGGCGAGCAAACGGACGGCACGCCCCACCAGCGCGCCGTGCACGTCGTCGCGGTCGGCGACGCGGCGCAGCGCGGCCAGCCACTCGCCGGTGGCCCAGTCGTCGTCCCTGGTGTGGATGGCGGTGTGCGCCGCGTCCAGGAGAGCGCGCAACTCGGTGGCGGCGTCGGTGTCCAATCCGGTCACCGCCGCCGACAGGCCCGCGCAGATGCGCACCAGCAGCCCGTCGGCGACGTGGGCCAGCGCCTTGGTGTCGGTGCCGCGCACGTCGCCGTAACGCAGCGTCCGGATCAGGCCGGGCAGCGCGGCCAGCAGGTGGGTGACGTCGTGGTCGAGCGCCGCGGTGGATTCCAGCCGGGCGATCAATCCGTCCGTGGCGCCGCCCAGATCGGCCAGCAGCGCGACTTCCAGCGCGGCGGTCAGTTCGCCGACCGAGCGGTCGGCGCGGCTCGCGGTGTCGAGGATCTTCGACTCCGCCGCGCTGCGGATGGTGGTGCCCCAGCGCGAAGCCTCGATGATCGAGATCGCGTACTCGGGATGCCATTGCAGCGTCCAGGTCTCCCGGAAGGTGCCGGTGCTGCGGACCTCGCTGGTGGTGAGCGTGCCCCACTCGATGTCCAGGACCCGCAGCCGGTGCAACAGACGCGACCGCTCGACCTCGCGCTCCTTACGCAGATCCAGGTCGACGGTGCGGATCGAGGGCTCCTGCTTCATCCGCAGCGACCGGATGGTGGCGCGCAGGTCGGCGTCCAGCGGCACGGTCGGCGTCTGCTCCGGAACGGCGCCGAGCGCCTCGCCGACGACGAGTTCACCGATCACCAACCGCAGCATCGTCTCGTCTCCGCCGCACAGCACCGACCGCGTGGCCTCGGTGACCTCCGACAAACCGGCGAGCGGGCGGGCGCGCAACGCGGCGAGGGCGTCGGCGAGCCGGACGGCTTCGATGACGTGCGCGCTGGAGACGGGCAGATCGTGGGCGCGCAGCACGCCGGCCACCTTGGTCAGCCATCGGGCGATCGGCCGCTCGGTCGCGGTGAACAGATGGTGGTACCAGCCGGGGGAGGTGACTCCCGCGCCGTAGCCGGAGGACGTGGACAGCCGCGAATGTGTCCACGGCACCCAGGTGAGCCGGGCTTTGGTCTTCGGCAGACCTTTGAGCAACCGGGCGTCCGGCGCGGCGGGACCGAGCGCGCCGGTGAGCGCGGGCGCGTGCCACGCACCGCACACCACCGCAAGCCGCCTAGCTCCCTCCTTGAGCGCTTTGCGCATCGTCTGGCGCATGTAGGCCTCGCGCCGCAGTGTGTGGGCGTCGACCACGAGTGGCTCGGATGGTGATTCGCGCGACGGCGATTCGGCGACCGCTTCCGCGACCGAATCGGGCTCCGGTACCGAATCGTCCGCAAGCTCCCCGGTGAGTCCGACCGCCGGCGGGTTGCGGACGGTCTCGACGTCCTCGCCGTTGGAGGGGTTCTCGTTCGCGTCCGGTGGGCCGGTTTCCGGCATCATGTCGCCCTGGCCAACCGTGTGCTCGACGGATTCGCGCAGCGCGCCCATCGCCTCGGTGATCGCCTCGAACGCGTCGGCGTCCGGGACGGTCTCGACGACGGCGTCCCACCAGCGTTCGGCGTCGTCGTAGCCGCCCGCCTCGGCGAGCGCGGCCAGCGGATCGAACCGGTCGCCCGGCTCGTCCTCCGTCGCGAGCGTGACGGTGGCGGGCAGATCGCAGAACCGCACGGGCACGTCGTGGTCCACGGCGTAGCGCAGCGCCTGCCATTCGGGGGAGAACACCGCGTAGGGCCAGAACGCGGCCTTGGCGGGTGCGTCGGGGACGTAGGCCAGCAGCGCGACCGGCGGGGACATCCCTTCGGCGGCGACGAGGCCCACCAGCGGATCGGCGTCCGCGGGCCCCTCGATGAGAATCATGTCGGGCCGGAAGGCCGCCAAGGCCAGCCGCAGCGAGCGCGCCGACCCCGGACCATGGTGACGGATGCCGAAAACCCTGGTCGTCGCGGCGGTTTCGGTGCCGGAGGTCACCCGCTGACCTCACGGCAGGCGCGGTAGAAATCCGCCCAGTCGGGGCGCTCGCGGACCACGGCCTCCAGGTACTCGGTCCACACCACCGCATCGGCCACCGGATCCTTGATCACCGAACCGAGCACCGCGCCCGCGATGTCGGAGGCGCGCAGCACGCCGTCGCCGAAGTGTGCCGAGAGCGCGATCCCGTTGGTGATCACCGAGATCGCCTCGGCCGTGGACAGTGTTCCGGACGGGGACTTGAGCTTGGTCCGGCCGTCGGCGGTGCTGCCGGAGCGCAACTCGCGGAAGACCCGCACCACCCGCCGCACCTCTTCGGCCGCCGCGGGCACGGTGGGCAGTTCCAGTGCGGCGCCGAGCTGCTCGACCCGCCTGCTGACGATGGCGACCTCCTCGTCCTCACTCGCGGGCAGCGGCAGCACCACCGTGTTGAACCGGCGGCGCAGCGCGGAGGACAACTCGTTCACCCCGCGGTCGCGGTCGTTGGCGGTGGCGATGACGTTGAAACCCTTGGCGGCCTGCACCTCCATGCCGAGTTCGGGCACCGGCAGGGTCTTCTCGGACAGGATGGTGATCAGCGCGTCCTGCACGTCCGACGGGATGCGGGTGAGCTCCTCGAGCCGGGCGATGGAGCCCGCCCGCATGGCCGTGAGCACCGGCGACGGCACCAGCGCCGCCTCGCTCGGCCCCTCCGCGAGCAGCCGCGCGTAGTTCCAGCCGTAGCGAATGGCCTCCTCGGCCGTGCCCGAGGTGCCCTGCACCAGCAGCGTCGACGCACCGCTGATGGCGGCGGAAAGATGTTCCGACACCCAGGTCTTGGCGGTGCCCGGCACACCGAGCAGCAACAGCGCCCGGTCGGTGGCCAGCGTCGCGACCGCCACTTCCATGAGCCTGCGCGGGCCGACGTACTTGGGGGTGATCACCGTGCCGTCGGGGAGGGAGCCGCCGAGCAGGTAGGTGACCACCGCCCAGGGCGACAGTCGCCAGGACGGCGGGCGGAGCCGGTCGTCGGCGGCGGCGAGGGCGCGCAGTTCGTCGGCGTATGCCTGTTCGGCGTGGGGGCGCAGCAGATCCGGCGCCGGGTCGGTGGTGGTCACTGCAGCTCCTCGAGCATCATCGAGCGGTGGTTGAGGTCATGGGCGAGCTGGTCGAAGGCCCGCTCCCAGGCTGGATCGTCGCATCGGCGGGCCACCGCGGTCAGTGTGCCCGCGGCGGCGACGGGAAGGTGCACCGCGGCCGCGGCGAGCAGCGACCTGTGCGCGTTCGGTGCGGCGCCGTGCGTCTCGGGACGCCGCGCCGCCGCCCGCGCCCGCTCGAACAGCAGCAGGACCACGTGCTGGGCCAGCGCTTCCGGCCACGGATGGCCCATCGCGGGCAGCAGCGCCTCGATCTCGGAGAGCCACGAGCCGTCCAGTCGCGTCAGGTGCGCGGTCCGATCCGGCAGCGGCAGCAGCGCGAACAGCTCTCGCCTGCGCAGCATCGCCAGGTCCGTTGGCACACCCGCGTCGAACAGCGCTCGCGCCCATGCCGAATCGCGTTGCGCCAGTGCGGCATCCACCCAGCCGTCGAAGACCGGCTGCCGGAACCGGTCGTCGATCGTGGCGCGCACCGCCTGCTGCGGCGTGCCGAGCACACCGGCCCAGTGCGCGAGCGGGGTGGCGGCGACCACTTGCCGGAGCCGGGCCGCGGATACGTCGGGCGCGCCGTTCCAGCGGTAGGCGAATTCCGTCGTGCGGTCGGTGATCCCATCGCGGTGTGCGGCGGCGTCGAGCGTATCCGGCAGTGTGAGCAGCACATTCGTGTGCAGCATACGGTGCTCGGCGCGGATCCACGCGTTCGCCCGCTCGCGCATCCGCTGGGTGAACGCCGACTCCGGCAGCAGGGCGAGCAGTCCGGCGGCGGTGCGGCGCACGTCCGCGCGCCGGTCGTCCAGCGCCGCTTCCAGCAGGGGCTCGTCGTCCGGGCCGAGCCGGTCGGCGAGCACGGCCAGCAGTTCGGCCTTCAGCGGCCCGGTTTCCTTCGGCCACGCCGCGGTCAGCGCCGCCCTGGCCGCCGCCGCGTCGTCGCGCCGGAGTTCGGCGAGCCAGTCGCGGCGTTCGGGCGGTCGGCCGAACAGCCAGGTGTCGCCGGAGCGCTCGGACGCGGCGGACGGCTGCCGGACCAGGTCGCGCCAGTCCGGATGCCGGGCCGCCAGCCAGCTGCCGCGGGCGCCCGCGAGCCGGAGCAGCGGCTCGCGCAAGGTGGCGTTGATCTTCGCGTGCTCGAGCAGTTGCTCGCAGAGCGCGTCCGGCGCCCGGTAATCGTGCGGCCGCGCCGCGTCGAACCATTCGGGCAGAAATGCCGAGCGCTCCCGCAGCATGCGGGACAGGCGTGCCGCCGCGGCGCGTGGCAACGACGGGCGCGGATCGTCCGCGGCGGGCTCGGTTGGGGCCGCGGTGGCGGGTTCGAGGCCGCCACGGAGGAAAAGGTCTTGCAGCGCGGCTGTTTCGAGGAGCCGCACCGCGGGATCGCTCGGCAATCGATTCGCCGCCCGCGCGATCGACGGCGCGAGCGCGGCGAGATCCGGCGCTCGGCGTGCGGTGCCCAGCAGGGCGACGGACGTGAGGTCCGCGCCGGCGGTCGACCCGGCGGGCGGGTGGGACGCTTCGGATCCGAAGATCTCGGTGCGCACCAGGTCGACGACCGCACCGGCGGTGAACACCGAAATCGGCTCCAGCCCGTCGGCGCTCCACTCGCCGACCACGGTCACCGGATGACCACCGGAGACGGCCAGCAGTGTCCACGGTTGCTCGCCCTGCCGGATCGGCAGCGCCGTGCCGTCGGATTCGGTGACGTACCAGCCTTGTTCGGTGCGGGTGGGCACCACGTCGGCCAGCAGCATCGGCCAGGAGCGCAACCACGGATCGGCGCCCAGCGCCGACGCGTGCGCGGCCAGCGCGGCGGCGATCGTAGCGGGACTGTCGGCGGCGGGCAGCGTGGTGAAAGGTTCGGCGGCGCTGTGCCGTTCCCCCCACAGTGCGCGCAGCGGCGCGGCGCCCGGATAGAAATGCAGCTGCGCGTCGGCCATCTGCCCGAGCGCGGGAACGTCGGCGGGGAAGCCTGGGGACCCGAAGGAATGGTCGACCACCAGCGCCCAGCGCCTGCTTGCCCTCCCGTACAGCCAGGTCCGCCGGGTGTAGAGGCGCTCGTCCTCGGTGATCCGCGATCCGAAGACCATCCATCGGTCGCGGGCCGGAGGTTCGGCGCGCACCGCCTCGGCCGGGTTGGGATAGCCGACGTGGGTTCGGATGGTGGCGCGCAGCGCGGGAGCCACCGAGTCGAGCTGCCGGTGCGCGGCGATCAGCAGGTGCGTCCGCGCGTACTCGCGCAGCACCACATCGGGCCAGTCGGTTCTGGTGGCGATGACTGCCGGGAGCCTGCGCAGGGCGGAGGCGAGGACGGGGGCCTGCGCGTCGACCATTCTGGCGGCCACGGCCTCGAAGGCGCGATACGAGCGATCGGCCTGCGCGAGCCCGGTGCGTATCTGATCACCGAGCCAGACGTCGAGTTCCTCCAAGCCTGCGGTCACCCGCACCCGCCGCTGTTCGGCGGTGGCCGGGTTCGCGGTGCGCGGCCGGTCCGCGGTCGCGGTGGCCCGCGCCGCACGGCCGCCGATCCACGACGCCGCGTAGTCGGCGGTCTCGGGAACGACGGCGACCTCGCCGGCGGCCCAGCGCAGCAACAGCGACAGCGCGTGTTTGCAGGGGAACTTGCGGCTCGGGCAGGAGCACCGATATGCCGGGCCGGACAGGTCGACGATCGTCTGATACGGCGTGGCGCCGCTGCCTCGGCACTGCCCCCACAGCGCCGTGCCGTGCTGCCCGCACTCGCGCCAGCGGCTCACCAGCTTGCGGGCCGCTGACAGCGAATTCGCGTCCGGCGCCAGCGCCGTGACCTGGTCTTCGGTCCACGGCGTCGTCATCGGGAGGCTCCAGCTCGGTGGTGGCTCATCGCCTTCCTTCGTTGCTCGGTTGACCGGATTTCTACCGCAGCGCACCGACAAGTGCCGCCACCGGTGCCCGGCCGCGCACGGAACGGCTTGTCCCGGCGCCGTATTCGCCACCCGAACGAATCTTGCGCCGATCGTGGCGCTCTGGCATTCTGTCCTGTTCGGCTCGACCGAGCCACCCGGAACGGGTGTTGACACCATCGAGCTGCCCGCCGGGGTTGGCGAGGGGTGGACATCGAGACGCGGCGCAGGCGTTTCGATGACCATATCCATCCCCGCGGGCAGATTCGCCTGGGTGCGGTGGGCGATCCCGATGCCATCGGGTAGCGTTTCGCACAGCTTCGACAGGCGCCGCGCACGGGGTCGGAGGACGTGTGGCGGCTCGATGGTGGAGGGGATTTTTCGCATGCGCCTGGATCCCGACGCTGTCCAGGCCGCCGGCTCCGCGGACGCGCCGCCCCGGCTCTCGGAGGTGGTCACCCGGCGCCTCGCCGAGGATCCGGCGGTCACGCCTTCGGTCACGCGGACCGTGCTGCGCGCCCTCGGCGCCGCCGAATCGGACGACGCGGCAACGGCATTCGATCACTCCGGGATCTTCCTCAGCGCCATCCGGGTGCGCGGATTCCGCGGCATAGGCCCCGAGACGACGCTACAGCTGCCTCCTGGTCCGGGTCTCACCCTCGTGGTCGGCCGCAACGGCAGCGGCAAATCCAGTTTCGCCGAGGCCGCCGAATTGGCGCTGACCGGCGGGAACCGCCGGTGGGACGGACGATCGGCGGCCTGGCGGGAAGGCTGGCGCAACCTGCACGACGGCACGGCCGCCCGAATCGAGCTGGAGATGCTCACCGCCGGTGACGCGCCCCGGCTCACCATCACCAAGGAATGGGCGCCCGCCGCCGACCTGCCGGACGCGCACTGGACCCAGCGGTATCCGCCCGCGGCGCCTACGGATTTCGACATGGACCGGTGGACGGCCCAGCTAGAGCTCTACCGCCCCTTCCTGTCCTACAGCGAACTCGGCGCGCTGGTGGACGGGAAGCCGAGTGATCTGTTCGACGCGCTGCACCAGCTGCTGGGCCTGGACGAACTCACCCTGGCGCAGGAACGGATCCGGATGCGCCGCCTGGAACTGGAACGCGCCGTGCGGGATTCGCGTCAGGAACGACTGGAACTGCTGGAACTGCTCGCGCCGGTGGCCGACGACCGCGCGATCCGGGTGGCCGGATTGCTGCGGCCCGCCCAGCCCGATCTCGCCGCGGTGGGTCGCGAAGTGCTGGGCGTGGTGGACGATCCGGCCGGACCGGACGGCTTGCGCGCGATCGTGCGGCTCGCGCTGCCCGGCGACGCCGAAGTCGACGCGGTGGCCGCCCGGCTGGAAGCGTGTGGCGCGGCCCTCGCCGAGGGCACGACCGCGGACGCCGAATCCGATCTGCGCCTGCTCGAACTGCTGCGCAAAGCCCGCGAGCACCAGGCGGCGAGCGGAGCGTGTCCGTGCCCGGTATGCGGCCGCGGCGCATTGGACGAGACGTGGGTGCGCGAGACCGATGCCGCCATCGAGCGACTCGCCGCCCGGGTCGACGCGCTCACCACCGCCCGCATCGAACTCGGCGACGCCGTGCGCGCCGCGCGGGCGCTTCCCGACCTCGTGCCCGCCGAATTGGAATTCGACCCGCGCAACCCTCCGTCGGTCGACACCACGGCGGTGCGCGAGGCCTGGGCGGAGTGGGCCGCGCTGACCGCCGCCGAATACACCCCGGACCTGCCCGGCAGGCTGCGCAGCGCGCACGCGCGGCTGGTCGACGAACTCGACCTGCTGCAGAAGGGCACCCGCAAGGAACTCGACCGCCTGGACGAGGTGTGGACGCCGCTGGTGCCGCGAATCGTGGCCTGGCTGGAGGGCGCGCGCGAGGTGGCCGCGCGCGCGGCGGAACTGCGCACGGTGAAGAAGGCCGAGGACTGGCTGAAGTCGGCCACCGCGGGCCTGCGCGGCGAGCGCATGACGCCGCTGGAGACGACGGCCCGATGGGTGTGGCGCACGCTGCGGCAGCAGAGCAACGTGGAACTGGGCGCGATCCGATTGCAGGGCAACGCGGGCACCGCGCGCCGCGTGCTGCTCGACGTCACCGTGGACGAGGTGGACGGCGCAGCTCTCGGCGTGATGAGCCAGGGCGAGTTGCACGCGCTCGGTCTCTCGCTGTTCCTGCCGCGAGCCACGGTGGAGCAGAGCCCGTTCCGCTTCGTCATGATCGACGACCCGGTGCAGGCGATGGACCCGGCCAAGGTGGACGGCCTGGCCCAGGTGCTCGCCACGGTGGCCTGGACCCGTCAGGTGGTGGTCTTCACCCATGACGAGCGCCTCGCCGAGGCGGTGCGGCGGATGCAGCTGGACGCGACCGTGCTCGAGGTGCAGCGGCGCGACCGCTCGGTGGTGGAGGTTCGGGTGTCCAGCGATCCGATCCGCCGCTATCTGGACGACGCCCGTGCCTTGGTGCGCACTCCGCAGCTGCCCGCGGCGATCGCCGACGAACTGGTGGCCACGTGCTGCCGCTCCGCGGTGGAGGCGGCCAGCCTGGCGAGGGCGCGGCGCACGCTGCTCGCCGCGGGCATGAATCACCGCGAGGTGGAACGCCACATCGATGCCGCGCAGTCCACCAGGGCGAAGGTGGCGCTGGCGGTTTTCGGGGTCGGCAGCAAGGTCGACGATCTGAACAAGAACCTCATCGCGGCGGAAGGACGGTGGGTGGTGGACGCACTGCGCGACGCCACGGCCGGCGCGCACGTGCCGATCGGGCGCGACATGCGCGAGTTGATCGGCGAGACCGAGAAATTCGTCGCGTGGCTGGCCCGGTGAGGCGCCGATGAGCGGGCGGCGCCGGCCGGTCGGCGCACGTCGCGGCCCCGCGGGCGGCGGCAGCGCGTCCCGGCCCGGGCAGCGTGGGCGCAACGACGGAGCGCACCGGCCGCGCGGGAATCGGCCGTCGGTCGCCGAGCGGCTGGAGACGGTCGATCTGCTGCTCGCCGGATCGGTGACCGACGCGGGCGGGCTGTGGTCCCGGGCGACGGCCTGGATTCTGCGGATCGCCTTGGAGCAAGCCGTGGACGAATTGTGGCTGCGGCTGGCGCCACCGCTGGTCCGCTGTCCGATGCGGGCGCAGCTGATCGCGCTGCGCGCCTTCGCGGGCCCGGACGAGGCGGCGCGCGTGGCCGTGCTCTGGGCGGCGTTGTCGCGCGCCGCGCACCACCACGACTACGAGCTCGCGCCCAGCCTCACCGATCTGCGGCGCTGGCGGGAGCAGACCGTCGCCTTGGCGGCGGATCTGGCGGCGGTGCAGGCGCGCCGGGATTGACCCGGCGATCATGTCTGGCGGCAAGCTCGGCCGGAACCGGCACGATGGAGCGGATCAGGACAAGCGGTGTCGAACGTGACCATGGACGGCGCTGCTCGGACCGGAAAGGACGTGGCGTGAGCGGAGCACGGCGCTGCCCCTGTGGGCGTGGCGAGGCCTTCGACGACTGTTGTGGTCCGGTGCTTCGCGGCGAGCGTCCCGCTGCCACCGCCGAAGCGTTGATGCGCTCGCGCTACACCGCGTTCGCGGTGGGAGATGTGGCCTACCTGCTGCGTTCCTGGCATCCGCGGACGCGACCGGCCGAGCTGACCCTCGACCCCGCCCAGCGCTGGCTGTTCCTCGAAGTCACTCGGACCGACCGCGGTGGCCTGTTCGACGACACCGGAACGGTGGAGTTCGTCGCGCACTACCGGGACGCGGGTGGTCGCGGCGCGCTGCGCGAGGCCAGCCGATTCGCCCGATCCGATGGCGCCTGGGTGTACCTGGACGGCACGCACGCCGACTGACCGGTAGCGTCGGCGGGCATGGCACGCGTCGCGATCGAGTACTGCACCCAATGCCGCTGGCTGCTGCGGGCGAGCTGGATGGCGCAGGAATTGCTCAGCACGTTCGCCACCGACCTGGACGAAGTCGCGCTCCGGCCGGGCTCGGGCGGGATCTTCCGGATCACCGTCGACGGCGAGCAGATCTGGGAGCGCAAGACCGACGGCGGCTTTCCCGACATCGCGGTGCTGAAGCAGCGGGTGCGCGATCGGGTGGCACCCGAGCGCGACCTCGGTCACGCCGACCGGCGCGACTGAAACCGCGCCGGGAAGTCAGCCGCAGCAGCCGCCACCGCAGCAGCCGCCACCCGCAGGCGGCGCCGGACTCGGCGCGGGCGCGCTCCCGCCGCCCCGGGAGACGGTGGCGAAGGTGGTCAGCAGTTTGACCGTGTCGTCGTGGCCGATCGGGCAGGTCGCAGGCGCCGACGCCTCGGCCATCGGGCGGGAAACCTCGAACGTGTCGCCGCAGCTGCGGCACCGGTAGCTGTAACTCGGCATCCGCTCAGTTTAAGCGCCGCGCTGCGTTCGGCTCGGACCGCGCCGAAACGTTCGCGGCGGCGCGGCACATCCGAACGTCGTTCGAACGACGTCGCGATCATGGCAAGGAGCGAGCGGAGCACCGTTGCGGCTACCGAGGGCGGCGGCGAGTGATGGCCGCCGCAGTGACCGATTCGACATCGCGGCTCCGGACAGGTGCCTGAACAGCGGATGAATCGCAGGCGACGCGGCCATGTCTCGGCAACACAACGTGGACTACCTGATCTTCGACGTACTCTCGAAAAAGAAGTATGAGGAGGTCGGCGATGCGTGCTCAATTCTCCGAGGCGGTGCCCGGTCCCGACGGTTCCGCCGAGCCCATCGCGCGAACGGTTCACGGCGACGTACGCGGCGTGCGCGAGGGTGCGGTGTCCGTCTGGCGCAGCATCCCGTATGCCGCGCCCCCTGCCGGCCCGGCCCGGTTCGCGCGCCCCCAGCCCCCGCAGCCGTGGGACGGAGTGCGCGACTGCACCGCGTTCGGGCAGATCGCGCCCCAGACGATGGGCACCATGGTCCCCATCGATTCGGGCCTGACCATGGGCGAGGACTGCCTGTGGCTCAATGTCTGGTCACCGCGGCCCGAGACCGGCGATCCCGCCCGGATCGCGGAAACCGAACCGCGCCCGGTCATGGTCTGGCTGCACGGCGGAGCATACTGCCTCGGCACCGCGGCGCAGCAGATCTACGACGGGCGCAAGCTGGCCGCGACCGGTGAGGTCGTGGTCGTGAGCGTCAACTACCGGCTCGGCGCGCTCGGCTTCCTCGACCTGTCCTCGCTCGGTGACGACTTCGCGCCGAACCTCGGCTTGCACGACCAGATCGCCGCACTGGAGTGGGTGCGCGAGAACATCGCCGCGTTCGGCGGCGATCCCGGCAACGTCACGCTCTTCGGCGAGTCCTCCGGCGCGGGTTGCGTCACCGCGCTGCTCACCGCACCGCGCGCGGCCGGCCTGTTCCACCGGGCGATCGCGCAGAGCCCGCCCGCGACCACGGTGTTCGGGCCCGAGCGCGCCGCGACGGTGGCGCAGCGCTTCCTGGCGCTGATCGAACTGCCCGCGAGCAGGGCCGAGGAACTGCTGGAATGCCCGATCGACCGGATCGTGGCGGCGGCGGGCGTCCTGCTCGACGAGATACCGCTGAAGGAGCCGGGCAGGCTGGCGGCGGCCCCCGTGGTCGACGGCGATCTGCTGCCGACCTACCCGATCGACCGGTTCCAGCGCGGAGGATCGCACAGGGTGCCGTTGATCATCGGCACCAACAAGGACGAGGCGTCGCTGTTCCGGCTGCTGCGCTCGCCGATCATGCCGGTGACGCCGGACGCGGTGAACGCGATGCTGCGTGATGTCGCCGCGGGCCACCCGGAGATGTCCGCGGAGCGGATCGCCGAGATCACCTCGGCCTACCCGGACCTGAACAAGGCACGCGGCGCGCTGGCGATGTCCACCGACGCGGCGTTCCGGATGCCCGCGCACTGGGTGGCCGACGGTCACGCCGAGCACTCGCCCACCTGGATGTACCGCTTCGACTACGCCACCCCGATGCTGCGGGCGGCCCGGGTCGGCGCGGGTCACGCCACCGAATTGCCGTATGTCTTCGGCAATTTCGGCACGATCAACCGCGACCCCACCTTCTGGCTGGGCGGCCGCAAAGCGGCCACGGAGGTCTCCGGGCGCATGATGCGCCGCTGGCTGGCCTTCGCCACCCACGGCGTCCCCGCAGCGCTGGACGGCTCCAAACACTGGCCGCCCTACCGCCTCGCGGACCGCGCCACCCTGCTCATCGACAGCGTCGATCGTGTGGTCGAGAATCCCGACCGCGACCTGCACACCGCCTGGGGGCAACAGGCCGTCGGCTTCTCCTGACCGGCGACTTCTTGCACCGTCGCGTGCCTGATGTCAGACGGCGTGTGCGGCCCAGGGCAAGCGAAGCCGCACGCCTGGGGCCCGCATCAGCCGGATGATCGCCGTGGGCGCGGCGAGCGGAACGCGCCTCAGACGTCGGTGGAGAAGCGGATGCCGCCGTCGGGAATCACCACACCGGGCCAGACGCGGGCTCCGCGCAGCAGTTCGCAGCGGGCTCCGATGTGCGCACCGTCCCCGATGACGCCGTCGCGGACGAGCGCCCGCGGGCCGATGCGCGCCCCGAACCCGATGATGGTGCGCTCGACCGTGGCACCCGCCTCGATCACCGCGCCGTCGAAGACCACCGCGCCGTCCAGGCGCGCGCCCGCGCCGATCTCGGCGCCGCGGCCGACGACCGTCCCGCCGATGAGC
This sequence comes from Nocardia sp. NPDC041819, assembly GCF_055590505.1. Taxonomy (NCBI): domain Bacteria; kingdom Bacillati; phylum Actinomycetota; class Actinomycetes; order Mycobacteriales; family Nocardiaceae; genus Nocardia; species Nocardia sp. NPDC041819. The sequence continues at coordinate 81,474 of NZ_JBVJAP010000015.1, read as the reverse complement.
ACCGCACCCGGCGCGACGCCCGCGCCGGGATGGACCAGCGATTCACCGCGCTGACCGGGCAGGGCGGGGGAGGGCGCGATGCCGCGGACCAGGTCGGCGGAGCCGCGCACGAAGTCCTCGGGAGTACCCATGTCGCGCCAGTAGGAAGCGTCGACGTACCCCTGGAGGCGGGCGCCCTCGGTCAGTAGCGCGGGGAACACCTCGCGCTCCACCGACACCGGGCGCCCGGCCGGGATCTTCTCGATGTACTCGCGGCGGAAGACGTAGCATCCGGCGTTGATCTGATCGGTCGGCGGATCCTGGGTCTTCTCCAGGAACGCGGTGACCCGGCCGTCCTCGTCGGTGGGCACGCAGCCGAACGCGCGCGGGTCGCTGACCCGGACCAGGTGCAGCGTCACGTCGGCGCGGGTCGACTCGTGGGTGTCGAGCACCGCGCCGAGATCGGTGCCGCCAAGCACGTCGCCGTTGAACACCATCACGTTGTCCGCGCGCAGCTTGGGCAGCACGTTGCGGATGGCGCCGCCGGTGCCGAGCGGCTCGGTCTCGGTGACGTACTCGATCTCCAAGCCGAGCTCGGAGCCATCGCCGAAGTGCTCCTCGAACACCTCGGCCTTGAACGACGTGCCGAGCACCACATGGGTGATCCCGGCCTCCGCGATGCGGGCGAGTAGATGGGTCAGGAACGGCAGCCCGGCCGTCGGCAGCATCGGCTTGGGCGCCGAAAGGGTCAGCGGGCGCAGCCGCGTTCCCTGCCCGCCGACCAGGATCACCGCGTCGGTGCCTGTATTTCCTGCCATCAAGCTCCCCTGTTCACAAGGTCGTTTCTCGCCTGCGCCGCCGGTTACCCGGCGTCGCGCGCCTGCTGGCGCAGGGCAGATCGAACCGCAATCCGCGAGCGGATCGCAAGTCCGGCCCGCAACGCCAGCCGCAGCGGAGCCTGCCACCAGTGCGGATGCCGGTCGGCCTGGAACCGGTAGGCGCTGGCGTGATGGGCGGGCAGCATGACCTCGGGATGGCGGCCCGCCGCGTGGCCCTTGGCATGGGTCACCTCGGCGTCCGGCACGAACACGTTGTGCCAGCCCGCCTTGCCCATCCGGTCGCCGAAGTCGACATCCTCCATGTACATGAAGTAGCGCGAGTCGAAGCCGTCGATCGAGTCGAACGCGGCGCGCCGTACCAGCAGGCACGAGCCGGACAGCCAGCCGACGGCCCGCTCGGAGATCTCCTCGTTCTCCTGCCGGTACCGGCGGGTCCAGGGGTTGGACTTCCACACCGTGCCCAGGATCGCGTGCCCGGCGCCGTCGAGCAGGCCGGGCACCCGGCGGGCCGACGGGTACACGCTGCCGTCCGGCTCGAGCACCAGCGGCCCGAGCGCACCGGCGCGCGGCCAGCGCTTGGCGGCGGCGAGCAGCTTGTCGATGGAATCGGTACCCCAGCGGATGTCCGGGTTGGCGATCACGATGAACTCGATGTCCGGATCGATCTCCGCGACCGCCCGGTTGATCGCGCCGCCGTAGCCGATGTTGCCGCCGGTGCGTAGGAGCCGCACGTGCGAATTCGCCTCGGCGGCCAGCTCCGGCACACCGTCCACCGACCCGTTGTCGGCGAGGATCACCTGCGGTTTCTCCGCGGTGGCCCCGGCCAGGGTGCTGATGAAGTGCTCGAGGTGCTCACCCGGCGAGTAGGTCACCGTGACGACGGCCAGGCCCGCGGGCGCCGCGGAATCGGAATCACTCACGACAGGCAACTCTAGTGGGCGCAGCCGGACTCCGTTCGCCGATGGCCCGTCCGAGGCCGAAGGTACGCGCTAGCCGGACCGTCGTGCCAGCGCGTCCCCCAGCGCGATCCGCCAATCCCGCAGCGGGCGCAGCCCGGCATCGTTCCAGGCCCGCGGCGACAACACCGAATACGCCGGGCGCCGTGCGGGTCTGGGAAAAGCGGACGAGTCGCACGGGCGGACGCGCCCCGGATCGGCGCCGATACCCGCGAATACCGCGCGGGCGAGTTCGAATCGACTGGCCCGCCCCGCATTGGTGGCGTGCACCACCCGGGGGGCGTCCGGCCGGCCCGCCAGTTCCAGCAGCGCGGCGGCCAGATCGGCGGCGTAGGTGGGCGAGCCGACCTCGTCGTCGACCACGTCGACGGTGTCTCGTTCCCGCTCCAGCCGCAGCATGGTGGCGACGAAATCGCCACCGCGCCCGGTGTATACCCACGCGGTGCGCACCACGTGCGCGTCCGGGCAGCGGCTGAGCACCGCTTGTTCACCCGCGAGCTTGGACGCTCCGTACACCGACGTCGGCCCCGTCACATCCGCAGTGTCGTACGGCCGATCCTGGGTACCTGGAAAGACGTAATCGGTGGACAGATGGATCAGCCGGGCACCGAGGTCGGCGCAGACCTCGGCGAGCACGGCCGGTCCGGTGGCGTTGCCCGCGTACGCCGCTTCGGCTTCGGTTTCGGCCCGGTCCACGGCGGTGTAGGCGGCGCAGTTCAGCACCACGTCGCCGGGCGCGAGTACCGCGCGCACGGCGACGGGGTCGGTGATGTCGAGTTCGGCGCGCCCGTAGCCGCTGGCGGCCGGAGCCAGACGCAGCAGTTCCCGGCCCACCTGTCCGTGCGCCCCCGTGACGACGAGGCGGACGGAGGCGGTGGACTCGGGCGCGGTGGGGTCGGTCACGGGCGCAAGTCTGGCACGCCGCCGATTGCGCGGTTGCGGCCGTTCGCGATAACCGTTCGATAGCCTTGAGCTATCGGGGATCCCGAAATCGGGCGGGGCGAGCGGTAACCATGGTGGCGGATCGGTTGCGCACGCATCGCCATGACACCGAGTTTCGGCGAGAGGATTGGGACTTGTCGCAGCGGAGGGGCACATCGGCGTTGCCGCGGACGAAAGGATCGCGCGACCGGTCCTTCGGGCCGCTGCGCTCGATCGCGGTAGCCGCCGCCGTGATCGTGCTGGCGCTCACCGGCTTCGCCTGGCGCAGCGTGGACGCGCTGGTCGCCGACATCGAGCGCTTGGGCGATCTCGGCCTCGGCGGCAATCGCGACGGCGCGGTGGACATCTTGCTGGTCGGTGTGGACAGCCGTACCGACGCACACGGCAACCCCCTGTCGGACGCCGAGCGCGCGATGCTGCACGCGGGCGACGAGGTCGGCACCAACACCGACACCATCGTGCTGCTGCGCGTGCCGAACGACGGGCGCTCGGCGACCGCCATCTCGATCCCGCGCGACTCCTACGTCAACATTCCGGGCCTGGGCATGGGCAAGATCAACTCGGCCTACGGCGCGACCAAGGCGATGCAGATCCAGAAGCTCACCGATCAAGGGGTCTCGGCCGCCGACGCCGATCGGCAGTCCACGCAGGCGGGCAGGCAGGCGCTGATCAAGACGGTGGCCGGGCTCACGGGCATCACCGTCGACCACTACGCCGAGGTCAGCCTGCTCGGCTTCGCGCTGCTCACCGACGCCGTCGGCGGGGTCGAGGTGTGCCTGAAGAACCCGGTGGACGAATGGATGTCCGGCGCCAAATTCCCCGCGGGACGCCAGCGTCTGGACGGGCCGCGAGCGCTGAGTTTCGTGCGCCAGCGCCACGATCTGCCGCGCGGCGACATCGACCGCATCGTGCGCCAGCAGGTGTTCATGGCCCAGCTGGTGCAGCAGGTGCTCAGCGCGAAGACGCTGGCCAATCCGCTCAAACTCCAGCAACTCAGCGACGCGGTGGGGCGCACCATCGTGCTGGACGAGGACTGGGACGTGCTGGCGTTCCTGCAGCGGTTGAAGGATCTGTCCGGCGGCCGGGTGAAATTCGAGACCATTCCGGTCGCCGACCTCAACGGGGAGACCGGCAACGGCGAATCCGTGGTCAAAGTCGAGCCGAAAGCGGTCCGGTCCTATATCGCCTCGCTGGTGGGCGACGCTCCGGCCCCGCGCAACGCCGAGCCGGGCTTCGACCCCGCGACGGTGACCGTCAGCGTCTACAACGCGGGCGGCGTCGGCGGACTCGCGGCCGAGGTGGCCCAGGCGCTGAACACCAAGGGATTCCGTCAAGGCGTGGTGACCAACTACAGCGGCAACCGCGTGACCAGCAGCCGGGTGCTCGCGGCGGACACTTCCAGCCCGAAGGCTCAGGCGGTGGCCAAGGCGCTCGGCGGCCTGGCGGTGCTCGCGGATCCTGCGCTGTCCCCGGATTCGGTGAGCGTCGTGCTGGCGAGCGACTATTCTGGTCCGGGCTCATCGGCGAGCCGGGTGTTCGATCTGTCCGGAACGTCGACCGCGGCCACGCCAGTCCCACCCGCTCCACCGATCGACGCAGGCCAGAACGGACCGAAATGCGTGAACTGAACCATGCGTGATATCGACCAGGCACACACTCTCACCGAAGCGGTACTCGATCCGATCCTGGCCCGCGAACCCGCGGGCCCGCGGGTCACCTACTACGACGACGCCACCGGAGCGCGCATCGAGCTGTCCGGCGCGACGCTGGCGAACTGGGCGGCCAAGACCGCCAACCTGATTCGCGACGAGTTCGGCCTGAGCCCAGGGGCCCGGGTCGCCGTCCTGCTCCCGGCGCACTGGCAGACCGCGGCGGTGCTGCTGGGCTGCTGGTGGGCGGGTACCGAAGTGGTGCTGCGCCCCGACGAGGACGCCGATCTGGCCCTGGTCACCCCGGATCGCCTGGACGACGCCGACGGCGCGGGCGAGGCCGCGGCGCTGTCGCTGGACGCCATGGGCTCCCCGGTGCGCGATCTGCCGATCGGAGTCACCGACTTCGCCACCTCGGTACGCGTGCACGGCGACCAGTTCCTGCCCCGCGGCGCCGGTGTCGCGCTGGACGGCATGCCGGTCTCCGAGGTGCTCGCCGAAGCGCGGAAATCGGCTATGCGCCAGGGCTTCGCCGAGGGGGACCGGGTGCTGTCGAGCACGCCATGGGACACACCGGCCGAACTGATCGACGGATATCTCGCGGTGCTCGCCGCGGGCGCCTCGCTGGTGCAGGTGGTCAACCCCGATCCGGCGTTGCGTGACCGGCGCATCACCTCGGAGCGGGTCACCGCGCAGCGCGGCTGAGCGGCTCCTACCACGGTATAAGCGCCGAATCCGACCTGAGGACGTTCCACAACCTGGGTGACGTTCCGTACGGTGGAGTCACCGCACGACGACGGGGGTTGGATATGAAGCCACAATATTGGTTCCGCTGGTTGTCCGTGCAGGGCGCGCCTCGGCTCGTCCTGCGCGTGCAGGCGCGCCGCGGTGACCCCTTCGCCGAATTGATGGGCGGGACTGCGGGCTTCGACGACCCCTACCCGCTGATCGAGCGGTTGCGCGGGCAGCACAGGCTGTTGCGCACCTCGATCGCGTGGGCGACCTTCGACCACGAGCTGTGCCGGTCCATCCTGCGTGACAGCCGTTTCGGCGTGCGCACCACCGAGAGCTTCAACATCCCCAAGCCGCTACAGAAGCTGGCCGAGCGCTTTCCGCTGCCGCCGAATCCGGTCGAGCCGCCGTCCATGCTGGTGATCGATCCGCCGGAGCACACGGCGATGCGCAAGCCGGTGGCCTCCGCCTTCACCCCACGTGCGATCCGCAGGCTGCGCGACCGCGTCGAGACGGTCACCGAGGAACTGCTGGACGCGCTGCCCGCGCACGGTTCGGCGGACCTGATCCCGTCGTTCGCCGCCCAGGTGCCGATCGCGATCATCTCCGAGATGCTCGGCTTCCCCGACGAGGACAAGGCGAAATTCCTCGACTGGGGCGATCGGATGACGCCCCTGCTGGACGTCGGCATCCCGTGGCGCGCGCACCGCAGAGCACTGCTGGCCATGGAGGTGATGAACGCCTACCTCGACCGGCACATCGAACGATTGCGCCGCGAGCCGGGCGAGGACATCCTCTCCACCCTGGTCACCACCGGTGAGCTGGACTCCGACGCGCTCAAGGCCACCGCCAGCCTGCTCATGGGCGCCGGTTTCGAGACGACGGTCAACCTGATCGGCAACGGTGTCGCACAACTGCTGGCCCATCCGGATCAGCTCGAGCGGCTGCGCGACGAGCCGGAGCTGTGGCCAAACGCCGTCGAGGAGATCCTGCGCTTCGACTCGCCGGTGCAGACCACCGCACGGACCGCGCTGACCGACGTCGAGATCGACGGGATGACGGTGCGCGAGGGAAACACGGTGGTGCTGTCGTTGGCCGGCGCCAACCGCGACCCGGAGATGTTCGACGATCCCGGCCGGTTCGATGTCGGACGGGCCAACGCCAAGGAGCACCTGTCCTTCAGCAGCGGCGTGCACGTCTGTCTCGGGGCCAGTCTGGCCAGGATGGAAGGCGTCCACGCGTTGCAAGCCCTGTTCGAGCGTTTTCCGGACCTGCGCCTGGACGGTCCGCCCAAGCGCCGGGCGCTGTTCACCCTGCACGGCTACGAGCGGATGCCGGTGCGCCTCGGTCAGCGCGCGCAGGCGCCGGAGCCGGTCTGATCAGCCGGTTGTGGTCTTCCAGACGTAGCGGGTCTTCGGGCGTCCGGCCCTTCCGTAGTCCGAGCGGCGCACGACCAGCCCGTCATCGGCCAATTTCTCCAGGTAACGCCAGGCGGTGATGCGCGAGACGCCGATCGAGGACGCGGTGTCCGCGGCCGTCACGCCCTCGGCTTCGGCCGCACGCACGGTGCGGGAGATCTCGTCGAGGGTCTGCGGCGCGACACCTTTCGGGGTGGCCGCGCGCTGGTCGGGGGTGCGCAGGGCGCTCAGCGCCCGATCGATGTCGTGCTGGGAGATGGCGCTCTCACCGGCCGGAAGTGCGGTGCGGAACTCCCGATACCGCTCCAGCTTGTCGCGGAACGCGGCGAAGGTGAACGGCTTCAGCAGATACAGCACGACCCCGTGCGATACGGCGGTGCGCACCATGGCCAGGTCGCGGGCGGAGGTGATGGCGATGACGTCCGGGCGCGGCGCCAGGCCGGTCAGCGCGGCGGCCACGTCGAGGCCGCTCGCGTCCGGCAGGCCGATGTCCATCAGCACCAGGTCGATCGGCGTGCCCTCGGCCGCGGCGTCGGCCGCCGCGCGCATCGCCTCGCGCCCGGTATGGACGACGCCGACGGGCGTGAATCCGGCGATGCGCTCCACATAGGCGCGGTGCGCCTCGGCGATCAGCGGCTCGTCCTCGACGATCAGCACACGAATCATCGTGCTTCCTTCCGTGGAATCGTCACGGTCACCGCGCTTTCGGGGTCCCGTTGCGTGCGGATGCTTCCCCCGTGGCGGGCCACCAGCCGGTGGACCAGCGCGAGTCCGAGCCCGTGGTGATCGGTCTTGGTCGAATAACCCCGCTGGGACGCGCGCGCGAACATCTCCGCCGACATGCCGGGGCCGCTGTCGGCCACCCGGATGTAGAGCAGGGACTCGTCCGTGGCGTTCGCGCGCTGGTGTCGCAAGGTGACCTCCACCCAGCCGGACGTACTGTCCGCCGCCGCATCGATGGCGTTGTCGACGAGGTTGCCCACGAGCGTGACGGTCTCGTGCGGGGACAGCGGGTCCACCGAGTCGAGCGCGGTGTCGTCGGTGATCGTCAGCTCGATGCCGCGTTCGGCGGCCTGATTCACCTTGCCGAGCAGCAAGGCGGCCAGGGCGGGCGCGCCCACCGCGGCGAACAGCCGGTCGATCAGCGACTGGGACAGTTCGAGTTCCGCGGTGGCGAACTCGACCGCCTCCCGGTGGCGGCCGAGCTCGACCATGGTGACCACGGTGTGCAAACGGTTGGCGGATTCGTGCGCCTGCGCCTGCAACGATGCCGCGAAGCCGCGCACGGAATCGAGTTCGCCCATCACCGACTGCAATTCGGTGTGGTCGCGGATGGTCATCACGGTGCCGATCGCCCGGCCTTCCCACTCCACGGTGTCCTGGTTGACCAGCAGGATCCGGTCGGTGGTCACGTGCATCTCGTCACGGACGGTGCCCCAGCTCATCCGCTGCAACGACAGCGGGAGATCGCTGCGCCGGACGTCGCCCGGGGGCAGGTCGAGCAGGCGGCGCGCCTCGTCGTTGACCACCTCGGCGTCCTCGCCGGAGGGCCCGAACACCACCAGGCCCTCGTGCACCGAGTGCAGGACCGCGTCGTGGTGCTCGTACATCGCGCGCAGCTCGTCGGGCGCCAAGCCGTGGGTCTGCCGCCGTAGCCTGCGGCTGAGCAGGAACGATCCGCCCGCGGCCAGCAGCAGACCCGCACCGGCGACGCCGAGGATCACCGGGAGCTGAGTGGCGACCTGGTCGCCGATCTTCGCCCGTGTCACGCCCGCGGAGACCAACGCGACGATCCGCCCGTTGTCGTGCACCGGAGTCACCGCCCGGATGGAGGGGCCCAGTGTGCCGGTGAAGGTCTCGGTGAAGGTCTCCCCGGCCAGCGCGCGATCGATGGTGCCGCTGAACGGCAGCCCGATCATGGCCGGATTGGTGTGCGTATAGCGCGTGCGGTCCGGCGCCATGACCACGATGAAGTCCATGCCGGTCTCGCGCCGGATCTCCTCGGTCACCGGCTGCAACCGCGCCGTCGGATCCGTGCCACGCAGCGCCTCGACGGTGGAGGGCGCGTCGGCCACGCTCACCGCGACGTCGGTGACCTCCCTGGTGGTGGTGACGTCGCTGTCGTGCCTGGCGTCCAGGACCGCGAGCACCACACCGATCGCGATCATCACCGCGAGTACGACCAACTGGAAGACGAACGCCTGCCCGGCGAGGGAGAGCCGACCGCGTCTCACAAGCTCTGCCTCCGCTGAACGTAATGCACCAAACAGTGACCGGGATCACCCGGCCGACCATCATTCTGCCTGGAAGGCGTGAGTCAGTTCGCGTCGGTACCTTTCGAAGGGAAATCCTCGCTATGAGCGACTCGACTCGAACGCGGCGCGACCGCACCCATTGGCTGTATCTGGCCGTCATCGTGGCCGTGGTGGCGGGCGTCCTCGTCGGCTGGCAGGCGCCCGGCACCGCGCAGTCGTTCGCCCCGCTGGGGACCATCTTCGTCAACCTCATCAAGATGATGATCGCTCCGGTCATCTTCTGCACCATCGTGCTCGGAATCGGCTCGGTGCGCGCGGCGGCCACCGTCGGCAAGGTCGGCGGCCTGGCCATCGGCTACTTCCTGGTCATGTCGACCATCGCACTCGGGATCGGGCTCGTCGTCGGCAATCTGCTGCAACCCGGCGCGGGACTGAATATCGCCAAGTCGACCAAGGCCGGTCACGACCTGGCCAACACCGCGCACAGCGCGGGCGGCACCTGGGAATTCATCCAGAACATCGTCCCGTCCACTCTGTTGTCGTCGCTCACCACGGGCAATGTCCTGCAGGCGCTGTTCGTCGCGCTGCTGGTCGGTTTCGCGGTGCAGGCGATGGGCACGACGGGCGAGCCGATCCTGCGCGGCGTGGCGCTGCTGCAGAAACTCGTGTTCCGGATCCTGGTGATGATTTTGTGGCTGGCGCCGATCGGTGCGTTCGGCGCGATCGCCAACGTGGTCGGCAAGACCGGCCTGGACGCCGTGGTGAAGCTGGGCACGCTGATGGCCGCCTTCTACCTCACCTGCCTGGTGTTCGTCTTCGGTGTGCTCGGGGTGCTGCTGTGGAGCGTCTCGCGGGTGTCGATCTTCAAGCTGGTCCGCTACCTCGCGCGGGAGTACCTGCTGATCCTCGCGACGTCGTCGTCGGAATCGGCGCTGCCACGGCTGATCGCGAAGATGGACCACATGGGCGTGGAGCGCACCACTGTGGGCGTCGTCGTGCCGACCGGCTATTCGTTCAATCTGGACGGCACCGCCATCTACCTGACCATGGCGTCGCTGTTCATCGCCGAGGCGATGGGCAAGCCGCTGTCCATCGGCGAGCAAGTCGGGCTGTTGCTGTTCATGATCGTCGCGTCCAAGGGCGCGGCGGGTGTCACCGGCGCGGGGCTGGCCACGCTGGCGGGCGGGTTGCAGAGCCATCGGCCCGAACTACTCGACGGCGTCGGCTTGATCGTCGGCATCGACCGCTTCATGTCCGAGGCACGGGCGCTGACCAACTTCTCCGGCAACGCGGTGGCCACGGTGCTGATCGGCACCTGGACCAAGACCGTCGACGTCGACCGGGTGCGCGAGGTGCTCGATCGCAAGGTGCCCTTCGACGAGCGGACCATGGTCGACGACGACCACGGGACGCCGGAGGCGACGCTCACGCAAGAGGCCGAGGCCGTAGATCTGGTCAAGGCTTGACGGCGGGGGAGAGAGGCCATCCGTAGCGCCGGGCTGAGGCGTGGCAGTCGCCCGGCCGCTGGGTGAATGACGAGGGCCCGCGGATTCGCTGATCCGCGGGCCCTTCGTCGCGTCCGGGATCAGTCCGCCCACTTCTCCGGATTCAGGTGGTGCTGGGTGAGCGCGGTGGCGTGGCCGTGCCCGAATCCGTGCTCGGTCTTCAGCCATTCGACGAGTTCTTTGTGCGAGGTCAGTCCGGTGTCGCGCATGGCGGCCTTCCACTCCTCGATGGCGCGGCCGTATTTGGCCTCGATGGAGGGAAAGTAGGACGCGGGCCCGTGCGGCTTGGTCGCCATGTCGATCTCCTTGCTCGTCGTGCGTTCGATTGTGCGGACGGGGCGGTCGTTCGAAAGTCGTCGGCGGTCCCGGGAAAAGTGCTCCGGATCACCCCCATCGGCGCGAACCTCGTGTCTGCCGAACCGTCGTCTCAGGCAGACGCGCCGACCGAAACGGCCGCGCGGCGCTTGTCCAGACTGTGCTCGCGGATCAACAACCCACCGGTCAGCGCCACCAGGACGGCGGTCAGGCCGTGAATACCGAATGCCGCGGCGGCGGAACCGTTCCAGCTGAGCACGGTGAGCATGTCACCGACCGGCACGAGCGCGACCACCGAAGTCACGATGCCGAGCGCGTACCGCTGGCGCAGGCCGAGCAGGACCAGGATCAACACGCCGAAGACGGTGTCCCGCACGCCTTTGAGGTTCATGAACGCCGCCGCCTCACCGTCCGGCCATGCGGGCAGGCCGAAGCCGGGAGCGATGCCGTCCGGCGCGAACAGATAGCTGATCCCGATGTAGAGGATGAACGCGGCGCCGATCAGGGACAGGACGGTGGTGATGCGGGAAAGGGTCATGGCGGTGCTCCTGGCTGGAAGTCTCGGCTGGAAATCTAGCGACGCTAGAACTGATAGCGATCATAAGTGAGCTTCGATAGCTTGTCTAGCAACGCTAGAATCAAGAGATGACCACTCATGTGCGCAAGGAACGCAGGCAGCGCATCATCGACACCGCACGCGAACTCGCCGAAGCGCAGGGGTGGGAGGCGGTCACCGTGCGTCGTCTCGCCGAACGGATCGAATCCAGCCAACCCGTGCTGTACAGCCACTTCGCGGGGAAGTCTGCGATCGTCTCCGCGGTCGCGGAGCGGGGATTCGCCGAACTCACCGAGCTCTTGCGACAGGCGCGAGCCGAGGACTCCGACGATGCCGACCGACTGCGCGCGGTGTCGCGGGCCTACCTGGGATTCACGGCGGCCAACCCGGCGCTCTACGACGCGATGTTCCTGATGAACAGCGATCTCACCTTCGGACCGGAAGCGCCCCTGCCGCTGCGCGAGGCGTTCGGCGAGCTGGAAGCCATATTCCGCCCGTTCGTCGGCGAATCCGACCTCGGCGCTCGCGCCGAGATCGCCTGGAGCGCCCTGCACGGCCTGGCCACCCTCGAACGCGGATGTCGTCTCCGACCGCAGCTGCGACATCAGCGAGGTGAACTCTTGGTGGCGGCGTGGCTCGCCGCGGTCGGTGCGCGCTAGCGGCGGGTTCGCACCTTCCGGCTCTCGTCGATGAACACGGAGCGTGCTCGGTGACCGGCCGCGCACGTACGGGAGTCCGTGCCAGGAGTCGTGAGCCCGATGCCCGGACTGCTGCTGGGTCGGGGTGTCGGTCGCGCGGGGGTGGTGTCGGCGAGCGCGTCGAAGGCCGGTCGGCCGGTAGCGTGGGGTTATGGCTGATGTGGTGGTGGTCGGTTCCGGACCGAACGGGCTCGCCGCCGCGGTGATCCTGGCCCGGGCGGGGCTCGCCGTGGAGGTGTACGAGGCCGAGGATACGGCCGGGGGTGGTTCCCGCACAGCGGAACTGACCCTGCCCGGCTACCGGCACGACGTCTGTGCCGGCGCGCATCCGATGGCGGCGGCCTCCCCGTTCTTCCGGGCGTTCGATCTGCCCGCGCACGGCGTCGAGCTGCTCGCGCCGGAGGTCTCCTACGCCCATCCGCTCGACGGCGGCGTGGCCGGGCTGGCCTGGCGGGACCTGGAACGGACGGTCGAGGCTCTCGGTCCCGACGGCCCGACCTGGCGCAAGCTGTTCGCGCCGCTGGTGCGGCACTGGCCCGACGTGGTCGATATCGCGATGTCGGATCTGCGCCGCATCCCCTCCGGGCTCGCCACCGCGATCCGTTTCGGCCTGCGCACGGTGGAGCAGGGTACCCCGTTGTGGGACATCCGGTTCCGCGAACAGGTCGCACCTGCCCTCCTGACCGGCATCGCCACCCACGCGATCATCCCGCCGCGCGCGATCACGGCCGCTGGCGCCGCACTGCTGCTCGGCACGCTGGCGCATGCCGGAGGCTGGGTGATACCGCGCGGCGGCAGTCAGGCCATTCCCGACGCGCTCATCGCCGAACTCGAACGTCTCGGCGGCCGGGTGCACACCGGGCACCGGGTCGACTCGATCGACGAGTTCGCCGATGCCCGCGCGGTTCTGCTCGATCTCGCCCCTGCCGAACTGCTGCGGATCGCCGAGCACCGGTTGCCCGCGCGGTATGCGAAGCGGTTGCGGCGTTTCCGGTACGGCGGCGCGGCGTGCAAGATCGACTTCGCGCTCTCCGGGCCGGTGCCGTGGCAGGCCGAGGGCTGCGCGCTGGCCGGAACGGTCCACGTCATCGGCACCCGCGCCGAGGCCATGGCCGCCGAGCACGCCGTGGCCATGGGACGGCACGCCGAACGGCCCTATGTGCTGTCCATCCAGCCCGGTGTGGTCGATCCCACCCGCGCGCCCGCCGGCGGCCACACCTTCTACACCTACGCCCACGTGCCCAACGGCTCCACCCGCGATGTCAGCGAGGACGTGATCGCTCAGGTCGAGCGGTTCGCGCCGGGCTTCCGCGATCTGATCGTCGCCAGGAACGTGATCACCGCCGCGGAAATGCCCTCGCACAACGCCAACTACATCGGCGGCGACATCTCCGCGGGCGCGATGACGTTGCGTCAGTTCGCGTTCCGCCCCGCCCCGCGCTGGAATCCCTATGCCACACCGATCCCCGGTGTCTATCTGTGCTCGTCCGCCACGCCACCCGGCCCCGGGGTGCACGGCATGAGCGGGCTGCACGCCGCGCGCCACGCGCTGCGCGAACGCTTCACCATCCGCACAGATCCGCTCGACCTCTTACGCACTCCCGCTTTCCAGCACCGCTGAACGGCCCGTTCGTCGCCGGTCCCCGCACGGCTCGCGCGCCGTGCGAGGCGCCGTCCCCGATCTAGGCGGACCTATCCCTTGGCGAGTTCGGTGCGGTAGAGATCGGGTTCGAGGTAGATGACGCGCGCCGCGGGGACCGCCGCGCGGACGCGGGACTCGGCGTCATCGATGGCGTCGGCGATCGCGGCGACGTCGAGACCGGGCACCACGCCGATCTTCGCGGCCACGAGCAATTCGTCCGGGCCGAGATACTGCGTCTTGAGGTGGATCACCCGATCGATGCGGGTCTCGTCGACCAGGCTCGTCCGGATCCGCCGGTTCTCCTCCGGCGTCGCGCCCTCACCGATCAGCAAGCTCTGCATCTCCACGATGAGCACCACCGCGATGACGCCGAGCAGGCCGCCGATGGCCAGGGTGCCGATGCCGTCCCAGACCGGGTCGTCGGTGAGCATGGTCAGGCCGACGCCCGCGAACGCGAAGACCAGACCGATCAGCGCGCCGGTGTCCTCCAGCAGCACCACCGGAAGCTCCGGACTGCGCGAATTGCGGATGAACCGCCACCAGCTCGCATCGCCTTTGAGCGGCGCGGACTCGCGCACCGCCGTGGTGAAGCTGTAGGACTCCAACGCGATCGCGAGCACCAGGATGACGACCGCCACGATCGGCGAACTCAGCTCCTCGGGGTGCTGGATCTTGTGGATGCCCTCGTAGACGGCGTAACCGGAGCCGAGGGTGAACAGCACAAGCGCCACGATGAAGGAATAGAAGTAGCGGTTGCGCGCGTACCCGAACGGGTGCAGCTCGTCGGCTTCCTTCGCGGCACGCTGCTGCCCCAGCAGCAGCAATCCCTGGTTGCCTGTGTCGGCCACGGAGTGCACGGCCTCGGCGAGCATCGACCCCGAACCCGTGATCGCCGCACCGACGAATTTCGCCGCGGCGATCCCCGCGTTCGCGGTCAACGCCGCGATGATCGCCTTCTTGCCACCGCCAGCCGACATGGAAGCATGTCCTCTCTGTTTTCGAGATACCCGCGAACAGACTAGGGCACCTGGGGATAGGCGTTCCGGATCGGTCAGTCGGCCGCACCGACGCACGCGCAGAACAGCTGGACGCGACCGTCAACCGCCTGCGCGCGGATATCGGTGTCGGCGGCGGAGATCCACGCCGCGCCGCCGCGGGTGAGTTCCAGCGACGAGCCGTCGCGGAACAGGCGCACGGTTCCCGCCGTGCACAGCACGATGCCCGGCCCCGCCGCGGTCAGCGGCACCCGCGCGGACCCGGCGACCAGGTCGAAGCGGCGCAGCGCGAACTCGGGGGCGGGCGTCCGGTAGCGCACCGATCCGTCACCGGCCGGCTCGGGCAGCACCACCGGCAGGCCGATCGGCTCGAAATCCAGCACCCGCAACAGTTCCGGTACGTCGACGTGCTTGGGGGTGAGGCCGCCGCGCAGCACGTTGTCGGAGTTGGCCATGATCTCCACCCCCACCCCGCGCAGGTAGGCGTGCAGATTTCCGGCCGCGAGGAACAAGCCCTGGCCCGGCTCCAGCGTCACCCGGTTCAGCAGCAGCGCCGCCAGCACACCGGCGTCACCGGGGTAGGCCTCGGCCAATTCGAGCGTCGTGCGCGCCTCGGCCGTGAACTCGCGCGTGCCCTTGCCGGACAGATATCGCACGCAGCCGTCCAGCACTTCGGGCAGCAGCGTGGCGAGCACGTGCTGCGGCAGCGTGATCCAGGTGGTGAACAGGGTGCGCAGACCCGCGGAATCCGGCTGCGCGGCGAGGAGTTCGCAGTAGGAGCGCAACCCGTCCACCGCAAGCGCGCGCAACAATGCGACGGTGCGGTGCGGTTCGCGGAAACCGGCCAGCGCCTCGAACCGCTCCAGCGCGACGACCAGCTCCGGCTTGTGATTGTCGTCGCGGTAGTTGCGCAGTGGTGAATCCAGCGGCACCTTCGCCCGATTCTCCCGGTCGAAGCCGGCCCGCGCCTGCTCGGTGCTCGGGTGCGCCTGCAGCGACAGCGGCTCCTCCGCGGCCAGGACCTTGAGCAGGAACGGCAGCTTCTCGCCGAACCTGGTTGCGGCCGAGCCCAGCTCCCGGTCCGGGTCGGCGGCGATCAGTTCCAGCAGCGAGGTGGGGCTGTCCCCGATCTTGACGTACGCCGGGTCGGCCGGGTGGGCGCCGAACCACAATTCCGCTTCCGGATGCGCCGACGGCACCGGCCTGCCGCACAGCTGAGCGAGCGCGGTGCGCGAGCCCCAGGCATACGAGCGCAGCGCACCAACGAGTTCGTGCACTAGTAGCTTCCCCCGTACTGCCCCTGGCCGTCGGTCGCGGCGGTACGCGAGCCGATCAGCCGCAGGTAGGCGGCGGCCATCTCCAGTCGCAGCGCGAGCACCGCGAGCTGTTCGAGTTCGGTGCCGTTCGCCTGCGCGGGCTCTTCGGCGTGGGCCTGCGCGGGAGCGGCGGGGTCGGCCATCTCGGTGTGCAGCAGATCGACATCGGCGTTCACCAGGTCGGCGTCCACCAGATTCGGTCCACCACCGCCGAAGATCGCGACGCGGCGGCGCGCGGCCGCACGATCGCGATCGGCGCTGAGTACGAACACCCGGATGCGCTCCACGGGCGCGGGGCCGTCCAGCTCCTCGTCGTGGAACATCGGGTCGAAGCCGGGTGCGGGTTCGCCCGCCGCCTCGGCGATCCGGGTCCGCGCCGACACGGCCTCGGCCAGATCCACCGCGGTGGCCACCTTGCCCGCGGTCTGCAACAGCACCTCGGCGCCGTGCTCGGCCAGTTCGGCGGCGGCGGGTGAATCACCCGCGAGCACGATGCCCCGCTGCTGCATGCGGGCCGCCAGCGTCTTGGCGGGGTTGTGGAAGACCTCGTTGTGCGGGCCGTCGCGCAGCGCCTCCGCGTCCAGCACGTCGGCCAGTTCGGCGAGTTCGGGCACGGCGGATCCGGTGCGCTGGGGGTCGACCGCGCGCAGGACCGCGATTCCGGCGGCCAGAAAGCGCAACAGGCGGTTGTGCCCGAGCACCTGCACCCTCGGTTCCAGAACGGCGGCGCGACCGGCCGCGGCGGCGCGCAGCGGCCCCTCGTGCGGCGCGGCGACGACCACCTCGGCACCGCGGCGCAGCGCCCGGTCGACGGCATCGATCAGGCGGGGATCACCCGCGTCGTCGCCGGAGACCAGGACCACGTCGAGCGGCCCCACCCACGGCGGGAGGGCGGTGGCGGGCACGACGGGCAGGCCCGCGCGGTCCCCGAGTGCGGCCACGAGCAGTCCGGCGGCACGCGCGGCACGTCCGGAACCGGAGACCAGCACGACGCTGCGCGGCCGCAGATCGGCCAATCGGGCGAGCGCGTGCTCACCCACGGCGGCCGCGGTAGCGCGCACCTGGGCGCCGCCCGAGGCGGCCGAGCGAAGGGCGCCGCCTGCGTCGGCGGCCTCGAGTGAAGCGGCATCGTCGAGGTCGAGCACCGGTGTTCCAGCGATCATCGGGCGTCCCACCTCCCCTCATCGCGCTGTATCTTTTCCGCCCCCGCGCCCACCCGGTCCAGCTGCCACACCGAGACCGAGCCGGGCGAATCCAAGGCCTGTGATTCCACTATTCCAGTCAGGAGCGCACGATGCTCAGGATCTCGGTCACGAGTGCGTCTACTTCCTCCGCCGATCGGGCCTCGACATTCAGCCGGAGCAACGGCTCGGTGTTCGACGCGCGCAGATTGAACCAGGCGTTGTCGGCCAGCTGCACGGTCACCCCGTCGAGGCGGTCGACCGAGTGCGCCCGGTCCGCGAACGCGTCCACCACGGCCGATGTCCGCGCCGCGGCGTCGGCCACCGTGGAGTTGATCTCGCCGGAGGCCGCGTAGGTCGCGTAGGACGCCATCAGATCCGACACCGGCCGGTCCTTCTCACCGAGCGCGGCCAGCACGTGCAGCGCGGCGAGCATCCCGGAGTCGGCGCCCCAGAAGTCGCGGAAGTAGTAGTGCGCGGAGTGCTCGCCGCCGAACACCGCTCCGGTGGCGGCCATCTCCTGCTTGATGAACGAGTGACCGACCCGGGTGCGCACCGGCGTCCCGCCCAGCTCGTGCACCAGTTCCGGCACCGCGCGGGAGGTGATCAGGTTGTGGATGATCACCGCGCCGGGCTCCTTGCCCAGCTCGCGCTCGGCGACCAGGGCGGTGATCGCAGACGGCGACACGGGCTCGCCGTTCTCGTCCACCACGAAGCAGCGGTCGGCGTCGCCGTCGAACGCCAAGCCGATGTCCGCGCCGGATTCGCGGACCAGCTTCTGTAGGTCCACCAGGTTGGCCGGGTCGAGCGGGTTGGCCTCGTGGTTCGGGAAGTTGCCGTCCAGCTCGAAGTACAACGGCACGATCTTCACCTGGGGCAGCGCGCCGAGCACCGCGGGCACCGTGTGCCCGCCCATGCCGTTGCCCGCGTCCACCGCGATGGTGAGGGGCCGGATGCCGCCGAGTTCGACCAGGCCGCGCAGGAACTCCGCGTATTCGGCCAGCAGGTCCAGTTCGGTCGCGGCGCCGCGCTCGCCCCCGTACGCGGGCACGCCCTCGATCAGCTCGTTCTTGATGGTGGCCAGACCGGTGTCCTGCCCGACCGGAAGGGCTTTGGCGCGGCACAGCTTGATGCCGTTGTATCGGGCCGGGTTGTGACTGGCGGTGAACATGGCGCCCGGGCAGTCCAGGCGGCCGGAAGCGAAGTACAGCTGGTCGGTGGACGCGAGGCCGATGTGCACCACGTCCAGGCCCTGGCCGAGCGCGCCGTCGGCGAAGGCGGCCGACAGCTCGGGTGAGGAGTCGCGCATGTCGTGTCCGATGACGATCCGGTGCGCGCCCTCGGCGCGCATCAGCCGGGCGAAGGACGCGCCGACGTCCCTGACGAATTCCGCGTCGATCTGTTCACCGACCACACCGCGAACGTCGTAGGCCTTGATCACCGCGTTCACGAATTCGGCAGAGCGGGCGACTGTCATGCCCAACACCCTAGTGGTTGCGCCGGAGGGGTCCGACACCGTCCTCGTCGATCAGGACGGCGGGTCGGGCAGGACGCGCAGATGGCCGCGGCGACCCGTTCGCGTGGTACGCGGCGGCGGGGGAGAGTAGTCGTGGTAGCCGCGCTGCTCACGCTCCGGCGGGCGGCGGCGCAGCCCGGCCTCCCGCACCGCCTCGGCGAGCGCGGTCAGATCGTCGTCGTCCGGTGTGCTGGAGGAGAATCCGCCTTCGTGGCGAACCAGTTCCCAGCCTTTCGGAGCGGTGATGCGTGAGCCGTGCGTTTCGCAGAGATCCCAGGAGTGCGGTTCGGCGACCGTCGCGAGTGGCCCGACCACTGCCGTCGAGTCCGAGTACACATAGGTGAGCGTCGCGACGGCCGGATTCTTGCAGCCTGGACGGCAGCAACGACGCATGGGAATCACGCCGATGAGAGTAACCCCCCTGGCGCGTCGATGGGGACAGACACGCTCGAGGAATCTCGGTCCGCATGCCACGAAACGAGGGCAGCACGGCGTTCCGCAGGGCGCGCGACGCGCGCTGCGGCGTTGTGGACGACGTCCCCCGGACGCGCGGGCATCGGTGTCCCGGACGCGCGCGCGAGTGGTCTGTCGAGAGTGGAAGTGCAGGGTACCCAGCAGACGGCCGCCCTACACGTGCCCGCGCTTGCCCCGCAACGGCATTCGAGGACCGCCGCCGCGTGGATGGGTACGACTCACTCGGCTTCCGGATCGATCACGTCCGGGTCGACGCCCAGGTAGGTCGCGACCTGCTGGACCAGCACTTCGCGCAGCAGATCCACCAGATCGTCGGGGTCGCTGGCGCGTAGTTCCAGCGGCTTGCGGAACAGCACCACCCGCGCCCTGGTCGCCGCGCCGTGCCGGTCGACGCCTGCCGGGATGAGCCGGGAGAGCGGGACCGGGCCGTCGGCGACCACCTCGTCCGGCCAGGTGACCGAATCGGGGTGCAGCGGACGAATTTTCGGAACGTCGTCGACCGCGATGTCGAGTTTGGTGAGCCGGTCGTGCCAGCGGGAGTCCAAGGGGGCGAACGCCTCCAGTACCAGCCGGTCGAACTTCTGGCCGCGGGTCCGCCAAGCGGGAACGGTGGGTGGCAGCATCGGCCCGCGCACTCCGCGGCCACGGCGGATCACCGACCGCGCGGTGGGCGGTCGACGCTTACGGGAACGTGCCATGAGACAAAATCTAGGCCAGCGGGCCGCGGCCGTCCGCACCGAGGCGGTGGGAGAACTTCGGCCGTGTCGCGCGCGCCCGGAGCGCCCTGGTGGGCGGGCGGCTCCGGGCGCCGCGTACGTCTGTCAGCCGATGCCGCGCTTGAGGCGGCGGCGCTCCCGCTCGGAGAGGCCGCCCCAGATGCCGAAGCGCTCATCGTGCGCGAGCGCGTATTCCAGGCATTCGTCGCGTACCTCGCAGCCCATGCAGATCCGTTTGGCCTCACGGGTGGAGCCGCCCTTCTCGGGGAAGAACGCCTCCGGATCGGTCTGCGCGCACAGGGCGCGCTCCTGCCACTGCTCCTCGATGGATTCGAACATCTCGTCGAAGCCGGTCACGACCAGGCTGAGCCGGGGCGTCGTGACTCCGTCACCCCCCTCTTGGTCCTTCCAGCCGCCGTTGTCTGCGCAGACGCCACGTGCTGCGCCTGCTGTGGAATCGGTCGGCGAGACCATCTCGTTGGCCATCGCTCCGCCTCCTCACTGTGTGTTAGCGCAGAATGATTCTTTCCGTCGGACCAACACATGCACCGACGGCCATACCCCGCGACGTTGTCCCGCGGACGTCCCCGAGCTTGTCACACCGATGCGAACAGGTGTTCGAAATACCGTTCGCGCGTAGATCTCTCGCGCGAACCCGGAATGACATGACTGTGATTAGACACGCCGGACGCGTCGATGGTCAAGCCGCCGTCGCTATTCCGTTACTATCCGCACCCGCATTCCGAGACGATCTTGTGATCTGCAATAGCAAATAAACAGCAAATTTGCCGTGAACGGGAGCCGCCACGCCAGCGCATAGGCTGTGCGGATGTGACTGGACAACAAGCGGACGCCACACCCGCGAACGGACCCCGGGTCGCCGTGCTGGTCGGCGGCGTCGGTGGCGCGCGTTTCCTTCAGGGCGTCCGGGAGCTGCTGCCCGAGGCGGACGTCTCCGCGATCGTGAACGTCGGCGACGACGTCTGGATGCACGGCCTTCGGATCTGCCCCGACCTCGACACCTGCATGTATACCCTCGGCGGAGGTATCGATACCGAGCGCGGATGGGGCCGCGTGGGCGAAACCTGGCACGCCAAGGAGGAGCTCGCGAAGTATCGCGCCCAGCCGGACTGGTTCGGCTTGGGGGACCGCGATATCGCCACGCATCTGATCCGTACCGAAATGTTGCGCGCCGGATACCGGCTCTCGACGGTCACCGAGGCGCTGTGCAACAGGTGGCAGCCCGGCGTGAAACTGATCCCGGCAACCGACGATCGCTGCGAAACGCATGTCGTGGTGACCGATCCGGACAACCCTGGCGAACGGCGCGCGATCCATTTTCAAGAGTGGTGGGTTCGCTACCGCGCGAACATCGACACCCATGGATTCGCCACAATTGGCGCCGATGAAGCCAAACCTGCCCCAAATGTGATCGATATCATAGAATCCGCCGACGTGGTTCTCCTCGCTCCGTCGAACCCCGTCGTGAGCATCGGCGCCATTCTCGCCGTGCCCGGTATCCGCGGCGCATTGCGCACCACCCCGGCCAAGGTGATCGGCGTGTCCGGCGTGATCGACGGGAAGCCGTTGCGCGGTATGGCCGACGAGTGCCTGTCGGTGATCGGCGTGGAAACCACGGCCGAGGCGATCGGCCGGTACTACGGCGCCCGCTCGGCCACCGGAATCCTGGACGGCTGGCTGATCCACAGCACCGACACCGCCGAGGTGCCCGGAGTGGAGGTACGCAGCGTGCCCTTGTTGATGACCGACCCGCCCACCACCGCCGAAATGGTGCGTCAGGCGCTGGATCTCGCTGGAGTCGCCCTGTGAGCACATCGATCGACCACGCGGCCGGAGAGCTGCGCATCCTGCCCGTCACCGGCCTGCCCGAATTCCGCCCCGGCGACGACCTCGCCGAGCAGATCGCCCGCTGCGCGCCCTGGCTCGCCGACGGTGACGTGCTGGTGGTCACCAGCAAGATCGTCGCCAAGGTCGAGGGCCGCATCGTGGAAGCTCCGTTGGACCCCGAGGGGCGCGACGCCGTGCGGCGCGGGCTCGTCGACCAGGAGGCGGTGCGGGTGCTCGCGCGCCGGGGTCGCACGCTGATCACCGAGAACAAGCTGGGGATCGTGCAGGCGGCCTCCGGTGTCGACGGCTCGAACGTCGAACAGGGTGAGCTCGTGCTGCTGCCCACCGACCCGGACGCCAGCGCCAAGGCGCTGCGCGCCGCGCTCGCCGAACGGCTGGGCGTGACGGTCGCGGTGGTCGTCACCGACACGATGGGCCGCGCCTGGCGCAACGGGCAGACCGACGCGGCCATCGGCGCCGCGGGCCTGCGGGTGCTGCACGACTACGCGGGTGCGGTGGACGGCCAGGGCAACGAGTTGTTCGTCACCCAGGTGGCCGTGGCCGACGAGCTGGCCGCGGCCGCGGACCTGGTCAAGGGCAAGTTGGGCGGTGTCCCGGTGGCCGTGGTGCGCGGGCTGCCGATCGTCGACGACGGATCCGACGCCACCGATCTGCTCCGCGGCGGCACCGACGATCTGTTCTGGCTGGGCACCGCGGAGGCGATCGAACGCGGTCGCAGGGAGGCGATCCTGCTGCGTCGCTCGATCCGTCAGTTCTCCGACGCGCCCGTCGATCCGGAGCGGATCCGCTCGGCGGTGTCGATCGCGCTGACCGCGCCGGCCCCGCACCACACGCGGCCCGTGCGGTTCGTGTGGCTGCGCACGCCGGAGTTGCGCACTCGACTGCTCGAGGCGATGGCGCGGAAGTGGCGCGCGGACCTGACCGCGGACGGCCTGCCGCCGGAGCGGATCGAACGCCGGGTCGCGCGCGGGCGCATCCTGTTCGACGCACCGGAGGTGATCATTCCGTTCTGCGTGCCGGACGGTGCGCACGATTACCCGGACGAGCGCAGGCGGGCCGACGAGCGCACCATGTTCACCGTGGCGGTGGGCGCCGCGGTGCAGGGGCTGCTGGTCGCCTTGGCCACCGAGGGAATCGGCAGTTGCTGGATCGGGTCGACGATCTTCGCGCCCGAGGTCACCCGTGAGGTTTTGGGCCTGGCCGAGGACTGGAGTCCGCTGGGCGCCGTCGCCATCGGCCATCCACTCGAGGAGCTGACCCCGCGTCAGGCGCCCGGCGCGGGCTCCGGGCTGGTCGAGCTGTGATCGGACGAATCGCCTTCCGCGCCACGGCGGGTCACCGGTGAGCGCGGAATCGCTGCACGCCTCGGCGACCGAGCTGCTCGCGACCTGGGGTCCCGCGACAGATCCGGAGCGCTCCCTGCGCGAGGCGATGCTGGCCTTCCTCGGCTCCGCACCGC
Source organism: Nocardia sp. NPDC041819 (assembly GCF_055590505.1). Taxonomy (NCBI): domain Bacteria; kingdom Bacillati; phylum Actinomycetota; class Actinomycetes; order Mycobacteriales; family Nocardiaceae; genus Nocardia; species Nocardia sp. NPDC041819. Next base: position 58,462 of record NZ_JBVJAP010000015.1, on the reverse strand, counting down.
GTGGTTGCCTGCGCGAGCACGCGCCCGGGCACATCACCGCCTCCGCGGTGGTGTTCTCTCACGACGGTCGCGAGGTGCTGCTCACCCTGCATCCGCGGGTCGGGCGCTGGATCCAGCTCGGCGGCCACTGCGAGGAGGGGGACGAGACGGTCGCGGGCGCCGCGCTGCGCGAAGCGACCGAGGAGTCCGGCATCGCGGACCTGCGCCTGCATCCGGGCCTCTACGGCGCGCAGGCGCATCCCATCACCTGTTCGCTCGGTACGCCCACCAGGCACTTGGACCTCCTGTTCCGCATCACCGCCCCCGCGGGCGCGACCCCGGTGCGCAGCCACGAATCCACCGACCTGCGCTGGTGGCCGGTAGACGCCCTGCCCGCCGACGCCGACGTCCTCCTGCGGTGAGTTAGCCCTGTTCTCTCGAAGGCCGAGCCCCGGTCGGATGCCATCCGGCCGGGGCTTTCGTCGTCCGTCCGCGCCTCATGTTTACAAATTGACTCATTTGTATAGACAAGCGACAAATGTCCATCTATCGTCCATTGGTGAGGTAATGCACGTCACATCTGACGTGCCGTTCGGAATGGAGACAACGATGTCGACGCACGCCGACACGTCCGCACAGCCGGTGGAGGCACCGGATTGGCGGGACCGCAAGCGTTATATGTGGCTGTGGGGATTGTTCGCCCCGGCGGGACTTTTCCTCATCGGCCTGCCGTTGATCTGGGCGTTGAACGAGCTGGGCTGGCATCGCATCGCGCAGGTGCCGTTCTGGCTGGGGCCGATCCTGGTCTATGTGCTGATCCCGATCGCGGACATCTTCTTCGGCCCGGACGGCGACAATCCGCCCGACGAGGTGATGGAGTACCTGGAGAACGACAAGTACTACCGCTATCTCACCTACCTGTACCTGCCGTTCCAGTACGCCACGCTGGTGATGGCGGCCTATCTGATCACCGCCGACCACGTGAGCTGGCTCGGTATCGACGGCGGGCTGCACGTGGTGGACAAGATCGGCCTGGCGATCACCGTGGGCATGATCGGCGGCATCGGCATCAACACCGCGCACGAACTCGGCCACAAGAAGGTCGACCTGGAGCGCTGGCTGTCGCGCATCGCGCTGGCCCAGTCCTGCTACGGGCACTTCTACATCGAGCACAATCGAGGCCACCACGTGCGCGTCGCCACCCCCGAGGATCCGGCGAGTTCCCGGGTGGGCGAGACGTTCTGGGCTTTCTGGCCGCGCACCGTGTGGGGCAGCCTGAAGTCGTCCTGGCAGCTCGAGAAGGCCCGGCTGGAGCGGCTCGGCAAGAAGCCGTGGAGCCCGCGCAACGAAGTGCTCAGCGCCTGGCTGATGTCGGCGGCGCTGTTCGCGGTCCTGGTCGCGGTGTTCGGCGTCGAGTTGCTGCCGTACCTGATCCTGCAGGCGGTGGTGGGCTTCAGCCTGCTGGAGGCGGTCAACTACCTGGAGCACTACGGCCTGGTGCGGCAGCGCACGGCGAGCGGCCGGTACGAGCGGCCCGCCCCGGTGCACAGCTGGAACAGCGACCATATCGTCACCAACATCTTCCTGTACCACCTCCAGCGGCACAGCGACCATCACGCCTACCCCACCCGGCGCTACCAGACGTTGCGCAGTTGGGACGGCGCGCCGAACCTGCCGAGCGGCTACGCCAGCATGATCCTGCTCGCCTACTTCCCGCCGCTGTGGCGTCGTGTCATGGACAAGCGGGTGCTCGCGCACTACGACGGCGACATCACCCGCGCCAACATAGATCCGCGTAAGCGGGACAAGGTGCTGGCGCGTTACGGCGCCGCTCAGACGGGAAAGGCCACGGCATGAGCGTCCGAGGCCGGAGGTGGCGGCGAGTAGTGACCACCACGGAGGAGTCGGTCCGGGTCCGGAAGGAGGCGGCGTGAGCGCGTATCGCTGCCCAGTCTGCGACTACGTCTTCGATGAAGCGAAAGGCGCTCCGCACGAGGGCTTTCCGCCGGGCACCCGGTGGGAGACGGTGCCGGACGACTGGTGCTGTCCGGACTGCGGCGTGCGGGAGAAGATCGACTTCGAGCCGATGGGGAGTATGAAATGACCGAGTACAAGCTGTATCAGTGCATCCAGTGTGGCTTCGAGTACGACGAAGCCGAGGGCTGGCCGGAGGACGGCATCGCCCCGGGCACCCGCTGGGACGACATCCCCGACGACTGGACCTGTCCGGACTGCGGCGCCGCCAAAGCGGACTTCTTCATGGTCGAAATCGAACGGTCGTGAGATTTTGACTGCGGCAGGCGCCCGTGACAGTGTCGCGGGTATGCCGCGGAACGGAACCAGGATTCCCTACCAGGAGGCCGCGCGGGATCTGCTGCGGACGTCGGTCCTGGACGCGATGCGCGAGCTGCTCACCGAGCGGGATTGGTCCAAGATCACGCTCGGTGACGTCGCGACCAGGGCCGGCGTGAGCAGGCAGACGCTGTACAACGAATTCGGCTCGCGCAGCGGACTCTCCCAGGCCTACGCGCTGCGCTTGGCCGACTTCCTGGTCGATCACGTCGACGCGGCCATCAACGGCAATGTCGGTGACGTCCGCGCGGCTTTCCGCGACGGGATAACGAATTTCCTGTTCGACGCGGCGTCCGACCCGTTGGTGCAGTCGCTGGTGGCGGGCGAGGTCAAGCTGGATCTGCTGCGCCTGATCACGCTCGACGCGGGGCCGTTGCTGGAGCACGCGACCGAGCGGCTGTCGGGTGCCTTCCAGCACAGCTGGGTGGCGTCGACGGCGGCCGAATCCGACGTCATCGCGCACGCGCTGGTGCGAATCGCCCTCAGCTACATCCCCACTCCGCCTGGTCCTGGGCGCGACGCGCCCGAGGAGTTGAGCGCGCTGCTGAGCCCTTACGTCGAAGCGATCCTCGCCGCGCGGGTGCAGAGCTGAGCCCTGACGGGCAACCTGCTCGCGACCTGGCGCATATGCAGCACATTGAAAACAGACTGCCCGGCTTGTAATAGCGATCACGTTTCAACCGACGGCATCGTTGTAACGGACCACAACTCAGGAAGTATTCTCAGGCGACGGTGTTCGGGTCTTCTCTGAGTGGAGCAAAAGTGCAAACGGTTGGCAAACCGATGGGATCGGTCGATCCCAAACGCCATCTGTGGGTTCTCGGCTTGCTCGCGCCCTCGTCGGCATTACTGCCGTCACAACTGGTGCTGCACACCGGCTCCGCGGTCTTCTGGTGGATCGGTCCGATCATCGTGCTGATCATCATCCCGGTGCTGGACTGGGCGGTCGGCGTGGACGGAAGCAACCCCAGGGACGAGGACTACGAGCTGCTGTCCAACGATCGGTACTACCGGTGGTGCACCTATCTGATGCTCCCGGTCCAGCTGATCGGCTTGGTCATCGCGAGCTACATGTGGGCCGGTGACGAACTGAGCACGGTCGACAAGTTCGGTCTGGCCACCACCCTCGGATTCGTCAGCGGCATCGGCATCAACGCCGCCCACGAACTCGGGCACCGGGTCGAGCACATGGAGCGATGGCTGGCCAAGATCGCGCTCGCGCAGTCCGGTTACGGGCACTTCTTCGTCGAGCACAACCGCGGCCACCACGTGCGCGTGGCCACCCCGGAGGATCCGGCCAGTGCCCGGCTGGGCGAGTCGCTGTGGGAGTTCCTGCCCCGCAGCGTGTCCGGCAGTTTCCGCTCCGCGATCGCCCTAGAGCGCGAACGGCTCGCGCGCAAGGACAAGGGCTGGTGGAGCGTGCACAACCACATCCTGCAGGCCTGGTCGATGACGCTGGTGCTGTTCGGCTCCCTGATCGCGGCGTTCGGCTACCAAGTGCTGCCCTGGCTGCTGCTGCAGGCCGTGATCGGCTTCGGCCTGCTGGAGACGGTGAACTATGTCGAGCACTACGGCCTGCTGCGGGCCCGCCGCCCGAACGGCAGGTACGCCCGCTGCTCGCCGCGCGACAGCTGGAACAGCGACCATCTGGTCACCAATATCTTCCTGTTCCACCTGCAGCGCCACAGCGATCACCACGCCAATCCCGGCCGTCGCTACCAGACGCTGCGGACCTCCGAACAGGCCCCGCAACTGCCCGCGGGTTATGCCGCCATGATCGTGCTTGCCGCCATCCCGCCGCTGTGGCGCTGGATGATGGACGACCGCGTCCTCGCCCACTACGGCGGCGACATCACACTGGCGAACATCCAGCCGCGCAAGCGCCGCCGCATCCTGGCGGCCCGCGGGGTCACCGCGTAACGGGCGCATCGGTGCCCCGGCGCGGCCTCGGTCCGCGCCGGGCCGGGGGTAGAGGACGGCCGCGTAGTCCGCACCCGGCCGTGAGCGACTAGCCTTGCCTCGGTACTTGCCGAACCAGGAGAGGCTGATGACCACCTCAGAACTTCCCGCACGCACGTCGTTGACCGCCGATGTCCGCAACGGCATCGACTACAAGGTGGCGGATCTGTCGCTGGCCGATTTCGGCCGCAAAGAGATCCGCCTGGCCGAACACGAGATGCCCGGTCTGATGGCGCTGCGCCGTGAATACGCCGAGGTGCGGCCGCTGCAGGGCGCGCGCATCTCCGGCTCGCTGCACATGACCGTGCAGACCGCGGTGCTGATCGAGACCCTGACCAGCCTCGGCGCCGAGGTCCGCTGGGCCTCCTGCAACATCTTCTCCACCCAGGACCACGCGGCGGCCGCCGTCGTCGTCGGCCCGAACGGCACCGTCGAGGAGCCCAAGGGCACCCCGGTGTTCGCCTGGAAGGGCGAGACGCTGGAGGAGTACTGGTGGGCCGCCGAGCAGATGCTCACCTGGCCGGGTGAACCGGCCAACATGATCCTCGACGACGGCGGCGACGCCACCATGCTCGTGCTGCGCGGCGCGCAGTTCGAGAAGGCGGGCGTGGTGCCGCCCGAGGACGAGGACCACTCGGCCGAGTACAAGGTCTTCCTGAACCTGCTGCGCGAGCGGTTCGAGACCGACCGGGGCAAGTGGAGCAAGATCGCCGAGTCGGTGCGCGGCGTCACCGAGGAGACCACCACCGGCGTGCTGCGGCTCTACCAGTTCGCGGCGGCGGGTGAGCTGGTGTTCCCCGCGATCAACGTCAACGACTCGGTCACCAAGAGCAAGTTCGACAACAAGTACGGCACCCGCCACTCGCTGATCGACGGCATCAACCGCGGCACCGACGTGCTCATCGGCGGCAAGAAGATATTGATCTGCGGCTACGGCGATGTCGGCAAGGGTTGCGCGGAATCGCTTGCCGGACAGGGCGCCCGGGTGCAGGTCACCGAGATCGACCCGATCAACGCGCTGCAGGCGCTGATGGACGGCTACGACGTGGTGACCGTGGAGAACGCGATCGGCGAGGCCGACATCGTCATCACCGCGACCGGCAACAAGGACATCATCACCCTCGAGCACATGAAGGCGATGAAGGACCAGGCCATCCTGGGCAACATCGGCCACTTCGACAACGAGATCGACATGGCGGCGCTGGAGCGTTCCGGCGCAACGAAGTTGACCATCAAGCCGCAGGTCGACCTGTGGACGTTCAAGGAGAGCGGCCGCTCGATCCTGGTGCTGTCGGAGGGGCGTCTGCTCAACCTCGGCAACGCGACCGGCCACCCGTCGTTCGTGATGTCCAACAGCTTCTCCAACCAGGTGATCGCCCAGATCGAGCTGTGGACCAAGCCCGAGCAGTACGACAACGAGGTCTACCGGCTGCCGAAGCACCTGGACGAGAAGGTCGCCCGCATCCACGTCGAAGCGCTCGGCGGCGAGCTCACCAAGCTCACCAAGGACCAGGCCGAGTACATCGGCGTCGACGTCGAGGGCCCGTACAAGCCGGACCACTACCGCTACTGAGCGCGCCGCCGGGTGTCCCGTCCGCTTCCGGCGGCGGACATCCGGCTCGCCGGGCAGCCCCGGCGCACCCGGCCTGGGCGCCCGGCATCCTCGCTGGTCAGTCGGTGCGAGCGCCGGTTAGCGGGCGGGGTAGTCTGCCTGGTCATGGGAGTGCTGATAGCGGTCGAGGGGCTCGACGGCGCCGGCAAGCGGACGCTGATCGAGCGGGTTGTCGCCGATCTGCGGGGGCGCGGGCTGCGCGTCGCGACGGTGGCCTTCCCGCGCTACCGCGTCTCGGTGCACGCCGATCTTGCCGCCGAGGCGCTGCGTGGCGCGCACGGCGATCTCGCGGGCTCGGTCAGCGGCATGGCCCTGCTGTTCGCGCTGGACCGCGCGGACGCGCTGGACGAACTGTCGAAGCTGTTGGCCGACAACGACGTTGTACTCCTGGATCGCTACGTCGCCTCCAACGCCGCCTACTCGGCCGCTCGCCTCGGGCAGTCCGCCGACGGTGAAATCGTGGACTGGGTGGGCGAATTGGAGTTCGGCAGATTCGCGCTGCCCGTGCCTGCCCTGCAGGTGTTGCTGGACGTGCCCACCGAACTCGCGGCCGAGCGTGCCCGCAAGCGTGGCGAACTCGACGCCGAGCGCGCCCTCGACGCCTACGAGCGTGACGGCGGTCTGCAGCACCGGACCGGCGCGGTGTACCGTGAGCTGGCCGAACGCGACTGGCGCGGACCCTGGTGGACATACCGATCCGACGACGGTCCGGCTGAGCTGGCCGCGCGGATCGCCGAAATCGTTGGTCGATAAGGTTGGCTGTGCCGTGGGTTCGCACCAGTGTTGGCGTGGCGGCCCGATCCTGGCCTGGGAGATGACAACATAGTAGTTATGAAGCCGAAGATTCTGGTCGTCGACGACGATATGGCACTCGCCGAGATGCTCACGATCGTCTTGCGCGGGGAAGGGTTCGACCCGCACGTGGTCGGCGACGGCACACAGGCCCTGGCGGCGGTTCGCGAGATCCGCCCCGATCTGGTGTTGCTGGACCTGATGCTGCCCGGCATGAACGGCATCGACGTGTGCCGTGTGCTGCGGGCCGATTCCGGGGTTCCGATCGTGATGCTCACGGCGAAGACCGACACGGTCGACGTCGTGCTGGGTCTGGAATCGGGCGCCGACGATTACATCGTCAAGCCCTTCAAGCCGAAGGAGCTCGTCGCCCGGGTGCGGGCGCGCCTGCGCCGGACCGAGGAGGAGCCCGCCGAGCTGCTGTCGATCGCCGATATCGTGATCGATGTGCCCGCGCACAAGGTCAGCCGCGGCGGCGCGCAGATCTCGCTGACGCCGCTGGAGTTCGACCTGCTCGTCGCCCTGGCTCGTAAGCCGCGTCAGGTGTTCACCCGTGAGGTCCTGCTCGAGCAGGTCTGGGGCTACCGGCACGCCGCGGACACCCGCCTGGTGAACGTCCACGTGCAGCGGTTGCGGGCGAAGGTGGAGAAGGATCCCGAGAACCCGGAGATCGTGCTGACCGTCCGCGGTGTCGGTTACAAGGCCGGACCGCCGTGATCCATGGCGTGATCACGCGTCTGGAACGATCGCTGGCTCCGGTGGTGGCCTGGTTCCAAGCGGTCGGCATTGCCTTAGGCCACCTGTGGCGTCGTTCGCTGCAGTTGCGCGTCATCGTGTCCACGCTGACGCTGTCGCTGATCGTCATCACGATCCTGGGCGTGGTGCTGACCAGTCAGATCACCGACCGGTTGTTGGACGCCAAGATCAACGCCGCGGTCGAGGAGATGGACCGTGCGCGCAACACGGTGGAAAGCCAGCTGGCGGGTGTGCACGACATCGGCGCCCAACCGCAGCGGTTGGAAGAGGCCCGCAACGCGCTGTCCAACCGCGGCGGCACCGGCCAGTCCACCGGCGCGGCGGGCAGCTTCGATTCGGCGCTGAGCGTCATCGGCGGGATGCCGCCGCAGCAGATTCCGCGCGGCCCGATCCAAGAGGTGCCCGACGAACTGCGCCGGTTCGTGCAGCGCAACCAGGTCAGCTACCAGTTCGCCACGGTCGACGACGCGGATGGCTACCGCGGGCGCGCGCTGATCATCGGCAGCCCGAGCGCGGAGATCCCGACCCTGGAGATCTACCTGATCTTCCCGCTGGCCAACGAGGAACGCAGCCTGTCGCTGATGCGCGGCACCATGCTGGTCGGCGGCATCGTGCTGCTGGTGTTGCTGGCCGCGATCACCGCGCTGGTCACCAGGCAGGTGGTCCTGCCGATTCGTTCCGCCGCCCGGATCGCGGGCCGGTTCGCCGACGGCAGGCTCAAGGAACGCATGCTGGTGCGCGGCGAGGACGATATGGCGCGGCTGGCCCAGGCGTTCAACGAGATGGCCGAGAGCCTCTCCAACCAGATCACCCAGCTGGAGGAGTTCGGCAATCTACAGCGCCGGTTCACCTCCGACGTCAGCCACGAGTTGCGCACGCCGCTGACCACCGTGCGCATGGCCGCCGACCTGATCCACGGCAGCAGCGACGACCTCGACCCCGCCCTGGCCCGCAGCGCCGAGTTGCTGGTCAACGAGCTGGACCGGTTCGAGGGCCTGCTCAACGACCTGCTGGAGATCAGCAGGCACGACGCGGGCGTCGCCGAACTCCAGGTCGAGTCGCTGGACGTGCGGATGTGCGCGCGGGCCGCGATCTCCACCGTGCGGCACCTGGCCAAGGACGCCGGGGTCGAGGTGATCAGCGATATGCCGGAGGACCCGCTCGTCGCCGAGGTCGATCCGCGCAGGGTGGAGCGCGTGCTGCGCAACCTGCTCGCCAACGCGATCGACCACAGCGAGGGCAAGCCGGTGCTGATCCGGATGCGCGGCGACGTCGAGGCCAACGCCGTCGCCGTCGTCGTGCGCGATCAAGGCGTCGGTCTGCGGCCGGGCGAGGAGAAGCTGGTCTTCAACCGGTTCTGGCGCTCGGATCCGTCCCGCATGCGCCGCTCCGGCGGCACCGGTCTCGGCCTGTCGATCAGCGTGGAGGACGCGAACCTGCACGAGGGCAAGCTCGAGGCCTGGGGTGAAGCGGGCATCGGCGCCAGCTTCCGCCTGACGCTGCCGCTGGTGCGCGGCAAGAAACTCGGCCCGAGCCCGCTTCCGCTGGAACCGGCGCGCAAGTCGATGCGCCTGGTCGAGCCGGAACCGCCCGTCGAACCGGAGAAGGCGCCGCCGGTCGCCGCCGAACCGGACGATGCCACTAACGACTCGACCGCTTCGAGCGCTGCGCAGGGGACGAGCGCCGTGCCGCATAGCGCGCAGCCGGGCAGTTCCGATCCGGCCGGTGCGCAGCAGGGCGATTCCGGGGCGGCGCTCGACAACGGGCGTTCGGAGCACGCGAACGAGCCGGACGGCGACAGGCCGAGCGGCGATGAAGGAGACAGCAGGGGCGCGGAAGGCGGCTCGGAGGCTCGTGCGAATGAACCGCACGCCCCGGCCGGCAGCACGCAGCCCACCGACACCGCCTCGACCGACGAGGCGCACGCGTCGGGAACGAACGGCTCATCGGCATCGGAGTCGGCGCAACCCGGGGGCGGCGGGGCGCGCGAACCGGGGGACGTACAGTCATGAGAATGCGTGTCAGATCTGCGCGGGAGCGGCGACTGACAGTGCTGGTGGCGACGATCCTCGCGGTCGTGGCACCGCTCACCGCCTGCGCCAGCCTGCCCGAGTCCTCCGCGCCGGAGGCGCTGGGCACCATCAACCGGGAGCCCACCTCCGAGGGTCCGCCGCCACCGGTCGCCAACCGCGATCCCGATCTGCTGCTGCGCGACTTCCTCCAGGCCACCGCCGATCCCGCCAACCGGCATCTGGCCGCCCGGCAGTACATGACCCCCGCGGCTTCCACCCAATGGGACGACGCGGCGGGCACCGTCATCGTCGAGAAGCCCGATACGTTGCGAGAGTCGCGCTCCGGAGACAAAGCCAACTATCTGATCCGCGCGCGCAAGGTCGGGGAGCTGTCCGCCGACGGCGGGTACCGTCCCAACGACGACATCCCCTTCGTCGAGAACAAGATCGAGCTGACCAAGATCAACGGCGAGTGGCGCATCGACGAATTGCCCGACGGCGTCGTCATGGACTCCACCGCGTTCTTCAAGTCCTACCGCCGCTACGTGCTGTACTTCATCGATCCGAGCGGCAATATGGCCGTCCCGGACCTGCGCTGGCTCGCGGTGCCGAAAGCCCAGCTGGCCCAGCGATTGCTCAGCTCGTTGCTCGAGGGGCCGCAGCCCGCGCTGGCCTCGGTGCTGCGCAGCGAGCTGACGCCACCGATCGCGCTGCGCGGGGCGATCACCAAGGCCAACGGTGACCCCGACGGCGTCGGCATCGGGCTCGGCGGCGTCAAAATCGACTTGGCGGGCGCATCGGCGTTGAATCCGCGCGAGCGCGAGCTGCTGGCCGCTCAGGTGGTGCTCACGTTGTCCAGCGCCGACGTCCTCGGGCCGTACATGCTGCTCGCCGACGGCAAGCCGCTGGACGAGCGGTTCGCCGCGAACGGCTGGAGCGTGGCCGACGTACAGCAGTTCAATCCGGCCACCTCCGTGCGCAACCAGACCGGGCTGCACGCGCTGCGCGGCGGGGGGCTGGTGCAAATCGCCGAGAACGGTGGCATCATCCCCGCTCCCGGCTACTTCGGCGGAGTGAACAACCTCCAGTCGGCGACGTTGTCCCCGGACGGTCAGCTCGTCGCCGCCGTCGCGGAAGCCGGAAGACCACCGGGCGTGCCGTCGCGCACGCTGATGGTCGGCACCTACGGCGGCAATGCCTTTCCGGTGGCCGAGGGCTTCACCATCACCCGGCCCTCCTGGACCGCGGACGGCAGCGCGGCATGGGCGGTGGTCGACGGCGACCGGGTGATCCGCGCGGTCAATGACCGGGGCAGTGGCAACGTATCGGTGCAGAACGTCGACATCTCCGGGCTGACGGCAGCATCCTCGGCCACCTCGCCTCGGCTGCCGATCACCGAACTACGGATCTCCCGGTCCGGAGTGCGGGCGGCGATGATCGCCGACGGCAGGGTGTACGTCGCGGTCGTCGTGCCCAAACCGGACGGAAAGGTGGCGCTGACCTCGGCGCTTCCCGTGGGCGTCGGACTCAGCACGGCCGCCGTCTCGGTGGACTGGCTCGACGCGGACACCATCATCATCGCCCGTGAGGGCAATGTGGACCCGGTCAGCACGGTGTCGGTCGACGGCTCGGAGCCGACCCCGCTGACCTCACAGAATCTGACGGCGCCGGTGCGCTCGGTGAGCGCGAGCCCGGACCACCAGTACGTCGCCGACTCCCGCGCGGTGCTGGAGCTGACCTCCGCTCCGGACCAAGGGCAGCCGTACTGGCGCGAGGTTCCGGGTCTGGGCGCGAACGCCATACCCGTCCTGCCCGGCTGAGGCTGAATCCCGCCCGAGTACGCGGTGCGGGATCGGTGCTACCGCTCGGGCGACCGAGAGGTACACGCGGCGATGGTGCAGGTCCTTCCGCGAGCATCGCCCGAGGGTGATCCAGCTGGCTCGATGCCATGGCCCGCCGCCGGGACCTACTCGAATGTGGGCGCCCCGGGCGGGTCTCCGGGCGTTGTTCCCGAGGCGGAACACCCGTGGACTGCCTCAGGGGTCTCCATGGGTTCCGAGTTGGGGGGCGGCGACCGTAGCGCGTAAATGTCCTTGCCGCAGAGGCATACGACCGCCGCCGTCGACCTGAGCGAGCGAACTTGTCGGGGGCCGGGCGCACACTCGGTCGATGCGAACCCTGCTCGATCTGGTACTGCCCGCCGCCTGCGCGGGCTGCGGACGTTCCGGAGCCGATTGGTGCGCCGCCTGTGCCGTCACCCTGACCGGCCCTCCGGTGCGGGTGTGGCCGCGCACCGATCCGGGCGTTCCGTGCTGGGCGCTCGGGCCGTACGCCGGGCCCGCGCGCCGGGCGGTGCTCGCCGTCAAGGAACGAGGCAGGCGGAATCTGGCGAAGCCACTCGGGGCGGCGCTCGCGGGCGCGCTCGCCGAGTTGCGTTCGCCGCGCCGTCCTTTGGTGCTGGTTCCCGCGCCGAGCAGGGGCGTGGCGGCGCGACGCCGAGGCGGCGATCCGGTGCTGCGGTCGGCCGCGGTAGCCGCGCGATGGCTACCGGAGACCAGCATGGTACCCCTGTTGCGAGTGGGGCGAGAGGTGCGTGATTCGGTCGGCTTGACACCCGCCGAGCGGGTTCGCAACCTAGAGGGGCGGGTGCGCACCGTCCCCGGCCGTTTCGCCGAGCGGGGAATACCGGCGAACGCCGAGATAGTGCTGGTCGACGACGTGTTGACCACCGGTGCCACGGCCCGCGAATCGGTGCGTGCACTGTGGCACATCGGATTGCCGACACATGGCGTTCTGGTTACGTGTGTTGCTTGACTCCGGGAAATTTGCGTGAACACTGGCGATCAGCGCGTCGGCGGACTAGCGTCGCGGACACACACCCGAACCGCAAGTTTGGAGGTGGCGCCTCGGACAACTTGTGCCGAGTAATTGTCGATCGGCACGGCTCAATCCCGCCGCACTGGAATCGGTCGGTGCGGCCAGATCCGGGAGGTACGCGTGACGACTTCTTCACGACCTTCAGTGAAAGATCCCGCTCCTTCGGTGCTGGACTCCGGCACCCAGGAAGCAGCACCCGAGCAACCCGCAGCGGAACGACCACGTGCGCCACGCGGCGACATCGTGGTGAAGGGCCGCAACGTCGAGGTGCCCGACCATTTTCGTATTTACGTCGCGGAAAAACTCTCCCGATTAGAACGCTTCGATCCATCGATCTTCCTCTTCGACGTGGAGCTGTTCCACGAGCGCAACCGGCGTCAGCGCAAGAACTGTCAGCGCGTCGAAATCACCGCGCGCGGAAAGGGTCCCGTCGTGCGGGCCGAGGCCTGCGCGGACAGCTTCTACGCCGCCTTCGAGTCGGTGACCGCGAAGCTGGAGAGCCGGCTGCGCCGCACCAAGGATCGGCGTCGGGTGCACTACGGCGACAAGACGCCGCTGTCGGTTGCCCAGGCCACCGCCGATCTGGTGGATGACTCCCTCTTCGAGCGGCTCACCGAGTCCGATGCCGCGCACACCCACCTCGAGCAAGGGCGCGAGCAGGATTACGAGGCCGGTCCCGGCCACATCGTGCGCACGAAGGTGCACTCGGCGACGCCGATGTCCGTCGACGACGCCCTGTACCAGATGGAACTCGTCGGTCATGACTTCTTCTTGTTCCACGACAAGGAGAGCGACCGGCCCTCGGTGGTCTACCGCCGCCATGCCTTCGACTACGGCCTGATCCGTCTGGCCTGACGGCACCGAACCATCCGTCCCACTTCTCCGGGCATTCAGCTCACCGGCTGGATGCCCGGAGAATCATGTCGAGACGCCTCTCGCACCCTGCGGCCAGTCGCGTGCCATCGCGAGTAACAGCCGCAGATCCGCGTCGATGTCGCCCACCGGCGGCCCGACCGGATGGTCCGACTGCCGCGTCCGCACCGCCGCGCCGCTCGATTTCGCGGCGATGGCGCACTGGATCTGTGCCACGTAGTCGGCGCCGGCGGCGTCCTCGGGCAGGTAGTGCCGCAGGTGCATCAGGGCGTCGCGGATCTCGACCGTCATGCGGATCAGCCGCGCGTCGGATTCGGCCGCGGGCAGGTCCGGCTCGAGCACGACCTCCGGCACCGCCGCGGTCAGATCGCGCCACAGCGGACGCAGGCGTCGGCAGTATCGTCCGGCGCGGTCCCAGCCCGTGCAGGCCCGCAGCCAGGTGACCAGCGGCACGGCCAGGAGCGCCGCGCCGAGCGCCGAGACGGCGAAAGTCGGTGCGGCCCAGCGCACCAGAGCCGGGTCGGCCGTCGCGCCGAGCCCTGCGAGCTGTATCGCGGAGACGACCAGGCCCGCGGATCCGACGACCAATGTGGCCAGCAGAGTGGCGTAGACGATCCGCTCCGCGGCGGTCGATTCGTCCGAGCGCAGTTCGCGCACCGCCGCGCGCCAGCACAGCCGACCGGCGGCCAGCAGCGGAAACCACAGGATCGCCCACACCACCAGCGCCTGCCAGTCCGGCGATTGCCCCACCAGCCGTCCCCCTTGGCGTGCCGCGGTCCCCACGACCAGGATGATCGCCGCTCCGGCCAGTCCGGCGAGGTCGTAGACCCGCTGCCGGGCGAACGCGGACGCGGGTTCGGCGCCGGACCACAGCCGGGCCGCCCCGTAGAGACCGACCACCTCCATCAACAGCGTGCCCATCGAAAGCTGGTGCAGCAGACTGCCGATCTGCGGTGCGATGCCGCGTTCGAGCAGGATCAGCGTGGCGATGCCCCACAGCATGGCCCGGTTGAGCAGGCGATCCACGGTGGAGTGGTGCAGCACGAGACGGCGCCCGAGCACGACCACCGCGACGAACACGATCAGCGGAATCGCGATCGGCGCCGGGACCGGCGAGGTCACCGCCGCCGGTCGCGGAAGAACGTGCGGTGCAGCAGCGAATCGCGGCTCGGCGGACGCATGGCGTGCAGCATCACCATGTCGGCGAAGGTCTCCGCGTCTCGTTCGCGCCGGGTGCCGTAGTCGGTGCGGCCGAGCACGTGGGCGATCGACTCGGGCGAGATCGAGGGCAGCAGGTCGGCGACCGCGGCCACGGTCGGTGCGCTCGCGGGCGCCTCACCGGATTCGGATTGCTCCGGACCGTGTCCGAGCAGCATGTGCCCGAGCTCGTGCACGATGATGTGCTCGGCGTGCCATTCGGTGGTGTCGGCGCCGTAGGCGATGACATCGCTGTCCTGCTTCGCGATCCACAGGCCGCTGCCCGTGCCGCATCCGGTCCCCGCGAGCAGCGCGGTATCGATCGGCAACAGACTGATGCTGCGGCCCCGGTACGCCGCGACATCATCGAGATAGGTCTGCAAATCCCATGGGTGGGGTATGGGGAGGTCCCGGGTCAAGCTCCGGAACCGGGCCTGGATGGCCATGCGATCGGTCTCCTACAAAAGCTCAGTGGCCCATGTAGGGAAGCATGCTACCGACTCGGCGGCATCGACCCTGCCGTGCTCTGGATGATCTTGGCGAGCATCCCCCGATCGATGTTGGAACCGCGCAGCGCGATGCTGGCGACGTTGGCGTCGCGCATGGTGGCGAGCAACTCGAGTTCCCGGTCGATCGCCTCGGCGGCGGGGCCACGGGTGAGCAGATAGTCGGCGGCCACGCCGAAGCTGCGCGCCACCGCGGCGAGGATCTCGGGATCCACCGCGCCCGCGTTCTCGTCGTCGAACTCGCCGTCGCGCAGGCGCGTCAGGAGGCCGGGCGGCACCGGGCGACCGAGAAAATCGCCTGCCTGCTCGGCGACGGATTCGACGCTGCGTTCCGGTGCGTCGCGCGGATGCACGACGGCGAACAGCCGATTGATCTTGCGGCTCAGCGCGAGTGCCGCGCGGTCGGGGCCGTTGTCGGTCATGGGTGCCTCGTCACTCACCGTTTCGAACCGTTGTCGTCGCCATGTTGGCCGCCAGCCACCGTGCGCGGAATCGGGCTTCGGTCGCCGCATCGATATCCTCCGATCGACCGGCCAGCCAGCGGCGGTACCGGCGTTCCTGTAGCTCGCCGGGGTCGCTGGCCTCCGCGGGGATCGCGAGCAGGTGCGCGAAGGCCATCTCCACCAGCGGATGCACTTGCCTGCCCGGTCCGCCGTTGCGTTCGAGCATGGCGGTCGCGTACCGCGCGGACAGCTTGGAGACCACCCGGTTGAGTTCCGCGATCGCCGCGACCACCTGCGGGTCGGTGGTGCGGCCGTTCTCGACGGCGTCGGTGAGCCTGCCCGACGCCGCGAGAAGACCGGTGAGATCGGAGATTTCGAAGCGGATCGCGTCCGGGCCCGCCACCACCGATTCGCCTGCGCCGCGCGGAGCGTTCGCGGGTTCGTCGGCGGCGGGAACGCCGCCCGCGTAGGTGCGGGCGGCGCTGCCCGGCAACCATCGCAGCGGGGCGTCGAGCTTGTTCAGCGTCTGCATGCTGATGGTCGCCTCGCCGTCCTCGATCTTCCGGATGGTCGGCGCCGAAGGTCCCCCGAGGTCGCCGATCTGTAGCTGGGTGAGGCCGAGCTCGTCCCGGCGTTCTCTGATGATTCGCCCGAATCTCTTCTGCCGCGACAGCTCCGAAGGGCTATGCATAGTGCGTTCATGGTAAGCCGCTAGGAGGTCTTAGGCAAATCAATAGAAACTATTTGGAAAATTAGTCGAAAGTTTGTTACGGTTCTTTGCGTCGGAAGGTCCCGGGGAGGGCCTGCGGCGGTTCCGGGACGGGCAGGGGCGTTCGCCGGGACGGGCGTCTCCGGTCTGCCGCTCAACGGCGCGCGGCGGACCGGTTCAGCGGCGGCGGAGGGGAGTGCCGCTACGTCGGGTTCACCGTCGGCGAAGGGGGTCGACGGTGAACTTACTTTAGAGTAAGTTTGGTGGACCGAGGCTTTCGAAAGGAAATCGCATGGCCACCAGAGCTGCTCGCCGTGCCGTGATCGTGTCCGGTGCGCGCACGCCGTTCCTGCGCGCGTTCACCGGATACACGCGGATGGATTCCATCGCGCTGGCCGACGCCGCGGCACGGGGGCTGCTGGAGCGAACCGGGCTGCCCGGCGCGCAAGTGGAGGCGATCGTGTGGGGCGGTGTCATCCTGCCCGGCGCGGCGCCGAACATCGCCCGGGAGATCGCGCTGGACCTGCGGCTGGATCCGGGTTGCGAGGGCTACACGGTGACCAGGGCCTGCGCCTCCGGTTTGCAGGCGGTCACCTCGGCGGCGGCCGCGATCGAGCGGGGCGAGTACGACATCATGATCGCGGGCGGCAGCGATTCCACCTCGAACGCCGAGGTCAAGTTGCCGCAGAAGGTCGTGCACGCGGCGGCGCCGCTGGCGCTGGGCAAGCCGAAGCCGAAGGACTACCTGTCCGCGGTCGCGCGCCTCGCGCCGTTCACCGATCTGCTGCCGAGCCGGCCCAGGATCGCCGAGCGCACCACCGGTGAGGTGATGGGCGAGTCGGCCGAGAAGATGGCTCGCATCCACGGCGTGAGCCGCGCGGACCAGGACGAGTTCGCCGCCCGTTCGCACCATCGCGCGGCGGCCGCCATCGAGTCCGGCCGGTTCGATGACGAAGTGCTGCGGGTCCGCACTCCCGAAGACGTGGAGATCCTGCGCGACGGCTTGGTGCGCGGCGATACCAGCATCGCGAAGCTGGCCGCTCTGAAGCCGGTCTTCGCCGCGGACGGCAGCGTGACCGCGGGCAACGCCAGCCCGCTCACCGACGGGGCCGCCGCGGTGCTGTTGATGAGCGAGGAGAAGGCGCACGCCCTCGGGTATCGACCGCTGGCTGCGTTCCGGTCGTGGAGCTACGTGAGCGTTGATCCTGCCGATCAGGTGCTGATCGGCCCGGCCATCTCGATGCCTCGGGCGCTGGAGAAGGCCGGGATGTCGCTGGGCGACGCCGATCTCGTCGATATCCACGAGGCCTTCGCCGCCCAGACCTTGGCGGTGCTGACCGCGCTGGCCAGCGACGAGTGGGCCAAGACCCGGCTGGATCGCGACACCGCCGTCGGTGAGGTGGACATCGACAAGCTGAACGTGCACGGTGGCTCGATCTCGCTCGGCCACCCGTTCGGGGCCACCGGGGCGCGCATGGTGACCACCATGGCCAACGAGCTGGCCCGCACGGGGAAGAACACGGCACTGCTGGGGATTTGCGCCGCGGGCGGCATCGGCGCGTCGGCGGTGCTCGAACGCGTCTGACGCGAGCGGGGTCGCCGCACCCGCCGGCCATAGGCCCGCCCCGGCGGCGGTCGCCTCGGCTACCGTCGCCCCGGCGTCCTCACTTGCCCGTGGCGCCCCGCCGCTTACGTCCCTCGTCCGCGAGGATCCGCAGACAGGTCTGGTGCTTGGTCTCGCCGGGGATGCCTTCCCGACGCAGGCGCAACGTCGCCTGTGCCAGATCGATGCCCAGCTCGCTCGACAGCCGAACAGCATCGACATTGGCCATATGCAAAAACCTCCTGGAACCGACGAACTCCCGTGAAGAACACTGCGTCAGAGGCAGTTTCGCCCTTGTCGTACCCAGTGGGCATCCGATTGAACCATGAACGATCCACACATTTGCGTAACGATGCGCGACCGAGACGGGGAGATCAGCCGCGATAGGTTTCGCGGTGCACCGCCTCGGTGAGCGGTCTGCCCGAGCGCCAGCCGAAGCGCTCGAGATCGGGGACGCGCTGGAATTCGTGCACCGGCCCGACGCACAGCCAGGCGACCGTGCGGACGCCCTCCGGAAGGCCGATCAGGTCGGACAGGAAGCCGGGATCGTAGAACGACACCCACCCGACGCCGATATCTTCGGCGGTGGCCGCCAGCCAGAGATTCTGGATGGCGAGAACCGCGGAGTAGATACCGGTTTCGGGCACTGTGGCCCGCCCGAGCACCTGCGGTCCGCCGCGCTCGTGGTCGTAGCAGACCACCACTCCGGTACCGCTCTCCAAAATGCCCTCGATCTTGATCGGCTCGAAGGTGGCGGCACGCTCGGGCGGCAGCGCGTCCCGGAACTCGTTGCGCTTGCGCGCCACATGGTCGGCGAACTTGCGCAGCGTCGCCGGATCGCGGACCACCACGAAATCCCATGGCTGCGAATTCCCCACGCTGGGCGCCCGGTGCGCGGCGTCCAGCAGCCGCCACAGCGTCGCCTCGTCCACGACCTCGCCGGTGAACTCGGCGCGCACGTCGCGGCGCCGCCGGATGGCCTCGTAGACGTCCAGAACCTCAGGATGCACCGTCTGAGTCAATCAAATCCGGCGAACTCACCGCACACGGCCCGGCCGACCGACCCGTGACGCCCGTCGGCGCGGATCCCGAGACCGAGCCGACGTCACCGCGCGAGTGGAATCAGCGCGCCGCGGGCGCGCCACGCCGGGCGAGCCGCCGCCGCCCCTGGGCGAGCGCGGTGCGCAGACCACGACGCCGACCGGTCACCGGATCGATGGTGGCCGCGGCACTGCCCCCGAACTTGCGTTCCGAGGCGGTCTCCGGCGCGTCGTCGGCGGTGGCCCGCAGGTACTTGTTCGGCAGCGACAGCTTGAGGATGGTGCGCCACGCCTTGAAGTACTGCACCGGCAGCGAGCCGGTGGTGTAGGGCAGGTCGTACTTGTCGGCCAGCTCGCGCACCCGCACGGCGATGTCGGCGTACCGGTTGCTCGGCAGGTCGGGGAACAGGTGGTGCTCGATCTGGTGGCTCAGGTTGCCGGTCATGAAGTGCATGACCGGGCCACCGGAGATGTTGGCGCTGCCGAGCATCTGGCGCAGGTACCACTGGCCGTGCGTCTCACCGTCGATGTCGGCCTTGGTGAACTTCTCCGCCCCGTCGGGGAAGTGCCCGCAGAAGATGACCGCGTTGGACCAGACGTTGCGGATCGCGTTGGCCGCCAGGTTGGCCGTCAGCGTGGAGAAGAACGCCGGGCCGGTGAGGGCGGGGAAGATGACGTAATCCTTGAGGATCTGTTTGCCCATCTTGGTGAGCGCCTCGCTGCGCTTGCGCTCGAACTCGGCCCGCTCGGGGGAGCCCGGCTTGTACCGGCCCGCCACCAGCTTGCCCAGTTCCATGTGCTGGATGGCGACGCCGTACTCGAAGAACAGCTGCAACACCAGGTTGTAGATCGGGTTGCCCAGGTTGAACGGCTTCCAGCGCTGGTCGCGCGTCACCCGCAGCAGGCCGTAGCCGATGTCGTCGTCCATGCCGAGCACGTTGGTGTACTTGTGGTGCAGGTAGTTGTGGGTGTGCTTCCAGTGCTTGGCGGCACCGGTGTTGTCCCATTCCCACGAGCTGGAGTGGATCTCCGGATCGTTCATCCAGTCCCACTGCCCGTGCATGACGTTGTGCCCGATCTCCATGTTCTCGATGATCTTGGCGGTGCCGAGCAGGGCGACGCCGGCCAGCCACGCGGCGCGCACCGGGCTGGCGAACAGCACCGCCCGGCCGCTGATCTCGAGGGCTCGCTGCAACCTGATGACATTGCGGATGTACTTCGCGTCGCGCTCGCCGCGCGAGGCTTCGATTTCCCGCCGGATCGCGTCGAATTCCGCGCCGAGTGCTTCCACGTCGGCCTCGGTGAGGTGCGCGTATTCCTTGACATCCGAGATCGCCATACGGGTTACTTTACCGTAAGTTACGAAAGCGTAGGTTGCGAGGTGCGCCGCGAGGATGTGTCAATCACCCTATTGCGGTCCTGGTCGTCGGCTGGTAGGTTAGCGCGCCCTTCGGAGAAAGCGAAACCGCCTGTCCCGCATGGCTTTTTCGCGCAGCGCCGCTTGTTCGTGCCGGGCTCGCTCCTGGAGCGCGACCGTGGCTTCCCGCAGTACCTGGCCCTCGTGCTCGGCCTTCTCCTTCAGTGCCGCTTTGGCCTCGCGCAGCATCTCCTTCTCCTGCCGCGCCTTGTCCTTCAGTACGACCTTCGCCTCGTGCAACGCCGAGCGCAGACCGCGCCGCTTGCCGGTCTCCGGATCGATGCGCAGCCAGTGCGTGGACTCCGTGCCGAGCGACGGCAGCGTGATACCGGCGAACTTGCGTTCCGACGAGGTCTCGGGCGCGTTGTCGGCGGTCGCCTTGAGGAACCGGTCCGGCAGCGCCAGCTTGTGGATCGTGCGGAAGGCGAGCAGATACTGCTTGCCCAGCGATCCGGTGGTGTAGGGCAGGTCGTACTTGTCGCACAGCTCGCGCACCCGCACCGCGATCTCCGGGTACCGGTTGCTCGGCAGATCGGGGAACAAGTGGTGCTCGATCTGGTAGCAGAGGTTGCCGCTCATGAACGCCATGGCGGGCCCGGCCTTGAAATTCGCGCTGCCGAGCATCTGGCGCAGGTACCACTCGCCGCTGGTCTCGTTCTCCAGCTGCTCGATGGTGAACTTCTCCGCGCCGTCCGGGAAGTGGCCGCAGAAGATCACCGCGTACGCCCAGAGATTGCGCACCAGGTTCGCCGTCGCGTTCGCTTTCAGCGTCTGCTTGAACGCCGGGCCGGTGAGCGCGGGATAGAACAGGAAGTCCTTGGCCACCTGGCGGCGGATCTTGCGTCCGAACACCACGTTCGGCTCCGACATCAGCTCCCGGGGAGGGGTGCCGGCCAGCTCCTTCTCGATGCTCCAGTCGTGCAGCGCGATGCCCCACTCGAAGGTCGCGGCCAGCAGCAGGTTCGCCAGCGGCTGCACCAGGTGGATCGGCCGCCACGGCTCGTCCCGGGTCATCCGCAGGATGCCGAAGCCGAGATCCTCGTCCTTGCCCAGCACATTGGTATAGGTGTGGTGGGAGTAGTTGTGCGCGCGGCGCCACTGCGCGGAGGGGCCGGTCATGTCCCACTCCCACGAGGTGGAGTGGATCTCCGGGTCGTTCATCCAGTCCCATTGCCCGTGGCTGACGTTGTGCCCGAGCTCCATGTTCTCGATGATCTTGGCGACCGACAGCAGCGCGGTGCCGGTCAGCCAGGCCCAGCGATTGCGGCTGCCGAAAAGCACGGCGCGAGCCGCGACTTCGAGACCGCGCTGTGCCGCGATCGCGCGCCGGATGTACTTCGCGTCACGCTCGCCACGGGACAGCTCCACCGAACGCCGGACGGAATCGAGTTCCTGCCCCAGTGACTCGATATCGGCCGCGGTGAGATGGGCAAATGTCTTGATGTCGGTGATTGCCACCGGGGTCCTTTCGCTACTCGATCTCCTCGAGGGTACCCGCTGGACTACACGTCCAGGGTGCAGTCGCCCGCGGCCGCCGAGATGCAGGTCTGCACCTTGTCGCCTTCGCGGCGCTCCTCACCGTTGCGCAGGTCGCGCGCGTGGCCGGAACTCAACGTGACCACGCAGGTCTGGCAGATGCCCATCCGGCAGCCGAACGGCATCTGCACGCCGGCGGACTCACCGGCCTCGAGCAGGCTGGTCGCGCCGTCGGCCTCGACGGTGCGACCGGTTTTACCGAAGGTGACCGTGCCGCCCGCACCGACCGACGAGCGCTCGATCTCGAAGCGCTCCACGTGCAGCCGTTCCGGCAGGCCCGCCGCACGCCAGTGGTTCTCGAGCTCGTCGAGCATCCCGGCCGGGCCGCACGCCCAGGTCTGGCGTTCGCGCCAATCCGGGAACTCGGTGTCGAGTTCGGCGAGCGCGAACTTGCCTTTCTCGGCGGTGAGATGCAGACGGGTGTCGAAGCTCGGGTTGCGCTCGTGCAGCGCCCGCAACTCCGCACCGAACATCACGTCGTCAGCGGTCCGGGCCGAGTGCAGATGCGCCACGTCGGTGAACAGCTCACGCCGGTCCATGGCGCGCAGCATGGACATCACCGGGGTGATGCCGCTGCCCGCGGTGAGGAACAACACCTTCTCCGGCGGCGGGTACGGCAACACGAATCCGCCCTGCGGGGCGGCGAGCCGGACGACGGTGCCGACCGGCACGCCACTGACCAGATGGCTGGACAGGAAGCCCTCCGGCATCGCCTTCACGGCGATGGAGATCAACCGCTTACCGGCGTGGCCCGGCACCGACCAATCCGGCGGACAGGTCAGCGAATACGAACGCCAATGCCAGCGTCCGTCGACCAAGAGGCCGATGCCGATGTATTGGCCGGGCTGATATTTGAAGTCGAAGCCCCATCCGGGCTGAATCACCAGCGTCGCGGCGTCGGCGGTTTCCTTGCGCACCTCCACGATGCGCCCGCGCAGTTCGCGCGCCGACCACAGCGGGTTGGCCAGGTGCAGGTAGTCGTCGGGTAGCAACGGCGTGGTCACCCGCGCCACGGCGCCGCGCAGCACGTTCAGTTTGCCGCCACGCTCGGCGACGCTTGCGGCGGGCGCCTCCAGCCACGCGCGGACGCTTCGCACGGAGAAGCTCCCAATTTTCGAACCCATCGCTGCCGTTGATCTCCCTGTCGTCCGGATGCGCAGGCCGCCGTCTCGCCGATCGGATGCCTCGCCAGCAAGGTTACGGCATCGTAGGTTATCGCGGTGGGTGAGCCCGCGTACGCGGCCGCGAGTCAGAGCAGTTCGAGCAGGAACGGCAGCTCCTGAGCGGCGTACCAGGCCAATTGATGGTCCTCGGCGTCCCCGAGGACGAACTCCGCGTCGGTGTCGCCGAGATCGGCCGCGTCCACCACGTCGACGGCCTTGGCCACCTGCGGTTCGGCGTCGGCCAGATCGACGTGCACCGAGGCGATCTGCTGGTAGCCGATCGGACCGGCCAGCCGGACCACCGCGTCATCGAGGTCCGGCCGCAGTTTCGCGCCGGTCACGTCGGCGGCGATCACCGCGCGCCGGTAGACGGGACTGCCGCCCGCGGCCGGCGAGGCCTCGTCGTCGGACTCCTCCGACGATCCGATCGCCTCGCGTTCGGCGGCGAGCAGCCGCAGCGAGGCGCGGGCGGCCTCGTTCATGGCGACTTCGCCGAGTTCCTCGTCGTCGCCGGAGGCGTAGGCCTCGCGCAGCGCGGGCGTCACCGCGAACGCGGTCCCGCCGACGGCGGACAGTTCCCGGTTGTCGACCAGCTCGCGCAGCATCGGCACCGTAGCCGGGATGTAGACCCGCAGCTTGTTCTGATCAGACGCAGGCACCGAGCATCTCCTCCATGGAATCGCGCACCGCCGTGGCGAGCACGCCGATGTCGGCCATCGCGTCGCGGTCGGCGTTGAGACCGTAGAACACTCGTCCGTCGTAGGACGTGATCCCGATGCTCGATGCCTGATTGCGCAGCAGTGGCGACACCGGGTACATCTCCAGCATCCGCGCGCCGCCGATGTACATCGGCGCCTGCGGACCCGGTGCGTTGGTGATCACCAGATTGAACGTGTGTTCTGCGAACGTACTCGCCGCGCGCACGCTCATCGCATGCAGGCTGGCCGGAGCGAAACCGGCCAAGTGCACGAGGGTGCGCGCGCGGACGCCACGGCGCTGACGTCCGTTCAGTTCGGTCGCGTGCGCGATGTGCGACAGCCGCATCACCGGATTCGGTTCGCCGACCGGCAGGTCGATCAGGAACGACGACACCTCGCTCGCCGTCTGCGCCTGGTCGCCGTCGGCTCCCTCGACGTACACCGACATCGGCACCACTGCCCGCAGCGCGGTCGACTCGGTGAGCGCTTCCCCGCGCGAGAGCAGCCAGTTGCGCAGCGCTCCGGTGACCACGGCGAGGATCGCGTCGTTGATCGAGCAACCGAAACGCCTGCGGATGGTGCGGTAGTCCGCCAGGTCGGTGCGCACCACGTCGAAGCGCCGGTTGCGCGAGGTACGGGCGTTCAGCGGGCTGGCGGGCGCGCCGGTCGCCGCGGTGCGCACCGCGGCGACCACCGACTCGACCGCCTTGCCCGCCGTCCCGAGCACCGCGAACGCGCCCGCGCTCGCGTCGCGGGCCACTTCCAGCGCCTTACGCGGCTGCGCTGCGAGATCGGCCAGCGCGCCCACCAGCAGCTCGACGTCGCCGGGTTCGCGCGGCGCGATCCAATCGTCACCGGCCAGTTCGCGGGGCGCGGGCCCCGCGTCGAGGATCACGTGACCGATCTCCAGCGCGGTGTCCCCGTCCACCAGGGCGGAATGCGTCTTGGTGAAGAGCGCGCAGCGGCCGTCGGACAGCCGTTCGATCAGGTACATCTCCCATAGCGGCCGGGCCGGATCCAACGGGTGGGAGGTGAGCCGGGCGACCAGGTCGTGCAGTTGTTCGTCGGTGCCGGGACCGGGGAGCGCCGAGCGCCGGATGTGGTAGGTGATGTCGAACCGGCTGTCCTCGACCCAGACCGGCCGCCCGAGCGACAGCGGGATCTCGCGCACCTTGCGCCGGTACCTCGGCACCAGCGGAAGCCTGCTCTCGACCAGGTCGACCAGCCGGTCGTAGTCCAGAACCGCCCGGCCCGCGCCGTCGCCGGGTTCGGTGTTCCGCAGGATCGCGAGAGAGCCGATATGGATCGGATTGCTACTCGACTCGAGCCGGTAGAAGGCCGTGTCCTGCGGCGTCAGTCTCGTGATCACGCTGCCCGGTACTCCTTTTCCCGATGCCGTCCCCCGCTTCATTGTGCTGCCGCGGTGACCGTTACCCCCACCGTTGCGGCATTTCCGATGAATCTCGTACACCCTATTCCCGCACCCCTGGATTCGGTGGCACGCCGCCCACTCGCCCTCGATGCCTCGATCCGATCACCGTCCGCACCGGGTCGCATGACAACCACATCACCCGCCCACATCGGCTCAACCACCGGTTTCGAGCGCAGGGAGACCTAGCATGGTCCGTTCGCGGGCCGGCTCGCGTTCCAGCGGCCGGTGCGTCCGCGCCGGAGTCGCCTGCGGCGGGTCGCTCGGACGCGAGCCAGGAAGGGGCCGCGAACACACAGCGCCGCAGGCGCTGCACATCGGATAGAGCATTACCATGAAACATGCAGCGGATTCCGCGCAACCGCGTGGGCCCGCACCGGCCCGGGGGCCGACGACACGATTTGACCACCGACCAGAGGACTGACGAGACCCGTGCCTGCGCTGACACTGACGAGGTTGCTACGGATTGGTGAGGGTCGCATTGTCAAGCGGCTCGCGCATTTCGCCGACCAGGTCCTCGCCCTCGAACCGGATTACGAAGACCTCAGCGACGCGGAGCTACGGGCCAAAACGGACGAGTTCCGCGAGCGCTACGCCGAGATGGCCGAGGAAGGCGAGACCGATCCGCTCGGCCAGCTGATGGCCGAGGCGTTCGCGGTCGCGCGTGAGGCGTCCTGGCGGGTGCTCAACCAGAAGCACTACAAGGTGCAGATCATGGGCGGCGCCGCGCTGCACACGGGCAATATCGCCGAGATGAAGACCGGTGAGGGCAAGACCCTCACCTCGGTGCTGCCCGCCTATCTGAACGCGATCAGCGGTGATGGCGTGCATGTTGTCACCACCAACGACTACCTGGCCAAGCGCGACTCCGAGTGGATGGGCCGCGTGCACCGCTTCCTCGGCCTCGAGGTGGGCGTGATCCTGTCCGGCATGAGCCCGGCGCAGCGGCGGGTGGCCTACGGCGCCGACATCACCTACGGCACGAACAACGAGTTCGGCTTCGACTACCTGCGCGACAACATGACGCACTCGCTGGACGATCTGGTGCAGCGCGGGCACAACTTCGCCATCGTCGACGAGGTCGACTCCATCCTCATCGACGAGGCGCGTACCCCGCTGATCATCTCCGGCCCGGCCGACGCCTCCTCGAAGTGGTACGCCGAGTTCGCGCGCATCGCGCCGCTGCTGAAGAAGGACCTGCACTACGAGGTCGACATCAAGAAGCGCACGATCGGCGTGCACGAGGCGGGCGTCGAGTTCGTCGAGGACCAGCTCGGCATCGACAACCTCTACGAGGCCGCCAACTCGCCGCTGGTGAGCTACCTGAACAACGCCATCAAAGCCAAGGAGCTCTACACCCGCGACAAGGACTACATCGTCCGCGACGGCGAGGTGATCATCGTCGACGAGTTCACCGGCCGCATCCTGGTCGGGCGCCGCTACAACGAGGGCATGCACCAGGCGATCGAGGCCAAGGAAGGGGTGGAGATCCAGCCGGAGAACCAGACCCTGGCCACGATCACTCTGCAGAACTACTTCCGCCTCTACGACAAGCTCTCCGGCATGACCGGTACGGCCGAGACCGAGGCCGCCGAGCTGCACCAGATCTACAACCTCGGCGTGGTCCCCATCCCGACCAACAAGCCGATGGTCCGCGCCGACCAGTCCGACCTGATCTACAAGACGGAGGAGGCCAAGTTCTCCGCCGTGGTCGACGACGTCACCGAGCGGCACGAGAACGGCCAGCCGGTGCTGATCGGCACCACGAGTGTCGAGCGCTCGGAGTACCTGTCCAAGCAGTTCACCAAGCGCGGCATCCCGCACAACGTGCTGAACGCGAAGTTCCACGAGAAGGAAGCCGAGATCATCGCCGAGGCGGGCAGGCCGGGCGCGGTGACCGTCGCGACGAACATGGCAGGCCGTGGTACCGACATCGTGCTCGGCGGCAACCCGGACATCATCGCCGACATCCTGCTGCGCAAGCAGGGCTTCGACCCGGTCGAGACGCCGGAGGAGTACGAGCGCGCCTGGCTGCCCACCCTGGACCAGGTGAAGGCCCAGACCGCCGAGGACGCCGACGCGGTGCGCGACGCGGGCGGCCTCTACGTGCTCGGCACCGAGCGGCACGAGTCGCGCCGCATCGACAACCAGCTGCGCGGCCGCTCCGGTCGTCAGGGCGACCCGGGCGAGTCCCGCTTCTACCTGTCGCTGGGTGACGAGCTGATGCGCCGGTTCAACGGCGCCGCGCTGGAAGCGATCATGACGCGGCTGAACCTGCCCGACGACGTGCCGATCGAGGCGAAGATGGTGTCCAAGGCCATCAAGAGCGCGCAGACGCAGGTCGAGCAGCAGAACTTCGAGATCCGCAAGAACGTCCTCAAGTACGACGAGGTGATGAACCAGCAGCGCACCATCATCTACGGCGAGCGCAACCGGATCCTGCGCGGCGAGGACATGGAGGGCCAGGTCCAGAGCATGATCACCGACGTGATCACCGCCTATGTGGACGGCGCCACCGCCGATGGCTACGTCGAGGACTGGGATCTGGACAAGCTGTGGACGGCGCTGAAGACGCTGTACCCGGTGAGCCTGGACTACCGGGACCTGACCGGCGAGACCGAGATCGGCGAGGCGGGCGAGCTGACCCGCGAGGAACTGCTCGAAGCGCTGCTGGACGACGCGCACGACGCGTACGAGCGCCGCGAGTCCGAGATCGACGGCCTGGCCGGCGAGGGCAGCATGCGCAATCTGGAACGGCAGGTGCTGCTGTCGGTACTCGACCGCAAGTGGCGCGAGCACCTCTACGAGATGGATTACCTCAAGGAGGGCATCGGGCTGCGCGCGATGGCGCAGCGCGACCCGCTGGTGGAGTACCAGCGCGAGGGCTTCGACATGTTCACCGCGATGCTCGACGGTCTCAAGGAGGAGTCGGTCGGCTTCCTGTTCAACCTGCAGGTCGAGGTGCAGCAGCCGCAGCCGGAAGGCGTCGCCGTCGGTCCGGGCCTGCGTTCGCCGGTCGGAGCCCCGCCCGCCCCGCCCGCTTTGCCCACCGAGGAGGCTCGGGTCGCCAACGGGCACGCCGCGCCCGCGGCCCTGCGTGCCAGGGGCATCGATGAGACCGCCCAGCGCGGTTTCAGCTACTCCGGCCCCGACGAGGGCGGCCGGGCCGCGGTGCACAGCGACGCCGAGGAATACGGCGCGGACGGTTCCCCGCAGCCCACCCGCCGTGAGCGCCGCGAGGCGGCTCGCGCGGACGCGAAGGGCCGGCGCGGCCCGAAGTCCCGCCGCCGCCACTGAACCGCTGAAACCGAAGGCGCCCGAGGTCTCCTCGGGCGCCTTCGCCGTGTATGGGGTCCGTACGGATCGGACGGTTCGGCTGCACCGACCGGGCACGGCCGCACGGACGGCCGGCCCGCCGGTGCATCACGACACGCGAGTGCTAAGCCGAACGCGCCGCAACAGCCGGGCGGACCGGCGTATCTTCCTGGCGTGGACCGCGCAGCTGTCGAAGCATGGGTCGCCGGATACGAGCGAGCCTGGCGGTCGGCGGGCACGGAACAACTCGCCGACCTGTTCGCCGCGGACGCCGGATACCTCGTCTCGCCGTGGGCGCGGCCGCTGACCGGCCTCGACGCGCTCGCCGACTTCTGGGAAGGCGGCCGAGACGGGCCCGGCGAGCAGTTCGCCCTGCGATCGAGCATCGTCGCGGTGGACGGGGACACCGCGGTGGTCCGGGTGGAGGTGGAATACGCACGGGACACCCCGGCGCGGTGGCGAGATCTGTGGATCCTGCGCTTCGATCAGGGTGGCCGCTGTGTGTGGTTCGAAGAGTGGCCGTTCGCGCCCGGACAGCCGGACGGGCACTGACCCGCTTACCAGGGGTCGTTGGAGGTCAGGGCGACGAGCAAGAGGCGGATGGCGGCCACCCGGCGTTCCTTGCCGGGAAGCTCGTCCAGCGCGCATTCGGGGTCGGCGGGCGGGCCGAGATGGGTGCAGCCGCGCGGGCAGTCCTCGATGGCTCCGGCGAGATCGGTGAAGGCGGCGATCACGTCGTCCGGGGTGATGTGGGCCAGACCGAACGATCGCACCCCGGGTGTGTCGATGACCCAGCCGCCATCCGGCAACGGGAGTGCCACCGACTGGGTGGAGGTGTGCTTGCCCTTGCCCACCCCCGACACCACGCCCACGGCCCGCTCCGCATCCGGCACAAGACGATTGACCAGCGTGGACTTGCCGACGCCGGAGTGGCCGATCAGCGCGGTGAGGTGGTCGGTGAGCAGTTCCAGGACCGGCTCGAGCGGATCATCGATGCCGCCGTAGACGATGGTGAGATCGAGATCGTCGAAGGCGGCGGCGAATTCGGAATCGGCGGCCAGATCGTGCTTGGTCAGGCACAGAACCGGTTGCAGCCCACCGGCGTACGCGGCGACCATCGCCCGTTCCACGAAGCCGGTGCGCGGAGGCGGGTCGGCGAGCGCGACCACGATGAACAGCCGCTCCGCGTTGCCGACCACGAGTCGCTCGTACGGATCGGTGTCGTCGGCGGTGCGGCGCAACACCGTTCGCCGGTCGGCGACCCGGACGATGCGGGCGAGGCTGTCCGGTCGCCCGGACAGATCGCCGACCACGTCCACCTGGTCGCCGACCACGATAGGGGTGCGACCCAGTTCCCGGGCCCGCATCGCGACGATGCGGCGCTCCGGATCGCCGCCGAGGACACACCCCCAGCGCCCCCGGTCGACCGAGACCACCATGGCCGGCTCGGCGTCGTTGTGCTGCGGCCGGGTCTTGGTGCGGGGACGGGAACTCCGCCCCGGACGAACCCGGACATCGGATTCGTCGTAGCTGGCCGCGGAGCGCCGTCCCCCGCTCAGCGCGCCTCTCCTTCGTCGGATAGCGCGGGTTCGAGCATGCGTTCCCAGAGGGCGACGAAGTTCGGCAGAGTCTTGGCCGTGGTGCCGATGTCCTCGATCTCGATGCCGGGCACCCGGAGGCCGAGAATGGCTCCCGCCGTGGCCATCCGGTGATCGGCGTAGGAATGCCACTTGCCGCCGTGCAGGTCGGTGGGCACGATCTCCAGCCCGTCCTCGGTCTCGGTCACCTTGCCGCCGAGGCGGTTGATCTCGGTGGAAAGCGCTGCGAGACGGTCGGTTTCGTGCCCGCGCAGGTGGGAGATCCCGCGCAGCACGGACGGGGAATCGGCCAACGCCGCCAGCGCGGCGACGGTGGGCGTCAGCTCGCCCACGTCGTGCAGGTCGATGTCGATGCCCGCCAGCCGGTCAGGGCCGTGCACGGTGAGCACGCCGTCGAAGATCCGCGCTTCGGCGCCCATCCGCACGAGGATCTCGCGGATCACGTCACCCGGCTGGGTGGTCAGCCGCGGCCAGTGCGGGATGCTGACCGTGCCACCCGTGACCGCGGCCGCGGCCAGGAACGGGGTGGCGTTGGACAGATCCGGCTCGACCTCCCAGTCCACCGCGCGGATCGGTCCCGGTTCCACGGTCCAGGTCTGCGCCTTGAAGCTGTCCGCGGGCGCCTGCACCCGCACGTCGGCGCGGCGCAGCATCTCCACCGTCATCTCGATGTGCGGCATCGACGGCAGCGGCTTGCCGTCGTGGTGCACCACCAGGCCTTCGTCGAAGCGCGCGGCCGACAGCAGCAGGCCGGAGACGAACTGCGACGATCCGGACGCGTCGATCGTCACGGTGCCGCCGCGCAGCGCGCCCTTGCCGTGCACCGTGAACGGCAGCGTGTCGCCGTCGACATCGGCGCCGAGCGCGCGCAGCGCGTCCAGGATGGTGCGCAACGGACGGATCCTGGCCTGTTCGTCACCGTCGAACGCGACATCGCCCGACGCCAGCGCCGCGACCGGCGGCAGGAAGCGCATCACCGTGCCCGCGAGCCCGCAGTCGACCGTGCCGCCTCCCAGCGGCGCCGGGGTCACCGTCACCGTGTCACCCGCACCCTCGATGTCCGCGCCGAGCGCGCGCAGTGCGGTGATCATCAGGTCGGTGTCACGGCTGCGCAGCGCGCCGGTGATGGTGGAGGGGCCGTCGGCCAGGGCGGCCAGAATGAGCGCCCGGTTGGTGATCGATTTCGATCCGGGCAGGGTCACGGTCGCGTGTACGGGGACCTCGACATGGGGCGCTGGCCAGAAGTTCACTCGTCCATCATCACACGGTGTTGTTTTCCAGCGCCTGCGGCGCTGGGTGTTCGCGGCCCCTTTGTGGCTCGCGTTTGCGCGACCGCCGCTCGCTCCTTCGTCGCCTACGCGACGGCCGCGCAAACGCGAGCCGGGCCGCGAACGGAACATGCTCGGTCTCGCTTCGCTCGAAACCTGGAGTTGGGTGCGCTGGGCGCGTAGGGGCGCGAGCTCTGGGCATCGTGCACGCGGTTCGTTGTGGTCGGCGGTTGTCCCGTCGACCGGTGATCAGGCGCGACCGCGGCGGCCGTGCGAATTCGAGCCGGGCCGCGAACGGCGGATGCTCGGTTTCGCTTCGCTCGAAACCGGGGGCGGCGGGGCGCTGGGCGCGTCGGTATCGGAACTTCCTTACTAGTGCACGGTTGTGTAGTGGCTGGGCGTTGGTTGTCGGCTCGGCTGTCGCTTGCTTCTTCGTCGTCTGTGCGGCGGCCGCTTCGGCGCGAATCGGGCTGTGTTGGTGTTTCCTGGAATCTGCTCGGCGACGCGTGCCACGGGCTCGCCGATGTCGACGGCGCCGGCCTGGACACCACCCGCGAAGCCGCGCGGGTGCGGCGCCCGCTCGACCGTCTCGGCGCTATGAGCGGTACTGGCTGTACCCGGGCGGCGTCCGCACGCTGGGTAGTCGAGCGCTCTTTCGGCTCGGGCCGCGAACGGCGGACGGTTGGTCTCGCTTCTGCATGGCGGCCACTCGGACGTGAGTGAGGCCGCGACCGGCGCATGCTCGGAGCGCTTTGTACACCGACCGGGAGTTCGGCCGAAGTTGTTGCGCGAGAAGGGATATACCGGGTGGGATGTGGTGGTGCCGACCGCGTGCCCCGTTTGCGCGGTTCCCGGGGCGCGGACGTTGCCCGACCGGCTTTCATAGCGCTCGCCGTCGCGATCAGCGGCGCGCAAGGCGTTCTACAGGCGGACTGCTCTGGCACCTATGCGCGGGGCAGGGTACGCGACGACGTCGAGTACCCGGCCCCGGCCGTTCGGATTGTTACTTGTGCCGCCCGTGCAGGAACGGAACGAGCTTGCGCAGCAGCTTCATCGTGGAGTCGGTGCGGCTGTAGCTCAGCAGCGCCATTCCGGGAACGGTGAAGCGCTGCACCGCGATCGAGTGCGGGCGGGTGAACTCGCGCAGACCCGGCTCGCCGTGGATGCGGCCGATGCCGGAATCGCCGACGCCGCCGAAGGGCAGGCCGGGGATGGCGGCGAAGGCGAGCACGGAGTTGACCGAGGTGGCGCCGACGCGCAGCCTGCGCGCGATGTCGAGGCCGTTCTTCTTCGAGTAGACCGCCGAGGACAGGCCGTACTTGGAGTTGTTGGCCAGTTCGACCGCCTCGTCCACGCCGTCGACGGTGCGGATGGTGATGGTCGGGCCGAAGGTCTCCTCGGCCACCGCCTCGGAGTTCTCGTCCACGTCGACCAGCACGACCGGTTCGATGAACGGCGCCTTGACCGACTCGGGGCCGCCGAGCACCGCGGTGCCGCCGTTCTTCAACGCGTCCTCGATGTGGCGGCGCACGATGTCGATCTGGCTCGGCATGGTCATCGGACCGTAGGCGGCCTTGTCGTCCGAGCCGGGCTTGATGTCGGTGAGGATGCGCTTGACCTCGGCGACGAACTCCTCGCGCACCGAGCGGTCGACGTAGACCCGCTCGACGCCCGCGCAGGTCTGGCCGCTGTTGGCGGTGGCGCCCCAGGCGACCGCGTCCGCGGCGGCCTTGATGTCGGCGTCGGCGGCGACGATCACCGCGTCCTTGCCGCCGCACTCCAGCAGCACCGGGGTGAGCCGCTCCGCGGCGGCGGCCATGATCCGCTTGCCGGTGGCGGTGGAGCCGGTGAACGCGATCTTGTCGACCTCCGAGCGGACCAGCGCCGCGCCCGTCGCGCCGTAACCGTTGATGGTGAGGAAGACGCCCTCGGGCAGCTCGGGGTTGGCCGCGGCGAACGCGTCGGCGAGGAAGTTGCCGATGCCGGTGGAGTATTCGCTCGGCTTGAACACGACGGTGTTACCCGCGGCCAGCGCGTAGGCGATGGAGCCGTTCGGCGTGTAGACCGGGTAGTTCCACGGGCCGATCACGCCGACCACACCGAGCGGGCGCTGCTCGAGCCGGGCGCTGAAGTTCGACATCAGCGCGCCGGGGGAGACCTTCTTGGGTCCGAGCACCTTCTTGGCGTTCTTGGCCGCCCAGGCGATGTGCTCGAGCGCGAGCATCAGTTCCAGGAAGGCGTCGTCGAGCGGCTTGCCGTTCTCGGCGTGGATCAACTCGCAGAATTTCTCCGAGTCCTGCACCAGCTTGCTCGACCAGCGCAGCAGGTGCGTGCGCCGTTCGTCGAAACTCAGCGCGCCCCACGTGGCGGCCGCGGCGCGAGCCTTGGCGACCGCGGCGGCCACCGCGGCGTCGTCGGCGATGACGTGCGTGCCGATCACCTCGCCTGTCGCCGGATTGACCGACGTCAGTGCCGTGTCGTGATCGGCCGGTTTGGTGTCGGTGGATGTCACAGTGGGTCTCCTCTTGCCGTCTCCGGTGGACGGTCGATGCGCGTGTCCGAGTGGACGGGCAGCCCGTCCTTCCGATGAGAGAATGCTATGCCACAACTCTCAACTGGTCACCAGCTATGTACCAATTGTCCCCGACTCTGTCGGTGGCGAGTGGGACTATCGGGATATGTGCGGACGATATGCGACCACGACCAACCCCGGCAGGCTCGCGGTCGAGTTGGATGCGATCGACGAGACCGACTCCGCGGACCAGAGCTCTTTCACCAACTACAACGTCGCTCCGACCACCCAGGTTCTCACCGTGGTCGAGCGGCACGACCAGGGCGGCGAGCACGACGACCCGAAGCGGCGGATCCGGCGGATGCGCTGGGGATTGATCCCGGTGTGGACCAAGGCCGCCGAGCCCGGTGTCCCGGTGAAGGGCAAGCCGCTGTTCAACGCCCGCGCGGACAAGGCCGCCACCACGCCCTCGTTCCGCGACGCCGTGAAGTACCGGCGTTGCCTGGTACCGATGGACGGCTGGTACGAGTGGATCGTGGAGCCGAACGGCGAGAAGGGCGCGAAGGGGAAAGTCGCCAAGCATCCGTACTACATGGCCCACGCGGACGGTTCCCGCCTCTACATGGCCGGTCTGTGGTCGGTTTGGCGCGACCGGTCCCAGCCGGAGAGTCAGCCCCTGCTGTCGTGCACCATCCTGACCACCGACGCGGTCGGCGACCTGACCCGCATCCACGACCGGATGCCACTGCCCATGCCGCGCCAGCACTGGGACGCGTGGCTGGACCCGGATCACCCGGCGCCCGCGAGCCTGCTCGAGACGCCGTCGGAGGAAGCGGTCGCCGATATCGTGGCCCGTCCGGTGCCCGCGCTGGTCAACAGCGTGCGCAACAACGGACCGGAACTGCTTGCCCGGGTGGAGGATCAGAAGGACGCCGAGCAGATCAGCCTGTTGTGAACGAGAGTCCGGGCCCGTATCGATCGGCCTCCGCACGCTCACGCAGTTCGATTGGGTAGCCAGGCACTCCTGGCCCAGCAATATCTCGCGGGCCGAGGTGCCGGTGTGACCGCCTGGCGCGACCACACCGGCCCGACTACCGGTTTCGAGCGAAGCGAGACCGAGCATGTTCCGTTCGCGGCCCGGCTCGCGTTTGCGCGGCCGTCGCGTAGGCGACGAAGGAGCAAGCGGCGGTCGCGCAAACGCGAGCCATAAGGGGGCCGCGAACACGCCGCGACGAAGTCGCGGCCAAAACTACAGCGAGCACTTCACGCTCGGTGAGGCGATATTGAGCCCGCATTTGATGATTCCAGCGACCAGGTCGATCAGCTTGGTGGTGACGTTCCCGCTGAGTTTCTCGGCCTTTCCGGCCTTGTCATCACTCTTCGATCCCTGACCGTCGAAGTCGAACACGGAATCGCTGACCTGCGTGACCGGCGAGGTGCCCGGCGAGGCGGCGGCCTCGGGCGCTAGGAGCGTTACCGGACCGAGAGCCAAGACGAGCACTCCGGACAACGCGACGATCACGGCGCGCACACGCTGGTGCGTAGACATTCGCATCACATCCTCACGAGTCGGGTCGATCTGGCCAGTTCAGTAACGCACAGATCGCGCCGATGGTGGACGAATTACGCGGATGTCACGGGGGCGGTCACCGCGGCGGTCAACCGGATCAGGTCGGCGGGCGCCAGCTCGATCTCCAGTCCGCGCCGTCCGGCGCTGCACAGCATCCGGTCCCAGCCCAGCGCCGACTCGTCGATCACGGTGGGCAGCGGCTTGCGCTGACCGAGCGGGGAGATGCCGCCGAGCACGTACCCGGTGGTCTTCTCCGCCCGCGTCTTGTCCGCCATGCTCGCCTTCGGCGCGCCGAGCGCCGCGGCCGCGGCTTTGAGCGACAGGGTGTTCGGCACCGGAAGCACGGCCACCGCGAGCGAGCCGGTGGCGAGTTCGATGACCAACGTCTTGAAGATCTGCTCGGCCGCGACGCCGAGTTCGGCGCCCAGCGCGTCGACCGCCTCGGTGCCGTAGGAGTCGGCGCGCGGATCGTGCTTGTAGGCGTGCACCCGATGGGACACCTTCGCCTGGGTCAACGCGCGGATCGCCGGAGTCGAGCCTGCTGCCATGGCCAAACCTTAACGGCGGCCGTAGCCCGGCCTGCAACGGGATTTCCTGCGCATTCACCGCGAGCGGGAGGAACCCGGGAACACCGGACGGGTCGCGCATGTTGTAGCCGGTACACCGCGCTCGGACTGGTTTCCAGCGCGTGAGCAGGCCCTATGGATACGTGAAGGAGATGCCTGTGCCCGTGCTGCTCGACGACCGCCCGGTATGGACCGAGGTGTCCCCGGCGGACGGCGGATTCTCCTTCGATATGCCGATGCCGGTAGATTTGGCAGGTACGGCGATCGAAGGGACAGGTGTGACGAGCGACGATGACGTGGCGGCCGACGATGTCGGCGCCGTCGACGATGCCGAGCTGGCACAGCGGTTCGAACGGGACGCGCTCCCGTTGCTCGACCAGCTCTACGGCGCCGCGCTGCGCATGACCAGGAATCCGGCGGATGCCGAGGACTTGGTCCAGGAGACCTACGTCAAGGCCTACCAGGGCTTCAAGTCGTTCCGGGAGGGCACCAACCTGCGTGCCTGGCTGTACCGGATCCTGACCAACACCTACATCAACTCCTATCGCAAGAAGCAGCGCCAGCCCGCCCAGTATCCGACCGACGAGATCACCGACTGGCAGCTGGCCGCGACCGCCGAGCACACCTCACAGGGTCTGCGCTCGGCCGAGGTCGAGGCGCTGGACGCGTTACCGGACGACGACATCAAGGCCGCGCTGCAGGAACTTCCGGAGGAGTTCCGCATGGCGGTGTACTACGCCGATGTCGAAGGCTTCCCGTACAAGGAGATCGCCGACATCATGGGCACGCCCATCGGTACGGTGATGTCCCGGCTGCATCGCGGCCGCAAGCAACTGAAGGGTTTGCTCGCCGATGTCGCGCGCGAGCGCGGTTTCAACCGTTCGGGGGAACGCCAGGAGGTCAAGCAGTGAGTACCGAACGGGACCCCGACATGGAGCTCGACTGCACGGCGGTGCTGGCCGACGTGTGGTTGATGCTGGACGGGGAGTGCGACGAGGCGACCAGGGCGCGGTTGCAGCACCACATGGAGCACTGCAGTCCGTGTATCGAGGCATACGGCATCGAGGAGAAGGTCAAGAGCCTGCTCAGCCGCAAATGTGGCGGTGATCGCGCGCCCGATTCGTTGCGAGAGCGCCTGACCATCGAGATCCGCCGGACGTTCGTCGTCGGGGAGACCTCGGTCGACACCTCGGAGTAGCCGGTCGGTGAAACGTGAGCGGCACGCATTCCCGCTGGAAGTGCGTGCCGCTTCGTGCTTTTCGAGCCGAGCGTCGCGCTCAGGCGTTGGGCCGCTTGCCGTGGTTGGCTGCGTTCCCCTTGCGGCTACGCTTCTTACGTCCGCGCTTACCCATGAGTAGTCTCCCTTCTGATTGAAGGCCATTCTTTCACGTGTGGTTGGCTGTACCGTCAGCGGATACAGGCCAACGAGTGAATGGGGTGCCATGGCTGAGGAAGTGCTCGCCGAGCTGGTGTCGGTCGTCTACCAGGTCGTCGCCAAGGAGGGCGACGAAGTCCGGGAGGGCGACACCCTGGTGATCCTCGAGTCGATGAAGATGGAGATCCCGGTGCTCGCGGAGTCCAGTGGCACAGTGACTTCGATCGGCGTCAAGGAGGGCGACGCGATCAAGGCGGGCCACCTGATCGCGGTCATCTCCTGATCGATTGCGGCGGTAGATCTGCATGGCGACACTGAGCGAGCTGCTGGCCGAGCACACCGACCTCCCCGGGGTCGCCGTGGACCATCTGCAGCGGGTGGTGGGCGATTGGCAGCTGCTGGCCGATCTGTCCTTCGCCGATCTGCTGCTGTGGGTCGGTGCGGGCCCCGTGACGGAGGGCGCGGACATCGTCTGTGTCGCGCAGTGCCGTCCCACCACCGCACACACCGTGCACCAAGAGGATCTGGTCGGTACGTCCGCGGTACAGGCCGAACATCCGCAG
This sequence comes from Nocardia sp. NPDC041819, assembly GCF_055590505.1. Classification (NCBI taxonomy): domain Bacteria; kingdom Bacillati; phylum Actinomycetota; class Actinomycetes; order Mycobacteriales; family Nocardiaceae; genus Nocardia; species Nocardia sp. NPDC041819. Next base: position 20,742 of record NZ_JBVJAP010000015.1, on the reverse strand, counting down.
GTTTTCGAGGCGCTGGCCAGCGGCGATATCGTGCGAGCCGACAGCGACGTCGAGACATCCGGCGTCTACCACCCGCGTCCGGTGCACGCCATCCGCGAGGCCATCCCCGTGCGCTGCGGTGACGATGTGATCGCCGTGCTGAGCCGGGACACCGATCTGCAACGCTCCCGGGTGCGCAGTCAGCTGGAGAGCGCGTACGTGGCGTGCGCGGACGATCTGTGCCAGATGATCGCCGACGGCACCTTCCCGACCACCGAGGATCGCGCGGCCACCCATTCCAGCCCGCGCGCCGGGGACGGCTTCATCCGGCTCGACACCGACGGCATCGTCGTCTACGCCAGTCCGAACGCGCTGTCGGCCTATCACCGGATGGGCCTGCAGGCCGACCTGGTCGGCCAGGATCTCGCCGTCACCACCCGGTCCCTGATCACCGATCCCTTCGACGCCCAGGAAGTGGTCGGCGACATCCAGGCCGCGCTGGCCGGGCGGACCGGCCGCCGGATGGAGGTCGAGGCGCGCGGAGCCACCGTGCTGCTGCGCACCCTCGTGCTGCGCCCGCACGGCGAGTTGGCCGGCGCCGCCGTTCTCGTCCGCGACGTCACCGAGGTCAAGCGGCGCGATCGCGCCCTGCTGAGCAAGGACGCCACCATCCGGGAGATCCACCACCGGGTGAAGAACAATTTGCAGACCGTCGCCGCGCTGCTGCGCCTACAGGCGCGCCGCACCGAGAACGAGGAGGCGCAGGTCGCGCTCACCGAATCGGTGCGCAGGGTCACCTCCATCGCGTCGGTGCACGAGATGCTGTCGATGTCGGTGGACGAAGAGGTCGATCTCGACGAGGTCGTCGACCGGCTGCTGCCGATCATGGCCGACGTGGCCACGGTGCACACCACGCGCATCAAGGTGCGCCGCGCGGGCTCGCTCGGTGTGTTCTCCGCCGAACGCGCCACCCCGCTGGTGATGGTGCTCACCGAACTGGTGCAGAACGCCATCGAGCACGCCTTCGATTCGGGCGAAAACGGCACGGTGACAATCCGTTCCGAGCGTTCGGCGCGCTGGCTGGACGTGATCATCAGCGACGACGGCCGCGGCCTACCGCCCGGGTTCAGCCTGGAGTCCTCCGATCGGCTCGGCCTCCAGATCGTCCGGACCTTGGTCACCGCCGAACTCGGCGGTTCCATCGGCCTGCATCCCGGCGCCGATATCGGCACCGATGCCGTCCTGCGGGTCCCGCTGGGCCGTCGTTCGGGCCGCTGACCGATCGGCGGTGGACGGACCCGCCGCTTCGGCACCGGTCGCGTGCGAACTCCCGGGACCTGTTGCTCGGAGGTCGCGGGCGGGCGCTACTCGGGTGCGGTCGGCGGCTTGCGGCGCAGTACCCCTCCGAATGTCCGTATCGGGTGGAATGCGAGGTGCGGGCCGGATTCGCTACTCGTCCCGTGCGCTGGAGAACCGACTACTTTCGCACAGGTCCCGCGCATTCGCGAGTCGAATCGCCGACCGGTCGCAATTGCCGCAATTGCCGTTGCACGCAACCGTATTGGGTCGGTTCCCGTTTCCTCCGCGAAGCGAGACCGGGTATTTCCAGTTCGTGATCCGGCGGGCATAAACAACACAGCCCGGCACCTATGGGTGCCGGGCTGAAATGCGTTACCGGGCCGGGCTGAATGGCCCGGTAATGCTGATCGTCTGGCTCAGACGACAGTGCGGGTGCGGGTGCGCGCGTTGCGACGCTTGAGCGCCCGGCGCTCGTCTTCGCTCATACCACCCCACACGCCGGCGTCTTGTCCGGACTTCAGGGCCCAGGACAGGCAGTCGGCGGTTACGGGGCAGCGAGCGCAGACCAGCTTGGCATCGGCAATCTGCGCGAGCGCCGGACCACTGTTACCCACCGGGAAAAACAGCTCGGGGTCCTCATCGCGACAGATGGCCTTGTGGCGCCAGTCCATTCCTCTGCTCCTTTGCTGGGCGCCGCATGGGGCGCCTATGGGTTTGTGGTTCGTTCACTTGTGCGACTCGAATGTTTCCGCACGGTTGCTTGTGAATGCTTTCACGAACACCGTAGATGTCAATAGGCACGCGGTGCACCGTGGGGAAGCTCACGCTCTGAAGGCCCCCACAGGGGGAAGCCTGCCCGGTCCTTTGTACTCGCTCCACCGGGTTTTCGCAGCACTACCCGCGATGTTTTCGGGGGTGTTTCGCCCTCAGTGCGGCCGCGGAGCGACGACCGCGAGGACGTCGGGCACGGCAGTGAAATCCACCACGTTGCGCTTGCCGATGAAGTCGCCATCGATTTGCAGGCCGATGGGTTCTTTGGACTCGATTCGTACGGTGGGAACGTCGTCTTCGCGAAATAAATTGCGGGACTTGGGGTTTCCGTCGGCTGCGAGGAGCTGGCGCGCGAGCAGCAGGGTGGGGACGACGGCCATGGAGCGCACCGCAAACACTCCGAGCCCCGTTTCGAACCGGGTGCCGGGGTTGGTGTGCACCGGCGTGGCGTTCAGGTAGGTCCACGGTGTGGTGTTGGTTACGAAGGCGTAGTGCACCCCGTCCACCGGATCACGACCGGGAATTTCCACTTGAACACCCGGTTCGTTGCGCTTTGCCCGGAAAAATTGCCGAACAGTCGTTCGAACATATCGCGCGGGGGTGGCGGCGCGGCCGCGGGCGCGGCTGGCATCGATCGCCTCGCACACGTCGGCGTCCAATCCGACGCCCGCGCTGAAGCAGAACCAGCGGTCGTCGGCCAGTCCGAGACCGATTCGGCGATCGGTTTCCACCGTGAGCAGGTCGATGAGCTGATTGGTGGCGGTCACCGGGTCCGGGGAGATGCCGAGCGCTCGGGCGAAGACGTTGGCCGAGCCGCCGGGGATCACACCGAGGCGCGGCAACCAGGCTTGACCGTCGTCGAGGACCGGCAACGGCAGGAAGCCGTTGATGGTCTCGTTGACCGTCCCATCGCCGCCGTGCACGACGACGAGGTCCATCTCGTTGGTCGCCGCCCATTGGGCCAGTTCCGCGGCGTGGCCGCGGTGCTGAGTGTGCGCAACGGTCAGCTGGGTGCGGCTCTCCAGCGCGTGCGCCAAGAGGTCCCTGGTCGCCGGCGTGGTGGAGGTGGCATTCGGGTTCACGATCAGCAGCGTCCGCACGATGGCAGCCTAGTTGCCCGCCGGCCCGCGCCGGAAAAGCGGCGAGTGGCGCCCCGTCTGCCATTGCGCGGGCATACGCCAGGACGAGGGCGGCACTGAGCGGGTCGTAGGCTTGCCGCGTGAACGAGCGTCAGCGAGGCAAGCGAGGACACCGTGCGCCGTCGCGCACGACGGAGCCGAGTGTGGGCGAGGCGCTGGCGTGAGCGACGAAAAAGCGGGGGCGGTGCCGACGACGGTGCGGGCGGCGGGTGCCCTGGTGACGCTGGAAGGCGTCGTCGCGGTGGGCGTTGCCATCGTGCTGGTGGTGCGTGGGCTGCTCGGTCACGATCAATCCACGACCAGCGGCTACGGCACCGCGGCCTGGTTCGGCATCCTCGGCGGCGCGGTGCTGGCCGCGGGCGCGGGACTGCTGCTGGGGAAGCGCTGGGGGCGCGCGATCGCGGTGATCGCGCAGTTGCTGCTGCTCCCGGTCACCTGGTCGCTGCTCACCGACTCGCATCAGCCGGTCTACGGCGCTGCGCTCGGGGTCGTGGCGGTCGCCGCGCTGGTGCTGCTGTTCGCGCCTGCCTCCACCCGCTGGATGGCCCAGGACTACGGGGTCGAGCCGGAATAGTCCGCGGCAGCCGCGCGCAGCGCCGCCCGGCAGAGCTGGTCGGCGTGGCGGGTGGTTTCCGGTAGCCGGTACCGCGGGGTCAGCGCCAGCACCTGGGCGCATGCGGTGTCGAGGTCGATGCGATGGCCCACGGATACGAACACCGGCTTGACGCCGCTTCTGGTGCGCAACGCGCGCCCGACCACCACCGCGTCGATGGTGATGTCGGTGGCCGCGCCCCGTTCCGGACCGGGTTCGGCATACTCGCCCCACACGGTTTTCGCCACGCCGATCGTCGGGATCCCGGTGAGCAGGCCGAGGTGGCAGGCGAGGCCGAAGCGGCGCGGATGCGCCAGTCCCTGCCCGTCGCAGACCAGCAGATCGGGTGCGCTGTCCAGTTTTCCGAGCGCGGCGAGGGTCGCCGGGATCTCCCGGAAAGCGAGCAGGCCAGGCAGGTACGGGAAGTCCGCGACGCCGTGCGCGACGGCGGAGGTGACCTGGTGCAGGGTGTCCGCCGCCAAGACCACGGCGGCCGCGGCCACCGCGCCGGTGTCGTCGTAGGCCGAGTCGAGTCCGGCCACCGTCCGGAACGGCGCGCCCGGCGGGGTCACCGGCGAGACCAGCGGCCGCAATTCGTCCTGCATCGCCATGGCCGATTCGGCGGTGGTGGGCCAGGCCCCGAGGTCGAGCGGCGGGAGCCAGGACATGCGCTACCGGGCCTCGGCGGCCAGCTTGCCGAGCGCGTCACCCGCCAGCCGATAGCCCGCCCACTCGACCTGCGCCACCGCGCCGATCGACTCGTAGAAGTCGATCGATGGCTTGTTCCAGGTCAGCACCGACCAGGCCACGCGGCTGTAGCCGTGGTCGACGGCCTCCTTCGCCAGGGCCGTGAGCAGCGCCTTGCCGTAGCCCTTGCCCCTGGTCTCCGGTTTGACGTAGAGGTCTTCCAGGTAGATGCCGTGCACGCCGTCCCAGGTGGAGAAGTTGAGGAACCAGATCGCGCAGCCCAGCAGGCCCGACTCGTCCGCGACCACATGCGCGAACACCTTCGGCTCCGGCCCGAACAGCGCGGCGTGCAGCTGCTCGGCGGTGACCGTGCATTCGTGGCGCGCCTTCTCGTATTCGGCCAGCTCGTAGACGAGATCGACCAGAGCGGGCACGTCGGAAGGGATCGCGCGGCGCAGGACGGCGGCGCCGAGGTCGACGGCGGTGGGGTCGGCGGGGCCGGTTCGGGTCACAGTGACGCTCCGTTGGGTACCAGGTTGTGCGCGCGGATCGCGCGCGCGTCGTGTTCGTAGCCGAGCACGGTCAGCGCACCGGTCGACATGGCGAACCGGCGGCCCTCCCGAATGTCGAATTCCGCCCAGCGGGCGATCAGTGCGCGGGAGAAGTGGCCGTGCCCCACCAGCACGATATCCCGCTCCGGCAGCACCGGCTGCACGGTGGCCAGCACCCGATCGGCGCGCTCGCATACCTGCCGGGCGGTCTCGCCGTCCGGGACCGGACCGGTCCAGATGGTCCATCCGGGTACGGTCTCGCGGATCTGCGGGGTGGTCAGGCCCTCGTAGGCGCCGTAGTCCCATTCGGCGAGTTCGTCGTCCACCACGGCGTCGGTGAGCCCGGCCAGCTCGGCGGTGCGTCTCGCACGGAGCCGAGGACTGGTGCGTATCAACGGGTTTCGCAGTTTCAGCGTAGCGAGCAGGCTACCCGCGGCCTTGGCCTGCTCTTCGCCGCGCTCGGTGAGCGGGAGATCGGTGCGGCCGGTGTGCCGCCGCTGTGTGGACCAGCTGGTCTCGCCGTGCCGGAGCAGCACAACGCGGGCATCGTCGAGTGCGGACATGTCTCCATGATGGTCCACCGATGATCATGGCGGTGCGCTGGATCGGACGCCCTCCGGATCCGAACCCGCGCCCACCGCCGGGACTAGGACTCGATCGGGTCCCCCAGTTCGAGCACCACCAGGGGAAGCGGCCGCGTGACCTTGGCCTGGTAGTCCGCGAGCAACGGATTGTTCGCCATCGCCCACGCCGCGAACTCGTCGTACTCGGCTCCCTCCAGCGCCCGCGCCGTGCCTCGATGGGTGGTGGGCCCCAACTCGACGGTGACGGCGGAATCGGCTTTCACGTTGTGGTACCAGGCCGGGTACCGGTCCTCGATGAACGAACTCACGTAAAGGGTTTCGCCACGGCGCAACAGGCCGAGCGGGACCGTGTGCGTCTTGCCGCTCTTGGCTCCGGTGGTGGTGAGCAGGATCAGTTCACCGCCTTCGTACGCGCCGCCGACCTTGCCCGCGTTGTCGCGGAACTCCTGGATGACACCGTCGTTCCAGTGCGCGATGTCTTCATCGGAGTACCGCTGGTTCCACGGCGCGTCCGGATCGTCGTAGGAGGTGATAGCAGCGCTGTTTTCGCTTGCGGCGGGCGGGGTTTCGCTCATGCCCCAGAGTGTGCTCCACGGCACCGACAAGTTCGCCGGGCCTCACGCGAAGGCGTGCAGTTCGCCCTCGCGCAGTTCGAGTACGGTCGTGCCGATCACGGTGAGGGAGATGGGGCCGCCGCCGTAGCCGGGTCGCTCCACCGGGATGCGCCCCGCTTCGGTTCCCGTGGCGGGGTCGAGGACGGTGAGCGCGCCGGCGGTGGGCAGCAGCAGCTTTCCCGCCATCAGCGCCGGTGCGCCCAGCGCCGCGCCCGCGGTCCACAGCGGGTCGAAAGTGCTGCCGTTCAAGGCGATCACGCTGTTACCGGTGAAGACCAGATAGGCCGACCCGATGCGTGTGGTCGTCGCCGTCTGGCTCAGCGGCGCCGAAAGCTGATGCACCACAATAGGATTGCCGTTCCCGTCGTAGACGGCCAGGCGCGGCGGCAGCGACTCCGCGCCGGTGGTGGCGCCGGGGAAATAGAGCACGATCCGGCTGTCGGACACCGCGATCATCCGGGCTTCCGCGGAATCCGCTCCGGGACCGGTCAACACGTGCGAGCCGTACTCCTCCGGCACCGTGTTGTCCTTGGGGGCCGGGTTCAGCACGGTGAGCCGTTCGGCCGGGTCGGCGGGGCAGCGTTCCAGCACGGCGAGCCGGGACGGGCTGGAACCGGACGACAGCAGCGTGCAGCCCCTGCGCGGCTGGGTCTTGACGTTCACCGGGGCGTCGACGAAGCCGTACTCCACGGTGCGCACCAGGTCCGAGCGCCACATCTCCAGCCGCTGCGGTCCCTGCGCGAGCAGGTAGGTGCCGTCGACCGACAGCCGCACGTCGCGGTCCATGTAGCTGCTGCGCGCCGTGCGGCGGGCGCCGCTGTCGCCCGCCAGCATCGTGGCCTGGCTGCACCCGCGCTCGTCGCGGTAGACCGCGATCACCATGCCGTACTGGCCCTCGAGCCCGCACAGCGGCAAGTCGCGCCGGTACTTCCACAGCTGGTCACCGCTGCGCGGATCCCGGCCGGTGACCGTGTCGCCGTCGCCGGTCACCGCGACGCCGCCGGACACGAGCGCACGAGCGCTCGCACCGTCCGGCGCGTGCCACAGTTCGCGCAGCGCGGCAGGCAGTTGATCGGCCGCCGCCGGGGTCGGCACCGTGGAGGACGCGGTCACCGACTCGGTGCCGTGCGCGTCGCCGCGCACCCACACCAAGGCCCCGGCGATCACCACGAGAACCGCGATCGCGACTGCGGAGATGATATCGGCGCGCGTCCGCCGCTCGGGTGCGAGCACGAAAGCGAGACTAGCCGATCCGAGCGGTCAGGCCGAGGCCGCTGCCGCGGGCTCCGCCGCGCTCCCGGCGTCCTCCGCCGCCGCGTCGCCCTCGCCGGCACGACGGCGCCTGCGCCGACGGCGAGCGGGCCGGTCGACGGTGCCGGTCTCGTCCGCGTCGTTGTCGTCCGAGCTGCCGTGCTCGTCCGAGGCCTCGGTGCTCGACTCGTCGCCGGCGGTGTTGTCGGTCCCGTCGGTGCTCGGCTTGCGCCGCCTGCGCCTGCGGCGGGCGGGCTTGTCGGCGTCGGTCTCGGCTCCCGCCTGCTCCGAAGACGTGCTCTCGGCGTCCGCGGGCGAGTCGGTCTCGTCCGCGTCGGTGACGTTCGTCGTCCCGTCGATCGGCTGGCCGGCGCGGGTGCGCCTGCGGTTGCGCTTGCGGGGGGTGCGGGCCGGGCGTTCGACCACGACCGCGTCCGCCTCGCGTTCCACCTGCGCCTTGCGCACCACGCCCGTCACGCCCTCGGGAATACCGAGATCGGAGTACAGATGCGGCGAGCGCGAGTACGTCTCGACCGGGTCGGGGATGCCGAGGCCGAGCGCTTTGTCGATCGCCGACCAGCGGTTGAGCTCGTCCCAGTCGATCAGCGTGATCGCGACGCCGGTGCGTCCCGCCCGGCCGGTGCGCCCGATCCGGTGCACGTAGGTCTTCTCGTCTTCCGGGCACTGATAGTTGACGACGTGCGTGACGTCGTCGATGTCGATGCCGCGCGCCGCGACGTCGGTGGCGACCAGCACGTCGATGGTGCCCTTGCGGAACTTGGTCAGCGCCTTCTCGCGGGCGATCTGCCCCAGGTCGCCGTGCACCGCGCCCACCGCGAACCCGCGCTCGGCGAGGTCGTCGGCCACCTTCTGCGCCGTACGCTTGGTGCGCGTGAAGATCATCGTCGCGCCGCGGCTCTCGGCCTGCAGGATGCGCGCGATCAACTCGCTCTTGTCCAAGGCGTGCGCGCGATAGACGAACTGCGCGGTGCGGTCGTGCACCGCCGAGTCGTGCGGCTCCTCGGCCCGGATGTGCGTGGGGCGGGTGAGGAAGGTGCGCGCCAGGGTGATGATCGGCCCGGGCATGGTCGCGGAGAACAGCATGGTCTGGCGCTTGTCCGGGACCATGCCGAGGATGCGCTCGATATCCGGGAGGAAGCCCAGGTCGAGCATCTCGTCGGCCTCGTCGAGCACCAGCACGCCGATCTTGCCGAGGATCAGGTGCTGCTGGTCCGCCAGGTCCAGCAGCCGGCCGGGCGTGCCGACCACCACGTCGACACCCGCGCGCAGCGCCGCGATCTGCGCCTCGTAGGGACGGCCGCCGTAGATGGACGCGACGCGCAGCGGGCCCTGGTGATTGGTCAGGTACTTGCTCGCGTTCTCCAGATCCTTGGTGACCTGGATGCACAGCTCCCGCGTCGGCACGATGACCAGTGCGCGCGGTGTGCCGTCCAGTGGCGTCGTGCCGGATTCCGCGGTCGCGATGCGGTGCAGCAGCGGAACGCCGAATCCGAAGGTTTTACCCATACCGGTACGGGCCTGACCGATGAGATCTTCCCCGGCGAGCGCCAGTGGAAGGGTCAGTTCTTGAATGGCGAAAGTACGTTCGATTCCGATCTCGCCGAGTGCGCGGACGATTTCCGCGCGCACGCCCAATTCGGTGAAAGTCGGGGCGGTGTGCGTTGCGTCCAGCTCGGCCGTCAACAGGGTCTCCGCCAGACCTGGTTCCTGATCGACTGTGATCTTGCTCAGGGTTCGTGCCTTCCTCGTAATCACGTCCCGCGCGCACGAGGTGGGGCGGACCGGGCGGTCCGCGACGACCACGACTCCGCAGGCGATACTTCACCCGGCCACGCTCCGGATGCCGGGCGCCTGCCGGGATAAGCGGCGGCTACCTCGCAAAACATCGGCGCGGCGCATTGGTGACGCGGATTGGTGCGCGCACATTTTCTTGTCCAACGAAAACTTCGCACCCGAAACCGGTCAGCGGTCGCAGCGGCGTCTCCGCGATGTGCGTGAGCGCGACGTCCGGCAACTCTGTCGAGCGAAACTTTCCGTTGTCCGACGCGATTGTAGCGTGATATTGTGCGTCGCTCGAATTGCCACTGCGGCGCGCGCCCGGAAATCCGCCGGACCCGTCGCGTGCTTTCGCCGCACCGCGCCCCCACGTACGCTGCGCCACATGGGAATTCATCCGGCCCGGCAAATCTGGGCGACGCTCGAACCGCTACACGATGTGGTCTATTTCGGAACCGGCGTCAAGGAGGCGGGCGTCGGTATCGGCCTGCGCGGCTACTGGCAGACCTACTTCGCTTTCCGCGCCGCGCCGCTGGGCGCGGTGACACCCGCGACGGTGCAAGCGGTCTTCGCCGGATTCCACCCCGACATGGTGCGGCGCGCGCTGCCGGAGGCGTGGGAGCGGGCGACGCCGCAAAGCTGCCTGACCGCCCGGCTCGACCTGGCCACCGGTCTGCTGCGCGGCATCGGCGCGGGTGACGCGGTGTGCGCTCGCGCGGTGGAGTTGCTCACGCCCGCGCTGCGGGAGGCCGATCCGACCGGCCGGGCGTTGTTCGCCGCGAACGCGGACCTGCCGCTGTCGTCCGACCCGGTGGCGGCGCTGTGGCAGCTGAGCACCGCGCTGCGTGAGCACCGTGGCGACGGCCATGTCGCGGCGTTGGTCACCCACGGTCTCAGTGGCCGTCAAGCGCTGGTCGCCCAGGTGGCCGCTGGTAAGGCGCCCGAATCGGTGATGCGCCCCGCGCGCGGGGTGTCGGAGGCGGAGTGGGCCGATGCCTTCGACGAGTTGCGCGCCCGGGGCTTGGTGGCAGGCGAACCGGTCACACCCACCCTCACCGGCAGCGGCGCGCAGCTGCTCGCCGAAGTCGAGGCCGAGACCGACGACGCGGCGTGGACCGGCGCGCTCGCGGTGCTGTCGGCCGACGCGATCACCGAACTCACCACGTCGCTCGAGCCGCTGGTGCGCAGCGTGCAAGAGGCCGTGGTCCCGCCGCTCAACCCGGTCGGCATGGGCCCGCGGTAGCGTGCTCCGGGACTTGCCTGTTACCGGCGGTATCGGCATATGAGACTCTCTTCGATGTGAGCCTTGCCGACACTGTCACCCTCGCCGCACGCAACGCGTGGGCACTGACCTTCGGCTCCGGCATCGAGGCGCCGGACCCGACTCCCGCGACGATCCTGTGGGACCAGCCGCATCGGCAACTGCGGCGCTTCGAGCGAGCGGACGCCACGGTGCCGGAAGAGGATTCGGCGGTCCTGCTGGTCCCACCGCTAGCCGCGCCCGCCAGCTGTTTCGACCTGCGGCCCGACCAGAGCCTGGCGCGCTTCCTGCTGGAGATCGGCCGCCGCCCGTATGTCGTCGACTACGGCGAGATCACCTTCGCCGACCGGCACATGGGTTTCGAGGACTGGATCGATGACATCCTGCCCGAGGCGGTGCTGCGCACCAGCGCCGATCGCGACGGACGCGCGGTCGATCTGGTCGGCTGGTCACTCGGCGGCACGCTGGCCTTGCTGACCGCCGCGGCGCACCCCGAGCTGCCCATCCGGTCCATCACAGCCGTCGGCTCACCGCTGGACTACGACCGGATGACCGGCGTGCCGCAACTGCGCGCCGTCGCCAAACTCACCGGCGGCCGGGCCACCTCCACCGTCATCCGCGCGGCCGGTGGCGTTCCTGCGACACTGACTCGAATCGGCTACAGGGTCACCGCCTGGGACCGCGAGCTGACCCGGCCGTGGTTCGTCGCGAGCAATATCGCGCGCACCGAGGCGCTGGCCAAGATGGAGACGATCGATCGGTTCATGGCCGAGATGCCCGGCTACCCCGGCCGTTTCTACGGCCAGCTGTGGGGCCGGTTCATCCTCGCCAACGACATCGGGCGGGGTGTCGTCGTGCTGGGCGGACGCCGGATAGAACTGGCGGATGTGACCGCGCCGGTCCTGCTCGTAGGCGGGCCCTCCGACGTGATCACCCCGGCTCCCGCCGTCGAGGCGGGCGCCCGCGTGCTCACCGGAGCGGCGATGGTCCGCTACGAGAGCGCTCCCGGCAGCCACTTGGGCATCCTGGCCGCACCGACCGCGCGTGACACGACATGGAGTTATCTCGAGAAGTTCCTGGCCGAGACCGCCTGAATCGCCGTGAGTATTACGCTGGGGCACATGGGAGCACAGTCACCTGCCGCGTCAGGTGTTTCGTCGACCGACCCAGCAAACCTCTTCATCCCCGCGAGTCATCCCGGCGTGACCGACCTGTTCGCGGTGCTCGCCTACGGCGAGATCTCCGCGTTCTACCGGCTGGCCGAGGAGGCCAAGCTGTCGCCGACCCTGCGGGGCAAGGTGGCGGTGGCGAAGATGGCCGCGGCCGAGATGGAGCATTTCAAGACGCTGGAGTCCGCGCTGGCGGCGCGGGGCGCCGATGTGTTCGACGCGATGGCGCCGTTCGTGCGCGCGCTGGACGATTACCACGCCTCCACCGACCCGTCGACGTGGCTCGAGTCGATGGTGAAGTTCTACGTCGGTGACGGCATCGCCGCGGACTTCTACACCGAGATCGCGGGCGCGCTGACTCCCGATGTCGCCGCGGTGGTCCGCGACGTGCTCGCCGAGACCCGGCACTCGGAGTTCGTGGTCGAGGAGGTGCGCAGCGCGGTCACCGAGAGCCGCTCCGAACGCGACCGGCTCACCCTCTGGGGCAGGAGGCTGCTCGGCGAGGCGCTCACGCAGGCCCAATACGTCATGGCGCAGCGCGACGAACTCACCGACCTGGTGCTCACCGCCACCGGCGACCTCAACGGCATCGCGGCGCTGATCGAGCGGATGCAGGACAGTCACGCCGAGCGCATGGCGGTACTCGGCATCTGAGCGCGGGCTAGGCGTTCGCCGCGCGGTCGGTCACCAGCCGCAAGCCGGGCGCGAGCGTGCTCGCCCGGTCGGCCAGCCAGACGACGACGCTCTGGTCGCGGTCGGCTTCCAGGGTCTCGAACGGCACCTCGACCATGCCGTGCACGGGATGGTCGAGGTGCAGCATCCCGGAGCCCGCGGCGCCGACCCGATGCGGTTTCCAGCGCTGCGCGAATTCCGGGAGTTCGCGCAGCGCCTCGATCGTCTCCAGCAGTGCGTCGTCGCCCGGCCAGTGCAATTTGGCGCGGCCGAGCGCGGCGGCGAAGGCGTCGGCGGCCTGCTCCCAGTTGCGCAGGACGCGTCGCGCCGCGGGATGCGCGAAGGTGTACCACGCGAGGTTGGGCCGGTCGGCTCCGTCCAGCAGCCCTAGCGGGGCGGCGAAATCGGCCCACGCCTGGTTCCAGCTCAGCACGTTCAGCCTCCGGCCGACCACGAAGGCCGGCGTCGGATGCAAGGCCCGCAGGATGGTCTCGATCGTCGGGGCCACCTCCTCCGCGGCGGATTCGTTGCCGGGGCACCGGGATTCGTTGCCCGAGGTGAGTGCGAGCATGCCGAAGTGCTGGCGTTCGTCGCCGCTCAGCAACAATGCGTCGGCCAAGGCGTCGATCACCGCGACCGACGGGTTGGTGTCGCGTCCCTGCTCCAGCCGGGCCAGGTAGTCGGCGCTCACCCCCGCGCGGACGGCGACCTCTTCGCGACGCAGGCCAGGGGTCCGGCGGCGTCCGCCCGCGGGCAGGCCGACGTCCGACGGCCGCAATTCGGCGCGCCGCGCGATGAGGAATTCCGCGAATCCGTTTCGAGCCATGTGTCCCATCGTGCCCGGTCCGAGGACAGTTATCCGCGCCCTGTCGGGTCCAGGATAACGGCGGTCTGGCTAGCGGACCGCGGTCCGTTCATTGTCGGAGGTATGACATCCACCTCGGAATCCACCACGTTGAAAACCGGTTCGTGGGCACTCGACACCGCGCACTCCTCGGTCGCCTTCACCATTCGTCATCTCGGCATCTCCAAGGTGCGTGGCGGATTCACCCGGTTCGAGACCGACTTCGTGGTCGACGAATCGGGCGCGGCCACCATCGGCGCGACGATCCACCTCGACTCCTTCGACACCGGCAACGCCGACCGCGACGCCCACATCCGCACCGCCGACTTCCTCGACGTCGCCAACCGCCCCACGCTGACCTTCCGCGCCACCCGGCCGGTATTCGTCGCGGAGACCTTCGAGGTCGAGGGCGAGGCGACGCTCGGCACGATCACCAAGCCGGTCACCCTGGAGGTCGAGTGGGGCGGCGTGCAGGACTTCGGCCCGACCGGCGACCGGCACGCGGGCTTCTCCGCCACCGGCGCCATCAAGCGCACCGACTTCGGCGTCGGCGGCCCTCTGCCCGGCATGCTCGGCGACACCGTCAAGATCGAATTGGAGATCCAGCTCATCGAGCCGAAGTGAATGCCGTCGGCGGCCCCCACTAGCCTGGACTCGACAGCACAGGACTCTCAGGTTCGGAGGTTGGCCGTGGAGGTCAAGATCGGTATTTCGGATAGCCCGCGCGAGCTGGTGATCAACAGCGCGCAGACCCAGGAAGAGGTCGAGGCGCTGGTGTCCGGTGCGTTCGGCGGCGGCGACGGTGGCGTCTTGTCGCTCTCCGACGAGAAGGGCCGCAAGTTCCTGATCCAGGCGTCGAAGGTCGCCTACGTCGAGATCGGTTCCACCACCGGCGGCCGCGTCGGTTTCGCCGCGGTCTGATTCACGGTCCGCCCCATACGCAATCGAGCCCCTGCCCCCGATAGCTCGGGGACAGGGGCTCGTTCGTCGTCGGGACCGCTCAGTCGATCGGGTGCAGCGGCACGTGCTTCAGGCCGCCCCACGCGAGCGAGACGGTGGTGTCGACCGCCTCCTCCTTCGGAATCGGCCGATCGGCCTCCAGCCAGTACCGCGCGGTGAACTGGCTCGCGCCGACCAAGCCGACGGCCAGGATGCGGGCACGGTAGGGGTCCAGGCCCGAGTCGTGCGCGACCAGGTCGAAGACCGCGTCCACGCAGGCCTCGGTGGCCTGCTCGACCCGGCGCTGCACCTGCGGCTCGCTGGTCAGGTCGGACTCGAAGACCAGTCGGAAGCCCTGCATCTCGTTGTCCACGAAGTCGAAGTACGCCTGCACCGCGGCACGCACACGCTGCTTGTTGCTGGTGGTGGAGCGCAGCGCTTGGCGGACGCTGGACACCAGCATGTCCACGTAGTTCTGCAGCACCGCGAGATAGAGCTCCAGCTTGCTGCTGAAGTGCTGATACAGCACCGGTTTGCTCACCCCGGCGCACTGCGAGATCTCGTCCATGCCGGCGGCGTGGTACCCGCGCTGCACGAAGACTTCGCTTGCCGCCGCGAGTAGCTGTTGACGTCGCTCGTCGCGCGGAAGCCGGGTACCGCGTTTGGCGGGTGCCATGGCCTCGGACGACGATCTACGGGACGTCATCCGGTCCACGAGGTCAGTCATTTCGGCTCTCCCAGTCGATTCCCCGGCAAAGGGGTGTGCACCGGGTTATCTCATGAACGATACCCGGTTGTCGCCCGCCCGCGGATCGGGGCCGGGCAACTGGTGCCACCCGGAAAGGATTCTCGCACCGACCGGGCCGCGAGGTGTGCCCGTGAGTGGGGATTCGCTGCTGTGAGACGCTGGTGAACGTGACCGACCGACCGGAGAGACCCCCCGCCGGACGGCGCGGTGCGCGCCGCCCGGCTGGCTCCGGCGCGTCCGGTTCCGTAGGGTCGGACCACATGGCGAGAACCTGGCCAGAGGCGCGATCGGATGGTGCGGCTCGAACCGGCGCGGCCGAGCGGTCGGGGGCGGGCGGCGGGTCACCCGGTCGCGGGAAGAAAGAGCGCAAGCGCCGCAAACCGCCCGAACCCGTTGTGTCACAGCCCGATCCGGAGCAGCCCGATCGAGACGCCGTCGAGGTCTACGACCCGCTGGGTCTCTACTCGCACAAGTCCGAACGATCCCATCAACCACTGCGCGCCCGATGGGATCCCACTTCCCCCGACGACGGCAGGGACCGCGGCCGACCCGAGCGCGACGCCAAGAAGCAGAGCGCGCTCGGCAGATTCGTCTCGACCTACGGCTGGCGGGCGTACGCGTTGCCCGTGCTGGTCGTGATCACCGTCCTGGTCGTCGTAGACGCGATCCGCGCCGCCGACCCCGACAGCATCGCGGGCTCGGATCCGGGGCTCGGACGCCTCAGTACCGCCACCGCCACCGCGGGCATCATCGGCGCACCGCCGGGCGACGGGCACTTCTCCACTGATCTACCCGCCGGGGCACTGCCCGAGGGCGGCGCGTTCGCCGAGACCGGCGCGGGCGGCTGGCACGTGGTGCCCGGCGCCACCGCCCAGGTCGGCACCGGAACCACCACCGTCTTCCGCTACACCGTGGAGATCGAGAACGGCGTGGACACCTCCGGCTTGGGCGGGGACGAGGCCATCGCCAAGATGGTCGATTCCACCCTGGCCAATCCGAAGAGCTGGGTGCACGACCCCAAGTTCGCGTTCCGCCGGGTCGATCAGGGTGACGCCGACTTCCGCGTCTCGCTCACCTCCCGGGGATCCAGCCGCAAGGAATGCGGTTTCGACATCCCGATCGATACCTCCTGCTACAACGCCGACGACCGCCGTGTGGTGCTGTCGGACGTCCGCTGGGTGCGCGGCGCGCTCGCCTTCGAAGGCGACATCGGGTCCTACCGGCAATACCTGATCAACCACGAGGTCGGCCACGCCATCGGCTACCACCAGCACCAGCCGTGCGAGACCGACGGTGGGCTGGCTCCGGTGATGATGCAGCAGACCTTCGGCACCAAGAACGACGACATCGCCTCCCTCGATCCGCACGGCGTGGTCCCGATGGACGGCAAGCACTGCCGCTTCAACCCCTGGCCCTACCCTCGGGGATAGGCTGTGTTGGTTTTCCAGCGCCTGCGGCGCCGGGCCGCGAACGGCGCGTGCTCGGTCTCGCTTCGCTCGGAACCGGGAGTTCGGTTGGTGGGGTCGTGGGGCGGTGGCCGTGTGATCTGGGTTTCGCCGTGGTTGGTGGCGTGGCCGGGTGCTTTTCGTCGCGGACGCGGCGAGTCGCTCGGGCGCGGGCCGCGAACGGCGGATGCTCGGTCTCGCTTCGCTCGGAACCCGAGGTCAGGCCGATACCGTCGCTATGGGAGGGCAGCGTTCGTCGGATGGAGAGGGTGGTAGTCGCGGCGCGCCGGTCATACGGAACGATGGGCGGGAAGAACGGCCCGGTCGTCGGTGTTGCACAGTTGAGCCAGCCCGATACGGGCGTCACACCGCCGCAGCGATCGGCCAAGCGATTCGAGGAGTCCTGGACGTGTCATCACCCAAGTCCCTGCCGCCACTTGTCGAGCCGGCCGCGGAGCTGACCAGGGATGAGGTAGCCCGCTACAGCCGACACCTGATCATCCCCGATCTCGGCGTGGACGGGCAGAAACGTCTGAAGAACGCCAAGGTGCTGGTGATCGGCGCGGGCGGTCTCGGCTCGCCCGCCCTGCTGTACCTGGCCGCCGCGGGTGTCGGCACGCTCGGCATCGTCGAGTTCGACGAGGTCGACGCCTCGAACCTGCAACGTCAGATCATCCACGGCGAATCCGATATCGGCCGCCCCAAGGCCGACAGCGCGCGTGATTCGATCCTGGAGATCAACTCCGGCATCGACGTCCGGCTGCACAAGATCCGGCTGGAACCGGAGAACGCGATCGAGTTGTTCCGCGAGTACGACCTGATCGTCGACGGCACCGACAACTTCGCCACCCGCTACCTGGTGAACGATGCCGCGGTGCTGGCGGGCAAGCCGTATGTCTGGGGCTCGATCTATCGCTTCGAGGGCCAGGTCTCGGTGTTCTGGGAGGACGCGCCGGACGGGCGCGGCATCAACTACCGCGATCTGTACCCGGAGGCCCCGCCGCCCGGCATGGTTCCGTCCTGCGCCGAGGGCGGCGTGCTCGGTGTGCTGTGCGCGTCCATCGGTTCGGTGATGGTGACCGAGGCCATCAAGCTGATCACCGGCATCGGCGAGCCGCTGCTGGGGCGGCTGATGGTGTACGACGCACTGGACATGAACTACCGCACCATCAAGCTGCGCCGCGATCCGGAGCGTCAGCCGATCACCGAGCTGATCGACTACGAGGCGTTCTGTGGCGTGGTGTCCGACGAGGGCCAGGCGGCCGCGGCCGGATCCACGATCACCGCGCGCGAACTCGAGGAACTGCTGGCATCGGGCAAGCCGATCGAGCTGATCGACGTACGCGAGCCGGTCGAGTGGGACATCGTGCACATCGAAGGCGCCAGACTGATCCCGAAGGACCGCATCCTGTCCGGCGAGGCCTTGGCCGAGCTGCCGCAGAACCGTCCGATCGTGCTGCACTGCAAGACCGGCGTGCGCTCCGCCGAGGCCTTGGCCGCCCTCAAACGCGCGGGCTTCTCCGACGCCACCCACTTGCAGGGCGGCGTCATCGCCTGGGCCAACCAGGTGGACAAGTCGCTGCCGGTGTACTGAGGCGAATACGGCGCGCCGAAGGCGCGCCAAAACAGACACGACGTACCGTACGGCCGTGACTTCTGTGGAACCTCCCGAGCATGTGCGTGCCACGTTCGGTCTGCGCGAAGTGACCCCGGTTTCGATCGGCGACTGGGAAGGCGGCTGGCGCTTCGGTGACGTGGTGCTCAGTCCGGTCGCCGATCACGCGCGCGCGGCGTGGTCGGCGAAGATCCGCGAGACGCTGAAGGTGGACGGGCTGCGGCTGGCGCGTCCGGTGCGGGCGACCGACGGCCGCTACGTGGTGTCCGGGTGGCGCGCGGACACCTATCTGGAGGGCGCGCCCGAGCCACGGCACGACGAGGTGGTCTCGGTGTCCCTGCGCCTGCACCAGGCGACGGCGCACCTGGAGCGGCCGCGCTTCCTCTCGCAGCCTCCCGTCGTGCCATGGGTGGACGTGGACGTGTTCGTCGCGGCCGATCGCGCCGCCTGGGAGCCGGTGCCGTTGCGCAGCCTCCGCGCGGGCGGCGCTTCGCTGTCGACGTCTCCGGACGGGCGGCGCAGCATCGAACTGATCGGTCAGCTGGCCACCCTCCGCAAACCGGTGCAGACGCCGCCGCAACTGGTGCACGGCGACCTGTTCGGCACCGTGTTGTTCGCGGGCGCGCAGGTCCCCGGCCTCGCCGACATCACCCCGTACTGGCGGCCCGCGCCCTGGGCGGCGGGCGTGATCGTGGTGGACGCACTGGCCTGGGGCGGCGCGGACGACGGGTTGCTCGAACGCTGGGCGGACCTGCCGGAGTGGCCGCAGATGTTGTTGCGCGCGGTCATGTTCCGGCTCGCGGTACACGCGCTGCACCCGAGGTCGACTCCGCAGGCCTTCCCGGGTCTGGCGCGGACCGCGGACATGGTGCGCCTGACCCTCTGAGCCGGGCTTCCCGCTGTTCACAGAACATTCGTGCGGTGACACATCGAATCCCGCGACCGGGTGTCGGTGGCGGCGCTGCGCGCCTCGGCGATCAAACGCAGCTGAGTGCTCGCGCCCGTGAGAAACGGCCGTCGCGGGCGTCGCGAGTTGCCAATGCCGGGAATGCCCGATACTCGGCCGTAGAGATGAGTGTGCCGCCACGACGTCCGGCGGTCTCGGCCGAGTGAGGTTACGGATGCTGTTTGTCGGCCTGCGGGGAACGGCCGTGTGGACCGCGCCGGGTGGAGGGCGTGCATGACTACTCTGAGTGATATAGATCTCGAAGATCTTCCGCATCCCGCCTATGCCAGCGACGGTCTCAATGCGGTTGTCGACGCGGCCAATGTGTACATGCAGAACGCGGTCGTGCTGTTCGCGTCCGGGTGGGACGGTGGGCAACCGGACATGATCGCTTGGCTGGCGGATAAGAAGCTGCTGAGCGCCGACGGCCGCAAGCTCACCAAGGATGGCGCCCAGACGCTCGATCCCGGATCGTCGGTGCTGGTCGACAACTACGACGACAAGCGCGGTGCGTTCCGGGACAAAACGTCGCAGCTGCAAGCGCAGAACGACGGTGTGAACGAAAGCGCCATCGCGAGCTTCGACACCTCCAACAAAGCGTTCCAGGATGTCAAAGGGATTGTGGCCGGGCTCAAAACGGAGTTGAGTCGCGCACCAGGGGAGCACCAGCTGACCCGTCTGCCCGATGGGAACTTGCACCTGACCGCCGCCGAGGAGAATCGGCTGTTACAGCTGATCTTGGAGGGCGTGGACCGTGTGCACGACACGATCGAGGACGCGGACAACGGTATGCAGAGGGACGCGGGCGATATCTACAAGAGGATTCCCGACCTCCCGCGCAACCCCTATGGCAACGCGCCGGATGTAGGGTCCCGGTCTCCGTGGGCGCCGACCGCGAGCAACGCCACTTGGACCCGAGGTACGGGGACTCCGGACGACATCGTCGCGAAGGCGCGAGAGCAACTGGCGCTCGGTGTCTCCGAAAGCGGAGGCAACAACGTCCCCATGTTCCGCGGCCCGGACGGCAAGCTCTACAAGGCCCCGTACAACATCAACGACGCGTGGTGCGCGGCCTTCTCCACCTGGACGTGGGATCAGGCCGGGTACAACGTCGACTGGACCAACAAGAACTATGTGCCCGCCATTTGGAACGATGCCAAGCACATGGGGTTGGCTTCGAACATCTCGAATGCCCAGAAGGGGGACATGATCATCTTCGACTGGGAAGGCGACGGAACCCCCGACCATGTGGGAATCGTGGAGTCCGTGGACCCCCGAACCGGCCGGATCACCACCATCGAAGGCAATTCCAGCGATCAACTGAAATCCAACAGCTATTCCATGAACGCGGGATCGCTTGTCGGAGTGGTCAAGCCGCCGTCCAACAACGCCTCGCGGGTATAACGAGTTCCACTCGCGGTTTTCGGCCGGTTACCCGGCCGGCCCGTGCTGCTGATGCGAGTTCGGTGTCCCGGCCGGACGTGGTCGCCTACTTCCAACCGTGGCGTTGCACTGAACCGTGGCAGCACAGACCTTCGCCGCACATGTTCCGGTGCACCGCGCACGGTGTCTCGCGACAGTTCCGTGCGCGGTGCCCTGAATCGCGCGACAGCCTGCTCAGATCGAAAGATCGTTCACTGAAGCGGACTCGTTGCCGGACACGTTGATGCCCAAATTGGCGGCGGTGCGATCGATCTCGTCGTCGGCGTGCTGGAACTCGATGGCCGAACCCGCTGAGAGCACTTCGACGTTGAGGCACAGCGACTGGAGTTCCTTGAGCAAGACCTTGAACGATTCCGGAATGCCCGGCTCCGGGATGTTCTCGCCCTTGACGATCGC
>NZ_JBVJAP010000014.1:0-195626 GCF_055590505.1 Nocardia sp. NPDC041819 | reverse complement strand
GAATCTGGCGAACCATGATCGCCGACGAGAAACAGCGACACACAGGCAGCTCCGGCGAGATCCTCACGGCGGCTTGACAAATAGAGAGGCACCCCACTGGTCGGATCCGCCGGTCTGCAATGTGCATCCGTATCGGCGGTAGAGCTGGTAGAAGTCCATGCCCTGTAGAAGCTGGTAGGAGAATTCGGTGAAACTGATCCCGGCCTCGCTATCGAGTCGCGCTGACACCGCTTCCTTCGCCAGCATCCGGTTCACCCGGAAGTGCTTGCCGACATCGCGAAGGAAATTGATGGCCGACATCGGTGAGGTCCAGTCCAGGTTGTTCACGACCACGGCGGCGTTGTCACCGTCGAAGGACAGAAACCGCTCGACCTGGTGCGGATTCGAGCGACCCAGGCTGCCACGGTGTCGTGGTCGTTGAGCACCCGTTCGCCCGACATACGTGGATCGCCGATGAGCCCGGTCGCCCCGCCCACCAGTGCGATCGGTTTGTGCCCGAAGTCCTGCAGGCGGCGCATCGTCAGCAATTGCACCAAATTGCCGATGTGCAAGCTCGGTGCCGTCGGATCGAACCCGCAGTAGTAGGCCACCGGACCTGCCGCGAGGGAGGCACGCAGCGCCTCCTCATCGGTGGACAGCGCGACGAGCCCGCGCCAGGAGAGCTCGTCAAGGGCATTGGGCCGAATCTGGGTCAAGATTGCGAAAGTCCTCTCAGTAGCCGGGGCCTGCAGGTGCGGTCGCTGCGACTCGTCGATGCGGCCGGATGAAATGCTGAGGATCGACAACCTCACAATCGTCCGACGGGATGGTCGCCACGTCGACAAAAGTGTAGTGATCAACGGCATTTCATTGACACTCCCGCTGCGACAAGTGCAACGCTACGTGACGAAGCAGACTTCGATAGGAAGCTAGCCTTCTGCCCCGGCGCGGGAAATCAGCGCGAAGTATTCACCGAACGACTTCGTCAGGGCGTCCAGCGCCGCCTTACCTTTGACGTCGGTCGCTGCCGACGGCCGTCCGATGATTCCACTGGAGGTGTATGCCGACATGCCGAGCAACTGGAGGTGCGGACGATCCGATGCCTCGTGATCGGCGTGCCGGAACGATGGCCGCACCAGGTCGGGACTGGCGTGCAGCAGAATCGACGTCTCGAGTTCGCCACCGTGCATGTCCCCATGTGAGTCGGTGTCCATTTCGGCGGCTTCCCTGGCTCGGTTCCAGTCCTCCCGGCCGGGATAGACCACGACGTTGCGGCCGGTGATGTTGGCCTCTTGGGCGATGTTTCCCAAGACGTAGTTGCCGCCGTGGGCGTTGACCAATACGAGGGTGGTGATGCCGGATCGGTCGAGTGAGCGACGGATATCGCCGATGACGGCGACCAGGGTGGCCGGGCTGAGGCTGACAGTTCCGGCGAATCCCTCGTGCTCGTGTGAACAGGACATCGTCAGCGGCGGTAGGAGGAGTAGCGGGTAGTTTTCGGCGAGTTGCCGCGCGATCAGGCAGGCGATGACGGTGTCGGTGATGAGTGGTAGATGGTCGCCGTGTTGCTCGAAACTGCCGACGGGCAGCACTGCAATTCGGGCGCCTGCGTCGGCGACGTCGGTCGAACTGGCGGTGGTCATCAACTCCACTCGAAGCTCCTACCATGACTGGCTCGTGCACGTTGCGCGGTGCGTACGTGGTGGGTCAACTCCCGCGCGGCACCGGTTTGGCCCGCAGCGTGCAGCACGGTGGCAGTGGTACGCAGCTGACCGAGCGTACGGTGAGACCCGGTTTCGGCGACGATGCCAGCCGCATAACCTCCGAACTCCACCGCCTCCGACCACGAACCTACTCCTGCGTAGGCGGTGGACAGCCGGGCCAGTCCCATGCCCAGATCGCGACGGCTGTCCGCACTCCAGTCGCTCATTCGTTGTTCCAGGATGGCCAGCGCTTGCTCGGGGTTCCCGAGTTCGATCCAGCACTGCGCAGCCTCCATCGCTACATACGCAGGTGAGCAGTAGCCAGCGAGATCGTCCCGTTCCTCGGCTGGCTCGGCCGCCGCTTCCGCCGCCCGGGTGAGCGCCTCGACACACGCCATGACGTCGGTGCGCTCGCCTGATCGCGCACGTGCCGCATAGACGTTCGCCTGCTGGCGCAGCAGGACGGCGCGCTGTTGCGGAGTGAGGGCGTCAGCGCGTAAGAGCGCCTGGTCGATGAAACGTCCCGCGTGGGAAATCTTTCCGGCGTCGGTGGCGATATTGGAGCTTCGCATCAATACGTAGGCGTGGAACTGGACATCGTTCGTCGCCGTGGCGTGCGCCAGGGCGGTCCTGGACCAGGATTCGGCAGCTTCGAGGTCCCCGCAGTCCTGGTGTAGCCAGCCCAGCAGTTCGGCGTAGCGACCCGCCGCGTATCGCAGTCGGCTGCGACCATTGCTGCCGTCGCGGCTGGCGGCCAGGCGCTGGTCGATGAATGTGATGTCGTGTCGCACGACTCGGATCAAGTCATGGGGCCCGGCCAGCTGGTCGCGGACCGAGTGTCCGGCCAACGTGGACAGCATGGCATCGGCCAGTTGAGTTTCCGTCGGCGTATGGATTGTCGCCGCGAGCCGATCTGGAAGCGCGGCGCTTGATCGCTGCGGCGCAGAAACTGGCTCCCGCCGATCGGGCGGGAGTTCGAACCACAGCAGCAGCGGGGGGATCCCCAGGATTCGCGCGTACGTCGACAGAGTTTCCAGGTTGGTCACTCGCACGCGGCCTTGTTCGATCCGAGAGAGGTGTCCCTGAGTGATCGACAGCCACCGCGCCATGTCCTCCTGGGTTACCCGACGCCCCCCATGGTGGGGATGACGTCGGTAGGCCCGGATCGCCTTGCCGATGTCGCGAGCGTCGAGTGCCTCGCGAAGGTCCCCGGACCACCATGCGTGATCAGGTAGCGAAGGGAGCCGATCATCAGCACCGCGGCATCTGCCGCAGAGAAACCCCGACGGCGCCTGCGCTGCGCACCGCGGACACAGATCCGGTGCCGCATCGAAATCGACCATCAGAAAACCCTTCCCCCTCGATCAACATGAGTAGTCATCGGATGCATAAAACATATGCATTTTCAGCGCTTCTGATCGCGCTGGTCATGTCCCCAAAATCGTAGCCACAGGCGATGCTACGACGGCTCGATTCACATGAAGGGCGCTGATATGAGCACTTTCCACGGTCCGATCACTGTTCCGCTACGAATTCCAGCGATCACCCGAAGGCCGCTGCCTATCCTCACCGCCGATCAGCAGGCGGAACTGAATCCAGGTCTGCGACAGGTGATCGACTACCGCAAGAGCGGGCTGTCGGCGAACTGGATCATCGGTTGCCCGCTGGATTGCACCTACTGCGTGCGCCACACCTTCGACAACTTCGAGATGAAGATACCTCGACGGCTGATAGACGAGGAAACCGCGGCTCGGATGCTGCTGCGGAACAAGCATTTCCGTCCACACGTCACTCCGATCCAATTGCTGAACAGGGCGACCGATCCGATGCTGCCCGCAGTGAAGCCGCACACCTTCGAGATGCTGCGACTGCTCGATGATCAGGGCATCACCAACCACGTCCTGGTCATCACCCGGTGGCGGATCGAGCCGGAAGACTGCACGATCCTCAATGCCTTCCACAACATCCGGCTGACCATCCTCGTCACGCACAGTGGAATCGAAGACGAACGCATCGAACCGGTCGACTCCGACATCGCGGCGGCTTCGCTGCGGACCGCGTTCGAGCACGCAGAGAACTATCGGGTGATCCTGTACTGGCGCCCGATCGTGCCGGGTCTCAACGACTCCGACGCCCACCTGGACCGGGCGCGCGAACTCAGCCACTTCGCCCACGCCACAGTATTCACGGGCCTCTTCTTCAAAGACCAGATCCGCGACTACTACCGCGACAACGGTCTGCCCGAGCTGTACAACGACAACCCCTCGCGCAAAATCTTGCCCGAGCAGCTGGAGCAGCGGATCCTCACCAATCGCGCCGGATTCGGATCACCGCTGTTTCGCAAAACGAGTTGCGGGGTGACCTTCGCGCACAGCGTCGCCGACTACAACGGGCACTACGGCGTGCGAGAGTTGTGTGACATCTGCCCGGCCGCGCAGATCAAGCGCTGCGCAGACGACTGGCGCCGCCCAGGCGAGGAATCGACCGCGGCGTGGGTTCAGCGACTCGGCGGCCAGATGCTCGAGATCACCAACCGCGCTGTGATCGTGCAGGGACTGCCCGAAGGGCGGCGCAACTTCCTTCAGCACAACCTCGGCTACCAGGTCAACGACATCAAGCGCCCGCATCACTTCGGCCGACACGGACGCGCAGATACCGGATGGACTCGCACCCAGGAGGCGACACGATGATGGTTCCGAATGCACTGCACGGTAGAGACTTCGTCGTCGTAGACGTCGAAGGCAACGGGCAGACGCCGCCCGAGATCATCGAGATCGCGGTCCTAGCGGTCTCGGGCGTCGCGGTGGAGGTCGATGACATGAGGTCGTGGCTGATCCGCCCTACCCGGCCGATCACCTCTATCGTGACCCGCAAGGTCCACGGCATCACCAACGCCGACGTGGCCGAGTGCCCGACCTGGCCGGAGGTGTCGGACAAGATCGAGCAGGCCCTGACAGGTCGGATTTTGGTCGCACACAACGCAAATCTGGAAAGGCGGGTTCTCTCCGAACACCTGCCGCACTGGACGCCACCGATAGTGCTCGACACGCTGAAGCTGGCCAAGGCGGTGTGGCCCGGCATCGGCAGTTACTCCCTGGAGAAACTGGTTACCCACGCTGAACTGGACACCACTGCGGTCTCCGAACACGGTCATCACCGCGCCGGGTGGGACACCTGGGCGGCCTGGCAGCTGCTGGCGCGGCTGGTCGATGACGGCGGACTCGGTTGGGACGAACTCGTGCAGGCGGCAGCCCCAGCTGAATTCATTCCGCCCAGGGAGCCAGAGGGTCGACTGTGGTGAGCACCGATTTCGTGCGCCCGGTGACCGTCGCGGTCACGGGTACGCATTCGACCGGAAAGAGCACTTTCCTGCGGCAGGTCGCCGAACAGCTACATCGCGATCGCGTCGAGGTGGCAGTCGTAGCCGACCTCGGCGCCGAGGCCCTGGAGCACGGGTTGCCGATCCTTCATGACCACACCTGGGCATCCACGCTATGGATCGTCTCACGCGGAATGTCCCTGGAAGTGCAGGCATGGACGCGGACCGACGTAGTCCTGGTCGACCGGCCCGCACCGGATGCCCTTGGATACTACGAAGCCGCGCTGGAATACCGCGGCGAGCAACCCGATCCCGTAAGCATCGAGCAGCTCGAGCAACTGGTCGCACGGCACGCCCGCCACTATGACCTCGTTTTGCGCACGGTCCTGGATCCGAGAATCCCGCTCGACCTGAGCAAGCCTCGCGGCACCGACCCGCAATTCCGGTCGCTGGCCGACCGGCACATCGCAAAGGTCCTCGAACGACTCGGCATCGGGCACGAGCTGCTGCCCTCTGACGGACACGATCGCGCCCTCGCCGAAGTGACTGCATTCATCCAGGGTGGCCTCGACGTGTGGCCGACGAGAACGACGATCGCTGATCACAAGGCCTAGAGGCTCGATGTACGAGACGGCAAGACACACGAACGACCTACCACAGCGAACACCTTCGGTCGGCCCTCTTGCTCCCTGGAGCGGGTTGCCCATCGAGGTGTTGGCCGACTACCTCACCGCCCTCCGGAAATGGGCGGAGACCCCAGAAGCGTCCCGGAGCCGGAGTGGGTGCTCCTCCGGCTCCGGTGACTCCCAACCCAGAGATGACATCAGGATCGAGGCGGCAATGAGTTCCAATTGGTGGCAAGACGATGGCGAATCAACAGGCCGGGGGTACAGCGTCCAGGACATCATCGACCGTGTCCAAGCCGAGTGGAGAGCCAGTCGACAGGGGCCTACGGGCTGGCCTCACGCAGCCCCCGACTGGCCCTTCAGCGTCGAAGAAGCCCACGCGACCATGCAGCAGCACCGAGACTGCCGCGCAATCGAGTGCCCTCGCAAGGAGGCGGCACGGCAAACGCTGATCAGCGCCGGGCGCATGAAGCCGGACACATCACGGGAGCACTGACCGCGGAATTACCTCATCGTGAGATCGGCTGGTGGGCTGTATGTCCCCCTGATCGGTATTCGTGACGCACGTCCCCCGACCCGCCCCCGGGACCGGCTTACACACCACACGGCCCCGGGGGTGTCGCCGTCCGCCACGCTCATAAGTCATGGAGCCGACTCGATCCCTCGAATCTCCAACTCGACCGATCGACCCATGCTCATAGCCCGGCGTGTTCGGGTGCGACCCCTGACCAATGGACCCGTCTCACGTTGCGGGACGGAAGCGCTCGGTCTCTGCATCCTGTCGGTACCCTCCGATATAGCCTGACCCCATGATCACAGGGGAACTGCGGAGCAAGATCGATCAGTTGTGGAACGCGTTTTGGTCGGGTGGCATCTCGAATCCGCTGGAGGTGATAGAGCAGATCACCTACCTGATGTTCCTCAAGCGTCTTGATGATCTACAGATCGGCAAGGAGCGCAAGGCCAGCCGCACCGGACAGGCAATCGAGAATCCGATCTACGATGCCGACACCGAGCCGCTGCGCTGGTCAAAGTTTCGCGAGCTCGGCCCGGATCAGCTGCTGCGGACCGTTCGCGACGACGTGTTCCCCTGGCTGCGGCTGCTCGGAGGCGAAGAGTCGACCTACGGCGAGCATATGAAGGATGCTCGGTTCACCATCCCGACGGCGAGCCTGCTCACCAAGGCCGTCGACATTCTCGACGAACTGCCGCTGAGTGAGGGCGGCGACGTCAAGGGCGACCTGTACGAGTACATGCTGTCCAAAATCGCCACTGCGGGTCATAACGGGCAATTCCGCACCCCGCGCCACATAATCGACCTGATGGTCGCGATGATGGCGCCCGGTCCGAACGACGAGATCTGCGACCCGGCGTGTGGCACCGCAGGGTTCCTTGTCGGTGCGGCCGAGTACATCCGGCACACCCATCGCGAAGCGCTGCTCGAGTCCGCGCAGCAGGATCACTTCCACCGCAGTATGTTCCACGGCTTCGACTTCGACTCCACCATGCTGCGCATCGCCAGTATGAACATGCTCATGCACCAGATCGAGCACCCCGACATTCGCTACCGCGACTCCCTCGCGGAGTCGGTGGCTGGCGAAGCAGGCCGCTACACGATGATCCTGGCCAATCCGCCGTTCGCAGGCAGCCTCGACTACGAGACCACCGCCAAAGACCTGCTTCAGGTGGTGAAGACGAAGAAGACCGAACTGCTGTTCCTCGCGCTGTTTCTGCGCCTGCTTAAGACGGGCGGACGGGCGGCGGTAATCGTCCCTGACGGCGTGCTGTTCGGATCGACCAAAGCGCACAAAGATCTTCGCAAGCTTCTCGTCGAAGACCACGGCCTCGACGCCGTGGTCAAACTGCCATCAGGCGCGTTCAAGCCGTATGCCGGGGTGTCCACGGCGATCCTGTTCTTCACCAAGGACGATGAGACCGACCATGTATGGTTCTACGAGGTCACCGCCGACGGGTTTAGCCTCGACGACAAGCGCGCTCCGCTGCTCGCCGAGGAAAAGCGAGGTCCAGCAGCGATTCTCACCCCAGAGGAGCACGCGAAGAACAACCTCCCCGATGTGCTCATTCGATGGTTTCAGCGCACCACCAGCGAACGGGACCGTGATCGCACCGAGCAAAGTTTTTGCGTCCCTAGGGCCGACATCGCGGCCCAGGATTACGACCTCAGCCTCAACCGATACAAGGTAATTCTTCACGAGGAATTAGAGCACCGGCCGCCACTGGAGATCATCGATGAGCTTGAATTGATCGAGGCGGAGATTCAGCAGAGCATGTCGGTATTGAAGGGCCTTCTCGGATGAAAACATTGGTACCGATTCGAGAGATTGCCCAGATTTCCATGGGACAAGCACCTCCATCTTCTAAGTGCAACAGGGAGGGTCTGGGAAAACCGTTCGTCAAGGCAGGGGAATTTTCTCACCGATGGCCGGTTATTCGGGAATGGACAACAGCGCCACTGCGATCGGCGCAGCACGGCGACACACTCGTGTGCGTTGTTGGCGCAACCGCAGGAAAAGTGAATCAGGCCGTCGACTGCGCTATAGGGCGCAGCGTTGCAGCCATCAGCCCGAATACCGATATTGCGAGCCCTGATTTCGTATACAGAATGATCAGTGCTTACACAGAGCAACTGCGCTCACAATCACAGGGCGTTGCACAGGGCGTCATCACTCTCGAAATGCTCGGTAGTACCCAAATCCCGTTACCTAGCCTTGCTCAGCAAAGGCGGATCACGGAGGTGCTGGATCGGGTCGACGGATTGCGGGAGAAGAGGCGGAAGTCCGTCACCCTCCTCGATGACCTTGCCCGATCTATTTTCCTCGACATGTTCGGCGATGCTGAAACAAACAGGAACATGTTTCCAATAAGGACATTGCAGGAGATCGCGGACGTAGAAGATCGGATAAATTATGGAGTCGTCCAACCTGGCGATAACGTCTTAGACGGCGTACCGATTATCCGTGTGAGCGACCTCCAGCAAGGCTCGGTCAATCATTCGAACCTAAAAAGGATCGACCCGAAGATCGAAAGCACGTACAGGCGGTCGCGAATAAAAGGAAATGAAGTGCTCGTGGCATGCGTTGGATCAATCGGAACCATCGCAGTTACATCCGCCGAGGAGCGCGGATTCAATGTTGCACGTGCCATTTCTAGGATTCCGGTCTCTTCCTATGTAGAACGCATATTCGTAGCAGCTCAGCTCGCTACGCCAACAATTCAACGGTACTTTGCCAGCCAGACACGGACTGTTGCACAACCCACCCTGAACATAAAACAATTGAGTCAGACTAAGTTGATGTGGCCACCGATTGAAATGCAATCGAAGTTCGTAGAGAACATTTCAGGAGCTGCATTACTGACCCGCCGGAGTCGCCGTCAACTCAGGGGACTCGACACCCTCTTCGCTTCCATCCAATCCCGCGCCATCCGCGGCCAGCTCTGGCAAGATGATCTGAAAGATTCGTAAGGGGAGGAACTTTCGTGGCCGAGAGCAACTTCGACTTCCTGCAGGCGGAGTGGCTGGAGCTGTACGCCGAGGCCAGGCGGGCGGAGCGGAGCGCGGTGGGTGATCCGCGGGTGTCGTGCTTCTTCGCGCGGCGGGCTCTGGAGTTGGCGGTCAACTGGCTATTCAAGGCCGACGATGCGTTGCGGGTTCCGTATCGGGACGACTTGAGCGCCAAGATCAAAGAACCGACGCTGGTGCAGGTGGCGGGGTCGGTGATCGTCACGAAGATGGATGTGGTGCGGCGGCGCGGGAATATCGCCGTCCACCGGATGGGCGAGGTGCCCGCGCAGGACGCGGTGGGCGCGGTCGGCGAGCTGTTCCATGTGCTCTATTGGCTGGGGCGGACGTATGCGCGTACCGAGGAGGGCAAGCCGTTCGACGGGCAGCGGTTCGACACCTCGCTGATCCCCCGGCCTGAGCCCGCCGACGTGCAGCGAAAGAAGTACGCCGAAGTCCAGCAGATGGCGGCTGAGTTCGCGGCGCAGCAGGCGGAATTGGCGGCGGAGCGGCGGCAGCGCAAGGAACTCGACGACGAGGTCAAGCGGTTGCGGGCCGAGGTGAAGGCGGCGAAGGCGGCCAATGCCACGGTTCCGGACCGTCACGACTACTCGGAGGCCGAGACCCGCACTCAGCTGATCGACCTGCTGCTCCAAGAGGCCGGATGGGCGCTGGACGGGCCCGACGACCGCGAATACCCGGTCCTCGGGATGCCGACCGACAGCGGCAAAGGCAAAGTCGATTACGTGCTGTGGGACGACAACGGCAAACCGCTCGCCGTTGTGGAGGCCAAGCGCACCTCGAAGAGTGTGGAATCGGGCAAATATCAAGCCTCACTGTATGCCGACGCGCTGGAAGAGCAGCACGGACAAAGACCGATAATCTTCTATACCAACGGCTACGACACGCAGATCTGGGACGACGCCTTCTATCCGCCCCGCCCGGTGCAGGGCTTCTACACCAAAGACCAGCTGCGCACGGTCATTCGTCGGCGGGCCGGGCGCAAGGTCCTTGCCACTGAGCCGATCAACGACGCCATCGTGAACCGGCACTACCAGCATCGGGCGATCCGGCGCATCGGTGAGGCGTTCGAGAAGGACAAGCAACGGCAAGCCCTGCTGGTGATGGCGACCGGAACAGGCAAGACCCGCACGGTGATCGGGCTCGTCGATCAGTTGATCCGGGCTGGCTGGGTGAAGCGGGTGCTGTTCCTGGCCGACCGGCAGGCACTGGTGTCGCAGGCGACGAACGCGTTCAAGACCCATTTGCCGAGTGTGCCGACGGTGAATCTGCTTACCGAGAAGGACAGCAGCGCCCGTGTCTACGTGTCCACATATCCGACGATGCTGAACCTCATCAACCAGATCGATGACACCCAGCAACGGCAATTCGGGCCGGGCTACTTCGATCTCGTGGTCATCGATGAGGCGCACCGGTCGGTGTACCAGAAGTACGGCGCGATCTTCGAGCACTTCGATTCGCTGCTGGTGGGGTTGACCGCAACGCCGAAGAACGAGATCGACCGCAACACCTACCGGTTGTTCCATCTCGAAGAAGGGGTGCCGACCGACGTCTACGACCTGGAACAGGCGGTAGCCGAGGGCTATCTGGTCTCGCCGGTAGCGAAAGCGGTGCCGCTGAAGTTCCTGCGCTCCGGCATCCGATATTCCGAACTGTCCGACGAAGAGAAGGCTTACTGGGAAGATCTCGAATGGCGGGACGATGAGGACATTCCCGAAGCGGTCGACGCGCACGCGCTGAACCAGTTCTTGTTCAACCACGACACCATCGATCAGATGCTGCTCGTGCTCATGGAACAGGGCGACCGGGTCGCCGACGGGGAACGGATCGGCAAGACGATCATCTTCGCCCGCAACAACCGGCACGCCGAACTGATCGTCCAGCGATTCCGCGTGCTCTACCCCGACCTGCCTGGCGACTTCATCGAGATGATCACCCACAGCGTGAGCCACGCCCAAAGCCTCATCGACAAGTTCGAGAACCCGGACAAGGCGCCGCATATCGCGGTCTCGGTCGACATGCTCGACACCGGGATCGACGTGCCCGCAGTCGCGAACCTAGTGTTCGCCAAGGCCGTGCGAACCAGCACCAAGTACTGGCAGATGATCGGTCGCGGCACGCGGCTGTGCCCGGACCTGTACGCGCCCAACCTGGATAAAGAACGCTTCGTGGTGTTCGACCTGTGCCAGAACGTCGAATACTTCAACCAGGACCTACCCACCGCTGAAGGCCGTACGCAGGCGTCGATGAGCGAGAAGGTGTTCGAGGCACGAGCCGACCTGCTGCGCGACCTCGACCGGCTCCAGCCGCCGGATGACCGGCCCTCCGCCATTCCGGACGGTGAACCGGAGAGTCTGCCCGACGTGCGGTGGCAGCTCGCCGAACGTCTGCGGGTGGAAGTGGCGAGTATGAACACCCAGAACGTCGAGGTGCGCAAGGAACTGCGCTATGTCGAGAAGTTCGCTGAGCGAGACAGCTGGGACATCGTCACTCCCGAGATCCGAGTGGAGGTCGGCAAGCTGGCCGGGCTGCCCACCCAGTTCACCGACGACGACCCCGGCCCGGCGGCCAAGAGGTTCGACCTGCTCGCGCTGCGGCTGCAACTGGCGCACCTCACCGGCGACACGACTTACGACGGACTGCGGGAGAAAGTCCAGGAGATCGCGAATGCGCTCCTGGATCCCAGCCTGAACAGCATCACCGCCATCAAGCAGCGGCACGAATTCCTCGAAGACGTGGCCGGCGACGCGTGGTGGGAGGATGTCACCCTCCCCATGCTGGAAACGCTGCGCCGACGACTGCGGGGATTGGTCAAGGCGATTCCCCCTAAAGGCAACCAGAATCCGCTCTACACCGATTTCCGGGACGAACTCGGCGAAATCAGCGACATCGCGATTGCCGTGCTCCCCGGCGGCGGTAAGGGCATGGCGCGCTTCGAATCGAAGGTTCGCACGTACCTGCGCAGCCACGATGACGTGCTCGCGGTGCAGAAACTGCTGCGCAACAAGCAGATCACCTCGGCCGACCTCAGCGAACTCGAAAAAATATTCCTGGACAACGGATTCGGCACCGCCGAGGAAATCGAGCACGCCGCCGCTATTCACGGCGGACTCGGCCTGTTTCTACGTTCGCTCACCGGTCTCGACGCCACTGCGGCCACCACCGCCTTCGACGAGTTCCACACCGGCCGCACTCTCACCGCCAGCCAACTCCACTTCCTGAACCTGCTCACCGAATACATCCGGAAGAACGGGGTGATCGAGGTGGGCGCGCTCTACGAGCAGCCGTTCAAGGCGGTGGCTCCGACAGGACCGGAGGACATCTTCACCGAGGAAGATGTAGACCGAATCGTCGCGGTCGTGAAGAACATTCGAACCACTGCGCTGCCCGATGGGGCCGAGCAGACCGCGGCACACGGATAAAGCGGATCAGGCGAGCTCCTCGATCTTCGTGGCTACTTCGGCCCCGCTCAGCGGCTCGCGGGCGATGACCGCGATGGTGTCGTCGCCCGCGATGGTGCCGACGATGTACGGCAAGGCGGCGCGGTCGAGGGCGCTGGCCAGGTAGTGCGCGGCGCCCGGCGGGGTGCGCAGGACCGCGATGTTGCCGCTGGCGTCGGTGGAGACCAGCAGGTCGCCGAGCAGCTTGGACAACCGGTCGGTGCCGCCGGTGACGCCGCGGACGGGGCTGCCGTCCTCGGGCACCACGTAGACGCCCGCGCCGCCGTCGGCCGCGCGCAGCTTCACCGCGCCCAGTTCGTCCAGGTCCCGCGACAGTGTCGCCTGTGTGGTCTCGATGCCCTCGGCCGCGAGCAGCGCCGCCAGCTCGGTCTGGCTGCGCACCGCGTGCGCCGACAGCAGTTCGATGATGCGCGACTGCCGCCCGGCACGGGTGCGCGCGATGGCCGGGCCGCTTCTGACCTCGGTCACGCCGCTCCCCCGGATCGTCGCTCGAGCAGCCAGACCAGCAGCGCTTTCTGCGCGTGCAGGCGGTTCTCCGCCTCGTCCCACACCACGCTGTGCGGCCCGTCGAGCACCTCGTCGGTGACCTCTTCGCCGCGGTGGGCGGGCAGGCAGTGCAGCACCACCGCATCCGGCTTGGCGTGGGCGAGCAGATCGGCGTTGAGCTGGAACGGCCGGAACGGACCGACTCGGTCCAGGCCGTCGTTCTCCTGTCCCATGGAGGTCCAGGTATCGGTGACCAGCGCATCGGCGCCCCATGCGGCGGCGACCGGATCGCCGGTCACCGTGACGGTGGCGCCGGTCTCGGCGGCCCGCTTGCGCGCGGCCTCCACCACCCACGGCTGCGGCTCGAAGCCGGCGGGCGCGGCGATGGTCACGTTCAGCCCCGCCGTGACGCCGCCGAGCAGCAGCGAATGCGCCATGTTGTTGGCGCCGTCGCCGAAGTAGGCGAGTTCGCGTCCGGTCAGGTCGCCCTTGTGCTCGGCGAGCGTCTGCAGGTCCGCGAGCACCTGGCAGGGATGGAACTCGTCGGACAGCGCGTTGACCACCGGCACCGTCGCGGTGGCGGCCATCTCGTCCAGCCGGGACTGCTCGAAGGTGCGCCACACGATGGCGTCCACATACCGGGACAGCACCCGGCCGGTGTCGCCGAGCGTCTCCTCCCGGCCCAGCTGGGTGTCGCGGCCGTCGACGACCACGGCGTGCCCGCCGAGCTGGGCGATGCCCATCTCGAAGGAGAACCGGGTGCGGGTGGAGTTCTTCTCGAAGATCACGCCGACGCCGCGCGGGCCCTCGAGCGGGCGCCGCGCGAAGGGTGATTTCTTGAGTTCGGCGGCGAGGGCGAGGATCTCGGCCTGCTCGGCCGGGCTGACATCGTCGTCACGCAGGAAGTGCCTGATAAAAGTCATTGCGCCGCAGCCCCTTTCGCGTCCGCGAGCGCGGCGTCGAGGATTTCCGGCAGGTCGGCGACGAAGTTGTCCGCCTGGGTCTCGGTGAGCACCAGCGGCGGCGCCAGCCGGATCACGTCGGGTTTGGCCGGGTTGACCAGGTAGCCCGCCTCCCGCGCCCGCGCCTCGACGTGCGCGGAGACCTCGTCGGTGAGCACGATGCCCAGCAGCAGGCCCGCACCGCGCACGTGGTCGATGAGCGGGTGCTCGAGCAGCTCGATCCCGTCACTGAGCCGCTTGCCGACC
This sequence comes from Nocardia sp. NPDC041819, assembly GCF_055590505.1. NCBI lineage: Bacteria > Bacillati > Actinomycetota > Actinomycetes > Mycobacteriales > Nocardiaceae > Nocardia > Nocardia sp. NPDC041819. The sequence goes on along the minus strand of NZ_JBVJAP010000014.1, from coordinate 181,303 downwards.
GACTCGACGTGCGAGAGCAGATCGGTCTCGTCGATCGTGCGCAGCACCGCGAGCGCCGCCGCCGCGCACACCGGATTGCCGCCGAAGGTGGTGCCGTGCATGCCGGGGGTGAGCAGATCGGCCGCGCGGCCGGTGGCCAGCACCGCGCCGATGGGCAGCCCGCCGCCGAGGCCCTTGGCCAGCGTGATCACGTCGGGCACGATGCCGACGGCCTGGTGGGCGTAGAACTTCCCGGTCCGGCCGATGCCGGTCTGCACCTCGTCGAGCACCAGCAGCGCTCCGTGACGCGCCGTGATCTGGCGCGCCTTGGCCAGGTAGTCGAACGGCGGTACCACCACGCCGCTCTCTCCCATCATCGGCTCGAGGAACACCGCCGCGGTGTCCTCGTCGACCGCGGCTTCCAGTGCCGCGGCGTCACCGTAGGGCACGTGCACGACGCCGGGCGGCATCGGTTCGAAAGGGGTGCGCTTGGACGGCTGGCCGGTGAGGGCGAGCGCGCCCATGGTGCGGCCGTGGAACGCCTCCTCGCACGCGACGATCTTGGGCCGCCCGGTGAGCCGGGCGATCTTGAACGCCGCTTCGACGGCCTCGGTGCCGGAGTTGCAGAAGAACGCCCGGCCCTCGCCGTCGCCGAAGTGCGCGAGCAACCGCTCGGCCAGCTCGACGACCGGCTCGCTGGCGTACAGATTCGACACGTGCCCGAGCGTGCCGAGCTGCTGGGTGACCGCCTCCAGGATCGCCGGGTGGGCGTGGCCGAGGCTGTTGACCGCGATGCCGCCGAGGAAGTCGACGTAGCGCTTGCCGTCCGCGTCGTAGACCACGGCCCCCGCGCCGCGCACCAGCGCGACCTTCGGCGTGCCGTAGTTGTTCATCAGCGCGGCGGACCACCGCTTCTGCAGTTCAGCTGTGCTCATTGTTTCGTTCCGTTCGGTGCGCCGGACCCGTTCGGGATGAGCGGGGCGGGGGTCACCATCGTTCCGATTCCTTCTCCGGTGAACAGTTCCAGCAGCACGGCGTGCGGCACCCGGCCGTCGATGACATGCGCGGTCGGTACACCGGCCGACACCGCGCGCAGACAGGCTTCCATTTTGGGCACCATGCCCGCATCCAGACTCGGGAGCAACTCGGCCAGCGCGGTCGTATCGATGCTGGAGGTGAGCGAGGACCGGTCCGGCCAGTTCGTGTACAGGCCCTCGACGTCGGTGAGCACCACCAGTTTCTCGGCGCCGATGCCCTCGGCGAGCGCCGCGGCGGCGGTGTCGGCGTTGATGTTGTGCACCACGCCCTCGGCGTCCGGCGCGATGGTCGACACCACCGGGATGCGGCCCGCGCCGATCAGGTCCAGCACGGCGTCCGGGTTCACCTCGGTGACGTCGCCGACCAGGCCGATGTCGGTGGGCTCACCGTCCACCTCGACGGTGCGGCGGGTCGCGGTGAACAGCCCGGCGTCCTCACCGGAGATGCCGACCGCGTACGGGCCGTGCGAGTTGATCAGGCCGACCAGTTCGCGACCGACCTGACCGAACAGCACCATCCGCACCACGTCCATCACCTCCGGAGTGGTCACCCGGAAGCCGCCGCGGAATTCGCCTTGCAGGCCGAGCTTCTTCAGCATCGCGCTGATCTGCGGGCCGCCGCCGTGCACCACCACCGGGTGCACGCCGACCGTGCGCAGGAACGCCATGTCGGCGGCGAAGGCCTGCTTGAGGTGATCGTCGATCATGGCGTTGCCGCCGTACTTCACGACGACGATCTTGTCCCGGAACTTCTGCAACCACGGCAGGGCGTCGGCCAGGACGTGCGCCTTGTCCAGCGCGGAGAGCGAATGCAGCACCTGACTGGTCATGAGCTGTAGGCCGAGTTCTCTTCGACGTAACCGTGCGACAGGTCGGTGGTGCGGATGCTCGCGCTCGCCGACCCGACGTTCAGCTCGATCAGCACCTCGATGTCGGTGCCGGACAGGTCGACCGCGCGGGCGCCGGGCGCGCCGACGCCATCGATGCACACCGGCTTGCCGTTGAACGACACCGAGATCCGGTTCGGGTCGAGCGTGACCGGCGCCATGCCGACCGCGGCCAGCACCCGTCCCCAGTTCGGGTCCGACCCGAACAGCGCCGTCTTGACCAGGCTGTCGCGGGCGACGGTGCGCGCCGCGGCGACGGCCTCGTCCTCGGTGGCCGCGCCCGCGACGGTGACCAGCACCCGCTTGGTGACGCCCTCGGCGTCGGCCATCAGCTGGGCGGCCAGGTCGTCGCAGACCGCGAGCACGGCGGCGTCGAGTTCCTCCTGGCTGGGCGTGACTTCGCTGGCGCCGTTGGCCAGCAGCAGCACGGTGTCGTTGGTGGAGCAGGAGCCGTCCACGTCGAGCCGGTCGAAGGTTCGCGCGGTGGCGTTGCGCAGCGCTCGGTCGAGTTGCTCCGCGGTCACCGCCGCGTCGGTGGTGAGCACCACCAGCATGGTGGCCAGCGACGGCGCGAGCATGCCCGCGCCCTTCGCCATGCCGCCGACGTTCCACTTGTCGCGGTGGTGGAACGCCGCCTCCTTGGGCACGGTGTCGGTGGTCATGATGGCCCAGGCGGCATCCGAGCCGCCGGACAGTCCGCCGCCCATCTCGTGGACGATCTCGGTGACCGCGGGGAGCAGCTTGTCCATCGGGAGCCGGTCGCCGATCAGTCCGGTCGAGCAGACGGCGATCTCACCCGCGCCGGTCTCGGTGCCCCAATTGCTCAGCGCGGCGGCGAGTTCCTCGGCGGTCTTGTGGGTGTCCTGGAATCCGCCCGGGCCGGTGCAGGCATTGGCGCCGCCCGAGTTCAGGATCACCGCGCGCAGCCGCTTGCCGCTCAGCACTTGCTGCGACCACAACACCGGAGCGGCCTTCACCTTGTTGCGGGTGAATACGCCGGCGGCCGGGTACTCCGGGCCTTCGTTGAACACCAGCGCCAGATCGGGCTTGCCGCTGGCCTTGATGCCCGCGGCAATGCCCGCGGCGCGGAAGCCGAGCGGGGCGGTCACGCCCTGCGTCCGCACCAGCTTGCCGTCGGCGATGTCGACTGTCGTCACGGTGCCACTCCTACGGTGGAAAGTCCTTCGGTCTCCTCGAATCCGAGGGCCAGGTTCATCGATTGGACCGCGGCGCCCGCGGTGCCCTTGGTCAAGTTGTCGATCGCGCCGATCACCACGAGCAGGCCCGCGTCGGCGTCCACCGCGACCTGCAGGGTGACGGCGTTGGAGCCGAGCACCGAACCGGTCTGCGGCAGTGTGCCCTCCGGCAGCAGGTGCACGAAAGGCTCGTCGGCATAGGCTTTCTCGTAGACGGCGCGCGCCTGCGCGGCGTCCACGCGTGTGGGCGCGGTGCAGGTGGCGAGGATGCCGCGCGGCATCGGCGCGAGGACCGGCGTGAACGACACCGCGACGTCCGTGCCGCCCGCCGCCGTCAGGTTCTGCGCGATCTCCGGTGTGTGCCGGTGCGCGCCCGCGATCCCGTAGGCCCGCGCCGAACCCATCACCTCCGACCCCAGCAGGCCGATGTCCAGCTTGCGGCCCGCGCCGGAGGCTCCGCTCACCGCTACCACGTGCACGGCGGGCTCCACGATGCCCGCGGCGACGGCGGGAGCCAGCGCGAGGCTGGCGACGGTCGGATAGCAGCCGGGGACCGCGATCCGCGTCGCGCCGCGCAGTTTCTCCCGGCCGCCGGGCAGCTCGGGCAGACCGTAGGGCCAGCTGCCCGCGTGCGGGCTGCCGTAGTATTTCTCCCAGGCTTTCGGGTCGGTGAGGCGGAAGTCGGCGCCGCAGTCGATGACCACCGTGGACTCGGGGAGTTCGGCGGCGATGGCCGCCGACTGACCGTGCGGCAGGCCGAGGAAGACCACATCGTGGCCGGCCAGTTCGGCGGTCGTGGTCGGTGCGAGCACCCGGTCGGCCAGCGGCAGCAGATGCGGCTGCAACTCTCCCAGCGCGGTGCCCGCGTTCGAGCCCGCGGTCAGCGCCCCGATGACGAGGCGCCCGGTTCGGTAGGCCGGATGCCCCAGCAGCAGACGCAACACTTCGCCGCCCGCGTACCCGCTGGCACCGGCTACCGCGACCCGCACGACGGGTCCGACCGAGGAATCAACCATGTGATGATTATGCATGACTATGCAAGCTCATTCACAGCCTGGTCGCCGCGAGCGTGGTCACGAGGACCTGATACCCACCCGGTCCGCGCGCAAACGGCAGGGCGGGCCGCATCCCGCCGAGCCGGTTCGTCGCAGGTCAGCGCAGCGCGAGCGGGTCGATGTCCAGCGCCTGCGCCAGTCCGGCTTCGCCCAGCGCGGTGACGCGCACGGCGCGGCCGCTGCCGACGCTCTTGATCCACCCCAGCTCCTTCAGGCGGCGGCACAGCTGCGCGCCCGCCGAGCCGCCCAGATGGACTCGGCGTTCGGTCCAATCGAGACAGGGCCGCGCCACCGGGCGGCGTGTGGCGCGCAACGCGGCAGGGTCGATGCCCATCGGCCCGGTGAGCCATGCCGCGCCGGACCCGGTCAGGGCGAAACCAGCGTCACCGCTCAGCAGACCGCGCGCTGTCATGGCGTCGGTGACGGCCACGCCCAGGCGCCCCGCGAGATGGTCGTAGCAGGTGCGGCCCCTGGCCAGCCCGGCGGCGACGGTGGCGGTGCGCAGCCCGGTGACCGGTGCGGCGGGCGGGCCGAGATGGGCGACCATGGTCTCGAGCAACTCCGCGACCTGCGGGCCGGCCAGCCGCAGATAGCGGTGCCTGCCCTGCCGGTGCTCGACGACCAGTCCGCCGTCGCGCAGGCGGTCCAGATGCTCGGTGGCGGTGGACGGCGCGACGCCGGTGTGGCGCGCGAGTTCGCCCGCGGTCCAGGCCCGCCCGTCCACCAGCGCCAGGCAGATGTCGGCGCGGGTGCGGTCGGCGAGCAGCGCGGCCAAGCCCGCCAGTTCGGTTCCTCTGGTCGGCACCACACCATCATGGCGGGCCGTCGTTTCGGCGCTCACCGAAATGTCCCGTCGCTACGGTCGCGGCATGACTTCGTCTTCCGCGGCGGCGACCCCGCCGGCCAAGTTCGAGATCTTCCGCGGCCTGCACCACCGCGACCGTCCCCTCGTCCTGCCGAACGCCTGGGACTTCGCCTCGGCCGCCCTGCTGGCCAACGAGGGATTCGCGGCGATCGGCACCACCAGCTTGGGCGTGGCCGCCGCGGCCGGGCGCACCGACGGCGCGGGCCTCACGAAGGCGGAGACGTTCGCCTCGGCCCGGCGCCTCGCGCGGCTGCCGATCCCGGTCACCGTGGACATCGAGGCCGGGTTCGACGAGCGGCCGGGCGCGGTCGCTGATTTCGCCGGACAGCTCGCGGCCTGCGGGATCGCGGGCGTCAACCTGGAAGACGGCCGCCTCGGATCGGCGCTCGCCGCGCCCGAGCACCAGGCCGCGCTGATCGCGGCGGTCAAGGAGCGCACACCGGAACTGTTCGTCAATGCTCGCGTCGACACCTACTGGCTGGGGCTCGACCACGGCTCCACCCACGATCGCGTACGCCGGTATGCCGCGGCCGGAGCCGACGGCGTCTTCGTGCCCGGACTGACCGACCCGGCGCGTATCGAGCTAGTCGTGGCGGCGAGTGAAGTGCCCGTGAACGTCCTCTATTCGGCCGATGGGCCGGGCCTCGCGACGCTGACCGAGCTGGGCGTGCGCCGGATCAGTACCGGGTCGCTGCTGTACCGGGCGGCGCTGTCGGCCGCGCTGGACGTCGCACGCGCCGTGCGGCACGACGACTCCGTTCCGCCGGGAATCGTCAGCTATGGCGAGATCCAACGTCTCTTGCCCGCACCCGTCGAGGCTTCTCGCGGCTGTTCATCCTGAGAGCGAAGATTTCGGCGACGCTGTCGATCCGCCGGGGGCCCGTTCGTATAGATGGTGCGACCGGCGCCGCGCCGGTCCCGGAAGGAGCGGAGATGAGCAAGATCATCGCGGTGGAGCACCTGACCCTGGACGGCGTCATGCAGGCGCCCGGGCGGACGGACGAGGACACCCGAGACGGATTCGCGCACGGCGGCTGGGCGCACCGGCACGACGACCCGGTGCAGGCCGAGGTCATGGGCAGGCACATGGCCGCGAACCGCGGCGCGCTGCTGCTCGGCAGGCGCACCTACGAGGACTTCGCGGGATACTGGCCGCGACAGGTCGGCGACCCGATGGCCGATGCGCTGGACAAGACCGAGAAGTTCGTCGCTTCCCGCACCTGTAGCGGGCCACTGGCCTGGCAGAACTCGACATGGCTCGGCGGTGACGCGGTGACGGCGGTCCCCGAGTTGCGGCGGCGGGAACCGGACCGGAATCTGGTGGTGCTGGGCAGTGGTGACCTGTTGCGCTCGCTGATGCGCCACGATCTGGTGGACGAGTACCTCCTGCTGATCCACCCCGTGGTACTCGGTTCGGGCCGCCGATTGTTCGCCGGCGTGGCGCTGGGCGGCCTGCGGATGACCGACACGGTGACGACCACGGGAACCGGTGTCGTCATCACCACCTACCGGCGCGGATGAGGAGAACGACGCGATGAAGCACTACTTGCTCAGCATCTACCAGCCCGACGCGGGCGTGCCGGAGAACCTGGACGAGATCATGCGCGAACTCGGCGCGCTGAACGACGAGATGCGGGCGGCGGGAACCTGGGTGTTCGCCGCCGGTCTGCACGCGCCCGGCACCGCGACCGTGTTGCACGCCCGCGGCGAGGACGTGCTGATCACCGACGGCCCGTACGTCGAAGGCAAGGAGCACATCGGCGGGTTCACCGTCATCCGCGCCGCCGATCTCGACGAAGCGCTGGAATGGGGCCGCAAGCTCACCGCCGTCGTCGGCCTTCCCGTCGAGGTCCGTCCGATCCAGGACTGACGGATGGGCGAACCCGTGACCGGCTCGGTGATCGAAACGGTCTTCGCGCAGCATTACGGCCGAGCGGTCGCGAGCCTGGTCCGCGTCTTCGGCGACATCGGCGTCGCCGAGGACGCGGTGCAGGACGCCTTCACCGCCGCCGTCCAGCGCTGGCCCGCCGACGGTCTCCCGCCGAGCCCGCCCGGCTGGATCATCACCACCGCGCGTAACCGGGCCATCGACCGCCTGCGCCGCGAGGCCTCCCGCGCGGACCGGCACGCGCAGGCCGCCCTCCTGCACGCCGAAGACGAGCCGGAGGAGGCGCTGAGCGCCGTGCGCGACGACCGGCTGCGGTTGATCTTCACCTGCTGTCACCCCGCTCTGGCGCCGGAGGCACAGGTGGCGCTGACTCTCCGGCTGCTCGGGGGGATGAGCACCGCCGAGATCGCCCGCGCGTTCCTGGTCTCCGAAACGACCATGGCGCAGCGCCTCGTTCGCGCCAAAGGCAAGATCCGCGACGCCCGCATCCCGTACCGGGTGCCCGCCGACGCGGACCTGCCCGCCCGGCTGCGCGCGGTACTCGCCGTCGTCTACCTGATCTTCACCGAGGGACACACGGCCTCCTCCGGTGCGCGGCTGGTCAAGGCCGATCTCTGCGCCGAGGCGATTCGCCTGGGGCGTCTCACGGCGGAGCTGATGCCGGACGAGCCCGAGGTGACGGGCCTGCTCGCATTGATGCTGCTCAGCGAGTCTCGCCGGGCCGCGCGCATCGGCTCCGACGGCTCCCTGATCCCCCTCGCGGAACAGGATCGCAGCCGGTGGGACCGCGACCTCGTCGCCGAGGGGCACGCGCTCGTGCGGCAGTGCCTGCGCCGCAACCGGCCCGGGCCGTACCAACTCCAAGCGGCGATCAACGCGGTGCACGCCGACGCCCCCGTCGCGGCGGCCACCGATTGGACCCAGATCCTGCGGCTCTACGACCAGCTCACCGCGCTCACACCGAGCCCGGTCGTAGCCCTCAACCGCGCGGTGGCGGTCGCCGAAGTGGACGGTCCGGCGACGGCATTGGAATTGGTGGACGCCCTCGCTCTCGAGCGATACCACCTGTTCCACGCCATCCGCGCGAACCTGCTGGCCCGTCTCGGGCGCACCGCCGACGCCGTCGCCGCCTACGACGCCGCCCTCGACCGCACCGACAACGCGGCCGAACGAAATTTCCTGACGCGTCGGCGCGCCGAACTCGGCAAAGGTGGACCGAACCGGTAGCGATGCGATCCGCGCTCAGGTCAGTCGGCCGCCGCCATCGACGTGCAGGGTCGTTCCGGTCAAGAAGGGATTGGTCAGCGCCAGCAGCGCCGCGGCGGAGATATCGGCGGGGCTGCCGACCCGGCGCGCCGGATTGACGGCCGCAACCTCATCGAAGAAGTGCTCTTTCCGCTCGCCCATGCCGTCCCAGACGCCCGAGTCGACAATGCCCGGCGACAGCGCGTTCACCCGGACCGGCGCCAACTCGACCGCCAGCGCCTCGGCGAGGAAACTCACCGCGCCATTGGTCGTAGCCATCACCGTCCGTCCCGGCGCGGGCCGCCACGCGGCTACTCCGGAGAACAGCAGCAGCGCTCCGCCCTGCCTGATCCGGGCGCCGAAGTGCTTGCCGAGCAGGATCGGGCCGATCACCTTGGCGTCGAAGGCCCGCACGATCGCCGCCCGAGCCAGCGCGGCCACGGGCCCGTTCGCGTGGGACGCGGCCACTGACACCAGATAGTCCAGCTCACCGACTTCCTCGGCTGCCCGGGCGACGGAGTCCTCGGTACCGAGGTCGATCCGGATCGCTTCGACCGCCGCACGGCGACCGCGGGCCGCGCCCATCACGTGCTCCCGTGCCGCGGCCACGGCGCGCTCGTCGCGGCCCGCGAGCACCACGGTCGCGCCCGCGGCGACCGCGTCTCGGGCGATCTGCCGAGCGATGCCCGATCCACCGCCGACGATGACGAGCTTCTTGCCGTCCAACGTGCCTGTCATGAGTTTTCCTCTCGGTAGGTGTGCTGTCCCCCACCGAGAGGAACGACCTGGGCGATCACCGCCATCCCGTCGCGGGATCGATAGTTTCGTGGTTTGCCATAGAATTATCGAATGCCTACGTTGCGCGCGCTCGAGTGCCTGATCGCCGTGCTCGACTCCGGTTCGGTGACCGAAGCCGCCGCTCGACTGCATCTGTCGCAACCCGGGCTGTCGCACCAGATCGCCTCGCTGGAGCGCGAACTCGGCACGCCGGTGCTCGAGCGGCTCCCGCGTGGCGTACGGGCGACGGCCGCGGGCCGTGCGATCGCCGCGGACGCACGCGCCGCGGTGGCCGCCGCCGAACGGGTGGTCGCGGGCGGCCGCGCCGTCGCCGCGGGCGCGACCGGGCAATTGCGCATCGCGTGCGCCGACAGCATGTCCGCGAGCCTGCTCGCCCCCGTGCTGCGCGTCTGGCATCGCCGTCGTCCAGAGGTACGCCTCACCCTGTCCGAGGTGTCCAGCGCCGACGCCATGGCCGAGATGGTGGCCGTCGGCACGGCCGATCTCGCCCTCGGGCCGAGGCCGTCGCGCTGGGAGGGCCACCTCGTCGTGATCGGAAACGAGGAGATCGTCGCGGCTTTGCCGGACGACGCCGGGAAGCCCCCGGCAGCGATGACACTGGCGGACATCGCCGAACGCCCGGTGGTGCACTACCACCCCGACAACGGCCTCAGCGCCTGGCTCGACGAAGTCGCCGCAGGCCGCGGAGTGGCGCTGACCGCGGCGACCAGGACCCGTCAAGCCACCACCGCCGCCCAGCTCGCCGCCGCCGGTCTCGGCACCGCCCTCGTGCCCACCAGCGCGCTGACCGCGACATTCCCCGGCGCCGTCCGCAGCCTGCGGCCGCCACTGACGCGCGAGGTCGTCTGCCTCACCTCCACCCCGGGCGATCCCCTCGTCCGCCGATTCCTCACCGACCTGCACCGCCGCGGCGTCCCGGTCCCGAGCCCGATCGCCGCCCAACTGACGGCGCGGGAGTGAGGTCGTCGCGCCGAGCCGCCGGCTCAGTGCTTGCGCACTACGCGCTCCCCTTCGCCCGGCTTCCAAATGGTGATGTCGAGGTGGTCGCCGTCGACCTCCACCGTCGACGCCCCGGTGAGATCGGCGACGTAGAAGTGGTCGAACTCCCGGCCCCGGATGTCGAAACCGGTCGCGTCGAACAGGTGCTGGGCGAAGCGGACGTGTACGTCCCGGTCGGGCAGGTCGACGACGGCGCCGAAGAGTTTGGCGTCACCGTCGGACACGTTCGTGTCCACGGTGGCGGTGTGCAGGCAGAAGCGTGGATCCCGAGCCAGATCGCGGAACTTGGTCGTGCCCGGCATGCCCGCGAGCACCAGGAACTCCTCGAAGACGCGTGGTTCGACCGGGCTGATCCGCGGTGATCCGTCGGCCCGGATCGTGCCGAGCATGCAGAGATTGCCCGCCGCGCGGTGCCTGCGGGCGAAGACCTCGGCGACGTGCGGTGCTTCTTCGGTGAATCGGCTCCAAGTGGTCATGCCGAGGACGGTACGGCGAAACCCTGCCGTCTCGTGTCAAGGTTTCCGGCTAGTGTCGCCTGCATGCGGGCGAGTCGGCTGGTGCAACTGCTGCTGCTGTTGCAGACCCGAGGCCGGCTCACCGCGCCCGAACTGGCCAGGGAACTGGAAGTGTCGGTGCGCACCGTCTATCGCGATGTCGAGGCCCTTTCTGCGGCCGGTGTCCCGGTCTACAGCGAACCGGGCCGGGCAGGCGGCGTCCGTCTGGTGGACGGCTATCGCACCCGGCTCACCGGCCTGACCACCGACGAGGCCGACGCGGTGCTGCTGACCGGCTTGCCCGGCGCCGCCGCCGATCTCGGCCTCGGCACCGTGCTGGCCACCGCGCAGTTGAAAATGCTCGCCGCGCTGCCGCCGGAATTGCGCGGGCGGGCGACGCGCATCGCCGAGCGGGTGCATGTCGACGCGCCGGGCTGGTTCCACCGGCCGGACGAGACGCCGACGCTCGCGACGATCGCCGGCGCGCTCTGGCACGACCGGAGGCTGCGTGTGCGCTACGCCCGCAAGGATCAGGTCGTCGAGCGCCTGCTCGACCCACTCGGCCTGGTGCTCAAGGCAGGCACCTGGTACCTCGTCGCCCGCAGCGGGCACACGCCCCGCTCGTATCGGGTGGGCCGGATCCTCTCCGCCGAGACGACCGGCGAATCCTTCGCCCGCCCGGCCGGATTCGATCTGCGGGCGCACTGGACCGACGCCGCCGACGATTTCGCGCGTTCGATGCTGCGCGTCCGGGCGCGCTGCCGGATCGCCGCCACCCACCTGCGGTTGCTGCGGCTGATGAACGATCCGGCGGCGGTCGCCGAAGCACTGGCCTCCTCCGGGCCGCCCGATGCCGAGGGGTGGGTGGAGGTGGTCGTGCCGTCGGAGTCCTACGAGGTGCTCGCGCACGGCCTGCTGCCGCTCGGCGAGTTCGTCGAAGTGCTGGAGCCGTCGCAGCTGCGCGCACGGCTCGCGGCGACAGCCGCCGCCATGCACGCGCGCTACTCCGCGAAATCCGATCACCCGGGCTCGACCGCGCGGCAACCCGGCGGGTAGGAGCGGATCCGGCGCTTCCGATCATCGGACCCGCGAACCGTTCCCGTGCCCCGCCGGGCGAGGATCATCCCAGCTCGTGATGACTCGGTCCGCGTCGGGCAGCCCCGCCGGTCCGATCGCGCAGCGCCGCCACCCGCGCCTGGTTCGCCTCGTCCCGGCCGGCGCTGATCGCGAAAGCGGCTGTCGCTCAGCGCAGTGTGCGGAAGAACTCGCGCACGTCCGCGATCAACAGATCCGGCGCCTCCATCGCCGCGAAATGCCCGCCACGATCGAACTCCGTCCACCGGACGATGTCGTGCGCCTGTTCGGCGAGCTTTCGAATGGACATGTCGCCGGGAAAGATCGCCGCCGCGGTCGGCACATCGGACTTCACCACCGGCGCGCCCCAGGCCGCGGATTCGCTGTAGAGCCGCAGCGAGGAGGCGAGGGTTCCGGTGAACCAGTACAGGCTGACGTTGGTCAGCAGCGCGTCCCGGCCCACCGCCTCGTCCGGCAGTTCGATCGCCGGGTTCGTGTACTGCCGGAACAGGTCGGCGATCCAGGACAGCAGCCCGGCGGGCGAGTCCTGCAGGCCGATCGCCAGCGTGTGCGGGCGGTTGGCCTGCACGGTCGCGTAGTCGTAGCGGGCGTAGCTCTCCGGGCCGGTCAGGGTCGCCAGCCTCGCCTGGTCCTCCGGGCTGTACTCGGCCTCCGATGCACCCGGGGACCACTCGGCCGACGCGGACGCCGCCGTCCCCCACGATTCGCCGTCGCCGCTGTCCCAGGAGGGAATCGTGATCGGGCCGTTCACATGGAGGCCCACGACGTGTTCCCGAGCGATATGGCCCAGCTGTGCGGCGATGAAGTATCCGGCGTCGCCGCCCTGCACGCCGTAGCGGTCGTAGCCCAGCCGCGCCATGAGTGCCGCTACCACCTCCGCGAACCGCTCGGTCGAGCCCGCACCCGGATCCGGAGACACCTCGGAGAACGCGAACCCCGGCAGCGAGGGAACAACCAGGTGGAACGCGTCGGCGGGGTCGCCACCGTGGGCGCGGGGATCGCTCAGCGGCCCGAGCACGTCCAGGAACTCGACGAACGACGCGGGCCAGCCGTGACCGAGCACCAGCGGCAGCGCATCCGGCTCCGGCGAGCGCACGTGCAGGAAGTGCATCCGCTGCCCGTCGATGGCGGTGACGAACTGCGGCAGCTCGTTCAGCGTCGCCTCGACGGCGCGCCAGTCGAATTCGGTCCGCCAGTACTCGGCCAGCGGCCGCAGGTAGGACACCCGCATGCCCTTGTCCCATCCCGCGCCGGGCAGGTCGCTCGGCCACGCCGTCTCGGCGAGACGCCGGTGCAGATGGTCGATCTTCTCCTGGGGGATGTCGATGCGGAAAGGGCGAATGTCCGGTTCGGTTGTCATGTCGGCCACGGTAGGTAGCGCTTAGGACGGGATCGTTCCTATCTTTCCGGCATTCTGGCGTGATGCTGGAAACGTCGGCTCGCCTGCTCGCCCTGCTGACTCTGTTGCAGACCCGTCCCGACTGGACCGGCGCCGAACTGGCCGCACGGCTCGGCGTCACCGGTCGAACCGTGCGTCGCGACATCGATCGGCTGCGCGAACTCGGCTATCCGGTGCATGCCACCCGGGGCGCCGCCGGATACCGGCTCGGCGCGGGCGCCGCGTTGCCGCCGCTGCTGCTGGACGACGACGAAGCGGTCGCGGTGGCGGTCGGGCTGCGCAGCGCCGCCGGTGGCAGCGTGACCGGACTCGAGGAGGCGGCGCTGCGCGCGCTGAGCAAGCTGGAGCAGGTACTGCCGCCCCGGTTGCGCCACCGGGTCCGCACGCTGCGCGGCGCCACTCTGCGCGTCGCGGCGCCGGTGCCCGAAGTCCATCCGGACACGCTCATGGCCATCGCCGAAGCGTGTCAGCGCCACGAACGGCTGCGGTTCGACTATCGCGCGCACAACGGAACACTGGGCCTGCGCACCGTCGAGCCGCACACCCTCGTGCACTTCAGCAGGCACTGGTACCTGGTCGCCTGGGACGTGGAACGCACCGACTGGCGCACCTTCCGGGCGGACCGGATCACCCCGCGGATTCCGACCGGCCCACGCTACGCACCACGCGAGCCGCCGGAAGGCGATGTCGCGGCGTATCTTTCGATGCGGCTGTCGACCCGTGCGTGGCCGCATCAGGCGACGGTGCTCCTGCACCGCTCGGCCGATGACGCCGCCGACCGCGTGTGGCCGGGCACCGGCGTCCTGGAAGCCGTCGACGAGCACAGCTGCCGCCTGCACGTCGGCAGCGAGTCGCCGGAGCAGCTGGTGTGGATGATCACCTCGGTCGATCTCGACTTCACCCTGCTCGACGGCCCACCGGAACTCGTCGAGGCGCTGCGCGCGCAGGCCGCCCGCTGCGTGCGCGCCGTGCGCGACTACCGCGGCGAGCGCACCGGCTAGCCGCGCCAATCCAGGACGGCGGCGAGCGATCCGAGTTGCACCGAGTCGGGGACCGCCCGCACCAAGGCGTCGCGGATCGCGACGACGGGCGCCGACGACAGTTGCGCCACCGCGCCGAGCCGGCGCGAGCGTGCGGCGATCATCCGGGTGCGCGGCCTGCGTTCCCGGTCGTAATCGGCGAGGTCACCGCCGCTGTCGACCACCCTGGCCAGCACCACGGCGTCCTCCAGCGCCTGGCAGGCGCCTTGCCCGAGGGTGGGCATCATGGCGTGCGCCGCGTCTCCCACGAGCGCGATCCGGCCTGCCACGAAGCTCTTCGGCGTCGGCAGGTCGTAGAGGTCGTGCTTCAGCACCTCCGCGTCCCCGGCCGCGGCCAGCAGGGCGGGGATCGGGTCGTGCCATCCGCCGAACCGGGCGCGCAACTCGTCCACCCCGCCGCCCGCCTTCCCGGCGGGCATGTTCGCGGTGGCGAAGCAGTAGACGCGGCCGTCCGCGAGCGGCACGTACCCGAAACGCTCACCGCGCCCCCAGCTTTCACCCATCTCCGGGACCGGCTCACGTGGTGTGACGACCACCCGCCACGCGGTGTAGCCGCCGTAGCGGGGGCGGATCTCACCGCAGACGGTGCGACGCACGACGCTGCGAATGCCGTCCGCGCCGACGACGATGTCCGCGCTGGAGATTCCGGCCGAGTGCACCACCGTGCCGTCGGCTCGGGCCTCGGCCACGGTGACGCCGGTGCGCAGCGCCGCCGCCGGTATCGCGGAGCGCAGGATGTGCACCAGGTCGGCGCGGTGCAGCATGACCGGGCTGCCGTACCGAGCCCGGATCGCCTCGGCGTCCATCCTGGTCAGCCACCGTCCGACGCGATCACGGATGCCCGCCGCCCCCTGCTCGACGGCCCGTGCCCGCACCTCGTCGCCCAAGCCGAGGGCGTCGAGGGCGCGAATCGCGTTGGGCCACAGCGACAGCCCGGCGCCGACTTCGGTGATCTCGGCGGCCCGCTCGAGCACTTCGACGCGGTGGCCTCGCCGCAAGAAGGCCACCGCGGTCGCCAGGCCACCGATGCCACCGCCCACGATGAGCGCCTCGGCCATCGCTTCCCCTTTCTCCGAACCGCTCGACGAGCAGCTATCGCAAACGATACTACAGATGTAGTGTCAAGAATCGGGAGCGTAACCGGTATCACTGCCGCTGCCCTGGCGAGACGAATACGGGTGGCTCCGGTGCCGGACTTCGCGCCTTCCCGCCGAACCATTCGGAGCGCGCGCCGCTCGCATCGGATGATCGAGGAACGCGGGGCCGAGCCGTCGCGAGCGCCCGGCATCGCTGTGGCCGAAGCTTCTCGTATACCGGGAAACCGCGTCGCCTAGAAGAACGTGTGCAGCAGATCGACCACCCGGGGCGTCTGGGCGTCGGCGTCGTCGATCACCGGGATCAGGCGCCATTTGTCGAAGGCGGTGCACGGATGCGACAGCCCGAGCCGCACGACCGACCCGATGGGCAACTCCGCGGCGCCGACCGGAAGCCGGAGGAAGGCGTGCTGGTCGTTGAGCGCGGAGACCGTCGCGCCCGCGTCCAGCGCACCGCCCGCGGGCCCCGCGACGCGTTGCGGAATCGGCAGCCCCTCGTCGAAAGGCAGATCGCGTTTGCCCGCGTCCAGCAGGGCGAGCCCCGGCTCAGGGCGCGAGAGGGTGCGCGCCCAGCCGTGCATCGCCGAGCGCAGCGGCCGCGCGTATCCGGGAGCCGCCAGCGGCGACATGCTCGCGTAGAAGCCGTCGTCGTGGATGACGTACGCACCCGAGCGCAGGACGACCGTCGTCGCGGCACCCTGTTCGCCCTGCTCGTCGGACAGCGGGGCGAGGTATTCGAGCGCCAGCTCCGGATAGGCACTGCCACCGGCGGTGACGACGGCCGGACCGCGGTATCGCCCCGCCGCGAGGAGTTCCCGGTGCAGGCGGGCGAGTTCGCCGAGGTAGTCACGCACCGCGCGAACGCCGCTCGCGGTGCGGTCGTGGGCGAGCGCGCCCTCGTAACCACCGACGCCGGCGAGCGTCAGCCGGGATGCCGCGCCGATCGCCCGCGCCACGGCGTGCGCCTGTTCCACCGTGCGCGCACCGGTTCGGCCGTGCGGACCGCCGAGTTCCACCAGCACCCGGATCCGCGCCGACCCCGGGGCGGTGCGCAGGTGCGCGTCCATCAGCGCGACCGTCTCGACGCTGTCGGCCCAGCAGACGAACTCGAAGGACGGGTCGCGCGCCGATTCCGCCGCGACCCAGCGCAATCCGACCGGATCGACCAGCGCGTTGGCCAGCAGCACCCGGACGACACCGAACGATCGGGCCACCTGGGTCTGCCAGATGGTGGCCAGTGTGATGCCCCACGAGCCCGCCGCCAACTGGTCGGCCCACACCTGTGGCGCCATCGTGGTCTTGCCGTGCGGCGCCAACCGCACACCGGCCGCGCGCACCCAGTCGGCCATGACCGCGATGTTCGTCCGCAAGGCCGCGCGGTCGACGGTGAGCACCGGCGTCTCCAGCGAGTCGAGCGGCACAGCGCCGGTGCGGAATTCCCGCACGGTCAGCCCCCAGGATTCGGGCGGCATGCCCTTGTGCTCGGGACCGATCCGGCGATCCGCGAGCGCCGCGACGGCGGCTTCATCGATCGTCACGACATTCCTTCCCGGCACGGGGCCCTAGGCGGCTCAGCCCGAGTTGCGCAGCGCGGTGGCCAGGCCGTTCATGGTCAGCAGGATGCCGCGTTTCACCAGTTCGGAATCGTCCCCGGCGCGCAGGCGGCGCAGCAGCTCCACCTGCATCTGGTTGAGCGGTTCCAGGTAGGGGAAGCGGTTGTGGATGGACTCGGCCAGCGACGGGTTGTCGGCCAGCAGATGATCGTTGCCGGTGATCGCGGCGTGCATGCGGACGGTGCGGGCGTGCTCGTCGCGGATCATGCCGAAGATCTGCTCGCGCAACGCCACGTCGTCCACGAGTTCGGCGTAGCGCGCGGCGATATCGAGATCGCTCTTGGCCATCACCTGGGCCAGGTTGGACAGCACCGTGCGGAAGAACGGCCAGCGCCGGTACAGGTCCGCCAAGGTGGCCAGGCGTTGCGGGTCACCGCCGATCCACTCCTCCAGGGCGGCGCCGGTGCCGTACCAGCCCGGCAGCATCACCCGCGCCTGACTCCAGGACATCACCCACGGGATGGCCCGCAGGTCCGCGACCGAATTCGTCGGCTTGCGCGAAGCGGGCCTGCTGCCGATGTTCAGGTCCCCCACCTCGGCGACCGGCGTGGACTGCCGGAAATATTCGACGAATCCGGGGGTTTCGTGCACCAGCCGCGCGTAGGCGGCGCGGGCGCGGGCCGCGAGGTCGTCCATGATCCCGTAGGACGGCTCGGCGTCGGCGCCGAGTCCCTCCACATCCAGCAGGGTCGATTCCAGGGTGCCCGCGATCAGCGACTCCAGATTGCGGTGCGCGCTACCGGGTTCGGCGTATTTCGCGGCGATCACCTCGCCCTGCTCGGTGAGCCGCAGCGAGCCGCGCACCGCCCCCGCGGGCTGGGCGAGGATCGCGTCGTAGCTGCGGCCGCCGCCGCGGCCTACCGTGCCGCCGCGGCCGTGGAACAGCCGCAGCCGGATGCCGGTTTTGCGGGCGACCTCGATCAGGTCCAGCTCGGCCCGGTACAGCGCCCAGTTCGCCGCGAGGTATCCGCCATCCTTGTTGGAGTCGGAATAGCCGAGCATCACCTCTTGGCGCATGCCTTGCGCGGCGACCAGATCGCGATAGACCCCCACCTCCAGCGCCGCGGACAGTGTCGCCGCCCCCGCGCCCAGGTCCTCGATGGTCTCGAACAGCGGGACGATGCCCACCGGGCAGTTCGGCGGCCCGTCCGGCTCCCCCGGGTCGAGCAGCCCGCCTTCCTTGAGCAGCAGGGCGGCCTCGAGCAGATCGCTGACCGAGGTGCACATGCTGATGATGTAGTTCGGCACCGCGGCCGCGCCGAGCGTGTCCACCACATCCCGCGCGGCGCGCACGATGCCGAGTTCCTTGGCGGCCGACTCGCTCAGCCGTGCGTGCGGGCCGAGCAGCGGGCGGCGGGTGCGCAGCTCGGCGGCCAGCAGTTCCACCCGGCGCTCCTCCGGCAGGCTCGCGTAGTCGGAGTGGACTCCCGCCCAGGACAGCAGTTCGGCGACGACCTGCTCGTGCACTTCGGAGTTCTGCCGCAGGTCCAGACTCTGTAGGTGGAAGCCGAAGGTCTCGATGGCGTGACGTAACGCGGCGAGGCGATCGTCGGCGAGCAAGCCGTCGCCGCTGCCCCGCAGCGAGGCGTCTATCGCGTCCAGGTCGTCCAGCACCGCCTGCGGAGTCGGATAGGGCCGCGCACCGGCATCCAGTCCGTTCGGCGGAACCTCGCCGAGCGCCGCCCGCGCGGTGGCGGTCAGCCGGGCCCGGACGTGGTGCAGCGCCCGGCGATACGGCTCGTCGGCATGCGCGGCAGGATCGGGGTATCCCGTCTCGGCCAGTGCGGCGACCTCGGGCGTCACGGTGACCAGCCGGGCCGACAGCGACAGCGTCTTCTCCAGTTCCACCAGCTCGCGCAGGTATCGCTCGAACGCGACGCCCGCGGCGCGGAAAGCGGCCTGACGCACCACATCGGCGGTGACGTACGGGTTCCCGTCCCGGTCGCCGCCGATCCACGAGCCGGGACGCAGCATCGGGCGTGGCAGCAGCTCGACGCCCGGCCAGCGCGAGCGCAGCGCGGCGCGCACTTCGGCGTTGATCGCCGGGATCACGTCGAACAGGGTGAGGTCGTAGTAGCGCAGACCCACCGAGATCTCGTCCTGGATGCGCAAGCGGGCCAGGCGGATCAGCGCGGTCCGCCACAGGCTCAGCACCTGGCGGCGGATCCGCAGTTCCAGGTCGGCCCGCTCACGCTCGTTCTCGGCGTAGCGCAAGCGCAGGCGCATCAACTCGGTGATCCGGGCCTGCGCGTCGAACACGGTGCGGCGGCGCGTTTCGGTCGGGTGCGCGGTGATTACCGGCGAGACCAGCGCGTCGGCCAGCAGCTCCGCGACCCGAGACCCGTCGAGCGCCGCCGCGTCCAGTTTGCGGTAGGTGGCTGCCAGCGACGAGTCCTGTGGCGGTTCGCCCGCTGCCTCGTGCGCGGCGCGGCGGCGGTCGCGTTGGATGTCCTCGGCCAGATTGGCCAGCAGCACGAAGTAGCTGAACGCGCGGATGAGCGGGAGAGCGACCGCGATGTCCACACCGTCGAGCATCTCCGCGACGGCGCTGCGCTCGACCTCCTCGCGGCGTACCCGGAACGCCTCGATGCGCACCCGCTCGATGAGGTCGAAGACCTCCGGACCCTCGTGGTCGCGAATGGTGTCGCCCAGTACGCCGCCGAGGAAACGGATGTCGTCGCGCAGCGGCCGGATGGCGTCCTGTTCGATCTCGCTCATCGATTCGCCCATGATCAGACAGTATTGCCCTCCGGGCCGCGCGGGTATGCGACGCGGCCCACACCGGCCGCCCGCGGCTCAGCCGAGGAGTTCGGAGAAGCGCAGGTAGTTGCCCCACGGGTCGCGGAAGCCGCAGTCGCGTACCCCGTACGGCTGCGAGATCGGCTCTTGCGTCACCTCGACGCCTGCGTCGCGCAGCCGGGCGAAGGTAGCGTCCACGGCATCGGTGGTGAAGATCAACGTGCCCTGCGCGCCGCTGGCCAGCCGCGCCCGCGCCGCCGCGCCGGCCGCCTCGTCGGGCACCATCTCGGGGGTTTCCAGAATGAACTCGATGCCCGGTTGCTTCGCCGGGCCGACGGTCACCCAGCGCCCACCGGCGAACGGCATGTCGGCCCGTACCTCGAGGCCGATCACGTCGCGGTAGAACTCCAGGGCCTTGTCCTGGTCACCGACCAGTACGCCGATGTGGGTGAGGGCGAGGTCGGCGCCGTTGCTCATGATGGTGCTCCTTGTCGTCGTCAGGGCTGGCAACAGTACAGACGACGAGCACGCGGAGAATTCATCGGCGGCGCGGTCACATTCTCGGCGGGCGCCGCGCTCGGGGCGAGCACCCGCGCCGCGCTCAGCCCGCGGTACGGGCGGTGAGGTGATCCGTGCGGTGCGACACGACCTGTTCGGCCAGGGTGACCAGCACCCTCTTGACCGAATCACGTTGCCTGGCATCGCAGTCCAGAACCGGGATCCAGTGTGCGAGCCCGAGCGCCGCGCGGACCGCACGGACATCGCGGTGGGCACCGCCGTCGACGCGGTTGACCGCGACGACGAAGGGCGTACCGCGTTCGGCGCAGTGGTCCAGCACGGGTTGACAATCCTCGACCCGGCCGGTGTCCACCACGATCACGGCACCCAGCGCCCCGTCGACCAGTTCGTCCCACAGGAAGACGAGACCGTCCTCGGCAGGCGTGCCGAACAGATACAGCAGCAGTGAGCTGTCCAGGGTGATGCGCCCGACGTCGAGGGTGACACCGGGCCGCGGGTCGTCTGCCCAGCTCTCCGGATCGTCCGCGCCGAGGGCGATCTCGGTCGCCGCCGCGGCTACCAGCGGCTCGATTTCGGAGACGGCCCCGATGAACGTCGTCTTCCCGACGCCGTGACCACCGCCGACCACGATTTTCACCGAAGACGGCATGGTCGGCGTTCGCGTGTCGGAATACCCGGACAAGCTCCCTGCTCCTCTCGATAGCAGCGGCGGTGCGCCGGTCGGCGGCGCGCACGGTCGCGAATCGGTCGGCCGGGTCGCTGACGACGACTCGGCGCCCCGATCGAGGCTTCCGGCACGCTACCGATGTCCGGCGATGGAATGCGGCCGCCGGCACCGACGCACGAGCAACCATGTACCCGTCCTCGGCCGCCGCGAAACCTCGCCGCGCGACTCTGATACAGTCCGGCGCGATGTACCCGGAGGGCAAGAGGGCTGGATGGCGCACCGAATTACGTTGATTCCCTTGGCAATAGCAGTAGTGCTCGGAGCGGCCGCCTGCGGCGACGAGTCCAGCGGGTCACCGGCGACGACCACAACGCAGGCCGCGAGCACGGCCACCCAGCTGTTCGATCCCTGCACCGGCATCCCCGACGCCGCGCTGACGAGCGCCGGGCTCGATCCCGCGAGCAAGCAGGTCGGTGTGGGCGGGGTCGAGCAGCCGGGCTGGGAGATCTGCGGATGGAAGGGCGCCGACTTCACCCTCGGCGTGTTCTCCAACGGCGCGTCCGTGGCCGAGTTCGAACGCAAGCCCGGCAATGTCGACTTCCAGGACGTCACCATCGCCGGACGGCCCGGCCGCCGGTTCCGCGTCGACGACGCCGCCAAGGACCAGATGTGCGACGTGCTCTTCCCGGCTCGGCAGGGGTTGCTGCAACTGACGCTGGTCAACCGGACCGCGGACCAGAACCCCTGCGATCGCCTGGCGACCGTCGGCGAATCGATCGTCCCGGCGCTGCCGAAATAGCGCAGCGCCCCAGCCTCACCCCGCGAGGATGCGTCGGCGGCCTTCTCGGCGCGATTGGCCGCGGACCGGCCCAGCGCGCTCGAAAGCCGCGCCCGCGGCGCGGTAGGCGGCCTGGCGCACGACCTCGGCGGTGACGCGGCGGCGCGTTTCGGTCGGGTGTGCGGTGAGATCGGCTCTTGCGTCACCTCGGCGCCTGCGTCGCGCAGCCGGGCGAAGGTGGAGTCCACGGCATCGGTGGTGAAGATCAACCTGCCCTGCGCGCCGCCGCGCCGGCCGCCTCGTCCGGCACCATCTCGGGGGTCTCGGGCGACCCGTGTGGCACCGGCCGGAGACTTCGTACCGCCGACGAGCCCCGTGTGTGGCGATCAGCCCATGTCTCACGCGGTGAGCTGATCCGGGCGGTGCAGCAATACCTGTTCCAGCAGCGAAACCAACACCTCTTTGACCGAATCGCGAGACCTGGCATCGCACTCCAGAACCGGAATCCAGTTCTCCAGCTCCAGCGCTTCGCGAACCTCGCCGAGGTCGAAGTGGGCGCTGCCGTCGAAGCGGTTGACCGCCACGACGAAGGGAGTGCCGCGCTCCTCGAAATAGTCCAGCACCGGGTAACAGTCGTCGACGCGGCTGGTGTCCACCACGATCACCGCACCGAGCGCACCGTCGACCAGGTCGTCCCACAGGAAGACGAAGCGGTCCTGGCCCGGCGTGCCGAACAGGTACAGGATCAGCGAACTGTCCAGGGTGATGCGGCCGAAGTCGAGGGCGACGGTGGTCTGTGTCTTGTCCGCACGGTGTGCGAGGTCGTCCACGCCGACGGCCATCTCGGTCATCGCCGCCTCGGTCACCAGCGGCTCGATTTCGGAGATGGCTCCGATGAACGTCGTCTTCCCGACGCCGAAACCGCCGCTGATCACGATTTTCACCGAGGACGGCATGGTCGGCGTTCGCATGTCAGAGTGCCCGGACAAGGTCCCTGATCCTCTCGATGGCAGCGGCGGTGAGCTGGTCGGCGGCGCGCACGGTCACGTGTCCGGTCGCGGCCAGGTCGCTGACGACGACCTTGGCCACCCCGATCGGAACCCGCAGCGCGGTGCCGATTTCGGCGATGGAGTGCGGCTGCTGGCAC
The DNA here is from genome assembly GCF_055590505.1 of Nocardia sp. NPDC041819. Classification (NCBI taxonomy): domain Bacteria; kingdom Bacillati; phylum Actinomycetota; class Actinomycetes; order Mycobacteriales; family Nocardiaceae; genus Nocardia; species Nocardia sp. NPDC041819. Next base: position 158,769 of record NZ_JBVJAP010000014.1, on the reverse strand, counting down.
AGCCGGACCAGGGTGAGCTGCTCGAAGCGCAGCGGTGCGGACAGCGCGGCGGGCTCGGCCCGCACCAACGTCTCGATGCGCAACCCGTCCAGCAGTGGCGTGGTGCGTCCGGCGGTGACCACGAAGGGTCGCACGAATCGATCGTCGGCGGCGGATTCGCGTCTCATCGCCGCAGCGTCTCGCGCAGTTCGGCGATGAGCGCGGGATCCAGCAGCGCGCCCGCACGCTCGGCGAGCACCGCCATCTCGTACCCGACCAGGCCGACGTCGCAGCCGCTGTCGGCGATCACGCCCAGGCAGCTGCCGTCGCCCAGGGCGGAGACGAGCAGGAAGCCGCGCTTCATCTCGATCATGATCAGCTTCAGACCGTCGAAGGCGTAGCTGCGCGAGGCGCTTCGGGCGAGCCCGACCAGCCCGGACACCATGGCGGCGAGCCGGTCGGCGGAGATGCGGTCCAGGCCGTCGGACATGGCGATGAGCAGGCCGTCCGAGGAGACCGCGACCGTCTCGCGGACACCGTCGGTCTCGCGGACGAAGTTGGCCAGCATCCAATTGAAGGTGTGCGGGTCGGCGCTCGATATGTGGGTGGTCACCGGATCTCCTCTGCCATGGTCGCGGCGGGCTGGAATGCGTGCGCCGTATCGGCGGCGCGGACGAGGTCGTCCCGCGGGGCGGCGGCGTGCCTTCCGGGCGCTCCACGCTGATAGCCCGAGCGGAAGGCGGACAGCATGCCGCGGATCTCCTCGGGTGAGCGCTCGACCGCGGGTGCGGCCTCCGATCGGGGCACCGCGCTGGGCCGTGCACCCGTAGCGGCCGCGCGAGCTTTCTTGTTGCGTTTGACCAAGCCGTTCTTGGTGTGCCGCGGCACGGGTTCGGAGTCCGCTGCCGGGCTGCGCGACTCGAGGGCGGCGATGCTCGGCGCGGCCGCCGGTTCCGTCAGCGTGGCGACGACCGGGGTGTAGGCCGACGACCCGGCGTTCGCCCAGGATCGAGCCGGTGCGCGAGCCACGGTCGATTCGACGGCAGGCGGACGTGGCTTCGGCGAACTCGAACCGATCGGGAGCGCGGCGGCGCGTGGCGCGGGCTCACTCGGGTCGTCGCGCTGTAGCTGTCCGGCGTCGAGCATGCCCGACGGCAGCGTCAGGCGCGCGACGATCCCGCTCACTGGCGAGACGCTCAGCTCGACGCCGATGCCGAGCCGCTCGGCGAGCCTGCCGACGACGTAGTGGCCGAGATGGCGGGTCGGCGCGACGACGAAATCCTGTTCGCCGCGCAGTCGTGCGTTGGCCTGGGCCAAATGGTCGGCGGGCATGCCGACTCCGTGGTCGACCACCGCGAGCAGATATCCGTTCGGCCCGGCGCGCCCGTAGATCTCGACCTCGAGATCCGGTGGGGAAAAAGCGAGTCCGTTCTCGATCAGCTCCGCGAGCATGTGGGCCAGCTCGCTGGCCGCCGCGCCCGTGACGAGCACCTCGTCCATCCGGCGCAGCACCACCCTGCGGTAGTCGTCCACCTCGGACAGGCCCGCGCGGATCACGTCGCTCAGCGGGATGGGTTCGGCCCAGCGGCGCGGACTGGCCTCGCCGACCAGCACGAGCAGGCTCTCGGCGTTGCGGCGCATTCGGGTGGCGAGATGGTCGAGTTCGAACAGGTTCGACAGCGCCTTGGGATCGAGTTCCTCCCGCTCGAATTCGCTGATCAGGCCGAGCTGGCGGCGCACGAGATTCTGGCTGCGGCGGGCCAGGCTGACCATCGACTCTGTGGTGTTGCGGCGCACCAGCGCCTGCTCCGACGCGAGGTCGAAGGCGGTGGACTGCACCCGATCCAAAGCTCGCGCCACGGCGTCGATCTCGACGCTCGCGCCCGCCGGTGTCCGCACCGGTGCGGGCGGGTCTGGCGGTCGGGTGTCGTCGCCGTTGCGCCAAGCCGCGATCACGTCGGGCAGCCGCCGGCTCGATACGTCGTCGGCGTCCGCGGCCAGCATGGCCAAAGGCCGGACGATGGCGCGCACCGCGGAGACGACCAGCGCCACTTCCACCGCGATCGCCGCCAGCGCGGCGAGCACGAACGCGCCCAGGATCAAGGCGGCGTTGCGGCGCAACACCTCCGCGCGCGAGCCGATGTCGGCGCCGACCGCCTGCTGCACGGTGCGCTGCTCGTCGATGACCCCGGTCATCCTCGCCCACCAGGTGATCGGGTCGACCGGACGCACCAGAGGTCCGGCGCTCGAGGCGATCGCGATGTTCTCCGACTCCGCAGTCCGGACCGCGCTGTCGCTGTCCAGCACGGCGTCCAACCGCGCCTGTTGGGACGTGGTGGCGTCGTTGGCGAACGCGGTCAGAGCGGCCAGCTTGGCCGCCCGGATATCGAGGAACTGCACGTACTCGCCCGGCCCGAAAGCACCGGCGGCGAAGACGCCGTTCAGGAAGCCGCGTTCCCGCGCGGTCTGCTCCTTGGCTTCACCCAGGGCGTACAACGCTTGCAGACCGTGCCGGACCGCCGGATCGGCGGCCTGGTCCAGACCGAGGGACAAGTGGTTCAGCGCGTCGATGGCGTCGGTGTAGTACTGGAAGGCCGCCTGCCGGGCCGTTCGCCGCTCATCGATCCGGGCGCGGGTCGCATCCAGGTCGGTCAGCGGCCGGGCGGCCGCGCGCACCCGGTCCGCGCCGGGCGGGTTGTCCGCCATCGCACGCCGCAGCTCGCCCAGCGCATGGTCGACCGCGCCGCGCTGGTCGGCGACTGGCTGGAGCAATCGCCCGTCGCCGCCGAGCAGGCCGTTGGTCAGGCCGCGCTCGCGCTGCGTCTCGTGCACCAAGTCCTGCACCGCCAGCGCCAGCGGTACCGCGGCCGCCGTGTCCCGGCTCCCGCGGTACGCGTCGACCTCCCGCGCGACCATCGCGCCCAGCAGCGCGAGCACCAATACCAAGGGGACGACGAGGATTCGAGCCAACTGTCCGCGAATGGTGCGGGGGCGCACGATTCCGCTGCCCGATCGCTGCCGTTGACGGGGCGTGGATAACCGTGTGCCGCCGGATAATTCCGGTCGTCGACGTGACCGCACCACCCTCTGCTCCTCCGATCGGCCGCCGTGACCGCTGCACGGCGAGGACACGGAATCAGTGGCAAACTTTCACAGGGCCTTCCCGGTGTCAACGCGAAATTCGGTCAAACCGGACACTGTGCGGACTTCTAAACACACTGGCAACGAGGGGGTCACCGGGCGCGACGAATCCGGCCTCCGCTCGGAGGGGTAGACGCCGGGTCACGCTGCCAGTTACCCACCCTCGCCCGCCCCGAAACCTCGCGGCCCGACTCCGATCCAGTCCGGCGCGATATACCCGGAGGGCTCGATGGCGCACCGAATTACGTTGATCCCTTGGCAATAGCAGTAGTGCTCGGAGCGGCCGCCTGCGGCGACGAGTCCAGCGGGTCACCGGCGACGACCACCACGCAAGCCGCGAGCACGGCCACCCAGCTGTTCGATCCCCGCACCGGCGTCCCCGGCGCTTAGCGCAGCGCCCCCAGCCTCACCCCGCGAGGATGCGAAGTACCTCGTCGGAGGCGTAGAAGGGCGCGAGGCGTTCACGGATCAATCCGGCCAGAACGCCTTCCCGCTTCGCGTTCTCGATGACCGCAGGTCCGTACCGCAGGATCTCCGCGGCGATGTCGTCACCGGTGAGACCGAGTTCGGGCAGCATGGCCGCCAGGGTGTAATCGCCGTACTTGGTGAAGAACACCTCCACGCACTCGTCCAGCAGCAGGCCGAAGTACTCCTTCTCGCGCGTGGTGACGGCGATTTCGTAGCACAGCAGCACCAGTTCGTTGAGGTCCTTGCGGCTGAGGTATTCGCGCAGACCGCTGACCGGTTCGTCGGCGTGCAGATCCCAGAACTCCATCGCGGCGGCGTGCACCGGCGCGTCGCGCAGCATCTCGCGGATGGCGTTGTTGGTGCGTTTGAGCGCGAACAGCGCGCCCTTGCCCGCCAGGTCGCCGACGAACGTGCCGTCGGCGGCCTTCTTGGCGCGATTGGCCGCCGACTGGCCCAGCGACATCAGCGAGGAGACGCCCGGGATCTTCTCCGCGCGCTCGCGGTTGGCCTGCATGAAGTCGTTGATCAGCTTGTCCACGAATTTCGACGCGACGGTGGCCACCAGCGGGCTCTCGGTGAGCCGGTCCAGGATGCGCTCCTGCGCCTGGTGCATGCCGAAGATCTTCTCCAGCAGCGCCTCGACCGGCTCGCGCTCGACCACCTCGCCGAGGGTGTAGTCGTTGTTGGTCGCGGTGTGGTCGTAGATGGAGTCGGCGAACACACCGACCATGTCGGCGAACACCGGACTGCCGCCGATCAGCTCGACGATGGTGCGGACGGTCTGCTTGGCCTGCTCGACCTCGACGACGTCCCGGAAGACGATCGTGTCGGCGACCCCGAGGACGGCCTCGGTGTCGCGCGCGATCACCTCCGCGAAGCGCTCGCCGGTGACCTCGGCGAGCAGGAATTCCACCTGGGCGTCCAGTAGCCGTTCGGCGATCTCACGCGGCTCGCTCATCGAATTCCACCCATCTTCATCCGGCGCGCCCGGCCCGGTTCACGTCTGGTGCGGCTCGGCGTCGTTGCCGTGCAACGATTCCCGGATCCGGTCCAGTCGCTCACGCACGGCCTTCTCGCGTGCCTGCCATTGTTCGTCCGCGCTGTGGCCCGCTGGAGTCTGCCGGTCGAGTTCGCCCATCCCCTGCGCGGTGCCGTAGCGCTGCTCGACCCTATCGCGAACTGACTCGAAAGTAGGAACACCGGAGACCGAATATCCACCGCTCAGGGCGGTGCCCGGCATACCCGGCGGCGGTACCGGTACCGCCGGTACCGCGGAACCGCCGCCTACCTGGCCGGATACCTCCGACCCCTGCCCTGGGAGCGCGGTGCCGCCGGCCGGGGTGGTGGGAGTCACATCCCCGGCGGCACCGGTATCCCCCGTCTCCACCAGCCCCAGCAACGCGGCATGGACCGCCGCGAACCCGGGACGGCCCGCCGTGGCGACCAGCAGGACACCTGCCAGTTCCGCGTCGGACAGCCCGCCCAACCGGCTCGCGATATCGCTGTTGTCACTCATACCGCCAGGCTACGCAGCCACGACCGCGCCGCACGTGGTTCACGACCGGACGAGTGCGCCCGCCCAGTCGCGCACGAGGTCGTACCAGGCCGAGCCGCCGACGACGATCAGATCGTTGTGCCCGGCCCCGGGAAACACGACGAGCCGTTTCGGCTCCGGCGCGGCGGCGTAGAGCCGGTGCGCGTGCCGCAGCGGCAGTAGCTCGTCCTGGTCGCCGTGCATGATCAGCACCGGAGCGCGCAGCGTGCGGATGCGGCGTTCGTTCGGATAGGCGTTCGGCACCAGGGGCGCGGGCAGGAACGGATACACCGAACGAGCCGCGTCGCGCAGACCGCTGAAGGTGGACATCAGCATCACCCCCGCCGGCGGATGGTGCTGCGCCAGCTCGAGCACGACGCCGCCGCCGAGGGACTTGCCCAGGTACAGCACACGATTCGGATCGACACCCGGTTGCGCGAGCAGCGCCCGGTGCGCGGCGTGCGCGTCCAGGTAGGTGCCGTGCTCGGTCGGCTTGCCGGTGCTGCGCCCGTACCCGCGGTAATCGAAGGCCAGCACGTCGAACCCGGCCTCGGTGAGCAACGCGTAGATCGGCACCCGGTCGCCGAGGTTGCCCGCGTTGCCGTGCGCGAAGAGGATGTGCCCGACCGAGTTCCGGGCGGGCATCCACCACGCGTGCACGATCTCCCCGTCCGAGGTGGGCAGGGACAGCTCGGCGTACTCCATGCCGAGCAGCGCCGGGGTCTGCAGCACCGTCCGCTCCGGCAGGTAGGTCAGCGCGTTGAGGATCGGACGGGCCGGGTGCCGCACCGCGTCAGCCTCGCAGCACCGCGCCCACGGCGTCGGCCGCCGCCGCGACGGCCGCGTCGCGCGCCGCACTGGCCTCGTCTTCGGTGAGGGTCCGGTCGGCGGCCCGGAAACGCAGGGCATAGGTGAGCGACTTGCGTCCCTCGCCCGCCTGAGCGCCTTCGTACACGTCGAACAGCGCGATGTCCTCCAGCAGCTCGCCGCCGCCGGTGCGCAGCGCGGCCTGTACGGTCGCCGCCGGAATCGTCTTCTCGACGCTCACCGAGACGTCCTGCAGCACCGCGGGGAACGGCGACACGATGGGAACCGGTCGCGCTTCCCGCAGCGGCAACGCGTCGAGGTCGAGTTCGACGGCACACGTGCGCGGCGGCAGACCCGAACGTTCCAGCACGGCGGGGTGCAGTTCACCCGCGTAGCCGACGACCGTTCCGTCGACCACCAACTCGGCGCAGCGACCGGGATGCCAGGGCAGCTGGGCCGCCGCCCTGCGCTCGATGGTCACACCGGCCGCGTCGGCGACGGCGTCGGCCAGTGCGAACGCGTCGGCGGCCTCGACGGCACGCCCCGGACCCCACGGCCCGCGCGGCTCGCGGCGGCCGGTCAGGACGGCGGCCACGTGCACCGGCTGCTCGGGCAGCGAGTCGAGCAGCTCGGCGATCTCGGCGTCGGTGGGGCGCCGGTCCACCGGCAGCGGGTCGACCGCCCTGATGTTCGCCCCGGGCCGCACGACCTGCGCGATGCCATAGATCGCCAGATCACGCGCACCCCGCGAGATGTTGCGGACGGCCACTTCGAGCAGGCCGGGCAGCAGAGTGGTGGCCAGTTCGGCGCGCTCCACGTCGAGTGGATTGAGCACCCTGGTGGTGGCGCGGCGCGGGTCGTCGGCATCCAGGCCCCAGGTGTCGAACACCCCGGCGGGCAGGAACACCGGCGGCAGAACCTCCACGGCGCCGGCGAAAGCCAGTGCGCGGCTGACGGCGCGACGGCGGCGCTGGGTCGGCGTGAGGCCCCGCCCGGCCGGTGCGGTGGGCAGCACGGACGGGATCTGCTCGAGGCCTTCCAGCCGCAGCACCTCTTCCACCAGGTCGGCGGGCTGGGCCAAGTCGGGCCGCCAGCTGGGCGGGGTCACCACCAGCTGGCCGTGCCCGGCCTCGCTGACGGCGACCTCCACGGTGCAGCCGATCTGGGCCAAGCGGCGCGCGGAGGTTCCAGTGGGGTAGGTGACGCCCGCGACGCGGTCGGCCAGGTCGATGTCCATCCGGATGGGCTCGGGTGCCGGGATCGGTGCCCGGAAATCCGTCAGCACGGGTTCGACGGTGCCACCGGCGATTTCGGCGAGCAGGGTGGCCGCGCGGTCCAGCGCGGCGACGTTGATCTCCGGATCGACGACCCGCTCGTACCGCTTGCCCGCCTCGGACACCAGCTTGTGCCTGCGCGCGGTCCGGTAGACCAGCAACGGGTTCCAGGTGGCCGCCTCGAGCAGGATGTCGGTGCTGTGCGCGCCGACCTCGGTGCTCGCGCCGCCCATCACGCCCGCCAGCGAGACGACACCCGAATCGTCGGCGATCACCACGTCCTCGGCGTCGAGCGTGCGTTCCACCTCGTCCAAGGTGCGCAGGGTCTCGCCCTGGTTCGCGGTGCGGACCACCAGGCCGCCCGACACCTTCGCGGCGTCGAAGGCGTGCAGCGGCTGCCCCAGCTCGAGCATCACGTAATTGGTGACATCCACCGCGGGCGAGATCGGGCGCACGCCCGACAGCAGCAGCCTGCGCTGCAACCACCAGGGGCTTACCGCCTTCGGGTCGATGCCGGTGACCCGGCGGGCCGCGAAGCGGGTGCACCGGGAGTCCGGCTCGACCCGGATCGACCAGGCTTCCTGCTCGTGGTCGGGCAGGGTACGCACCGCCGGGTCGGCGTATTCGAGATCGAAGCCGCAGGCCAGTTCGCGCGCCAGGCCGCGCACCGAGAAGCAGTAGCCGCGGTCGGGGGTGATGTTCAGTTCGATGACGGTGTCGTCCAGACCGAGCAGCGCGTTGGCGTCGGTGCCCGGCTCGGCGGTGCCCGGTTCCAGCACCAGGATGCCGGAATGGTCCTTGCCGATACCGAGTTCGGCGACCGAGCAGATCATTCCGTTGGAGACGTGGCCGTAGGTCTTGCGCGAGGTGATCTCGAACCCACCGGGCAGCACGCCACCGGGCAGCACCGCGACGACCAGGTCACCGACCTCGAAATTCCGCGCGCCGCAGATGATCTCCTGCAGCTCGGGCTTGCCGATGTCCACCTTGCAGAAGCGGATCGGCTTCTTGAACTCGGTCAGTTCGGTGATCTCGGCGACCCGGCCGACCACCAGCCGCGGCTCGCCGTCCTCCGGGCCCGCGACCCGATGGAGCTTGTCGACCTCTTCGACTTCCAGTCCGACCCGGACGAATCCCGCGTCGAGCTCCTCCGGCGTCACCGACCACTCCGGGTTGGTGCGCTGGATGATGTCGGTCAGCCAGGACTGCGCTACTCGCACTTGACGTTTCGCTCTCTCGATCGAAGGGTGAGGTCAGGACCGGATACCGAAGGGCAGCGTGAAACGCACGTCGCCCTCGACGATGTCGCGCATGTCCGGGATGCCGTTGCGGAACTGCAGCGTCCGTTCCAGGCCCATCCCGAACGCGAACCCGCTGTACACCTCGGGATCGATCCCGCTGGCGATCAGCACCTTCGGGTTCACCATGCCGCAGCCGCCCCACTCGACCCAGCCCGCGCCGCCCTTCTTGTCCGGGAACCACACGTCGACCTCGGCCGAGGGCTCGGTGAACGGGAAGTAGTTCGGGCGCATGCGAGTGCGGGTCTCCGGGCCGAACAGTGCCCTGGCGAACGCGTCCAGCGTGCCGCGCAGATGCGCCATGGTCAGGCCCTTGTCTACCGCCAGGCCCTCGACCTGCGAGAACACCGGAGTGTGCGTGGCGTCGAGCTCATCGGTGCGGAAGGTGCGGCCCGGGCAGACCACATAGATCGGCAGGTCGCGTTCCAGCATCGAGCGCACCTGCACCGGAGAAGTGTGCGTGCGCAGCACCTGCCGCGAGCCCTCCGGCGCGATGTGGAAGGTGTCCTGCATGGTGCGGGCCGGATGGTCGGGCAGGAAGTTCAGCGCGTCGAAGTTGAAGTGCTCGGTCTCCACCTCGGGACCTTCGGCGACCTCCCAGCCCATCGCGACGAACACATCGGCGATCTGCTCGGAGATAACGGTGATCGGGTGCCGGGCGCCCACGGCCGCGCGGCCCGCGGGCAGCGTCACGTCGATCGCCTCGGCGACCAGCACGGCGGCGTCACGCTCGGCCAGCAAGGTGGCGCGGCGCGCCTCGAACGCCTCCGACACCCGGGACCTGGCGACGTTGACCCGCTTGCCCGCGTCGGCTTTCTCCGACTTGGGCAGGCTGCCCAGCGCACGCTGCGCCAGGGCCAGCGGCGCCTTGCCGCCGAGGTGCTCGGTTTTCGCGACCGCGAGCGCATCCAGGTCGGCGGCAGCGGCGAACGCCTTCTCGGCGGCCGCCGCTGCCGCGGCCAGTGCCTCCTCGGTCAGCGCCGCGTTCTGCTCGCCTGCGTCGATGTCGTCGGCCACGATGCTCCGTCTCTCCCCTGGGGATCGGTTCACGGGCACGGCTGCCGCCTGCCCGCATTGCTGCTGGTCGCAATCGTATTCGATGCGCTACGGCGGATTCACCCGGATTACCCGCGACGGCGCGCGAGCCGTGTGGTAGCCACGCGGGCCTGCACCCGCACGCGCCGAGCAGGCCGGGCATGCGCCGGAGCCGCCCGGCAACCGGTCCGGAACGGCACGGACCGTCACCACCTCCGGACGCAGGCCGAGCAGGAAGGGGATGAGGGGGGGTTCCGGCAGCCGCCGCGGAACGCCCGGCCGAGGAGAGAACTCCGGTGACCGGGCGTCCAGCGATCGACGCGACGGTTCGGCGGTCAGCGCGCGACGGCGATGCGGGCGGGCAGCAACCGCGACACCACCGCGCCGACCGCGACGATCGCGGCGCCGACCCACACCGCGGGCACCAATCCGTCGACGTAGCTCTGCGGATCCTCGTAGGAGCCCTGCGCGGCGAAGACCGACGCCAGCACCGCGACGCCCATGGCCACCCCGACTTCCCGCAGGGTGTTGTTGGTTCCCGACGCTATCGCGCGGTCCTCCTCCGCCGCCGCGGCCATCACCACGGTGGCGCTGGGCGCGAAGGTCAGGCCCATGCCGATGCCGCCGAGCAGGAACGGACCGACGAACGACAGGTAACTCGCGTCGACGGAGGTGACCACCGCCATCCAGGCCAGCGCGACGGCCAGCAACGCCTGCCCGGTGCTGAGCAGCGCCCTGGCGCCGACCCGGTCGACGATCAAACCCGCCAGCGGAGCGACGACCATGGGCGCCATCGTCCACGGCATGGTGCGGATTCCGGACTGCAACGGCCCATAGCCCTGCACGACCTGGAAGTACTGGGCCAGCAGGAAGATCGAGCCGAACACGCCCATCGAGAAGGTGAAGCCGGTCGCATTGCTCACCCGGAAGGCGCGGGAGCGGAACAACCGCAGCGGCAGCATCGGCTCCGGCGTACGCAGCTCCCAGGCGATCAGGCAGCCGAGCAGCACGACGCCGCCGACCAGCGCGGACAGCACGCCGGAAGACGTCCAGCCATCGTCGGCGCCGTGGATCACGCCCGACACCACCGCCAGCACACCGCCCGCCGACAGCAGCAGCCCGAGCAGGTCGACCCGCCTGCTGCCGCCGTGCGACTCCCCCAGTACCCGCAGCGCGAACGGCAGCACCAGCAGGCCGATCGGCACGTTCACCCAGAAGATCCACTGCCAGCTCAGCCCCTCGACGACCGCGCCGCCGATGAGCGGACCCAGTGCCACGCCGAGGCCCGCGATCCCGCCCCAGATGCCGATGGCGGCGCTGCGCATCTTCTCCGGCACCGCCGCCGACAGCAGTGTCAGCGACAGCGGCATCACCGCCGCCGCGCCGAAGCCCTGTACCGCCCGCGCCGCGATGAGCATGCCCGGTGCGGTCGCCAGCGCGCAGATCGCGGAGGCCGCCGTGAACACCGCGATGCCGACCAGGAAGATCCGGCGTCTGCCGAGCCGGTCACCGAGGGCGGACGCGGTGAGCAGCAGCGAGGCGAACGACAGTGTGTAGGCGTTCACGAACCATTGCAGGTCGGCCAGCGAGGCGCCGAGTTCGGTGCGGATCACCGGCAGCGCGTTCGTCACGACCAGGTTGTCCAGCGTGACCATGAACATCGGGATGCCGACCGCGGCCAGTACGGCGGCGAGCCTGCGACCACCGATCGCGGCCGGGGGCGCGGCGACCGGCGCCGCGGCGGGTGGAAGGGTCTCGGTCATGTCCAGTCCTTGTTGTAATCGACTGATAACTAATGTGGAGAACGTTATGCATCGACTGATAACATGTCAAGACCGAGCCCAGACCAGCGAACACGGAGCACGATGGCGACCAGGACCAGGATGACGGCGAGCGAACGGGGCGAGCAGGTGCTGCGCGCGGCGATCCGCGCGTTCGCCGAAGCCGGTTACGCCGCCACCCGGACCGACGAGATCGCCCGGCGCGCGGGCGTGTCACAGCCGTACGTGATCCGGCTGTTCGGCACCAAACAGAACCTGTTCCGCGCCGCCCTGCACCGCGTGTGCGACCGGATCGAGGAGGTCTTCCGCGCCGCGCGCGCGGAGGCGGCGCCCGACGCGGACCCCGAAGCGGCTTTGGCGGCACTCGGCGGCGGCTATTCGGTCTTCCTCGCCGAACGCGAGCTGCTCCAGCTACTGCTGCACGGGTTCGCGGCCAGCATCGAGCCGGAGATCGGCAACCAGGTCAGGACCCGATTCGGGGAGATCTACCAGGTGATCCGGGAACTGACGGGCGCATCGGAAACGGAGGTTCGGCGCTTCCTCGCCACCGGAATGCTGCTCACGGTGATGAGCGCGATGCGAGTGGCGGGACCCGACGCGATTCCCGCGGCGTGGGCGACGGAGCTGCTGGAGAATCTGAGCACCCACGGCGATTGACGACCTGAAGTCGCCTTCACACGCGGCGCGATGCAATCACACCTCGCCATCACCGAAGCGACCTCACGCCCCCACCAAAACCCTGGTAGTTGGATCACAACGCGCGCAACCACACCGCCTCCACCTCGGGTTTCGAGCGAAGCGAGACCGAGCATCCGCCGTTCGCGGCCCGGCTCGCGTCCGAGTGGCCGCCGCGTCCGCGACGAAGGAGCAAGCGGCGGTCGCTCGGACGCGAGCCATGAAGGGGCCGCGAACACCCAGCGCCGCGGGCGCTGGAAAACCAACACAGAGCTCAGGCACCGTAGCGAACGCGGGAGTTCGCGTACAGGCAGATCGCGGCGGCCGTCGCCAGGTTCAGGCTCTCGGCGCGGCCACGAATGGGAATGCGGATGCGATGGTCGGCCCGGCGTGCCACGGCCGGGTCCAAGCCGTGCGCCTCGTTGCCGAACAGCCAGGCCACCGGCTCGGTGAACAGTGCGTCGGCGTCGTCGAGGCCGACTTCGCCGTTCGCCGCCGTCGCCAGGATCGTGATACCCGCCGCGGCGATCGCGTCCAGCGTCTCGGCCACATCGCGGTGCCGCGCGATCGGCACGTGGAAGATGCTGCCCGCGCTGGCCCGCACGCACTTGCCGTTGTGCGGGTCGACCGTGTCACCCGCCAGCACCACGCCATCGGCGCCGACCGCGTCGGCGACCCGCACGAGCGTGCCGGCGTTCCCGGGCTCGGCCATCTCGACCGGGACGGCCAGCATGCGCGGTCGCGCGTCCAAGATCCGGCTCAAGGGCACGTCGAGCAGGTCACAAACCGCCACCAGCCCCGGCGCGGTCACGGTTTCCCCGAGATGCTGTGCCGCTCGATCGCTGACCAGCGTGGTGCGGACCCCCACCGCGGCCGCCCCCGCGATCAGCGCGTGATCTCGTTCGGCGGCCGCCGCCGAAAAGAACAACTCGTGGACGCGCGCGGTCTCCAGCGCCGCGGCGACGGCATTGGCGCCTTCGGCGAGGAATCGTCCCGTTTTGCGACGCTGCGCGCCACGCTGCAGCTTGACAGCGGAAACGACCCGCGGATTGCGCTCGCTGAGCGCTTCCACGGGTCGTTCCGAAAGTTGTCCGTGTGCCAACGGATGCGGCTCAGGCGGCCGGCGCGTTGACGTCCTGCGGCAGGGCGGCCTTCGCGACGGCGACGAGACCGGCGAACGCCTCGGCGTCCGACACCGCCAGCTCGGCGAGGATCTTGCGGTCCACCTCGACACCGGCGGCCTTCAGGCCCTGGATGAAGCGGTTGTAGGTGATGTCGTTGATCCGCGCGGCGGCGTTGATGCGCGCGATCCACAGCTTGCGGAAGTCACCCTTGCGCGCCCGGCGGTCCCGGTAGGCGTAGGTGAGCGAGTGCAGCTGCTGTTCCTTGGCCTTGCGGTACAGCCGCGAGCGCTGGCCGCGGTAACCCTTGGAGGCCTCGAGGATGGAACGGCGCTTCTTCTGAGCGTTGACGGCCCTTTTGACGCGTGCCACTGGTCAGTCCTGTTCGATCTGGGGGCGCGGGGCAGCGCCCGGAAATGGGTCGGTGGGTGGCGACGGAGCTGGTCCGGTCGCGGTGTGCCTATCGGTCTGCGCGGGGCGCGATCAGAGACCGAGCAGCTTCTTCACGCGACGGACGTCGGCGGAGGCGACAACTTCCACGCCGTCCAGACGACGAGTCCGGCGGCTGGGCTTGTGCTCGAACAGGTGGCGACGGTTCGCCTGCTGGCGCAGCAGCTTGCCTTTACCGGACACCTTGAATCGCTTCGAGGCGCCGCTGTGGGTCTTCATCTTCGGCATGGATTCCTCTATCTGTCGTCCCGGCGGTCGGGGCGGACCGCCGGTGTTCTGATCGGTGTTACTGCGGGCCGGCGGTCTCGGCCTGCTCCGCAGCGGGCTGACCGGCCGGGGCAGCGCTGGGCGCCGGGCGCGGGGCCGACTCCTGCTGCGCCTTCACCCGGGTCTTCGCACCCTTGTGGGGGGCGAGGACCATGGTCATGTTGCGACCGTCCTGCTTGGCCGAGGTTTCCACGAAACCGAGCTCGGCGACGTCGGACGCCAGGCGCTGCAGCAGCCGGAAGCCGAGTTCGGGACGGGACTGCTCGCGTCCCCGGAACATGATCGTCACCTTGACCTTGGACCCGGCCTCGAGGAAGCGAACGACGTTGCGCTTCTTGGTCTCGTAGTCGTGGTCGTCGATCTTCGGACGGAGCTTCTGCTCCTTGATCACCGTCTGCTGCTGGTTCTTCCGAGACTCGCGCGCCTTCTGCGCCGTCTCGTACTTGAACTTGCCGTAATCCATGATCTTGCAGACCGGCGGACGGGCATCCGGTGCCACCTCGACCAGATCGAGGTCGGCTTCGAGGGCGACGCGTAGTGCATCTTCAACACGCACGATCCCAACCTGCTCGCCGCCCGGTCCGATGAGCCGGACCTCGGGAACACGGATGCGATCGTTGATGCGGGTCTCAGTGCTGATGGGGCCTCCTAGGTCAAGCGGTGTCGTCGGACGACCGCGCGCAATAACTGCAACCCCTGTTCAACACGAAGGCCCCGGTGCGGTATTCCGCCACGGGGCCCGATGTCGACCGATCGCCGGCCACGAGTGAACTCGGGCCGACCCTCGCGTCCCGGTTCTCCACGAGAACCTCGGCACGAGAAACCCGCCCTCGCGGGGCGGGCGACCGGACCGTTGGCCGTGCGATGATTCGTCGGCAACGGTGGGAGTCGGGCTCCACTTATCAGCCCCGGGGCAAGCCCGGGGCGGTCGTCAGCGGAAAGTCTAACATTCCGTTCCGCTATCGCCGAATCGGGCCGAAATCACTTGCCCGGCCGCGTCCCGCGTGCCACGCTCCCCCGGTGCTCACACCACGCCGTGACCTGCTGCGATGGCAGTTCGACCTGACCTGGTCACTCGCCGGGATCCACCTCGACGCTCTCACACCGGAGGACTTCCTCTGGGAACCCGCCGAACTCAGCTGGACGGTCCGCCCCGATGCCGACGGCGTATGGCGGCCGGATTGGGCCGACACCGAACCCGACCCCGTGCCCGTCCCCACGATCGGCTGGCTCACCTGGCACATCGGCTGGTGGTGGGGCGCCGCCATCGATCATGCCGAAGGCGCCACCCCGCCCGCGCGGGAGGACGTGCACTGGCCCGGCGACGGCGCCGCCGCCATCGCCTGCCTGCGCGATCTGCGCAGCGAGTGGACGCGCGTGCTCGACGGGCTCGACGAGACCGATCTGGACCGCCCTTCCGCCTATCCGTGGCCCGCCGAGGCCGGGCTGACCGTCGCGCACCTGGCGGGCTGGGTGAACGCGGAGCTGATGAAGAACGTCACGGAGATCGGCCACCTCCGGATGCTGCGCGCGGCGTCGCTAGCCTGAAGGCATGACTGACGAGCTCGACGCCTCCGTACGCGAACTGGCCGACATCCCCGCGGTCGAGGTGATCAGCCGCGCCGCGGTGATGCTGATGAGCTCGGCGGCGGAGAAGCTCGGGCTGGCCGACGAGGACCCGGACGCCAGCCCGCGCCGCGACCTGGACGAGGCGCGCCGCCTGATCACCGCGCTGGCGGGACTCGTCACGGCGTCGGTGGAGTACCTGGGCCCGCACGCCGGACCGATTCGCGAAGGGTTGCAGTCGCTGCAACGCGCCTTCCGCGAGTCCTCCGCGCATCCCGACGAGCCGGGCAAGGGCCCTGGCGAGAAGTACACCGGCCCGGTCTACTGACCGGCTCGGCCACGGGACACGAGGACGCCGCGCCCAGCGGCTCGATCCCGGCGCTGAGCGAGGACGCCCGGTGTCTCGCCGCGCCGAGCCGCCGACCGCGGGCGGCATACGGCGAGGACATACCCGTCGGGCCCCGGCCCGACGGAATTCCGAAGCGCGGCGGAAATTGTGGGCGAATCACGCACTGAGACAATGATGTTTAGGAAATTTCCCAACGGGTAGGGCACAGTGAGCCCATGGCTACTCGGATTCTGCTCGCTCCCGGATTCTGGCTCGGTGCATGGGCGTGGGACGAGGTCGCACCCGATCTGCGGCAGCGTGGCAACGAGGTAACGGCGCTCACGCTCCCCGGCCTGGACGCGGCTGATCCCGATCGGTTGTCGGCCACCCTGGAATCCCAAGCGCAAGCCATCATCGACGCGGTGCCCGCGGACGAGACCGTCGTGCTCGTCGCGCACTCCGGCGGCGCGGCGCCCGCCTATCTCGCCATCGACCGGGCGCCCGCCCTGTTCCGCCGGGCGATCTACGTCGACAGCGCGCCGCTGCCCAACGGCTTCGTCATCAACTCCGCACTGGACATCGCCGCGCGCGAGTGGGCGCTGCCGGAATGGCCCGAACTGGAGGCGGGAGGCAGCAGCTTGGCGGGCCTGGACGAAGCCGCCCTGGCGCGCTTCCGCGAACGCGCCGTGCCGGAGCCCACGTCCGTCGCTGCCGCGCCGCTGCGATTGAGCGATTCGGCCGCGCGGCTGGCGGTGGCGACCACCGTGATCTGCAGCAGCATGACCGCCGATCTGGTCGAGAAGCTGCGGGACAACGGGGAAGCCCCCCTCTTCGCGGAGCTGGCGCGCATCGATGCCGAGTACGTCGACCTGCCCACCGGACACTGGCCCATGTGGTCGAAGCCGAAGGAACTCGCCGCACTGATCCACACCATCGCCAACCGCTGAGGCGAAAAGCGGCGCGGCCCCGGAGCATCCGGGCCGCGCCGCATCGGACGAGGGGTCAGCCGACCGCCGCGGTCTTCTTCACCGCGCGCTTGGTGGCCTTCGCCGCGGCCTTCTTCGCCGGAGCCTTCTTCGCGGCGGTCTGCGGCGCGGGCGGCTGGTCCAGCACCTCTTTGAGGAACTGGCCGGTATAGCTGTGCGCGACGGCCGCGACCTCTTCCGGCGTGCCTTGCGCCACCACGGTGCCGCCGCCGGAGCCGCCCTCGGGGCCCATGTCGATCACCCAGTCGGAGGTCTTGATGACGTCCAGGTTGTGTTCGATGACGATCACCGTGTTGCCCTTGTCCACCAAGCCGTTGATGACGTTGAGCAGCTTGCGGATGTCCTCGAAGTGCAGGCCCGTGGTCGGCTCGTCGAGGATGTACACGGTGCGGCCGGTGGACCGCTTCTGCAACTCGGCGGCGAGCTTCACCCGCTGGGCCTCGCCACCGGAGAGGGTGGGAGCGCTCTGCCCGAGGCGCACATAGCCGAGCCCGACGTCCACCAGGGTCTTGAGGTAGCGGTGGATCGAGGTCACCGGTTCGAAGAACTCGGCGGCCTCCTCGATGGACATGTCCAGCACCTCGGCGATGGTCTTGCCCTTGTAGTGCACCTCGAGGGTTTCCCGGTTGTACCGGGCCCCGTGGCAGACCTCGCAGGGAACGTAGACGTCCGGCAGGAAGTTCATCTCGATCTTCAGCGTGCCGTCGCCGGAGCAGGCCTCGCAGCGACCTCCCTTGACGTTGAACGAGAACCGGCCCGGCTGGTATCCCCGCACCTTCGCCTCGGTGGTGGCCGCGAACAACGTGCGGATCTTGTCGAAGACGCCGGTGTAGGTGGCCGGATTGGACCGCGGCGTGCGGCCGATCGGCGACTGGTCCACCTGCACCAGTTTGTCGAGGTGGTCGAGGCCGTTGACCCGGGTGTGCCTGCCGGGCACCTGCCGCGCGCCGTTGAGCCGGTTCGCGAGCACCGTCGCCAGGATGTCGTTCACCAAGGTCGACTTGCCCGATCCGGAGACGCCCGTCACCGAGGTGAGCACACCGAGCGGGAAGGCGACGTCGATGCCCTGGAGATTGTGCTCGCTCGCCCCGACGACGGTCAGCTGGCGCTTCTTGCCGACCGGACGGCGCACCAGCGGCACCTCGATCCGCTCCCGGCCCGACAGATATGCCCCGGTCAGCGAGTTCGGGTCGGTGAGCAGTTCTTCGTAGGGCCCGCTGTGCACCACCGTGCCGCCGTGCTCGCCGGCGAACGGGCCGATGTCGACCACCCAGTCCGAGGCGCGGATGGTGTCCTCGTCGTGCTCGACCACGATCAGCGTGTTGCCGAGATTGCGCAGGCGCGTGAGGG
This sequence comes from Nocardia sp. NPDC041819, assembly GCF_055590505.1. NCBI lineage: Bacteria > Bacillati > Actinomycetota > Actinomycetes > Mycobacteriales > Nocardiaceae > Nocardia > Nocardia sp. NPDC041819. The sequence goes on along the minus strand of NZ_JBVJAP010000014.1, from coordinate 140,709 downwards.
TTTCGATGAGCCTGCGATTGTCCCGCTGGTGCAGGCCGATGGACGGCTCGTCGAGCACGTACAGCACGCCGACCAGACCGGAGCCGATCTGGGTGGCGAGCCGGATGCGCTGCGCCTCACCGCCGGAGAGCGTGGCGGCCGCGCGGGACAGCGAGAGGTACTCCAGGCCCACATCGAGCAGGAAGCCCAGCCGCGCCTGCACCTCCTTGAGCACCTGCCCGGCGATGGCCGCCTCGCGCTCCCCCAGGGTGAGCGAATTCAGGAACGCCGAGCACTCGCCGATGGACAGGTCGCTGACGTCGGCGATGGACTTCTTGTCGCCGTTCGCGGCGATGGTGACGGCGAGGATCTCCGGGCGCAGCCGGGCGCCGTTGCACACCGGGCACGGGATGTCGCGCATGTACCCGTCGTAGTGCTCTTTCATCTGCTCGGACTCGGTACTCTCCAGGCGCCGCTGCAGGAACGGCATCACGCCCTCGAAGTCCGCGTAGTACGAGCGCTTGCGGCCGTAGCGGTTGGTGTAGGACACGTGCACCTGGTCGGCGCTGCCCTCCAGCACCGCTTTGCGTGCCTTGGGCGGCAGATCCTGCCACGGGGTGTCCATGGAGAAGCCGATGGCGTCGGCGAGACCGGACAGCAGCCTGGTGAAGTACTCGGCGGTCTGGCCGCGCGACCACGGCGCGATGGCGCCGTCGTTGAGGCTCAGCGCCGGGTCGGGCACCACCAGTTCCGGGTCGACCTCCTTGCGGATGCCGAGACCGGTGCAGTCCGGGCAGGCGCCGTAGGGCGAGTTGAACGAGAACGAGCGCGGCTCCAGGTCCTCGATGTCGAGCGGGTGACCGTTCGGGCAGGCGAGACGCTCGGAGAAGCGGCGCTCCCGGTCGTGCGCGTGCTCGTCGCGATCGACGAAGTCGAGCACCACGATGCCGTCGGCGAGCCGCAGCGCGGTCTCGATCGAATCGGTCAAGCGCTGCTTGGAACCCGGCTTCACCGCCAGCCGGTCGACCACGACCTCGACGTCGTGCTTCTCCTGCTTCTTCAGCTTCGGCGGGTCGGTGAGCGGATACACCACGCCGTCGACCCGCACGCGGGAGTAGCCCTGGGAGTTCAGCTGGTCGAACAGGTCGACGAACTCGCCCTTGCGGGTGCGCACCACCGGGGCGAGCACCTGGAAGCGGATGCCCTCCTCCATGGCCAGCACCTGGTCGACGATCTGCTGCGGCGTCTGCTTGGCGATCAGCTCGCCGCACACGGGGCAGTGCGGCGTGCCCGCCCGCGCGTAGAGCAGCCGCAGATAGTCGTAGACCTCGGTGATGGTGCCCACGGTGGAGCGCGGGTTGCGGTTGGTCGACTTCTGGTCGATGGACACCGCGGGTGACAGGCCTTCGATGAAGTCGACGTCGGGTTTGTCCATCTGCCCCAGGAACTGCCGCGCGTACGCCGACAGCGACTCGACGTAGCGGCGCTGCCCTTCGGCGAAGATCGTGTCGAAGGCCAGGCTGGACTTGCCGGAGCCGGACAGACCGGTGAACACGATGAGGCTGTCGCGGGGCAGGTCGAGATCGACACCCTTCAGGTTGTGCTCCCGAGCTCCGCGCACAGTGAGGCGTTCCGCCACAGGTCGTCCCTTCTCCTTCGTGTTCGGCGTCCAGACATACCCCCGGCCGCCATGCTAGGCATGGGCACCGACAAGTTTCGCGGACCGCCCGTCACCTCGACGAATAGCGGGAACCCGGCGACCGGACAGTACGGATCGGGCCGGGGAAACAGGCCAGGACGCCTCCGTAGCATCGCCCTCCCGGCACCACTGGTCAACAGCGCGGCCGCACTCGTCATTCCCCTCGACGCAGCCGTCACGCTGCCGCCGCCCGCACCCGGGGCAGCCGGGACCTGGGAGGCGAGTGATCGACTGCGGGAGTGGCGCGCGGCCGCCCGGTGCCCGACGTCACCCCGCGTGTGTGTGACTACCCACATCGCGACCCTGGAACTCACGCTGGTCGAGACCGCGCCGATGGCTCCGGCCGCGCCGGCTCGTCCGGGTCATCGCTCGGCGCAACTCCGCAGCGCACGCACGGACCGCCGATTAGACTGAGCGCGCTGTGCGCCCCCCACCGGCCTCCCCCGACTCCTTCATGACGGAACTCACCCCTCATCTCTCGTCAACGGTGCTCGACACTTTGCGCGCCCTCGTGCGGACCGCCACCCGTCTGGTCGACGCCCGCTACGGGGCGCTCGGCGTACGCGGACACGGCGACCGGCTGGTCGAGTTCATCTTCCAGGGCGTCGACGACCTGACGCCGGACCACATCGGCCGCGCTCCGCGAGGGCAGGGCGTACTCGGCCTGCTGCTGGCGCACCCGCGACCGATCCGGCTGGACGACCTGTCGGAACACTCTGCCTCCGTGGGCTTTCCGCCCGGCCATCCGCCGATGGGCAGCTTCCTCGGCGTCCCGGTGCGGGTCGGCGAGGAGATCTTCGGCAATCTGTACCTCACCGAGAAGGCGGGCGGGCAACCCTTCACCGACGACGACGAGGCCGTCGTGCTTGCGCTGGCCGCCGCGGCGGGCATCGCGATCGAGAACGCCAGGCTCTACGAATCCGCGCGGACCAGGCAGGCGTGGATCGAGGCGACCCGCGACATCGCGACCGAATTCCTCGCGGGCACGGCGCCGGATCTGGTGCTCGCGCAGGTGGTCGCCCGCGCCCGCGCGCTGACCGGTTCGCAGCAGGCGCTGCTGGCCGTGGTGGCGCCCGCGACGCCGCCCGACGAAGCCACCGAACTCGTGGTGGTGCAATGGTTCGGCCCCGGACCGGGCCCGGAGCGGGTGCGCATCGCGGGCACCGTCACCGGCACGGCATTCACACAGCGCGCGCCGGTACAGGTGCCGGAGGCCGCCGCGGCGGATCTCGGCGCCGCGGTGGGCCCGGCGGGGCCCGCGCTGGTGCTGCCGTTGCAGACCGCGGATCTCGCGCTCGGCGTGCTGATCATCGCGCGGCCGCCCGGGGCTCCCCCCTACCCCGGCGAATTGATCGAACTGACCGCCGCGTTCACCGACCAGGCGGCCCTGGCCATGCAACTGGCCGAGACCCAGCGCAGGATGCGCGAACTCGACGTGCTCGCCGACCGCGACCGCATCGCGCGCGACCTGCACGACCACGTCGTCCAACGATTGTTCGCGGTCGGGCTCGGGTTGCGGGCGACCGCGGCACGCACGCAGGATCCCGAAGTCCGGCAACGGCTTTCGGCCGAGATGGACGGTTTGCAGGAGGTTGTGCAGGAGATCCGCACGTCGATCTTCGACCTGCACGGTGGCGACCCGCTGCGGCGGCGACTGGAGGACGCGATCCGCCAGCAGACCGCCGACGGCGCCTTCCGGACCAGTGTGCGATTCGCCGGGCCGCTGTCGGTGGTGGGCGACGCACTGGCCGACCACGCGGAAGCCGTGGTGCGCGAATCGGTCAGCAACGCGGTGCGCCATTCCGGCGGCAACCGGCTCGCCGTCGAGATCACCGTCGGCGACGAGCTGACCGTGCTCGTCGAGGACAACGGCGCGGGCATGCCGGCGGAGGTCACACCGAGCGGGCTGGCCAACCTCGCGCAGCGGGCGAGCATGTCCGACGGTCGCTGCACGGTCGGGCGGGCCGAGAGCGGCGGCACCAGGGTGCACTGGTCCGCGCCGCTGGTCTAGCGATCAGACGGGCGCGACGAGTGCCAGATCGCCGTCGTGGCGCCGGTACAGCAGCCCGCCCCGGCCGCTGTCCGGGTCGGTACAGAACAGGAACGGCAGTCCGCTGCGGCACAACGCCGTCGCAGCCTCGGCCGGCGGCAGGCATGCGGCGGGCTCCGCGTCCACGACGATCGGCGGGGCGCTCCGGACCAGCTCCGGCGACCGGATCGGCGGATACGTCGCCCGCTGGCGGATGAGCCGCACGCCCGGCGCTGCCCAGTGCACCACCGCGTCCTCGCCGGTCTCGGCGTCGGTGAACAGGTGGGCCTCGTAATCCATGGCGTCCAGCACCTCGACCGCTTCGGCGGGCGTGCAGGTGGACAGGGCACACCGTTTGCGCCGAACGATCGGACGCGGCTCCCCGGCGCGGGACAGCGGCGGCCGTGCTGGATCGGGCCAGGTCCGCGTTTCCCGCGCGGCCAGCCGGGCCAACCGGCGGTCGAGCCGCTCGGCGGCGAAGGTCACCGCGAACCCGCGCGGCCCGGTGACCTGGACCCGGGTCACGACGTCCCGGTGGCGGACGTCGATTTGCACCACCGTCATGGCCTCCGGGCCGGGCAGCGCGCCGAGGCGCACCCGGGCGGGAGCGTCGAGATGGTGTCTGCGCAGCACCCGGGAGACGGCTCGCACCGCCCGCGTGACGTCCAAGGCGGCCACCTCCCCTCGCGTCGTCACCGCGACCTCCGGCCCCGCGGCCGTCGTCCACTGTTCCGATACGCACCGCAGCCCTGATGAGACCATCTGCATTGCCCCGCTCTCCAGATCGATCCGTCCCGCCCCTATGCCAGCACCGCGTGCGGTGCCGCGAACAGGGCCGAAAGTCCCCATCGGCGAAAAGTGCTGGCACACGCCCGAATCACGCTCGCCGGGCCGGGCGGGGCGAGCGCCCGCGCGGCGGATCGCGGTCGGCGACGCGCCGACCACGGTCAGGCGGCGCCGAGCACTACGACGGAGTTGTTGCCGCCCATGCCGAGGGAGAGCTTCAGGGTGACGCCGCCCTCGAACGGCGCCGGGCCGTCCAGCAACCGTGGATGCGCGGGCGCGACGATCGGGGCCGCGGGCACGATGCCGCGCTCGTAGCCCAGCGCGGCCGCCGCCACCTCGACGGCGGCCGCCGCGCTCTGGCAGTGGCCCACCAGCGGCTTCAGCGCGTAGATGTGCGGAGGGCCTGCGAACAGGTGCTCGATCAGATGATGCTCGGCCACATCGCACTGCCTGGTTCCGGTGCCGTGCGCATTGAAATAACGCACGTCCGTGGCCGCGACCTCCGCATCGGCGAGCGCGCGGTGAGCGCAGTCGAGGATCTGCTCGTGTGTCGGGTCGACCGAGACAACGTGATAGGCGTCGTTGGACATCGCGCCGCCGAGGACCGCGGCGTAGGGCCGGTCCGCCGAACGGGTCAGCACGAACGCCACCGAGGCCTCGCCCATGCTGAACCCGCGGCTGCCCTGCTGGAAGGGGCGGCACGCGTCCAGCGGTTCGGCGTCGGTGACCGCGGCGCCGAGCCGGACGAAGCTCTCCACCATGTCCGGGGTGGCGGACAGGTCGGTCGCCACGAAGATCACGTCGTCGGCCATGCCCGCGTCCAGCCAGAGCTTCGCGGTGATCAGCGCGACGTTGGCGGAACTGCACGCGGCGGACACGTTCATGGCCGGACCGTGGAAGCCGAACTCCTGCATCAGCATCGAGACCGGGGTGGACGGCAACAGCCGCAGGTAGTCCCTCGACCGGCGGTTGCCCCCGTCGACGAGGTAGAACTCGCGCCAGTCCGCCACGTCGCCGAGCACGATGGCGTGCAGCAGACCGACCGTGCGGCCGGGCCGCCAGCCCCGCTCGCGGGCGTCGGCGACGGCCTCCCGCGCCGCCTCGTGCACGGCCCGGCCGTAACGGCTCGTGCTCAGCTCGGGATCGCCGCCGTCTGGCACCAGCGATACCCAGGCGTCCTCGTCCCGGCCGGGCCCGTAGCCGGGCAGCAGGGCGGCGGCCGACTTGCCGCTGAGCAACCCGTTCCACAGTCGTTCACGGCCCCACCCGTAGCCGGTGATCGCGCCGATCCCGGCGATGGTCATAGGATCTCGATGCCTCGGCGGAGTTCGGAACCGCGCGGCGGTGTTCGGGTCGGCACCCGGCATGTCTCGCTCCTTCGCCGGCTGCCCGGGACGCTCGAGCGGTTCGCCCCTTCTCGACTCGGCAACCGGTATCTGCCATGATCGCCGGACTCCGGCCGAGAACGTGCCAGTACTGTGATCGAAGCAATACCGTGGACGATGTGATCTTGTACACGTCGATACCAGAATGATCCCGTGTTCCAATGGCCATAATCGGGTCGATGATCGGGGGTTCGAGTGGGTGACGACAAGCTGGCCGCCGCGGTCGACGCCGCCGAACAGCTGGCCGCGCGCTACCGCTCCCTGGTCGAACACACCCCGGACGGAATCTGTGTGCACGAGCGCGGCCGGGTCGTCTACGTCAACCCTGCGACCGTCCGCCTGCTCGCCGCGGAGAACGCCGAGGAGATCGTCGGCCGCCCGCTGACCGACTTCGTCCACCCCGCGTCCGTCCCCTCGATGCTCGACCGCATCAGCACCCTCACCACCGCGGGCGCGGCCTCGATCCCCACCGAGATGACGCTGATGCGAGTGGACGGCGGCACCGTCCCCGTGGAGACGGTGTCGGTGCTGACCGCCTGGCACGACCGCCTCGCCTACCAGGTGGTGATCCACGACCTCACCGCCCAGCGCCACGCCGAGGCCGCGCAGCGCAGAGCCGAGCACTACTTCACCACGGTCGTCTCCCAGTTGGAGGAGGGCGTCGTGGTGATCGATCCGGAGGGCCGCATCGAATCGATGAACCCGGCGGCCAAACGCATCTTCGGCACCGAGGGACCCGACCGCCAGGTGATCGGGCGCACCATCCAGTCGCTGCCGCTGGTGCTGCTGGACGCGAACGCCCAGCTGCTGCCGCCGAGCCGCCATCCCGTGGCGCGCACGCTCGCCACTGGCGAGACCATCACCGGCTACGTCTTCGGCGTCGACCGGGTGGACGGTCAGCGCCGCTGGCTGTCGGGCAGCAGCCGCCTGCTCAACCCCGGCGACCCGCGCTCCTCGGCCGTGTCCTCCTTCGCCGACATCACCGAATTCCGTGCCAGCAGGCGGCAATTGGAGTATCAGGCCACGCACGACTCGCTCACCGGGCTGGCCAACCGCTCGCTGATCCTTTCCCAGCTGGCCGCCGCGCTGGCCAGCACCGACGAACTGCTGCCGGTGTCCACGGTGCTGTTCATCGACCTGGACGGGTTCAAGGCGATCAACGACACCCTCGGGCACGCCATCGGCGACACGGTGCTGCAGATCGTCGCCCAGCGGTTGCAGCGCGCGCTGCGCGGCGACGACATCGTCGGCAGGCTCGGCGGTGACGAGTTCCTGGTGCTGCTGTCCGGCCGCACCCGCCGCGTCGACATCGAAGCACTCGTGAGCAGATTGCGTTCCACCATGGCCGAGCCGATCATCGCGCGCGGGCACCGGATCGAGGTGAATGCCTCGATCGGCGTCACCGAACTCGAGGTGGGCGATCGGCGCAGCCCGGAAGCCGTGCTGCACGACGCGGATCTGGCGATGTACCGCGCGAAGCCGCCGGGGCGACGCGAAGGCACCGTCACCAAGGGCCGCAGGCCGAACAGCACCCACGCCTCCTGACACGCATGATCATCGAACACGCCCTGCTGCCGGTTCGCCCCGAGCGTGCGGCCGATTTCGAGGCCGCTTTCGCCGCAGCGCGGCCGATCATCGCGAGCATGCCCGGCTTCCGGTCGCTGTCGCTGTCGCGCGGTGTGGAGTCGCCGGGCAGCTACCTGCTCCGGGTGGAATGGGACCGGCTCGATGATCACGTCGTCGGATTCCGCGGCTCGCCGGAATATCAGCGCTGGAAGGACCTGCTACACCACTTCTACGACCCGTTCCCGGTGGTCGAGCACTTCACGCCGGTACCGCTCACTCCGGACGACGACCAGGGCCCCGCGTCGCGGCCAGGGCACTCACCTGCGGTTACGGCGAGCCCGCAGCCGCACCGGTAGACTCGACAACTCTGCTTTCCGCGCGTTCACCTGCCCGGCCGGGGTAGCGGGCGCGCGCCTGTTCGCGGTGACAAGGAGTTCAGTTTGCCCGACCTCACTCAGGACCGTGCCGCCCACGACGGCACCCCCGAGCGGACCCGCGAGACCGACCGGGAACAGGCGTACCTGTCGGTGCTGTACGAGCGGCTGGACGAGATGCGCGACTACGCGCGCAACCGGTTGCGCACGGTGCTGCTGGAGACCGGGGGCACCCCGCAGGCGCGCAGCGAACGAGAGTCCTTCAGCCAGCTCTACACCGAGGACCTGGCGAAATACGATGCCGCCGAGCACGGCCTGTGTTTCGGCCGCATCGACCTCGACGGAGAGCAGGAGGAGTACCGCTACATCGGCAGGCTCGGCATCCTCGACGAGAAGGACGACTACGAGAGCCTGCTACTGGACTGGCGCGCTCCGCTGGCGCGTCCGTTCTACCTGGCCACCACCGCGGCGCCGGACGGTGTGACCCGGCGCAGGCACATCCGCTCGCGCAATCGCAAGGTCACCGCGATCAACGACGAGTACCTCGATCTGGAGGCCGCGCGCCGGGCCGGCGTCACCGACGCCGACGGCGGTGTCGGCAGCGAGAGCGCGCTGCTGTCCGCGCTCAACGCCGCGCGCACCGGTCACATGAACGACATCGTCGAGACCATCCAGCACGAGCAGGACGCGATCATCCGCTCCGAGCACAAGAGCGTGCTCGTCGTGCAGGGCGGGCCGGGCACCGGCAAGACCGCCGTCGCGCTGCATCGCGCGGCGTATCTGCTCTACACCTACCGTCAGCAGCTGGCCAAGAGCGGCGTGCTGATCATCGGACCGAACGCCACCTTCCTGGACTACATCGGCCAGGTGCTGCCGTCGCTCGGCGAGACCGGCGTGCTGCTGTCCACCATCGGCGATCTGTACCCGGGCGTGCGCGCGGCCCGCGAGGACTCGCTGCGCGCCGGCGAGATCAAGGGCTCGCTGACGATCCTGGAGGTGCTCAAGCAGGCGGTCCGCGACCGCCAGGAAGTGCCCGCCGAACCCGTCCGGCTCAGCTTCGACGGCTATCCGGTCACGCTGGATCGCAAGATCGCCACCAAGGCCCGCGGCCGCGCCCGGTCCTCTCGCCGCCCGCACAACCTGGCCCGGCCGATCTTCGCCGCCTCGGTGATCGACGCGCTGACCGCTCAGCTGGCCGAGACCATGGGCTCCGATCTCTCCGGCGGCCCCAGCCTGCTCAGCTCGGCCGACCTCACCGAGATCCGCGACGAGATGCGGGCCGATCCGCAGATCCAGGCCGCCATCGCGAGACTCTGGCCGATCCTGTCCCCGCAGGACGTGCTGGCCGACCTGCTCGCCGACCCGAAGCGGCTGGACCGGGCCGCGAGTTCGCTGGACCCGGCCGACCGCGCCGAGCTGTTGCGGCCGGACGACGGGCGGTTCAGCGCCGCCGACGCGCCGCTGCTGGACGAGCTGGCCGAGCTGCTGGGCGTGGACGACACCGAGGAGCGCGAGCGCGCCCGTCGCCGCTGGCGGGCCCGGATCGCCGAGGCGCAGGACGCCCTCGACATCCTCACCGGCTCCGCCCCGCAGGATCTCGAGGACGATCTCGATCCCGAGATCCTCATGGCCTACGACCTGATCGACGCGAGTCAGTTGGCCGAACGACAGGACACCCGCTCCCGCCAGACGACCGCGGAGCGCGCCGCGGGCGATCGCACCTGGACCTACGGTCACGTGATCGTGGACGAGGCGCAGGAGCTGTCGGAGATGGCGTGGCGCATGGTGATGCGGCGCATCCCGAACCGGTGGGTCACCGTGGTCGGGGACGTCGCCCAGACCGGCGACCCGGCGGGCGCGTCCTCGTGGCAGCGGATGCTGGAGCCCTACGTCGCGTCCCGGTGGAAGTTGACCGAGCTCACCGTCAACTACCGCACACCCGCGGAGATCATGGACGTCGCGGCCGACGTCCTTGCCGCCATCGATCCGGCCGCGACCGCGCCGCGTTCGGTCCGCGAGACCGGCGTCGCGCCGCGTGCGTACCGGGTCGCGCGCGACGAGGTGCACGCGGAGGTGGCCCGGCTGGTCGCCACCGAGACGGGGCCGGGCACCACGGCGGTGATCGCGCCGCAGGCGCTGGTGGCGGAGTTGGCCGATCTCGCGGGCGAGTCGGTGCGGGTGCTGACCGTGCACGAGGTGAAGGGCTTGGAGTTCGACGCGGTCTACCTGGTGGAACCGCAGGACATCCTCGACGAATCGCCCCGCGGGCTCAACGATCTGTACGTCGCGCTGACGCGCGCCACTCAGCGGCTCGGCGTGGTGCACGGTGCGGACCTGCCCGGCGTGCTCGCCCGGCTGCGCTGATCGGCGCCCGGACCTCGGAACGAGAAAGGCTCCGCGCCACATCGCGATTCGCGATGGACACGGAGCCTTTCGATCGTCGCGAGACTCAGCGCACGGTGTGCACGATCAGCACGTCGGAGCGGGACTTGCGCGCCACGTCGGAGGGCACCGAGCCGAGCAGCCGCCCGGCCAGGGTGTTCAGGCCCCGGTTACCGACGACCAACAGGTCGGCGTCGACCTCCTTCATCAGCGCCAGCAGCGATTCCACCGGCTCGCCGACGATCGCGCGCTCGACGATGTCGGCCGCACCCGCCGCGATCGCCTTGTCGCGGGCGACGCGCAGGATCTCGTTGGTCGGCGCGGAACCGCGTACCTGGTAGGCCTCTTCCTTCAGCACGTCGGCCGCGGCCGCGACATCGCGGTCGTCGGTCGGGTAGTACGCGCAGGCGATGACCAGGGTCGCGCCGGACACACCGGCCAGGGCCCCTGCCTTCTCGACGGCGACATACGACGAGTCCGAGCCATCGGTACCGACGACAATGGTCCGGTAGGCGGTCATTCTCTCCTCCAACTATGCGGTGGGTCAGGTGCCGCGCACGGGCTCGTCTCGGTACGACCGGGACGCCGGCGCGGCGACTGGGCTCGACCATAGCGGCAAACCGGGCGGAAATATCAGAAATCGCAAGACATCACACTCGGGGTGTTCGGCCATTCCCGCCGCGGATTCGCCAGGGAATGCCGGAAGGGCCTGAGCAACCAGGGCAGACTCAATTCAGGGGAACTAAACCTGTGAGGTGCCACAACCGCTTCGAACCGTTTTGCGGCCCTGGGATATTCATCACAGAGCCAGGTCCGTCACATGAAGACCGGGCTGTCCGGCACGTGAATCACGCGCCGGGAACAGGCCGATGGGAACCGGACTACCGTGCCGCCAGGGCCACTACGGATAGTTTGCCCAGAATATGCCAAGAATCGCTCCTATGCGGTCCATGGCTTCCTCTTCCTGCGCTGAAAACGATGCGCAATATTAGCGCGCAGGGGCGGGACTAGAGGTCGAAAAGGGGGCCGGTGATGGTCAATCCGAGTTCGTCGACGTGTGCGAAGAACGCGAACAACATCAGGGCGGCGCCCGCCAGAGCCACGTCCTTGCTGAACTGGATCAGCTCGGTCTGCTTGGTCTCCTCGTCGATCTCCTGCCAGAACCGGTGCATCACGACGGCGGTGGGCAGCAGCGCGAGAACGAGCAGCAGCGCGCCGAGGTCGGCCCAGACACCCAGCAGCACGCTCAGGCCGCCGAGGGCGAACAGCAGGCCCGAGCCGAGCACGGCGGCCTTCGCCATCGGGACTCCCTTGCTCTGGGCGTACCCGGCCATCGCCTCGGTCTGCGTGAAGTGCCCGAGCGCGGAAGTCAGGAACAGCACCGCGAACAACACTCGTCCGATCAACACCACGACGTCCATGTCCGGCTCCTCGTCGGCAGTCCGGCAACTAATCCCGCGTCCGTACGACCTTCGCGGTGACCTCGTTGCGGAAGCGTAGCGAATTCTTGGCGTATTCGAGGGGGGCCATACCCACTTCCGTGGTGAACTCACGCGAGAAGTGCGCCTGGTCGAAATAACCGAGTTCCGCGGCCAACGCCGCGAGATCTTCGATACGGCCCTTCGCCAGCAGATCGGCGCCGTCCTGCAACCGGTAGCGCCGCAGCACCCATTTCGGACCCGCACCGACGTACCGGCGGAACATGCGCTGCAATGTACGCGCGGGCACATCGAATCGCTCGGCGATCTGATCGACCCTGGTCAGCTCCCGGTCGGTGGCCATGGCGTCGACGATGCGCAGCACCAAGTGATACGTAGGGTCCGCCACGACGGGATGGTCCGCGAGGTAGTTCTCGACGACGAGGCGGCGCCGCTCGGCGGTCGGCGCGTCGAACACCCGCTCGGTCAGGCTCGCGGCGTCGGGCAGCACGTCGCCGATGGGCACGGCGCGGTCGCGGAACGAGCCGACATCGAGGCCGGTGAACGCGCCGAACCCGCCCGCGCGGAAACGGATCCCGAACGTCTCCCCCTGCCCGCTGAGTTCACGAATGAATTTCGTGGTGACCACACCGTTGACGAATCCGCCGGTGCGCGCCTCGGATCGCTCGAAGGTGAGGTTCACGCTCGGGTAGGACAGCACCTCGGCTCGGTACGGCGGCCTGCCGCGCAGATCCCACCGCACCGCCCAGTACCACTCGATGAAGCGGTCCACCGCCGGGCTCGGCGGCAAGCGGAGCAGGGAGCGATGCTTCGCCTGCTCGTCCGGGTGCAGGATTCCCTTGGTGTCGGTGGGCGCGGCGGGGTTGCGGGCCTGCGGCGGCTCGGCGGCGAATTCGGGACTAGGCGCCACGATGTCGCTTTCTTACAAGACCCACCGGCCGCGACCGGCGAAAGTGGTGGGCATGACGAACACAGTGAATCCCATCCCCGACGGCTACCACTCGATCACCTGTTTTCTCGCGGTCGGCGATGGCAACAAAGCGATCGATTTCTACACCGCCGTCTTCGAGGCCGAGGTGATCACTCGCAACGACCTGCCCGATGGTCAGCCGGCGCACGCGGAACTGAAGATCGGCGATTCGACCCTGCAGATGGGGATGCCCATTCCCGACAACGGCGTCCTGGCACCGAACGGCGAGTGGGTGCACACCTCGATCGTGCACTACTGCCCGGACGTCGACGCGGTCGTGCGGCGCGCCGTCGAACACGGCGCCCGCAGCGTCGAGGAGCCGCAGACCTTTGTCACCGGCGACCGGTTCGCCGTGGTCATCGATCCCTTCGGCCACCGCTGGGCGGTGCTCACCAAGGTCGAGGACGTCTCGCGCGAAGAGGCCGAGCGCCGGGTGAACGAATGGATGGCCACCCAGTCCTGACGGCTCGGCTGCCTCCGCGGTTGTCCGGCGAACGGCCCGCGGAGGCAGCGCCGCTGCGATCCGGGTCAACTCAATCCGGCGGCGTCCATGCCGCGCAGTTCCTTCTTCAGATCCGCGATCTCGTCGCGCAGACGTCCGGCGAGCTCGAACTGCAACTCTCGCGCGGCATTCATCATCTGTGCCGTCAGTTCTTTGACGAGATCGGCGAGTTCGGCGCGCGGCATCGACTTGACGTCGCGGCCCTCGTACACGCCCGCGCTCACCGCTCGTCCGGGCTCGCCTTGCGCACGCCTGCCGCGGCTGGCATTGCGGCCGGAGCCGCCGACCTCCACCTCGGTCTCGTCGGCCTCGCGGTACACCTGGTCGAGGATGTCGGCGATCTTCTTGCGCAGCGGCTGCGGATCGATGCCCATCTCCTCGTTGTAGGCGATCTGCTTCGCGCGGCGGCGCTCGGTCTCGTCGATGGCGAACTGCATGGAGTCGGTGATCTTGTCCGCGTACATGTGCACTTCGCCGGAGACATTGCGCGCCGCGCGGCCGATCGTCTGGATCAGCGCGGTGGTGCTGCGCAGGAATCCTTCCTTGTCGGCGTCGAGAATCGCCACCAGCGACACCTCGGGCAGGTCCAGGCCCTCGCGCAGCAGGTTGATGCCCACGAGCACGTCGTATTCGCCGAGTCGCAGCTGCCGCAGCAGCTCGACCCGGCGCAAGGTGTCGATCTCGGAGTGCAGGTAGCGCACCCGGACCCCCAGACCGAGCAGGTAGTCGGTGAGATCCTCGGCCATCTTCTTCGTGAGCGTGGTGACCAGGACGCGCTCGTCGCGCTCGGTGCGTTGCCTGATCTCGTGGATCAGATCGTCGATCTGGCCCTTCGTCGGCTTCACCACGACCTTGGGGTCGACCAAGCCGGTCGGCCGGATGACCTGCTCGACCACCTCACCGCCGGTCTGCCCGAGCTCGTAGGGGCCGGGGGTGGCCGACAGGTAGACCGTCTGCCCGATCCGATCGGCGAACTCCTCCCAGGTCAGCGGCCGGTTGTCCACCGCGGACGGCAGCCGGAAGCCGTATTCCACCAGATTGCGCTTGCGCGACATGTCGCCTTCGTACATACCGCCGATCTGCGGAACGGTGTTGTGCGACTCGTCGATGACGAGCAGGAAGTCCTCCGGGAAGTAGTCCAGCAGCGTCGCGGGCGCCGAGCCGGCCGGGCGGCCGTCGATGTGACGCGAATAGTTCTCGATGCCGGAGCAGAACCCGACCTGACGGATCATCTCCAGGTCGTACTGGGTGCGCATGCGCAGCCGCTGCGCCTCGAGCAATTTGCCCTGGCGTTCCAGCTCGGCGAGCCGATCCTCGAGTTCGGCCTCGATGTCGCGCACCGCGCGCTCCATCCGATCCGGCCCGGCTACGTAGTGGGTGGCGGGGAAGATCCGCAGCATGTCCACCTGGCGGACCACGTCACCGGTGAGCGGGTGCAAGTAGTACAGCGCTTCTATCTCGTCACCGAAGAACTCGATGCGGACGGCCAGCTCCTCGTAGGACGGGATGATCTCCACGGTGTCGCCGCGCACCCGGAACGAGCCGCGGGTGAACGCCATGTCGTTGCGGGTGTACTGCACGTCGACCAGCAGCCGCAGCAGCGCGTCCCGGTCGATCTCGGTGCCGACCTGCAGCTGCACCGAGCGATCGAGATACGACTGCGGCGTGCCGAGCCCGTAGATGCACGACACCGAGGCGACCACCACCACATCGCGACGGGACAGCAGGCTGGAGGTCGCCGAATGGCGCAGCCGCTCGACGTCGTCGTTGATCGAGCTGTCCTTCTCGATGTAGGTGTCGGTCTGCGCGATGTACGCCTCGGGTTGGTAGTAGTCGTAGTAGGAGACGAAGTACTCGACGGCGTTGTGCGGCAGCATCTCGCGCAGTTCGTTGGCCAGCTGGGCGGCGAGCGTCTTGTTCGGCGCCATCACCAGCGCGGGCCGCTGCAACCGCTCGATCAGCCAGGCCGTGGTGGCCGACTTTCCGGTACCGGTGGCGCCGAGCAGCACCACGTCGCGCTCCCCCGCCTTGATCCTGCGCTCCAATTCGGCGATCGCGGCGGGCTGGTCTCCCGCGGGCTGGTGCTCGCTGACCACCTCGAACCGGCCGCCGACGCGCTCGATCTCGCCGACGGGGCGGAACTCCGAGTGCGCGAGCGGCTGCTCGGCCGCCCTGTCCTCGAAGCCCTCCGCCGGAATCTCGGTTGCGAATGCCATGCTCACCAGCGTAGGCCCACCCACCGACAGCTTTCCCGGGGTCGCGGACGGGCCCGATTCCGGCGATGTCACGGGACCGAACCCATCGTGTGAAGTCGGTCACACTCGGAGTGGACGGCGATCTACCGCCCGCCAGGCGCGAGGGCCGGGGATGAGTCCGCGCCTACCTGGAAACCGCGGCGCCACCCCGAAACAAAGCGATACGCGACCGCGCGGCGCGGGTACACCGATTTCGAGTCTTATCAACCATTTTCGACGAAACGCTGCGGGGATACTCCCGATCACTCGCGGTGGCAGAGGGTTACCGGAAGCAGACGCGTGGCCGCCGGCGCGCCGGCGGCCTCACAGCCGCGCCGAGCCCGCTCGGCGCGTTCGGTTACATGTCCGAAATGTCCGTTGCCGCAATAGGTTTCGTGTTCGAGAACAGCTTATCTCGAACCGCGCGGTGGCCCCGCGCCAGGTGTAACCTGATCTGGTTGTTCGGACGTGAGGACAAGAGCCATGAGCGGTCTGATTCCATTGCTCGTCGCCGTGCCGGCCGTGACCGGCCTCGCCGGGTACGTCGCCAGAGACATCCGCGCGGTGGTTCCCTCCGTCGGCGGCGCCGCCGCGGCCGCCCCACCGGGGCCACTCGCCTCGGCCACTCCGCCACCGCACCGGCCCAGGGTGGAATTCTTCAATCTGGCCGAACTCACCAACACCGACGCCAAGGGCTTCGTCCGCCCGGTCGAGCGTTTCCACGTCGAGCCGTGGGGCCTGTACATGGCGCGTCCGGTCGCGGGACCGGATTCGCACTACCTCGAATCCTGGTTGCTGCCGGGCCTCTCGTTGCGCGCGACGCTGACGCGGACCAACCCGGCACACCATCGCGAACGCGTCTACCGCCTCGACATCGGGGAGTTCACCCGAGTCGGCCCGAAGCGCTGGAAGGCCGTCGACCACTACCTCGACATCGCCGTGCGCCCGCGCCACACCGCGGAACTCCTCGGGGTCGACGAGCTGCTGGCCGCGCATGCCGCCGGGCTGGTCGACACGGCACAGGCGCACCGAGCGTTCGAGCGGGCCACGGCGGTGCTGGACGGGCTGGCCACGCACGATCACTGCGTGGAGGAGTGGCTGGCCACCCGCGGCATCACGCTCACCTGGATGTAGCCCGCCGATCACTCCATCGACTCGACGGGTCGAGAGCGACGGTAGATTCTTGATGCATGACGCAGGCACCTATCGTCGACGTGCACCGCCCGAAGGTCGAGTACTTCAACATCGCGGATCTGACGAACACGGATCCGAAAGGCTTCGTGCGCCCGGTCGAGAAGTACCGCGTCGAGCCGTGGGGCCTGTACATGGCGCGCACGTCGGACCATCCGCAGTTCCACTACATCGAGTCCTGGCTGCTGCCGAAGCTGCATTTGCGCGCGACGGTCTTCCACTACCTCTCGGCGCATCGGCGCGACCAGGACTACTACCTCGACGTCGGTGATTTCACAGCGGTCGCCCCGAAGAAGTGGAAGGCCGTCGATCACTATCTCGACATCATCGTGCGTTCCTCGCGCGACACCCAGCTGCTCGACGTCGACGAGCTGATCGCCGCGCACGCGGCCGGGCTGATCACCCTCGCCGACGCCGAGGCCGCCGTGCAGCACGCGACCGCCGCCATCGACGGCATCGCCGCCAACGGCCACACCTTCGAGGGCTGGCTGGAGACCATGGACATCACCTTGACCTGGCTGTAGCCCCTACGGGACGCTGCCCGCATCGGTTCGGACGCTCGTCGGGGCCTACGGCGCCGACGTGTCCCGCCAAGCGAGAGCCCTGGCATAGGCTGCGTCGAACCACGGTTCCTTGACGCCGAGGTAGGCGGCGGTCGCCTCCGCGCCCGTCAGCCCCGCCGCCTCGGCTTCGCCCGCGCGCTTGACGGCGAGGTACTCCGCGCGCGCCTCGTCGTCCGCGCGCAGCCAATCCCCCAGCAGCAGCGCGTACTGCTGCCCGGGTGATCCCTCGGCGCGCACGTGCACGTTGGCCAACCGGCCCGGGTCGGCGTTCTGGTGGAAACGCTTGGTCCACAGCGCGGTATCGACGCCCGCCGGGTCCTGCGGTGTCGGCTTGGGATTGTCCTGGGTGGCCTCCGGCCGCACCGGGAATCCGGCCGCGCCGAGGGCGGCGCGCAAACCGTCGGCGGCGGCCAGATCGGCGACCGTGATCTGCAGATCGATCACGTCCTTGGCGGGCAACCCCGGTATCGAGGTGGACCCGACGTGGTCGATGCGCGACGCGGCGCTGCCGCAGGCGACCCACAGCCGGGCGATCAGCCGCTGCGCCTGCGCGGGCCAGGCCGGATCGGCGGGCACGAGCCGGATGCCGTCGCGGCGGGCGGGTGTCCCGGCACGCAGGTTGCGCTCGAACGGCACCAAACGCTCGGCCCACAGCCTGCGCACCTCGGCCTCGACGACACCGGGTGCGCCACTGTTGTCCAGCAACACATCGGCGACGGCTCGGCGTTGTTCATCGGTGGCCTGCGCCGAGATACGCGCCCGCGCATCGGCTTCGGCCACACCACGAAATTCCACCAGGCGGCGAATACGTGTTTCGGCGTCGACGTCGACGATCAGCACGAGATTCATCAGCGGCGCGAGGCCGTTTTCCACCAGAAGCGGAATATCCTGCACCACAATGGCGTCCGCGGGCGCGGCCCCGATCAATTCCGCGGTGCGCTTTCCCACGAGCGGGTGGGTGATCGAATTCAGTTTCGCGCGCGCCGCGTCGTCACCGAAGGCTTTGGCCGCCAGGGCAGGCCGGTCGAGGCTGCCGTCCGCGGCGAGAATGTCGGCGCCGAACGCCTCGACCAGAGCGGCCAGCCCCTCGGTGCCCGGTTCGACCACCTCCCGGGCGATCAGGTCGGAGTCGATGACCACCGCGCCCAGGTCGGCGAGTGCCCGAGCCACCGTAGACTTCCCCGCGCCCATGCCTCCGGTGAGGCCGATTCGTAACATTCGACCAGTCTCGCATCCGGCCCGCGCGCGGGCATCCGCCGCCCCGATCGGGTCCCGACCCGCGGGAACGGAGGATCCGGCCGATTACCCGATGGGCCCGCGCATTCCACCACCGGTGGCGCCCTTTGCCCGATCCGTGACTGCGCCGAGACCGATTCGCAACAATTCCGGAAGTTTACGGTTCGACCGCGGCGACTTTCCGACACGCCGAGGCAATTACTCGGGCAAAATACTCTGCCCCGCAGTTTCGTTCCGCTAATCTTCGCCGTGGCGATCCAGGCCGACACCAGCGAAGCAAAGGAACACCATTGGGCACCAGAATCAACCAGACGGGTCGCCACCGCCTGGGCATGGCGGGGCGAGTGCACTGCATTCACATCCCTGCTGTCGCGGCGGCGCTCGCCGAGCACCGCCGCTCTTGGTTCACCGCGTTCATCAGTCCCGCGCGGCACAGTTTCGCTGCCATGCGGAACCGTCCGGCCGCACCCGCGGTCCGGTGGGTACCTGCTACCGCAAGCTGAACCCGAGTTCGAAGTGGCCCAGCCTCTCGCCAAGGCTGGGCCACTGTTTTGCGTGCCCGGAGCACGGTCGGGAATGAAGTAGAGCACCGTCCGACATCACCGTTCGTCGGCCGGCAAAATTTCACCGAAGAATTCCCATGACCGAGCGACGAGCACGCGGGGCACCGCCACGGAGGCCGGACTACGCGGGCGCTCGATTCCATTTCGGACGACAATCGCCGCGGGCGAGATAGTTCCCGCACCCCCAGGACGATTTTCTCGCTAATCGCGGCACCGCGCGAAAGACCGCGAAACAGCGGCATCCTTGGTCGCCATTTCGATGTGCCGTGTTTCGCATACCGCGTACGAGCACGAGCTGCCGGGTCGTCAGGGAGCCCGGCATACACCGATGACGGCAAATTTCCGGACACGGCCACCGATCCGAGCTCATTTCCGCACCACTCGGCGGCCGGACACCGGACGCTCCTGCAGTGACCGCCCAGCGGCGACCAGACCGACGGGCTCAGCCGGTCGTCACCCGTCGCAGCAGCCCGTACAGCTGCTTGCGCTCCGCCTCGTCGAGCACGGCCAGCGCGGGTACGTCGCCGAACACCTCCCGGTCGAGCGTTTTCCGCAGCTCCTCCCCCCGGTCGGTGAGCGTCAACAGACGCGCACGGCGATCGGACGGGTGAATCTCCTTACGCACCAAGCCCAGTGCCTCCAGGCGATCCACCACGCTCGCGGTGTTCGACAGGTCGGCACCCAGCTGGAGGGACAGATCTTTCGGTGTCAGCGGCGTCGCCAATCGCCCCAGGGCTTTCGCCTGTGCCGGCGTCACGCCCAAACGTGCTGTGGCGGCGGCGAAATGCGTGCGCACCAAGCCGACCGCACGCTGCAGCACGTCGACCAACTCCGCCGTGCTCGGCGTCTCCCGGGGTTCGCTCACCCGCCCAGCCTACCCAGAGCCGAAACAATTGGTGGTTGACCACCAGTATGTGCCGATGCCATGATAGCGCAGACATTAGTGGTGCACCACCAATAAGAGGACAGTATGACCGCTCCGACTATCGCGCCGCGCACGAGGCCGACGGCCTATTCGGCGTTGACCCTGCTGTGCACGGTCCAGATGATGCTGAATCTCGACGACACCGTGGTGAACGTCGCGCTTCCCACGATCCAGCGCTCGCTCGGCATGTCCGAGAGCGCGCTGACCTGGGTCGTCAACGCCTACCTCCTGCTGTTCGGAGGTTTCTTGATCCTCGGCGGCCGGTGCGCCGATCTGTTCGGCGGCAGACGCGTCTTCCTGGTGGGCGTCACCGTCTTCGCGGCCTCGTCGCTGACCACAGGTCTCGCCCAGAACGAGGTCATGCTCGTCGCGAGCCGTGCGGGGCAGGGAATCGGCGGCGCGCTCGCCAGTCCGGCGGCGCTCAGCATCGTCGCGGGGTTGTTCACCGATCCGCGGGCACGCAGTCGCGCCTTGGGTATCTGGGCCGGCCTCGGCGGCCTGGCCGCCACGCTCGGCGTGGTGCTCTCCGGAGTCATCACCCAGTACGCGAGCTGGCGCTGGTGCTTCTTGATCAATGTGCCGATCGCGCTGGTCGCGCTGATCGCGATCCCCCGGCTGGTCACCTCGGAGGCCCGCATGACCGGAGGCAGGCCGCGCGTCGACGGGCTCGGCGCTGCCCTGATCACCGGTGCTGTCGCGGCCTTCGACCTCGGGCTGATCGACAGCGGCCGGGCCGCCTGGCCGACGACGGCGTTGCGCCTGAGTGCCGGCCTGCTGCTGTTGATCGCGTTCGTCGTGCGCGAACGGCGCCACGAATCACCGCTGGTACCCCTGTCGTTCTTCCGTGATCGCGATCGCGCCGTCGCCAATACGGCCAATGTCATGTTCTGCTCGGCGATCCTGTCGATGCTGTTCTTCCTCACCCTCCATCTGCAGCAGGTCATGCACTACACCCCGGCTCGCACCGGCGCGGCGTGGCTGCCGTTCTGCGCGTCGGTGATCGCGGGCTTCGCGACCTCGGCGACCCTGACCCCACGCCTGGGCGTCCGCACGGTACTGACCACCGCCATGGTCGCCTGCGGCCTGGGCATGCTCGCGCTGTCGCGCCTGTCACCGACCGATGGATACCTGGAGCTACTGCCGGGCATGCTGGCCGCCGGATTCGGCATGGGCTTGGCGTTCGTATCGATCACCATCGCCGCTGTCGGCGAAACCCACGAGGACATCACCGGTTTGGCCTCCGGACTGGTGACCACCACCCAACAACTCGGCGGCGCTTTCGGACTGGGGTCGCTCAGCACCCTCGCGATCCACCGGAGCACCGCGTCGCTGGCGTCGGGGACGCCCGTCGAGGCCGCCCTCACTCAGGGTTTCCGGCTCGCGTTCGAAGCCGGCTCGGCGATTCTCGCTCTGGCTGCGCTGCTCGTCGGAGTCGGCATCACAGCCGGAGCCGGTACCGCCCCGGCGCCGACTCGGTGACTCCGCGCCCTCGAGGCGCCGAATGATCGCCGGAGGGCGGAAAGACCGACGACGAGGCATCCACGGGAAGCCTCGTCGAAGGTGCGCCACCGGTGCGAATCTCGGATCACGCCACCGTCGAGTGCAGCTGACGAGGAGGATTCGGCAGACCCAAAGCGGTGTTGAGCCGGTAGGCCCCGCCCAGGCCGTGGAAGATCGCCATGCTCAGACCGCCCAGGCCGATCCCCACCGCGCCTGCCCAGGGATGCCTCGGCAGATCGGCCCAGGACGCGATCATCGCCGTCAGCAGCAGTCCGAGGAATCCGGCCACGGCGTTGCGGACCGGCGCGTTACCCGTCACGTTCGGGAACTCCTCTCCCATCATGCCTTTCACGAAGTGCGGAACGGCGTTCACCCCGAGGATCCCGACGACCAGCGACAGCGCCGCGGTGGACCACATCGGAACCACCTCACTTTCCAATTCAGTCAACAGTTGTAGACCGAAACCTACCGCCGCGCGACTATTGAGTCAACAGACGTAGACTGAATTCATGGATTCGACCCCCACGCGCGCTCAGCAACGCCGGAACACCGAGAACCGGATCCTGGCGGCGGCGGGCCGGTTGTTCGCGGAGATCGGATACGACCGGACGACCATCCGCGCCGTCGCGACGGAGGCGGACACCGATCCCAGCCTGGTGATGCGCTATTTCGGGTCCAAGGAGAATCTGTTCGCGCGCGTCGCGGTCTTCGCCGACGACCACCCGATCACCGGTACGCCGGAGCAGGTGGCCGAGCTCCTGCTCGACGCGCTCGCCATCAAACTCGCCGACCGGCCGGTCAACACCCTGGCGGCGATCCGCTCGATGCTCACCGTCCCGGAGGCCGCCGACGAGGTGCGCGCGGCCATGACCGCGCGCCAGCGCGAAGCGGCGGGCCAGCTCGCCGACGACGAGGCGGACCTGCGCGCCGGGTTGCTCGGAGCCCTGACCATCGGTGTGGTGATCGGCCGGCACCTGCTCGAACTCGACGGGCTGCGCGACGCGCCGCCGCAACGGATCATCGCTTTGCTGCGGAACGCTTTTCACGACATCGCACATGGCCCCACCGAGCCGGAGTCGCTCGCGACGACGCCGCAGGCCCGCTAGGCCACCGGCCCACTTGGAGAACCGCTTCGGAGGCTCCGCCGACCCGCCTGCACCCTCGGGCTCACTCAAAGCCCGAGCGAGCGGACCAGGTCGCGCATTTCGGCGCGGAAAAGCTTTGCCGGGTCTTGGGATTGCGGGCGCAGATGGCCGTACACCTCGAGCGCGATCGGTCCGTGCATCCGGCCCCACATACGCAGCGCGAGGGCGAGTGCATCGGGAGGCAACTCCGGAAAGCCGGAGCGAACATGCGCGACCAGATCCGGGTCGAAGTCCGACCACGCGCAGTCGTCGGCGGCCTGTGTCACCGCGGCGCGAGGCCACGCGGCGGCCGCGAGACCGACCAGGCCGGTGCAGGCCCGCGATTCCGCCGCGGCGGCGGGTCCGCCGGGCGGCGGCCGATAGCCGGCGACCGGATCCCCGTAGATGAGCCGGAATTCGGCGGGCCGCTGCACCGCCCACGCGCGCACAGCCTCGGCCCAAGCCATGATGCGCCCGGCCGGATCCTCCACCGCCACGGCATCGCGCGCCGCTTCGAGCCGGTCGACCAGGGCGGTGTACACGTCCGAGATGAGCGTGGAGATCAGGTCGTCGCGGGTGGCGAAGTAGCCGTAGATCGCGCCCGCCGTCATGCCCATCTCCCGGGCGATGGCGCGCAACGAGATCGCGTCCGGTCCGCCCTCGGCGAGCAGCCGCATGGCGATCGTCTGGATGTCCTCCAGCGTCTGGGCGCGCAGGCGCTCCCGGCGACTTCTCACGATCTCGGCCACGGTTGACACCCTACAGCGTTCGGCTACTATCTGCCGTATCTAAACTGAACGGCGTGTAGTAAATGAACAATGTTGAGGAGTGCTCGTGGATATCGGGGTTTTCGGGGCTACCGGCGTCATCGGCTCCCGCGTCGTCACCGAAGCAGTGCGGCGGGGGCATCGGGTCACCGCCTTCACGCGCGATGCGGCGCGCTTCCCTGCCCGCCGCGGGGAGGAGACGTGGGCAGTGGCCGATTGGCTGGACGCGGGTAGCATCGCGGACGCCATCGCCGGCCTCGACGTAGTTGTGAGCGCGGTGAACGCCGGGCGCGGCATCGCCGACACCATTGCCTCGGCCGACAACTTCGTGGTGGGCGCGCGGGCGATGGTCGCCGCGCTGGACCGGCAGCCACGCGTCCGGTTGATCGCCGTGGGCGGCGCGGGCAGCTTGGAAGTCACGCCGGGCACGCAATTGCTCGACACCGGTGCGCAATTCACTCGCACCCTCACCGAAGTCCTCGACGTGCCCGTGGAGTACGCCCAGGTGGTACGCGCGCTACGCGACGCCTTGAACATCTACCGGCTGTCCAACCGCAAATGGACCTACCTGAGCCCCTCCTCGGGGCGGATCAATCCCGGCGAGCGCACCGGCCGCTTCCGGATCGGCGGTGATCAGCTCTTGGTCGGAGGCCCGGACATCTCCGCCGAAGACGTGGCCGTCGCGATCCTCGACGAGGCCGAGCTGCCGCGTTTCGTGCAGCGCCGCTTCACCGTCGGCTACTGAGCGGACGGACCGTACCCGTTTCTGTCGGACCCCTACGGCACAATAGACAGTGTCGGACGTCGATCTGGTTGCCACGCAATGTAATCCGCAACCCGAGAGATAGGGGCCCCCATGCCCGACGTCCAAGCTTCGACGCCCGACCCCCGCGCCGTGGACCACGAGGAACTCGTGGCCTTCGCGGCCGAGGTCGAGCGGCACCGGTCTCTGCTGCGCCACGCCGCGGAGGATTATCGGTGGCGCGTGGCCCAGCGGATCGAGCACTTGGACCCGTCGGACCAAGAGCCGTTCCTGCGGCAGGCGGAGCAATTCGTCGAGTCGCTGATGATCGACCCGATCCGGCACAGCACGCTGGATCTGGATGCCTACCGAGCCATCCGCGACGGCGTACCCGTGCGATTCGACGCCGAACGCCGGGCCTACGTATTGCGTCGTCCGGAGCGGGATCCGCTGGTGATCCGCCCCGGATTGCCGGAGCATCGGCTGGGCATCATCGCCCGGCTGGCCGCGCTCGGTCTGCGGCTGGAGCAAATTCAGGTCGTCGCGCTCACCACCGCGCAGATGGTCGCACCACATGAGGCGGCCGAGCCACCTGAGAAGCTTCCCGAAGTGCAGCGCGGGACGACGAACCCTTCGCGGGGGATTCGCAGGCCGCATCGGCGTAAGCGCCCTGCGGGGCATTGACACCCCACAGAAAACGACTGTGCCCCAACCGGATCCGGTTGGGGCACAGTCGTTCGGACTATTGCCTATCAGGCGTTGCCGGACAGCTTCTCACGCAGAGCCGCCAGCTGGGCGTCGCTCGCCAGCGAACCGCCGGCGGACTCGGCCTGGTTGGCGGAAGACTGCGAACCGCTCTCGGAGGAGTAGTTCGACGCGCCGCTGCCGTTCGCGGCCTCGGCCGCGGCGTCGGCCGCCATCTTCTCCATCTGCGCGGTGTGCATCTTGTGGCGACGCTCCGCCTCGGCGTAGCGGCCTTCCCACTCTTCGCGCTGCTTGTCGAAGCCCTCGAGCCACTCGTTGGTGTCGGGGTCGAAGCCCTCGGGGAAGATGTAGTTGCCCTGCTCGTCGTAGCTGTCGGCCATGCCGTACTTCGACGGGTCGAATTCGGCGTGGTAGTCCTCGTTGGCCTGCTTGAGGCTCAGCGAGATCCGGCGACGCTCCAGGTCGATGTCGATGACCTTGACCATCGCGTCGTCGCCGACGGCCACGACCTGGTCCGGCACCTCGACGTGGCGCTCGGCCAGCTCGGAGATGTGCACCAGGCCCTCGATGCCCTCCTCGACGCGGACGAACGCGCCGAACGGAACGAGCTTGGTGACCTTGCCCGGCACGATCTGGCCGATCGCGTGGGTGCGGGCGAACTGACGCCACGGGTCTTCCTGGGTCGCCTTGAGCGACAGCGAGACGCGCTCGCGGTCCAGATCGACGTCGAGCACCTCGACGGTGACCTCGTTGCCGACCTCGACGACCTCGGACGGGTGGTCGATGTGCTTCCAGGACAGCTCGGAGACGTGCACCAGACCGTCCACGCCGCCCAAGTCGACGAAGGCGCCGAAGTTGACGATCGAGGAGACCACACCCTTGCGGACCTGGCCCTTCTGCAGCTGGTGCAGGAACTCGCTGCGAACCTCGGACTGGGTCTGCTCCAGCCAGGCGCGGCGGGACAGCACGACGTTGTTGCGGTTCTTGTCCAGCTCGATGATCTTGGCCTCGATCTCCTTGCCGACGTACGGCTGGAGATCGCGGACCCGGCGCATCTCGACCAGCGACGCGGGCAGGAAGCCGCGCAGGCCGATGTCGAGGATCAGGCCGCCCTTGACGACCTCGATGACGGTGCCCTTGACGGCCTCGTCCTTCTCCTTGAGCTCCTCGATGGTGCCCCACGCACGCTCGTACTGCGCCCGCTTCTTCGACAGGATCAGGCGGCCTTCCTTGTCCTCCTTCGTGAGAACAAGGGCCTCGACCTCATCACCCACGGAAACGACCTCATTGGGGTCGACGTCGTGCTTGATGGAGAGTTCGCGAGAGGGGATGACGCCTTCGGTCTTGTAACCGATGTCGAGCAGGACCTCGTCGCGATCGACCTTGACGATGGTTCCTTCGACGATGTCGCCGTCGTTGAAGTACTTGATCGTGGCGTCGATGGCGGCGAGGAAATCCTCGGCGGAGCCGATGTCGTTGACGGCTACCTGCGGCGAGGTGACGGTGGTGGGCATATGTCGGTTTGCTCCGGACGGATTGTGGTCGGTTGCGGACATTGGAACTTTCGGTACGCTGCGATCTCACCGCGAGGTGTGAAGACGGACACTTAGGAACGTACCGCACGCGACGCGCGTGAAACTCAGCACGGGTTGAACTTCGGTACGGTTGTACGGAAGACACTCGCGCGTTCAGCGTACGCGACCTCGGTCCGGGCGGGCAAACCGTCGGGTCGCCACGCCGATAGTCTGATCGGCGTGTCGGAAGATCGCCATGCGCAAGCAAACGCACTGCTCGGAACGACGGGCATCGCGCGGACCCGGATCGGATCGGCGGCCAGCAAGCTGGCCAGCCGGCGGTGGTGGGACGCCGACGCCGCCCAATACCACGAGACGCACGCGGAGTTCCTCGGCGTGGACTCCCCCGGCGGCGAGTTCGTGTGGTGCCCGGAGGGCCTGCACGAGGGCGATATGCGATTCCTCGGCGACGTCACCGGCAAGCTGGTGCTGGAGATCGGCTGCGGCTCGGCCCCGTGCGCTCGCTGGCTGGCCGGGCAGGGCGCGCGGCCGGTCGGGCTCGACCTGTCGCGCGGCATGCTGGAGCGGGGCCTGGCGGTGATGGCGCGCGGCGGCCCTCGGGTGCCGCTGGTGCAGGCGGACGCCGAGGCTCTTCCGTTCGCGGACGCGTCGTTCGATCTGGCCTGCTCGGCGTTCGGCGCCGTGCCGTTCGTCGCCGACTCCGGGCTGGTGATGCGGGAGGTCGGGCGGGTGCTGCGACCGGGCGGGCGCTGGGTCTTCTCGGTGAACCACCCGATGCGCTGGATCTTCCCGGACGATCCCGGTCCGGCGGGTCTGACCGCCACCATCCCGTACTTCGACCGCACCCCTTACGTGGAGGTCGACGGCGACGACGTGCCCACCTACGTCGAGCACCACCGGACGATCGGCGACCGGGTCCGGGAGATCGTCGCGGCGGGACTGGTGGTGGAGGACATCGTCGAGCCGGAATGGCCGGAATGGCTCGACCGGGAATGGGGACAGTGGAGCCCGCTGCGCGGCGAGCTGTTCCCCGGCACGGCGATCTTCGTCACGAGGAAGCCCGGACGGTGAGGCGGCGGTCGTCGACCAGCTCGAGAATGGAGACCTCGTGGCTGACCAGCAGCATCTGCGTCCGCGGCAGATCGATGAGCTGGCGCAAACCGTCCCGGAAGGCCTCGGCCTCCGCCGCGGTGTCGAAGTCGAGTTCGACGATCACCCGGTTGGGGTTGTGCGTGAATCGCGCCACGCGGCAGTTGCGGGCTCCCGCCTCCGCGAAGTACTGCTCGAGACCGTCGAACGCAGGCTTCCACGTGTCGTAGTCGCGCACGGTGTCGTCGATGTGCACAATCGTGGTCATCATTGCCCCTTTCGGTGATTGCCGCCCCTTTCGGTGATTGCCCCTTTCGGTGCGGACAGCAGGACAGTCGCTGACACCTAGCCAGTCTTCGCGCCATGGGGCCGGGGCACCATCTCTGATCGGTATCGAGGTCGTGTCACTGCGACTTCGGTTTGCGCCCGGCCTGTTCCAGCGCCAGACGCAGCGCGTACTCGATCTGGGCGTTGATACTGCGCAGGTCGTCGGCCGCCCACTTCGCGATGGCGTCGTGGACGGCCGGGTCCAGGCGTAGCAGCAGCTTCTTGCGCTCAGCCATGGGCCGCCCGCCTCACGAGTACAGCGAACCGGCGTTGACGACGGGCTGGGTGGCGCGATCACCGCACAGCACGACGAGCAGGTTCGACACCATCGCCGCCTTGCGTTCCTCGTCCAGTTCCACCACGCCCTGCTGGGCGAGCCGCTCCAGCGCCAAGCCGACCATACCGACGGCGCCCTCGACGATCCGGGTCCGCGCGGCGACCACCTGGGCGGCCTGCTGGCGGACCAGCATGGCCTGGGCGATCTCGGGCGCGTAGGCGAGGTGGGTGATCCGCGCCTCCAGGACTTCGATACCCGCCATCTCGGTGCGGTCACGCAGTTCGACGGTCAGCTCCTCGGCCACTTCGGCGCCGTCGCGCAGGCTGGTGCGGTCCGCTTCGTGCGCGTCGTAGGGGTGCGTCGTGGCGAGGTGCCGGACGGCGGCCTCGGACTGCGTCTCGACGTACTCCTCGTAGTCGTCGACGGCGAAGGCGGCCTTGAAGCTGTCCACCACCCGGTAGACGACCACCGCGGCGATCTCCACCGGGTTGCCGTCGGCGTCGTTGACCTTGAGCTTCTGGGTCTCGAAGTTCCGCACGCGCAGCGAGATGCTCTTGCGATCGGTCAGCGGGAGCACCGAGAAGAAACCCGGCTCGCTCACCGAGCCGATGTAGCGGCCGAAGAATTGCACCACTTTGGCCTCGTTCGGGTTCACCACGGTCAAGCCGGTCGCCGCCAGCAGCAAGACGACGACCACGACGATCGCCGCCACCGCGCCGGCCACGGCGACGGCGTTGTCGTGCCGGGCGCCCACGACGAAGCCGAGCACCGCGGCGCCGCCGAACAAGAGGGTGAGCAGGAACCACCCCAGCAGCACCAGGAAACCGTTGACGTGGAACGCGGGTCGAAACTGCATGACATCCTCCGAATATCAAAGTGATATCACGAAGATAGCATGGCCCGCCGCGCCACACCAGGCGCGGCGGCGGGATATCACCCGGCGTGCGGCCGGATGTTGCGGTTGAAGCGGAACAGGTTGCGCGGATCGTGCCGGACCTTGAGCGCGGCCAGCCGGGCGTAGGTGTCCGGCCGATAACCCGCGCGGGTCTGCGCCTCGTCCGCGTCGGTGCCGGCGCCGTAGAGGAAATTGAGGCTGTGGCCCAGCGTCCACGGTGTCAGCGCGGCACGGATGCCGGCTCGGGCCGCAGCGCCCTCCGGACCGGTGATGATCCGCACGATGTAGGCGGCTTCGCGATGGTCCACCGCGATTCCGGCGTCGCCCGCACGAGCCAGCGCGCCACCGAGATGACGGACGTCGACAACCGCTCCGGCGCCGGATTCCGGTCCCGCGACCTCGAGCAACGCCTCGGCCGTCTCCTCGGTGAACTCGCCGAGCAGTGCGTTGGTGGCGGCGTAGGCATGCGGGTGGTCGGGGTCGCTGTGGATGGTGTGCGACTCGGTGTACGGCATCGCGCGCAGGTCGTCCTTCAGTCGTTCCCCGACCGCCCGCAGCGGTGCGACCAGACGTTCGCCTTCCTCGGCGAGACCGCTGTACGCGATGCGGATCGAGGCGACGTACCGCCCGCGCATCGGTGCGGGTACCTGCGGGATGTCCGGGAAGGCGAGCATGCTCACCGTCGAGGTCAGTTCTTCCGGCACGGTGGCGGTCCAGCGCCGCCACGCGTCCACCGCCCGCTCGACCAGCGGCGTGTCGAACACGAGCTGTCCGCCGTACACCGTCGTGACCGGGACAAGCCCGACCTCCAGCGCCGTCACCACGCCGAAGTTGCCTCCGCTGCCGAGGACGGCGCCGAACAGCTCGTCGTCCGGTGTCAGCCTGCGCACACGGCCGTCGGCGGTGACCAGCTCGATCGTCCGCACGTGCTCGGCGGCGTACCCGAACTGCCGCGCGAGCAGCCCGACTCCCCCGCCGAGCAGGTAGCCCACCACACCTACCGACGGCGACGAACCGTTCAACGGCGCGAGCCCGTGCTCGGCCGCGGCCTCGACCAGCGCGCCCGCGCGCACCCCCGCGCCGACCTGCGCGGTCCGGCGGGCCGGATCGATCCGGATGCCGGTCATCCGCCGGGTGCTGATCAGCACGCCGCCGTCCGTGGCGACGGACAGGCCGTGGCCGGTGGCCTGCACGGCGATCGGCAGCTCGCGGCGCGCGGCGTACTCCACGGCGGCGCGCACGTCCTCGGCGTGCACCGCGCCGACGATCAACCCCGGCCGGTGCGTGTAGGCGGTCTGGAAGCCGGCGATCTCCGCGTCATAGCCCTCGTCGCCCGGACGGAAGACCGGGCCGGTGAAGATGTCGGCGTTTTCCTTGGCTGCTGCGGCGTTGTTTCCCATGACTTCGACCCTGCTGCACGGGTGTGAAGAAGTAAAACAGATAGTTCTTCTTGTTCCTATAATGGTTGCTTATGAAATTGCGGCAGCTGCGCTACTTCGTCACGGTCGCCCAGGAGGCGAGCTTCACTCGCGCGGCGGCTCGGCTGCACTTGGCCCAGCCCGGGCTCAGCGCGCAGATCCGGCAATTGGAGCGCGAACTCGGCCACCCGCTGCTGGACCGTGGCGGTCGCGCGGTCACCCTGACCGAGGTCGGCGCGGCCGTCCTCCCGCACGCACGGGCGGCGCTGGCCGCCACCGAGCGGATCACCCACACCGTGGACGAGTTCACCGGCTTGCTGCGCGGTCAGGTGCGGGTCGGGCTGATCTCCGGGGCGGCGGTCGAGGAATTCGACGTCGCCGCCGTGCTCGCCGATTTCCACCACGACCACCCGCAGATCGGCATCAGCCTGACCGAGGACACCTCCGAGCGGATGCTCGCCGCGCTCGGCCGCGGTGAGCTGGATATGGCCCTGATCGGGATGACCGGCGCGGAACTCGATCCGGCCATCGGCATCGAAGTGGTGCTGGAGACGGTGGTGGTGGCCGCGGTGGCAGCGGCGGATCCCGGCTACGGCGACGAGGTCGCGCTCACCGCGCTGCGGGATCGCCCGCTGATCTGCCTCACGCCGGGCACCGGCATTCGCGGCGTCTTCGAGCGAGCCTGCGCGGCGGCCGGGTTCGAGCCCGGCATCGCCTACGAGGCGGCGGCGCCCGCCCTGCTGCTGCGCCTCGCCGCACGCGGTCTCGGCGTCGCCGTCGTACCCGAACTCACCGCCGAGGAGGCCGCGGCTTTCGGGGTGCGGACCGTCCGCATCGTCGAGCCGGAACTGCGTGGGCGCCTGGCGCTGGCCTGGCGCACCGACCGTCCCGCGAGCCCGGCGGCCAAAGTCCTGCTCGGACAGCTGCGCATCGCCCTGCGCGCCGACGCGTGAGCCGGCTCAGAGCAGGCGCGAGAGGAACGCCTTGGTGCGCTCGTGCCGCGGATCGGCCAGCAGCTTTCGGGGCGCTCCCGCCTCCACGACCACGCCGCCGTCCATGAAGACCAGCTGATCGGCGACCTCCCGCGCGAAGCCCATCTCATGGGTCACCACGACCATTGTCATGCCCGAGCGGGCGAGTTCCCGCATGACCGTGAGGACCTCCCCGACCAGCTCCGGATCCAGCGCGGAGGTCGGCTCGTCGAACAGCATGAGCTTGGGGTCCATGGCCAGCGCACGGGCGATCGCCACGCGCTGCTGCTGACCGCCGGACAGCTGCGCAGGGTAGGCGTTCGCCTTGTCCGCCAGGCCGACCCGGTCCAGCAGTTCCCGCGCCCTGGTCACCGCGTCGGCCTTGCGCAGCTTCTTCACCTGGGTGGGCGCCTCGATGACGTTCTCCAGCGCGGTCCGGTGCGGGAACAGGTTGAAGTGCTGGAACACCATGCCGATCTCGCGGCGCTGCTTGGCCGCGTCGCGCGGGTGCATCTCGTAGAGCCTGCCGTTCTTCTCCCGGTAGCCCACGATCTCGCCGTCGACGTAGAGCCGGCCCGCGTTCACCTGTTCCAGGTGATTGATGCAGCGCAGGAAGGTGGACTTGCCCGAGCCGGACGGACCGATCAGGCACATCACCTCGCCGCGGCCCACTTCGAGGGAAACGCCCTTGAGTACCTGTAGCGCGCCGAAGTTCTTGCAGACCCGGTCCGCGACGATCATCGGAGCAGCGGTGGTCTTCTCGACATTCACGCTCATTTCGCCTTCTCCACCTGCTGAGCGTCGGCGAGTTCCTGCAGCTGCTTGCCGGTCAGCCTGCGGGAGACGCCGCGCGAGTAGTAGCGCTCCAAGTAGTACTGCCCGACCATGAGCACACTCGTGATGGCCAAGTACCAGGTGGCGGCGACCAGCAGCAGCGGGATGGGCTGGAAGTTCACGCCGTAGATGTCGCGCGCCCGGCCGAACAGATCGGTGCTCAGCGGGATGCCGGTGACCAGCGAGGTGGTCTTCAGCATGCCGATGAGCTCGTTGCCGGTCGGCGGGATGATCACGCGCATGGCCTGCGGCAGCACCGTGCGGCGCATGGTCTGGCTCCAGGACATGCCGAGCGCGAACGACGCCTCCCGCTGCCCCTCACCGACCGAATTGATTCCGGCCCGGACGATTTCGGCCATGTAGGCGGCTTCGTTGAGACCGAGGCCGAGCACCGCGAAGGCGAACGCGGCCTGCAGGTGCTGCACGTCGAACTCGAAGAACTGCGGCCCGAACGGAACGCCCAGGTGGATCTGCCGGTACAGCGAGGGGACCAACCCCCAGAACACCAACTGCACGAACACCGGGGTGCCGCGGAAGATCCAGAGATACACCCACGCCGTGCTCCGCAACACCGGATTCGGTGACAGCCGCATGACGGCGAGCGTCGTCCCGAGCGCGACCGCGATCGCCATCGCGCACACGGTCAGTTCCAGCGTCACGATGGCGCCCGCGGTGATCCGGGTGTCGAACAGGTATTTGCCGTAGGTATCCCAGCGATAGGCCGGGTTCGTCGCTGCGCCGTAGACGAACAGCGCCACCAAGACGAGGATGACCGCCGCCGCTATCCAGCGTCCCGGCCTGCGCAGCGGAACCGCTTTGATCGGCTCCGGCTCCCGCGCCTGATCCGCTCCGCCGGGCCCGGGATCGCCGGGCGCCGGCCGAGTGTCGTCGTCCGCCATCGATCAGCTCACAGCGCCGTTGACGACGGACTTGGTGATGGCGCCTTCCTGGACGCCCCAGTTCTTCGTGATCTCGAGGTACTTGCCGGTGTCGATCAGGTGCTGAACCGCTTTCTGCAGCACGGCGGCCAGCGGCGCGCCCTTGGGCACCGCCCAGCCGTAGGGCGCGGAGTCGAACACCGGGCCCGCGTTCTCGATCTTGCCGTCGCTCTGCTTGATCGCGTACGCCGTCACCGGGGAGTCGGCCGACATGGCGTCGACCTGGCCGAGCACCAGCGCGTTGGTCGCGGCGCTCTGCTCGTCGAACGGCTTGATGTCGATGGCGGGCTTGCCCTCGGCGACGCACTTGGCGCTCTTGGCGGGCACCTCCTCGGTGTGCTCCACCGTGGTGGCCTGCACGGCGACCTTCTTGCCGCAGGCGTTCTCCGGGTCGACCGGCTTGCCCTTCTGCTGGGCCCACTGGACGCCCGCGTTGAAGTAGGTGGTGAAGTCGACCTGCTGCTCGCGTTCCTTGGAGTCGGTGATCGACGACATGCCCACGTCGTAGGTACCGGCCTGGATCGAGGGGATGATCTTCTCGAAGGCCGACTCGACGTATTCGGCCTTGACGCCGAGCACGGAGGCCACGGCGTCCATCAGGTCCACGTCGAAGCCGACGATCCGGCCGCTCGCGTCCTTGTACTCGTTCGGCTGATAAGGGATGTTCACGCCGACAGCGAGCTTGCCGGACTGCTTGATCTTGTCGGGGAGTTGCGCGGCGATCTCGTCGACTTTGTCCACCTGCACCTTGGCCGCCGAGGGTCCGGTGTCCTCGGTGTTCGTAGTACAGCCCGTCAGCACCAACGCACCCGCGGCGAACGCACCCATGGTGGCTCGCAGGGCGCGCCTGCCGAGAAACGAACGATCAGACACAACAGCCCTCCACATTTCGGCTCCACGAAACCCGGGCGTCACCACCCGTTTGGCAATCTAAGCGAACAGGGCGCTCCGCGCTGGACAGTAATGCAACAGCAACACGACCGGGCGCGCCGTTCGATGCCGGTTCACCGGCGGGACACCCTACCCTCCCGGTCGCTGACCTGCGAACTCAGGACCGAGCGCGGGGCGTGCGGCGCTCCGGGCGAGCGAACGCCGACGGCTTACGGATGACCGGCTCCGACTACCGGCGGTGCACCCTGGCGCATACCTGCTCGGTGAACTCACTGGTGGAGGCGAGCCCCCCGAGGTCGGCGGTGGCGATGCCCGCCGCGAAGGTCGCGGCCACGGCCCGCTCGATGCGCTCACCCGCGCGCGCCAAGGTCACCTCGGCGTCCCGGGTCGCCAGCCAGCGCAACAGCATCGCCGACGACAACTGCAACGCCGCCGGGTTCGCCCGGTTGTGCCCGGCCAGCGACGGCGCAGCGCCGTGCACCGCCTGGGCCATCGCAGTGGTGGCCGAACAGTTCAGCGACGCCGCCAGCCCGAGCGATCCGCTCAATTCCCCGGCCAGGTCGGACAGGATGTCACCGAACAGGTTCTCGGTGACCAGTACGTCGTAGTCGGCGGCGGCTCGGACCAGGTGCGCGGCCGCCGCGTCGACGTGTTCGTCGTCCACCTCGATCCCCGGATACGCCCGGCCGACCTCGTGGCAGACGTCGCGGAACAGCCCCATCGTCAGCGGCAGGACATTGGCCTTGTGCACGATGGTCACCCGCTTGCGCCGTATCGCGGCCAGCCGGAACGCCTCGTGCGCGATCCGCTCGCAGGCCGCACGGGTCACCAGCCCCACCGACATCGCGACGTCCGGCGTCGGCCGGAACTCCCCCGACCCGGCGAACATGTTGCGATCGGCGTAGAACCCTTCGCTGTTCTCCCGGACGATCACCAGGTCGATATCCGGAGCCGCCGCGCGCACACCGGCGAAGGCCCGCGCGGGACGGATGTTGGCGTAGAGGCCGAAATGCTTGCGGATCAGGCCGCCGGGCGCGACGCGATGTTCGGCCGGATAGGACGCGTTGTCGTGCGGGCCGAGAATCCACGCGTCCACCCCGGCCAACTCCTCGAGCGTCTGCTCGGGCAGCGGGGTGCCGAACTCGGCGATGGCGCGGTGCCCCATGAGCAGCGGCACCCATTCGACCGGCGGGGCTCCCGCGGCGGCCAGCGCCTCGTCGACCACCTGCCCGGCCGCTCGCACCACCTCGGGGCCGATACCGTCGCCATCGATCAGGCCGAGCCGCAGCGCTCGGTTCCGGCGGGGTTGGTTCGCGTCGTTCACCGCAACATCCTCCCGCCGACGCGCCCGGCTGCCCGAAGCGGCCCGCGGACACGCCGATTGCGGTTACCTTCGGGGACCATGGTGCAGTCGGTCGAACTACTCCTCGACGAGGCCGCCGACACCGAGATCCGCAGGCAGTGGCAACTGCTCGCGGAAGCCGGTGTGCGGAGCCTCGCCGCGCGCACCGACGAGTCCAATCGTCCGCACATCACCGCCGCGGTGGCAGAGCAGATCTGGCCGCGCATCGAGCATGCGCTCGACGAGCAGATCTTCGCGCCGATCCCGGTACGGCTCGGTGGTGTGGTGGTCTTCGGTGCGCGCCGTTCCATCCTGGTGCGGCTGGTGGTTCCGACCGAGGCACTGCTCACCCTGCACCGCCGGATCTTCCACACGATCTCCCCGTGCCCCGGCGTGCCTGCCAACGTGCAACCGGACGCGTGGACCCCGCACATCACCCTGGCCAGGCGGGTGCCGCCGCACCAACTCGGCGAGGCGATCCACGCCGTCGCCAGGGACCGGGATTTTCCGGCGACCGTGCTGGGTATCCGTCGATGGGACGGGGATCAGCGGCGCGAGTGGCCGGTCGGCCGGATCCGCCGTGGAAGATAACCGGAGCAGCCCGCGTTGTAGCAGGCACACCGAAACGAGAGGACGTCATGGCCACCCAGACGCTGACCCAGCAGAACTTCGACGAGGTAGTCACCGGAAACGACGTGGTACTCGTCGATTTCTGGGCCGATTGGTGCGGTCCGTGCAAGAGTTTCGCACCGACTTTCGAGGCCTCTTCCGACAAGCACCCCGACGTGGTGCACGGAAAGGTCGACACCGAATCCGAGCAGGGCCTCGCGGCGGCCGCGAACATCCGCTCCATTCCGACGATCATGGCTTTCCGGGAGGGCGTGCTGGTGTTCGCGCAGCCCGGCGCGCTGCCGCCCGCGGCGCTCGAGGATCTGGTGAGCCAGGTCAAGGCGCTGGACATGGACGAGGTGCGCAAGCAGATCGCCGAGCAGCAGCAGGCCGCGGAGTAGCAGACCTACGGTGGACCACGCGGCACGACAGGCATTGCGCCGCAACGGTATTGATTCGGGCCCTGGTACGGACACGCGAAAGCCGCAGTCCGTATCAGGGCCCGCTCCACGTCCGGCGCCGGTCAGCGTCCCGACCGCGGGGCGACGTGCTGCCGCCCCGCGGTCGGGACGCCGGATCTCAGGACACGCCGAGCAGGTTGACGCCCGCGATCATGGCGCGGACCGTCGACTCGGCGCCGTCATCCGCGATCGCAGCGCCCCAGCCGCGCCTGCCGTTGCATTCGCACTGCACGAATGTGGCGGTGCCCTCCGCGGTGCGCCGCTGGTGGAATTGCAGGATCTCGACGGGATAGCCCTCCTCGTAGAGGGCCGAGGTCATCGCCGCGACGGGGCTGCCGGTGGCGATGACGGTCCGCAGATGGCCTGCGAACTCCAGCGTGGCGGTGAACTCCGCGGTCCTGGCACCCGCGGGCGACCATTCGCCGAGGCGGATCGGACCGCCGTGCGCGCTGTAGCGGCTGTGGAACTCCGCCGAAGTCAGCCCGGCCGCTTCGGCACGTAGGGCCTTGGGAGCGGCGGCGTGGAACAGGTCTGTATCAAGAGTCAGGATGGTCATTGAAAGTAGGTCTTCCCGAAGAATGTCGTGGCTCAGTTGACAGAGGGGACCAGCACTAACAAGTGGAAAAGCCCGCAGCGAGGGGGCCGGCCCGGATCAGACCCCGCTACGGCGGGCTACTACGAGAACTCGGGGACGCGGCGCCACCGTCGCGGTGAGCGGAAGTAGCTCGGCGCGAACCTCGGACGCGGAGGCGGTAGCCTGCGCAGCCACGGAGGGCCCGATGAGCGACGCCGAAAGCAGAGCGCTGTCGCGGTCTGCGACGGTGAGCGCTGCACTGCGGCGGTCGGCGGGATTCGGCACGGCATCGAGGATAGGGACATCGCGGCGCAATAGCAACCACATCCGATGCCCGATTTGTCTACTGACGAGTACCGTCCCTGCAGTTCAGGACGTTGCGGCGGGTCCGAGGGTAGCGTCGGTGACATGGGTCTCCTGATGGCCATGACCATTCCGGGTCTGGCGGTGCTGCTCATCCTCCTGGCCTTCGCCGAAGTGGCCTGGAACAGGCTCACCGGCAGCCGAGCACTGCCCTGGACTCGCAGGCGGTCCGGTCGCCCCGTGGCGGCCGCGGGCTTCGAGGAGGTCACGGCAGTCTTCCAGGGCGGCAAACACCACGAGTTCGAGCAGCGCCTGACGACGCTGATGCACCGGGAGGACCCCTCCGACGGCGCGCCGCCGCGCGACGAGGTGGACCTCACAGCGGGTTCTGCGCGCCTCGTGCCGCACCGGCTCCCGTGAAACACGCCACAACACAGTGAGATCCGGAGATTCTCACCCGGATCTCACTGCGGTAGTGGGGAACTCGCCTTACTGACGGCAAAGGACCTCGTTCAGTTTGCCGGTGGCCACGTCGAACACGAAACCGCGGATCGAGTCCTTGTGCGGCACGAACGGGCTGGCGACGATGCGCGCGATCGATTGGCGCACATCGGTTTCCAGGTCGGAGAACGACTCCGCCGACCAGTCCGGCTTGATACCGGTCTCCTCCTGGATGCTCGCCTTGAAGTCGTCGTCGGTGAAGGTGAGCATGCCGCAATCGGTGTGGTGGATCAGGATGATCTCCCTCGTCCCGAGCAGTCGCTGACTGATCGCCAGCGAGCGGATCTCGTCGGAGGTGATCACGCCCCCCGCGTTGCGGATGACGTGCGCCTCGCCCTCGGCCAGGCCGAGCGCGCCGTAGACGTTCAGCCGCGCGTCCATGCACGCGACCACGGCCACGCCCTTCGAGGGCGGTAGCGGCAGCGGGCCTCGGAAGGTGCTCGCGTAGCCCGCGTTGTTCTCCAGGTACTCATCGGTGACAGTCATGGGCCATCCCCTGCGCTCGGTATGCGTGAATCCCTCGGTACGACCAGCCCCACGGTAGGTGGCCGCGCGACACGGGACATCCGTCCCGTTCACCGTGATTCGTTTACTTGCACGCGGCGGCCCGATGGTAGCTCTCCGGATGCCGGATGCCGGGCCCCTGCGGTCGGGCCCGGCATGTCCTCCTGCGCTGCGCCGGTCAGTGCGCGGCGGAGTCCCAGCTGTGGCCGACGCCGACCGATACCTCCAACGGCACGGAAAGAGCGATGGCGGCGGACATCTGCTCGCGTGCCAGCGCCTCGAGCGTCTCTCGTTCCCCGTCGGCGACCTCGAACAGCAGTTCGTCGTGGATCTGCAACAGCATCCTGGAGCGCAGCCCCGCCTCGCGCATCGCCCGGTGCACGTTGATCATCGCCACCTTGATGATGTCGGCCGCGGTGCCCTGGATCGGGGCGTTGAGCGCCATCCGCTCGGCCGATTCCCGGCGCTGCCGGTTGCTGGAGTCCAGATCGGGCAGGTAGCGGCGGCGGCCGAACAGCGTCTCGGTGTAGCCGACCTTGCGCGCCTGCTCCACCACCTCGTAGAGGTAGTCACGGATGCGGCCGAAGCGGGCGAAGTAGACCTCCATCTGCTCCTTCGCCTCGGTGGTGCTGATCTTCAGCTGCGCGGACAGGCCGTAGGAACTCAACCCGTAGGCCAGGCCGTAGGACATCGCCTTGATCCGGCGGCGCAGTTCCGGGCTCACTTCGGAGATCGGGATGTCGAACGCTTTGGATGCCACGAAGGTGTGCAGGTCCTCACCGGAGTTGAACGCCTCGATCAGTCCCTCGTCCCCGGACAGGTGCGCCATGATCCGCATCTCGATCTGGCTGTAGTCGGCGGTCATCAGTGACTGGTAGCCGGAGCCGACCACGAAGGTGTCGCGGATCTGCCTGCCGGTGTCGGTGCGGATCGGGATGTTCTGCAGGTTCGGTTCCGTCGAGGACAGCCGCCCGGTGGCCGCGATCGTCTGGTTGAACGTGGTGTGGATGCGGCCGTCGTCGGCAACGCATTTGAGCAGGCCGTCGACGGTGACCTTGAGGCGGGTGGCGTCGCGGTGCGTGAGCAGATGCTCCAGGAACGGGTGCTGGGTCTTCTCGTACAGCGACTCCAGCGCGTCCGCGTCGGTGGTGTAGCCGGTCTTGGTGCGCTTGGTCTTGGGCATGTCCAGCTCGTCGAACAGCACCACCTGCAACTGCTTGGGCGAGCCGAGGTTGATCTGCTTGCCGATCACCTCGTAGGCCGCCTCGGCCGCCTCGGCCACCCGGTCGGCGAACTGCCGCTGCAGCGTCGCGAGCTGGTCGGTGTCCACCGCGATGCCCGCCTCTTCCAAGGTGGACAGCACACCCAGCAGCGGCAGTTCCATCTCCGCCAGCAGCGGGGTGGCCTCGATCTGGGCCAGTTCCCCGTCGAGCGCGTCGGCCAGGTCCGCGACGGCACGCGCGCGCAGCATCTGCGCCCGCGCCAGCTCGGCGTCGACGGCGTCCTCTTCGTCGAGCAGCGACAGCTGCGCGGTCTCGCCGGTCTCGGCGCGCAACTCCCGGTGCAGGTAGCGCAGCGACAGGTCGTCGAGGTTGAACGTGCGCTGGCCCGGGCGGACCAGATACGCCGCCAGCGCGGTGTCGCTGGCCAGCCCGCCGAGAGTCCAGCCGCGGCCGCGCAGCGCGTGTACGGCGGCCTTGGCCTCGTGCAGCGCCTTCGGCGTCGCCGGGTCGGCGAGCCAGGCACCCAGCGCGGCCTCGTCCTCGGGGGTGAGCACGGTGACGTCGATGTAACCGCTCTCGCCGTCGCCCGCCGCGATGGCCAGCGCGCGGACGTCACCACCGGCAGGGGAGCCCGTGCCGAGAATCGAGACACCGTGGCGCACACCGGCTTTCGCGTGCTCGCCGAGCCAGTCCGCGACCGCGCCGATCTCCAGCGCGCCGCCGCTGATCTCGAAGCCCGCCTCCGCCTCCGGCTCCGGCGGCGCCAGCGTCTCGAACAGCCGGTCGCGCAACACGCGGAATTCGAGGTCGTCGAACAACTGATGGATCTTCTCGCGGTCCCACGGCCCCTGCGCCAGCTGGTCGGGGGTGTACGGCAACGGCACGTCCCGCATCAGCTCGGTGAGCTGCCGGTTGAGCACCACACTGCTCAGGTTCGCCCGCAGCGCGTCACCGACCTTGCCCTTCACCTGATCGACCTTCTCGACCAAGGTGTTCAGGTCGCCGTACTCGCGGATCCACTTGGCGGCGGTCTTCTCCCCCACGCCCGGGATGCCGGGCAGGTTGTCGCTCGGGTCGCCGCGCAGCGCCGCGTAATCGGGGTACTGGTTGGGCGTGAGGCCGTATTTCGCCATCACCTCGTCCGGGGTGAACCGGGTCAGGTCGGAGACGCCCTTGCGCGGGTACAGCACCGTGACGTTCTCGTTCACCAACTGGATGGAGTCCCGGTCGCCGGTGACGATCAACACGCGGAAACCCGCGGCCGTCGCCTGCGTGGTGAGCGTGGCGATGAGGTCGTCGGCCTCGAAGCCCTCGATCGCCATCACCGGGATACCCAAGGCACCCAGCACGTCCTTGGTGAGTTCCACCTGGCCGCGGAACTCGTCCGGGGTGGCGCTGCGATTGGCCTTGTACTCCGGGTACGCCTCGGCGCGGAAGGTCTGGCGCGAGACGTCGAACGCCGCGGCGACGTGCGTGGGCTTCTCGTCGCGCAGCAGGTTGATCAGCATCGCGGTGAAGCCGTAGACCGCGTTCGTGGTCTGCCCGGTGACCGTCTTGAAGTTCTCCGCAGGTAGCGCGAAGAACGCGCGATAGGCGATCGAATGCCCGTCCAGCAACAGCAACGTCGGCCGGTCTCCCGAGCCGGGATCGCCGGAGCCGGACGCGGGGGCAGGACGCGGAGCGGTCGTGGGTGAACTCACGCCCCAGAGTCTAGGGACCGGCACCGACAAGGCGATACGCCGACACCCGGCTGAGCGGCGGCCGGCGGCGCGGCGATCCCACCTGCGGCCCGATCGGTACGTGGACCGCTCATTCACCCCTCGCCGTGCGGGTTGAAATGCGATGATAGAGACAGACTTCCATAAGGAGCCGCCATGAGATCGCCCGCCGAGTTTCCCCCGGTTTCCGCTCCGGCATCCGCGCTCGACCTGGCCCTGGAGCGATTGCACGCTCCGCGAGCCGAGGACTCCGCGGCTTACGCCCACAGTTCGAACGGACGCGCGGTCACCGCCGTCCGCGCTCCACGACAAGACCGGTAATCCGGATACATAGATGTCGGTGGACCTGCCGGGGCCGGGTTTCTCCTCGGCTCGGTCGCGGCCGACCGGAGGATTCCGTCCGTTACGTGAGTTCATTCTCAAGGTTCAGTCCCGGTGCAATCTGGACTGCGACTACTGCTACGTCTATCACTTGGCGGATCAGTCGTGGCGCAACCAACCGCGCGGTATGGCTCCGGAAATCGTCGCCGCCGTCGGCGACCGCATCGCCGAGCACGCCCGGACACACGATCTGGACAGTGTGACGGTCCGGCTACACGGTGGAGAACCTCTGCTCGCAGGCCCTGACTACCTTGTTCGGATCGTCGATGAGCTGCGCCACCGACTGGCGCCCACCCGTGTCGTAGCTTCGGTTCAGACCAACGGCGTTCGGCTGGACGCGGTGGCCGCCGACCGTCTGATCGCAGCCGATATCGGCATCGGGATCAGCCTGGACGGAGACCGGAAGGCCAACGACCTCCACCGGCGCTTCCGTAACGGCAGGTCCAGCTACGACACGGTTGTGGCGGCGATCGAGCTCATGCGCGAGCCGGGCCGGAGCGCGTATTTCAGCGGCGTCCTCTGCACCATCCAGCTCGCGGCCGATCCGCTCGACGTCTGGCGGGCTCTGCGGGACAGGAATCTGCCGGCGGTCGATTTTCTGCTCCCGCACGGCACGTGGGAGAACCCGCCCCCAGGTCTGGTTCCCGGCGACGGTCGTACTCCGTACGCCGACTGGCTGATACCCATCTTCGACGAGTGGTTCGACGCGGCCGAATGTCCCTGCGGAGTGCGTATGTTCGAGGATTTGGTGCATCTGGTGCTCGGTGGCACCGAAAGCTA
This sequence comes from Nocardia sp. NPDC041819, assembly GCF_055590505.1. NCBI lineage: Bacteria > Bacillati > Actinomycetota > Actinomycetes > Mycobacteriales > Nocardiaceae > Nocardia > Nocardia sp. NPDC041819. The sequence goes on along the minus strand of NZ_JBVJAP010000014.1, from coordinate 98,477 downwards.
CGAGTCGTTCGGGCTGGATCCGGTGGCGCTCGTGGTCATCGAGACCGATGGTTCATACGAGCAGGTGGACAGCATGAAAGCCGTGCACGACGGCGCAGCGGCCACCGGCCTGCATGTCCTGCGGCACACACTCGACGACGTGCTGCGATTACCGTCCTTCGTAGCCAGGCAGCAGGGAATCGACGCGCTGTCGCCCACTTGTCGCTCCTGCGCACACCACCGGATCTGCGGTGGCGGCCTCTACCCCCATCGGTATCGGCCGGAGAACGGGTTCGGCAATCCGTCCGTCTATTGCGCCGATCTGTTCGCCTTGATCACTCATATAGAGCAGCGGGTTGCCGACGGCTTGGCGCGGCGCGGGACCTCACTCGCCGCAATCCGCGCCACCCGCAGGAGGTAGCAGCCCTAGCTCCCGTGCCCATCCTCCGAATCGACCCCCAGGTCGCGCAGGCGCGCGCGCACCTCGTCGGCGCGGGGTGAACCCGATTCCACGTAAACGGCCAGTGCTTGGAGCAGCGCGCTCTGCGCGCCGACCTGGTCGCCGAGCAACCGCCGGGTCTCCCCGAGGGCGTAGAGGGTTTCCGCCTCCCCGAAACGGTCGCCGCTCATCCTCCGTACCGCCAGCGCCTCTTCGTAAGTATCCGCGGCCTCCCCGTACCGGAGCATGGCCTGCAGGGTGGTACCCAGGTCGTGCAGTACGTTGCCCTCGGTGTGCGAGTCGATGCCATGACAGGCCGCGAGGGCATCCCGGTAGAGCAGTTCCGCCGCCGGGTAGTCACCATGATCGAAGCGCGCACCGGCGAGGACATCTCGCAGCACGATGGCTTCGTTGCGCCGATCGCCGATCGCGCGCCAGATCGCGAGGGCCTGTTCGCCCAGCTCGCTGGCATAGTCGGGGCGGTCTAGCCCGCGCGCGGCCTCCCCGAGGTTCCCCAGCGCCATGCCCTCGCCGATCCGGTCGCCGATCTGCCGGTTGATACGCAGCGACTGCTCGTACGCCGACCGCGCCTCTTCGATACGGCCGACCTCCACCAACGCGCCTCCCAAACTGGTCAGGCACCACTGCTCGGCGAAGGCGTCGCCCGCCTCCCGCGCCGCGGTCACGGCGAGTTCACTGGTCGCCAGCCAATCGTCGTGGTGACGCCGGATCTTGTAAAAAGTCACCGCGGCCAGCGCCAGCCGCCATGCGACGTCCGGCATACCGTCCGTACCGGCGGCCCGTATCGCCGCGATCAGGTTGGCTCTCTCGCTATCACACCACTTCAGCGCATTGTCGTAGTCGCCGAACTCGGTGGTCGGAGTGCCGGGGCCGGGCGGCTCGAGCGGCACATGCCGACGCAGCGGCGCCAGCAATCGGTCGGCGGCGTCCACGGTATGCGCGTACCAGTCGAGTTCCCGAGCCAGCGCAGCGTGACGCTCTCCGTCGGGCTCGTCTTCCGCGGCTCGCTCTGCCGCGTACTCTCGCAGCAGGTCCAGCAACCGGTAACGATTGCGGGACAGGCGCTCCAGCACACTGAATGCCACGAGGGAGTCCAGGGTTCGGCGGGCTCGATCCGCCGGAGCACCCAGCAGCGCCGCCGCGGCCGTGGTGCTGAATTCATCACCCGGATGCAAACCGAGAAGGCGGAATGCACGGCGGAGATCATGGGGCAGATTCCGGTAAGACCAGGAGAACACCATCCGTACCTCCGATGTCGGATCACCGTCCACACCGGCCAGTGCGTCCAGCCGGTTCCGTTCGTTCGACAGCTCGGCCGCGAGCTCACCCAAGGTCATGCCGGACACGGCGGCATGCTCCGCAGCGAGCTTCAGAGTCAGCGGCAGATGCCCGCACATCCGTGCGACCTGCGCCGCCGCGGCGCTGTCCTCCGAGCCGGTCGCGGTCCTGAGCAACGTCTCGGCGTGGGTCGGCATCAGTGGCCGTAACACCAGCCTGCTCGCATCGTCCCGTACCACCAGCCCGGACAACGGACTTCGTGACGTGATCACGGTCGCGCAGCAAGGTGGCGGCAGCAGCGGCCGCACTTGTTCCGGAGTCAAGGCATTGTCGATGACCACCAGCACGCGCCGCCCATCGAGCAGCGCGCGGTAGCGCTGCGCCAGCCGTTCCACGTCCAGCTCAGGGTCCCCCTGCGCGGTGTCGTCGAGGGTCCGCACGAAACGATCCAGGGCCTCGTAGGCCGTCGATGCCGGCATCGCGCTGTACCCGTGCAGATCCAGATACAGTTGCCCGTCCGGGAAGTCCGCGCGCAGCGCGTGCGCCACCCGGACCGCCAGCGTCGACTTGCCGACACCGGGCGGACCGCTGATGACGCCGATCGAGCGCGCGCACGTTCCGTCACCGCGCAGTAGTGCGGTCAGCCAGGCGCTGTCCTCGGCGCGATCGGTGAAACCCGAGGCGGCGGCCGGTAATTGACGTGGGCGAGGTCTCGAAGCCGGCGCCGCGACAGGGCCGCGCATCGCGTCGTCGAGCATCAGCTGGGCGATGGCTTGCGTCAGCGCCGCGTCCAGCTCGCCCGGGTCGGCGACGCGGGCGATCGTCAGCCCGGAAGCGAGCAGCCGAGCGTGGAACGCGAGCTGGCGGGCGTCGACCGGCCGGGGTGAATCGTCCGCGACCAAGAACACCAGTCTGCGTTTGCCCGCCGCTGTGGCGGTGTCGAACTCGAGTTCGGTGTAAGAGCGTGATGGGTCATCGAGCACCGGCGAGCCGTAGTTGCTCCCGATGATCCCCACGTACAGATCGGCGAGACCGACCAGCTCCGCGCACACCTCCGCAGGTGGCCTGCCATCGGCGGCGAAGTACTTCATGTCCACCGGCGCATGCCGGAACCTTTTCACCGCTTCCTCGGCCGAGGTGATCCAGGAACGTCCACTCGTCTCGGACCGGAGATCACGAGTGTGACTCAAGAACACCCGCCACGGCCGTCCGACCGCTGTCACCTGTCAACGGTAACCCGCGGCACGCGGTCATCGCCCGGAAAAGCTTCAGCGGACCGAAGCGGCCTGCGCTCCCGGGCATCGGGAGCACAGGCCGCGCTGGTGAAGACGCCTATCCCACGCCCAGATACGCCGATTTCACCGCGGGATCGGTGAGCAGTTCCGCACCGCGCCCGGTTTTGGTGACCTCACCGGTCTCCATGATGTAGGCGCGGTCGCTGCGGGCCAGCGCCTGCTGGGCGTTCTGCTCCACCAGCAGCACCGTGGTGCCCTGCTGGTTGATCTCGCTGATGATCCGGAAGATCTGCTGGATCACCATGGGCGCCAGGCCCATCGACGGTTCGTCGAGCAGCAGCAGCCGCGGCCGTGCCATCAGCGCGCGGGCGATGGCGAGCATCTGCTGTTCACCGCCGGAGAGCGTGCCACCCACCTGCTTGCGCCGCTCGAGCAGCCGGGGAAACAGTTCGAACACCCACTCCAGCGTCCGGTCGTACTCGGCCTTCTGCTTGAAAACCCTTCCATAGCAACCCATGTCGAGGTTCTCCTGCACCGTCATGCCGGGGAACACGCCCCGGCCCTCCGGCGCCTGGATCAGCCCGTGCGTCACCCGCTCGTGCGCCTTCATCCGGGTGATGTCGCGGCCCTCGAACATGATCCGGCCGCGGGTCAGCGGCAGCAGCCCGGACATCGCGCGCATCGACGTCGTCTTGCCCGCGCCGTTGGCGCCGAGCAGGGTGACCAGCTCGCCCTCGGCGACGGTCAGCGAGATCCCGTGCAGCGCCTGGATCCTGCCGTAGTTGACGACCATGTCCTCGACTTCGAGCAGCGGGGCTCCCCGACCGGCGCCCGCGGGCTCGCGCGTCGCCTCGGGCACCGGCTCGGTGACCGCCGTCTTGCCGACCGGCACCGCTGCGGGCTCCGGATCCGACGGCGACACGTCTTCGCCGTCTTCCGTTGCGGAAGACCCGGATTCGCTCACCTCGGTATCCGGCACGCCGAGGTACGCGGCGATCACAGCTGGGTTGTCCCGGATGTCCCCGGGCAGCCCGTCGGCGATCTTGCGGCCGAACTCGAGCACCACGATCCGGTCGGTCACGCCCATGACCAGCCGCATGTCGTGCTCGATCAGCAGCACGGTGAACCCGTCGTCGCGGATCTTGCGGATCAGATCCATGAGCGCGGACTTCTCACTCGGATTGAACCCGGCCGCGGGCTCGTCCAGGCACAGCAGTTTCGGCTCGGTGGCCAGCGCGCGGGCGATTTCCAGGCGACGCTGGTCGCCGTAGGACAGATTGCGCGCCTTCTCCACCGCGCGCGGGGCGATGCCGACGAACTCCAGCAGCGCCATGCCACGCTCGATGGCGTCGCGTTCCTCACGCCTATGCCGCGGCGTGCGGAACACCGCGCCGGGCACCGAGGTCCGGTGCCGTGCGTCGGTGCCGACCACGACGTTCTCCAAGGCGGTCATCTCGCCGAAGAGCCGCACGTTCTGGAAGGTGCGCGCGATGCCGAGGCGGGTGATCGCGTTGCGCTTGGTCTTGGTCAGGGGCTTGCCGTCGAAGTACACCAGCCCGGAGGCGGGCTGGTAGACACCGGTGATCGCGTTGAAGCAGGTGGTCTTGCCCGCGCCGTTGGGCCCGATGAGACCGAGGATCTCGCCGCGGCGGATCTCGAAACTCACCTGGTCCAGGGCGGTGAGACCACCGAACCGCACCGTCAGGCCCTCGGTGCGCAGCAGTGGCTCGCCCACCGCGGTCTCGATATCGCGATGCGGCGCGACGACTTCCGCGACGGTCTCGGCGTCGGCGAGGTCCGGGATCACCTGGGTGACGTCGACCGTGCCCGCCGACTCCGGCTGCGGTTCGGCCACGTAGCCCGCGGCCATGTCCTCGTTGTCGAACAGCGCGTCGCCCGCGCCCGGCCCGGTCATCGTCCCGCTCCGATCGGCTCGGCGGCGACCGGTCTGCGCACGGCCAGGTACACCTGCCTGCCGTAGGTGAGCAGCTTCTGCCGCACCGGGAACAGACCCTGCGGACGCAAGATCATCATCACCACCAACGCGATACCGAAGTACAGATATTTGAGGTCGCCCAGTGACTGCGCGCCGCCCTTGCGGAACAGCAGCACGCTGCCGAGCAACAGCAGCGCCAGCACGCCGGTCACCACCATGCCGGTGATCACGCCGCGCCGTGGCCAGACGCTCAGCCTGCCGGCCCACAACCGCCAGGCGACGATCAGCGCGACGAACACCGCGACATCGATCGCCAGCAGGACATACCCGGTCGACTCGTTGCTGACCAGGTTCACCGACTGCAGCCGCGCGGGCAGGTAGGCGATGACGAACGCGCCGAAGATCACTCCGAGTTTGTTGCCCTGCCCGCCGATGACCACCGCGCACAAGAACAGCATCGAGTTGATGATGTTGAAACCGGTCGGGTTGATGAACTGCACCTGCCCGGCGTAGATCGCGCCGGACATGCCGCCCACCGCGGCGCCGATCATGAAGGCCCACAGCTTGAACTTGAACGTGGGCACGCCCATGATCTCGGCGGCGTCCTCGTCCTCGCGGATGGCCACCCAGGCGCGGCCGACCCGGCTGCGCTCGAGGTTGCCGACCACCAGCAGCACCACGACCACCAGCGCCATGCCGAACCAATACCAGTAGGTGCCGTAGCTGGCGCGGTCGAGGAGGTTGACGCTGTCGGGGTCGCCGCTGTTGCCGCCGGAGAACACGCCCTCCGGTTTGCTCGCGGATTCGCCCACGTGCGGGTAGGCCACACCCGACAGGCCGAGGCTGCCGTTGGTGATCTCGGTGAGGTTCTCGGCGAGCAGGCGCACGATCTCACCGAAGCCGAGGGTCACGATCGCCAGATAGTCGCCGCGCAGCCGCAGCGTCGGCGAACCGAGGATCAGGCCGGATACCGCGGTCACCGCCACCGCGATCGGCAGGCAGGCCAGCCATGCCCATTTCGGATCGAGCCAGCCGCCGTCGGTCTGGTTCCACGGGCTGTTGGGGCTGGTGAGCAGGCCGACGGTGTAGGCGCCGACGGCGTAGAAACCGACGTAGCCCAGGTCGAGCAGACCCGCCTGCCCGACCACCACATTGAGGCCGATGGCCAGCAGCGCGTACATCGCGACCTGCGCCATCACCAGGCCGAAGTTGTAGGAGGGGGTGTTCAGCAGCGGCGGCGGGAACAGCGGCAGCAGCGCGAGCAGCAGAAGGATCGGGACGCCGACGCCCCACTGCGAGGGCCTGCTCAGGCCGTCCCACCAGGTGCGGATCGCATCGCCGAGGCCGCGGCGCGCGGTGTCCGGCGCGGACGCCGTCTTGGTCGTGTCGGTCATGCGCGCGCCCTTCCGAGACTCTCGCCGAGGATGCCGGTCGGGCGAACCATCAGTACCAGGACCAGCACCACGAACGCGACCACATCGCGCCACTCGGTGCCGAAGAGGATCTGGCCGTATTGCTCCACCACACCGAGCAGCAGGCCGCCGAGCAGCGCACCGCGCAGATTGCCGATACCGCCGAGCACCGCGGCGCTGAACGCCTTGATGCCGAGGACGAACCCGCCGGAGTAGATGATCCCGTTCGGGATCTTCAGCGTGAACAGCATCGCCGCCGCGCCCGCGAGCACGCCGCCGATGAGGAAGGTCAGCATGATCACCCGTTCGCGCGAGACGCCCATCAGCGTCGCGGTGTCCGGGTCCTGAGCCACGGCCCGGATGCCGCGGCCGAACTTCGTCCGGTTGATCAGCACCTCGGTGGCGATCGCCAGCACCACCGCCGCCGCGACGATCAGCAACATGATGTTGGTGACGTCCGCACCGCCGAAACTGAACTGAATGGTCGGCTCGACCAGCCGGATCGGCTGCTGAGCGTTGGTGCCACCGAGGTCGGGGCGCAACTTCGGCAATACGAAGTGCACCAGCTCCTGCAGCACGAACGACATGCCGATCGCCGTGATCAGGAAGGCCAGCGGCTTCGCGCCCCGTTTGCGCAGGGGCCGGTAGGCCACCCGCTCCAATCCGACGGCCGCGCCGCCGGATACCAGCATGCCCACGATCATCGCCAAGCCCAGATAGACGACGGTGAGCACCACACCCTGGGTGTAAACGTCCGGACTCGCGACGAATCCGAAGATCATCAACCCGATCAATTGCCCGAACAACCCGAGCATGAAAATTTCCGAATGGGCGAAATTGATCAGCCGCAATACGCCGTAGACCAAGGTGTAGCCCACGGCGACCAACGCATAGATGGCGCCGTATGTCACGCCGTCGACGGTCAGTCGCCAGAAACTGTCGACCAACCCCTCGTAGTTGAAGTCGATCGAACCGGCAGCGAGTTGAATCCCACCGGCCGATAGCGTTTGTTTCATTGATTTCTGCCCCTCATCCTTTCGCCCACCGAACAACGGCACGTACGGGGAGTCGGATGAACCCCCGTACGTGCCGTTCGCCCGGGATCCGGGACTACTTGACCTCGTACACCCAGATCAGCGCGTTCGTCAGCTCGCCGTTCGGGTTCCACTTGTACTGACGCGCGAGGCCGGCACCGTCGTACGTCCGTACAAAGTCGAGCAGATCCGGGCGGGTGACCTTACCGCCGTCGATACCCTTGGCCAGGATCGTGGTCAGGTCGTACGCCTCGACGGAGTAGACACCGGGCGCCTGGCCGTTGAGCGCCTCGTAGTCCGCGGCGAACTTCTCCGGGGCGGGACCGCACGGGCACGACAGCTTCGCGCCCTTGGCTGCGCTGCCCGCCTGGGCGACGAACTGCGGGTCGTTGGTGCCGTCGGCGGAGACGAAGACCGCCTTCACCCCACCGGACTTCAACTGCTGGGCCAGCGGCGCGCCCTCGGAGTAGTAGCCGGAGTAGAAGATGGCGTCGGGATTCGCGGCCGCGACCTTGGTGACCGTCGCGGAGAAGTCCTTGTCACCCTTCTTGATGCTGGCGGCGCACGCCGGGTCGGCGGCGGGGCCGAGGCCCTCGGTGATCGACTTCGCCAGGCCGGTGCCGTAGTCGGTGTTGTCCTGGATAACGCAGACCTTCTTGTAGCCCGCGCCGTTGACCAGGTACTTCGCCACCGAGGGACCCTGCACGTCGTCGTTGGCGAGACCACGGAAGAAGGTGGTCCAACCGTTCTGGGTCAGCGTGGCGTTGGTCGCTGACGAGGTGACCGACACCAGGCCCGCATCGCTGAGGATCTTGCCGGTCGCCTTCGTCTCGCCGGAGAAGGCGGGACCGACCAGCCCGATGATCGAGCGGTCGTTGACGATCTGCGGGATCACCTGGGTGGCCTTCTGCGGGTCACCCTCGGTGTCGAACTGCTTCAGCTCGATCTTGCAGCCCGGGTTGGCCTTGTTGTGCTTGTCCAGGGCGAGCTTGACACCGTTGACGATGTTGATGCCGAGCGCGGCGTCGGGGCCGGTCAGCGCACCCGCCATCGCGATGGCCGTACCAGGCGCGCAGGTCGCCTTGCCGTCGCCCGCGGGATCGGCCGCCGCGGCCGCGTCCGCCTTCGGCACTTCCTTGCCCTGCTGGTCGACCTGGAGAAGCGGCTGGATGGACAGGCCGCCCGCGCCGTTGGTGCCCGAGGAATCCGAACCGCTGCTGGTGGATTTGTCGCTACAACCGGTCAGCACCAGCGCGGCGGCGGCGCCGACGGCCAGAACAGCTCGCGTCGAGCGACTGCGCCATGTCGAACTAAGCACGTTTCACCTCATCTAAGTTCTGTGCTCCCCCGGGGTCGCCGAGGAGGCCGAGACATCAGCCCGGTCAGAACATAGCGTCGGTACGTTAGTTCCGCATCACATTCGGATCATGCGCGCGACATCGTTTCGAATTCTTCTTCACCGCGACGTTTCGACTACGTAAATTCTCCCGCCGCGCGCACGGTCACTTCGGCGTCAGGTTCTCCAAGACGACCTCCGCGACCGCCTTCATCGTGGTGCGGCGGTCCATTGCGGTGCGCTGAATCCACTTGAACGCCTGCGGCTCCGAAAGGCCCTGCGTCTGCATCAGAACACCCTTGGCACGCTCGACCAGCTTGCGCGTCTCCAGCCGCTCGGCGAGATTCGCGACCTCGCTCTCCAGCGCGGTGATCTCGTGGAAGCGGCTGGCCGCCAATTCGATGGCCGGCACCAGATCCGATTTCGTGAACGGCTTCACCAGGTAGGCCATCGCGCCGGCGTCACGCGCCCGCTCCACCAGATCGCGCTGACTGAACGCGGTCAGGATGACCACCGGGGCAACGCGTTTCGACGCGATCTCGGCCGCCGCGTCGATGCCGTCGCGGCGCGGCATCTTCACATCCATGATGACCAGGTCCGGCCGGTGTTCCACCGCGAGATCCACCGCCTGCTGGCCGTCACCCGCCTCGCCGACCACCTGATAGCCCTCTTCGGTCAGCATCTCGACCAGATCCATGCGAATGAGCGCCTCGTCTTCGGCGACGACGACCCGCTTCGCCCCGGCGTCCCGCTTGGTGCCGGTGCCCCCAGCTGCTGTGCTCATAGGTAGACCCCTCTGGTTCCGATGCCCTGTCCCGACCCAACCGAAAGAAAGCCGCGCTCGCACCGGGCGACCATCGGCCATCCATCGGGCTGTCGAGTGATGTAAAGAGTACCTTTCACTTCGACATAGAACGCATATACCCTGCGCAAACCGTGCCCTCGCGCCGCGGAGGCCAACCCATTCGCGCTCACGCCACCCGACCCGCTATAGTTGCCACCCGGTGCGCCGAGTTGGCGGAACTGGCAGACGCGACGGTCTCAAAAACCGTTGTCCGAAAGGACGTGTGGGTTCGAGTCCCACACTCGGCACCAAGGTGGAACGCAGACGCCGCGCCGCGCTCGCGCAGGGCGATCGCCCACCCATCCCGGCACCGGCGCCAGTGGCCGGAACCCACCCGGCGGCAGCGCATGGCGTCCGCGAGCGCCGGCTCGCACGTTCCCGGCGCATCGACGGCAGACCGATTCCTCGCTCCGAGAAAATGGGAGCCGTTCCGGCACGCTGGAGCGCCCGCGTGACCTTTTGCGGAACACAACTCGGCAACACACGGTTGCCCTTCCGCACGCTTCGAGACTTCAGCGGGCGACATCCACGGTGCTAGAATTTGCTAAAAGTTTGCGGCCAAGTCATCGTCGACTCACCCCACGCGGGAGAGGAATCGCCGGATGGATGGGACGGAAGTAACAGTCGCAATTCTGGCAGGTCCCATAACGGCCGGCCTGGTAGCGGCGATAGGCATATCGGAGCAGCGCCGGGCGGCTCGCGACCTGGAGGCACGCCGGAACAAGTTGGTCAGCTCGGCTCACGACCAGCTTGCCGCGGTACAAATATGGGAATCGATCAAGGGTGCCAACGGCAGCGATTCCCCTGAATTCTCGAAAAAAGCGGAGTCGATAATATCCACTGCGTTGGAATCACTCCTCCAAGCGCAATCGATGCACCAGCCGCAGATGGTTCGCCAGCGCAACAAGGTCAGTGAGATGTGGTTGATCGGCAGCATCGACACGGCGGGCGGAAGAATGCTGCGAGGTCTTTACTACATCGCATTCGCCTGGATGATCTCGGTTCTCGCGCTGGGCGTTCTCGCTGCCGGATTTCCGCCGTACGAAAATGTTCTGGGCACCTTGCTCGGCGTTCTCATCATCGGAATTGCCACCGGTCTGGTCCCGGCTTTCCTTTTGAGGTGGGCGGCACTGTCCTACGATCGTCATCGAAAACTGGCCTCCTCGAACAGAAGTGGCGAGCGCGGGGGGCGGCCCCGTACACCGATGCAGCCTCCACCCTCTATGCATCAGCGGCCGCCGAGGCCCCCCCCCCCCCCCCCCGGGAGGGGGGGGCAGGAGGGGGTGGTGGGGGGGGGGGGGGGGGGAGGAGGGGAGATAGGTGATGTTTCGGCAGCAGCCGATTCCCTCGATTCCACGCGTCTGGCGCGCGGATCGGTGGACCCCTTCACACCGTCGCTGTGAGCCCGCTCGCCGGGCCCGGTGCGTCGGTTGGAGCGCGGCTCCATCGGCTCGCATGTCGGCGGTGGGTGATCGACGACGCGGCGGCGCAGTCACGAGTAACCGGAGTTCGGTCTTCATCGAACCGATACGGTTGGTGGATCGTTGTCCATGTAGCGGCATCGACGGCCGGGCGGTGAGGTATGCGATGCGAGTGAACAGGACCACTGTGGATCTGTCCGGGTATCCGGATCTGGTGGTTATCTACATCGGCATGCGGGTGCGGCGGCCGAGGGGGATGCTGCGGCTGCTCGGGCTGGGGCCCAAACTCTATCGCTCGCACAAAGATCGGCCGGACGGGTTGTTGCTGCACGAAGACGTCGTGTGGGCGCTGTTCCCGCCGCACTGGGGCGCGCGGCAGTACTGGCGCGATCTGGACAGTCTCGAAGCGTGGACCCGGACGGCGCCACATCGGGACTGGTGGCAGAAGTTCCTGCGCGACTCCGGGGGCACCGGGTTCTGGCACGAGGCCTACTTCGCCCGCGGCGGCATCGACGCGATGTACGACGACATGGACCCGGCGACGGGACTGGCGCGGTTCGCGCCCGTCGTCGCCTCACGTGGTCACCGGTTCTCCACCCGCGGCCGAGTCGAGGGCAGTCCGCCCGAGGTCGAACCGGTCGTGCCCGAATCCATCTACTACAGCGGCGAATCCGAGTAATCCGCGCGGGCTGTCACATCACAAGGAAATCACAAAGCAGCGTTTGAGCGCGTGAGCCCCGGGGTACCGCCATGAATAGAATCGCACCGCACCGCTCTTCGGAGTGACGCACGTCGCAGGCCGGCGGCCGAAAGCGGCGCGCTTCGTGTACGGCGCGCTACGGGCAGATGAATATGTTGTTCCCATATGTGGGACCAACGACTTGGGACCGTCTGGTAGCCTCCCCGCCGTTTATCGTGTTCCGTATGCACGTCCTGTTCGTCTGCAACGGCAATGTTTGCCGGTCGGTGATCGCCGAGCGGCTCACTCGCGCCCTCGCGGTCGAACACGATCTCCCCTATCTCACCGCCGAAAGCGCCGGCACCCGCGCCTTGGTCGGATTTCCGGTCGAGCCGCTCGCCGCGCAGACCATCACCGGGCTCGGCGCGGACGCGAGCAACTTCCGGGCCCGTCGCCTGAAGCCGGAGATGATCGATAAGGCCGACCTGGTCCTCACGATGACCGAGCAGATTCGCGAGCAGGCGATCGACTTGGCCTTCGGCGCGGGCGCGCGCACCTTCACGCTGCTGGAGGCCCACCGCATCGCGCACGTCACCGGCGCGCGCACGGTCGCCGAATTGCACCGCGCGCGCAACGACCTGTCGCTGGTGGGCCGGGAGAACATCGCCGACCCGGTGGGGCTGTCCGCCCAGGCTTTCTGCGACGTCGGCGATCGCATCGCCGAGGCGCTCGTACCGCTGCTGCTGGCGCTCGCCCCGCACGAGCAGCCGCGCTGGCCACACGACGAGCGCCGGGGACTGGTGATCCGCCCGGGTGGCGCGCCTGCGCCGCTGGCGACCTTCCTCGCCGCCCAGCGCACCAGGTGACCGCCGCGGCGACGACCGCACCGGGCAACGCGCCCGGATAGACCGCGTATCAACCTGTTACCACGCGGCTGTGTCCTTTTCCCTCCCCCACGCACTAAACTCCCGCCGGACACCATTCTCCGCCGTTGCTGCGTCGACACAGGACAGGAATCAGACATGCCGAAACGCATTTCGGATGTTTCGCTCCATGTTTATGTGACACCGGAAATACTCGAACGCGTCGTCGACACCGTGCGCGAGGTGGTCGACGACCACCTCGCCGACCGTGACGTATTCGCCTGGCGCTTCACCTTGCCGGTCGACGCCGACGACCCGGCCCACCTGGCGCTCGAGAGCGGCTGCCGCGCGGATCCGCCCGGTGGAATTCCCGGCAACCGCGGCACCTACGAAATCGCGCTCAGTCTGGTCGGCGCACCGGATCAGCTGACCGGCGCCCACATGGCCGCATTGGAACATGAACTGCTGCACGCCGTCTCGGGGCTGGCGCGAACCGAGCCGGGAGGCGGGATCCCGGTCTCGATCCGCGCATCGCAACGCACCGACGTCGATCTGGACATCGATCGCGACCGCGAACTGCTCTAGTCCTGACGCCGCGGCGGGAAGTGGCGGATCAGTCCCTCTTGCACCGTGGTGGCCAGCAGATCGCCACTGCGGGAGTAGAAGCGGCCGGTCGCGAGGCCACGAGAGCCCGCGGCTACCGGTGACTCGGTGCAGTACAGCGCCCACTCGTCGAAACGGAACGGGCGGTGGAACCAGATCGAGTGGTTGACCGTGGCCGCGACGATGCGGTCCAGACCCCACGACAGCCCGTGGGTGGTGATGATCGAGTCCAGCACCGTGGTGTCGGACGAATAGCCCAGCGTCGCCACATGGATCAGCGGGTCGTCGGGCAACCTGCCGTCCGCGCGCATCCACACGCGGTTGTGGTTGAGCCGCTCCCCGGTGCCCTTGAGAATCCAGGCCGGATCGTTGGTGTAGCGCATGTCGATCGGATGCGGCGCCTTGACGAACATCTCCAGCTTGTCCTCCAAGCCTTCGAAGCTCTCCTCCACCCGGGGCAACGTCTCCGGATCCGGTACGTCCGGCTGGGCATGCGCGTGCTCGAGCCCCGTGCCCCAATCCTGGAACGCGGCGAGCATCACGAACAGCTCCTGGCCGTCCTGGCTGGCGGTCACCGTGCGGTTGGCGAACGCGCGACCGTCGCGATGCCGGTCCACCCGGTACTCGATCGGCTTCTTCACATCGCCGCCGCGCACGAAATGCGCGTTGACGGCGTGCACCGGACGGTCACCGACCGTCCGGCCCGCCGCGATGATGGCCTGCGAGACGAGCTGACCGCCGAAGGTCCGGCTCCACACCTTCTCCGGGTGCTGGCCGACGAACACGTCCTCGTCCATCTGCTCGAGATCGAGCAGGCCGAGCAGCACATCCAGGTCGGAGCGCGGCGCGTGTGGATCCGCGATGGGGCTGCTCAGGGAAGCACTCACTAGTGGTCCTCCTCACCGATTCGGTGAACGTGGATCAGGTTGGTGGAACCGACGGTACCGGGCGGCGACCCGGCGACGATGACCACCAGGTCACCCTTCTGGTATCGGTCCATCGACAGAAGTGCTACATCCACCTGGTGGATCATGGCGTCGGTGCTGTCGACCGTGGGCACGATGAAGGTCTCGGTGCCCCAGGTCAGCGCCAGCTGACTGCGCACCTCCGGCAGCGGCGTGAACGCCAGCAGCGGCAGCGGAGTGTGCAGCCGGGCCAGGCGGCGCACGGTGTCGCCCGACTGGGTGAACGCGACCAGCGCCTTGGCGTTGAGCCGCTCGCCGATGTCACGGGCGGCGTAGGAGATCACACCACGCTTGGTGCGCGGCACGTGGGTCAGCGGCGGCACCCTGGTCGATTCGGTCTCCACCGCGTGCACGATGCGCGCCATCGTGCGCACCGTCTCGATCGGGTACTTGCCCACCGAGGTCTCGCCCGACAGCATCACCGCGTCGGCGCCGTCGAGCACCGCGTTCGCCACGTCCGAGGCCTCGGCGCGGGTGGGGCGGGAGTTCTCGATCATCGATTCCAGCATCTGCGTGGCGACGATGACCGGCTTGGCGTTCTCCCGGGCCATCTGGATGGCGCGCTTCTGCACGATCGGCACCTGCTCGAGCGGCAGTTCGACACCGAGATCGCCGCGCGCGACCATCACCGCGTCGAAGGCCAGCACCACGGCCTCCAGGTTGTCGATCGCCTCCGGCTTCTCCAGCTTGCCGATCACCGGCACTCGGCGGCCCACCCGGTCCATCACGTCGTGCACCAGCTCGACGTCGGACGGGGACCGCACGAACGACAGCGCGATGAAGTCCACCCCGAGCTTCAGCGCGAATTCCAGGTCCTCGATGTCCTTCTCCGACAGCGCGGGCACCGACACATCCATGCCCGGCAGCGAGACGCCCTTGTTGTTGGAGACCGGTCCGCCCTCGGTGACCCGGCAGACCACGTCGTTACCGTCGACGCGAGTGACGGTGAGGCCCACCTTGCCGTCGTCGACCAGCAGGCGGTCGCCGGCCTTGGCGTCCTGCGCCAGCTCCTTGTAGGTGGTGGACACGCGGTCGTGGGTCCCGTCGACGTCGTCGACGGTGATGCGGACCTCTTCGCCCGTCGCCCAGACGGTTCTGCCTTCCAGGAAGCGCCCCAGGCGAATCTTGGGGCCCTGCAGGTCGGCGAGAATGCCGACCGCCCGGCCGAGGTGGTCGGCCGCCTGACGCACCTTCTTGTAGTTCTCGGCATGGTCGCTGTGCTCGCCGTGGCTGAAGTTCAGCCGAGCCACGTCCATGCCGCTCTCGACGAGTTCGCGGATACGGTCCTCGGTGGCAGTGGCCGGGCCGAGCGTGCACACAATCTTCGTCCGTCGCATCACGAGTAGAGCCTAGTCCCGCTCGGTGGGCAGGTCCCGCCGTGGCCACGGTGAAACCTTGGTGAAAAATATGAACGACAGCCACACGGCAGGTACAAACGGATACTCATCGGGCGACATGACGGGCCAACCTCGTTTCCAGCCGGGTCTGCCCGAACCCGAGGATCAGGCAGATCACCCAGTAGTACAGCGCCGCGACCCCGTAGAGCGCGAAGAAATCGAACGTCGGCGCGGCGGCGAGCTGGGCGACGCGCAGCAGCTCGGTCACCAGGATGGTCGAGGCCAGCGAGGTGTCCTTCACCAGGGAGATCAGCGTATTCGACAGCGGCGGTACGGCGATGCGCGCGGCCTGCGGCAGGATGATCTGCCGCAGCATCAAGGGATACGACATGCCGAGCGCCTGCGCCGCCTCCCACTGCCCCGCCGCGACGCTCAGGATGGCGGCCCGCACCACTTCGGCCGCGTAGCCGCCGACGTTGAGACTGAACGCGATCACCGCGGCGGGAAACGGATCGATCACAATGCCGAACTGCGGCAGCGCGTAGAACACGATGAACAACTGCACCAGCAGCGGTGTGCCGCGAATGATCGAGATGTAGCAGCGGGCCGCCGCCGACAGCGGCCACAGCGGCGACATCCTGGCCAGCGCGACGAACAGCGCGAGCGCCAGGCCGATGGCGAAGCTGATCGCGGTGAGCGGCAGGGTCTTGGTGAGGGTGGCCTGCAGCATCGGCCACAGGTTGTGCCAGATGAGATTCCGGGTGGCGGCGTCCATGAACGATGTCGGCTACCGGCTGACGTCGGTGCCGAAATACTTCTCGGAGATCTTCGCCAGCGTGCCGTCGGCGCGCAGCTGATTCAGCGCGTTGTCGACGTCGGTGATCAGCGCGTCACCCTTGCGCGCAGCGAACGCCTGCTTGCTCACCGATCCGGTCCGGGCGGCGATCTTCACGCTGGTGTCACCGGTCTTCGCGGTGTACTCCGCGACGGCCAGGTTGTCGTTGACGGTGGCGTCCACGCGGCCGTTCTTCAGCAGCTGGATGGCCTGCACGAAGCCCTCCACGGCCTCGACCTTCGCGCCCGCGTCGGTGGCGACCTTGCTCCAGTTGCTGGTGGCCGACTGCGCGCAGGTCTTCCCGGCGAGGTCGGCAAGCCCGGTGACGGCGTTGTTGTCGGCGCGGGTGACGATCACGCCCGCCGAGGTGGTGTAGGGCGCCGACAGCGCGTATTCCGCCGTGCGCTCGTCGTTCACGGTCACCTGATTCGCCACCAGATCGAAGCGCTTGGACTCCAGGCCGGCGAAGATGGCGTCCCACGGCGTCTGCACGAATTCGACCTTCTTGCCGAGTTTGTCGCCGACCGCCTGGATCACCTCGACGTCGTAGCCGGTGAGCTTGCCGTCGGAGCCCTGGTAGCTGAACGGGGTGTAGGTGCCCTCGGTACCGACCTTCAGCACGTTCGGGTCGCTCCCGCCGCACGCGGTCAGTCCGGTGGCGGCGAGGACGGCGAGCACGGCGGCGGCGAACAACTTACGGCGCACGGAATCCCTCTCTTCGGTGCGTGGCGTTCCACACACGGCACGCGAATCCGGTCATGCTACGCCCGGACCGCCACGAGCGACAGTATCGCGATCATGGTGCGCGGAAGAGTTGCGCAGCGCTGTCACCCGCGTCGACCGGGAGGCGGGCACCCCGCTCCCGCCTGCCGGTTCCGCCGAGATCAGTCGCGCAGCGGGCGGCCGTTGCTGTCCGGCACCTTGCCGGTGAGCATCAGGACGCCGTCGACGATGCCCCAGATCCAGCCGACGGTGAAGCAGGTGAGGATGCCGACGACCAGCTGAGCTACGCCCAGGCCGGTGTACCCGAGGTAGAAGCGGCCGACGCCGAAACTGCCCAGGAAGATCTGCAGGAGTCCCGCGACGAGCTTCTGCTTGTCGGACAGCGGTACACCGAAAGGGTCACGGCCCCAGGGTGCCTCCGGATCGTTGGGGTTGTAGCCCTGCGGCCCGACCGGGTAGGGGACGCCCGGGTAGCCCACCGGCTGTTGACCGTAGGGATCGACGGGCTGGCCGTACTGGGGCTGACCGTAGGGGTCCGACGGCGCGCTGAACTGCGGCTGGCCGTAGGGGTCCGACGGGGCGCTGTACTGCGGCTGGTTCTGCGCGTCCAGCCGCTTGGTCAGATCGGGACCGGTGCCGGGCGGGCCGTACTGCGGGCCACCGGTTTCCGGATTCTGCTGGTAAGGGTCGGTCACTCAGGTCCTCCTCGGTCGTGCGGGCACCCTCTGGTCGGCCCCCGGTCCTGCTGAATCGCCGAACTGCCGTTTCGCGACGATCACGAGCCATTGTCACGGGGATCGACCTGGTTGTCGCCCCGGTGGCATTCGGCCCCGCGCACAGTTATCGCGACGGATCACCCGAACGTTGCCGCCGCGGCGATTCTGTGCCGACGGTGCCGGGTCGAGTCGAGAACCGTGCCCTTCGGCGTCCCGGCCGTACCGGGCGATCAGTTCTAGTCGGACGCCGACTTTCCCGAATCGGCCTTCTCCGAGGCGGTCCGGGAAGACTCGTCGGTCTCGGCCGCCTGCTGCCCGCCCGGTTCCGCCGAGCCGGACTCGGCCTCGGCCACCGCGCTCTCGGCCGTCGGCGCATCGATGCCGGTCGTGGATTCGCTGATCGGCGCGGACTTTCCGGGCGCCGCCCCTGCGGCGCGCAGGGCGCGGATCTGCCACGGCCACGGCCGCGGGCTCGCGCCGGGTTGCAGCTGCCCGGGCGTTTCGCGGCCCTTCGTCGCGAACACGAAGTAGGCGATCGCGGCAAGGAATACGACGGCGGAGGTGAACGAGTTGATCCGGATGCCCGCGATCTTCGTCGCCTCGTCGGCGCGCATCAGCTCGATGAAGAACCGGCCGAAGCAGTAGCCGGCGACGTACAGCGCGAACAGGCGGCCGTGCCCGATCCGGAAACGCTTGTCCACGTACACCAGCAGCACGACGACGAGCACGTTCCACAGCAGTTCGTACAGGAAGGTGGGATGCACGATCTTGTCGACCACGCCGGTGGAGGCGCCGTTCATCATGTCGAGCCTGCCGTCGTCGCCCACCCGCCGGTAGATCTCCAGGCCCCAGGGCAGGTCGGTCTCGCGGCCGTACAGTTCCTGGTTGAAGTAGTTGCCGAGCCTGCCAATGGCCTGGGCGAGCAGGATCGGCGGGGCGACCGCGTCGCCCAGGGCGGGCAGCGGGATCCGGTACACCCGGCAGCCGATCCACGCCCCGATGCCGCCGAGCAGCACCGCGCCCCAGATGCCGAGCCCGCCTTGGTAGATCTTCAGCGCGTCGACCGGATTCCCGTCCGCGCCGAAGTACTTCTGCCAGTCGGTGGCCACGTGGTAGAGCCTGCCGCCGACCAGACCGAACGGCACCGCGAACATTGCGACGTCCAGGATCGCGCCGGGCTGCCCGCCGCGTGCGCGCCAGCGCCGTTCGCCCCACCAGATCGCGACGACGATGCCGAGGATGATGCACAGGGCGTAGGCCCGCAGCGGGAACGGCCCGAGCTGCCACACGCCCCGCGCGGGGCTGGGGATGTAGGCCAGCAGGGCGCCGCTGACGCCGCCGTCGGCCAGGACACTGTCTGCGAGGACTCGTAACGTCACGGGGTCACCGTAGCGGAGAAGCTCGGCCGCCACGCCAACACCGCACCGCCCTTGTCGTGGTGGGGCGCGCCATCGCGGCGCCGTCCGGACGTGCCCGCCCGCCGGTAGCCCCGGGAGTTCCCCTCATCGGGCGAGAGCGGCCGAGCGCACTCCCGTGGATTGCACGTCTTCGACAGGAGGCACGCCATCCGGTGCACCGGCTTGTGCGCGTCCGGGTGGCCGGACTGGATCGCTGGTCTCGTGTCACAGCGGCGACCAGGGCACCACAGGACGAGGCCGACCAGGGGCAGGCCGCCGGGGTGCGTTACCCCATCTGGGTGGGTACAGCGGCGGGGCCGGGCCGATTTCGCCGCCGGGCCGAACCGCCTTCCTAGGACGCCACGGTGGCCGAGCGCACGCCTTCGGCGAGTTCCGCCGTCAGTGCCCGGACGGCATCGAGACCCTGTCCCGCCGCGCTCACCAGCGCCGAGCCGACGATCACGCCATCGGCGAAGGACGCGATCTCGGCGGCCTGCTCGCCCGAGCGGACGCCGAGCCCGACGCCGATCGGGATGTCGGAGTGCGTCCGGATCCGCGCGCACAGGGCGGGCGCGGCCGAGGACACCACGTCCCGGGCGCCGGTGACGCCCATGGTCGAAGCCGCGTAGACGAAGCCGCGGCTGGCCTCGAGCGTTTTCACCAGGCGCTCCTCGGTGGACGACGGCGCGACCAGGAAGATGCGGTCCAGGTTGTGCGTGGACGAGGCGACGAACCAGTCGTCGGCCTCCTCCGGGATCAGGTTGGGGGTGATGATGCCCGCGCCGCCCGCGGCGGCCAGATCCCGCGCGAAGCGATCCACGCCGTACTTGAGCACGGGGTTCCAGTAGCTCATCACGACGGCCTTGCCGCCCGCGCCGGTGATCGCCTCGACCACCGTGAACACGTCGCGCACCCGCACGCCACCGCGCAGTGCCTGCTCGGCGGCGGCCTGGATGGTCGGGCCGTCCATCACCGGATCGGAGTAGGCGACGCCGACCTCGATGATGTCGCATCCGGCGTCGACCATGGCGCGCACGACCTCGATCGAACCGGCCAGATCGGGGTAGCCGGCGGGCAGGTAGCCGATCAGCGCCGCGCGGCCTTCGGCGCGGCAGGCGGCGAAGGTGTTCGCCAAGCGGGACTGCTGGCTCACCGGCCCTCCTCCTTCGGCTCGTCGTCGAACAGCCCGAACCACCGCGCTGCCGTGTCCATGTCTTTGTCACCGCGGCCCGAGAGGTTCACCAGGATGACCGCGCCGGGGCCGAGTTCCTTGCCCAGTTGCAGCGCGCCTGCCACCGCGTGTGCCGACTCGATCGCGGGGATGATGCCCTCGGTGCGGCTGAGCAGCAGCAGCGCGTCCATCGCCTCGGTGTCGGTGATCGGCCGGTACTCGGCGCGGCCCACGTCCTTGAGGTAGGCGTGCTCCGGGCCGACACCCGGATAGTCCAGGCCCGCCGAGATCGAATGCGACTCGATGGTCTGGCCGTCCTCGTCCTGCAGCAGGTACGAGTAGGCGCCCTGGAACGCTCCTGGCGTGCCGCCGGTGAAGGTAGCCGCGTGCCTGCCGGTGTCGACGCCGTCGCCGGCCGCTTCGTAGCCGATCAGCCGGACGCCGGCGTCGTCGAGGAACGCGTGGAAGATGCCGATGGCATTGGATCCGCCGCCGACGCAGGCGACGACCGCGTCGGGCAGCCCGCCGGTGGCGGCCTGCACCTGGGCACGAGCCTCCATGCCGATGATGCGCTGGAAATCGCGCACCAGCATCGGGAACGGGTGCGGGCCCGCGGCGGTGCCGAAGCAGTAGTAGGTGTCGTCGGCGTTGGTCACCCAGTCGCGCAGCGCCTCGTTGATGGCGTCCTTGAGGGTCTGCGAACCGGAGGTCACCGAGATCACCTCGGCGCCGAGCAGGCGCATGCGCGCCACGTTCAGCGCCTGGCGGGCGGTGTCGACCGCGCCCATATAGACGACGCAGTCCAGGCCGAGCAGCGCGCAGGCGGTGGCCGTGGCGACGCCGTGCTGGCCCGCGCCGGTCTCCGCGATCACCCTGGTCTTGCCCATCCGCTTGGCGAGCAGCGCCTGGCCGAGCACGTTGTTGATCTTGTGCGAGCCGGTGTGGTTCAGGTCTTCGCGCTTGAGCAGGATGCGCGCGCCGCCCGCGTGCTCCGCCAGCCGCGTGCACTCGAACACCGGCGACGGGCGCCCGGTGTAGTCACGCTGCAACCGGTCCAGCTCGTTGAGGAAGGACTCGTCGATCCGGGACTTCTCGTATTCGGCGGTCACCTCCTCGATGACGGCCATCAGGGCCTCGGGGACGTGCCTGCCGCCGTAGACGCCGAAGTGCCCGCCCACATCGGGCTCGTGGCCGCTGCGCTGGGCGACGCCGTCACTGGCCTGTGGTACCGCTGCCACGCCGGTCACCGGCCCCGCCGTGCCGGCTTCGGGCAGGACGGGTGGGTACCCGCGGTCACCAGTTCCGAGACCGCCGCGCGGGGGTCGCCACTGGTCACCAAGCCCTCGCCGACGAGAACGGCGTCCGCGCCCGCGCCCGCGTAGGCCAGCAGGTCGGCGGTGCCGCGGATGCCGGATTCGGCGATCCGGATGACCTCGGTGGGCAGTCCGGGCGCGATCCGCGCGAACACGTCGCGGTCGACCTCGAGCGTCTTGAGGTTGCGGGCGTTCACACCGATCACCGACGCGCCCGCCTCCAGCGCGCGGTCGGCCTCCTCCTCGGTGTGCACCTCGACCAGCGCGGTCATGCCGAGCGACTCGGTGCGGTCGATCAGGGAGGACAGCACGTCCTGCTCCAGTGCCGCGACGATCAGCAGGATGACGTCCGCGCCGTGCGCGCGCGCCTCGTGGATCTGGTAGGGGCCGACGACGAAGTCCTTGCGCAGGATCGGGATGTTCACCGTGGCGCGGACCGCGTCCAGGTCGTCGAGCGACCCGTTGAAGCGGCGGCCCTCGGTGAGCACGCTGATGATCCGCGCGCCGCCGTCCTCGTAGGACTTGGCCAGGCTCGCCGGGTCCGGGATGTCCGCCAGCTCGCCCTTGGACGGGCTTGCCCGCTTGACCTCGGCGATCACGCCGATGCCGTCCTCGAGCAGCGCCGCGCGGGCGTCCAGCGGCGCGGGCGCGGCCGCGGCGGCCGCCTTGACCGCCTGGAAGTCGAGAAGGGCTTCCCGAGCGGCCACATCCGCGCGGACCCCGTCGAGAATCGAGTCGAGTACCGTCATCTGGCTCGAATCCTTTCTGGGGAGACGGACTTGCTACCTGAGAATCCCCCCAGGCGCTGTCTCACCGATGCTGACAAAGAATAAATGGACCTACCGGGCGCTGATGCGCCGGGGCTCGGGTTCAACCATGCGGAAGGGCTCCGCGCAAGGTGGTACCCGCCACACCCGCCGTGCGGGAACAGCTCAGCGGCCACGTCGGTCCGCCTCACCGTGCTCCGGGTCCTCCGGAGCCGACGGCCCGGCAGCGGGCTCGTCGGTCGGGTCGGTCCCGGCGTCCAGCGCGTCCCACAGCACGCGCTCGGACAGCTGGGGCGAGGACACATCGTCCGGGGATTGCGCGCGCCGCTGCGCGACCTCCGCGGTGGCGGCGGCGCGCCGGAAGACCGGGTTGTCGTACTTGCCCGACATCCGTGCCGCCTCGGCGGGCATCCGGGCCAGCAGCGCGCCCGCCCCGAACGCCGCGAGCGCGCCGAGCAGCGCGAGCACGGCCGGGAACGCCGACGTGGTCGCCGTCTCCACCTGGGCGCGGGCCGGGAGCTCGGCTAGTGTCGCGGCCCGCTCGGTGATCTTGCCGGAATCGGTCAGCAGCGCGAACGCGGGCACCGCCGCCACCGCCGCGACCAACGCGATCAGCACGCCGACCAGGCGGCGCAACCAGCCCCTGGTGGCCAGTACGGCCGCGATCGACGCGAGCAGCACCAGCGCCAGCGGCGTGAGCGCGCCGAACCACACCCCGCCGTCGAGGTGATCGGTGCGGGGCTGGGTGAGTCCGTCGGAGGAGCTGACGGTCACCCAGGTCATCCGGGACGACGCCCACAGCGCGGCGGCGGCGACGGCGAGCAGCGCGACCGGGGCCACCGGGTATCTCCGGCGCGACTCGCTTCCCGTGTCCGGCGGCTCGGCGCGGGCGGCGGAATCCGATGCGGCTGGACCGGCTTCCGGCCCGCCGGTCTCCGGGGCGGACTCCCGCGCCGGGCCGGGTTCGTCTTCGGGACGGGCAGCTGTCATAGCGATCCGCCGTCCGCCGCATCCGGCTCCGGCTCCGTGCCGTAGGCCCGCACCGTTCCGGCCGCCGCGACCGCCTTCAGCACCGCCATCGCCTTGTTGCGCGACTCCACGTCCTCGTATTCCGGATTCGAGTCCGCGACCACGCCCGCGCCCGCCTGCACGTAGGCCGTGCCGTCCTTCAGCAGCGCGGTGCGGATGGCGATGGCGGTATCGGCGTCACCGGCGAAGTCGAGGTACCCGACCACGCCGCCGTAGACGCCGCGCCGGGTCGGTTCGAGTTCCTCGATCAGTTCCATCGCGCGCACCTTGGGCGCACCGGACAGGGTGCCCGCCGGGAAGCACGCCCGCACCGCGTCCAGCGCGATCCGGCCGGGCGCCAACCGGCCCGACACCGTGGACACCAGGTGCATGACATGGCTGTAGCGCTCGATGTGCCGGTATTCGGTGACCCGCACCGTGCCCGGCTCGCACACCCGGCCCAGGTCGTTGCGGCCGAGGTCGACGAGCATGAGGTGCTCGGCGTTCTCCTTCTCGTCGGCGAGCAGGCCCTTCTCCAGCAGCAGGTCCTCCTCCTCGGTGCCGCCCCGCCAGCGGG
Source organism: Nocardia sp. NPDC041819 (assembly GCF_055590505.1). NCBI lineage: Bacteria > Bacillati > Actinomycetota > Actinomycetes > Mycobacteriales > Nocardiaceae > Nocardia > Nocardia sp. NPDC041819. Next base: position 74,588 of record NZ_JBVJAP010000014.1, on the reverse strand, counting down.
TGCCCGCGATCGGATGGGTCGTCGCCACACCGTCTTTCACGGTGACCAGCGATTCCGGGCTGGAGCCGACGATGGAGAACGCGGTGCCGCCTTGGCCGTCCGGGATGTGCAGCAGATACATGTACGGGCTGGGATTGGACGCGCGCAGCATCCGGTACAGGTCGATCGGCGACCCGTCGTAGTCCATCTCGAAACGCTGGGACAGCACCACCTGGAACGCCTCGCCCGCCTCGATCTCCTTGACCAGGCGGCGCACGCCCGCGCCGAACTCCTCGGTGGTGCGCCTGCGCCGGTACCGCGGCTCGGGCTGGTCGAAGACCGACACGGTGGATTCGGCCGGCGCGCCGAGCGCGGCGGTCATCCGGTCCAGCCGGGCCACCGCGTCGTCGTAGGCCTCGTCGACTCGCTCGGCGGTGCCGTTCCAGTTGACCGCGTTGGCGATCAGCGTGATGGCGCCCTCGTGGTGGTCGAACGCGGCCAGGTCGGTGGCGAGCAGCAGGACCATCTCCGGCAGCCGCAAGTCGTCCAGCGCCAGGCTGGGCAGCCGCTCCATCCGGCGCACCGCGTCGTAGCCGAGGTACCCGACCATGCCGCCGGTCAGTGGCGGCAGTCCGGGCAGGCGCTCGGTGCGCAGCAGTTCCAGCGTCTCGCGCAGCGCGACCAGCGGATCGCCGCCGGAGGGCGCGTCGGCCGGGACGCTGCCCAACCAGGCCGCCTCGCCGTCCACCACGGTCAGCGCCGACGGGCTCCCCGCGCCGATGAACGACCAGCGCGACCACGACCGGCCGTTCTCCGCGGACTCGAACAAGAAGGTGCCCGCCCGGTCGGCCGCGAGTTTGCGGTAGGCCGACAGCGGAGTCTCGGAGTCCGCCAAGACCTTTCGGGTCACCGGGACCACCCGGTGCTCCGCGGCCAGTTGATGGAACTGTTCGCGGGTCGTGGTGGTGGGAGTGGACGCGCCTGGCATGCACTCATCATCCCAGGCCGGGCCGATCGACCGGTGAGCGGTGCCGGTGACACGGGGCCGTACGCGACAAACGCGACAAATCAGGTCGACCGTCCGGTTCTCACGCGGCCGCCGGACGTGTGGCGGCGCTCACTACACTCGCGGCGTTCCACGTCGCATGCGGTATCCATCTCGAGAGGAGACAACTGATGTACCCCTCGCAATCGGTAGCGCCCGAGGGTCCTCGGCACATCCCGAACCACAGCGTCCCGCGCCCGCACGCCCCGCACCCAGGGGCCACCGGCCATCCGGCCTACCCCCAGGGTGCTCCGAGCAACGCGCTCGCGTCCTTCGTCACCTACGTCAAAGCACTGGAGTCCCTGGACAAGAATCGTTTTCCCGACGAATACGCCGTCCACAGCCACCGCATCAAAGAGCTTCGGCCGTTCCTGCGAGCCCACGGCATCCTCGATGTGATGGCGATCAAGAACCCTGAGGTGGCAGCGCTCATCGGCGCGTAGCCGCCACACCATCGGCTCGTGCCCGGCCACCAGCGCGGCGATCGGAGCGCGGGCGGCGCCTCGACGGGCACGAGCAACGGAGCATGGTTTCCCCGACCGCCGCCGCCGGAGAGCGGGATACCCGATTCAACCAAGCGCCCGGTAGGCTTTCCGACTATGCAGCAAGGACAGCTCGCCCCCGCTTTCGAGCTTCCCGATCAGTCCGGCACCCCCCGCTCGCTCGACGCGCTGCTGGCGGACGGCCCCCTGGTCCTCTTCTTCTATCCCGCCGCCAATACGCCCGTGTGCACGGCCGAGGCATGTCATTTCCGTGACCTCGCCGCCGAGTTCGCCGCACTCGGCGCCACCTGCGTCGGCATCAGCACCGACAACGTGGACACCCAGGCCGGGTTCGCGGACAAGCAGCGCCTCGGTTATCCGTTGCTCTCCGACGCCGACGGCGCCGTCGCCGCGAAGTTCGGCGTGAAGCGCGGACTGCTCGGCAAACTCGCGCCGGTGAAGCGGCAAACGTTCGTCATCGACACAGACCGCACCATTCGCAAGATCATCACCGGCGAGTTGCGCGCCGCGGTGCACGCCGACGAAGCCCTGAACTACCTGCGCACCAGGTAGACCGCGCGGCGCGCCGCGGCCGCGCAGCCACTGCCGGGCCGCGGTGCGGCCTACGCTGGATCCATGACTTCGACCGAGGTCCAGCCCGGCGAGGGCAAACCCACCGCAGCGGTCTGGCGCACCCGGATCATCGGCGGCGCCGTGCTGCTGGCCGTCCTCGTCGTTCTCTATTTCATCCTGTCCGCGTTCATTCCGCGCTGGTGGGCGCAGCGGGTGGGATCGATGGTGCACGGCAGTTTCGCCAAGGGCATCGGCTGGGGCCTGTTCTTCGGCGGGATCTGCACCATCGTCACCCTTTTCCTGCTGCTGTTCGCCGTGCTGGTGTGGCGGCGCAAGGCCGGCAAGTTTCTCGCCGGTGCGGCCGGGGTCGTCGCCATCCTGTTCGCGCTGCCCAACCTGATGACGCTGACCATCGTGCTCGGCAACAGCAGCGCCGCCCACGCGGGCGAACGGATCCTGGATGTCGACGGGCCCGCCTTCCGTGGCGCCGCGCTCACCGGTGCCGTCGTCGCGGTGCTGCTGCTCCTGCTCGCGGTAGCGCTGTTACTGCTGCGCCGGTGGCGGCGCACGCACCCGCGCCGACCGAAGGCCGAGGAGACGCCTGCGAGCGGCGTGTGAGTGAACTCACGTCATGCGGCATCTTTATGACGGTCGAGCGAAGTCGTGGCAAACTCGTTGTCGCGGGTGACTGTGCACAAGCTTCTCGACAATCACTAGGACAACGAACAAAACCACGTCACTTGGCTTGAAAGAAGGCACACAGTGACGAAGTGGCTCGACCCGGTCGAACAACGCGCTTGGCGTGCGATCGTGGCGCTGATGACGCGACTGCCAGGGGCTCTGGACACCCAGCTCCAGCGCGAGTCCGGCGTGACGCATTTCGAGTACTGGGTACTGACCCTGTTGTCGGAGGAACCGGGCCACCGACTGCAGATGAGTGAGCTTGCCCACAAGGCAAATGCATCGCTATCGCGCTTGTCACACGTGGTTTCCAAGCTGGAGCGGATGGGCTGGGCACAGCGCTCGGCGACCGCGGGCCGACGCGGCGTGCATGCCGTGCTCACCGACGACGGGTACCTGAAGGTCGTAGAGGCCGCGCCCGGATATCTGGCGGCCGTGCGGCACCTGGTTTTCGACGGCTTGGACGACGCGCAGAAGGCCCAGGTCGCCGATCTGGGCGAACTGCTGGCCGAGCGGCTCGTCGACGCGCTCGACCAACTCGACCAGCTCGGCGGACTCACCCCGGCGACGGACGACCAACGCCCGAACGGAGGCTAGCCCGGCGCCTGCTCAGGATCGCGGGGCCAGGAGCACATCCGAGTCGAAGCAGGTGTGCGTGCCGGTATGGCAGGCCGCCCCCGCTTGATCGACGACCAGCAGGATCGTGTCGCCGTCACAGTCGAGCCGCACTTCGTGCACGTACTGGGTGTGGCCGGAAGTCTCCCCTTTGACCCAGTACTGCTGACGGGAGCGCGAATAGTACGTCGCCTTACGGGTTTCCAGCGTGCGCGCCAGCGCCTCGTCGTCCATCCACGCGACCATCAGCACGTCACCGGTGGCGCGTTCCTGCGCGACGGCCGAGACCAGCCCGGCGTCGTTGCGCTTGAGACGGGCGGCGATAGCGGGATCGAGACTCATGGCACCGTTATAACAGGGGCGCCGTGGCGCGGAGTACCCGGTCAGCGCACCCGGGAGCGCTGGAGTTCGCCGAGCACCTCCCAGGTGCGCCGCTGGTCCTCCGGGGTGGTCAGATCGGTCTGCGAGAAGATCACCTCCGTCGCGCCCGCCGCGAAGTACTCCGCGACACGGGCCGCGATCAGCTCCTCGTCACCGATCACCACGAGTTCCGCCGCCCGTGCCGCCCCGGACAGCTCGATCACCCGGGCATAGGAGGGGATGTCGTCGTACAACGCCGTCTGGGCGGCGGCCGCCGCCCGCGCGGTGTCCAGGTCGGCGGTGACCACGCCGGGGACCAGCACGGCGACCCGCGGCGCGGGCCGGCCCGCCCGCTCGGCGGCGGCGGTGAGCGGCGCGACGATGTGCTCGGCCAGCGCCTCGGGGCCGACCAGGAAGGGCAGGGTGCCGTCGGCCAGCTCGCCGGTGACGCGCAGCGCCTGCGGTCCCATGGCGGCCACCAGGAGCGGCACGGGTGGACGCGCCCCGGCCACCGCGGCGGTCAGCGGGGCGGCGGCGGTGAGCGTCTCGCCGTGGAAATCCACCGTGCCGGTGTGCAGCACGGTGCGCAGCGCGGTGAGGAACTCGCGCAGCCGGGTGATCGGCCGATCGAAGGATCCGCCGAACACGGGGGCCGCGAAGGATGCCGCGCCGAGGCCGAGTCCGAGGGTGAACCGGCCGGCGGTGGCCGCCTGTGCGGTCTGCGCCTGCCCGGAGATCAGCAGCGGATGACGCGCCGTGATCGGCACCGCGGAGGTGCCGACAGCGAGTCCGGGCACGGCACGGCCGACGATCCCGGCCAGCGCGATGGCGTCATGGGTGAACGTCTGGCCGAGCCACAGCGACGACAAACCGGCGGCGGCCGCCGTCGCACCCAGCGACACCGCCGCGTCCACGGCATTGCCCGTGGCGTCGAGGGCGAACGGGGACAGCGCGATTCCGATGCTCATGCCCGATGCAACCGCGCTGCCGCGAAGCGCCTTCCGGCTCGGCGGATTTCCGCCAACCGCTACCGGATGACGATCTTCTCCGCCCGCATCGAATCCTTGACCTGGCCGATGGTGAGATCGCCGAAGTGGAACACGCTGGCGGCGAGCACGGCGTCGGCGCCCGCGTGCACGGCCGGGGCGAAGTGCTCGACCGCGCCCGCGCCCCCGCTGGCGATCACCGGGACCGTCACCGCCTTCCGCACGGCGCGGATCATCGGCAGGTCGAAACCGGCCTTGGTGCCGTCGGCGTCCATGGAGTTGAGCAGGATCTCGCCGACGCCGAGTTCGGCGCCGCGCACCGCCCATTCGACGGCGTCTATGCCGGTGCCGCGTTTGCCGCCGTGCGTGGTGACCTCCCAGCCGGAGGGCGTGTCCGGCTGCCCTTCCGGCACGGTGCGCGCGTCCACCGACAGCACGATGCACTGGGAGCCGAAGCGCTCGGACATCTCGCGCAGCACCTCCGGCCGCGCGATCGCGGCGGTGTTCACCGAGACCTTGTCCGCGCCCGCGCGCAGCAGGCGGTCCACGTCCTCGACCGTGCGCACCCCGCCGCCGACGGTGAGCGGGATGAAGATCTGCTCGGCGGTGCGGGTCACCACGTCGATCATCGTGCCTCGATCACCGGTGGAGGCGGTCACGTCGAGGAAGGTCAGCTCGTCGGCGCCCTGGGCGTCGTAGAGGGCGGCCAGTTCGACGGGATCACCCGCGTCGCGCAGGTTCTCGAAGTTGACGCCCTTGACCACCCGGCCCGCGTCGACGTCCAGACACGGGATCACCCGTACGGCCAACGTCATTGCCTCACCCTTCCTCCGCGGCCGCCGGATCGGCGACCGTGCAGATCATGTCGAGCAGTTCCTCGTGCACGCCGGGCGCGGCCGCGAGCACGGAGCCGGAGGTGATGGTCCACGGCCTGCCCACCAGGTCGGTGACCACGCCGCCCGCCGCGCGCACCAAGGCGACGCCCGCCGCGTTGTCCCAGGGATGGTGCCCGAACACGATCGCGCCGCCGAGCACGCCGGAGGCGGTGAACGCCAGATCGATGCCGGTCGAGCCGTGCATGCGCACCCGGGAGGACAGCCTGCTCAGCGGTCCGAGCAGGTCGAAGCGGAATTGTCCGGGGATGCGGCCGTGCGCGTCCACGTTGAACGCGCCGAAACCGATCATGGCCTCGGCGAGTTTCCCGCGCGGCAGCGGCGGCAGCGGCTGCCCGTCCAGCAGCACGGGGCCCCCGGCCATGGCGGCGTAGCGGCGGCCGAGCAGCGGCAGCCAGGTCAGTCCCAGCACCGGTTCCCCGTCGCGGACCAGCGCGAGCAGCATGCCCGAGAGCGGATGCCCGGAGGAGTAGTTGAACGTGCCGTCGATCGGGTCGAGCACCCATGCGGTGCCGGAGGTGAGCTGCGGTCCGCCGAACTCCTCGCCGTGCACCTCGATCCCGGTGCGGCGCAGCAACTCGGCGGAGACGGTGCGCTCCAGCTCCAGGTCGAGTTCCGTGGCGAAATCATTGCGGCCCTTCTCGACCGCGCTCGGCGCGCCGATACCCTCGACGAACCGCGAACGCACCGAATCCAGGACCTCGCTCGCCGCCGCGAGCAGGTTCGACAGTTCCCGGGTCATCTCACCGCGGCCAGCGCCTCGGGCAGGGTGAACCGGCCCGCGTAGAGCGCCTTGCCGACGATCGACCCCTCGACGCCGTCGGGCACGAGTTCGGCGATCGCGACCAGGTCCGCGATGGTGGACACGCCGCCGGAGGCGATGACGGGTGCGTCGGTGGCCGCGCAGACTTCGCGCAGCAGGTCGAGGTTCGGGCCGGTGAGCGTGCCGTCCTTGGTCACGTCGGTCACGACGTAACGCGAGCAGCCGTCGCGCTCCAAGCGCTCGAGCACCTCCCACAGGTCGCCGCCGTCGCTGACCCAGCCGCGCCCGCGCAGCCGGTACTCGCCGTCGATGATGCGCACGTCGAGGCCGACCGCGATGCGCTCGCCGTGCCGGGCGATGGCCTTCGCGCACCAGACCGGGTCCTCCAGCGCGGCGGTGCCGAGATTCACCCGGGCGCAGCCGGTGGACAGGGCCGCCTCGAGGCTCTCGTCGTCGCGGATGCCGCCGGACAGTTCCACCTTGACGTCGAGCTCACCGACCACGCCCGCCAGCAGCTCCCGATTCGAGCCGCGACCGAACGCCGCGTCCAGGTCGACCAGATGCACCCATTCCGCGCCGGCTTCCTGCCAGGCCAGCGCCGCCTCGCGAGGCGAGCCGTAGCTGGTTTCGCTGCCGGCCTCTCCTTGCACGAGGCGCACAGCCTCTCCGTTGGCGACATCGACGGCGGGTAGCAGCACAAGACTCACGAGAGCAGCCTAGTGGTTACCCGGCCGCGTCCGAGTGCAGGGCCTGGGCGGATGGGACGTCGATCACCGCGGCGGGCCTGCCGCGTGCGCGTCCAGGATGCGGGTCAGCAGCGTGACCAGCGTCTGCCGATCGCGCTCGGAGAACCCCGCGAGCAATTCGTCCTGGGCGACCTTCAGGCGCTCGTCGAGATCGTCGAGGTGACGCGCGCCCGCCGCGGTGAGCGTGACGATGTTGCGGCGGCGGTCGGCGGCGTCGGGGTTGCGCTCGACCAGCCCGCGGGCGGCGAGATCGTTCACCGCCGCGACCACGTCACTGCGGTCGATACGGGTGCGCCTGCCCAGCTCCGCCTGGCTGGCCGGACCGAACTCACCGAGCGTGGCCAGCAGCGCGTAATGGTGCCGCCGGGAGCCGGTGGGCTCCAGCGCCCGCTCGGTCGCCCGATTCGCCACCAGCGCGACCTGATTGACCAGCCTGGTGGGCAGGACGCGGAGCCGTCCTGCGGCGTCTTCGTGCGCGATGTCCATGCGGCCACTCTAACAAGACTTGTTGGCAGCACCCACGATCCGTTACGTTGGAGATACCAACGTTGGACACGCCAACGTTCCGTTCGGAAGGCGACTTCGATGCGCAAGATTCGCTCAGCCCTCCCCCTGCTCGTTCTCCCGCTGGCCGCCCTGACCGCAGCCTGCGCCTCCGCCGCCGCGAGTCCCACGCCGGAGGTGCGCGAGATGCTCGACCGCGCGCAGATCACCGCTCTGGTCGATCGGCTCGGCCGCGCGTTGGACGAGGGCCGCTTCGAGGAACTGCGGGCGATCTACACCCCGGACGCGACCGCGAAGACGCCCGGCGGCACGGCCGAGGGGCGCGAGGCGCTGATCGCCCAGGCGAGCCGCAACCACGGCGAGGACAAACGCATTCAGCACGTGATCGGCAACGTGCTGATCGATCTGCGCGGCGACGCGGCCGACGTGCGGGCCAACTTGATCGCCACTTTCGCACCCGCCTCCTCCGACGGGACGATTCCGCGGCCGCAGTACACCCTCGGCGAGGTCTACCGTTTCGACGCGGTCCGCACCGCGGAGGGCTGGCGGCTGTCCCGGGTGCGGACCACCCCGATCTGGTCCACCGGCACGCGTCCTTGATCGGCGCGGCGAGCACGCGTGCGGTGACAGCGGAGGGCGAGCAACGCGCACTGCGCCCCGCACGCGTCCCACCGGGTAGCCGTTTGATCACCGAACCCCGTCGACCGCAGGACCGGACGGTCACTCGCGAATCCGCAGCGAGCCCCGAAGACGGGTCGGCGTATGCCCGGACCTACCAGCCAGGTCGTCGGCATAACCGCGGCACAGGCGGTGCGGCAGGTAACGTCTCCGCTCGGCGATCATCCCGGTCGCCGCTTCCCTTTCGCACCGAGGAAGTGCATGTCACGATCTGAAATCGCTGCCGCCCTGTCGCTTTCGGCAGCAGCCTGCTTCGCGGCCTTCGTCGCCGCACCCGCCGCCAACGCCGCCGCGCCCGAGGAGGCGCGCCTGGCGGGATGCGAATTCGGCTCCGCCGCGGCGACCTACGACTACGCGCGGTTCGGCGAACACGCCCGCCGGATGCTCGACCTCAGCACCGGAGAGTTCCGCGCCGAGTTCGAGAACTTCCGCGCCAACATCCAATCCAGTGCCGAGGCCGCGCACAGCCGCGCCGAGGCGAACTCGGCCGACTGCCGCATCGTCTCCGGCGACGACAACCGGGCCGAGGTGGACGTCGACGTGGTACGGACGGTGACCAGCGATGAGACCGACGGTCTGCCGCAGACCAGCCGCATGGCGATGACCGTGACGGTGGACAACGTCGACGGACGCTGGCTGGTCAGCAAGGTCCGCAAGCACTGACCGCGGCGGCGGTCCCGCGCGCCTCGGTGCGCGGGACCCGCCCTACAGCGAGTTCACCCAGTTGCGCAGCAGGTGGGCGCCCGCGTCACCGGATTTCTCCGGGTGGAACTGGGTCGCCGACAGCGCGCCGTTCTCCACCGCCGCCAGGAACGGCACCCCATGCTCGGCCCAGGTCAGCTTGGGCGCGGCGAAGTGCTCACTGGGCGGCAGGTCCCAGGTCTGCGCGGCGTAGGAGTGCACGAAGTAGAAGCGGGTCTGCGCGTCGAGGCCCGCGAACAGCACGCTGTCGGACGGGGCGGAGACGGTGTTCCACCCCATGTGCGGCAGCACCGGCGCCGACAGCCGTTCGACCGTGCCCGGCCATTCGGCGCACCCGTCGCTCTGCTCGCCGAATTCCACACCCCGCTCGAACAGGATCTGCATGCCGACGCAGATGCCCAGTACCGGGCGCCCGCCGGCCAGCCGCTGACCGATCAGGCGTTCGCCCCGCACCGCACGCAGTCCCGCCATGCACGCGGCGAACGCTCCGACGCCCGGCACGACCAGTCCGTCGGCGGCGAGCACGGCCTGCGGGTCCGCGGTCACATCGACGCGGGCGCCCGCCCTGGTCAGCGCTCGTTCGGCGGAGTGCAGGTTGCCGGACCCGTAGTCGAGCAGGGCCACCGTTTTCGCGCTCACAGCGTTCCCTTCGTCGAGGGGACCCCGCTCACCCGCGGGTCGAGTTCCACCGCGGCGCGCAGCGCACGGGCCACCGCCTTGAATTCGGCCTCGGTGACGTGGTGCTGATCGCGGCCGTAGAGCACCCGCACGTGCAGCGCGATGCGCGCGTTCAACGCGATCGACTCGAAGACGTGGCGGTTGAGCACGGTGGAGTACGGCGCGCCGGGACCGGACCCGGGAATCACCGTGTGCACCAAGTGCTCCGGCTCTCCGGTGTGCACGCAGTAGGGGCGGCCGGACACGTCGACGGCGGCGTGCGCCAGCGTCTCGTCCATCGGGATGTAGGCATCGCCGAACCGGCGGATCCCCGCCTTGTCGCCCAGCGCCTTGCCGAGCGCCTGACCGAACACGATCGCGGTGTCCTCGACCGTGTGGTGCGCCTCGATCTCGGTGTCACCCTCCGCCCGCACGGTCAGGTCGAAGCTCGCGTGCGCGCCGAGCGCGGTCAGCATGTGGTCGTAGAACGGGACGCCGGTGGCGATCTCGGTCTTGCCGGTGCCGTCCAGATCCAGCTCGACGACGATGCCGGATTCCTTGGTGACCCGCTCCACCCGGGCGGTCCTACTCATGCTCACGTCCAATCGAGTTGTCGCCGATGGCTTCTCGGCGCTGGTTCATCGCGGTGCCAGATCGCTGCCTGCCAGCAGCCCGCTGACCCGCAGCAGTTCGTCGTTCTCGGCGGCGAGGCCGATCGTGGTGCGCAGATAGCCGGGAAGGCCGACGTCGCGGATCAGCACGCCGTGCTCGAGGTAGCGCTGCCAGCTGCGCGCGGCGTCGGCGAAGCGGCCGAACAGCAGGAAGTTGGCGTCGCTGGGGATCACGTCGTATCCGAGCTCGCGCAATGCCGCCGCCACCCGGTCGCGCTGGGCGGCCAGTTCGGCGACGCTGCCGAGCGTCTCGTCGGCATGCCGCAGGGCCGCGCGCGCGGCGGCCTGGGTGACCACCGACAGGTGGTAGGGCAACCGCACCAGCAGCATCGCGTCGATCACCGCGGGCGCGGCGACCAGATAGCCCAGGCGTCCACCGGCGAACGCGAACGCCTTGCTCATCGTCCTGGTCACCACGAGCTTCGCGGGGAACCGGTCGATCAGCCCGATGGCGCTCGGCTGCGCGGAGAACTCGCCGTAGGCCTCGTCGACCACCACGATGCCGGGGGCGGCCGCGAGGATGCGCGCCAGGTCCTCCTGCGGGATGCTGTGCCCGGTCGGGTTGTTGGGGCTGGTCACGAACACCACGTCGGGTGTGCGCTCGGCGATCGCGGCCAGAGCGTGATCGATGTCGAGGGAGAAGTCGACGTTGCGCTCAGCTTCGATCCACTCGGTGTCGATGCCTTCGGAGATGATCGGGTGCATCGAGTACGAGGGCACGAACCCCAGCGCGCTGCGGCCCGGTCCGCCGAAGGCCTGCAACAGCTGCTGCAGGATCTCGTTGGAGCCGTTGGCGGCCCATACGTTGCCGGTGTCCACCGCGATACCGGTCTGCGTGGTCAGATACCGCGCCAGGTCGGTGCGCAGCGCGACGGCGTCGCGGTCCGGGTAGCGGTGCAGGTCCGCGGCGGCCGCGCGGATCGACTCGGCGACGTCGTCGATCAGCGCCCGGCTGGGCGGATGCGGGTTCTCGTTCGTGTTCAACTGCACGGGGACCGTCAACTGCGGTGCGCCGTAAGGCTTCTTGCCCCGCAGGTTCTCCCGCAGCGGCAGGTCGTCCAGGGTCAGGTCCGCGCCGGGCGCGCTCGCCGCGCGCGTCACGAGAGGGCCTCGAAACGCGCCTGCACGGCCTGCCCGTGCGCGGGCAGGTCCTCGGCGTTCGCCAGCGCCACCACGTGGCCCGCGACATCCTTCAACGCCGCTTCGGTGTACTCCACGACGTGGATGCCGCGCAGGAAGGTCTGCACGCTCAGCCCGGAGGAGTGCCGCGCGCAGCCCGCGGTGGGCAGCACGTGGTTGGAGCCCGCACAGTAGTCGCCCAGGCTGACCGGCGCGTATGCGCCGACGAACACCGCTCCGGCGCTGCGTACCCGGGCCGCGACCGCGGCCGCGTCGGCGGTCTGGATCTCCAGGTGCTCGGCGGCGTAGGCGTTCACCACGCGCAGGCCCTGCTCGATGTCGTCGACCAGGACGGTGCCGGACTGCTTGCCGCGCAGCGCCTCGCCCACCCGGTGGGCGTGCTTGACCACGGTCAGCTGCGTGGTCAGCGCCGCGTCCACCGCGTCGGCCAGCTGCTCGCTGTCGGTGACCAGCACGCTGGCGGCGAGCACGTCGTGCTCGGCCTGGCTGATCAGGTCGGCGGCCACGTGCACCGGGTCGGCGGTCGCGTCGGCGAGGACGGCGATCTCGGTGGGGCCCGCCTCGGCGTCGATGCCGACCAGGCCGCGGCACAGCCGCTTGGCCGCGGTGACGTAGATGTTGCCCGGCCCGGTGATCAGGTCCACCGGCTCCAGCTGCGCGCCGTCGGTGTCGACGCCGCCGTAGGACAGCAGCGCCACGCCCTGGGCTCCGCCGACCGCCCATACCTCCTCGACGCCGAGCAGCTGCGCGGCCGCCAGGATGGTGGGGTGCGGCAGCCCGCCGAACCGCGCCTGCGGCGGTGAGGCCACCACCAGCGAGCCGACGCCCGCGGTCTGCGCGGGCACCACGTTCATCACGACGCTGGACGGGTAGACGGCGTTACCGCCCGGCACGTACAGGCCGACCCGCTCGACGGGCACCCAGCGCTCGGTGACGGTGCCGCCCGGCACCACCTCGGTGGTCTTGTCCGTGCGCCGCTGATCGGCGTGTACCTTGCGCGCCCTGGCGATGGACTCCTCCAGCGCCGCGCGGACCGCCGGGTCCAGCCGCTCCAGCGCGGCTTCCAGCTCGGCCGCGGGCACCCGCACCGTCGCCGGGATCACCCCGTCGAAGCGCTCGCTGAACTCCAGCGCCGCCGACACGCCCTGATCACGGATCGCCTCGACCACCGGACGCACCTGATGCAGCACCGAGTCCACGTCGACTCCCCCGCGCGGCAGCGCGGCGCGCAGCTCGGCGACGGAGGGAGTACGACCGCGCAGATCGACGCGGGCGAGCTCGATGCGGGATGTCATGTGGTGTCGGTCCTTGTCTCCAGCTGAATCCGCAACAGGAAAGTTGCCGCTACCAGCCTAATGGGCCGACGCGAGCCGTTATCGCCGTGGTCCGGGCGGCCGGGTCGCGAGGCAGCGGTGTGCGCAGGTCGGCGGTCGGTAGGTGCCGTCGGTGCGCCGAACTGTGGCGTTGCTCTCCTCAGGCTGAAGGCCTCGCGGCCGACGCCGCCGCGACAGCGGTCGCGTCGTCGCTTCCGAACCGGGACGCCCGTGTCAACGAGTGTCGCTGTCGATCTGCACAGACCCGCTGCCGGGGTTGATCACCCGGAGCGTGACCGACTTGTTCTGGCCGCCGTAGGTCACGCTGGCCACGTTGACGTCCACCGAACCGTCCGCATTGGTACCGGTACCCCCACCGGCCGTGTCGACGGTGTTGAAGCCGGTGACCCGGTTCTGCGTCCAGTAGTCCTCGAAGGCTTGCTGGCTCCCGTAGACCTGCTGGGCAGCCGGGGTCAGCTGCTTCCAGGCAGCGGAGAGACTCAGGTAGGTGAGGTTGTTGTAGAAGTTCACCACCAGATCGATGGACTGCCGCGAGTCGGCCTTGCCGACGCTCTTCGTCTCCCCCACGGGGACGGCGGCCGAGGTCGTGTTGCCGCCGGGGCGTGTGGAGGCGACCACCGACGAGGTACCGCCCTGCGAGGCGTTGGTGTTCGAGCCCGACGAGCTCAGCATGTTCACCATGATGGCTCCGGCCACCACGACCGCGCCGATCAGCGCACCGATCAGCACCGCGCGCCGTTTCCCTCCCGAGCCCTGCCTCGGTGTCGGGCGCGGCTGCGCCATGGTGCGGGGATGGGCCGCGGTGTCCGGGTGGACGGGCGGCGGGGGCGTGGGACGGGGACGCGGCTGGCGCTCGGTCGGCGTGTAGGGCGCGGAGGCCATCGCCGAGGGCCGCAGCGCGCGGGTCGCCGATTCCGGCTCGCCCGCCCTCGGCCGGGTGAAGGCTTCGCTGGCGGGCACGAACCCGGCGGCCACCGGCGCGGGACCGGCGTCGGCGAACGCGGCGAGGTGGTCGCGCGCGGCCCGCATGCTCGGGCGCTCGCGTGGCTCGGGGCTCAGCAGGTCGAGCAGGAAATCCGTGGCGGGCCCGGCGTTGCGCGGTTCGCTCAGCTGACCGTTGGCGGCGGCGTAGAGCACCGCGAGTGGGTTGGAGCCCGCGCCGTAGGGTGGTTCGCCCTCGAGCGCGTGGAAAAGCGTGGCGCCCAGCGCGAACACATCGGAGGCGGGGCTCGGATCGGAACCGCGGGCGACCTCCGGCGCGAGGTAGGCGGCGGTGCCGCAGATCAATCCGGTCTCGGTGAGCGTGACGTCGCCGGTCGCGCGGGAGATGCCGAAGTCGGTGATCTTCACGGTGCCGTGATCGTCGAGCAGGATGTTGCCCGGTTTCACGTCGCGGTGCACGATGCCCGCCTGGTGCGCGGCGATCAGCGCCGAGGCGACCTGTTCGCCGATCCGCGCGACCTGGGTCAGCGGCAACGTGCCCTGAGCGCCGATCACCGCCGCCAGGCTCTTGGACTTCAGGTACTCCATCACCAGGCAGGGGTCGCCGTCGTGCTCGGTGATGTCGAACACCACGATCGCGTTCGGATGCTGGAAGCGGGCGGCGTTGCGGGCCTCCCGGATAGCGCGCTGGCGCACCACGACGCGCTCGGCCTCGGGCAGGCTCGGCTGGATGTGGATCTGCTTGACGGCAACGGAGCGCTGAAGGCGTTCGTCGACAGCACGCCAGACCACGCCCGTGCCGCCGCTACCAATCCGCTCGACCAGGCGGTAATGCTCCGCGATCAACTGACCGGTATCGATGGCGCCTACTCCGAACCTTCTCGAAATCGTGACATCCCGCATATTGATTACTCACGCGGTCCGGGGATGAGTGTAGCGGGCGCCGGAACACTCGTACGCGCCAGCCGGACCTTTCCGCGGCCCCGAATCGCCCGGCACGGACTATCCGCGAGCGCGCAGCATCCGGCCCGCGGCGTCCACCGCGGGCGCCGAACTGCTCGCGTCGCTGATGAACACGGCAAATGCCAGGTCGCCGTCGATGCCGACGAACCAGCCGTGCGCGTGGGTGTCATCGATGTACTCCGCGGTACCGGTCTTGCCGAGCAGCCCGGGGAGGTCGCGCAATTGCGTCGCGGTGCCGTCTGTGATCGTCTCGCGCATCATTGCTTTCAGCTGGTCGTCGACCTGCGGTGGCAGTGCGTCCGCCGTCCGGTCGGGGGTGCCGGGCTTGCCCGCGACGAGGGTGGGCGCGGGCACGGCGCCGCGGGCGATGGACGCGGCGAGCAGGGCCATGCCGAACGGTGACGCTGTCACCTGCCCTTGACCGATCGCCGATTCCACCCGCAGCGCGGAGGTCTCCGCCGCGGGAACTTTTCCGGTGACTGTGGTCAGGCCCGGTGTGACGTAGTCGATGCCGAGGCCGAGCTGTGCGGCGGCTTTCGTCAGGGCATCGGCGGGCAACTGCGCGCCGAGCGCGCCCATCGTGGTGTTGCAGGACCGGGCGAACGCGGTGTGCAGCGGAACCGAGCCGAGATCGAAGTTGTTGTCGTTGGGGATGCGGCGGCCCTCGATGTTCGCCGTACCGGGGCAGGGCAGCACGGTGTCGGGTGTCACGGCACCCGCCTGCAGCGCGGCGGAGACGGTGACCGTCTTGAACGTCGATCCCGGCGGGTAGAGCCCGGTGAGCGCGATCGGGCCCTGCGCGTCGGCGGCGGCGTTCTGCGCGATCGCGACGACCGCACCGGTCGAGGGCCGCAGGGCGACGATCGCGGCGGGCTGGGCGACCGGGGCCAGCGCCGCCTCGGCCGCGCGCTGCAGGCCGGGATCGAGCGTGGTCGCGATGTCGGCGGTGGGCCTCGGGTCCGTCCCGGCGACGCGCTGTGTGCCCTGCGGGGTCTGGGCGCGCACGGCCCACCCGGCGTTCGCGTCGGCGGACTCCTGCCACAACTCGGCCAGTCCGGACAGCGTCGGGGCGGCCAGCGCCTTGTCGGTCGCCAGCAGCCGGGTCTGCGGCGCGAGGGTGACGCCCGGCAGTGCGGTCAGGCGCTCCTGGATCGGGGCCAGGTCCGTCTCGCGCAGGGTGATCGCGGTGATCGGCTTGCCTTGCGCCGCGGCCAGTTCCGTTTGCAGCGACTGCGCGCTGAGGCCGGGCGAGAGCGGGCCGAGCAGCTCCGCGACCGCGGCGAGGTCGGTGCCGGGGGTCAAATTCACCAGTGTGACGATTTGCTCGGTCATCAGTTCGCCGCCCACGGCATCGAGGATGCGCGCCGGTTCCGGGTAGACCCTGCTGTAGCTCAACGGCCCGCCGGCCAGGCCCGGGGCGACCGTGGCGGGATCCCACTTCACCCGCCACCCCCTCCCGTCGTCGTGCGCGGTGCCGCTGGTGGTGTAGGTCCACTCGGACTTGCCGTCCCCGCCCAGTTTCCAGGTGGCGGCCAGCGTGAAACTCTCATCGTCGACCGAGCGGACCTCGTAGCGCACGTCCTTGCCGAGCCCCTCGTAGAGCGCGCCGAGGGTGTCGGAGGCCTGGGCCGGGTTGTCGGTGAGCGCGGCCGCCGCGGCGACGTCGTCCTGGTTCAGCGCCTCGGCGAACTGCCCCGCCACGGTATCGGGTTGATCCGGTCCGGACGAGCAGGCGGCGAGCACGAGCATCGGTGCGGCGAACAGGACGAGGGACTTCCGGTTGGTACGCACGCCGACGACCCTATCGGGCCGGGCGCGATGCCGGGCGGGGCTCGATGTCAGTCGCGCGACCACCTGGCCTCCGCCAGGGCGGCGGCGTCGTCGTCGGTGAGGTCGATGTCGAACACCTCGGCGAGGATCTTGGGGAGTTCGGCGGGTTCCAGTTCCCGCGTGTCGCTCGTGCCGTCGGGATACTCGGTGACGAACGTGGTGCCGTCCAGCACGTGGTGCGCGTCCGGATGGAAGCGCTGCACATACGGCCGGGTGGTGAACGGGGAACGCGGTGAGGTCGACACGAAGTGGTTGCCGACGGCGTAGTCGATGCGGTACTGCGGATTCAACGTGAAGCTGTGCCGGTCGATCCATCCGTCGCGGCCGTATTGGTGCAGCACCCACAGCTCGGAATCCAGCTCACCGCGTGTGCGCTCCAGCCGGAACTTCCACTCCCCCGCCGCGAATTCGCCGGTCTCCGAGGACAATTCGAACGGCGCGAGCGGTCCGGCGCCGAAGCCCACGTCGCACAGCCAGACCCGGTCGTCGTCGGTGGTCGTTACGCGCAGCAACGCGTGGGTGGCGGGCCGCAACCCGGCGCCCGCGCCCATGCTCACCCGCCCGCTCAGCCCGGTGACGCCGAAACCGAGTCGTTCCAGCGCGGCCGCGAACAGTCCGACGTTCTCGTAGCAGTAGCCGCCGCGGCGGCGGCGCACGATCTTGTCCTGCAAGGTCGCCAGGTCGAGGGGAATCGACCGGCCCAGGATGATCTCCAGGTTCTCGAACGGGACGGCGGTGGTGTGCGCCCGCACCAGGTCGTGCAGCGTCCGGACGGTGGCGGCGCGCTCGCCGTCGAAACCGATCCGGGCCAGGTAGGCGTCCAGATCGAGATCCGCTCCGTTCCAATGGTAGGCCGGGTCGGTCGGCTTGCTCATCGCGTCCTCGCTTCGTCGTTCGGTCTTCTCGATCAACCGCGCGGGACGACGATCGTGTTCCCGGCGCCTCACGCCGCGCACTTCGCGCCCGCGGGTGCGGGCGGGGCGGTGACGACGCCGTGCGCGACGTCGACGAGGTAGTCGCGGTCCGGGCCGTCGACCGGTTCCGTGCCGAGCAGCAGACGCTCGACGACGCAGCCGCCTTCGAAGAAGGCCGGGCCGACGCTGTGGTCGCCCGGCGCCACCCGCCCGTTCAGGTCGCGCCCGGTGACGACGGTGTACATGGAGGTGGGCTTGCCCGCGGCGGCCAGCCCCGCGCGCATCTCGGCACTCGTGGCGTAGGGCACCACGTCGTCGGCGGTGCCATGGACGAGAAACGCGCGCCGTACGTCCATCCGGGCCGCCAGCAGGGCGGGTGAGCGTTCGGCGTAGGCGAGCGGGCAAGCGGCGGGCGGGCAGCCACCCGCGTCGCGCTCGATCTGCGCGGGCAGTGCCGGGTCCACGGCCACCGCACCCAGCCACATCGTGAAATCGTCGGCAGGGCCGTAGTTGTCGACCCAGTAGTCGAACATCCCGCGCGGACCGTGCGCCGCCGCGAGACCGCTGGTGATGCCGCCCTGACTCCAGCCCCACAGCACCGTGCGAGTGATCGAGCCGTGGACCTGGCGGTACCACGCGGTCGCGGCGACGATATCGCGCCAGCCCGCCCACAGATTCCACTCTCCGGTGCGCCACCGGCTGTCGGCGGAGCGTAGATCCATCGACAGGATCGGAGTCGCGGTGCGCCGCGCGATCGACTCGAGGTAACCGGCGAAATCCGCCGACGACCCGTCGTGCCCGTGCACCGCGACCACGAGCGCCTGCGCGGTCACGTCCCCCTCGGCGCACCGGTAGGGCTCGTACACCCGCCCGGTCGCCTCCTCACCGTCCACGGTCAGCGAGACCGGACGCGCCGTCACACCCGTCGCACAAGCCGGATCCGCCGAGACACGCGGCGCGGCAGCGATTGTCGTCACGAGCACGCCGGCCAGCGCGCAGCAGAGAAGCAGTACCGGATGGGCCCGTCGCATCCTCGGATGATGTCACGCCGTCAGCGGCGTCGCGGCGTCCCGGCGCAGGCGCGCAAGGACGAGCAGCCCGCCCCCGGCCGCGGCGAGACCCACCACCGCGCCGAACGCGGCCACTCCGGCGCCCAACCCGTGAGCGTCCGCGAGGAACCCGGCGGTCAGCGGCAGCACCGCGGCGGGAAGATAGCCTCCGACGTTCTGGGCGGCGTTCGCCTCGGCCAGCCGCCCGCCCGGCACGCTCGCACTGATCGCCGTCAGGCCCCCGAACTGGCCGAGCCCTTGACCGGCCCCGGCGAGCACCGCCGACGTCACGAACCAGGCAAGCGAGGTCGCGGCGAGCGACAGCACCAGCGCGACCATGCTCGTCACGGTCGCGACCGCACCGCCGAGCAGAACGGCGCGCACGCCGAAGCGCCGCGCGGCGAACTGAACTCCGGTCGCGGCCAGGAACATCGTGAACGCCACCGCACCGGCGAGCACCCGGTCGGCGGCGCCCAGCAGATGCGTCAGCACCGATGGTCCCAGCGACAGGACGAACGACGTCGCGGTGATCCCCGGTCCGAACACCGCGATCCCGAGCAGCACAGCGGTCCGGCCCTCCCGCGCGACCGAAGGGATCCGGATCCACGGCCCGCGCCCGCCGGAACCCGCAGGCAACGGCAGCCGGACCGTCACCGCGAAAGCCGTGGCCAGCACGGCGATCTCGACCACGAAGACCGTCACCGTGGGGCCGGGCAGCGCTTCGGACAGGATGCCCGCCAGCAATGGCCCGCTCCCGGCCCCGAGCACCATCGCCGTGGAGGCCGCCAGCGCGGCGACGCGCCTGCGGTCGGGCCCGCCCACGTCCGTGACCGCCGCCATGCCCGCGGAGACGGCCGCGCCGACCGCCACACCGGTGAGCATCCGTGCCAGTGCCAGCAGCACGACCGACTGCGCGATCGCGAACAGCGCGCAGGCCGCCATCGCCGCCGCCACCGCGGGCAGCAGGACCGGCTTGCGCCCCACCCGGTCCGACACCACGCCCGCGACCAGCAGCGCTCCCAGCAATCCGACGATGTAGCAGGCGAACACCGCGGTCAGCGTCCCGGAGGAGAAACCGATCGTCCGCTGCCACACCACATACAGCGGCGTCGGCGCGTTCGACAGCACGAACACCGCGAACACCGGCCAGGCCGCATGCCACACCGAAGAGCCGCTCGTTCGGCGCACTTCCGCGCGGGGCCGCGTCACCGTCGATCCCATCACCACTCCTTGGTTCGAATTTTCTCGTACTGATACGACAATACTCGAACCACGCCCGTAGTACGATAGAAGTCGTACTACAGAGCCGAGAGCGAGGAGACGCGATGCCAGCGGCCACCGACGACACCGCCGTGCTGCCCGAGCCGGATCACGCCGATCTGCGGCTCGACCACGTCCTGGCCGCATTGAGCGACCCACTGCGCCTGGCCATGGTCCGCAAGCTCTTGCTGGACTCTCCCGAGGACGACCGGCCCTGCTCCTGGTTCGGCATCGATCGGCCCAAATCCACCCTGACGCATCATTTCCGGGTGCTGCGCGAGGCGGGCGTCACCCGGCAGCGGCGCTACGGACTGGAGCGCCGCAGCCAGGTGCGCGTCGCCGATCTCGAAGCGCGCTTCCCTGGCTTGCTCGACCTGGTCCGCGCCTGGGAACCCGAGGGCTGATTCCGATTTTTGGGGGCAGGACCCAGCAGCGCGGCCCTGTTACGGTCCGGGTATTCATTCCGAGTCCGGATGGCACGGGTCCGCGCGTTCGGACGTCTTCTCATGGAGTCCGCCATGACCTTCGCACCCCGCCGTCTCCCCGACGCGACCCCGATCAGCACGGCCGAGACCGCCGCGACGTGGCGAGCGCAATTGCTGGCCGACCGGAACCGGCTGCGCGGCGGGAGTTTCCGTGACGCCGCCGTCGCCCTGTGCGCGCTGGTCGCCGTGGCCGACGCGGCGACCGCCGCTACCGGCCGCGCCACCGTCGGCGAGCTGGTCACGGCCGATCCGGTTCTGCGCAATTTCCCGGTCGACGACTTGCGCGCCCTGTTCGAGGACAACTGCAATCGGCTGGCGAACGATCCGATCCGCGGCTGCGCGCACGTGCTGCGGCAGATCGCCGAAGCGGGCGGCAAACCCGCCGAGGCGGACGCGGTGATCCGCACCGGCATCCTGATCGGCAGGGACGCCGGCGCCTGCGGCCCGGAAGCGACCGAGGCAGTGCGCGACGCCTGCCGGGCGCTGCGCCTGGCCCCGGAGCGCTTCGGCCTCTGAGCCACGGCGCGGACGTTACGATTCGCCTATGCGTTCGATTGATGCCGCGCAGCGGCGCGCTCGGCTGGCGGTGCGGCACCGGTTGGCGATGCCGGAGCGCACCGGGCAGGTCGCGGAGATCGCCCGCTCGATGGTCGCGCTGCACGCGACCGATCCGGCGACCGTGTACCTCTCCGTCGCGGCCCGTGCCGACGGGCTCACACCCTCCGACGTCGAACAGGCGCTCTACGAGGATCGTTCGCTGCTGCGAATGCTCGCCATGCGGCGCACCATGTTCGTCGTGCCGGTGGAATCGGTTCCGATTCTCCAGGCTTCGTGCGCGGACGCCCTGGCGCACAAGCAGCGGCGCACCTACGGCAAATACCTGACGCAGGCGGGCATCGGGGACGGCGATACGGCCGGCTGGTGGGCCGAGGTCGAAGCCGAGACGCACAAAGCGTTGCTGGCCCGCGGCGCGGCGACCGGCGCGCAGCTGAGCAAGGACGTCCCGCGGCTGCGCACCCAGGTGAACACCGCACCGGACAAGGCGTATTCGAAGCCGACGAACATCACCACCTGGGTACTGGTAACGCTCGGCTGCGAGGGCCGCATCGTGCGCGGCAGGCCGAACGGCGGCTGGACCAGCAGCCAGTACACCTGGGCGCCGATCGAATCGTGGCTGCCGGACGGCGTTCCCGCTCTTCCCGCCGCCGAGGCCAGGGTGGAACTGGTCCGTCGCTGGTTGCGCGCCTTCGGTCCCGCACCGGTATCCGACGTCAAGTGGTGGACCGGGTGGACGCTCGGCGAAGTGCGCGCGGCGCTGGGCGCCCTGGATCTGGTCGAGGTCGACCTGGACGGCGTGACCGGCGTGCTCCTGGCCGACGACGTGGACCCGGTCGCCGCGCCGGAGCCGTGGGCGGCGCTGCTGCCCGCCCTCGATCCGACCCCGATGGGCTGGCAGGCGCGGGAGTGGTACCTCGGCCCGCACGCACCGCGGGTGTTCGACAGCAACGGCAACATCGGACCCACGGTCTGGTGGGACGGACGCGTCGTCGGCGGCTGGGCGCAGCGCAAGGACGGCGAGATCGTCTACCGCCTGCTCGAAGACGTGGGCGCGGACGCCGAAACGCTGATCGCCGCGCAAGCGCAACGCGTCGCCGACTGGTTCGGCGAGGTCCGCGCCATCCCACGGTTCCGGACACCGCTGGAACGCGAGCTCACCGCCTGAGCGAACGGCACCGGATAGCTCGGACGGCATGGCGATTCGCGGATTCGCCCGAAGCGACCGAGCCGGGTTGTTCGCGAACCCGCCCACCGCTGCTCGGTCGATACCGGCCCGCCCCTGTCCGGCGCCTACATGTCCAGCCCGAGGTCGAGCACCCGGACGGAGTGGGTGAGCGCGCCGACCGCGAGGTAGTCGACACCGGTGCGGGCGTAGTCGGCGGCGACGTCCAGGCTCAGGCCGCCGGAGGACTCCAGTTTCGTCTGCGGGGACGCGGTGTTGCGGCGCTGGACGGCCGCCTGGGTCTGCCAGAGCGGGAAGTTGTCCAGCAGCACGAGTTCCACGTTCTCGGCGAGCACGGCGTCGAGTTGTTCGAGGCTGTCGACCTCGACCTCGCAGGCGATGTCGGGGGCGGCGGCGCGGACCGCGCGCAGCGCCTCGACCACCGAACCGGCGGCGACCACGTGGTTGTCCTTGATCAGCGCGGCGTCGCCGAGGCCCATGCGGTGGTTGACGCCGCCGCCGACCCGCACGGCGTACTTCTGCAGCCCGCGCAGTCCGGGCAGCGTTTTGCGGCTGTCGCGGATGCGGCAGCGGGTGCCGGCCACGGCGTCCACCCAGGCGGCCGTCGCCGTCGCGATGCCGGACAGATGACACACCAGGTTGAGCATGGTGCGCTCGGCGGTCAGCAGCTTGCGCGTCGGCGCGATCACCGTCAGCACGGGCTGTCCCGGCGACACCCGGGTACCGTCGGCGACGCGATCGGTGATCTCGTACTCGCCCGCGCCGATCACCTCGTCGAGTGCCAGTACACCGGCGTCGAGCCCGGCCACGGTCCCCGGTTCGCGCGACACCACCGACGCCTTGATCACCGCGTCCGCGGGCACGGTGGCCATGGTCGTGACGTCCGGGCCGTAGCGCAGGTCCTCGTCCAGCGCGGCGCGGATGAGGCGCAGCACCTCGTCGCGGTCCAGGGCGGCATCCAGAGCCATCGAAGTGTTCCTCTCTCGCCGAGCGGTGCGGTGGACAGCTCGCGGCATGTCCGGCTCGGCGCGTGTGGTCAGGGAAGTGATGCGTACTCGGGCACGCCGTCGCCGTTCAGCCGGATCGGGAGGCTGCGGCGGAGTTCGTCCACGGCGTCCGGGTGGTCCGACCGGGTGTGACAGCCGCGGCTCTCGGTGCGGGCGAGCGCGGCCAGCAGCAGGGTGCGTGCCGCGAGGGTGAGCGCGGCGTCCTCTATTCCGGCGATCGGGTGTGCGGCGGCGGTGTGCGGGTCGCGGCGGACGGCCACGTCGTCGAGCCGCTTGAGCGCTTCGGCGAGGCCCGCGCGATCGCGGACCACCGAGGCGTGCGTGGTCATCAGGCCCTGCACCACCGCACGGTCGGCGAACTCGGCCGTGCGAGTGGAGATCTCGCTCACCCCAGCCCGCTCACCGAGCCGCTCGGCGGCGGCGGCCCCGGCGCGCTCGCCGACCACCAGTCCCTCCAGCAGGCTGTTGGACGCCAACCGGTTCGCCCCGTGCAAACCGGTGCGCGCGACCTCACCGGCCGCGTACAGGCCGGGAACTCCGGTACGGCCGTGGGTGTCGGTGACGACTCCCCCGCACTGGTAGTGCGCGGCGGGCGCGACCGGGATGAGGTCCGTGCGCGGATCGATGCCCGTCGCCAGGCACGAGGCGGTGATCGTCGGAAATCGTCGCGCGAAACCGTCTATCGAGCGCGCGTCGAGGTAGACGTGCTCGGTGCCGAGAGCTCGCATGCGCGCGGCGATGGCACGGGAGACGACATCGCGGGGAGCCAGGTCGCCGCGCGGATGCACCCCCGCGGTCACCGAATCGCCTTCGGTGTCGACCAGTGCCGCGCCCTCGCCGCGCACCGCTTCACTGATCAGCGGCCTGCGTCCCAGGCCGCCCGGGGTGTAGAGCACGGTCGGGTGGAACTGCACGAACTCCAGATCGGCGACGGCGGCACCGGCCCACAGCCCGAGCGCGATGCCGTCCGCGGTGGCGCCCGGCGGATTGGTGCTCAGCGCGTACAACTGACCGAGGCCGCCGGTCGCCAGCAGCACGGCGGGCGCGTGGACGACACCGAAGCCCTTCTCCGACACCGCGACCACACCTCGCACACCGTTCGGCCCGGTGACGATCTCACCGACCGCCGCGCCGAACAGCACCGGCAGGCCGGCCTCGTTCAGCGCGCGCTGCACCTCCGCGCCGGTGGCGTCGCCGCCCGCATGGATGATCCGGCGGGTGCTGTGGCCCCCCTCGCGGGTTCGCGAGATCTGGCCGTCGCGGCCGAGGTCGAACACCGCGCCCAGGTCGGTCAGCGCGGCCACCGCGGCCTGCCCGCCCTCGACGATGGAACGCACGGCGTCCACCTCGCACAATCCGGCGCCCGCCTCCACGGTGTCGTACACGTGCGATTCGACCGAGTCACCGTGCGGCGCCACGACGGCGATGCCGCCTTGGGCGTACTGGGTGGACGTATCGGTCGGGCCACCCTTACTGAGCGTGAGCACCCGCAGGCCACGCAGCGAGGCGGTGCGCGCCGCGGTCAGTCCCGCGACGCCGCCGCCGATCACGACCAGATCGGCCTCGGCCTCCCAGTCGATCGAAACCCGGGTTGTCATCGGCCCGCGCCTCTCTGTCTCCCGATCCGCGAACGTTCCCCCGCGCTGACACGATGGTCAGCGCCGTGGCCACCGTGTTCCGCCGGAGAACGACCCACCGCCCTACGGGCAGCGGTCGGACTCATTCACCGCCGCCGGGATTGCCGATCGCGATCATCCGCTGCACCGAATTGCGTCCCAGCGCGGCGGTTTCGGGATCGACGTGCACCTCGTCACGGCCTTCGACCAGGCAGCGCAGCAGCGCCGCCGGGGTGATCATCTTCATGTACTTGCACGACGCCCGGTCGTTCACGGCCTGGAAGTCGATGCCGGGGGCGGCCTTGCGCAGCTGGTGCAGCATGCCGACCTCGGTGGCCACCAGCACCTGACTCGACTTCGCCGCCTTGGCCGCGTCGATCATGCCTCCGGTGGACAGGATGTGCACCCGATCGGCCGGGAACGCGCCCTCGCCCGCCAGGTACAGCGCCGAGGTGGCGCACCCGCATTCGGGGTGCACGAACAGTTCCGCGTCCGGATGGGTGCGCGCCTGCTCGGTCAGCTCGTCGCCGTTGATGCCCGCGTGCACGTGGCACTCACCGGCCCAGATGTGCATGTTCGCGCGGCCGGTGACCCGCTTGACGTGCGCGCCGAGGAACTGGTCCGGCAGGAACAGCACCTCGCGGTCCGGGTCGATCGAGGCGACCACGTCCACCGCGTTGGACGAGGTGCAGCAGATGTCGGTGAGCGCCTTCACCTCGGCCGTGGTGTTGACGTAGGACACGACCATCGCGTTCGGGTGCTCGGCCTTCCACGCGCGCAGTTCGTCGGCCGTGATGGAATCGGCGAGCGAACATCCGGCGCGCTGGTCCGGGATGAGCACGGTCTTGGCCGGGCTGAGAATCTTGGCGGTCTCGGCCATGAAGTGCACGCCGCAGAACACGATGGTGTCCTCGGGCGCCTCGGCCGCGATCCGTGACAGCGCCAGCGAATCGCCGACGTGGTCGGCCACGTCCTGGATCTCCGGCAGCTGGTAGTTGTGCGCCAGGATCGTCGCGTTGCGCTCTCGAGCCAATCGCTTGACTTCCTGCGCCCACTCCGGCGTTGCCTCGACACCCGCGAACCCGGAGGGCCCGTCGAACACCTGCCCCATCAGCGGGGGCGCCAGTTTCGCACCCGTCGTCGCCATGGATGGCTCCCTTCCTCGTGCGGTCGGCCGCGCGCCGATTCGCACCAAACCAGGTTTTCGACTTACAATCGAAAACGTGGCCCATAGTAGCACCATCCACGAATCGCTCACCGCGGTGTTCCAGGTTCGCCGCTTCCCCAGCGGCATCGCCGCAGGTCACCACCCCGTGGACCGCGCGCAGAGCATGTTGCGGCGTTGCCCGCCCGATCAGCGGACCGAACTCGCGGTGTTGCTGTGGGAACGGGCGCTCGACCCGCAGAAGGGCACCTGGTCGCTGCCCGGCGGCCGCCTGCGCGACGACGAGGATCTCGACACCTCCGCCCGCCGCCAGCTCGCCGAGAAGGTCGACGTGCGCGAGCTGAGCCATCTGGAACAGCTCTCGGTGTTCAGCGCCCCCGACCGAGTGCCGAGCCCGCGCCGCATCGCCTCGGCCTACCTCGGCCTCGTTCCGCTGACCGCCGACCCCCACCTGCCCTCGGACACCGCCTGGCACCCCGTCTCGGCGCTGCCGGACATGTCCTTCGACCACCGCACGGTGGTCGACCACGCCCGCACCCGCCTGGCGGCGAAACTGTCCTACACCAACATCGCCTTCGCCCTCGCGCCGGACCGGTTCACGATGTCGACCTTGCGTGAAATCTACTGCGCGGCCCTCGGATACGACGTCGACACGACAAACCTCCAACGAGTCCTCTCCCGCCGCGGGGTGATCACCCCCACCGGAGCCACCGCGGCCCCCGGCCGCGCGGGCGGACGCCCCGCCGCGGTCTACCGCTTCACCGACTCGGGCTTGCGCGTCACCGACGAATTCGCGGCACTGCGCCCACCCGGCCCGTCCTGATCAACGGCGGCCGCCGTGACGGGCGCTTTCCACGCTCGCGCGCCTTTCGTGAACGACCCTGTCGTACTGCCGGCATATGCGGAAAGGGGCTCGGGTCAATGGTCGGTGGCCGCTTTCCGGTGCTTGTCCTGGCGGCGATACTGCCGCTTGCTCCGCACCGGGCGCGCGGCGTTGCTGCGGCGCAAGGCATCTCGCCGTCGCCAAGCCGCTAGATCCGCGCGCTCCTTCGCGCCAGGAGGCGTCTCGGCCACCGCTTCCTGTGCTCGATTCATCGCCCGCCTCCTCTCGACATCCGGGCGCCCACCCTATCCGCGCTATCGGCCTCACCTCCATTCATTTTCTCCGCGGAACAGGTCCCCACGGCGACTCCCCCGACCATGGCCCGGATACGCCGACCAGGCGGAGGCCTCGCTCGCGATTTCCGGCGCCGTCTGTGCGCCGTGGCCCCAGCATCACGGCTCGGGACAGCCGATTCGGCCGGAATCGCTGGAGCGAGCGCGTCGGCCGCCCCCAAGGCCGGATCCGGCGCGGTCACGCGACGGGACCGGCGAAGGCCGCTTGTGTCGGTTAGCTCACAAACCGAGGTCCGTGGTGTCGCGCGGTGCCGATTCGTGGCAGTGTTGACCTCTGAGACCGGGTTATCGAAGTGATTCGCTCGGCTCACCTACAGAAAAGAATGAAGTAAAGCAATGGCTCAAGGCAGTGTGAAGTGGTTTAACAGCGAAAAAGGCTTCGGCTTCATCGCGCAGGACGGCGGCGGCGCCGACGTCTTCGTTCATTACTCCGCCGTGTCCGGCTCGGGATTCAAGTCCCTTGAAGAGGGACAGCGCGTGGAGTTCGAGATCGGCCAAGGACAGAAGGGCCCGCAGGCTCAGGACGTCCGCGCGATCTGATCGACGTGGCTAGGTAAGAGCCCCGCGCCTCTAGAGGTGCGGGGCTTTTGCATGTGGTGGCGCGAGTTCCAGTTCGGCCACCACGACCAGCCCCTCTTCCGATCGTGCGGTCTCCAGCGTGAACCGTGCGGAGCGGCCACGGACGACGAGGGAGGCGATCGAATTCCCGAAATGCGGGCCGCTGATCTTCTGCCATCGGACCGGATCGGGTGATATTCCACGCCGATCCGCGAGCCACCGCAGCGCCGACGCGATCGGCGCCGCCCACGACAGCGCGAACGCCGGATGGAACATCTCGGGCGGTTCGTTGTGCACCGGCGAGCACACCAGTTGCAGCACTTGCGATTTCGTCGGCCGCGCGTACGTGGCGCGTGCGACGTAGCTGTGGTGCACGTCCCCGGACAGCACGCAGATCGTGCCCGGCGCGCCCGGCGCGTCGCCCAGCCGATGGATCAGCCGGGCCAACCGTTCGAAAGACGCGCGGAACGCGGGCCAGTGCTCCAGATCCGCTGCCTGCCTGACCTTCTCGCCGAGCCGGCCGCGCCATCCCGGCAGATCCGCCGCGCGCTCGTTGAGCGATTGGAAGTGGCTCAGCGCGGGCGGCATCAGCCACGGCAGCGATGATCCGATCAACAGGTGGTCGAAGTCGCCCGCGGCGTTCCGCTCGATCCAGTCGAACTCCTCCGGCCCGACCATCAGCCGCTGCCCGTCGAGGATCCGGCCATTACGGGTGTCGATCACCAGCAGCCGGACCCGGCCGAAGTCGCGGTAGTAGCTCCAGCGGGCGGGTTTGCGGCCGTCGACCTCCTTGTCGGCCTGCTCAGCGAAATCCTCCAGCAGCTCCCGCACGTCCGTCCCCGCCGCGGTGACCTGGCGGTAGAGCGGGTCCTGCGCCAGCTCGTCGGGGCCGAGGTTGCCGAGGTGCTGGTACACCCAGTAGGACGCGAGCCCGGCGCGGATGCGCTCGCGCCACCACGGCTTCGCCGCCATCTGCTTGCGCCATGCGCGTGAGGTGTTCCAGTCGTCGCGGACATCGTGGTCGTCGAAGATCATCGACGTCGGCACGGTCGACATCAGCCAGCGGATCTCCGGGTCCGCCCACGACTCGTGGTACAGCTCGGCGTATTCGCAAAACGACACGACCTCGCCGCGGGGCTCCTGCCCGTCGCGCCGCTGGGCGAGCCACTCCCGCATCCGCGGCGTCGGCTCGTCGGCGTAGACCTGGTCGCCGAGGAGTAGCAGTGCGTCCGGCCATTCCCGCTCGGGCGAGCCCATCATGCGCCGGGCGTAGGCGTCCAGCGCGTCCACCCCCAGCTTGTCGGCCTCCAGCACGCCCGGCGCGGCCTTGGCCGCCCGGCACGACCCGAACAGGATCTTCTCGACGGTCCGCGTGCGAATCCGGCAGGGCGGCATATCGGATCCCGGTTCCGGCCACACCGCCACTCCATCGAGCCGCACCTGGTAGGGAATCGACGCACCGGGCTCCAGTCCGTCGATCGCGACCAGCGCGAAATGCTGCTCCCCCACCTGAAACGTGCGGGCGAGCCTTCCCAGGACATCCACCTCACACGCGTCATCGGTTTCCACCCAGACGGTCGCCGAAGTCGAGTCGACATGCCGCAACACCGGCCCCAAAACCAAATCCGCCATACCCCACGCTACGTCCCTGATCCTCGCCGGGAAATCGAGATCAACGGCGCATGGCCGCGGCATCCGCCGAGAACCGGTCAGGCGGTTTTCATCTGCGGGTCGGGGGGCGGGGCTTCGGTCCGCCGAGTCATCCGGGATGCGGCCCAGAAGACCAGTTCCACCAACCAGAACAGCAGGAGGAACACCGTCACCACGGTGACGGGCACCGCCAGGAAGAGCACCGAGGGAACGGCGACGACGATGAACCGGGCGACGTCGGCCGGGCCGGCGCCACGCAACCCGTGGGCCGCGCGGACGGCCGCCCACATCATCCAGCGGCGCGGCAGCGATACGCCGAGTTCGTGCAGGCTCCGGCGGAAGATGCCGTCGGCGTCGGCGACGCTCACCGTGTCCGAACCGAGCAGGTAGTCGTGCAGGATCGCGGCGCGGGTGTAGCTGCCGTAGCGCGGGATCAGCCAGACCAGCGCGCGCGGCACCGAGGCGAAATCGGTACGGAAACCGGCGGGAACCACGAATTCCTCGGTCGCGCCGCGATAGACGAAGGGTTCGGCCACCCGCCAGAACTTGGCGTCGAGCTCTTCGACGACCGGTCCGCCACCGACAAAGGTCACGTCCTGTTCCTTCCGCGCACGCTTCGTTCCCACACCCACGGTGGGCTCGGAAGCCTTCCGTCGCCGCGGCTGCCCGCCGGGCGACGCGTCAGTACCGCGGACGGTATTCGGGTACCGAATACCCTTCCGCGGCAGGCTCGTAGCCACGATAGGGCAGCTGCGCCCCACTCGCAGCGTCACCGTAGGGCGGGAGGGAGCCGAAGGCTTCCTCCTCGTCGCGGGCGGCGCGGCGTCCGCTGCCGAGATCCTCGGACGTACTGAGCGCGGCGAGGAACAGCATGACGAACGACGCGATCAGCGGCTGCACGATGAACGCGAGCGCACTGCCCAGTTCGATGGGCAACGTGACGATCTGCCCGACCGGCGGGTCGTGCGGGCGCGGATGCAGCCATTCGGCGACCTGCTCCCCCACCCGTGCCATCACCACCGCGCCGAGGCCGGAACCGACCAGCAAGCCCAGTTGCAGCAGCGGCCCGCGCGCCGAGCGCCACCGCCACACGGCGAGCGCGCAGAGCAGACCGAGCACCGCGCCCGCGAGCACGAACAACGCCAGGGCGTCGAATTGATGCGCGCTCTCACCGGTCAGCGCGACCCCGCGGCCCGGCTCGACAACCAGCAGCCGCTCGGTCGGCGCCAGCAGGCCCCATCCGGCACCGGCCAGCGCGCTCACCGCCACCACGGCGACGGCGATCACCGTCGCCGCGCGCGCCTCACCCCGCAACGGCGACGCCACTAGCGGCGTTCCAGTTCGGCCGAGTCGGTGACGCCGTGCCGGGAGCACTTGGCCCACCAGCCGTCCGGGCTCACCTGCACGATCATGCGGCGACCGCACTGCTCGCAGAAGCGCGGCGGTTCCAGGCCCAGTGCGGCGGCGGCCGGGATCGCGTCGTCGAGACCCGGCACGATTCGCTTGCCGGTGAACGGGTTGTAGCGCTCGTCCATATTCATGACAGTACCCATGCTCGCCTGCCTCATCGTCGCAACCGAGCCGGGTCAGAGTGTTTCGTTGAGCGCCTTGATCGGCATCTTCAGCTCGCCGAGCAGATCCAGATCCTGTTCGGCCGGGCGACCGAGGGTGGTCAGGTAGTTGCCGACGATGACGGCGTTGATGCCGCCCAGGATGCCCTGCTTGGCGCCGAGATCGCCCAGGGTGATCTCGCGGCCGCCCGCGAAGCGCAGCATGGTGCGCGGCAGCGCCAGCCGGAACGCGGCGACGGCGCGCAGCGCGTCGGAGGCGGGCAGCACCTCGAGGTCGCCGAACGGGGTACCCGGACGCGGGTTGAGGAAGTTCAGCGGCACCTCGTCGGGCTCGAGCTCGGCCAGGTTCGCGGCGAACTCGGCGCGCTGCTCCAGCGTCTCGCCCATGCCGAGGATGCCGCCGCTACAGACCTCCATGCCCGCCGCACGAACCATGCGCAGGGTGTCCCAGCGCTCCTCCCAGCTGTGCGTGGTGACCACGTTCGGGAAGTAGGAGCGGGAGGTCTCCAGGTTGTGGTTGTAGCGGTGCACGCCCATCGCGGCCAGTTGGTCGACCTGCTCCTGGGTGAGCATGCCCAGCGAGCAGGCGACCTGGATGTCGACCTCGTTGCGGATCGCCTCGACGCCTGCGGCCACCTGGGCCATCAGCCGCTCGTCCGGGCCGCGCACGGCGGCCACGATGCAGAACTCGGTGGCGCCGGTCTTCGCGGTCTGCTTGGCGGCCTCGACCAGGCTCGGGATGTCCAGCCACGCGGCGCGCACCGGCGACTGGAACAGCCCCGACTGCGAGCAGAAGTGGCAGTCCTCGGGGCAGCCGCCGGTCTTGAGGCTGATGATGCCCTCGACCTCCACTTCGGGACCGCACCACTTCATACGCACCTCGTGGGCCAGGGCGAGCAACTCCTCCAGCCGGTCGTCACCCAGACGCAGCACCTCGAGGGTCTGCTCCTGGTTCAGCCCTTCCCCGCGTTCGAGCACCTGCTCGCGGGCGATCGACAGAATGGGCGACGTCCCGACCTGCGTCGGTCCTGGCGCAATCGGCGACGTCCCGACCTGCGTCGGTCCTGGCGCAGCGGTGTCTACGGGTGCCTGGGTCACTGCAACGCATCCCTTCGTTCGGCCGAGGTGGCCGTGCAACTTGAACGGTGTTCAGGCTAGGGTAGCGGTAGGAGTGAGTCAAAGCACGACGGGAAGGGCATCGAGTGCAGCTGCACCGGGCGGACGTGGTCGACGGCGCCATCGCGATTCTGGACCGATACGGCCTGGCCGACCTGACCATGCGCAGGCTGGCCGGTTCCCTCCAGGTCCAGCCGGGCGCGTTGTACTGGCACTTCCCCAACAAGCAGGCGCTGCTCGGCGCGGTCGCGGACAAGATCCTCGCGCCCATGGAGGACCCGATCCAGGCCGAGGAATGGGCCGGGCAGATCACCGAATTGGCCCACCGGATGCGCGACTGCCTGCTGGCCTATCGCGACGGCGCCGAATTGGTCTCGGCGACGTACGCTTCCCGGCTCACCACGAGCAAGGGACGAGAACGACTGGTGAGCGCCACGATTCGCGCGGGCATGCCGCGCCAGGAGGCCGAACTCACGGCGTTCACGCTGCTCTACTACGTCCTCGGCGAGACCGTGGACGAGCAGTCGAGGATGCAGATGGACTCGGCGGGCGCCCTGCCCGACGGCGCGTCGCCGCTGGAGGAAACCACGGACGCCACAGCCCGTTTCGACTTCGGTCTGCAACTGTTCGTGGCGGGCGTGCGGCACCTGCTCGGCACCCGCGTCCGCTGAGGCGGGCGCGGCTCGCGGGTTCGCGTCCGGCGTCAGCGCAGGTGCGCGTTCAGGAAAGCCAGCGCATCCGGAAGCGAAGCCAGGAACGCGCCGCTGTGGTCTCTGCCGGGGTATTCCTCGACCGTGACCCGTATCCCGGGGTTGGCCTCCCGCAGGCGCCTGCCGTAATCGGCGGTGTCGGTGGGAAGGACATCGACGTCGTCGGTGCCGTAGCCGATCATGAGATCACTGGTGAACCGGTCTTGCGGGTATCCGGCCAAGGCGGTGACATCGTCGGCGAAGGTGGGCGTCGGCCGGTCGGGGTCGGCGAACAGCGCCGCCGGTCGGCGGCCCTGCGCGCGTGCGACCAGATCGGAAAGGCATTCATGGGCGGCTTTCGCCACGAATTCCCTGCCGAAATCGGAGAGATACGGCGTGACGCTGCCGGGTTTCCATTCCTCCAGCGAGGCCAGGAAGTACGCCGCGTAGGCGATCTGGTTCTTCGAGCCGGTCGAGGTCGGCCGGAACATCTCCGGAAGGCTCTTGCTCGGGTCGGTGCGCAGACCGGTGGCTACTACCCCGCTCAACCCCGTGGCGGGACCGCCCTTCTCGGCATTCGAGGCCGCCGCGCTCATCGCGGCGTGCGCCCCTTCCGACTGGCCGATCACCACCCAGCTACGCGACAGCGGAAAGGGGGTGTTGCGAATCGCCGCTACCGCGTCCGATATCGACGCTCCCTCGACGTTCGAGTTGTAGTAGCTGAACTGCCCTGCGGTGCCGAGCCCTTGATAGTCGGGAGCCAGCACCGCGTACCCGTCGGCCAGAATCCGATCGAAGTAGGCGGAATTCCGCGAGGACTGCGGGCGGCGCGACGGCGCGCAGGCATCGCCGATGCCCGCCGTCCCATGTGCCCACACCACCAGCGGCCACCCGCCCTGCGGCGGCAGTCCCGCGGGCAGGTACAGCGCACCGGACGCCTGCGCGGGCATTCCGTGCTGATCGGTCGTGGTGTAGACGACCCCGAACGACGCCGCGGCCGCGGCGAACGACCAAGCGGGATCGAGCAGTTCGATGCTGCTCAGCCGTCCGGTTTCCGGACCATCCGCCGCCGCCGACGGCATCGCGACAGCGGCCGCGACGCAGATGCTCATCGCGGCGGCGGCAAGACCGTTCCGCCGAAGCAACCATGGGGACACGCCGCAGAACCATACCGACGCGGGCCGGACAGCATCCCGATCGACACCCGCCAGCAATGACAATTCCGCCGACCGGAACTCGAAGCCCTGCGGCTAACCCGCGGACCGTCGCGGGCGTGTCTGCGCCCCCACCGCCCCGGGGAACCAGCGGTGCATCGTGTACGCGCCCGCCGCGGCGGTGACCGCGAGCGCGATGGCAGCCCCGCCGAGCACGGTGAGGGCGCTGATCGCGCCGACCGCGACCGGACCGGCGAACATGCCGATGTCGTGGGTGAGCCGCCAGGCGCCGAGGAATTCCGCGCGTTGCCCATCGGGTGCGACGTCGGCGCCGACGGTCATGATCAGCCCGTTGCTCATTCCGTTGCCGAGCCCGAGCAGCACGGCGGCGCAGCCTAGACCCAGGACCGAGGAGGTGAACGGCAGCGCGCCGAAACCGAGGGCGAACAGGATCATCGACGGCACGCCGGTGGCACGCCTGCCGTAGCGATCCAGCCACACACCCGCCGGATAGGACATCAGCACGTCCACCGCGCCCGCGACGCCGAACACCAAGCTGGTCGCCGACGCGCTCAAACCGATATGCGCCGCCCACAGCGGCAGCAGCGCCAGCCGGGCGGCGCGTGCCGCACCGACCAGCAACGCCGCGAGGCCCAGTGTGCCGAGGGTTCTGCGGTGCTCGACCACGACCGCTCCCAGCGAATGCCGCACCCCCGCCGCCGCTGCCTCGGGTGATCGGATCGCCGCCATGGCCGCGCCGGAGATCACCGTGGTCACCAGCTGCAACCACAGCCCGCCGTTCGGGCCGAGCGAGTGCACCACGGCCGCACCGAGGAACGGCCCGCAGAAGAAGCCCAGCCGCATGGAACCGGCGAGCGTCGACATCGCGCGCCCGAGGTCACCCGCGGGCACCACGGCCACGAGGTAGGTCTGACGCGCCAGGCCCCACACCGCGCCCGCCGCGCCGCCGAGCAGCATCCCCAGCGCGAGCACCCCGACGTTCGGCGCGACGATCGCCGCGAAAACCCCTACCGTCCCGAGCACCGACCCCACCGCCAACGCGCCGCGTTCCCCGATCCGGGCGACCACCCGCCCCGCGGGCAGGTCGGTGAGCACCATGCCCAATCCGGACAGCGCGACGATGACCCCCGCCAGTCCGGCCGACGCACCCAGGTCCAGCGCGCGCAGCGCGTACATCGGCGCCGCCGCGCCGGACCCGACGCCGTACACCACCATCGGCACGAACACGGTCCAGGTCAACGACCGCAACCGCACGGGCCGCGCGACCTCGCCGACCAGGACGGACCGCTCGCTCATCGCCGTGGCCCCGATCGGCGGGAACCGCCCCGCCACTGCGAGGCTCCGCGCCGATCGGTCGTATGCCGCTCGCCACCGAGCCTCGAAGCGAGCCCGCACCGGGTGCGTGCCGCAGATCCGATACCTTCGGCGAAGTCGACGCCGTCGGCTCGGAGCGTTGCCGCACGTCCGCCGGGCACCCCGTGCGGTGCCACCACGCGACGCACCGATAGATCAGTGGGACAATCCTTTTCGTCCGCGCCGATCACCGCGTCAGCGCGGGCCGGCGGGCGAAGCGGCTGTCGGGGCGGGGCAAGCCGAAGTGGTCGCGCAAGGTGGTGCCGGTGTACTCGGTGCGGAACAACCCGCGCTCCTGGAGGATCGGCACGACCGTTTCGGCGAAGACTTCCAATCCGCCCGGGTAGTACGGCGGCATCACATTGAAGCCGTCGGCGGCGCCGTTGCGGAACCATTCCTCGATGGTGTCGGCGACCTGTTCGGGGGTTCCGGCGAACACCCGGTGACCGCGCGCACCGGCGAGGCGGTGCAGCAGACCGCGCACGGTCGGGCGTTCGCGCTGCACGATGCCCGCGACGACCTGCAACCGGCTCTGGCCGTTGTCGGTCACATCGCCCGCCGCGTCGAACAATTCGACCGGGATCGGCTCGTCCAGCGGCAGGTGCCGCAGGCTGATCCCGACGATGCCCTCCAGCTGCGCCAATCCGTATTCCGGCACGGTGAGCTCGTTGAACTCCCGTTCCAATCGCTTGGCCGCGGCCTCGGTGTCGGCGATGAACGGGCTGATCCCGGGCAGGACCTTGACGTGCTCGGGATTGCGCCCGAAAACGCGGGCACGTTCCTTGATGTCGGTGTAGAACGCCTGCGCGTCGCCGAGCCGCTGATGCGCGGTGAAGATCGCCTCGGCGTACTTGCCCGCGAACGCCCGGCCGTCGTTCGACGCGCCCGCCTGCACCAGCACCGGGTAGCCCTGCGGGGTGCGCGGCGCGTTGAACGGCCCGCGCACCCGCAGGTATTCGCCCTCGAAGTCGATCGGATGGATCTTGTCCGGGTCGGCGTACACGCCGGAGGCCCGGTCGTCGACGATGGCGTCGTCCTCCCAGCTGTCCCACAGCGCGACCACGGCGTCCACGAATTCCCGCGCCCGCGCGTACCGTTCGGCGTGGTCGGGATGCTTGTCCAGGCCGAAGTTCGCCGCGGCGAGATCGGTTCCGGTGGTGACGATGTTCCAGCCCGCGCGGCCGCCGGAGATGTGATCCAGCGTGGAGAACAGCCTGGCCAGGTTGTAGGGCTCGTAGTACGTGGTCGAGGCGGTGGCGATGAGGCCGAGATGCGTCGTGGCCGTGGCGATCGCGGTGAGCAGGGTGATCGGTTCCAGGCCGGAGGCCGCGTTGTGCCGAACATTGGTGCGCAGCGCGGGACCGTCGGCGAAGAACACCGCGTCCAGCTTCGCCGCTTCGGCGGTGCGTCCGATCTCTTGGTAGTAGGCGACGTCGTAGATTCGCTCGGGGCTGCTCCACGGATGGCGCCAGGCGGCCTCGTGGTGGCCGGAGGGGTAGATGAAGGCGTTGAGGCTGAGTTGGCGCGGTGCGGTCGTCATGAGGCTTTCTTCTCGTCGGTAGGTGTGTGCGCGACGTCGACTCCCAGGCTGGCCAGCAGCAGGGATCGGTGTCGCAGGAACGCGGGATCGCCGTGGCGGCGTGGACGTTCCAGGTCGATGCGCTGGTCCACCGCGATGCGCCCGTCGTCGAGCACCAGGACGCGGTCGGCGAGCAGCACCGCCTCGTCCACGTCGTGGGTGACCAGCAGGACGGCGGGCCGATGCTTCGCGCACAGGTCTTGCAGCAGCGCGTGCATCTTGATCCGGGTGAGCGCGTCCAGCGCGCCGAACGGCTCGTCCGCCAGCAGGAGTTCGGGTTCGCGCACCAGCGAACGCGCCAGGGCCACGCGCTGTTGCTCGCCGCCGGACAGCTCCTTGGGCCAGGCATTCTCCCGGCCGGCGAGCCCGACTTCGGCCAGCGCCGCACGACCGCGACCGGCCGCGTCCGGACCACCGAGACCGAGGGTCACGTTGTCCAGCACGCGCGCCCAGGGCAGCAACCGGGAGTCCTGGAACACCACGGAACGCTCGGTGGGCACGCTCAGCTCGCCGGATCCCGGCACGTCGTAGTCCAATTCGGCCAGCGCCCGCAGCAAGGTGCTCTTGCCCGACCCGCTGCGGCCGAGCAGTGCGACGAACTCGCCGCGGGCGATGTCGATATCGAGGTCGCGCAGCACCACCCGGTCGCCGAAGCCACGGCGCAGCCGCCGGGCGCGCACGACGTTCAGTCCCCGAGTGTCTGCCGCCATGACAGCGCCTTCCTTTCCGCCGCCCGCACCAGGATGTCGCCGAACAAGCCGAGCAGGCCGTAGATCACCAGGCCGACGACGATGATGTCGATCTGGCCGTAGGTGCGGGCCTGGGTCATCAGATAGCCGATGCCGCTGGTGGCGTTGACCTGTTCCACCACGACCAGCGCCAGCCACGAGATGGTGACGGCCAGCCGCAGGCCGGTGAAGAAGCCGGGCAGCGATCCGGGCAGCGCGATCCGCCGGACGAACGCCCACCGCGACAGCCCCACCGTCTGGGCGAGTTCCACGTACCTGGCGTCGACGCTGCGCAGGTGCGCGTGGGTGTTCAGGTAGATCGGGATCGCCACGCTGGTGGTGATCACCACCAGCTTCATCTCCTCGCCGATGCCGAACCACACGATGAACAGCGGGATCAGCGCCAGGGTGGGAATGGCGCGCTTGATCTGGATGGGCCCGTCCACCAACGCTTCACCGACGCGGCTCAGCCCGGCCAGCAGCGCCAGCACCAGGCCGATCGCCACGCCGAGCCCGAGCCCGATCGCGGCGCGCTGCACGGAGGTCAGCAGATTGCTCTGTAGCCGGCCGTCGGCGATCAGGTCACCGGCGGTCTCGGCGACCGTCCACGGTGCGGGCAGGGTTTCCGGATCCACTGTGCCCGTGGCGGAACCGACCACCCACGCGGCGACCAGCAGCGCGGGTCCCACGGCGATGCCGAACGGGATCGGGCGGCCCGGCCCCAAGCGCGGCCGGGCCGGTTTGCGTTTCGCCAGTACCGGCTGCGCGGAGCGGCCGAGGCCGATGCGGCGCAGCACCGCGGCGTCCAGGGTCGCCATCAGCGTGCCTTCGGTTCGAACGACGCGCCGCTCTCGGTGACCGCCTGCGTGATCGCGGCGTCGAAGCGCAGGTCGAAACCGTTGGCCGCCCGCACCTTCCTGGGCAGTTCGCCCGCCTTGGCGATGGCGTCGATGGTGGACTGCTGGCGGTCGACGAGCTGCTGGTCCAGATGCGGGAAGACATAGGTGCCCAGTGAGTCCACGATGCGCTTGGCGTCGTCGGCGCTCACCTTCTGGTTCTCCACGTAGTACCGGCGCGCCCACTCCTCCGGGTGGGTGTTGGCCCACTGGTAGGCCCGGACGAACGCACCGACCAATGCGCGGGTGGCGGCCGCCTTCGCCGGGTCCCGCACGACGGCGCGGCGGGCATACAGGTAGGCGAGGCCGCCGTAGATGCCCGCGGTCTCGGAATCGGGGACCAGCGAGGCGCCCGGTGTGCGCAGGAATCGGGTGACGTTCGGCTCGATCAGCGGCGCGACATCGACCTGGCCGGTGCGCACCGCGTCGGGGAACTCGGCCAGTTGCAGCCGGATCAGCTGCACGTCGGAGGTGGTGAGCCCGGCCTTGTCGATGGCGCGCAGCACGGCGGCCTGCTGGGCCGTGCCCTCGGCGTAGGCGATCTTCCTGCCCTTCAGATCGGTGAGCTTCGGTACCGTCTTGCCCGGCGCCACCGCGAGTTTCAAGGCGGTGGTGCTGGTCTGGTAGGACGCGACGATCGGCACGTCCTGCCCCGCCACCAGTGCGTGGATCGGCGGGACGTCGCCGACCTGCGCGACGTCGGCGGCGCCTGCGCGGAAGGCCTCCAGGATGGCGGGGCCGCCGACGAAGTTTGCGAACTCCACCTTGAACGGGAGCTTGTCGAGTTCGCCGGAGATGCGCAGCACGGACTGCAGGCGCTCGGACTGGTCGGCGACCACGAGAGTGGTCCCGGCGGGAACCTCGGTGGGCAGTGGTCCGTCGGCGGTGGGACCGACCGGCTCGTCGTCCTTCGCGCAGCCGGTGAGTCCGAGTGTCGCAACGGTTGCCACGGCGAGCAATGCGGCGGTCGTGCGGCCGCGGCGGCCGGACCGGAACGTACTTGGTCGGAACATAGGCGAATTACAGCAAGGGGAAACCGGCCGGGATACGGTTTGTCTCAGCCTGGTTCGAACCCCTCAGCGCGGCGGCGCGGCCACCATCGTCGACCGGACCTGCTGCTGGTAGCGCTGCAGGAACGGCAGAATCTGCTGCTCGATCACCGTGTTGTATTCCCGTGGGCGCTGCATCGGGTTGGCGTGCCCGGTGTTTCGCGCGAGCACCACCAGCAGTGTGCCGTCCACGCCGCCGGATCGCTCGATCAGCGCCCGGTGGGAGTACTCGACGTCGACCACGCGGTCGGAGCTCGCGTCGCGCGGCCGGATGAAGACGATGGCGGGTCGCGGCTTGTCCGCGACGGGCTGGGCCAGAGTGCGCAAGTCGTCGGTCGCGCCACCGGCCACGATCGCGGTGAACTGGGATTCGATGAGACCGTTGCTCGCGGCGTCGCGTGAGACGATCTTGTCCCGCATCACTTCCGCCAGCACCTCGCCGAGCTTGCCGAACTCGAGCCCGAACGGCCCGTCGCCGCGGTCGAGGAAACGGTCCCGGCGGGCGTAGGTCTCCACGGCCAGCCGCAGGCTGCGGCTTTCCCGGGCGCCGGGCAGCCAGCCCATCCAGCGCAGCATGTCCTCCCCGCGACCGCGGCTCTCCGGACGGACCGCGTTCAAGTCCACCGGTGTGCAGTCCAGGATGACCCCGGCCAGCCTGCGGTCGCTGTCGCGGTGGATGTGCTCGGCCACCTCGAGCGCGATCACGCCGCCCATGCTGTGGCCGACGAGCACGACGTTGCGCAGGCCGGACAGTTCGGCGGCGCGGACGATGAGGTCGGCGATCACCTTGGTGTCGATGCCCTGGTTGTCGTAGCGGATCGCCCACACCATGCCCATCCGGCGCAGCGCGGGCAGCGCGGCGGCGGTGTCACTGGCATCGAGCCCGCCGAGCCCGACCAGGTCCACCACGACGGTGTCCCAGTTCTGCGAGTCCGCCGGCGGGGCGACGGGCAGGATGGCGGGCTCGGTGCGCGCCAGTCGCGCTTGTTCCGGCGCGACATCGTACTTCCAGTACTGCGCGAACACCACGAGTCCGGCCAGCAGCAGTGCGGCCACCCGAAGCAGCGTCACCTTGGTACGGCGCAACGTCTTCCACCCGTGCCCCAGGCTCGTGTCCCGCAGCCGAGCTCGGCGTCGCGCGTCGTCCCAGTCGGAGACGGTGGACGGGTGCCGGGCGTCCATCGGCGACATCCATCCCACTGTAGGCACGGGTGCGGAGGGTCGCCACGTACCCGCTACCGCTCAGCGTGCCGCCGCGCGCACGGCCACGAGTTTGCCCGACGAGACGCACCGACCGGGTCTTTGTCTTCGGGTGCGACGGCTTCCGGCAACAGCGGCGGGCACTGACTTCGACATCGGTGCCGCCCCCGGGGTCGTGCAGCGAGCAGGTGATGGTTTTGCTCACCGGTCGCCGCAGGGTCGACGGGTTCGCACGAGATGATCTGCCTCACTGTTCGTACGGAACCAGCCGTGCGAAACGCACCGTGGTGGGTGTCACTGCGCGCGGTGGTCTTGCCGGTGCCGGTGGGTTCGTCGTAGGTATGTCGCCAAACGGCCCGGCTCGTCAGCGAAAAGGCGACCAGGCGGGATCGAACCACCCCGCGGCGGCGGCGGTGAATCGCGCGCGCTGCCAGCCGCCCGCGCCTTCCGGCACCGAACCCACCAGGTCGACGCCGGTGACGCGGGGCAGATCGGTACGGTTGCACTCGGCGGCGAGGTCCGGTTCGGCGGGCCAGGAGCCGATCACCAGGCCCGCGCACCGCACGCCCGCCGATTGCAGTGCGCGGGTGGTCAGTTCGGTGTGGTTGAGCGTGCCCAGCCCCGCGGCGGTGACCAGCAGGACGGGTGCGCCGAGTTTCTGGGCGAGGTCGAGCAAGGTGAAATCGCCCAGGCGCACCAGCAGTCCGCCCGCGCCCTCGACCAGGACCAGGTCGGCGTCCGCCAGGGAGTCGACGGCGGCGGCGGTGTCGGCGAGCGTCAGCTCCGGCAGCCCGGCGCGGCGGGCGGCGGTGTCGGGCGCCAACGGGTCCGGGTAGCGGGCGAGTTCGACCGTCCGGGTGACGCCCGACAGCCGCTCGATCTCCGCGAGGTCACCCGGTTCGCCTGCCGCGACACCGGTCTGGCCCGGCTTGCACACCGCCACCGAACGACCGGTTGCCCGCGCCACGGCGGCGACGGCCGCGGTGACGACGGTCTTGCCGACGTCGGTGGAGGTTCCGGTGATCAGCAGGACGGTCACGCGGGCACCGCCTCTCGCGCCTCGGCCAGCACCTCGCCGAGCACCGCCGCGATGGCATCGAGTTCGGCCGCGGTGAGGTTCGCCCGAGCGGTCAGGCGCAGTCGCG
This sequence comes from Nocardia sp. NPDC041819, assembly GCF_055590505.1. Taxonomy (NCBI): domain Bacteria; kingdom Bacillati; phylum Actinomycetota; class Actinomycetes; order Mycobacteriales; family Nocardiaceae; genus Nocardia; species Nocardia sp. NPDC041819. Next base: position 32,922 of record NZ_JBVJAP010000014.1, on the reverse strand, counting down.
ACGTGCCCTCCGGAACCGTCGGCGGACGGAAGCAACCCACGTCCAGCCCGCGTGCCCGGCAGGCCTGAGCGGCGTCGAAGGCCACCTGCGCCGGGCCGAGCACGACCGACACCACCGCCGACGGCGGCGTGGGCACCCCGGCGATCCGGGCGATGTCGGCGGCGCGGTCCAGCACCCGATCGGCCAGCTCCGGTGCGGAGCGCAGCAGGCGCAGCGCGGCCCGCGCGGCGCCGACGGCGGCGGGCGCGAGACCGGTATCGAAGATGAACGTACGCGCGGCATCGATGAGGTGGGCGCGCACCCGCGCACTGGCCAGCACCACACCGCCCTGCGCGGCAAGGGATTTGGACAGCGTGGCGGTGATCACCAGGTCCGGCGCCCCCGCCAGCCCGCACTCGTGCACCAGCCCGCGCCCGCCCGCGCCGCGCACGCCGAGACCGTGCGCCTCGTCCACCACGAGCACCGCCGCGTTGGCCCTGGTCACCCGGTGCAGTTCGGTCAGTGGCGCGAGATCGCCGTCGGCGCTGAACACCGAATCGGTGAGGACCAGCGCGCGTTCCTCGGTGCGCTCCGACAGCAGCCGGTCCACCGCAGCGACGTCGCGATGTGGCGCGATCTCCACCCGGGCGCGCGACAGCCTGCACGCGTCCACCAGTGAGGCGTGACTACCGGCGTCGGAGATCACGAGCGAGCCGCGCCCGGCGAGCGCGGTGACCGCGCCCAGGTTGGCCGCGTACCCGGAGGCGAACACGAGTCCCGCTTCGGCGCCGACGAATTCGGCCAGCTCCGTCTCCAGCAGTTCGTGCTCCGCGGTGGTGCCGGTGACCAGGCGCGACCCGGTCGCCCCCGCGCCCCAGCGGCGCACCGCGTCGATGGCGCCTTCGATCACCTCGGGGTGGCGGACCAGGCCCAGGTAGTCGTTGGAGGCGAGATCGATCGACGACGCCTGTGCGGCGCGCGGGCGCAGCTCGCGGCGCAGTCCCGCGGCCACGCGCGCGGACGCGCGTTCGTCCAACCAGCTCAGCGGATCGGTAGTCACAGCTCCGCAGCATACTTGAACGCTGTTCAGGACGCCTGCCCACCGGCCGCTGGTACCGTTGAGCCAACGTTGGTGGTTGTCACCGGCCTGCGGTGGCGAAGTTTCACCGGGGAGGAATACGGCCGGATGCCGCGGTGGGCGATAGTCGTCGAGGAAACAACGGGCTCGGGGGAGCAGAAGCGCTGGTCACCCCGGATTCTCACCGAAGTGGTCGGCACGCGCGCGCAGGCATTGGCGAAGCTGGCAGGCGTGCTGCCCACCTACACCCCGGAACATCCCAAACTGCGCGGCCGCCGCATCGTCCTGCGCGACGGCGACACCTACTTGCTGATGGTTCGTGGCTGGTCGGACGATTACCACTGCATATTCCGGGTGTGGGAGATGGTGTCGGACAGCGATCGTCCGGATATCCCCGGCACCCCGCACGACAAGCTCACGGACCGGTGAACCAATTCGGCGTATCGAGCCGGAACACCTCGCCGGGCGTCAGCAAGCGCAGATCGCGTTCCAACTCGGCCAGCCGGTGCGCGCCGAGCAGCTTCGCCCAGCGGTCGTGGATCCGGTCGAAGGCGTGCGCCGATCGGGTCAAGACGTCCTCGGCGCGCTCGGTCAGCGCGTAGACCTTGCGGCGCGCGTCGGTCGGATCGTGCCCACGGCGCAGGTAGCCCTGCCGCTCGAGCGTCTCGATGTGCTTGCCCGCGGCTTGTTTCGAGACGCCGAGCGCGCGCCCGAGATCCGCGGCCGTGCAACCGTAGGGTCCGCCCGCGCGGCCGACCGCCTGGAAGACGAAGCCGTGCATCGGCCGCAACTCGGCATGCCCGTGCTCGGCCAGTTCGGCGTGCACCTCGTCGACCACGGCGCGGAAGCCGAGCAGCATGCGCAGCGGCAACTCGTAGCCACCCGCGTCACTTGACATGATGGACAACCTCGTTGACTATATGGACAACCATGTTGTCCATATTAGGTGGTAGCCCGATGACCGTCATCCGACACTCCGACACCCGCCGCACCGAAACCCCGAGCGGCGTCATGACCACACTCGCCTCCCCCACCCAGGGCGGCTCCGGGCTCGCGCTGTGGCGGGTCGAGGTCCCCGCGGACACGGCCGGACCGCTGCACTTCATCGACGCCGAACAGATCTGGACCGTCCTCGCCGGACGCGTCGACATCGCCCTCGACAGCACGGAACTCACTGCCGCCGAGGGCGATACGGTGATCCTCCCGGCGAACGTCCTGCGGCAGGTGCGCACCGGGAACGGCTTCACCGCCATCGTCACCGCACCGGCGGGCGCCCGCGCCGGAACACCGGACGGCGACGGCACGATCGTCCCGCCGTGGATCGCCTGACCGGTCACCGAGCGGTCTGCGCGGCCACCGCGGCGCGCATCCCGGCGGTGATCGTCGCGATGTCGGCGGAGGTGCTGATGAACGGCGGCATGGTGTACACCAGGTTGCGGAACGGACGTAGCCACACCCCGGCGGCCACCGCGGCGTCGGTCGCGGCGCGCATGTCCACCGGACGGTCCAGCTCGATCACGCCGATCGCGCCGAGCACCCGCGCCTCCACCACACCGGGCAGGCCGCGCACCGGAGCCAGGCCCGCCGCCAGCTTCGCCTCGATCCGGGCCACCTCGCCGCGCCAGTCGCGCGAGCGCAGCAACTCGATCGACGCGACGGCGACCGCGCAAGCCAGCGGGTTGCCCATGAATGTGGGACCGTGCATGAGCCCGCCGTGCGCCGCGCTGATCGTCTCGGCGATCCGCGTGGTGCACAGCGCGGCGGCGAGGGTGAGATAGCCGCCGGTCAGCGCTTTGCCGACGCACATCACATCCGGGCTCACGCCTGCCACGTCCGCCGCGAACAGCGTTCCGGTGCGGCCGAATCCGGTCGCGATCTCGTCGAAGACCAGCAGTACTCCGTGTTCGTCGCACAGCCTGCGCAGGTCGGTGAGATAGCCGGGATGGTGCCAGCGCATCCCGCCCGCACCCTGGACGAGCGGCTCCACGACGACCGCCGCTAGTTCGCCCGCGTGCGCGGCGATCAGGCGCTCCAGTTCCGCCGCGTACTCCGGCCGGTACTCGCTCGGCGGCACCGGCGCGAACACCTGGTTCACCAGGATGTCGGTCCACAGCGAGTGCATGCCGCCCTCGGGGTCGCACACGCTCATCGGCGTGAACGTGTCGCCGTGGTACCCGCCGCGCCAGGTGAGCAGCCGCCGCTTCTCCGGTTTGCCCAGCGAGCGCCAGTACTGCAGGCACATCTTCACGGCGACCTCGACCGACACCGACCCGGAGTCGCACAGGAACACTTTGTCCAGTCCGGCCGGTGTCGATTCGACCAGCAGTTCGGCCAGCCGGGCCGCGGGCTCGTGGGTGAGCCCGCCGAACATCACGTGACTCATCCGCCGCGACTGGTCGACCAGCGCGGCGTCGAGCACCGGATGCCGGTAACCGTGGATGGCGGCCCACCAGGAACTCATGCCGTCGACCACCTCGCGGCCGTCGGCCAAGGTCAGCCTGGTACCGGCGGCGGCGGTCACCACCAGCGGTTCGGTCGTGGCGGGGAAACCGCCGTAGGGATGCCAGACGTGTTCGGCGTCGAGTGCGGTGATCTCGTCGGGGGTCAGTGCCACAGGAATCCTCGCGTCACGGCCCCGGCCGTCCGGGGCGGCTTGAACGCCGTTCAAGTTAGCACCCGAGCTGGCCGACTCCCTCGGGCAGGTCGGCGGAGTCCGGCCGTTTCCCGCCCGAGCGGGCCGGTGTCCGGCCTTCCCGCAACGGGCCGGACCCAGCGGTCTCCAGCGCATCGCGGTACTTCTCGGCTACCGCCGCCCCTGGCCGGAAAACGCCTCCGACCTCCCCTGATCCGATCGGCCGGAACCACCCGCACTGCGAAATGCCCCGCTGGCGCTACTGTCGTTGCCATGGCTCAGCCCGACGCAGCGCCCGGCGACGCGACCCCACTGGGTGTCTGGCCCGGCACCGCCTATCCCCTCGGGGCCACCTACGACGGCGCGGGCACCAATTTCTCGGTGTTCTCGGAGGTTGCCGACGCGGTCGAACTCTGTCTGATCGACGGGGACGGCGCCGAGACGCGGATCGCGCTCGACGAGGTCGACGGCTATGTATGGCATGCCTACCTTCCCGCGATCGATCCCGGTCAGCGCTACGGATTCCGGGTGCACGGCCCCTACGACCCCGACCGCGGCTTGCGCTGCGACCCGAGCAAGTTGCTGCTCGATCCGTACGGCAAGGCGTTCGACGGCGACTTCGACGATGATCCCTCGCTCTACACCTATGGACTGGACTCGCTCGGCCACACCATGACCGGCGTGGTGATCAACCCGTACTTCGACTGGGGCGCCGACCGCGCGCCCAACCGCCCCTACCACGAGACCGTGATCTACGAGGCGCACGTCAAAGGCATGACGATGACCCATCCCGACGTGCCCGAGGAATTGCGCGGCACCTACTCGGGCATCGCGCACCCCGCGATCGTGGATCACTTGAAGGGGTTGGGCGTCACCGCGATCGAGCTGATGCCGGTGCACCAGTTCCTGCACGACCGTGTGCTGCTGGACCAGGGACTGCGCAATTACTGGGGCTACAACAGCTTCGGCTACCTCGCGCCGCACAACGGGTACGCGGCGATGGACCGCGCCGGGTCGGCGGTCACCGAGTTCAAGGCGATGGTGCGCGCACTGCACGCCGAGGGCATCGAGGTGATCCTCGACGTGGTCTACAACCACACCGCCGAGGGCAACCATCGCGGTCCGACGATCGGCTTCCGCGGCATCGACAACGCCGCCTATTACCGCCTGGTCGACGACGATCCCTCGCACTACATGGATTACACGGGCACCGGCAACAGCCTCAACGTGCGCCACCCGCACACCTTGCAGCTGATCATGGACTCGCTGCGCTACTGGGTCCTGGAGATGCACGTCGACGGCTTCCGCTTCGATCTGGCCGCGACGCTGGCGCGGGAGCTGCACGACGTGGACCGGCTGTCGACCTTCTTCGACCTGGTGCAGCAGGATCCGGTGGTGAGCCAGGTCAAGCTCATCGCCGAACCGTGGGATGTCGGCGAGGGCGGCTACCAGGTCGGCAATTTTCCCGGCCTGTGGACGGAATGGAACGGCAAGTTCCGCGACACCGTGCGCGACTACTGGCGCGGCGAACCGGCGACGCTGGGCGAGTTCGCCTCTCGGCTCACCGGCTCCTCGGACCTCTACGAGGCCACCGGCCGCAGGCCGAGCGCGAGCATCAACTTCGTCACCGCGCACGACGGATTCACGTTGCACGACCTGGTGTCCTACAACGAGAAACACAACGAGGCCAACGGCGAGGACAACCGGGACGGCGAGAGCTGGAACCGCTCGTGGAACTGCGGCGCCGAAGGGCCGACCGACGATCCGGACATCCTCGCCCTGCGCGCCAGGCAGAGCCGCAACCTGCTCGCGACGCTGATGCTCAGCCAGGGTGTGCCGATGCTCGCGCACGGCGACGAGATGGGCCGCACCCAGCACGGCAACAACAACGTCTACTGCCAGGACTCGCCGCTGGCCTGGATGGACTGGTCGCTGCGGGAGGAGAACGCCGAGCTGCTCGAATTCACCCGCGCGGTGATCGCGTTGCGCACCGAGCACCCGGTCTTCCGGCGCCGCCGCTTCCTGGCGGGCGGCCCGACCCGTTCGGCGGGCGACGCCCGCGACATCGCCTGGCTCACCCCCTCCGGCGAGGAGATGACCGAAGCGGATTGGGACAGCGGATTCGGCAAGTCGCTGGCGGTCTACCTCAACGGCGAGGCGATTCCCGAGCCCGGCCCCCGCGGCGAACGGATCACCGATGACTCGTTCCTGCTGTGTTTCAACGCCCACGACGAGGCCATCGACTTCGTGCTACCTCGCACCGGCGACGGCGGGGAATGGTCGGTGGCACTGGATTGCTCGACGCCGACCGGTCTGGCCGACGCCGGATACCCCGGTGGCGCGACCGTCACCGTCGAAGCTCGCTGTCTCCTCGTCCTCCGCCAGGCCTCCTGACCAGAATGCCGATGAACCCACCCGATTCCACCGAGATGCACGTGACCGACCCGGTATCGCTGCGCCGCAAGCCCGCCCGCCAGACGACGATCCGCAGCGCCTACCGGCTCCAGCTACGACCGGACGCACTGACCTTCGCCGAAGCGCGCGCCATCGCGGAATACCTCCAGCAGCTGGGCATTTCGCACCTCTACCTCTCACCGATCCTGACCGCCACGCACGGCTCGACGCACGGCTACGACGTCACCGACCCGACCACGGTCTCCGCCGCCCTGGGCGGCCCGACCGGGCTCAAGGCCCTCGCCGACGAGGTGCGCAGCCGCGGCATGGGACTGATCGTGGACTTGGTGCCCAATCACGTCGGCGTGGCCGATCCGCGACAGAACGCCTGGTGGTGGGACGTCCTGCGGAACGGGCAAGAGTCCAGGTTCGCGCCGTACTTCGACATCGACTGGAGTCCCGGCAACGGCGCGGGCGGACGGCTGGCGCTGCCGGTGTTGCAGAGCGAGAACGATCCGGCCGCCTTGACCGTGGACCGCTCCGGCGCCGAACCCATGCTCGCGCTGCACGATCTGCGTTTCCCGATCGCGCCGGGCACCGACGGCGACAACGCCCTGCGCATCCACGACAAGCAGCACTACCGGCTGGTGAGCTGGAAGGCCGGGCTGTGCACCTACCGGCGCTTCTTCGCGGTCAGCAGCCTGGCCGCGATCCGGCAGGAGAACCCCGAGGTCTTCGAGGTCACCCACCGGGAACTCGCCGCGTGGTGCGAGCACGACCTGATCGACGGCGTGCGCATCGACCACCCGGACGGTCTGGCCGATCCGGCAGGCTATCTGACCCGGCTGCGCAGGCTGATCGGCCCGCACCGGTTGCTGCTGGTGGAGAAGATCCTGGCCAACCGCGAGCCGTTGGACGCGACGCTGCCGATCGACGGCACCACCGGCTACGAGGCGCTGGCCGATTTCGGCGGCGTGCTGGTCGATCCGCGCGGGGAACACGCGCTCACCGAACTCTCGCGCCGGGTCGCCGGGCACGGCAGCGACCGGGCCTGGATCGGCGAGACCGAGCACCGGATCAAGCGCGCGGTCGCGGAAACCATTCTGACGCCGGAGATCCGGCGACTGGTCGCCGCCATCAAACAGGACGCGAACGCCGAGAGCTTCGACACCATGGCGCTGACCAACGCCACCATCGAGGTGCTGGCGTTCATGCCGGTGTACCGGGCCGACTACGCGCCGCTGGCCGGGATGGCGGGCGCGGTGATCGCCGAGGTGGAGAAGCGCAACAGCGAGCTCACCGCGCCGCTGGCCGTCCTGGTCGCGGCGCTGGCCGCCGACGGGGCCGCGGCGGTGCGCTTCAGCCAGGTCTGCGGCGCGGTGACCGCGAAGGCGGTCGAGGACACCATGTTCTATCAGGCCGCGCGGCTGATCTCGTTGCAGGAGGTCGGCGGCAATCCGGCGCGCTTCGGCCACTCGCTCAACGAGTTCCACCTGTCCAACAGCCAGCGCGCGCAGCTGTGGCCCGCGACCTTGACCACACTGTCCACGCACGACACCAAACGCGGCGAGGACGTGCGCGCCCGTATCGGCGTCCTGTCCCAGGCCGCGGAGACCTGGGCGCGCAATGTCGACTCCTGGCTGGAGACCGCTCCGGCGCCGGACGGCGCGACGGCGCTGTTCCTGCTACAGAACATGTTCGGGGTGTGGCCCGCGGACGGCAGACCCGCCGCCTCGGTGCCCGGCCTGCGCGAACGCCTGCACGCGTTCGCCGAGAAAGCGATCAGGGAGGCGAACACCAAGACCTCCTGGGAGGAGCCGGACGCCGAGTTCGAGTCCGCGGTGCACGCGTGGCTGGATGTGGTGATCGACGGGCCGGTGGGCTCCGAACTCGGTGACCTGGTGCACGAGCTGGCCCCGCACGCCTGGTCGGACTCGCTGTCGCAGAAACTGCTGCAACTGTGCGGACCGGGCATCCCGGACGTCTACCAGGGCTGTGAGCTGTGGGAGGACTCCCTCGTCGACCCGGACAACCGCAGGCCGGTGGACTTCGCCGGCCGCGCGGGCATGCTCCAGTCGCTCACCGGCACACCGGCGCTGGACACCACCGGCGCGGCGAAGATGTGGATCGTCGCCTACGCGCTGTGGCTGCGCCGCGAACGTCCCGATTGCTTCGTCGGCGGCACCTACCGGCCGCTGTTCGCCACCGGCGACCACGCGGCCAAGGTGGTGTCGTATGCCCGCGGCCGCACCGGCGAGCCGCCCGAGGTCATCGTCGCCGCCACCCGGCACAGCGTGAGCCTGGCCGAGACCGGGTGGGGCGATACGTTTCTCGACCTGCCCGCTGGCAGCTGGACCGACCGGTTGACCGGCCACACCTTCCAGGGCCGGGCCAGGCTGGAGAAGATGTTCGGCAGGCTGCCCGTCGCGCTATTGGTGCGCTGAGAGCTCGAGCGGGGGCGCATCGGGCACCGCGGGAACCCGCTCGAGTTCCTTCGCGAAATCGCCGCGCACCTGCTCGAAGGTCTTCTCTGGGATCACCCCGCCCAGCTCTTCGCGCCAGCGCCGCAGATTCGCGGGCTGGTAGTCCAGCGCGTCCTGCGTGCTGACCGACAGCCGGACGCCCTGATCTGTGGGCGTGGCGATCCGCCGCCAGGAATCCCAGTGGAAGCGGCGGCTGCGGGGATTGCGCAGGGTGCGCACCAGATTCAGGACGCGGTAGCCGATGCTCAGCGAATCGTGCAGCCGCATGTGATCGCCCTTGGTGGTGTCGCAGCGCTTGGACAGCGCGTCCAGCCGATCCCGGTCGAAGGCCAGCCCGACCGACTCCGCCTCCCGGACCATCCACTGCAACGTCGCGTCGGACAGGCCGCATTCGGCGTAGCCGCCGCCGATATCGGTGTGCACGCCGGGGAACCACACCTGCTTGACCCGCTCGAAACCGCGCCGGTACTTCACGGTCGGTTCGACCGGCACCTCCCACAGGGACGGTTCGAAGTTGCGCCGCCGTTCATCGATGGCCAGCGCCTGGCGGGCGCAGTGCACGTGGCGGGAGAGCTTGACGTCGTGGAAGCGGTGCCGCAGCGAGGTGACGCCGGGGACGCCCAGCGCGCCGACGGTGTCGAACACGCCGAGGAAGTCGATCTTCGCTCTCCTGCAATTCTTCCGGCGGAACTCCTGCCATTCCTCCGGCTCGGCCGGATCCGGGTCCTCGGGCGTCGGCGCGGGCGGGCGCTGCCGATAGATGCGCAAGGCGTCCGGGTACTTGCCCGCGATCATCGCTTCCGGGGTCATGATCCCGATCCGGCTGATCAGACCGGCCAGGCTGCGCGCGGTGAAGGCGCCGCGACTGAAGCCGAAGATGTAGATCTCATCGCCCTTTTCCCAGTTCAGGGCGAGATGCCAGTAGGCGGACGACAGGTTCGCCTCGAGTCCGAGTCCGAAGGCGCCGCCCAGGAGGCGATCGCTGAGGAAACCGCGGGCGCCCGGGCCGGAGACGTAGGTGACCCACTGCTGGATCGTCTCCCCCGCCGGTCCCGGCGCGTCGAAGCGGATCGTCTGCGCGATCTTGACGATGTTCGACACCGTGCTGCTCGATTCGGCCTTCCAGGTGCCGTCGCAACATACAACGAGACGTTTCATGCGCTGATCCTCCCGCTGCTGTCCCACCGAAACCCGCGTATTCCACTACTCGAATTCATCGCGTGGGACGGGAAAGCGTTAATGCGGGAGGAGCTACGGCGTGTCGCCGGGCCGCTCGCCCAGACCCGCGAGCGCCATGCCGATCAGCCACCGCGCCGCCGCGAGCGCTGCCGCCGCCAGCACCGCGATCTGCGGCGAGCCCGTGATCAGGACCAGGACGAGGCAGGCCGCCAGCCCGACGACGAGCGCGTCGAGCTTGTAGGCCGGCCACGCGCTACCGGCGATGTCGATCGTGGTGCCGCGCGCCGAAGAGTGAACGACCGCCATCTCCTCAGGGTAGTCGGAACAAGAAGTTCGGGCCAGCGAACTTTTGTCGCAGGGAACACACCGATTCGCCGCGGTGTTGCGGCAGACATGCCACTGATAGGTGAATACGAACCGAGCACATCCGACTGGGCCCGCGAGCAAGCCGAGAAGTACGAGAACTCCGGCGGCACCGAGGGCGCGACCTTGCAGGGCAAGCCCATCATCCTGCTCACCACCAAGGGCGCGAAGAGCGGCAAGCTGCGCAAGACGCCGCTGATGCGAGTCGAGCACGACGGCGAGTACGCCGTCGTCGCCTCCTTGGGCGGCGCGCCGAAGCACCCCGTCTGGTACTACAACATCAAGGCCGAACCGCACGTGGAGTTGCGCGACGGCGCGGTCAACAAGGACTACACCGCGCGCGAGGTCTTCGGCGAGGAGAAGGCGCGGTGGTGGGAGCGCGCGGTCGAGGTGTGGCCGGACTATGCGAACTACCAGACCAAGACCGACCGTCAGATCCCCGTCTTCGTCCTCACGCCCAGGTAGTTTCCTACGCAGGTGGCCCGCGTGTCACGGCCACCCGCCGCAGCTCACCGGCGCGACGGGTGGCACCATGATTGGGGTGTCCAATCCGCTTGATGTCCTCGACGCATTGTCCGCTTCTCGCCCCGCGCTCACCGCGGACGAGATCGATACTGCCGCCAAGCGAATTGCCGACGTCATCGATCCGACCCCGCTCCAGCACAGCGAGCGGCTGTCCAAGCTCACCGGGGCGACCGTCTATCTGAAACGCGAAGACCTCAGCGCGGTCCGCTCCTACAAGCTGCGCGGCGCCTACAACCTGGTGATCCAGCTGACCGAGGCCGAACGCGCCGTGGGCGTGGTCGCGGCCAGCGCGGGCAACCACGCCCAAGGCGTCGCGTTCGCCTGTCAGACGATGGGGATCAAGGGCCGCATCTACGTCCCGACCACGACACCGAAGCAGAAGCGCGACCGCATCCGGGTGCACGGCGGCGAGTTCGTCGAGCTGATCGCGGTCGGCGAGACCTACGACGCCGCCGCCGCGGCCGCCGCCGCCGACGTGGAGCGCACCGGCGCGACCATGGTGCCGCCGTTCGACGACGCGCGCACCGCCGCCGGTCAGGGCACCATCGCCGCGGAGATCCTGGAGCAACTGGACGGAACGCCGGACCTGGTGATCGTGCCGGTGGGCGGCGGCGGCTGCCTGGCCGGTATCGGCACCTATCTGCGGGCGCGTTCCCCGCGTACCGCCATCCTGGGCGTGGAGCCCGCGGGCGCGGCCTCGATGACAGCGGCCCTGGTGGCGGGCGGTCCGGTCACGCTGCCGGAGATCGACCCCTTCGTGGACGGCGCCGCGGTGCGCCGGGTCGGCGCCGTGCCGTACGCCGCGGTGGCCGGATTCGGTGGGCGAGTGGTCTCGCACGCCTCGCTGCCGCTGCTGACCGTCAGCGAATCGCCCAGGGGCGCGGGCGCTTTCCAGATGATGCAGGTCGACGAGGGCGCGATCTGCACGACCATGCTCGATCTGTACCAGAACGAGGGCATCATCGCCGAGCCCGCCGGCGCGCTCACCACGACGGCGCTGGCGGAGATCAGCGTGGATCCCGGGTCGACGGTGGTGTGCCTGGTGTCCGGCGGCAACAACGACGTGTCCCGTTACGGCGAGATCATCGAGCGCTCGCTCGTGCACAGCGGCCTCAAGCACTACTTCCTGGTGGATTTCCCGCAGGAACCCGGCGCGCTGCGCCGTTTCCTCAACGAGGTGCTCGGCCCCGAGGACGACATCACCCTGTTCGAGTACGTCAAGCGCAACAACCGGGAGACGGGCGCGGCGCTGGTCGGCATCGAACTCGGCGCCCCGGACGGCCTGGGGCCGCTGCTGGAGCGGATGCACCATTCCCCGATCCAGTGCGAGCGCCTCGAGCCCGATTCTCCGGCCTACCGCTACCTGACCTGAGCGAATTGTCCAGCGGTTCGAGCCGACCCGAGCGGGATGTCCGGCGGGTCGACCGGGCCTGAGCCCCATCCTCGGCGGGTCGACCCCACCTCGGCCGGACCGCCGCCGGGTCAGGCCGCCTTGGGCGATTCCGCCGCCGGTATCCGGCGGCGGGAAGCGCGCAGACAGTTCATCATGAGCGGCAACAGCCAGAATGCCGCCGTCTGGTCGTAGCCGATCTGCGCGGCGGACAACCGGTTGTGCACGAAGCCGACCGACAGGCCCAGCCGGGGTTCGGCCCAGCCGAAGGAACCGCCGAGGCCGATATGCCCGAACCCGGCGTGGGCGCCCGGCGCCGGCAGCGAGTGGTAGCCCAGCCGCCACATCATCGGCAGATAGAACAGCGCGCGGTCGGGCTGATAGGTCTCGACCCGGCGCAGCGCCTTGATGGTGCGGCGGCCGAGGTACCTGCCGCCCGCCACGGTGCCGTCGCCGGCGAGCGCGCCGTACATCGTGGCCAGCGCGGGCGCGGTGCACACACCGTTGCCCGCACCGAGTTCGGTCTCCAGGATCGGCGGGCTCGCGCCCTCGAGAATGGCCTCCAGACCGGGCAGGAACAGGCAGCGGGTGGCGGCCCCGAGCGCGCCGGGAATCCGGTGGCTACGGCCGAGAACCGCGGCCCCCAGCGGCCTTCCGAGCATGCTCAGCTGCGTGCCCGCCAGCGGCGCGTAGGTGATCGCCGCGTCGGCCGGTGGCTTGCCCAGATGCAAGCCGTCGATGCCGAGCGGCTCGGCGACCTCGGTCTGGAACAGTTGGGCCAGGCCCGTGCCGGTGATCGCGCGGGCCAAGCCGCCGACCAGCCAGCCGAAGGTGAGCGCGTGGTAGGTGGGCACGCCGAGCAGGCGGTCGGGCTTCGCCGCGGCCAGGCGCTGCTCCATCAGCTCGTGATCCAGCACGTCGGCCAGTCCACCGGTGGCGAGCGGGGCCAGCGCGGACAGTCCCGCCCGGTGGGTGAGCAGCTGGCGGACGGTGATCTTGCGCTTGCCGTTGGCGCCGAATTCCGGCCAGTACTCCGCGACGGGGGCGGAATAGTCGAGCAACCCGCGGTCGGCGAGACGATGCACGACGGTGGCGGCGATCCCCTTGGTGGCCGAGAAGATGATCGTGCCGGTGTCCCTGGTCCACGGAGCGTCACCAGCGGAACCGACCCAGATGTCGATCAGCGGCTCTCCGTGCCGGTGCAGCGTGAACGCCGCGCCCGCACCCCGGCGAGTGCCGAAGGCCCGTGCGAAAGCACGCACGAACGGTGCGAATTCGGCGGCGGCGCTGCCACCCATCCCCGGGGGAAGAACCGCGAGGTCCCCGGAAGCGACGTTGCTCATCTCTCCACGGTAATGGCATGGGACGATTCCGGCAAAGTGCCTGTCTCGGACAGTGGCCCGCCCGTTATCCGAAACCGCCCGAAAGGCGGCCCGGAGCTGGGATTCCACGCTATCGGCGCAGGCCGGGCAGCGCGGTCTCCAGCAGGGTGAAGGAGTGGCCGGGAACGGTTGTGGCGGAAGGGCCGATCGTCGGGGATTCCCAGGACAGCAGCGGGAGGCCCGCGATCGGGATCGCGACCTGGTCCTCGCCGAGGTTGCACATCAGGGCCAGCGTGCCCCGGCGCACGACGATCCATCGCGCGGCCTCGTCGTAGTCCACCGAAACGTGGGTCAGCCAGGGGTCGCTGAGCTCCGGCCGGTCGCGGCGCAGGGCGAGCAGGGCGCGATAGCAGGACAGCAGCCGGGCGTGCTCCGGCTCGTCGGCCTCGGTCCAGTCCAGCTTGGAGCGCAGGAACGTCTTCACTTCCTGCGGGTCGGGCACCTCGCCTGCGGGCCAGCCGTGTGCGGCGAACTCCTTCTTGCGCCCGGATGCGGTGGCGGCGGCGATTTCTGGGTCGGTGTGCGAGGTGAAGAACTGAAACGGCGTGCGCGCCCCCCACTCCTCCCCCATGAACAGCATCGGCGTGAACGGGCCGCACAGGACGAGGGCGGCTTTGATCGCGAGCTGGCCGTCGGTCAGGTAGGCGCCGGGGCGGTCACCGAGCGCCCGGTTGCCGATCTGATCGTGGTCGCAGGTGTAGGCCAGCAGGGCGCTGCCCGGGATCAGGCCGCGATCGATCGGCCTGCCGTGCGTGCGGCCCCGGAAGCTGGAATACGTTGCGGCGTGGAAGAACCCGTGCTTCAGGGTGCGGGCCAGGCAGCGCAGCGAGCCGAAGTCGGCGTAGTAGCCCTGCCGCTCACCGGAGACGGCGGTGTGCACGGCGTGGTGCAGGTCGTCGTTCCACTGCGCGGTCAGGCCGTAGCCGCCTGCCGCACGCGGGGTGATCAGCTTCGGGTCGTTGAGATCGCTCTCCGCGATCAGCGTCAGCGGCCTGCGCACGTGAGTGGCCAGCCGCTCGACGGCGACCGACAGCTCGGCCAGCAGATGGGTGGCCGTGCGGTCGACCAGGGCGTGCACCGCGTCCAGGCGCAGCGCGTCGATATGGAAATCGCGCAACCAGCGCACCGCGTTGTCGAGGATGTATCCGCGCACATGGTCGGACTGCGGGCCGTCGAGGTTGAGACTCTGCCCCCAGGTGTTGCGGCCCTCGGTCAGGTAGGGCGCGAAGCGCGGCAGGTAGTTGCCGGACGGGCCGAGATGGTTGTAGACCACGTCCAGGCAGACCGCCAGCCCCCGGAGATGGCAGGCGTTGACGAAGCGCTGGAGGCCGTCGGGCCCGCCGTAGCTCTCCTGCACCGCGTACCAGAGCACGCCGTCGTAGCCCCAGTTGTGCGTGCCGTCGAAGGCGTTCACCGGCATCACTTCGACCACGGTGACGCCCAGTCCGACGAGATGGTCCAGCCGGTCGATCGCGGCGTCGAAGGTGCCTTCGGGGGTGAACGTTCCGATGTGCAGCTCGTAGTAGACCGCCCCGGCGTGCGGCCGCCCGGTCCAGTTCGCGTCCGTCCACCCCGCCGGATCGAGGGTGTGCAGCGCCGAGCGGGCGTGCACCCCGTCGGGCTGGCGCGGCGAACGGGGATCGGGCAGCACGGTCGGGTCGTCATCGAGCAGGAAGCCGTACCTGGCTCCGCTCGCGGCCGGAATATCGGTGCGCCACCACCCGTCCGGCGACCGAGTCATCGAGTGGACGACACCCTCCAGATCCAATCGCACCGCCTCCGGCCGCGGCGCCCACACCTCGAACACAGTCACCGCGCCAGCATCGCACGGGCGCGCCCGGCCCGCCGGATACGGACACCGACCTCGGCGCAGCGGCCTGCGCGGCCACCGGACACGGAGGCCCACCCCGACCACAGCGACGTGCGCACGACCACCGACACCGACCTCCCGGCCACAGCGGGACGCGGGGCCGCCGGACACAGACCCCGACCCTGGTCGCAGCGACGCGCACGACACCGACACCGACCCCCGGCCACAGCGACGTGCGCAGCCGCCGGACACAGATCCCGACCCACGCCACAGCCGCTTGTGCGGTCCCGGCTTCCCGGCCAACCGGCTGAAGTCGCTTCACGTGGTCCGCGCGACCACGGTGACCGAGCCGGGCGCAGACACCCGCCGGGTTGTGGCCATAGGACCCTGGCCCGGACGGGCGATGCCTGCAAGAGTGGAGGCGTGGGTGTCTATGCGGAGCACGTGGTTCCCCGGATCGTCAACCTGGCCTGCGGCATGCGGGACCTGGATCCGCTGCGCGAGCGGGCCTGCGCCGATCTGCACGGGCAGGTCGTGGAAGTCGGTTTCGGTTCGGGATTGAACGTGCCGTTCTACCCGGCGACGGTCGCGTCGGTGCGTGCGGTCGAGCCCGCCGATCTGGGCTGGCGGCTGGCGAGCGACCGCGTCACCGCCGCCACCGTGCCGATCGAGCGGGCCGGGCTGGACGGGCAGGCGCTGCCCTTCCCGGACGACACCTTCGACTGCGCGCTGTCGACCTGGACGATGTGCACCATTCCCGACATCGCCGCCGCGCTCGCCGAGGTGCGCCGGGTGCTCGTCCCCGGTGGGACCCTGCATTTCGTCGAACACGGGCTGGCGCCGGACGAGAAGGTGCGGGCGTGGCAGAACCGGCTGAACCCGGTCCAGAAACGACTGTTCGGCGGCTGCCACCTGAACCGCGATATTCGCGGCCTGGTGACAGACGCCGGTTTCGAGATCCGCGACGCCGAGTCGTTCTACGGGGAGCACGCTCCCCGCTTCCTGGTCGCCCAGACGCTCGGTGTCGCGGTGTCGCCCTGACGATCAGACGATGCGGACCGACAAGGTATAGGTCGCGTTGCCGCGACTCGGCTCCACCGAGATGGTGTAGTAGCCGCTGCGCGGCAGGGTGATCCGGCTCCAGGTCTCCTCGAGGCACAGGACGCTTCCGTCGGGGGCGGTGGTGGCGAACCGCGCGTTGCCCTCGACCGAGGTGAGTTCCGTGATCAGCGTCTGCCCGGCCCGCGCCTCGAACGCGTAGGTGTCGGCGTCGCCGCGAACCACCGCGCCGTCGATGGACGCGTGGTCGCTCCCCGGCGCGAACTCGATCGCGTACACCGACCCCGCGTTCGCGGCGCCCGCGCCGACCGCCGCGACGGCGAACGCGGCCGCGAGCACGGTGGCGCCGAGTACGAGCAGGCGCAGGCTCCGGAGTATGGCTTGCATGACGATCCTCTTTCCTGGAGTGGACGACTTGCCGAGAACTGTCCGCCACCCCGCCAATCGAATGCTTAACAGCCGCTTGGACATCGGATAACCACAGGTCGGAGCCCCGCCCGGAATATACTGTAACGCCCTGTCCAAAACCGTGCTACCGTGAACCCATGCCACGCCCCAGGTTGTTCGACGAGGACCGCGCGCTGGACGCGGCGATGCACGCGTTCTGGCGCACGGGGTACGAAGCGACCTCCACCGAAGACCTGTGCGCCGCGACCGGACTGGGCCGCAGCAGCATCTACAACACCTTCACCAGCAAACGCGACCTGTTCGAGCGCGCCCTGCGCCGCTACATGACGACCAAGAACGCCGCGACATTCGACCTGCTCGCCAGCCGGACGGAGGTGCGCGCGAAGATCCACGCACTGCTGTGGCAAATCGTCGAAGCCCCCGAGGAGGACCCGCTCGGCTGTCTCGTGGTCAATTCGACGATCGAGTTGGCCCCGCGCGACCCCGAACTGGCCGCCGTACTCGCCGCCGACCAGGAGCGACGACTCGCCGTGCTGACCGACGCGTTCGAAACGGCCAGACGCGCGGGCGAGATCGCACCGGACAAGAACCCGTCCGCCTTGGCCCATTTCGTGATCGCCACCATCGGCGGCATGCGCGTGGCCGCGCGCGGCGGAGCGGATCGCGAGACACTGGCCGCCATCGCGACTACCGCGCTCGACGCGCTCTGAACCTTCCACCCCTTGGCGACGGCTTTGCCGTGCCCTCATTTTGGATAGATCAGTACAATATAAGGAGGTACCGATGCCCGTGGCGATCTACGTCCTGGGTCTGTCGATCTTCGCCCAGGGCACCTCGGAGCTGATGCTCGCGGGCCTGCTCACCGAGATGGCCGCGGACCTGGGCGTCTCCGTGCCGCGCGCGGGCCTGCTCATCTCGGGGTTCGCCCTGGGCATGCTGGTGGGCGCGCCGGTGTTGGCCGTGGCGACGCTGCGCTGGTCGCGGCGCACCGCACTGCTCGCCTTTCTCGCGGTGTTCGTCGGCACCCACGTGGTCGGGGCGCTGACCTCGGACTACTGGGTGCTGTTCGCGACGCGGGTGGTCGGCGCGTTCGTCTATGCGGGGTTCTGGGCGGTGGCCGCGACGACGGCGATCGGCTTGGTCCCCGCAACCGCGCGCGGCAAGGCGATGAGCGTCGTCGCGGGCGGGCTCACCCTGGCCATCATCATCGGGCTCCCGGCGGGCACCGTGATCGGGCAGCAACTGGGTTGGCGGGCGGCGTTCTGGGCGGTGGCGCTGCTGTCGGCGGCGACCGGCATCGGCGTGCTGGCGAAGATCCCCGGCGGACGGACCGACGCGCCGATGCGACTGCGCACCGAACTGCGCAC
Organism: Nocardia sp. NPDC041819; assembly: GCF_055590505.1. Taxonomy (NCBI): domain Bacteria; kingdom Bacillati; phylum Actinomycetota; class Actinomycetes; order Mycobacteriales; family Nocardiaceae; genus Nocardia; species Nocardia sp. NPDC041819. Next base: position 14,873 of record NZ_JBVJAP010000014.1, on the reverse strand, counting down.
GATGGCGCGCCCCGCGCTGTGGCTGTCCTACGCCACCACCGCACTCGCCATCGCCGCCCTGATGGTCACCTTCGCCTACCTCGGCGCTCTGCTGTCGCGCGTCACCGGTATGGCGGACAGCTGGATCCCGGTGGTACTCGGCATCTACGGGCTCGGCGCGTTCCTCGGCATCGTCGTGGGTGGGCGCACCGCCGACAATCGGCCGCTGACCACCTTGTACGTCGGCATCACCGGCGGCGTGCTCACCTCGGCGCTGCTCGCCCTCACGATGGAACACCCCGCGCCCGTCGTGCTGTTGTCATTCCTGTTGGGAGCCTTCGGGTTCGGCATCAACCCGACCTTGAACAGCCGCGTCTTCACCCTCGCGGGCGACGCGCCCACCCTGGCGGGAGCCACGAACATCTCCTCGTTCAACGTCGGCATCACCGCGGGGCCTTGGATAGGCGGCCTGGCCATCAGCGCGGGCCTCGGCTACGCGGCGGTGGCCTGGATCGGCGTGGTTCTCGGCGTGGCCGCACTCGCTGTTGTGGCGTGCAGCCACGCTTTGCACCGCAAGGAGGTGGCGCGAGCGTCGGTCGAGACACCCGCCCCGGCACTGGCCGACGTGGGATAACTCCTCCTCGCGCAGGCAGCGGCCCTGGCTCGACGATGCAGATCGAGTGCAGGGCCGCTGTTGTTCAGCGTAAGAATTTTATTCAGGCCGGTCGGTTGAACTTAATTCGCCGTCACGAACGCCAGCGGCGAAGGCATCCCACTGTCCCGGTGCGAAGGTCAACGCCGGGCCGGTCGGGTTCTTCGAATCGCGGACACCGACATGCCCTGCGTCCAGCCAGGCGACTTCGACACATTCGTGCGCCGAAGTGCTACGTGATGACTTGAACCACTGTGCGTTGTTTAGGTCGATGGTCACTGTTCGTATCTCCTTGCCAGCTGCCTGAGGAGGTCCCTCGATGAATTCTCCTCCAGTGCGGCGCGCCGAAGGACATCGTGGATTTCGCGATAGCTTTTCACATCCTCGCCGTTCTCGAAGAACATTGACCCGATCGAGGTTTCGGTATAAACGACAGGCGGCTCCGCCCCGAACTCTCGACTGTTCAACGGAAAGTCGAGAATGATATACGGCAGGATGGGTCCCTTATCCACTGGAAACCCGGCCGAAAACGGCAGTATTCGCACGGTAACGTTGGGGAGTGTGCCCACGTCCGCCATATGTCGCATCTGCTTGGACATGACCGCACGCGATCCGACGATCGTATGCAACACACTCTCGTGCACAACGAAATCAGCAGTGATCGGGCTGTACTTCCGGGTCAAAGCCGTCGCTCGGCGCAATCGCAGCTGCACACGACGCTCAAGTTCTTCTTGCGTGTCGCCCTCGTAATACGGCCGCTCAATATTACTCGCGTAATCGGCTACCTGCAGTAGACCGGGAACGATCATGGATTGGTAAACCGACACACCTGACACGCTGGACTCGAGTCCAAGATATGTCTTGAACACGGGCGCGATCAGGTGATGCGATGCATGCCACCACCCCTTCGTAGCCGTCTGCTGTGCGAGAGTTTTCAGCTCCTCTATCCGTTCCGAGCTCAGGTCGTACAGCTTGCCGAACGCCTCCACATCGCGCAGTTTGACCTTGTCGTTCTGCCCCTTCTCGATCCGGCCGACCGAGGTCTTGCCCATCTCCATGAGCTGCGCGGCCCGCTCGAGCGTGAACCCGGCACCTTCTCGCGCCTCCCGCAGTGCCCGCCCGAGTTGCCGACGCGGCAACGTCGAACCAGCCTGATCGTCCTTCCCCATCGCTCCCCTTTCCCCTGCTCGGTCCGAAACGGCCCAGGATCCGGTCCGGTTCGGACATCGAACTACGTGTGCACCGGTCCGGGCTCTGCGTAAATGGCCGACTTCATCGGACCGCCCGTTTTCCCAGCCCGGATGCTGTTGGCCTGCAGCAACATAGCCGCATGGCCAAGCAACAGGGAAGCCTCTCCGTCGCGCAAGTCCGAATCCTGCGGGCGCTGAGCTGCGGAGGGATGCTCACCGAACATCAGATCAAGGTGTCGGCCTGCCTCACCGAGTGGAAGACCCGCCACGCGCTGGCGAACCTGGTCAGCCACGAACTCATCGTGACCGGAGCCCGAAGAGGCCGCTACGAAATCATCCAGCGCGGCCGAAACACGCTGGCAGCCGAACCATCCGGCAGCCCGAAGGCGTGACGCCCGCGCATTCAAGATCAACGGCACCTGGTCGAGAGGCCTTCTCGCGAAATGCCGCAGCCGTGTGCCACTCGACATGATCGGCCCGGTGGGCCATGGAGGAATTGGGAATATGTTGCGTAATGGCGGGGACGGGGGCGTTTTCGTTGCGCCGCCGGGTATTTGCGGTTCGGCCGAGGTGGAGTTGGCGCATCGGCAGATGCGGCGGCATCGGGAATGCCGGATCGATCGGTGTGCGTGGAAGGCGGTCGCCTTTCACACCCTCGTGCGGCACGGCCGGATCGTGCCGCAGGGAACGAGCCCGCGCGAACGCGCGCACCGGCGTGGCATCGACTTCCCCACCGAGCACACCGGTCCCGCGCTGCCCGCCGACAGCATGCCGGAACCCCGAACGTTCCAGGAGGTGCTCGATGGACTCGGTCGGCTCGCCGAGGACCTGCGCACCGGTTCGGGCGACGGCTGCCGGCGGTGAGCGAGCGTGGGAATATGGCCCGCGATGTCGAGCATCGTGGCGATCTTCGCTGGATGCGGCACGGTACTCCTCGTCATCGGCTGTGTGTGGCCCACCGATCAGCCTCGCCGACCGGCCGCTGGACGGAAATCAGCTCTTAGGCAGCGACACTCGCACCCGATCCAATGGCCGGAAGAGTGGACATGCGCGACACCTGCCCAGCAGCTGACCATCGCCGCCGCACACCGCGCCATGCAACTACACCGCGAACACGACTGCGCTCGCAAACGCGCCGCATTCGCCGCGCTGGTCACCGCCGGGCGCGTCACGCCGGATTCCGCACGACAACAACGCCCGTGGAGACCTGACTCATGAATGAAACCGCACGAGATCCGATCGCCGAACGGCTCCGGGAACTGACCGATCGAGCCACACGCGGGGGTTACCGGCTGGTGCGCGATCCAGTGTCACCGCGTGACTGGCAACTTGTGGACGCCGAAGACGGCGATGCCGTCGTCACCGCCGCGAATCTCACCCAGATCGAGCAATGGCTCGATTCGTAACGCGCGCAGCCCGCTGTCAGGCGGTCACGCAGCGCATCGAGGCCGCCCCCCACAGCACCGAAGACGGCACCCCGCTCGCCGTTCACTCGCGCAGCGACACACGCCGATCGATCGCTCCACTTGTGACCGCGTCCAGCTTGCCGATCAGCCCGCCGACAACGGCTCGGCTCGCGACGACACCGAACCTCGCGAGCAGTCCGGGCCGAGCAGCCGCCCGATTCCTCACCGCGCGGAGCCCACCGATCAACTCGCCAAGCAGCCCGGGCCGAGCAGTGCCTTGAGGTCGCCCATCAGTGCCGAGGACGGTGAGACTCGCAGGCGTTCGTCGAGTTTCAGCAGCGTGGTCTTGTCTCGGGCGCCGACGTGCCGAATATGCACATCCGACGTGCCGGGGTGCCGGGACAAGACCCGCTTGAGTTCGCCGATCTTGTCCGGCGTGCACATCCGGGTGGTGACGGTGACCGCGAGCGGCTTGGCGACGCCGACCGCGGACAGGTCGGGCACGGCGAGATCGTTGGCGATCAGCGAGATCCGGTCGTCGCGGACCGAGACGCGTGCCTTGACCAGCACCACGGCGTCCTCCACGACGTCCATCCCGTACACCGAGTACGACTGCGGGAAGAACAGCACCTCGATGCCACCGGTGAGGTCTTCCAGCTGCGCGGAGGCCCAGGCCAGGCCGTTCTTGTTGATGCGCCGGTTCACCGAGGCCAGGATGCCGCCGACGGTCACCTGGGTGCCGTCCTTGATGTCGCCCTCCAGGATGGCGGGGATCTGCGTGTCGGCCTGCGCCGCGAGCACGTGCTCGACGCCGTTGAGCGGATGCCCGGAGACGTACAGGCCGAGCATCTCCCGCTCCAGAGCGAGCCGGTGCTTGGACTCCCACTCCTCGTCGGGGACCTTCACGTTGAACACCGAGGTCACCGACTCGTCCGCGTCCAAGCCGCCGAACAGGTCGAATTGACCGATCGCCTCGGCCTTCTTGGTGGCCATCACGGCGTCGATGGCATCGGAGTGGATCAGCATCAGGCCCTTGCGCGGATGCCCGAGGGAGTCGAAACCGCCTGCCTTGATCAGCGATTCGGTGACCTTCTTGCTCGCGGCGATGGCGTCGATCTTGTTCAGGTAATCGGAGAAATCGGTGAACTTCGATTTCTCCTTGCGCGCCTGGATGATCGAGGAGACGACGTTCGCGCCGACGTTGCGCACCGCGCCTAGACCGAAGCGGATGTCCTTGCCGACGGAGGCGAAGTTCTGCTCGGACTCGTTGACGTCCGGCGGAAGCACGGTGATGCCGAGGCGGCGGCAGTCGGAGAGGTAGACCGCGGCCTTGTCCTTGTCGTCGCCCACGGAAGTGAGCAGGCCCGCCATGTACTCGGCCGGGTAGTTGGCCTTGAGGTATGCGGTCCAGAACGAGACCAGGCCGTAGCCCGCGGCGTGCGACTTGTTGAACGCGTAGCCGGCGAACGGAAGGATGGTGTCCCACAGCGCCTTCACCGCGGCCTCGGAGAAGCCGTTCGTGGTCATGCCCTCGTGGAAGCCCTTGTACTCGGCCTCGAGCACCTCGAGTTTCTTCTTACCCATGGCCTTGCGCAGCGCGTCGGCCTTGCCCATCGAGTAGGAGGCGACCTTCTGCGCGATGAACATGATCTGCTCTTGGTAGACGATCAGGCCGTAGGTCTCGGCGAGGATGTCCTTGAGCGGTTCCTCCAACTCGGGGTGGATCGGCTTGATCGGCTGCCGCCCGTTCTTGCGGTCGGCGTAGTCGTTGTGCGCGTTCATGCCCATCGGGCCGGGGCGGTAGAGCGCGAGCACGGCGACGATGTCGTTGAAGCCGGTGGGCTGCATGCGGCGCAGCAGGTCGCGCATGGGACCGCCGTCGAGCTGGAAGACGCCGAGCGTGTCGCCGCGCGAGAGCAATTCGTAGGTCGCGGGGTCGTCCAGCGGCAGGTTGTCCATGTCCAGGTCGATGCCGCGGTTGGCCTTGATGTTGTCCAGCGCGTCACCGATGACGGTGAGGTTGCGCAGACCGAGGAAGTCCATCTTCAGCAGGCCGATGGCCTCGCAGGACGGGTAGTCCCAGCCGGTGATGATCGCCCCGTCCTGGGGCCGCTTCCACACCGGGATGGCGTCCATCAACGGTTCGGAGGACATGATCACCGCGCAGGCGTGCACACCGGCGTTGCGGATCAGGCCCTCGAGTCCGCGCGCGGTCTCGTAGATCTTGGCCACATCCGGGTTGTTGCCGATGAGTTCGCGGACCTCGGCGGCCTCTTTGTACCGCTCGTGATCGGGATCCATGATGCCCGACAGCGGGATGTCCTTGGCCATGATCGGCGGCGGCAGCGCCTTGGAGATCTGGTCGGCGATGGCGAAGCCGGGCTGGCCGAACTGGACGCGCGCGGAGTCCTTGATCGCGGCCTTGGTTTTAATCGTGCCGAAGGTGATCACCTGGGCGACCCGGTCGGTCCCCCACTTCTCGGTGGCGTAGCGGACCATCTCACCGCGACGGCGATCGTCGAAGTCGATATCGATATCGGGCGCGGACGGGCGCTCCGGGTTGAGGAACCGCTCGAACAGCAGGCCGTGCGGCAGCGGGTCGATATTGGTGATGCCGAGCGCGTAGGCCACCAGCGAACCGGCCGCCGAACCACGGCCGGGGCCGACCCGGATGCCGACCTCCCGAGCGTGCTTGACGAGGTCGCCGACGACGAGGAAGTAGGCGGGGAAGCCCTTCTGCTTGATGACGTCCAGTTCGAAATAGGCGCGGCTGTAGTACTCCTCGGGCACGCCGTCCGGGAACCGGCGCGCCAGGCCGCGATCGACCTCTTTGCGCAGCCAGGAATCCTGGTCCTCGCCCTCGGGCACCGGGAAGATCGGCATGCGGTCCTTGAAGGCCCACACGTCGTCGTAGGACTGGACCCGCTCGCCGATCAGCACCGTGTTGTCGCACGCGCCGGGCACCTCGGCGTCCCACAGCGCGCGCATCTCCTCGGCGGACTTCAGGTAGTAGCCGTCACCGTCGAACTTGAAGCGCGTGGGATCCGACAGCGTCTTGCCGGTCTGCACGCACAACAGCGCCTCGTGGTTGGCGGACTGGTCCTTGGTGACGTAGTGGCAGTCGTTCGTGGCCAGCGCCGGGATGCCCAGTTGCTTGCCGACGTTCAGCAACCCCTCGCGGACCCGGCGCTCGATGGACAGGCCGTGGTCCATGATCTCGAGGAAGAAATTGTCCTTGCCGAAGATCTCCTGCCACTTGGCCGCGGCCTCGAGCGCCTCGCGCTCGTGCCCCAGGCGCAGGCGGGTCTGCACCTCGCCGGAGGGGCAGCCGGTCGTCGCGATGATGCCCTCGGCGTACTGGGCGATGATCTCCGCGTCCATGCGCGCCCACTTGCCGAGCTGGCCCTCGATGGAGGCCAGCGAGGAGAGTTTGAACAGGTTGCGCAGGCCGGTCGCGTTCTCGGCGACCATGGTCATGTGCGTGTAGGCGCCCGAGCCGGAGACGTCGTCGCCCTTCTGGCTCGGATCGCCCCACTGCACGCGCTTGGTCTCGAACCGGGAGGCGGGCGCGATGTAGGCCTCGATGCCGATGATCGGCTTGATGTCGTGCTTCTTGGCCGAGTTGTAGAACTCCGAGGCGCCGTACATGTTGCCGTGGTCGGTCATCCCGACCGCGTTCATCCCCAGCCGTTTCGCCTCGCTGAACAGTGGCGAGATCTTGGCCGCACCATCGAGCATGGAGTACTCGGTGTGGTTGTGCAGATGGACGAACGATCCGGACGAGGCGGCCAAGACGGTCCTTCCTCCCAAGGTCTCGACGGGGGTTGGCTGGACCGATTCTAGGCGTGCCCACCGACTGCTTCGGACCGGCGCGCTGGCGCCACTCGGGCGTCCGGCGTGTCGGTGGGGAAGATCACCGGCGCGTCCTGGGGACTCGCCGTGTAAGTGGCCGATTTCCGCGAGTGTCGGGGTCTTGCCGAATTCGGGAACACCCGAACGGCGGCCGTGGTTCGGCGGTAACCTCTGCTTCCCTCCCCACGACGATGCCGGCGCTTCTCGGGGACGGGCCAGCACGGCAGACCGGATTTTCCCGAAATCGTGGAGGTGTCGATGAATTCGACGACAGCGCTCTTGATGGTCCCCGCTACGGCGATGGCGGCACTGGCCGCGACGGCCGCGCCCGCCGCGGCCGCGCCCGCCGCGTTCGCCACCGTGTACACCCTGGCCCAGGGGCCGTGCGTGGGTCAGGTGGAGATGTCGGTCAACGGCAACGCCTACCCCAACCAGGCGGCCTTCACCGTGGGCGCGACGCTGGTCGGCGCCGGGCCGTGCACGCTGCCGGTCACGCTGAACTACCGCAACGTCGACACCGGCCAGGAAGGTACGTTCCAAGTGGTCGCGCAGGGCCCCGGCTACTGGGGCAACAGCGGCCACTCCGCACTGTTCCTTCCCGGCATCGGCAAGTTCACCGCGACGGTCAGCATCGGCGCGGCGCACTTCCCCGAACCCGGCACCATCGAGTTCACGGTCCCGCAGTACCAGGGCTGAACTCCGGCGGACCGGACCGCGCCGCGGCACCGGTGAGATCGGCGGGACCGCCGGGGGGCACCCCATCACGGCCGCAGGCCCCCACCGCGCCGCACCGCGACCAGCCGCAGGACCGCCACCGCGCCGCGACCGGCCGCAATCGCTGACCACGACCGCGTTCATCACGCGATCGGATCGACGCTCCGGGACTCGATCGCGAGCCCCGGCTCCGCCACCCTGATGCGAGATCCGGCCGATACTCCAGGCCCGATCTCGCATCAGGGTCCGCCACCGCTCCGCGTGCGTTCGCGGCCGACGCGATAATCAGCCCATGCAGTCCGTGCGCCGATGCCCGCCATGACCACCGCACTCGCCGTCGCGACCGTGGCGGCGCTGATCGCCGGTGCGCTGCTGATCTGGTCGCGCACCCGCAGAGTGGTGACCACCCCCGCGGAGCGGGCGGTGCATTCGGCGTTGCACACCGCGTCGCTGGCGGCGGTCCCGCTGCGGCGCGGGCTGACCGAGCAGTCCGCGCGGGAAGCGGCGCCGCACCTGCGCGCACTCACCGGCGCCGAAGCGCTCGCGCTGGCCGACCCCGACGGCACGTTGCTCGCCTGGGACGGCCCGCACGCCGAACTGGCCGAATACTTCGGCGAAGCCGCCGTGCGCGCCGTCGCGGGCGAGCGCCCGGTGCTCGTCGCCGGCCCCGGACGCGGCGAACACGCGGGACGCACGCTGATCGCGCAACCGCTGCTGGTCGAATCCAACGGCGTGGCCGGCGTGCTGGGAGTCGTGAGCGCCGGGCAGCCGGGACCGGGCCGACTGGGTGCGGTCGCCGAGGTGGCTCGGTACGCCTGCGGGCAGCTCGAACTGGCCGAGCTGGACGCGTCGCGGGCTCGGCTGGACCGCGCCGAGGTGCGCGCGCTACGAGCCCAGATCAGCCCGCACTTCATCTACAACGCGCTGAACACCATCGCCTCGTTCGTCCGCACCGACCCGGCGCGGGCCCGCGAGCTGATCCTCGAGTTCGCCGACTTCACCAGGTACTCCTTCCGCGCCGCGGGCGAATTCACGGTGCTGTCCGACGAGTTGCGCAACATCGAGCGGTACCTCGCGCTGGAACGCGCCCGTTTCGGCGACGCGCTCCAGGTCCGGCTGCGGATCGCGCCCGAGGTGCTCGGCGTGGTGCTGCCCTTCCTCGCGCTTCAGCCGCTGGTGGAGAACGCGGTGCGGCATGGGCTGGCGGGCACCGCGCACGGCGGCACCGTCAGCATCGTCGCCACCGACGCGGGCACCGACTGCGTGATCAGCGTCGAGGACGACGGCGTCGGCATGGACCCGGATCTGCTGCGCTCCGGGGCGCTGGACGCCGTCGACGCCGGGACGGGCCCCGCGGGCTCCGGTGAGGCCGCGCACGTCGGGCTGGCCAATGTCGACGACCGGTTGCGCGCGGCCTTCGGCGACGACTACGGCCTGGTCGTGGAAACCGCGCCCGGCGCGGGCACGAAGGTCAGCCTGCGCGTCCCCAAGTTCCGCGCGGGCATCCGGGCATAAGACCGGCACACGACAGCAACCGGCACACCACCCCCGCGCCGCTGCGAGCACCGGCTCGACGCGCAGCCGCGGAAGTGCGCGCCTTCGTCGCGGGCGTCGGTCGACTCCGGGGTCCGGCCGCGGCCCCTCGAGGTGCCGCCCCGGAGCTGAGGGCGTCACGCCGACGGCACCCGTCGGCGGCCTCGCAGGGGAGCTTTACGATGGTGCGATTGTGACCCGCGTTACCGGCAAACCGGCGGGCGCGCTGCGCGTGCTCGCCGTGGACGACGAGAAACCCGCTCTGGACGAGCTGGTGTATCTGCTGCGCGCGCGGACCGAGATCGGCGAGATCCACGCGGCTGGCGACGCCACCAGCGCACTGCGGGTGCTGCGCGCCCATCCGATCGACGCGGTGTTCCTGGACATCAACATGCCGGGACTGGACGGCATGGAGCTGGCCGGCATCCTCTCGGAGTTCGCCGCCGCGCCCGCCGTGGTCTTCGTGACCGCACACGACGACCGGGCGATCGCGGCGTTCGACCTGGGCGCGGTGGACTATCTGCTCAAGCCGCTGCGGGAGGACCGGCTCGCGGAGGCGGTGCGGCGGATCGCCGCGGCGCGCAGCGCGCCGCACCCGCCCGCCGCCGAAGCCCGCACCGACCCGAACGAGGTCATCCCCGTGGAACTGGGCGGAGTGACCACGCTGGTACCGCGATCGAGCGTGAGCTGGGTGGAAGCCGACGGCGACTACGCGCGGCTGCACACCAGCGCCGGATCGCACCTGGTGCGGATTCCGTTGTCGGCGCTGGAGGCTCGCTGGCACGACGCGGGATTCCTCCGGGTGCATCGGTCGTACCTGGTGGCGCTGCGGCTGGTCACCGGGCTGCGCAGCGTGGGTTCGGGGACCGTGGTTTGCCTGCGGGCCGAGGGCGACGCGCGAGCGGTCGAGCTGCCGGTCAGCCGAAGACAGGTTCGTGAGCTGAAACAACGGCTGGTGCACCGGCCCCGGCAGCACCGGGGCAACCAGTGACCGGGCCGCAGCGTCCGGTCCGCAGGCGTGTCGTGCTCTCCGAGCGACGTGGCGCACGGCGGGTGCGCACGCGGGTGGAGGTCGCCGAGCAAACCGAGTTCGGCGAAGCGCTCATCGGGGGGCTGATCCGCGCCCAACTCGGGCTCGCGCTACGCGTGGGCCTGGTGAGCATCGCGCTGCTGTGCGCGCTGCCGGTGCTGTTCCGGACCGGCTCGATCGGCTCCATGGCGGTGCTGGGCATCCGGTTGCCGTGGCTGCTGCTCGGCGGAGCCGTCTACCCGCTGCTGTTCCTGCTCGGCCGCACCTATGTGCGCTTGGCCGAACGCAACGAACAGGACTTCCTCGAACTGGCCGAGGACTGATGGTGCGCCCTCCACCATGAACAAGTCGATCACGTCCACATCGCCCGCCGAACCGATGCGCCCGCCCCGGAGCGCTCCATGACCTCGAGCACGGCGCCTGCGCTCACCGTGGCCGCGCTGGTCCTCGCGGCGCTGGCGACCGTCGCGATCGGCGCGTACGGCGTGCGACTCGCGCGCACCACCTCCGACTTCCTCGTCGCGTCGCGCAGCGTGGGACCGCGCTGGAACGCCGCCGCGATCTCCGGTGAATACCTCTCGGCCGCATCGTTTCTCGGCGTGGCCGGGTTGATCGCGAAATACGGCGCGGACGCGCTGTGGTACCCGGTGGGCTTCACCGCCGGATACCTGGCGCTGCTGCTGTTCGTCGCCGCTCCGCTGCGCCGCTCCGGCGCGTACACGGTGCCCGACTTCGCCGAATTCCGGCTGGGCTCACTGCGTTTGCGCAGGCTCGCGGCCACCGTCGTGGTGCTCATCTGCGCGGTGTATCTCATTCCGCAGTTCCAAGGGGCCGGGCTGACCCTGCACATCCTGCTCGGGGTGCCGGACTGGGTGGGCGCGGTGGGGGTGGGCGCGATCGTGCTCGCCAACGTGGTCGGCGGCGGGATGCGCTCGATCACCCTGGTCCAGGCGTTCCAGTACTGGCTGAAGCTGACCGCGGTGGCCCTTCCCGCGCTGGTGTTGCTCGGGCACTTCCTCGCCGACGAGCGGGAATTGGGCGCGCCCGCCCCGCCGGTGGTGTCCGAGCGCACGACCGTCGACGTGACCACCGACGTGGTGGTGCGGGTCGGTGCGCCGCAGCAGGTTTCGATCACGGGAACACTCGACGACCGCGCGGTCGACGGTCCGGTGCCGCTGGCGCCCGGCACCCACGAGCTGTCCGCGGGCACGCGGCTGGTGCTGGAAGCCGGGGCCGCCGTGCCGGTGGTCGCGGGCGCACCCGCCGACGGCACGGGCTGGCTGGCGCCGGGCGGCGGCTTGGGCGGACCGCATCCGGCCTACCAGGTCTATTCGCTGATCCTCGCGACCTTCCTCGGCACCATGGGCCTGCCGCACGTGCTGGTGCGCTTTTACACCAACCCCGATGGGCGGGCCGCGCGCGCGACGGCGCTCGCGGTGATCGGCCTGGTCGGACTGTTCTACCTGTTCCCCGTCCTGCTGGGCGTCTTCGCCCGGCTGTACGTGCCGCAACTGCTGATCACCGGGACCTCCGATGCCGCGGTGGTGCTGCTGCCCGGCTCGGTGGTCGCCGGACTGCCAGGGCAGCTGCTCGCGGCGCTGGCCGCGGCGGGCGCGATCGCCGCGTTCCTGTCCACCTCGTCGGGACTGCTGGTGAGCATCGCGGGCGTGCTCAGCACCGACATGCTGCGCGGGCGGATCCGGGACTTCCGCGCGGCGGCGCTGGTCGCGGGCTCGGTTCCGCTGGCGCTGTCGCTGACCGTCGTGTCGCTGGACCTGTCGCGCACCGTCGGCCTGGCCTTCGCGGTGGCCGCCTCCACGCTGTGCCCGCTGCTGGTGCTGGGCATCTGGTGGCGCGGGCTGACCGCGGCGGGCGCGGCGGCCGGCCTGATCGCGGGCGGGCTCGCCGCGGGCACCGCGACCGCCGTCTCGGTCACCGGCGGATTCTCCGACGCGGTGGCGGGCGGCTGGCCCGCGGCGCTGCTCGGCTATCCGGCGGCGATCAGCGTGCCGCTGGCGTTCGCCACCATGGTGCTGGTCAGCTCGTTCACCCGCGGACTCGGCGCGAGGACGGTGAGCCGGATCTTCGTCCGGATGCACGCGCCGGAGCGACTGGGCATGGGCGCCGACCGCGAGCGCAGCCTGCGCTCGGACTGACCGTGGCCCCGGGCGGTCGACCGTTCATCGCGTCACATCGACCGCTCAGCGCAGATTCGGGCACCTTCACAGAGTGACCCACGCCACAGCCTACTGGTGAGCCGTGGGCCTGGCTTACCGTCCTCGAGAAGTAAGCCACGTCACTTGGTAGGACACTCATGATCAGTACCGAACTCGACGACACCGCCCCGCGGCGAGCGCCGAGCGCAGCAGAATTCGCCGAAGTGCAGGCGAGCCCCCAATTCCAGGAACTGCGAATGCGCCTGCGCCGCTTCGTGTTTCCGATGACCGCGTTGTTCCTGCTCTGGTACCTCGGTTACGTCCTGCTCGGCGCCTACGCCCACGACTTCATGAGCCGCCCGGTGTTCGGCGACGTCAACGTCGGGTTGCTGCTCGGCCTCGGCCAATTCGTATCCACCTTCGCCATCACCGCGCTGTACGTCCGGTTCGCCAACCGGGAACTGGATCCGCGCGCGGCGACCATCCGCGGCTACCTCGAGGGAGACCGAGCGTGAACACCGTGCACACCTACGCCGCCGCCGCGACGGTCGGCAACCCGGTCGCCAATATCGCCATCTTCGGCGTCTTCGTCGTGTTCACGATGATCGTGGTGATCCGCGCCAGCCGCAACAACGCCACCGCCGCCGACTACTTCACCGGAGGGCGCGGCTTCTCCGGCCCGCAGAACGGCGTCGCCATCGCGGGCGACTACCTGTCGGCCGCCAGCTTCCTCGGCATCGCGGGCGCCATCGCGGTCTACGGCTACGACGGTTTCCTCTATTCCATCGGATTCCTGGTCGCTTGGCTGGTAGCGCTGCTGCTGGTCGCCGAAATGCTCCGCAACACCGGCAAATTCACCATGGCCGACGTGCTGAGCTTCCGGCTGAAGGAAGGCCCGGTACGCACCGCCGCCGCGCTGTCCACGCTCACCGTGTCGCTGTTCTACCTGCTCGCGCAGATGGCGGGCGCGGGCGGCCTGGTCGCACTGCTGCTGGACATCTCCGACAAGACCGGGCAGTCCATCGTGATCGCCGTGGTCGGCGTGCTGATGATCGTCTACGTACTGGTCGGCGGGATGAAGGGCACCACGTGGGTGCAGATCATCAAGGCGGTGCTGCTGATCGTGGGCGCGGCGCTGATGACCGTCATGGTGTTCGCGAAGTTCGGTTTCAACTTCTCCGACATCCTGGGCTCCGCGCAGGAAGCGGTCTCCGGCTCGGCGAACAAGGCCGTCGCCGCGCGCGACGTGCTCGCTCCCGGCGCGCAGTACGGCGGCAGCGAGACCTCGAAGCTCAACTTCCTCTCCCTCGGCCTGGCATTGGTGCTCGGCACCGCGGGCCTGCCGCATGTGCTGATGCGCTTCTACACCGTGCCCACCGCCAAAGAGGCACGGCGCTCGGTGGTCTGGGCGATCGGCCTGATCGGCGCGTTCTACCTGTTCACCCTGGTGCTCGGCTACGGCGCGGCGGCGATCGTCGGCCCGGACCGCATCCTCGCGGCCGCGGGCGGGCAGAATTCGGCGGCGCCGCTGCTGGCCTTCGAACTCGGCGGCGTGGTGCTGCTCGGCGTGATCTCCGCGGTCGCCTTCGCCACCATCCTCGCGGTGGTCGCGGGCCTGACCATCACGGCGTCGGCCTCGTTCGCCCATGACATCTACGCCAACGTCATCAAGCGCGGGAAAGCCGGTGAGCGCGAACAGGTCCGGGTGTCCCGCATCACCGCGGTGGTGATCGGCGTGCTGGCCATCGCCCTGGGCATCCTGGCCAACGGGCAGAACGTCGCCTTCCTGGTGGCGCTGGCGTTCGCGGTCGCGGCGTCGGCGAATCTGCCGACCATCCTGTTCTCGCTGTTCTGGCGGCGGTTCAACACCACCGGTGCGCTGTTCAGCATGTACGGCGGCCTGATCTCGACGATCGTGCTGATCGTGTTCTCCCCCGCGGTCTCCGGCAGCAAGACCGCCATGCTCCCCGGATCGGATTTCGACTGGTTCCCGCTGTCCAACCCGGGCATCGTCTCCATCCCGTTGGCGTTCGCGCTCGGCGTCATCGGCACCTTGGTCGGCGGCAGGTCCGAGGACCCCGCCAAGGCTGCGGAGATGGAGGTCCGCTCGCTCACCGGCGTCGGCGCGGAGAAGGCGGTGATGCACTGATCGCTGCCCGGCCTTCCTCGTCCCCCTTGCTCTTTCGTTAGGAGATCTCGCGTGACCAGCGCAACCACCGATGACCGCGACACCACCACCGCCTACCCGCCGAGCGCGGAGTTCGCCGCTGAGGCGAACGCCGACGCGGGGTTCTACCAGCGGGCGGCGGCCGATCGGGAAGCATTCTGGGCCGAGCAGGCCGGGCGGTTGCACTGGCACGA
>NZ_JBVJAP010000013.1:0-197915 GCF_055590505.1 Nocardia sp. NPDC041819 | reverse complement strand
GCTCTGGGCCCTGCTGCGCGACGGCCGCGAATTCACCCTCACCGGACCAGCCCCCGCCACCGCCGCAGCTTGACAACTTCATTGAGAGTCCTTTCAGTGGGTTTTCGTTGTCTGTTCGCTTCGTGCGTCGGTCGCCACCGGCGTGAGCAAGTCGGCGATCGCCCGCGCCGCCGGGCGGGATTCCAGATGCAGCCTGCCGATGTTCACCTCGGGGGCGGCCAGGACGGTCAGCGACGTCCAGCCCGCCGCGTAGATGACCACGTGCCCGCTCGTGCCGTGCACCACCACCTCGCTGAACCCGCCGCCGTGCGCGGTGGTGGCCAGCCGGTGCGACAGCGACAGCTGCGAGGCGGCCATCGCCGCCATCCCGTTCGGCTCGATCTGCGCAGGTAGATCGTGGGCGACGAGTAGCCCGTCGTTGGATGCCACGAGCGCGCCGGTCAGCCGGGGGACGCGATCGCGCAGGGCCTTCAGCTCCAGAAGCACCGCCGCGTTCGGTTCGGGTCCGGACATCGCCACCTTGGTCAACCTTCCCATCACATTGCCGAGCAGTTTCTTCCGCGCGGTCACGCGAGCTCCTCCAAAGCCGCTTGCAGGCGGACGAGCAGATCCCGGTCCGGCGGTTCCGAACGCTCCGCGACGGGGACCGGCGCCGAGTGCCGCCCGCGGCGTCTCGGAAGCCGGCCCGGCTCGGCGCTCACGGCTGCGACCGCCACGGGCTCGTCGGTCACCGGTTCGGGTGCGACCGGCCGGGACGCCACCGGGACGGATGTTCCGGCGGGCGGCTCGATCAGCCCCGCGGCGGTCAGATCCCGCACCGCGACCAGACATCCATAGGTGGTGCGGCCCAGTTCGCGGCCGATCCCCGCGACACTGCGCCGCGCGTCCGCGGCGGCCAGCACCTCGGCCTGCCCCCCGGTGAGCACCAGCCGCCGCCGCCGCACCCGGCGCACCGGCACGACCGGGACCCGATCGACCAGATCCGCGGGCCACGGCCCGGACTCCGGATCGCCGCGCCGCGCGCACTCCTGCACGAGAGCACGCGGCGGAATGTGGCAGACCGGGGCCAGCCAGTGTGGTGGGGCCGGCCGGAACTCCGGGACGGCGGGCGAGGCCAGCAAGAAGTAGGCGGCGTCGAAAACCGACAGCATGGCGAGGGTTTCCAGCCGGGGCCGCCCCAGCACACGGCCGGGATCGCCCGCCCCCGCGCGCCGCCAGTCCTCGGCGGTCGCCACACCCGCCTCGACGACCAGCCGGTCCAGTCCCGTGGTGCGGCGGCAATCGGCGGAAACGATCGCGCCTTCGGCGAGGTGAAACGCACCGTCGCCCGCGCGCAGCACGCCGGTACGTCCTTCCTTCTCCAGCCGCCGCAATTCGACCGCGAGCTCAGGACTCATCGGTGCCCTCGGCCAATTCATCGAGAATTCCGCGCAGCCGATATCGCGCCATCGCGAGATTCCCGGAGTCCTCGTCGAACAGCACGTGGACGAAAAGCCGTCCGTCGAAATCGCCGTTCACCAGGTTCAGCAGGTGGTATCCGCGGGTTCCGCAGACGATGATCTCGGTGACGTCGTCACCGCCACCGCCGCTCGACAATGCCGGGCAGGCGAGCACCGCGCGCACCACATCCGTTGTGGCGGCGGCATCTTCGTGCTCGTCCAGCACCTCGTGCCTGCCGTCCGCGGCGATCGCCAGACCGCTCGCGCCGTCCACCAATGTCACACTGCGCGCACCGGGAATATCCATGATGCGTTTCAGACAACCGTCGATACCGATCACGCGCCACCACTTGTCATGTGAGGGGTTTACGGGTTCCAGACGCTACACACGCATACCGCACGCTGTACAGCTAATTGGGGAGAAATTTCCGGTAAAAAACATTTTCCCTGGCAGCGCGGAATAAATACCTTTCGGTATTCAATACCTATTGGTATTCAATACCCGTCGGTTTTCGATCTCGCCACGCCGACCCCGCCACAATAAATCCTCGATACGGCCGCTCGACTGCTCCGGTGCCACATACGCGACACGCCTGCGACTGTGCACGCACGGGCAGGCGTCACCGACACTGCACGCCTCCGCCTCCGTGCGCCGCGCACGGAGGCATGCCGTGCCGGGGAGACCGGCGCACCGGGCAGTCATCTCGTAGCAATGACAAGATCGGCGATACACCCGCTCGAAGGACCGGGCGGCTACACCAAACGAAATCAGCCTGCGGTGAGGCCGGTGGAGATCTTGACCACGACCTTGTCGTCGGTCACCTCCTGCACCGCGACGGTGCTTCCGTCGGCGGACCGGGTCTCTCCGACCGGGACCGTGACCTCCTGACCGCCCACCGACAGGGTGACCAGGTTGCCGTTCACGCCGATGAGTTTCGCTTCGATGCCCAGGATGCTCGCTTTGGCGTCCACACCACGGGCGAAGGTCACCGTGCAGCCGCTCAGGGCGCAATCGGTCTTCGTACCAGGGCCTTCCGTCGTGCAGGCGGCGACGCCGAGAGGAACCACCAAGGCGAAGAACGACACTGCGACGAGCCGACGAAAAGTCACCCGCTCAGTGTAGGGCCGGCCGTCCTCCCTGTCCGCAGCGTTGGTCGCGCCTCACGGCTTACCGCGCAGGTAATCGCTCACCACGGCGGCGCCGAGACCGTCCAGATCCGGCATCACCACGCGCCCGCCGCTGCGGCGGGCCATCAGGTCGACGAACGCGGCCAGACGCGGGTCCTCCCCGAGCATGAACACCGTCACCGACGCACCCAGCTTGGCCAAGGCGTCGACCTGAGCCATCGTCACGGCCAGCGTGCGCTGCGCGGGCGGCCAATCGAAGTACGTCTGGCCGTCCGGCTCCAGATGAGCGGTCGGCTCGCCGTCGGTGACGACGAGCACGATCGGCACCGCGTCCGGATGCCTGCGCAGGTGCCCCGCGGCGAGCAGCAGCGCGTGGTGCAGATTGGTGCCCTGCTCCCAGACGCCTTCCAGCGCGGTCAGTTCGCCGATGTCCACGGTCGTCGCGTGCCTGCCGAAGGTGATCACGCTCAGCGCGTCGGAGCGGAACCTGGTGGCGATCAAGTGGTGCAGCGCCAAGGCGGTGCGCTTCATCGGCACCCATCTCCCGTCCTGCACCATCGACCAGGACGTGTCCACGCACAGCGCGACGGCGGCCCTGGACCGCTGCTCGGTCTCCATGATCTCGACATCGGAAACGTCCAGCCGCACACTGCGTTTGCCCGTCGTCGCCGACCGCAGCACGCCATTGCGGACGGTCCGCGACACGTCCCACGGCTCGGTGTCGCCGAACCGCCAGGCCCGGGAACCGCCGGTCGGCTCACCCGCGCCACCCGCCAGGGCCGTGTCCCGCTCGCCGCGACGGGATCGCAAGCGTCCGACGACGTCACGCAGCGCCACCTCGCCGAGCCGGCGCAAAGCCTTGGGCGTCAGTCGCAGTGAGCCGTCCTGCGCCCGCTCGAAGATGCCTTGCCCGCGCAATTCGCGCTCCAGTTCGGCCAGCCGGGCGGCATCCACGCTCGCGTCCGCGCCGAGGTGGCGGGCCAGCGCGTCCAGGTCGATGTCCTCCAAACGCGCACCGGCATAGGACTGGCCGAGTTGCTCGGCGAGCGCGTCGAGTTCGGCGAGATCTTGCAGGGCTTGCGCGCCTTCGCCGAGGCCGAGCGGGTCGTCGCCGCGGAACCTCCGACCGGAGTTCCAGTCCTCGCCGGGACGTAGCGACCGCAGATGCGCGTCCAGCGCGGAGACCTGCTGGGCGATCCCCGGATCGCCGAACGCCTGGCCGATCAGCTCGGACAGCTCCGCGCGCTGCTGCTCGGACATCGAGTTCATCATGCGCTGCGCGGCGGCGGCGCGGGCGGCGAGCGCGTCGATCAGTTCCTCGGTGTCGCGCGGATTCTCCGGGAAGAATTCGCCGTGCTCGGCCATGAACTCGGCGAACCGCTGCTCGGTGTCCTCGCCCCTGGCGTGGGCGGCGAGCAGGTCGTTCAGGTCGGCCATCATCCGCCGGACCCGCTCCACGTCCTGCGGAGTGGTGTTCCGCAAAGCCTGTTTCATGCCCTGGAAGCGCGATTCCAGCAGCTCGCGGCCGAGCAGGTCACGGATCTTCTGATAGTTGTCGCGGCCGGTCTGCGACCGCCAGGGGTACTCGGCGAGCTCGGTGACGGCGGCGGCCGTGCTCGACGGTAGTGCGTCCAGCCGCGCTTCGGCGAACCTGGCGTCGTCGGACGGATCGGGGAACAGGGCGCCGCGCTCGGCTTCCAATGCCTCTTCGAGCAGTTCCCGGACCTGCTGCAGCGTGCCGTCCAGCCGGTGGCTCCTGGCGATCTCCGCGCGGCGCTGCCACAACCGGCGCGTCAGCTCCTCCAGCCCCGGCATGGTGCGGGTGCCGCGCCGCAACAGCTCTTGCAGGGCGTTGCGCGGCGAACTGCCCTCCATGACGTCGCGACCGATCCGGTCCAGCGCCTCCCGCAGGTCCAGCGGGGGCGCCAACGGATCGGGCCCCTCGTGATAGGGGCCGTAGGAGTAGCGGTCGGGGGTTGTCACGACGCCCCGCCGGGAACGACGGCGGTCATCGGCCGTACACCGCCGAGCCGTCGTCGGAGTCCTTCGCGATTTGACGGGCCAGGTACAGCGCCTCCAGCGCGATTTCGACGGCCGAGGCGATCCGCGGCGGCGGATCGGCCGCGTCGACGCCGAGCCGCTCGGCGACTTCGTGCAGCACAGGCAGTTCGGGCAGGGCCGAGAGGACTTCCTCCGCGGGGACGCGTTCGCCGGTGGTGACCAGATGCCCGTCGCCGACCGCCTCGGCCAGTGGCCGCAGATTCAGGCCGCCGAGCAACGCCCGCGCCGTCTCGGAGAACGAGCGGCGCAGCAGGTGGGTGAGATGTTCCTGCTCACGCCCCTCCTCACCGGATTCGAACTCCAGCTTGCCGCGCAACACCGCGGGAACGGACTCGAGGTCGACGGGCCGCGCCACCGCGGGACTCTCCCCCGTCACCGCCGACCTGCGCAGCGCCGCCGCCGCCACCGTCTCGGCCGCGGCAACGGCGAAGCGCGCGGACACCCCCGAGCGCTGGTCGATCGCGGACGACTCGCGCAGCTGCCGCACGAACCGAGCGAGCACCTCGATCAGCGGATCGCCCACCTCGGCCACCAGTTCGGCCTCCTGGCGCACCAGCGCCACCTCGGCCTCGACGCTGAGCGGATAGTGGGTGCGGATCTCCGCACCGAAACGGTCCTTCAGCGGTGTGATGATGCGGCCGCGGTTCGTGTAGTCCTCCGGGTTGGCGGTGGCCACGAGCAACACGTCCAGCGGCAGGCGCAGCGTATAGCCGCGGACCTGGATATCGCGTTCCTCCATCACGTTCAGCAGCGCGACCTGGATGCGTTCGGCGAGGTCGGGCAGCTCGTTGATCGCCACGATGCCGCGGTGCGCGCGCGGGACGAGACCGAAGTGAATCGTCTCGGGATCACCGAGACTGCGCCCCTCGGCCACCTTGACCGGGTCGACGTCACCGATCAGGTCGCCGACGGAGGTGTCGGGCGTGGCGAGCTTCTCGGCGTACCGCTCCGAGCGATGCCGCCACGCGACGGGCAGGTCGTCGCCGAGTTCCGTGGCCAGCCGCCGACCAGCCGGGCTGATCGGGTCGAGCGGGTGTTCGCCCAGCTCGGCCCCTGCGATCACGGGCGTCCATTCGTCCAGCAAGCCGACCAGGGAACGCAGCAGCCGGGTCTTGCCCTGGCCGCGCTCGCCGAGCAGCACGACGTCGTGCCCCGCCAGCAGCGCGCGTTCCAGCTGCGGCACCACCGTTCGGTCGAAACCGACGATGCCGGGCCAGGGGTCACCGCCGGAACTCAGCAGCGCGAGCAGGTTCTCGCGGATCTCGATCTTCACGCCACGCGGCAGATAGCCGGCCGAACGCAGGTCGCCCGCGGTGGTGGGCAGATGTGCGGGAACTTTCACGAATTCGACGCTACGTCCATTTCGCCATCCGGTCGACCGGGAAACAAGCGCGGGACGCCGGCCTGCCGGCACGCTGTCGGCCCGGCGACGAAGGAACGCGCCCCTTCGGTCTGCCCGGTTCGTGCACGGGCCCACGGTCACCCGAACCGGCGATCCCATCGGAGTCGGGACTCACACAGCAGAAAAGCCCCTGCGCTAGGGGCTTTTCTCGAGTCCGGGGATCGGCCGTCGACCGACCCGCAGGACCCGGCGAAGCTACTCGCGGCTCCGAAGAGACGAGCCGGACTATCGGGTAGTCAGCTGAGGTTCGCTGATCGCGCGCGGCGCTGTCGCGGCGGACATGTCCTCGGCGTCGTGCGCGATCGGTGACCCGTTCGCCGCCACGACCGAGGTGACCGGTTCCATCCGCGCCGGGCGATCCATGTCCTCCGCACCGGGTGCGTAGTGCTGGACCACGCCCGCGTCGAGCGGCTCCAGCGCACGGACATTCGATTCGGGGGGCGTCTCGGCAGTCTCCGAGTCGTGCTCCCCGTCGGCCCCGCTCGCCCTAACCGCCTCCGCCACATCGTCGGCGAACGACGCCTCTGCGATCTCCCCTGGCACGCCGTGCTCGTCGGCCGTCTCCGCGGTTTCCGCGGCGTTCGGTGCGGGCGCGGCAGCGGCGGGGTGCTCCACCGGTTGCTCACCGGGCTTGCTGAATCGAATCCGGTTGAGTGTCTGACGCACCGCCGCGGCCAATCGCGCGTCCAGCACGGCTTCGTCCGCAGTGGCATCGACAGGCGCTTCCGAACCGCCCTCCGCGACGGGAGACCGTTCGATCGCGGGGAACGGCGTCGTGGCCAGCCACAGCTCCGTGAGTTCCGGAGCGGGAGCGGGCGCTGAGATCTCGGCGGCGGGCTGCCCTGCTGCGACCGGAGAGCGTTGTTCGTGCTGCGTAGCGTCGGCGGGGCGCTGTCCGGCAACAGCCGCGCCCTCTGGAGCCGAGGCAGGCTGCGGTGCAGCGGCGGGTTGCTGAACCGCCGTGGGCTCCATGAGAATGCTGGGCAGGATCTGGTTTCCGGCTCCGCCGACCTGAGTGAGTGCCGCCAGGCGTTCCTGCAGATCTTCGTGGTCGGGCACGGCAGCGGTCGCTTGCTCGATCGCGCGGCCGTATCGCTCGGCGACGAGCCGGTGGGTGACGAGCGCGACACCGATCATGATCGGTGCGATCGCGTGGATGCCGATCCCGGCCATGTCGCCCGTCCGGAAGTACGGGAACGTGTTCAGCGCGATACTCGCCGTCAGCAAGACGCCTTCGACGGTGTAGACCTGCCACAGCCGATCGATCACCCCCCACTCGGCGGTATCCCCGGTGGACAGCATCAGCGCGACCAGTACCGCGCTGATCAAGGCTTCCAGGCCATACGACAGCCAGAACATCGGATTCGTCGCGCCGCCGGTCGGCGCGATGTTCTGCTGCACGGTGACCGCGGAGAACAGCATCGAGAACGCGACCACACCGGCGAGCAGCCCCAGCACCCGCGGCTTGCGCTGGTGCAGGCGAGCGACTTTCGCGTGCGGGCTGCTGCTGTGACGCTGTTCACCGATCGCCTGCGCGGCCCGCAGCAGATCGGCGGCCTCGCGTTCGGCCAACTCGGCGGCTGTGCGCCGCACGCGCTCCGCGGCATCGGCGGCCGCCTGGATACGCGCCCGCTTCTCGTGGCGTTCGTAGTCGCGCACGAGCTCGGCCAACTCGCGGGAGGCGGCCAGCTCACGCTCCGACAATGCTTCCAGCAGTGCCGGATCGTCCTGGTGGGCCAACCGCTCATGAGCGATCTGCACCCGGTCCGGCAGCGCACCGGCCACCAGGTCATCCACCGGCGGCGCACCCGTGGGCGCGTTGGTCGTGAAACGACGGAACATCAGCAAAGAACCTTTCCGACGATCGAGTGTTCCAGACGCAGCGCGCCATAGCTGCCTCGGCCGTCGACCACTACCGCCGAACCGGACGATCGACCCGGCCCAGACGGAAAAGATAACCCGTCATCGAAATCCGTTCGACCCGACGAGCAAACAGGACCGAATGGAGTACACCGCCGGGCAGCGGGACGAACCGCCCAGCACAGAACTCGGGCCACAACGCGGACCCGCTCTCGGAGTCCGTGTTCAGTAGCCTTTCGGCGAACGGTTCGGATCTGCCTGCTGGACCTTCGCTTGCAGGTCGTGGCCGTCCCGTGAGACACCGTACCGTTCCATGACATAGTTCATGCTGGCGGCGACATTGGCCACCGGGTCGTGAATGTTGCTGGAGGTTCCGGCCACGTGATAGCCCTGGAAGGTGCCGGGAATGGTCTGGGTAAGTCCCCTGGACGCCTTTCCGGCGGCGGCGTTGCTGTCCCAGTTGTTGACGGCGTTGGGGTTTCCGCCGGATTCTCGTTCGATCAGCACCTGGTAACCGCGCTTCCAGTACTCGCGGGCCGTCGGATCGGTGATGCCGAGCGCGTCGAGCGCGCCCTCGATGGCGGCGTCGACCGAGACATTGCCTTGATATCTGGCGTAATCGGCGGTTGTCGCGGCGGGCACGAAGCCCGGGCCGGGCGAGTAGCTGCGCTGCATGTAGTTGCTCGGAACGTAGTTGCTCGGCATGGGGTTGCTGCCCGCGGACGTCGGGGTGTACGTCGGGGCGGAGCCTGTGATGTCGTTCGCGTGGGTCTGGACTTTGTCGTTGGCTTTCTCGATCTCGTCGTTCACCTTGTCGACCGTCTTCAGTACGGCGTTCTCCACTCTCTTTTGGAGATCCGGGTCCACGAACTCCTTGCCCGGACTCGGCTTCGGAACGTCGCGCAGGACTGCTTGCAGATCTTCGACGTGTCGCTTGACCGCCGCGAAAGCGCCGCTGGAGATGTCGTAGGTGCCGTAGGCGGAGAGGTCGACACTCTCGTCCTGCTTGTGGATCTCGTTTTTGATGGTGTCGAATTCACGCACCCGGCTCGAGTAGCCCTCGGCCATGACGGACTTGTCCTCGTCGCCGGTGACGAGCTTGTCGTCGCGCAGCATCTTCAACAGATCCGGAGCTTGCGAGGGCGTACCGGTCGCCAGCAGATCCGCGGAGGTCTGGATACCCTCCTGCACCGCCGCGAGGAACTCCTTGAACCCGGGACGCATGCCGGCGGGCGGGTCGAGCTTCACCACCCAGCGCTCAGGACTCATCGCAGCACCCGATCCCGGGCCGGCCGCCGATCTGCGAACAACATCATCACCTCACGCCTGACAACCCGCATCAGGCCACACGCGGCCTGCCACTGCGACACTGCCGAGTATCGCGCAGCGCAGAAACGCCCATTCCCGGCTTTGGGGAGTAGAGGTCGGTTCATCTCGCCGATGCGGCGCCGCAACGAGATGCGAGAACCGGAGCGCATTTCGGCATCAGCCTGCCGCCACGAGTCTTCGCCTCTCGGTTCGCGTCGATCGACGGAGTCTCGCGCAGTCCGACGGCGGAGCGAGCGCTCACGGGCGTATGTGGTCCCCGAGGTAGTGCCCGGCGAGGATGTCGCCGAGACGGATGGTCTGCTCGATGAGACCCGGGATGTCTATCGCGACGGCGCCCGCCCGCCAGGCGCTGGTCAGCTCCACGAATCCGCCGACGGCCATCAGTGCCGTGCGATGGAACTCCTCGCGGTCCACGCCGGCGCGGAGATATGGTTCCAGGCCCGTCGCGAGCAAGTCCGCGGCGAGGAGTACCAGATCGTGGCGGCGGCGTTCCAATATCGCGCTGCCCGCGTGATCGCCGAAGAGAACCTGGCTGCGGCGGGGATCCTCCGCGAAGCCGAGGACCACCGCCTCGACCGCGCGATGCAGCACCTCCAGCGGCGGCGATTCACGCCGGTCACCGATCGCGGCGACCAGAGTGGCAGTCGTCTCGTCCCGCACGTGGTCCCAGGCAGCGGCGAGCAGTTCGTCCCGATCGGCGAAACTCTCGCGAAAATACCGATCATTCAAGCCGGCTCGGGCGCAGACGCTACGCAAGCTGACCGCCGCCCAGCCGCTGTCCGCCCAGACATCGATCGCGGCGTCGATCAGCCGTTCACGGCGGGCGGCGCGGCGCGCCTCGACGGTCCGGCCGCCCCAGGTCGATGGGCTGGTCATGACTCCATCTTGACAAGCCCACGCCCTGTGCGAGTCAATTGGTGACGGAACGTCACCAAATTGTGGCGAGCCGGATCGCTTCGAACCTTCGCAGCGCCGCGAAAGGACGCCACATGCACGCAGGAATTCGCCGCAGGCTCCAGGAGTACGCCGCCGACCTGGCGGATCACTATCCCGCCCGGACGACCGCGCTCGCCCAACCGCCGGCCGGAAGCAACCTACTGCCGGTGCTGGGAGATGCGGGGCCGCCGTTGATCGGACATTCACTGCGCGTCTACAGCGATCCGATCGCGTGGGGACGCAACGCCTTCGAGAAGTACGGCGAAGTGTCGTGGACGAACCTCTTCGGCCGCCGAGCGGTCAACGTGCTCGGCCCCGCAGCGCTGGAAGTCGTCTGGAGCAACAAGGACAAGGTCTTCTCCAGCGAGAGGGGGTGGGAGTACTGGATCGGGCCGTTCTTCCGGCGCGGCATCATGCTGCTGGACTTCGATGAGCACCTGCACCACAGGCGCATCATGCAGCAGGCCTTCACTCGGCCGCGGCTGATCAGCTACCTCGACCTGATGCGGCCGGGCATCGAGCGGGAACTCGGGTCCTGGCGCCCGGAGCCGGGATTCCTGTTGTACGACAACGTGAAACAGATGTTGCTCAACCTCGCGACCGAGGTCTTCGTGGGTGCGAAGCTCGGGCCGGAGGCCAAGCGGCTGGAGCACGCCTTCGAGCACACCGTGGTCGGCGGGCAGGCGTTGATCCGGGCATCGGTACCCGGCGGCACCTGGTCGCGCGGACTGCACGGCCGAGCGCTGCTCGAGCAGTACTTTCGCGCCCAGCTGCCCGCCAAACGCGCCGGCGACGGCTCCGACTTGTTCAGCGTGCTGTGCCACGCCACGAGCGACACCGGGGAGACCTTCACCGACGACGACGTCGTCAACCACATGATCTTCGTTCTGATGGCGGCACACGACACCAGCGCCGTCACGTTGTCCATGCTGACCTACCTGCTCGGCAAGAATCCGCACTGGCAGGAGCGGCTGCGCGCGGAAGCGATCGCGCTGGGCAAGGAGCATCTCGACTACGACGACTTGGAGCGGCTGCCGTCGCTGGACCTGGCATTCAAGGAAACACTGCGGATGTACGCGCCCGCGGGTGTGTTGATGCGTCAGGCGATCGCGGACACCGAAATCCTGGGTCGCTACGTTCCAGCCGGCACCGACATCATCATCGGCGCGTACCCCTCCATGCGATTGGCCCGGTGGTGGCCCCGCCCGGACGAGTTCGATCCGGAGCGCTTCGCCGAGCACCGCCGCGAGGACCGGATCCATCGGTATGCCTGGTCGCCGTTCGGCGGCGGCGCGCACAAGTGCATCGGCCTGCATTTCGGTGGCATGACCGTGAAGTCGATCATGCACCGGATGCTGCTGCGCTACGAGTGGAGCGTCCCCGTCGACTATCAGGTGCCACTGACCTGGGGCACCGGCCCCACCCCCGACGATGGCCTCCCGATCACCCTGCGGCATCGACAAGCACACATCTCGACGTTCTCGGCGGCGTGACGAACCGGCTCGGCGTCGACCGGAACCGCTGGGCGGGTCACGCGATGTAGGCCACCTTGGTGCTCACAGTCATCACCATCGGCGAGCCGGGCCGATCGCTCGGAGCCCGACCACGAGATACGCGCGGCCTTTTACACCCCGAGGCGCTCTCGCGGAACGCAGACAGATTCGTGGACGACGTCGCTGGGTGGGCAATCATGCTTTCCCGCGCTTGTGCAGGTGATCAAACGTTCAAACGCATCTCGGACCACGTTCCGTTGTCGACCAGCGTTCAGGTGGATTCACCCCCGGAACAAGGCACGCAAGTTCGAAGGATCAGCACAGGAGACGCTCTCCAGCTATTGATGGTCGAGGTCGCCCAGGGTCCGCGCCGACTGCAACGCCGCGACAGCTGCGTAGCGCTGTCGTTGCACCCACGCACTACCTCGCCCACTGCTCTGGCGACGAAGCTCCCCACGCAATGTCACGTGCCCCCTGCTCCGCCCCTCGGCATCAGGGCCGGTGAGGAGAAAGAGTTGGTATTCGTCTTCCTCCCAACCGAGAGCCCTTGCACCCTTGATAATTTCAGCGATGCGCCTGTCGTCTTCCTTGCCCGAGCCCATCCTCCGGCCGATCTCCTCACTCGTCCAAACGATCGGGTCGACTCGCTCGAGCACTTTTGGTACCTCGCGCTGCACCGCCCCATCCGCGTAGAACCCGATGTGGCTGATCTGCCGAAAGTATCTGCCCGTTTGGCAAACGTAGGCATTGTGCCGCTCATAGAACGGCCAAGCTTTGCGCGCGGGCACGATGACGGCGATAGATTCCGCCGCCGCCGGACGCTTGTTCAACAGATCCGTCACTCGGCACAGCCCGGTGACCCACCGCTCCAGATCGGAGTCGATCCACCGGAGTAGATCCATCGCTTGCTCGAATCGCTCCTCGAGCGGGAGATCGAAGATTGCCTGATGATGAGCGATGCGATTGCGCAGATTCTTCAGCGCCAGGACATTTCTATGTACAGTGTCGCGCGTGAAACCCGTTCTCTCCCTGTTCGGGAATGCGTGGACGAGGTACTTACGAAACAATTGCTCGTACTTCGGTCCGAAGACACCCTCCCAGAGGCCGAATGTCACAGACGAAAGAACTTTGTCGCGTGTGGCTCCGTTCGCCCTTGCACCCAGGTGTCGGCGCGCTGTTCGGAAGAATTCGAGGTCGTGTTCGGTCAAAAATGCCGAACTCGCGAACCACCACCCGAGCGAGAGGTCAACCCGGGCCGACTCCGGGACCTCTAGGGGCCGGAGAACCTTGTCAACCGCGTTTCGTAGGGCAACCTCGACATGGGATACCAGCTCGAAGAACGCAGCGGAGATAGCAACGTTCCACTCGTAGAGCTCGCGTGCCGCAGTCGAATCGTGGTTCGCGGCCACAAGGTACTCGTCGAACCGGCGTTGCGTGATCCACGCGGTCGGGTCTAGCATGCTCCCCCTCGATCACGATCGAATACAGCGCTACAATGGCTGCAGTGCCCCAGATCGGCCTCTGGTCCGTTGCAGATTATGCCGCTGGGGCGCCTTCATGTGGTACCCGTCGACCTGCTAGCTGCGATGCCCAGGGAAGTTGGTCAGTCGGGTGACCGGCGTGTGACTGCCGATGGCGGAGTGGGCTCGGTGGTGAGTGTAGAAGTGGAGCCAGCCGGGCAGGGCTTGGGTGCCATGCTCGGTCGATTCATAGAACCGTGCGAACGCCCAGTCGTC
The DNA here is from genome assembly GCF_055590505.1 of Nocardia sp. NPDC041819. Lineage (NCBI taxonomy): Bacteria > Bacillati > Actinomycetota > Actinomycetes > Mycobacteriales > Nocardiaceae > Nocardia > Nocardia sp. NPDC041819. The sequence goes on along the minus strand of NZ_JBVJAP010000013.1, from coordinate 184,531 downwards.
GGCGGGGGCGGCTGAGGAATTTGTGGCCACCACCGTCGGGGATGTTGGCGAACTCAGTGAACGTCCAGTACGTCCGCACGGTGATCGGCCGCTGCCGCTGGCCAACGCTCTGTAATAGCTCAGTGCCGGATGCGCCTTGGGCACTTGCTGCTCAGAGTCCGAGTACCTGACCAACCCTATTGGTCAGATCCTCCTCGGACACGGTGTCGACGTCGATGACGGGAAGTCCGAAGCGGGCGCTCTCCGTGCGGAGACGGTTGGTGAACAACCGATCACGTTCGAGCAGATTTCGTGCAGCACGTTCCGGATCACGGGTCTTGCCCGGGATCTCCCAGCCGCGCTTATCGAACGCTGCCCGGCGGAACGCGGGTGAGGGAAGCAACCACACACCGCGGCTGCGCTCGGTGAGCAGCGGAGCGACCAGATGCGGCAACAGGCGGAATCCCTCGGCGATGACACCGGTTTCGGAGGATGAACACAACAGGTCGTCGACGATGAAATGGAATCCTTCCCCTCGGTACCAGTGGAAGGTGTCGAGCATCGTCTCCGGTGACCGGTCCACCCAGCGTTCATCCATACTCATCGCCGCGAATCTGCTCAGCCAGGGTGAGTTCTCCCGTGTGCTGCGCGCGGCGTGGTCGCGCATGGCGTCGTCGGTCGAGTACACGCGCAAGCCGTGCCGTGCGGCGAGATTGCCCGCGATCGTCGATTTGCCGGCACCGCTGCCCCCACCGATCCAATAGACATGGCGCAGTCGTGCGCGCAGCGCGGCTGCGGTACGAGGCTGCTCGTGTTCGTCGGCACCCATTCGACCAAGCTATCCATCGACGCCGACGAAGCGCACACGGTGGACATAATCCGGCTACACCGATGACTTTCGGGTGAATCTGTCGTCAATTCCGGTGGGTATACCGACAGGAGTCAGGGATGACGAGACCGTTTCGATCGGGCATGGCCTCGGTGCGGGCGAACGGTGTGGATCTGGGCATCGAGAGCTTCGGCCGCGCGGACGATCCGCTGGTCCTGCTGGTCGGCGGCACGACGATGTTGTCCTGGCCCGACGCGCTGTGCGAGCGGCTCGCGTCGGGCGGACGGCGCGTGGTCCGCTACGACCTGCGCGACTCCGGCGCGTCGACGACTCTCGACCCGGAGAATCCGGCCTACGACCTGCGGGATCTCGCTGCCGACGCGGCCGCGCTGGTCGAGGTGCTCGGTGCTGGGACCGCCCATCTCGGTGGGGTCGGCGTCGGCGGGATGGTCGCTCAGGTCGCCGCGCTCGACCACCCGGAGGTGTTCTCCGCCGTGACCCTCGTCGGCACCCGGCCGGTGGCACCGGGTCCGGTCGACGAGGACCTGCCCGACCACGACCCCGCGGTCATGGCCGCGCTGTTCTCCCGCCCGCTGCCGGACTGGACCGACCGGGACGCTGTCGCGGCGTTCGCCGCCGAGGTGGCCGAGCCGATGGGCAACGATCGGGAGGAAGCGCGGGCGACGGCGGCCCGAATCTGGGACCGGACGCCGTCGAGCGATCCCGCGGTGCACCAGGCGAATCAGCTCGGAATGGTGTTCTCCCGGATCGATTGCGCGCCGCGCTGGCGGGGCCGGCTCGGTGAACTCGACGTGCCCACGCTCGTGGTGCACGGTCGCGCCGACCCGTTCTTCCCGGTCGGCAACGGCGAGGTCCTCGCCGCCGAGATCCCCGGGGCGCGACTGCTCGTCCTCGACGACATGGGTACCGCGCTGCGACACACCGCGGCCGACCAGGTCGCTACCGCCATGCTCGCCCTGTAACCGCCGGTTGGGAGGCATCCACCCCTCCCTTGCTGCGCCCTCACCGCCGGAGGGGCACTCTGACGAGGCAAGGCCAGGGATCGGCGAGAGAGAGCCCTCGGTCCCGACCTTCTATGGCTGAACGCAGGCGGTGAGAGAAAACTGAGCGGCGGCAGCCGACGGCGTGACCTGACCCCGCTGATTCCGTCCGGTCGGCGACAAGGTAGCAATTAGTTACACCTTGGGTCCCTGGTGTGCAGCGCCGCTCCGGACGATGGTTCACATATGAGTGGCATGAGTTCGACCACCCAGGCGTGGCGGGAGAAGTTCCGGACCAGGTTCATCTTGGCTTACGGAGTGCTCCTCGCGGGACTGAGCACGGCGGCCGTAGTCATCGTCGTTCCCCGACTCGCGTATGCGATGTCCGGCATGGATGTCTCGACCATGCTGATCTGGCTGGCGATTCCGGTCTTCATCGTCGCCGTCGCGGGGGAGTTCGTGTACCTCAGGCGTCACGACAAGCCGTACGACTACCGTGACTCAGCTACCTCCATCGCCGCCGGCCTGGGGTACCAACTCCTCAACATTCCATGGGCGCTGGCGGAACTCGCGATCTTCGCGTCTGTTTCCTCGCTGGTGCCGTGGCACCTCGAGGGTTGGGTCGCGTGGGCCGTCGCACTTGTCGGGGTGGACTTCGCCTACTACTGGTTTCACCGCGCGCATCACGAAATCCGGGTGTTTTGGTCGGTCCACGTCGTGCACCACTCGAGCGAGAGCTTCAACCTCACCACGGCACTGCGTACGCCTTGGCTGGTTGTCACGTCCCTACCGTTCCTTGTACCCCTGGCACTGTCGGGAATCGATGGCAGGATCATCGCCGCCTCCTACGCGATCAACCTGCTGTACCAGTTCGGCATCCACACCGAGGTTATCGACAAGCTATGGGCGCCTATCGAATTCGTGTTCAACACGCCGAGCCACCACCGCGTTCACCACGGTTCCAATACCGAATACCTCGACCGCAACTACGGTGGCGTGCTCATCATCTGGGACCGCGTTTTCGGCTCCTTCGAGCCGGAGGGCGAGCGGGCGGTCTACGGCCTCACCAACAACGTCAACACCTACAACATCGCAAAGATCAACGCCCGCGAGATAGTCGCGATCTGGCAGGACGTCAAGAACGCGGCGAAATTCTCCGACAAGCTCGGCTTCCTGTTCCGGGGCCCCGGTTGGCAGCCACAGCCGACCCAAACGACCAGCTCAGCCGACACCTCGGCGCGTCGCCACGCCTTGAACTGCTGAAATGCGCCTCGAGCAGGCGCTACTTGTTCTTCGACGGAGACGCTACTCCGCTGCGGAACTCGACCACGTCGCCGTCCGCCATGACGTAGTCCTTGCCTTCCATGCGCACCTTGCCCGCGGCTTTGGCTGCGGCCATGGAGCCCGCCTCGACCAGGTCGTCGAAGGCGACGACCTCTGCTTTGATGAAGCCGCGTTCGAAGTCGGTGTGGATGACGCCTGCGGCCTTGGGGGCGGTGTCGCCCTGGTGGATGGTCCAGGCGCGGGCTTCTTTCGGGCCCGCGGTCAGGTAGGTCTGGAGGCCGAGGGTGTGGAAGCCTGCGCGGGCCAGGGCGTGCAGGCCGGGCTCGGTCTGGCCGATGGATTCGAGGAGTTCGAGGGCGGATTCCTCGTCGAGTTCCAGCAGTTCGGCTTCCACCTTGGCATCGAGGAAGACCGCGTCGGCCGGGGCGACGGAGGCTTTCAGCTCGGCTACCTTCGCCTCGTCGGTGAGCACCGATTCGTCGGCGTTGAAAACGTAGAGGAAGGGCTTGGTGGTGAGCAGCGAGAGTTCTTTCAGCAGCTCGGTGTCCACCTTGTCCGCCGCGGCGAACAGGGTGGTGCCGCTGTCCAGGATCTCCTGAGCGGCCTTGGCGGCATCGGCGACCGGCTTGCGGTCCTTCTTGACCTTGGCTTCCTTCTCCAACCGCACGACCGCCTTCTCCAGGGTCTGCAAATCGGCGAGGATGAGTTCGGTCTCGATCACCTCGATGTCGGCGCTCGGGTCGACGCGGCCGTCGACGTGCACCACATCGTCGTCGGCGAACACCCGCACCACCTGGCAGATGGCGTCGGCCTCGCGAATGTTGGCGAGGAACTTGTTGCCCAAGCCCGCGCCCTCCGAGGCGCCCTTCACGATGCCGGCGATGTCGACGAACGACACGGTGGCAGGCACGATCCGCTCGGACGAGAAGATCTCCGCCAGCTTGTTCAGCCTCGGATCGGGCAACGGGACCACGCCGACGTTCGGCTCGATCGTCGCGAATGGGTAGTTCGCGGCGAGCACGTCGTTCTTGGTCAACGCGTTGAACAGCGTCGACTTCCCGACGTTCGGCAGGCCGACAATTCCGAGGGTGAGACTCACGAGGAGCAGAGTCTACCCTCCCCCTCGAGCGGCACATGGTGGCGAGGTCTTCTCGACCTTTGCCGCGGCCATGTGCCGCTCGCGGAGCCCGCGTCAGGGGATGAGGACGACTTTGCCGAGGTTGGCGCGATGCTCGACGGCGGCGTGGGCGGCGGCCGCTTCCTCGAGGGGGAATTCGGCGTGCACGGCGGGGCGTAGCTGGCCGGAGGCGAAGTACTGCCACAGCTCTTGGCGCCAGTGGTCGTACAGGTCGGGCTGCTTCTGCGCGATGCGCGCCATTTGGAAGCCGATGACGGATTTCGCGCCGACGAGCAGGTCGTATGCCTGGATGGCGCCGCCGCCGGAGCTGTAGGCGACCAGGCGGCCGCCGGGGGCCAAGGCCGCGAGCGCGGGCGTCAGGAGGTCGCCGCCGACCGCGTCGAGCACGTAGTCGGCGGGAGGTCCCCAGGTCTCTCGGCCGTACTCGACCACGTCGTCGGCTCCGAGCTGCTGGACGAAATCGGCCTTCGCGAGATCCGACACCGCGCCCACCACCCGCGCCGCGCCGCGCACCCGTGCGAGCTGGACGGCGAGATGACCGACACCGCTCGCGGCGGCGGTGATCAACGCGGACTCACCCTCCTGCGCGGACGCGGCATGGAGCGCACCGAGCGCCACCAAGCCGCTGCGCACCAGGGCGACCGCGTCTACCGCCGACGCTCCGTCGGGAATCGGCGACGCCATCGCCGCCGACAGCACCGCGTAGTCCGCGTAACCGTGCCCGAACACGAGGCCGGTCACGCGGTAGCCGGGCGCGTACCGCTCGACGCCCTCGCCGACCGCGACCACCTCGCCCGCGATCTCGCCGCCCAACGCGATAGGTTCGCGCTGCTCACGGACCTTCCGCACCACCGGCAGGGTCACCCCGACCGCCTCGACACGGACCAGCAGTTCCCCTGGTCCGGGCGTCGGCACCTCGGCCGAGACGAGCTCGAGCACCTCGGGACCACCGTTGCGCTCGTACTGCACCCGCCGCATCACACCTCCAGAAATCGTTAGAAGGAGTAACGGTAGCCGGATCACGAGGGGTGATCACAGTCCACTACACGCTGTAGTGGTACATCTCACCAGCGCCCGGAACCGGTGGAGAGCTGCCCGACACCGGGGACCGAGCACTGGCAGCAGGGCACATGGTCGCGGCGGTGGCCCGTGGTCCGCATTCGCTGCCCGACCATCCGGCGCTGCGATCGTCCGCGTGCCACAGCTCACCGACCACGCGGCAAAAGGCTCCCACCGCATCCGCATCACCCGCGACGGCTCGGCCACCTGCCTGCTCGACACGGCCACCGCCGAAACGGCGATCGGCGCACACGTCAACGTCGCGAACTGATCCGGGCCACATGTCGGTCCCCGGGCGTAGCGTGTCCCGTATGGAGCCGACCACGGAGGTGGTGACGGCGCGTCCGGCGCCCGTGCTCGCCGCGTTCATCGACCGCTATATCGGGTATCGCATGTCCGGGTTCGCGGCGGCGACCCATCGTGGGTTGCCTTCGCGGCACATGACTTTCATCGTCGGGATCGGCCCGACGATCGACGTCGTCGAGCAGACCGATCCGCGACAGTCTCCGCGGAACTACCGGTGCGTGTTGAGCGGCCTACAGGCGAGTACGGCGCTGATCGCGCACCACGGTCACCAGGAGGGCGTCGCCGTGGCGCTCACGCCACTCGGTTGCCGCACCTTGTTCGACATGCCCGCGGCGGCACTGTGGGACACGTCGGTCGAATTGTCCGACGTCGTGGGTCCTGTCGGTCTCGAGCTGTGGGAACGGTTGCAATCCGCGCCGAGCTGGCCGGAACGTTTCGCCGTCTGTGATCGGGTGCTCTGCGCGCTCGCCGATCCCGACCGCGCGGTGCGTCCGGAACTCACCTGGGCCTGGCGCGCCGTAGTCGGCTCCGGCGGCGCGATCGCGGTCGGCCCGCTGGCCGAGCAGATCGGGTGGAGCAGGCAGCATCTGACTCGCCGGTTCAATCGCGAGTTCGGTCTGAGTCCGAAGCTCGCGGCCCGGATCACGCGTTTCGAACGAGCCCGCCGCATGCTCGCGCACACGCCCTCCTACATCACCATCGCCCAGGTGGCGGCCGCGTGCGGTTATTACGACCAGGCCCATCTGGACCGCGACTTCGCCGACCTCGCCGGGACGAGCCCGACCGTCTGGCTCGCCGAGGAGGTTCCATCCGTCCAAGCCGCCGACGAGTCCGCCGGATGACGATTCAGCCATGACGAATCCGACAGAAACCAGCACCCGCACTGCCGTCTGGCCCACGCTGACCTTCCGCGATGCCCGCACCATGGCCACCTTCCTCGTCGAGGCGTTCGGCTTCCGGGAAGCCGCGCTCTACACCCGCGAGGACGACCCGTCGATCGTCGAGCACGCGGAACTGCGCTGGCCGCTGGGCGGCGGTGTCATGTTCGGCTCGGCAGGCAAGGACGACAGCCCGTTCGGCACCCGCCCGACCGGCACCGACTCTGTCTATCTGGTCTGCGAGGAGCCCGACGCCTTGTTCGCCCGCGCGACCGCCGCCGGCGCCGAAGTGGTCCGTGACCTGCGCGACGAGGACTACGGCTCGCGCGGCTTCACGGTCCGCGACCCGGAGGGCAACCTCTGGAGCTTCGGCACCTATTGGGGTGCTTGATCGGCGAGGCCGACGACGCCCGCCGCTACCCGACCGCGGGGCCTTGCCGAGGCCCCGCGGCAGCTGCGCCGTCGGCGGGCGAGGTCCTGCTCAACGCCCGCCGAGCCCCGACATCGCGATGCCGCGGATGAACGCGCGCTGGGCGATCGCGTAGATCACCAGCAGCGGAACCAGGATGACGATCGCGGCGGCCATGAGGATCGGCCACTGGGTGTGGTACTGGCCTTGCAGCCGGACCAGGCCCAGTGTCGCGGTGGCGACGTCCTCGCGCTGGATCATGACCAGCGGCCAGAGGAAGTCGTTCCACACGGTGATCCAGGTGAGCACGGCGAGCACCATCAGGGCCGGACGGGTGTGCGGCAGCAGGACCCGCCAGTAGACCTGCCAGGTGTTGCAGCCGTCGAGGATGGCGGCCTCCTCCAGTTCGTCGGGCAGCGTGCGGAAGAATTGCCGCATCAGATAGGTGCCGAACGCGCTGCCGAACAGGCCGGGAACGATCATTGCCCACGGGGTGTCCACCCAGCCGAACGCCCGCATCAGCAGGAACTGCGGGATCACCGTCACGGTCAGCGGCACCATCAGCGTCGCGAGGTAGGCGAGGAACAGCATGTCCCGACCGCGAAAACGCAGGCGCGCGAACGCGTAACCGGCCAGCGAGCAGAAGAAGACCTGCCCCGCCGTGACACACAGCGCGTAGACCGTGGTGTTGAGCAGCATCCGCCCCATCGGCAGCAGTTCGAAGACCTTCCCGTAGTTCGACCATTGCGGCCGCTGCGGAAGGAAGGCCGCGTCGGCGATCTCACCGTCCCGCTTCAGCGAACCCGACACCGCCCACAGGATCGGCAGCAGCGCGCACCACGCGATGCCCACCAGCACCGCGTATATCGCGCTCCCGCGCAGCAGCCGCCGCACGATCGCCCGGTCGACCCGGCCGAACGCGACGCTCGCGCGGTCGCGCCGGACCGGCAGTGCGCGCCGCACCACCTCGTAGGTGTTCACTGCTCCACCTCCGAACGCCGGGCCAGCCGCAGCTGCACCAGGGTCAGCAGGAACAGCATCGCGAAGATCACCCAGGCGAGCGCGGAGGCGTAACCGACCTCGTAGAAGCCGAACGCGTGCTGGAACAGCATGATCCCCAACAGGTACGTACCCGTCTCCGGTCCCCCGTTCCCGCCGGTCAGCGCGTAGGCCTGGTCGAATGCCTGCACCGAATTGATGATCGTGATGATGAAGACGAACGACAACGGCCCTCGGATCAGCGGCAGCGTGATCGCGAAGAACCGCCGCGGCGCACCGGCTCCGTCGATCTTCGCGGCCTCGTAGAGCGTCTCCGGCACGCCCTGCATGGCGGCGAGCAGGATGACCGTCGCGAACGGAACGCTCTTCCACACGGTGACGATGCTGAGCGAGACCAGCGCCCAGTCAGGGTCGGTAAGCCACGGCACCGCGCCGATGCCGAGCCCGCCCAGCGCCAGATTCAGCAGCCCGTCGTCGGTGAACAGGAACCGCCACACCACGGCCATGGCGACCGCCGAGGCGACCAACGGCAGAAACGCGATGGTGCGAAACAGGCCGATACCGGCCAGCTTTCGATTCAGTGCGGCGGCGACGACCAGTCCGATGATCACCGTCGGCACCAAGGTCGATACGGTGAAAACCGCCGTGTTGCGCAATGCGATGAGAAACAACGGGTCGGAACCGAACAGCCGCCGGTAGTTGTCCACACCGACAAAACGCATGGGGCTGAACAAGTCCCACGAATGAAAACTCAGATAGAGCGAAAATCCCAACGGGAACAACAAGAAAATCGCGACGGCCGCCACGTTGGGCGCGACGAATGCCCACCCGGCCCGTTCTCGACGCCGCGCCAACCGAGAGGCCACACCTCTTTTGCCCGATGTTTGCGACCTTTGCGCGCCGGTCACGGCGTGTCCAGCAGCGCGTCGACGTCGGAGGCGAAACGCCCGTCCAAGGACGCGGCGGTGGCGGCGCCGCGCAGTACCCGATTGGAGCCGCGTTCGAGCAGGGCGGACACCTTGCCCCACGCTGGCGTCACCGGCAGCGGACGGGAGCTGGCCGGGCCGTCGGTGAACACCTCGAGATTGCCGACCTCGCGGTGCGCGGCGGCGAAACCCGGTGAACTCATGGCCGATTTCAGCACCGGAACGAACAGCCCGGACGCGGCGATGATCGCCTGCCCCACCGGCCCGGTCGCGAACTTCACGAATTCCCAGGCCTGTTCGACGCGCGGACTGTCCGCGGCGATGGCCAGGCCGGTACTGCCGACGTCGGTGATGGCGCCGGGACCGCCGTGCGGGCCGACCGGCAGCACCGTGACGTCGATCGCGAGATCGTCGTGCCCGGCGAATTCGGAGTACAGCCAGTGGCCGCCGAGCGCCATCGCCGCCCGGCCACGCCGGAACAGGTCGGGCGCCGAAACCGAAAGCGTGTCGGCGGCTTTCGGCGCCACGCGGTGACGTACGGCGAGATCGGCGTAGAACTGGAAGCCTTCGGCGAAGCGCGGATCGCCGAGGTTGGTCCTGGTCGGGTCGACCGAGGGGGAGAACCATTCGGCGCCGTTGTTCATGCCGAAGCAGGCCGCCGAGAAGTACGGCACCCAGGCGTCGGCGAAACCCCACCGGGTCCGTCCGGACGAGTCGCGCCTGGTCAACGCCGTGGCTGCGGCCAGGAACTCGTCGAACGTCCAGGCGTCCCGCCAGCGTGCGGGCGGGGTGATCCCGGCCTCCTCGAACAGCGTCCGGTTGTAGTACAGGAACACGCCGGACCACTGTTCGGGCAGGGCGTACTGCCCGCCCCCGTAAGCGAAGGTGTCATACAGCGCCGGGTAGCTGTCTGCTTTCAGCTGGGCTGCGTAGCGGGGGTCGCGATCCAGCAGCGTGTTCAGATCCAGCAGGACGCCGCGCTCGGCCAGCCCGGAATAGAGCAGCTCCCACGCCATCAGCACGTCCGGGCACTTACCGCCCGCGCAGTAGGTGAGCATCTGCTGCAACGGATCCGGCCCCGACACGATGGTGCGAATCCGGATGCCGGGGTGCGATTTCCGGAACTCGTCGATGATCTTCAGCCGCACCCGCGCCTCTTCCGGCCTGGCCTGGAAGAAGAAGGTCAGCGCGTCGTCATCGGAACCGCAGCCGCCGCCGGCCAGCAGTGGCGCGGCCAGCGCCGACCCGAGCAGCGTCCGGCGACGGACCCGGGCGACGGGATTCGCACGCAACACAGCCCTCCTCCAGGGCGGATGTGGAGCTTCTCGAACCGCATGGCAGCATACGTTCGGCAATCACCTGGTGACGGCCGACACATGAACAATATTTCACGGTGCCCGCCCGGCGTCCGGAATCGGCACGACGGCGATCATCGATCGGATACGTTGTCACGTGTTTCAGCAAGATCCTGCGCGTTTTACAGGAGAGAAGGCAGATGGCGACAATCGAATATCTGCGGACCGATCCCGATCTGCCGCCCGTCGGCGTGGTCGACAAGTCCCCGATCACACCGGCCAAGAAATTGATCTTCGCCGGGATCGCCCTACTCGGCGCCATAGCCTGGGCGGTGCTCGCCATCTCGCGGGGCGAATCGGTGAACGCGGTGTGGATCGTGCTCGCGGCGGTGTCCACCTACATCATCGCGTATCGGTTCTACGCCAGGTTCATCGAACGCAAGATCGTCGAACCACGTGACGACCTGGCCACGCCCGCCGAGATCCTGGAGAACGGCAAGGACTACATGCCGATGGACCGGCGGGTGCTCTACGGGCACCATTTCGCCGCCATCGCGGGCGCGGGTCCGCTGGTCGGGCCGGTGCTGGCCGCGCAGATGGGCTACCTGCCGGGGACCATCTGGATCGTGGTCGGCGTGGTACTGGCCGGCGCGGTGCAGGACTACCTGGTGCTGTGGGTCTCGATGAAGCGGCGCGGGCGCAGCCTCGGGCAGATGGCCAGGGACGAGCTAGGGGTGATCGGCGGCTGGTCGGCCATCGTCGGCGTGCTGGTGATCATGATGATCCTGCTGGCGGTGCTCGCTCTGGTGGTCGTCAACGCGCTCGCGCACAGCCCGTGGGGCGTCTTCTCGATCGGCATGACCATTCCGATCGCGCTGTTCATGGGCGTGTACCTGCGGTTCCTGCGGCCGGGCAAGGTCGGCGAGGTCTCCGTGATCGGATTCGCGCTGCTGCTGCTGGCCATCGTGAGCGGCGGTTGGGTGTCGGAAACCGACTGGGGCGCGGACTGGTTCACCCTCTCGCCGGTGACCATCTCGTGGCTGCTGATCGCCTACGGCTTCGTCGCCTCGGTGCTTCCGGTGTGGCTGCTGCTCGCGCCGCGCGACTACCTGTCGACGTTCATGAAGGTCGGCACCATCGGGCTGCTCGCGGTGGGCATCCTCGTCACGCTGCCGGTGCTGCACGCGCCCGCGGTCTCGTCGTTCGCGTCCACCGGCACCGGGCCCGCTTTCGCGGGCTCGCTGTTCCCGTTCCTGTTCATCACCATCGCCTGCGGCGCGCTGAGCGGGTTCCACGCACTGGTCTCCTCCGGCACCACGCCGAAGCTGCTGGAGAAGGAATCGCACGCCCGGATGATCGGCTACGGCGGCATGCTGATGGAGTCGTTCGTCGCGGTCATGGCCATCATCACCGCCTCGATCATCGACCAGCACCTGTACTTCGCGATGAACGCGCCGCTCGGCCTCACCGGCGGCACCGCGGAGAAGGCCGCGGCCTACACCAACAGCCTCGGGCTCAGCGGTCCCGCGGTCACTCCGGCGCAGCTGAGCCAGGCGGCGAGCGACGTCGGCGAATCGTCGATCATCTCTCGCACGGGCGGCGCGCCGACGCTGGCGGTCGGCATCTCGGAGGTGTTCCACCAGTTCCTCGGCGGCGCGAGCATGAAGTCGTTCTGGTACCACTTCGCGATCATGTTCGAGGCGCTGTTCATCCTCACCACGATCGACGCGGGCACCCGGGTGGCGCGGTTCATGCTCTCGGACGCGCTGGGCAACTTCGGCGGGGCGGCGAAGAAGTTCCGTGATCCGTCCTGGCGGGTGGGCGCGTGGCTGTGCTCCGCCATCGTGGTCGCGGCATGGGGTTCGATCCTGCTGATGGGCGTCACCGACCCGCTGGGCGGCATCAACACGCTGTTCCCGCTGTTCGGCATCGCCAACCAGTTGCTCGCGGCCATCGCGTTGACCGTGGTGCTGGTGATCGTGGTGAAGAAGGGCCTCACGAAATGGGCCTGGGTGCCTGGTATTCCGCTGGTCTGGGACCTGCTGGTGACCATGACGGCATCGTGGCAGAAGATCTTCTCCGCCGATCCGAAGCTCGGCTACTGGAAGCAGCACAGCATCTGCCAGGCCGCGCAGGACGCCGGGAAGTTGTGCCTGACGGCGAAGACGCAGGACGACATGACCGCGATCGTGCGCAACACCTTCATCCAGGGCACGTTGTCGATCGTGTTCGCGGTGCTGGTGCTGATCGTCGCGGTGGTCGGCGGGTTGGTCGCCTACCGCGCCTGGCGCTCCGGCGAGACGAAGACCACCGAGACGCCGGAGGAGCCGTCGAAGATCTTCGCGCCCAGCGGTTTCGTCGCCACGGCGGCGGAGAAGGAAGTGCAGAAGCAGTGGGACGAGTTGATCGCGACCGGAAAGGTGCGCGCTCCCGGCGCGGCACACGTCCACGCGCGATGAGCGACTCGGCCACCCAGGGCGCCGACCGGTCCGGGCGACCGGTCGGCGCCCGGTTGCGCGCCGCGGCTCGCGCCTGCCGCGACGGCGTTCGGGCGGCCATCTGGTGGTTCGACTCGATCCTGGGCGGGCAGGATTACCAGCGCTACGTCGAGCACCTGCGGCGCAGGCACCCGGGATGCGCCATTCCGACCGAGCGGGAGTACTGGCGGCAGCGGCATGCCGAGGCGGATCGCAATCCGGCCAATCGCTGCTGCTGACCGGCAGAATTTCGGCGCGCGCCGCGACACCCCGGTTTGGTAGTCGCCACAACCGCGAACCAGGCGACGGCTGTGCGATGTCATGACCGTTGTGCGAGGTGGGGACAACCACCAGCGGTGGTGGCCGATTCCCGCTAGCACGGGTCCGCCGCAGCTGCCATTGTGGTGGGCGTGACGATCACGGCATTGGATTTCGAACGTTGCTACCGGGCGGTGTCGACCCGGGACTCTCGATTCGACGGGCAATTCTTCACCGCGGTACGCACCACCGGAATCTATTGCCGCCCTTCGTGTCCGGCGATCACGCCGAAGCGGGCCAACGTGTCGTTCCTGCCGACCGCCGCAGCGGCGCAGCAGGCGGGCTACCGCGCCTGCCGTCGCTGCCTGCCGGACGCGGCGCCCGGATCGCCGCTGTGGAACACGCGGGCGGATCTGGCCGCCCGGGCGATGCGACTGATCGGTGACGGCGTGGTCGAGCGCGCCGGAGTGCCCGGGCTGGCCGCCACCCTCGGCTACTCCCAGCGGCAGCTCACCCGGGTGCTGACCACGGAACTGGGCGCGGGGCCGCTGGCACTGGCCCGGGCGCACCGGGCACACACCGCGCGGCTGCTGATCCAGACCACCGCCATGCCCATGTCCGACATCGCGTTCGCGGCGGGCTTCGCCTCCATCCGCCAGTTCAACGACACGGTGCGCGAGGTGTTCGCGGTGAGCCCCACCACCATGCGGCTCGAGGCGCAGCGCGCGAAGACCAGCGCCCCCGCGCGCCCGGCACAGCCCGGCAGCGGATCGCTCACCCTACGGCTGCCCTACCGGGAACCGCTCGACCGGGCCTGGCTGGAATGGTTCCTGTCCGCCCATGTCGTACCGGGCATGGAATTGTGGGAGAACCGCGCCTACACCAGGAACCTACGCACGCCACACGGGCACGCCACCGCGCGGCTGAGCTTCCAGCGCGACCACGTGCGAGCGGAATTGTCCCTGCACGACATGCGCGATCTCGCGCCGACGGTGGCCAGGCTCCGGCACCTGCTGGATCTGGACGCCGACCCGATCGGCATCGATGACGCGCTCGGTGCCGGTCCCGCGGCGCGCATGCCCTCCTCGGGACAACTGCCCGAGCAGGCCGCCGAGTACCTGCCGGACGCGGGGTCGGGGGCGCCGCCGGAAACCGAGGCGCTGACCGAGGCGGAGCCGCTCGACGCGGCGCGCCCGTCGTTCACGCCGGGTATTCGTGTGCCCGGGTGCGTGGACGGTGCCGAACTCTTGCTGCGCACCATGATCGGGCAGCAGATCTCGGTGTCGGCCGCCGCCACGCACACCGCGCGGCTGGTCGAAGCGCTCGGCGAACGGGTGGACGGGCCGATTCCGCTGCTGTTCCCGGCACCCGAAGTCATCGCCGAACGTGGCGCCGAGGTCTTGACCGGACCGGCGCGGCGCATCCGTTCCATCATCGCGGCCGCCGAGGCACTCGCTTCCGGCGAGCTGCCGCTGCACCAGGGACGTACCGCGGCCGACCTGCGCCGTGACCTGCTCGCGCTGGACGGCGTCGGACCGTGGACGGCCGACTACGTGATCATGCGCTTGCTCGCCGATCCGGACGTCCTGCTCGGGACCGACCTGGTAGTCCGCCGCGGCGCGACCCTGCTCGGCGTCGACCTGACGGACACCGCGCGCTGGGCGCCGTGGCGGTCGTATTTGTCCATGCACCTGTGGAAAGCGGCACTGACCAGCCGTGCCACACCTTCCGATGTCCCCGCGCTCGCCACCACGAAAGGCAGTGTCGAATCATGACCACCAGCATCACCGTCCGCGCCGAGGTCGGCGGCGCCACCACCGCGACAGCGGATTTCGCCGTCACGCAGACCCCGCTCGGCCCGTTCACCACGCTCGTCGACTCCGAGGGCGCCGTCCTGGCCTCCGGCTGGACATCCGACGCGGAGAACCTGCGCGGCCTGATCCACCCCAGCCTGCGCCCCGGCCTATTGCGGCAGCGGGATTCGCTGGGCGAGGTGACCGGAGCCGTCACCGCCTACCACGAGGGTGATGTCACCGCGATCGATCGGATTCCAGTGCGTCAGCAGTCCGGGGAGTTCCTCGTTCACGCTTGGGAGATACTCCGCGCCGTCCCGGCGGGCAGTCCACTGACCTACACCGAATTCGCCGCCCGCGCCGGCCGCCCCGACGCCACGCGCGCCGCGGCCAACGCGTGCGCCCGCAACGCCGCGGCCCTCTTCGTGCCCTGCCACCGCATCCTGCGCATCGGCGGCGCACTCGGCGGCTTCCGTTGGGGATTACCGGTGAAACGGTGGCTGCTCGACCACGAGGGGTGAGCGTGCGGTCACCGGATCGGCGACTGTCGCAAGGGCAGACCGTCGCTCGCAGGCGCCACCGCGTCACCGGCGCACGGTTCACCCAGCGCCGCACGTTCGTCGCCGGGCTGCGCTGTTCACCCTCACCACCGCGCCGACACAGTAGACGACCAGCCCGGCCGCCGCGGACTCCAGCGGCGTCGCCGCCGATCGATTACCCCGCCGTGCTCATGCCGTCTCCGCGTCCATCGCCCGCAGCACTCGCGCGCGCGGACCGATGGATCGCCGGTTGGCCGCGTGGGACCAGTGGCAGATTATCGGGGCCGGAAACCGGCTCTAGGCGATCATCCATCCCTCGCGCTGGGGAGGCCCACGCTCAGGCGATGGTCGCTCGCAGGTGGGAGCCCGCGCGGCCGCGCAGGACGTGCAGGCGGCTGGGGATGCGTTGACGCATCTCGTCCACGTGGCTGACCACGCCGACCACGCGGCCGCCCGCGCGCAGTTCGTCCAGCACGCCCATCACGGCGTCCAGGGTGTCGGCGTCCAGGCCGCCGAAACCCTCGTCGATGAACAGGGTGTCCAGCACGAGGCCACCGGATTCGGCGGCGACGGTGTCGGCCAGGCCGAGCGCCAGCGACAGCGAGGCCATGAAGGTTTCGCCACCGGAGAGCGTCTTGGCCGGGCGGATGGCGCCGGTGTAATCGTCACGGATGTCCAGCCCGAGGCCGCCGCGGCGACCGCGCGGACCGGCCTTGTCCGAGTGGACGAATTCGTAGCGGCCGCCGGACATCCTGCGTAACCGTAGCGATCCCGCTTGGGCGACTTCTTCCAGACGGGCGGCGAGGACGTAGGAGTGCAGGGACATGCGGCGGTTGTTCGCACCGCGCCCGGCGACCACGTCGGCGAGACCGTCCAGTTCATCGAACGCGCGCTGGGCCGGCGCGATCCGGTCCACGGCGGCCCAGAGCTGGCCGCCGAGGTCTTCGAGCTGGCCGGCCCGCCTACTCGCTTCGGCATGGGTGGCTACCGCCGCGTTGAGCGCGGTCTGCGCGTCCGCCACGAGAGCGTCGAGCTCGGCCGGATCGCCGGGCTCCTGCTCCGCTGCCGCCCGGATCTCCGGTTCCTCGAGCACCGCTTCGGCCGCGGCTCGGGCACGGTCGGCGGCCACGAGTTCCGCGTCGATCTCGGCCTGCTGCCGCGGGCTGCGGGACGCGGCGGCGACGACCTTCGCGTAGGCGGTCAAGAGCGCGACATCGTCGCGAGCGGTGACGGCAGCGGCGGCGAGGCGCAACGGGTCATCCGGACCAGCGGAGCCGGGGGTGACCGTCTCGCCGGATTCGGTGAGGTGAGCCGAATTCGCGCCAGGCGAACCCGTCCGGTCGGTCGCGGCCGAACCAGCGGAGCCGGAAACACCCGTCTCGCCGGAGTCCAGCGACAGAGCCGAACCCGCGCCGGGCGATCCCGCCTCATCGGTGGCGGCCGATGCGCCGGGAACAAGCAGCGGACCGCCGAACTCGCCCTCCGGCACGAACCCCGCGGCGCGCGCGAGGTTGCGGACCCGATCGGCGATGACCGACACCTGTTCTCGCGCCGCCACAGCTTCGGCGCGGGCGTCGCGCAGGGCGGTGGCCTCGCCGACGAGGGCGGCGAGCCGTGCACGGCGGCGGTCGATGGTCTGGTCGGCGCCCGCCGCGGTACGCAGCCGTTCGGTGAGTTCGACCAAGCGCTCCTCGGCGGAGACGATGGTGGCGGCGACCGCGCTGCGGCGCGCCTCGGATGCGCGCAACTCCTCGTGCAGGCGGGCCTCGCCGTCGCGCAAACGGGTGAGTTCGGCTTCCAGCCCATCGGCGTTCGCGGCCAGTTCCGAAGTGTCCTCGTAGCGGTCGGTCGCGGCGCGCAGCGCGGCGGCGAGTTCGACACGGTCGGTATCGCCGCCGCGAGCGATGAGCGCTTCGATCTCGCGCTCGAGCCCGGTGATGCGGGCCAGCGCGCGGTCGCGGGTGCCCTCCGCCGCGCGCTCGGCCGACACGGCGGCCTCCTCCTCGTCCTTGGACACCGCGGCGTCGGTGGGCCGGGCGGGTGCGGGATGCTCCGCCGAACCGCAGACCGCGCACGGACTCCCGTCCACCAATTCGCCGGCCAGTTCGGCGGCCATCCCGCTGAGCCTGCGCTCGCGCAGATCCAGTACGCGTTCCTTTGCGTCGAGATGCGCGGTGCGGGCGGCGTCGAACTCGATCCGGGCGTGATCGAGCGCGGTGCGGCGGGCCGCCAGATCGACCGCGGCCGTCGCGGCGGTCTGTAGCCGCTCGGTCTCCGCGGTGATGCCGGGCAGGGCCGCGGCCGCTTCGGCGGCCTCACGCAGCCGGGCCTCGGCCGCGGTGAGCGCGGCGGGCAATTCGTCACGCCGCGTGGCGAGTTCGGTGACGCGCCGGGCCAGCGTCGCGTCCTCGGTGCGCAGTGTGGCGAGTTCACCATCGAGCCTGGTCGCGGTGGCGGCATCGGTCCGCACCTCGTCCAGCGCGCCGATCTGCGCGCTCCAGCGCTGGATCGCCGCGTCGATGTCGGCATCGTCCCGGACCTGCTCGCCGTCGGGATCGACCAGTTCGGCGCCACCGAGTTCGGCGCTCTCCGGTTCCCGCAGCCTGGCGGCGAGTCGCTGGGCCGCGGCCTGCTTTTCGCCGTCGCGCCTGCGCTGGGTTTGCACCGCCGAACGCGCTTCGTCGATAGCGGCCGCGACCGGTTCGGCCCGGCGAGCGAGGTCGAGTTCGGCTTGCAGCTCGGCCCGCCTGCCGGTGCCCGCGGCATAGTCGTCCAGCTGGGCGCGCGCCACGCTCAGGCGGCGGCGCAGCTCGCGCAGCCGACGCGCCTGTTCGGCCTGCTCGCGGACGCGCGCCGAATCTTGTTGGCAGCGTTGTACTTCCGCGACGGCGGCGGCGAGATCGGCGCGTGCCGTGGCCAGCAGGTCCTGCGACCATCCGACGCACTCGGTGGGACCGACCGAATCCGCCACTCCGGCCGCCATACCCACTTGCGTGATCAGCCGCTTCACGCCGTCCGCGCGAGCGTCCAGGTCCGCTTCGGCGGCGCGGCGCTTGTCGGCGAGCCACTGCTCTGCGGTGCCGAAACGTCTGGTATCGAAGAGCTTTTCGAGCAGTTTCTCGCGATCTTCGTTGTCCGCGCGCAGGAAGCGGGCGAAATCGCCCTGCGGCAACAGCACCACCTGGAAGAACTGGTCGGCGCTCATGCCGAGCAGGCGCAGCACCTCCTCGCCGATATCCGGTATCCGGGACAGGTTCTCCCCGCGGCCGTCCAGCCAGCTCAGCGTCGCCTTCGGGTTGATGGTGCGTGTGCCGGTACCGTCGCGCTTCGCGCGCTGGAATTCGGGGCTGCGGGTCAGGCGAACGCGCCGCCCACCCAAGGTCGCCTCCAAGACCACTTGCGGTGGTGTCTGCTCCGGGGCGTGATCGGAGTGCAGTCGCTTGCTCTCCCCGCGCGCGCCGGGGACCCTGCCGTAGAGCGCGAACGCGATGGCGTCCAGCACCGTGGTCTTGCCCGCGCCGGTCTGACCGTGCAGCAGGAACAGCCCGTCGGCGCCGAGCGCGTCGAAGTCGACGACCGTGGTGCCGGCGAACGGACCGAACGCGGTCATCTCGAGCTTGTGCAGCCTCATCCCGCCGCGCCTACGCCCGGCTCCGGCAGGACGCTCATGCGGTCAGTTCCTCGGCGGCGGCCACCGCGGCCACCTGCTCCGGCTCCGCGACGGCAGCGGACAGCGCCCGCTCCAGCCAGCTCATCTCGCTCGAGCTGGGTACACCGCGGACGTCGGTGAGGAAGCTGCGGGCTACTTCGATGTCGCGGCGGCCGTGCACTCGCTCACGGTAGCGCAGCTCGGGGCTCCCCTCGGGCCGCGCCCATTCGACGTGGACGGCGTAGGGGAACCGTTCGCGCAGTTTGCGCATGGCGTCGACCGGGCGGGCGACGTCGGTGAGCACGGCGGATACGTAGTGCTGTTCGGCCACGCTGTGCTGCGCGCCGCTCAGCAGCTCGTCCAGGGTGCCGGTCAGTTTGCTCAGGCCACGTACCGTCGGCAGGTCCCGGCGGCGCACCGCGCGCAGACCGGACGCGTCCAGGTCGACGATCCAGACGGCTTTGCGATGCGCGTTCTCACCGAACGAATACGGCAGCGGCGAGCCGGAGTAGCGGACCTGCTCGGCGAGCGTCTGCGGCGAATGCAGGTGGCCGAGCGCCACGTAGTCGATGCCGTCGAAGGCGGCCAGCGGGACCGTCTCCACCCCGCCGACCGAGATCGAGCGCTCCGACCCCGTGGATTCCCCGCCGACCACGAAGGCGTGCGCCAGCACGACCGTCCGCGCCCCCTGTCGTCGCGCGATGTCGGCTCGCACCCGGGCCATGGCCGCGTCGAGGATCTCGGCATGCGAACGCGCTTGCGGCACTTCTAGTTCGGCGCGGGTGATCTCCGGCTCCAGGTACGGGATGCCGTAGAACGCCACCGTTCCGTGCGCGTCCTCGAGCAGAACGGGGTGATCGGCGTCGGCCACGGTGGTACGCAGATGCAGCCCGCCCGCCGCGGCGAAACTCGCGCCGGCGCCCAGCCGGGCGGGCGAATCGTGATTCCCCGAGGTGGCGACGATCTGGGCCCCCGCCGCCCGGATCGCCTCGAATCCACGGTTGCACACCGCGATCGCGTCGGCGCTCGGAATCGACCGGTCGTACACGTCACCCGGTAGCACCACCACGTCGACCGACTCCTCGGCCACCAGCTCCGCGATGGCGGCCAGTGAACGCGCCTGATCGGCAAGCAGATCGACCCCATGGAACGTGCGCCCGATGTGCCAGTCCGAGGTGTGCAGCATCCGCATGCCGCGAAACCGTAGGGCAACCCACCGACAGACTTCAATCGCACCGCCCGCTGCGCCGGGTTCGCCCAGCAAGGGCCCGGCGTGTCCGGCGGAGGGGACGGACGTGTTCGAGCCGGTCGGCCCGCCGAGTCGAATCATCACATCTCGCATGGGCTCCCGAACCCGACTCCGGATGCCGGATTCCGGATGGTCCGCGGAACGCGCACGGAACACGCTGGCAGAACCGGGTGCCGACTCGATGCCGAACAGTTGCCGGGTGCGCGATCTTGTCGGTGACCTACGGCACTATCTGCGCTATGACCGCACCGATGCTCGTCGCACTGACGCTGGTGTTCGCCGCCGGTTTCGGCCTGGGCTGGCTGAGCCACGCCGCACGGGCCGGACAGCGCGCCACGGCGGCGGAAGCGCGGCTCGCGGTCGCCGCCGACAACGAACGGCTGCTACGGCAGTCGCTCACCGCGGCCAACGAGGATGCCGCGCGGAGGCATTCGCACGCCGTCGGCGCGATGGTGGAACCGCTGCGCGCGGCGGTGGGGGCGTTGAACGAGCACATCCAGCAGGTGGAGCGGCAGCGGCTCACCGCGTATTCCGGCCTGCGCGAACAGGTCGCGAACATGCAGCGCACCTCGCACCAGCTCACCGGGCAGACGGGGCAGCTGGTCGCGGCGCTGCGCGCGCCCCAGGTCCGGGGCCGATGGGGCGAGATCCAGCTGGAGCGGGTGGTAGAGCTGGCCGGGATGACCAGGCACTGCGACTTCGGCACCCAGGTGACCCGCACCGGTCGCGACGAGGGCGACCGCACGGTGCGACCGGACCTGGTGGTGCGCCTGTCCGGCGGCAGGCACATCGTGGTGGACGCCAAGGTGCCGTTCGCCGCCTACCTGGACGCCTGCGGCACCGACGACCCCGACGTGCGCGCCGAGCTGCTCACCCGGCACGCCAAGCATCTGCGCGCGCATGTCGATCAGCTGTCGGACAAGGCGTACTGGGCCGCTTTCGATCCTGCGCCGGAATTCGTGGTCTTGTTCGTGCCGGGCGACCCGTTCCTGGACGCGGCCCTGACCACCGACTCTGAGCTGCTGGAGTACGCGTTCGGTCGCAACGTGATCCTCGCTACCCCGACCACCCTGATCGCGTTGCTGCGCACCATCGCCTTCGGCTGGCGGCAGGAGGCGCTGTCCAGGGACATGGCCACCGTGCAGCGGCTGGGCCGTGAGCTGTATCACCGGCTGGGCATGACGGGCAAGCACCTGGACCGGCTGGGTACGCAACTCGGCAGGGCGGTGGAGGCTTTCAACTACACCGTGGCCTCGGTGGAGTCGCGGGTGATGGTCACCGCGCGCAAACTGCACGACCTGGAGATGGCAGAGCAGGAAGTGCCCGCCATCGGGCGCGTGGATTCCCGGCCCCGCGCGGTGGGCTTCGCCGACGCGGGCGAGTAACCAGGAGTATGGCCGTGCCGCCACGCCGCCACGAGCGGCGGCAACTAGTGTGCATGTCGTGGCTGCTTCCGAACGTGTGCGATCCCGGGTGCCCGCGCCGCAACGCTCGATCCTGCCGTCGGTGCCGGGGATCCCGGTCGGCGCGGCGATCCTGATCGCGGTTGCCTGCACGTTTCTGGGGTTCCTGATCGATGCCGGCGGCGGCAATAACGAGCTGACCGGCACGTTCGCCGCGCTGTACATCCTCGGGTGTGTGGCGGCGGTCGCCGCCGTCCGCTATCGAGGCTTGTTCAGCACGATGGTGCTGCCGCCGCTGCTGCTGTTCGTCGCCGTGCCGCTGGCCTATCAGCAGCTCACCGGCCGTGGCTCGACCTCGCTGAAGGACATCCTGCTGAACCTGGCGATCCCGCTGGTGAACCGGTTCCCGACCATGATGCTCGCCACGGTGGTCGTCCTGCTGATCGGTGGCGCGCGGATCTATCTGCACCGCCGCGAAGAGGAGTCCACTCGTCCGCCGTCGACCCGCCGCGGCGCGGGCTGGGGCAAGGCGCCTGCGAAGAAGACCAAGCCCGGCCGTCCGTCCCGCGGTCTCGCGGACTCGTCACGCCGCAAAACCCGCCGTCCGAAGGCGGAGCCCGCCGAACCCGAGGCGGACGGCTCGGACGAGTCCACCCCACGGCCGGCCCGCCGACCAGCGGCGCAGGTCGCCGATACCCCGCCGCGCGTCGCACCCGCTCGCCCGCGGGAAGGACGGGCGCCCGCCAGGGGCGCTACCCGCCCGGCCGGGGCTGTGCCGCGGCCCGAAGGAGAACCACCGCGCGGCGCGGGCCGTCGCCGCGATATGCCCCCGCATCCCCAGCCCAATGTGCGTTACCGCGAACGTGATTCGGGCCGCCCGGAACGGCGCAGGCCGGAGAACCTGTAGCCGGTTCGCTCGGGTGCGAGGGCGCGGCTACCGCGCCTGCCGACCTCACCACGACGCGACGCGGTATCGGAGGTGTTGCTCGGCCCGCATGCACGCGAGAACCGAGGCGCGCGGACCGGAGCCGGCCCCGTCGGGCGGGGCCCGGCGTCAGCGACGGGCGTCGCGCAGTTCTCGGGGAAGGGCGAAGACGAGGGTCTCGTTGGCCGTGGTGACCGGCTGGACCTCGCCGTAGCCGTGCTCGGCCAGCATGTCCAGCACGCCGCGGACCAGGATCTCGGGCACCGAGGCGCCCGAGGTGATGCCGATCGTGCGAACGCCGTCGAGCCAGGCCGGGTCGACCTCGCGAGCGAAGTCCACCAGGTACGCGGCCTTGGCGCCCGCACCGAGCGCCACCTCCACCAGGCGCACCGAGTTCGACGAATTACGCGAGCCGACCACGATCACCAGGTCGCATTCCGGCGCCATCGCCTTCACCGCGACCTGGCGGTTCTGCGTGGCGTAGCAGATGTCGTCGCTCGGCGGGTCCTGCAGCGCGGGGAAGCGCTCCCGCAGCCGCTGCACCGTCTCCATCGTCTCGTCCACGCTCAACGTGGTCTGCGAGAGCCAGATCACCTTCGACTCGTCGCGCACGTTGACGTTGTCCACCGCGCCGGGCCCGTCGACCAATTGGACGTGCTCGGGCGCCTCACCCGCGGTGCCCTCGACCTCCTCGTGACCCTCGTGACCGATCAGCAGGATGTCGTAGTCGTCGCGAGCGAAGCGCTTCGCCTCCTGGTGCACCTTGGTGACCAGCGGACAGGTGGCGTCGATGGTGTGCAGACTGCGCGCGGCGGCCGAAGCGTGCACCGCGGGCGACACGCCGTGCGCGGAGAACACCACGACCGCGCCCTCGGGGACCTCGTCGGTCTCGTCCACGAAGATCACGCCGCGGTCGCGCAGCGTCTCCACCACGTGGCGGTTGTGCACGATCTCCTTGCGTACGTAGATCGGCGCGCCGTGCTTGTCCAGCGCCTTCTCGACGGTTTCGACCGCGCGGTCCACGCCGGCGCAGTACCCGCGTGGTTCCGCGAGCAGCACGCGTTTTCCGCCCTCGGCAAGGGCGTTTCCGACGCCTGCCGAGCGCGCGATTCCGACGTTCAAGGGAATGGCCGAAGACATGCCCACAGGATACGTGCGGACCGCGACCACGCCACGTCCGGGAGTTGCCCGTCACATCCGCGCCGGAGCCGGTGCGTACGGGCCGCGAACTGGGCCGGAGAGCCCGCCGTGGCCGAGTTGCCGACCCGCCGCGGCGAATGTCTCGGACACTCCCGCCGGGACCTGCGTTTATTCTCCGCATTATGAGCACAGCGCCGCGTAATTCCCGCCGATCGGCCGCACGCCGTAAGCGGCGAATATCGGAACCGGGCGCGCCCCTCCTTTGCATAACACACCATTTCGGGCAGGCTAGGACCATGTTTCGACCACCCTTTCTGGCCCGCGTCGCCGCCGGCGCCGCCGTATACGCCCTCGAGGAATCCCGCCGGCTACCCACGGCGGCAATGAATTTCCCGATCACGGCCATCAGTCA
Source organism: Nocardia sp. NPDC041819 (assembly GCF_055590505.1). NCBI lineage: Bacteria > Bacillati > Actinomycetota > Actinomycetes > Mycobacteriales > Nocardiaceae > Nocardia > Nocardia sp. NPDC041819. The sequence continues at coordinate 160,583 of NZ_JBVJAP010000013.1, read as the reverse complement.
GGTACTGCAGACGACGATGCACGTCCAGCAGTTCGTCACCAGCCTGGCCCTGAAGGGCGACGCGGTATTCGACCGGCTGTCCAACCACCCGGTCGAGCAGCCGGAGTGGGCCACTTTCGACGAGGACCTCACCGACGACCCGAGCCCCACCGCTCATCGCGGCAGTCGATTCGATCTCTTCACCGCCGACGATCCCGAACCGTTCCGCGCGAACGAGTCCTTCGCCGCGGACGACACCCGCGCCGAGGCGACCAACGGCCATGTCGCCTCGGTGACGAGGATCGCCGAGGAGCCGGCCGGAGAACCGGAGCCGGGCGACTCGGAAACCGGTCCCGAGCCTGCCGCGCAAGCGCCCGAGATCGCCGAACCGGAAGTCGCCGTCCGCTACGACTACGCCAACATGACCCTGGCCCAGCTGCGCGCCCGGCTGCGCCTGCTGACGATCGAAGACCTCACCGCGCTGCTGGAGTACGAGCAGCGCACCCGCGCCAGGGCGCCGTTCGTGACCATGCTCACGAACCGGATCGCCACTGTGCAGGCCCAGTGACCGAACCCCGGACTCCTTCGTCGCCGACGGCAAGCCGGGGGACCTCCGGCGGGCCCGCCGCCGCACCGGCCAACTCCGCCGAGCACCCCTGGCCGGTGCGTTCGGTGTCCATGAAGGTCGCCCAGTGGATCGACCGGCTCGGCAGCGTCTGGGTGGAGGGCCAGATCACCCAGATCAACCTCCGTCCGGGCACCCGCACCGCGTTCTTGGTGCTGCGGGACCCGTCGGCCGACATGTCGCTGTCGGTGACCTGCGATCCGGACCTCATTCGCAATTCCCCCGTCCCCCTGCAAGAGGGCAGCCGGGTGGTCGTCTACGGCAAGCTCTCGTTCTTCACCGGGCGCGGCACGATCTCGTTGCGCGTCTTGGAGATTCGGCCGGTGGGCATCGGCGAGCTGCTGGCCCGCATCGAACGGCTGAAGGCGCTGCTGGCCGCCGAGGGCATGTTCGATCCCCGGCTCAAGCGCCCGATCCCGTTCCTGCCAGGGACGATCGGCCTCATCACCGGCCGCGCGAGCGCCGCGGAGCGCGACGTGCTGAGCGTCGCCCGCAACCGTTGGCCCGCGGTACGTTTCGAAATCCGCAACACAGCCGTACAAGGACCCACCGCGGTCGCGCAGATGCTCACGGCGCTGGCCGAACTCGATCGGCATCCCGCCGTCGAGGTGATCGTGCTGGCGCGCGGCGGCGGCAGCGTGGAAGACCTGCTCCCGTTCTCCGACGAGGCGCTGTGCCGCGCCATCGTGGCCGCCACCACGCCGATCGTGAGCGCGATCGGCCACGAACCGGACAACCCGCTCAGCGACCTGGTCGCCGATCTGCGCGCGGCCACCCCGACCGATGCCGCCAAGCGGATCGTCCCCGACGCCGCCGCCGAACTGGCCTGCATCCGCGAGCTGCGCGAACGCACCGCCGCCGCGCTGCGCGGCTGGGTGGACCGGGAGACCAGGGCGCTCGCCCAACTGCGGTCGCGGCCCGTGCTGGCCGACCCGCTGCGCGAGATCGATCGCCGCCGGGAAGAGGTCGAACGCCTGCGCACGGCCGCGCACCGCTCGGCCGAACAGCTGATCCGCACCGAATCCACGGCCACCCGGCACCTGCGCGAGAAACTCACCGCCGTCGGCCCCGCCGCGACGCTGGCCCGTGGCTACGCTGTCGTACAACGCGTCACCGGCCCGGAACGGGAGGTGGTGCGCTCGATCGACGACGCGCCCGCGGGCAGTCAGTTGCGCATCCGGGTGGCCGACGGGGCCGTCACGGCCGCCGCGCTCGGCGCCCAGGCGCTCGGCGCGAAGCACACCGACACAGGGAGGAACTGACCTTGGCCGAGTCCGGCAAGTCCACGGGCAAGAACGGGACGGGAGCCGATCCGGCCGACGACGCGGCCGAGATCGCCGGTTTCGGTTACGAACGCGCCAGGGACGAACTCGTCAACGTCGTGAAGATCCTCGAACAGGGCGGCCTCGACCTGGACGAATCCCTGGCCCTGTGGGAACGCGGCGAGGCGCTGGCCACCCGCTGCGAAGAGCACCTGGCGGGCGCGCGCAAGCGCGTCGAGGACGCGCTGCACCGCACCGACCTGGAGCAGGAATGACCATCCGCCGGGCCACACCCGACATCCGCACCACCGACCTGGCCGCCAGCCGGGATTTCTACCGGCTGCTCGGCTTCCAGGAGGCGATGGACCTGGGCTGGGTGGTGACCATGGCCTCACCGTCCAACCCGACCGCCCAGGTCCTGCTCGTAGGTCCCGACGCCGAGCGGCTCCAGCCCGACATGAGCGTGGAGGTCGACGACGTCGACGCCGTACACGCCGAGGTGCTCGCCGCGGGCGCCGACATCGTCTACCCCCTGCGCGACGAGCCGTGGGGCGTGCGCCGCTTCTTCGTCCGCGACCCGAGCGGGACCATCGTCAACGTGGTGAGCCACCGCTGACGACGGTCCCGCGCGCGCTTACCGCGGTGCGGCCGCTACCCGGTACCGCGCGACGCCGTCCGCGCTGCTCACCTGCTCGAACCCGGCTTTCTCCAGCACACGCACCGACGGCGGATTGGACAACTCCACGTCGGCGCGCACCACACGGACGCCCGGCGCGGTGAACGCGTGCGCCGTCAGCGCGGCGGTGGCCTCGGTCGCGTAACCACGACCGCGCCGCGAGGCGACGATGCCGTACCCGATCTCCAGCTCACCGTCGGCGGGCGGCCAGAACAGCCCGATCGATCCGACGACGAGCCCACTCGATCGTTCGACGATCAGCCGGTGCCCGAAGGATCCGAGCCAGTCCGAATGCTCGGCGAGCAAGCCTGCGATGACGCGATCACCCTCGGCCGGGAAATCCGCCGCCCACGCGGCCCGACGCTGGTCGTCGAGCACGGCGGCCGCCGCATCGGCGGTCCACAACCGCAGGATCAGGCGTTCGGTGAGCAGATCGGAGGAAAGGAAAACAGACACGTGACACTCCTGGTCATCGAGAAGAGACCGGTTCGCGTCGGCGCGTCTGCGAAAGAATCAGGGGCGCGCGAACCGGCGAAGGGCATGCGGAATACAGCTGGCGACAGCCATATTCATCGACCTCCGAGATCCGGTTCGGCACGTGTCTCGTACCGCGGCAAACTTAACGGTCGCGCGCGGCCGAAGGCAAGCGTGTTCAGGGCTTCAGTGGTTGCGCCGCGGCGATCGCCTGGGCGAGCGTGGTGAACGCCGCCTGATTGCCCGCGCCGGTGATCAGCACGCGGGACTGGCCGAGGTCGGTGATCCACGCGGTCTCCGACCCCTGCTCGGCGTAGACGATCCACTTCTGCGCGCCGACCTGCTCGGTACCGCTGGCGTACCGGGACCCGAGCACGAACCGGGCCAGCGCCTCCTCGGTCGCGTTGCTCTGGCTGAAACGCATGTAGGTGCCCTGCGGCGTGATGTAGCCGACCGTGCTGACCGGTCCGCCGCCATTGCCGCCGATGGACTCGCGGCTGCCGGAATTCGGCGTCCATTCCGCGGGCAGGTCCGGGTTGCGGATCGGGAACGGCAGGGATCGAGCGTCGGCGGTGAGCGCCGCCCGCGCGTCGAAGTGCGGGATCTGCCCCTGTGTCGGACCGTTCGCCGCGAAACTGCACTGGCTGGCCAGGCCCGCGAAAACCAGCGCGATCAACACCAACGGGATCAGCGACCAGAACAGATCCCGGTAGTCGTTCAGGATGCGTGGCTTTTGGTACGACACGCTCCCAGTATCCACTCGGACGGCGACGCCGCCCCGCGCACCCCGACGCCGCCGAGCAGGGGTGTACGCCCGTGCCACATCGAATGAGACAATTGACCGGTACGTACCGACGCACAGGAGGCACCCCGCAATGACGGCAACTTCTCCCACACCTAGCCGCCGCGAGGCGCCCGACCGCAACCTCGCACTCGAGCTGGTCCGCGTGACCGAGGCCGGGGCGATGGCCGCGGGCCGGTGGGTCGGACGCGGCGACAAGGAGGGGGGCGACGGCGCCGCCGTCGACGCCATGCGGCAGCTGGTCAGCTCGGTGTCCATGCGCGGCATCGTCGTCATCGGCGAGGGCGAGAAGGACGAGGCGCCCATGCTGTACAACGGCGAGGCCGTCGGCGACGGCACCGGCCCCGAAGTGGACTTCGCGGTGGATCCCATCGACGGCACCACGCTGATGTCCAAGGGCGTCCCCGGCGCGATCTCGGTGCTCGCGGTCGCCGAACGCGGCGCCATGTTCGATCCGTCCGCGGTGTTCTACATGCACAAGATCGCCGTCGGCCCGGATGCCGCCGATGTGATCGATATCTCGGCCCCGATCGGCGAGAACATCAGCCGGGTCGCCAAGGCCAAGAACTCCTCGAAGTCCGACCTGACCGTCTGCATCCTGGACCGCCCCCGGCACGCCGAGCTGATCCAGCAGGTGCGCGACGCGGGCGCCCGCATCCGCCTGATCTCCGACGGTGACGTCGCGGGGGCCATCGCCGCGGCCCGCCCGGAATCCGGCACCGACATCCTGGTCGGCATCGGCGGCACGCCCGAGGGCATCATCGCCGCCGCCGCGATCCGCTGTATGGGCGGTGAGTTGCAGGGCATGCTCGCGCCGAAGGACGACGAGGAGCGGCAGAAGGCCATCGACGCGGGCCACGACCTCGACCGCGTGCTGACCACCGAGGACCTCGTCTCCGGTGAGAACGTCTTCTTCTGCGCCACCGGCGTCACCGACGGCGACCTGCTGCGCGGCGTGCGCTACTACGGCGGCGGCGCCTCCACCCAGTCGATCGTCATGCGCTCGAAGTCCGGCACGGTCCGCATGATCGACGCCTACCACCGCCTGACCAAGCTGCGCGAATACTCCTCGGTCGATTTCATCGGCGACGAACACGCGGTCCCGCCGCTGCCGTAATTTTTGGCAGCGCCTGCGGCGCTGCGTGTTCGCGGCCCCTTTGTGGCTCCCGTTCGCGCGACCACCGCTGGCGACTTCGTCGCGGACGCGGTGGCCGCGCGAACGGGAGCCGGGCCGCGAACGGCGCATGCTCGGTCTCGCTTCGCTCGAAACCGGGAGCTGGGGTCAGTGGTTCCGCAATGTGGGGGACCGCGCGCCGTTCATGGTGCCTTGGTCGCTTTCCACCGTGGCGCCCGGTGGCCGGATGGTGCGGCTTTCCGCAGCGATAGTGCGGCAGACCCGGGTCGAGGCGGATGCGACTTCATGCTCGGCCGCCGCCACCCGGGGGCCGTGTGGCACCCACCGAGCGAACGGCTCGTATTCCCCGGCGCATGCCTGCCGAGGTGTGCGAATGACCTCAGGCGTGGCTGCCCCATGGGCAGCGGCTGCGGCATAGGGTCGGGATCATGAGCGAGGAGACGCAGTACCGCATCGAGCACGACACCATGGGCGAGGTCCGGGTTCCGGTGGACGCTTTGTGGCGGGCGCAGACCCAGCGGGCCGTGGAGAATTTCCCGATCAGCGGACGCGGCTTGGAGCGGGCGCAGATTCGCGCGCTCGGCCTGCTGAAGGCCGCGTGTGCCACGGTGAACCGTGACCTGGGTCTGCTCGATCCCGCGAAGGCCGATGCGATCATCGCCGCGGCGAACGAGATCGCCGAGGGCAGGCACGACGACCAGTTCCCGATCGACGTCTTCCAAACCGGCTCCGGTACCAGCTCGAACATGAACGCCAATGAGGTGATCGCCTCGCTGGCCAAGGCCAACGGCGTCACGGTCCACCCGAACGACGACGTGAACATGTCCCAGTCGTCCAACGACACCTTCCCCACCGCAACGCATCTCGCCGCCACCGAAGCGGTCATCACCGACCTGGTTCCCGCGCTGGAGCATCTGCGGCTGGCGCTGCTGGACAAGTCGACGGAGTGGCGCACCGTGGTGAAGTCCGGTCGCACGCACCTGATGGACGCCGTCCCGGTGACCCTCGGCCAGGAGTTCGGCGGCTACACCCGCCAGGTCGCGGCGGGCATCGACCGCATCATGGCGACGCTGCCGCGGCTCGGCGAGCTGCCGATCGGCGGAACGGCGGTCGGCACCGGGCTGAACGCGCCGGAGGGCTTCGGCGCGAAGGTCGTCGCGGAACTCGTGCGCGCCACCGGCATCGACGCGTTGCGCGAGGCCGAGGACCACTTCGAGGCGCAGGCCGCGCGCGACGGGCTGGTCGAGGCGTCCGGCGCGCTCCGCACGATCGCGGTGAGCCTGACCAAGATCGCCAACGACATCCGCTGGATGGGTTCGGGCCCGCTCACCGGATTGGCCGAGCTCCAACTGCCGGATCTGCAACCGGGCAGCTCGATCATGCCCGGCAAGGTCAACCCGGTGCTCCCCGAGGCGGTGACCCAGGTCGGCGCGCAGGTGATCGGCAACGATGCCGCGGTCGCCTTCGCCGGCGCGAACGGCGCGTTCGAACTGAACGTGTACATCCCGGTGATGGCGCGCAACTTGCTGGAGTCGATTCGCCTGCTGGCCAACGTCGCCCGCCTGTTCGCGGACAAGTGCGTGCGCGGCCTGGTCGCCAATGTCGAGCACCTGCGCATGCTCGCGGAGTCCTCCCCCTCGATCGTCACGCCGCTGAACTCCGCGATCGGCTACGAGGAGGCGGCCGCGGTCGCGAAGGAAGCGCTGCGGGAGAAGAAGACCATCCGCCAGACCGTCATCGATCGCGGCTTGCTGGACGAGAAGCTGACCGAGGAGGAACTCGACCGCCGCCTCGACGTGCTGGCCATGGCGAAGGTGAAAGAACAGGACTGACGGAACGGGACTAAGGAACCGGCCGCGTCGCCGCGCGAGGCGGGACCTCCGTCGGCCATCAGGAGCGAGGAACCGGGAATCCTGTCTCGTCGCCACCGCTGAGCGTCGGAGCGATGCCAGAGGAGTCGCGTCCCGGCAAGCTGCGCGGAAACGAAACGCCACCTCGGGAAACCGGGGGTTTGCCGAGGTGGCATTCGACTGGAGATTCCGAACTCCGACCGGGCGACCCGACCGCGAGCGTGGAAGGGAGCGCCCGGTGGCCGGGACGGCGGGTCAGTCGCGCAGGCGCGAGAGTTCCTCGCGCGCCAGCTCGCCGTCCGGGCCCAAGTCGGTGCGGGTGAAGATGTTCCACCGCCGCAGCAGGGGGGCGAAGACCAGCTCGTCCTCCTTGGCGCGGTCGTAGACGCCCGCCTCGGCGAGCACCTCGTCGCTGCTGCGGCCGTTCGGCAGCGTCACCGTGGGGACCTCGAAACCGGCGACCCGGTCGGCGATGGCCCGCACGGTCTGGTCGGGCGCCAGATCCAGGGCGGCGGCGACCAGGTCGGCGAAGAACACCGACTGCAGTTCGTCGTCCAGCGCGATGCGCTCGGCGATGGCGGTGACCAGGGGGTTCTCGCCGAGCGCCGCGGTGTTGCGATGCCGGACCGCGCTGGCGGCCTCCTCGAACGCGCAGTTCGCCAGCACGTCCAGCAAGTGCATCGCCGGGCGGCGGAAGCCCTTGGTCATGTGCTCCATGCGCAACCGCTCCAGTTCGACCGGGTCGACGGCCCTGGTCACCATGAGGTAGTTGCGGATGGTGATCTCGTGGCGGTTCTCCTCGGCCGTCCAGCGGCCGACCCAGCGCCACCACGCGCCGGTGCGCAGGTACTTGCCGATCTCCCGGTGGTAGGAGGGCAGGTTGTCGGCGATCAGCACCGAGACGGTCAGCGCCAGCTTGGCGGTTTCGCTGAGCTCGGACTGCTCCGGCGCCCAGTCGGTACCGCCGAGGAAGGCGAAGTTGCGGCCGTCGTCCCACGGGACGAGGTCGTGTGGCTGCCACCCGTCGGCGACATCGATGTGCTTACGCAGCAGCAGTTCTACGTCCACCGCGAGCGATTCGAGCAATTCGCGATCGGTCAGGAGAGTTTGCACCGAGATAACCTAGCGGCTTGGCCCGCGTAGCGGGGGCGGATGGATGGGATTCATAGGTAACCGGAACCGGAGGCACGGCAACCGGGACCGCACCGCGATCCCGGACGCCGTACATCTGGTTCCTACTTGGGCGTGACGGTGATAGTACCGTTCACCCAGGTGATGGTGCCGCCACTGAAGTCGCTCTGCTTGCCACCGGGGATGTCCTTCTCGTCGCTGACGGGGTAGCCGAGCTGCCCCTGCGCACCGCCGTTGTCTTCCCACGCCTTGCGGATCTCACCCCAGATTACGTGCGGATCGCCGTCCTTGGCCTCGTAGATCGTGCCGCCCGCGAAGTCCTGGTATTCCCCGTCCTCGGGGCCCTTCTCCTCCGCCTCCAGCGGAAGACCGAGCGTGCCGGTCGGGCCACCGAGCTGCGTGTACTTCTCGTAGATATCGCCGTCGACGGCGATCTCACCGCCCGGCGTGGCGATCTTGGTGCCCTCCGCGCTCGCGCCCGTGGTGGCCGTGGCGCCCGTGGTGCCGGTCGACTCCTCTCCGGTGCGCGTCGGGCTACCGGTGCCGCTGCCGGGGCTCATCATCGAGGTGACCATTCCGGTCATGCTGGCCATACCGGTCTTGGCGCTGTCGCCTTTGTCGTCATCGTCGCCGCAACCGGCCAAGACCAGCCCTGCCGCGGCGAGCACTGCGGTGAATCCAGCCGTTCGTCGAGCGAAGTGGTGCATGTCCATCCTCTCGCTGTGGGCTACCGGCACACCACGTACTCCGTGACGACGCCGCACATAGCCTCGGCCGATTGTCAGGCGATGACCCGGTGACCGACAGACGGTCACCGGGTCATACCGAACAGCTATCGCGGCGGATGATACCCACCGGATATGCCGTGAAACACAGCGTGCGACGGCCGTGCGGGATCAGGCGTTCGGGCCGTACTCCTCCAGCATCTCGGTGACCAGCGCCGCGATCGGCGAGCGCTCGCTACGGGTCAGCGTGATGTGCGCGAAAAGCGGGTGACCTTTCAGCTTCTCGACCACCGCCGCGACACCGTCGTGCCTGCCGACACGCAGGTTGTCGCGCTGGGCCACGTCGTGGGTGAGCACCACCCGCGAGCCGGTTCCCAGGCGGCTGAGCACCGTGAGCAGCACGTTCCGCTCCAGTGACTGGGCCTCGTCCACGATCACGAAGGAGTCGTGCAGCGACCGCCCGCGAATGTGGGTCAGCGGCAACACCTCCAGCATGTCGCGGCTGAGCACCTCCTCCATCACCTCGCGGCTGGCCAGCCCGTCGAGCGTGTCGAAGACCGCTTGGGCCCAGGGGCCCATCTTCTCGCTCTCGGTGCCGGGCAGATAGCCCAGCTCCTGGCCGCCCACCGCGTAGAGCGGACGGAAGACGACCACCTTGCGCTGCGTCCGCCGTTCCAGCACCGCCTCCAGGCCCGCGGTCAACGCGAGCGCCGACTTGCCGGTACCCGCTCGGCCACCCAGCGAGACGATGCCGACGCTCTCGTCCAGCAGCAGGTCGAGCGCGATGCGCTGCTCGGCGGAACGGCCGTGCAACCCGAACGCCTCGCGTTCGCGCACCAGCTGCACCCGTTTGTCCGGCGTGACCCGGCCCAGCGCACTGGAGCTGACGCCGAGCAACCGAACTCCGGTGTGGCAGGGCAGCTCTCGCGCTTCGTCCAGATCGATCACCGATTCGGCGTAGAGCTGATCGATGCGCGCGGTGCTGACGTCGAGTTCCACCATGCCGGACCAGCCGGAGGTCACCACGTCCTGGGCGTGGTACTCGTCGGCGTGCAAGCCAACCGCACTTGCCTTCACCCGCAGCGGGATGTCCTTGGACACCAACACCACTTCGCGGCCCTCGGCCGCGAGGTTGAGCGCACAGGCCAGGATCCGGGAGTCGTTGGTGTCGGTGCGGAAGCCGACCGGAAGGACCGCGGGATCGGTGTGGTTCAGTTCCACCTGCAACGTGCCGCCCTCGGTGCCGATCGGCACCTGCTGATCGAGCCTGCCGTACTGCAGGCGCAGATCGTCCAGATTGCGCAGGGCTTCTCGCGCGAACCAGCCCAGTTCGTGATGGTGCCTTTTGGCTTCGAGTTCACTGATGACCACCAGGGGTAATACCACGTCGTGTTCGCCGAACCGCGTGAAGGACCAAGGATCCGACAGCAGGACGGACGTGTCGATGACGAAGGTTGTGCCGGCTGATTGCGAGGGGCGGGCCCCCTTCGCGGCGGCTCCGCCTTTCGCGGAGCTGGAGTTCGCCGAGGGAGCGGAAACGGAGCGTGCAGCAGTCACGGTGGGCTCCTCTGTGTTCGCGCGGCAGTCGCACGAACGATCTCGCTGGACCGGTCCGTCCTGTTGGACCCGACGTTGCCGTCAGGTGCCACGAGGGCCGGGTCCCGGCCCCCTCGTACTGAGTAGCTCAGTCACGGTCAGGACCTCCCGTACGAGCCACACCGCCGCGGCCCGCACACCCGACGCTACCTCCGATTACCATGTCCGCGCTCGGGGACCGGGAGGCGTGTCCGTGAACTTGTCGTAAACTGGCACGTCGCGGCTATTCACCGCAGCACGTCCAGCAGCACCGGAACATGGCTGTGCGCCGGATCCTGTACGGCCGTGAGCAATGTGACCGGACCTTCGGCGGCCAGGTCCCGCAAATCCCGCAAATCTTGCTGAACTTCCGGCGCGGCGAGCTCGGCACGGTAGCGGCGGGCGAATTCCGCGCCTCGCGCGTCCCGGTCGGCGTGGAACCAGCGCCGCAACTCGGTGGACGGGGTGAGGTCCTTGGGCCAGCGATCGACCCGCGCTTGCGCTTTGGTGATACCCCTCGGCCAGAGCCGATCGACCAGCACCCGGGCGCCGTCGTCCGGGTCGGGGCTGTCGTAGACGCGCTTGACGCGGAAGCCGGGCTGCGGTTGCGGGGTCATAGCAGTCATCGCAGCACGGGGTTCGAGCGGCTACGGGATTCGCCACGCCGTCGCTGTCGGCCGATTCGACGGATAGAGTCGCTGGTATGTCCGGTAACGAGGATTTGGAGAAGCTGTCGTCGAAGGAGCTGCACGACCGGGCGATGAAGCTCGCCGTGCGACGCGGTGATGTGAAGTTCCTGTGGCGGTTGCTCACGTCGATCCCGGCGGCGGAAGCCGCCGCGGGCAATGTCGGCGAGAGCGAGGCGGACATCAAGTACGTGCTGCCCATGCTCGACGACTACGTCCACGCGGGTGACGGCGCGGTCGCCGAGGTGTTGCGGCCGGTCTACCTGGAGTACTTGGCCCAGCACTCCTGAGGCCGGGTCAGCCGCGGGTGAGCGCGGCCCGCCAGAGGCCGGCGGCGGTGCCGCGCAGGAAGTTCCCCCAGCTGAAGTGGTCGTGCCACAGGATGATTCGGCCGTCCCGCAGTGCGAACGTGCCGGTGACCCAGAAACCGACCCGCACCGGCCCGAAGCGCAGGTAATCGGTGCGGTCGGTGAGTACGACGTCGCCGTCGGCCGCGATGTGGTGCAGGTCCACCCCGAAGCCGATCGAGTCGCGGCTCAGGCCGCGCAGCACGCCGCCGACGCGGCGGATGCCGCGCAGGTCGGGCAGCGAGGTGTTCTTCCAGACGATGTCCGGGTGCAACAGGTCGATCGCCTCCTCGGCGGCGCCCATCTCCAGCGCGGCGAAGAACTCCCGCACGGTGGTGATCGAGTCCTGTCTCAGGTCGGGTTCGTCGGTCATGGTCCGAGCGTAGGCCGCGCGGGTCATCCGCGGCGCGCGATGAGCACGGCCAGTCCGTCCAGAATGCGCGCGATGCCGAATCTCAGCGCACCAGCCCCTCCCGCGACCGCGCCTTCCTCGGCGAACGCGGCGGCCGTGGCCGGGTATCGTTCCGCCGCGGCCGCCACCATCTCGGCGAACTGGCCCGCGATCTGTTTCTCGAACTCCTCGGCGTCCGCCATCCGCACCTGCTGCGCCAGGCTGCGGGCGTGCCCGGTCAGCAGAACGATGGTGTCCAGGCGTTCGGCGGTGGTGAGCCCGGTCCCGGCGAGCGCGCCCAGCGCGGCTTCCATCCAGGCCAGCTCGTTCGGGCCGATCGGCCGCATGCCGGCCAACGCCTCCAGCGACCAGGGATGAGCGCGGAAGCGTTCGTAGATCGTCTCGCACCACAAGGCCAGCAGATCCCGCCAAGCGTCCTGCGACGTCGCCGCGGCCGCGCTCATCTCCGGCGGCGCGCCCAGCGCCGTGTCAAGCATCAGCGCGACGAGCTCGGCCTTGCCGGGCACGTAGCGGTACAGCGACATCTTCGTGAAGCCGAGCCGCTCGGCCAGCCGCTGCATGGACAGGTGCGCCAGTCCTTCGGCATCGGCCAGCTCGATGGCCTCCGCGACGATCCGCTCCAAGGACAGCGCTGGTTTGGGGCCCCGCTTGGGGCGCTGACCGGTGCCCCAGAGCAATTCGAGTGCGGTCGGTGTCGGCATGCCCGAAATCCTTCCGGAGAACGTCTTGACGTGAAACTGTGTCCACCATACTCTTATTCGAGTCCTACGGATACAGTTTCCATTGGACGCAGATTCCGACAGGAGTTCATCATGCGCAACACCACCGTCCTCATCTCCGGCGCCAGCGTCGCCGGACCGGCGCTGGCCTACTGGCTGCACCGTTACGGGTTCGCGGTCACCGTGGTGGAGCGCGCTCCGGCGCTGCGCCCCGGGGGCCAGGCGATCGACTTCAAGGGCCGTACCCACCGCACGGTGCTGGAGCGGATGGGCGTGCTGGAGGACATCGAGCAACGCAGGACGGGCACCACCGACACTGTGTTCGTGGATGAGCAGGGCACCCGGCTGGCCCTGATGTCGGGCGAATTCACCGGCGGCGACGTCGAGATCCTGCGCGGCGACCTGGCCGAGATCCTCTACCGGCGCACGGCAGACCACTGCGAATACCTGTTCGGCGATTCGATCACCGCGCTGACCGAGAACGCGGACGGCGTCCACGTCGAGTTCGAGCACGCGGACGCCCGCACCTTCGACCTCGTCTTCGGCGCCGACGGCATCCACTCGCGGGTCCGCAGGCTGGCGTTCGGCCCCGAGCGCGACTTCGTGAAATACCTGGGCTACTACTACGCCGTCGCGGGCGCCAGCCCATGGAGCGGCAAGACCACCGGAGCACGCGAGCGGGTGACCGCGCACGCCCACAACGCTCCCGGACGACTCGCGATCAGCGGTGGCCCGAAGGCACAGCAGATGTACATGTTCGCCTCCCCCGAACTCGACTACGGCCGTGACGACAGCGCGGCCCAGCGCCGCATCCTCGCGGAGACCTACGCCGAGGTGGGCTGGGAAGTACCGCGGATGCTCACCGAGCTGGCCGGATTCGACGACTTCTACATGGACACGATCAGCCAGGTGCGCATGCCGGACGGATACACCAAGGGACGTGTCGCGCTGGTCGGCGACTCCGGATACGGAAACACGCTCGGAGGGTTCGGCACCGGGCTCGCCGTCGTCGGCGCGTACGTCATCGCGGGCGAGTTGGCATCGGCCGGCGGCGATCACACCGTGGCGTTCGCCCGCTACGACGAGATCATGAAGCGCTACGCGAAGATCGCGGGCAACAGCAACGCCGGTCGTTTCCTGGCGCCGAAGACCGCGCGCGGCATCAGGATGCGCAACTGGTTCTTCGATTCCCGGCTGTTCGCGTTGATGACGAAATACAGCGACAACGCCGCCAACGACATCGATCTGAAGGACTACCCCGCACTGGTCGGCGCGGCGAACCCGCGCTGAGCATTCGTCAGCGGCCTTGACAACGATCGGATCGGCCGCGCCCATCGGGATTCGGCACAACCTCCCAGTTCGGAACCGTCGCGCCGCCGACGACGAGCGGCACGACGGGGCGCACCGAGAAGTCGGCTGTGTTTCGATGGAACCGGAGTGCGGCGGGACGCGTCTATAAGGTCAGACGGCACTGACGGAAGGGGCGGCGATGGCGGACAGCCCGTTTCCCGGGTACATCGAAGCTGCGAAAACCGGGGCGCTGCGGGTACGGATGGACCCGCAAGGGTTCGTGGAGATCGACCAGGCCTGCCAGGATTTGATCGACGCGCTCGTGGCGGCGCAAACCGACGCTCGCGAACTCGGCGAGCGGCAGCACTGGGGTCTGGGTGAGGACGATTCGAAGCTGACCTCCGCCGTCGAGTTGGTGCGGCTGTTCCGCGAGAAAGCTTTCGGCGGCCCGAACAACGCGTTCGACACACTGACCGAGTACATCTCCGTGGCGCAGGAAATCCGATCCATGTTCCAGTCCATCCGCGATGGCTACGTTCGGACCGATACGGAATTCGCGGCAGCGATGCGGGAGCTCCGCGTATGAAGGCCGACACAGGCGTTGTGGCAACCCGGTTCGTCGCGGGAGCGGTAGGACTCGTCCTGCTCGCCGGATGCGGCGACTCGACGACACCGAGTGAACCGGCGACGTCGACCACCGGCCCGACCGGTTCCGGCCCGAGCACATCGTCCGGGGCGAATGCACAGTCCGCGTTCGATCCCTGCACCGCGCTGACGCCCCAGTTTCTCGCGGAGCGGCAGTGGGACTCGAGACCCCCGGAACCCAGACAGGACAGCCAAGGCGGCATCACCTGGAAGGGCTGCCGTTACGTCGCGCGGGCTGGCTACGGATTCGTCGTCGAGACCACCAACGGCACCCTCGACCAGGTTCGCAGCAAATACCCCTCCGCCGTAGACATTTCCGCAGTGGATCGGAGAGCTGTGCGCTACGAAGCCCGTCCGGATGTACCCGGTGGCTGCACGATCAACGTCGAGATGAGGTCCGGCTCGCTCTACATCCTGACGAATGTTCCGCAGACGTCGGCGAACAAGAACCTCGTCGCCTGCGATATCGCCACCGATATCGCCCGAGCAATCGCACCACTGCTGCCCGCGGGCAGCTGAACACCGGGGGAAGCGATCATGAGACAGACCGACGGCCGCGCGATCACCAATCCGGAGAACGCGCACAGTTTCTCGCACGCGGAGATCAAGCAGGCCGCCGACGCGATGAATCCGGCAGGGCTGGAAGGGGCGTTCGCGGCGTGGTCGGCCATCGCGGCGGCGGTCACGAACGCGGGGCAGCGGTTCGAGAACGCGATCAAGAACGCGGTGGAACAGAACTGGGAAGGCGCGGCGGCCGACAGCGCGGTGCGCGGCGTGCGGGACTACGCGGCGCGGGTGGGCGAACTCGGCGAGGCCCTCGGCGCGCAGAGCCTGCCACTGTCGGCGGCGGCGGACGCGGCGGCCAAATTCAAGGCGTCGGTGCCGGAATTGGTGGACGCCTCGGCAGGCGCGGGGAATGCGGAACAGCGCAACTCGCGTGAGGAACAGGCCCGCGACGAGATGAACACCCAGTACATCCAGCCGTACGGGGCGACCGCTCCGGCCATTCCGACGCTGCCGCCACCGGTGGGTCCCGCCGCCACGACGCCGACGGGGATCGAGGCGGGCACCGGTACGGTTGTGAACTCCGACGTGGGTGCACAGCCGGTGAACGCCGACCGCCCCGCCGACACCTCTTCCTCCAGTGACGAGCCTTCATCCGAAGGCACCGCCTCGGCCGCTGATGCGGAGGAGGAAGGCACCTCGAACGAGCCTGCGCGGCCGGCGGCGGAGGACACCTCGGAAACCACCACGCCACAGGCCGTCGCACAAGGCCAGGACACGGCGACCACCGCACCGGTATCCACTACGAGCGCACAGACGACGACAACCTCGGGCACGCCGCTCGTGTCCACGACGACGCCGCCTACCAGCGCACCCGCCGCCGTCGTCCCCGCAGCGTTCGACGGCAGACCGAACGGCACACCGGCCCGGCAGGCCACGCCCGGTGCGGCCGGAACTCCGGGCGTCGCGGACAACGAGGCGCGGTCGGGCACTTCTCGCCCTGCCCAACCCGCCGCCCCCGGGGCGGCGAATCCCCAGACCAGCACGGTGGGACGCCCAGCAGCGCCCGGCGGCGCGGGGTACTCGGGCATGGTCCCACCGGGGCTGCGCGGCAGGCGCACGGACGACGACGAGCACAAGTCGCCGAAGTACCTGCGCACCGAGGAACACGCGAAGGAATTGCTCGGCGAAGTGCAGAAGACCGTGCCGCCCGCGCTGGGCGAGAAATGACGGCGCAGTGGTCGCTGTCGGCCGAGCAGTTCGCCGCGGCCTGGTTCGGCACGGGGCTGGATCGCATGCCGTTCCCATTCCGATTCACCAGCCGGTTCCCCGGCCTGCACGAGTACCGGGAGTATCAACGGCAGTTCCGCGCCGAGCTGGGCCGCGACGAGCGTCTGCCCCTGCGCAGCGCGATCACCACGCTCGCCGGTCCCGACTGGCGCATCGAACTGTTCGGTCACGACAACACGCGCGAGGGCGTCGAACTGCGTGCCGTCGCCGCTGGGACGCGCACCGGATCCGGTGTGCTCGCCGTGCAGACGCCGGGCCCGGACGGCGGCCGAGTCCGGTTGCGCCGCTACCGAACCGATCAGCTCGCCACCGAATTGGCGCGCTTGCTGCCGGACACCCCGGCCGGAACGGTCGGCGAGAAGAGCTTCCTGCTCGATGACCTCAACGACGATCGCCCCGATGTGTTCGGAAACGCGCCGGCCAGTCAGGCCAAGGAACGCTACCGGCGTTTCTGGCGGCAATCGTGCACCACCCGCGGGACCGCGGTCGTGCTACTCGGCCCGCGCAACGCCGAACCGCTGCGCACCGGCCGCCTCCGCTGGATCGACACGCCGGATGGCCGCTATTGCGAGGTGCCCGCCAATCGCGCTCTGATGATCCGCCCCGGCACCAGCGCCGACATCACCCGATACCTGGACGAGTCGATCGTGCGGGCCAAGGCGCGCCTGGACCGGTGACCCCAGCGGCGACGAGTGGCACATGGTCGCGGCATTTCCCGAGAAGGGAACTCCAGGCTGTGCCACTCGCGGCGCTGCGCGGAACCCGGCGTCAGCCCAGCAGGCGCCAGTCCTCGAGGCCGTCGTACAGCGGAACGTCCTGCGCCAGCTTGCTCACCCGGGCGCGCAGTGCGTCCAAGTCGGCGCCGCCGGCCAGCGCGCTCCCGATGATGTCGGCGACCTCGGCGAACTCGGTGTCGCCGAAGCCGCGGGTGGCCAGGGCGGCGGTGCCGATCCGCAGGCCGGAGGTGACCATCGGGGGCCGCGGGTCGAACGGAACGGCGTTGCGGTTCACGGTGATACCGATCTCGTGCAGCAGGTCCTCGCCCTGCTGGCCGTCGAGTTCGGAGTTGCGCAGGTCGACCAGCACCAGGTGCACGTCGGTGCCGCCGGTGAGCACGCTGACGCCCTTGTCCTTGACGTCGGCGGCGGTGAGCCGCTCGGCCAGGATCTTCGCGCCCGACAGGGTGCGCTCCTGACGGTTCTTGAACTCCTCGCCCGCGGCGATCTTGAAGGCGACGGCCTTGGCGGCGATGGCGTGCATGAGCGGACCGCCCTGCTG
The DNA here is from genome assembly GCF_055590505.1 of Nocardia sp. NPDC041819. Classification (NCBI taxonomy): domain Bacteria; kingdom Bacillati; phylum Actinomycetota; class Actinomycetes; order Mycobacteriales; family Nocardiaceae; genus Nocardia; species Nocardia sp. NPDC041819. Next base: position 143,178 of record NZ_JBVJAP010000013.1, on the reverse strand, counting down.
GCCCGGGAACACCGCGCTGTTCAGCTTTTTCGCGTACTCCTGCTTGGCCAGGATGAGGCCGGAGCGCGGACCGCCGAGAGTCTTGTGCACGGTGGAGGACACCACGTCGGCGTAGGGCACCGGCGAGGGGTGCAGACCGGCGGCGACCAGGCCTGCGAAGTGCGCCATGTCCACCCACAGGTACGCGCCGACCTCGTCGGCGATCGAGCGGAACGCCGCGAAGTCCTGATGGCGCGGGTAGGCCGACCAGCCCGCCACGATCACCTTCGGACGCGCCTGAAGGGCGATCTCGCGCACCTCGTCCATGTCGACGCGGTGGTCTTCCTTGCTCACTCCGTAGGAGTGCACCTCGTAGAGCTTGCCGGAGAAGTTCAGGCGCATGCCGTGGGTCAGGTGACCGCCGTGCGCGAGGTCGAGACCGAGCAGCTTGTCGCCCGGGTCCATCAGCGACATCAGCACCGCGGCGTTGGCCTGCGCGCCGGAGTGCGGCTGCACGTTGGCGAATTCGGCGCCGAACAATTCCTTGGCGCGGTCGCGCGCCAGGGTCTCCACCACGTCCACGTGCTCGCAGCCGCCGTAGTAGCGCCGCCCCGGGTAACCCTCGGCGTACTTGTTGGTGAGCACGCTGCCCTGCGCCTGCAGCACCGCGCGCGGCACGAAGTTCTCCGAGGCGATCATCTCGAGCGTGTCGCGTTCGCGGGCGAGCTCGCCTGCCATCGCGGCAGCAAGCTCCGGATCGAGCTCACCGAGAGACTGGGAATTGACAGAGGCGGTCGTCTGCGTCACGACCTCAGTCTATGGGCCGCGGGCCCGGCCCTCGAGCAGGGGGTTCACCCCCGTCGGCGCGTCGTGCGGTACGGCCGTGACGTGCGACACTCTCGGCGCGCACCGCACCATGGTCAGCGGGAGTCGTCGTCCTCCGGGAGGTAGCTCTCCAACAGCACCGCGAGATGCCGCTGCGCGTCTTCCAGCGGGCGCGTGGACTTCATGGCCCGCGCCTGGATGATGGCTCCCTCCATCGCGCTGAACGCGAAACTGCTGAACGAGCGCGCGTCGGCGGCGGTCATGCCCGCCGAGACCAGCGCCGAGCCGAGCCGCTCGTGCCAGGCGGCGAACACCTCTCCGGCGGCCGCCTGCACCCGGGGCTCGGACTCGGCCAGCGCCGCCCCGACGACCGGGCACCCGGCGCGATAGCCGGTCTTCCGCAGCGCGGGCACCCACCAACCGAGCAGCGAATCGAACCAGCGGCGCGGCGGCGCGGCGGTGACCTTGTCGATCACCTCGCCGATCCGCGCGCCCGCCACCCGGGTGGCGGTCTCGACCAGCTCGCTCTTCCCCGCCGGGAAGTGCTGGTAGAGCGAGTTGCGTGAGGCGTTGCTGCGTTCCAGCAGGGTGGCCAGTCCCGCGGCGTGCACACCCTGCTCGCGGACCAGTTCGATGGCGCTTTCGATCAGCCTGGCGCGCGGCCCTGCGGTCATGCGAGCTCCTTGCTCGAGGGTTGCGTGAACCGATCGGTCCATGTTGCAATCATCTCAGATGTGGACCGATCGGTTCATCGAAAGGATGGGATTGATGTCCGAAGCCACGGTCGACCCGGCGCGACTGTCCGGTCTCGAACTCCTGCGCACCGCGATGAGCCGGACGGATCGCCCGCCGTTCATCGGCGATCTGCTCGGCATGGAGGTCGACGAACTCGAACACGGCAAGGTGGTCTTCGCGCTGCGCACCCGGCCCGACTTCGCCAACCCGCTCGGCACCACCCACGGCGGCATCTGCGCGACCCTGCTCGACTCGGTGATGGGCTGCGCGGTGCACACCACGCTGGAGCCCGGCGTCGGGTACACGACGCTGGAGCTGAAGATCAACTACATCCGGGCCGTGCCCACCGGCGGACAGCGCCTCACCGCCACCGGCACCACGATCCACGTCGGGCGCACCACCGCGACCGCCGAGGGACGGGTGGTCGACGAGCAGGGCCGCCTGGTCGCGCACGCCACCACCACCTGCGTCATCTTCCGCGCACAACAGTGACCCGAGGAGCACTCCGACCCGAATGTTCCCGCCGGACACCGGCTCACGCGGCCGCGCGCAACGCTCCCGGCGTGAGCGGCTCGTCGAGCAGCCTGCGGAAGCGGTCGGCCCGGTCCTCGGCGTCGGCCGCGCGATCGAGCCACCCGCCCAGCAGTCGGTACCCCTCGACGTAGGTGGAGATGTACGCCCGCCACAGCGGCGAGGACAGGAAGCGCAGCGACTGGCGCGCCCGCTCGGGCGTCGTCAGGTTCCATTTCTGCAAGAACTCCGCCACCTCGTCCTGCGACCGCCCCCGATCGTGCAGCAGCAGTGCGGCGTCCTGGCGCACGCTCAGCAGCTTGGCGGAGGCGTTCGAAAGGCGTTCGGCTCGTTCGCCGTCGAAGCGCAGTCCCAGATCCGCGTAGATCTCCTGCGCCCACTTGCCCCAGCCGGGTCCGACGATCGAGCGCAGGGCCAGATCCGCGAGCCCCTCGGCCATCAGGCACTGCGGCGTGTTCACCAGGAACAGCGTCTGCTCGGCCTGCCCGGTGGCGACCAGCCCGGCCTCCTTGCGGCAGTGCTCGGTGTGGTGCCCCGGGTAGGACTCGTGCGCGATCAGCTGCGGCAGGTGCGCCATGTGCTGCTTCAGGTCGGAATTGATCGCGACCCGGGAGTGGTAGTTGCCCAGGTAGTAGTTGAACCCGGACCACGGCTTGTCCCCGACCACCTCGTAGGTGACGTGCTCGTGGTCGGGCAGCGGGTAGCGGGCGCGGACCAACTCGCGCAGCGCGCCGGAGAACGCCTCGACGCAGACCTGCAGGCGCTCGGGCGGGATCTCATCGGCCTTGCGGTGCGCGGCCACCCGTTCGGCCAGCGGACCGTCCCCCGCGAGCACCTCGTCCATCTGCCGGTGCGCGTCGCGGTAGTCGTCCACGTCGCCGGGCGCGATATCGACGTCGAAGTAGGCGCTGACCTCCTCGACGAACCCGATGTCGTCCCCGGCGAACTTCCGCCCGGAACACTCCAGCGCGCGCAGGTGCACGTCGAGGAATTCGGCGCGCTGCGGCGCCAGCCCGGCCTCCGGCACCGCAGCACGCAACTCGGCGGCACGACGAGCCAGCTCACGCGGCTGCGGCGCGGGCGCGTTCTGCACCTCGCGGCGCAGTGCGGGGTCGCCGGTATAGGCGTCGACGAACCCTTCCTCCAGCCGGTCGAAGGCGAGGCCGAGCCGCAAGTATTCGGTCACGAGCGGATGCGCATCCATGCCAGCCGACATTAGCGGTTCACACCTGCGGCATCGAGTCGGTTACCAACGGGTAGTGGTACCCCGCTCATCCCACGATGTTGACGCGGAGCAGAATTCGGCTATGCGGCGACAGCTAGACCGAATCTCACCGGATCCGCACCCGCACTGTGCGTGTTTGCCGAAATGGAGCGTCGGGTAAGTGGCACGAATGAGCGAGCCGAGTCCCTACGTGGAATTCGACCGGAAACAGTGGCGGACCCTGCGTAAATCGACTCCCCTGGTGCTCACCGAGGAAGAACTGATCGGCCTGCGCGGTCTCGGGGAACAGATCGATCTCGAGGAAGTCGCGGAGGTCTATCTTCCGCTCGCTCGTCTCATCCACCTGCAAGTGGCCGCCCGTCAGCGGCTGTTCGCCGCGACCGCGACCTTCCTCGGCGAAACCCATCCCGACCAGCAGGTACCGTTCGTGATCGGCGTCGCGGGCAGTGTCGCGGTGGGCAAGTCGACCACCGCGCGCGTGTTGCAGGCGCTACTGGCCCGCTGGGATCACCACCCACGGGTCGACCTGGTCACCACCGACGGATTTCTCTATCCCACCGCGGAACTCACCCGGCGCGGCATCATGCACCGCAAGGGTTTCCCGGAGAGCTACGACCGCCGCAAGCTGCTGCGATTCGTCACCGAGGTGAAATCCGGTGCGGCCGAAGTCTGCGCACCGGTGTATTCGCACATCTCCTATGACATCGTGTCGGGCAAGCAGCACTGCGTGCGCCAGCCCGACATTCTGATCGTGGAGGGTTTGAACGTGTTGCAGACCGGTCCGCGCCTGATGGTCTCGGATCTGTTCGACTTCTCGATCTACGTCGACGCGCGTATCGAGGACATCGAGAAGTGGTACGTGCAACGGTTTCTCACCCTGCGCAACACCGCTTTCGCCGATCCGAACGCGCATTTCCACCACTACTCCGGATTCACCGACGAACAGGCCACCGCCGCCGCACAGGAGATCTGGAACAACACCAACCGGCCGAATCTGGTGGAGAACATTCTGCCCACCCGTCCGCGCGCCACCCTGGTGCTGCGCAAGGACGCCGATCACAGCATCAACCGGCTGCGGCTACGGAAATTGTGATTCCGCTTACAATTTCCACGCCTCGTCCAGGCGCCGGGCGACGTCGATATCGCGGACCGCGGCGATGTGCGGCTTACGGATCTCGGCGGAGATGTAGCGGGCGACGAAACGCTTGATCTCGTGATCGACGCTGGCGAGGATGCGCAGCAACTGCCCGCGCTTGGTGGCGGCGGCCACATCGACGCGCACGTCGGCCGGCCGCGGTTCGGCGATATCGATCACCACCCGCAGTGGCGCGGCCGTGCGCACCGTCAGGTGCAGGTGCACGGTGCCCTCGACGTGGAAGCGGTGCCGATCGACCGTCAAGTCCAGCAGCAGGTCGACCTCGAGCGGGATGATCAGCTCGAACGCGATCGTCTCTTCGCCGTGACGGCGCAGCCGGGACGCGCCGAGCTGAACCTCCGCGGTCACCTTGGCCAGGCGGCCCGGCCCGACGCCGATCGGGCCGAAATCGAAGGCCGTGCCGGTCAACTGTGCGAATGCGCCGGAGATGCGCTCTTCCGAGGCGGCGTACTCCAGGAAGCGTCTACCGAACTCGGCATAGTTGATGAAGTCGCCCGCTTCGCGCCGGACGGCTTCGGCGGGCGGTTGGCCGAACGCGCTCATGAGACCGCACGGTACGCGAGAACGGCGGAGGTGGCGCCGATTTCACCGGCCCGAGGTCGACTCAGACGCCGAAACGGCGATGGCGCGCGGCGAAGTCGCGCAGTGCCCGCAGGAAATCCACCCGGCGGAACTCCGGCCAATACGCCTCGGTGAACCATATCTCCGAGTATGCGCTCTGCCACAGCAGGAACCCGGAAAGCCGCTGCTCGCCGGACGTGCGAATGACCAGATCGGGGTCGGGCTGACCGGAGGTGTAGAGGTGCTGGCCGATGGCGTTCACGGTGATCGACTGGACCAGGTCCTCGCCGGTTTCACCCGCGGCGATCTCCTGGCGGACCAGCGAGCGCACCGCGTCGGTGATCTCCTGCCTGCCGCCGTAGCCGACCGCGACATTGACGTGCACACCGTCGCGGCCGTCGGTGCGCTCGGCGGCGGTGCGCAGCCGCTTGGCGATCAGCTCGGGGAAGCCGTCGAGCGAGCCGACGATGCGCACGCTCCAGTTCTGTTCCGGCGCCGACAGCTCCTCGACCACGTCGGTGATCACCTCGAACAGCGTCTCCAGTTCGTCGGGATCGCGCTGTAGATTCTCGGTGGACAGCAGGTAGACGGTCACCATCTCGATGCCCTCGGCCTCGCACCAGCCGACCAGCTCGGCGATCTTCAGCGCGCCGACCCGGTGGCCGTGACTGACGTCGGTGAAACCGTTCTCCCGCGCCCAGCGGCGATTGCCGTCACACATCACCGCGACGTGCCGGGGATGTTGTTTGCCGGCCAGCTGCCTGGACAGCCGGGCCTCGTAGATGCGATACGGCAGACCCCGCACCTGACTCGGAAGTTCCACGCGGGCAACCCTACGCCTCGGGGGCACGATCACGGCATCGACCGCGATAGGCCGGTAGAGTGGCCGGGAGCGCGCAAGTTACGGTTGCGTAGGTTACTGACGGGTTAGCCGGGCTCGTCGATACCGGGCCCGCAGGGCCGCGAACAGAATCGTCCGGCTGCCCCTCGAGGAGGTACTCGTGTCCGAATCGGTCGGCGCCACCCACCCGGCACCGGTCCCGCCGGTCCCCGGCTCGGCGGGCGAAGCCCTCGCCGAGGCGTTGGTCAAGCCGCGCCTGCGGGGCTGGATCCATACCTGGGCCGTCGGGGTCGCGGCGATCGCGGCGATCGTGCTGATCGCCACCGCCGCGACGATCTCGGCGACCGCGGGATGGTCCACGCTGATCTACGGGCTCACCGTGTGCGGGCTGTTCGGCGTCAGCGCCGTCTACCACCGGGTGACCTGGCCGACCGCTCGCGCTCGCATCAGGATGAAGCGAGCCGACCACTCGATGATCTTCCTGTTCATCGCGGGCAGCTATACCCCCTTCGCCCTGCTCGGCCTGCCCGGACGCACCGGACAGACCCTGCTGGCCGTGGTCTGGGCGGGCGCGCTGGCCGGAGTGGCGCTGAAACTCCTCTGGCCGACCGCTCCCCGCTGGGTGGGCGTTCCGCTGTATCTGCTGCTCGGCTGGGCCATCGTGCCGGTGGCCGGACAGCTGAACAATCAGATCGGCATCGCGCCGCTGATTCTGCTGCTGATCGGTGGCCTTCTCTACAGCGGCGGCGCGATCCTCTACGCCACCAAGTGGCCGAACCCGTGGCCGGACGTCTTCGGCCACCACGAGTTCTTCCACGCGGCCACGGTGCTCGCGGCACTGACCCATTACGCGGCGGTCTGGCTCGTCGTCTTGCGCTGAGCGAATAGAGTCGACGGGGAGGTCGGACGAGGAGGGGCGGATCCCATGATCGCGAAGCTCGTCGTCTGGGCGCTCAAAGCCAGGGGTGGTCTGGCCGCGCTGGTCACCACGGCGAATCTCAGCGGCCTCGCGGTGATCGTCACCCAGCTGTGGCTGAACGGGTTCCTCGGCAGACTGGGCCCGGATTGGCCGCGGGCGCTGGCCTTCGTCGGCATCTACCCCGCCGTCGGGTTCGTGGCAGGCATCGTGCTGGCGGTGCGCGACCGCAAGACGTACTTCGGCTGGCTCGACGCCGCGCGCAAGCCGACCGAGGTGGAGGCGCGGCGCCTGCTGCACCTGCCCGTCGCCATCACCATGCGCGCGCTCGCGCTGTGGATTCCCGGCGTGATCGTGGCGACCGTGATCTTCGCGCAGCTGAGCCCGCACAACGACCCCGGCGTGACGGCGGCGCTGTTCACCATCGGCGCCTTCGAGTCGGCGGCGGTCACCTTCCTGATCGTGGACCGGTTGATCCGCCCGACCATTCCGGTGGTGGCCCGAGTGCTCGGCTGGACCATGCACTGGAGTTCCTCTGTGCTGGTGCGGGTCGTGCTGACCTGGGCCGTGGCGGCGGCGCTTCCGCTGCTCATGCTGATCGTCGTGCTGGCCGACCCGGCGGCGGCCGCATCCGACCGGGTGCGCACCGCCATCTACCTGTCCGGGGTCGGCATCGGAGTCGGCGCGCTGGCCACGGCATTCCTCGCTCGCGCGGTCGCCGCGCCGATGCGCACCCTGCGTCAGGCGCTGGACCGGATCGCCCAGGGTGACTGGGGAGCCCGGGTGCCGATCGGCAGTACCAGCGAGATCGGCAGGTTGGAGCATTCGGTCAACGAGCTGGCCGCGAACCTGCGCGAACGCGAGCGGATGCGGGAGGTGTTCGGCAGGCATGTCGGGACGGAGGTGGCCGAGCGCGCGCTCGCGGGCGGGGCGGACCTCACCGGCGACGTGCGCGAGGTGTCGGCGCTGTTCGTCGACGTGACCGGGTCGGTGGAGCTGTCCACCGGGCTGCCGCCGCAGGAGTTCGTGGCCAAACTCAACCGGCTGCTCGCGATCGTCGTCGCGGCGACCGAGGAGAACAACGGCCTGGTCAACAAGTTCGAGGGCGACGCGGCACTGTGTGTCTTCGGTGCGCCGATCGCGCTGCGCGACAACGCGACCCCGGCCCTGCGGGCGGCGCGGCGCATCCGGGACGAGGTGCTCGCCACCGGCGAACTCGACATCGGGATCGGCGTCGCACGCGGACCGGTCTTCGCGGGCGACGTCGGCTCCGACACCCGGCTCGAGTTCACGGTGATCGGCGACGCGGTCAACGAGGCCGCCCGCCTCACCACGGCGGCCAAAGAGGTGCCGCGGCGGATCCTGGTGAGCCAGGCGGTGATCGAAGCCGGCGCGGAACACGAACGCGCCAAATGGACGTTCTACGACACCATCGTGCTACGCGGCATGAAGGAGCCGAGGGTCTGCTGGACCGACATCGACAGCTCCGGCGCGCGGCCCGAGTCCACGAGCACCCGCACCGATCAGCCCGAGCTGCCGCCGGACACCAATCCCGTCATCGAAATCCACACCACCGCACCCGAGCCCGAGGGCACCAGGACACCGGGCGCAGAGCTCGACGCCCCACCTCGTCGCTAGGGACTCCCTTCCTCGAAGCCGGAAGTCATCGTGTTGCAGAGTGTCGCCTTGGACCAGGGCGCGCCTGGACGGTCCCACGGACTGGCGCCGCACCTTTCGATACGCCGACCAGGCATCGATTCGCCCGCTCGGGCGCGAGCCGCTGGATCGCCCTATTGCCGCTAGTTCCGCTGGAGCGCCGCCCGGAGCTGGTCCGGAGTGGAGACCGGGAGGTCGCACACGGAGCCTCGGCAGACGTAGGCGGCGGCCGCGTCACGGACCAAGGGCCGGTCGGCAAGGAGCGGCACGGCGTTCGGCGCGGCGGCGAGGACGACCGAGCCACCCGGGGCGGCCGAACGAGCCGCGGCGAGCAATTCGGTGGGCTGGGCGGCTGGTTCGGCGGTCGCGATGGCGACCTGCAAGGGACCGCGCAGGGCCGCCTCGGCGACGGCGAGCCACTGACCCGCCGAACGGGGCGCGCGCGCCAGCACGATCGCGCCGCGCTCGAGGGTGCGGTCGGCGAGTTCGCGGTAGCGGACGGCTCGTTCGGGGTCGCTCGTGGCCGCGGCGGTGAGCAGCGCTTCGGCCAGCGCGGAGGCGCCCGCGGGAGTGGCGCCGTCGACCGGGTCACGCGGGCGGGCGACGAGGGTTTCGGCGTCGTCGGCGGTGTCGAACCAGCTGCCCGGCTGGTCCGGGTCGGCGAAGTGCTCGATGGCGAGGTCCAGCATGCGCTGGGCGTCTTCCAGCCAGCCGAGTTCACCGGTGGCCTGGTGCAGCGCCAGCAGGCCGGTGACCAGCCAGGCGTGATCCTCCAGGATGCCGGGCGCGGTGCCTGCGACGCCGCCGAGCGATGCGCGCCGCAGCCGCCCGTCCACCACGTGCTCGGCCAGCAGGAAGCGCGCGCACCGGACGGCGGCGGCGGTCCACTCCGGCTCGTCCAGCGCGGACGCGGCCTCGGCGAGCGCGGTGATCGCCATTCCGTTCCACGCGGTGACCACTTTGTCGTCCCGGTCCGGCTGTGGGCGGCGGTCGCGGGCCGCGATCAACGCCGCTCGCACGCGTTCCACCCGCGCGGCGTCCTCCGCCGTGGCGGGCTCGACGTACCTGGTCGGCACCGAGGTGCCCTGTTCGAAGTTCCCGGCGGTGGTGACGCCGAAGAATCCGGCCGCCCATGCCCCGTCGATCGGCCCGAGTTCGCCGGCCAGCTCGGCGGGCGTCCACACATACGTCGCGCCCTCGACGCCCGGCTCGCCGGGCTCCAGGTGAGTGTCGGCGTCCAGCGCGGAGGCGAAGCCGCCCTGTGCGGTCCCCAGGTCGTCCAGCAGGAACCGTACGATCTCCCGGGTCACTCGCCGCGACAACGATTCCGGAGGCGCCGGGGTGCTGCGCCGGGCCAGGTGCGCGTAGGCGCGCAGCAGCTGCGCGTTGTCGTAGAGCATCTTCTCGAAATGCGGCACGACCCATCGGGCGTCCACCGAATACCGCGCGAATCCGCCGCGCAGCTGGTCGTAGATGCCGCCGCGTGCCATCGCCTCGGCGGTGCGGGCCACCACCTCGATCACCGCGCCGTCACCGGTGCGCTCCCAGTGCCGCAGCAGTCCCTCCAGCAGCGCCGACGGCGGGAATTTCGGAGCGCCGCCGAACCCGCCGTGCTCGGCGTCCTCGTCGCGCAGCACGGCGGCGACGGCGTGGGCGAGCAACTCCGGGGTGATCGTCAGGTCCGTGTCGGGCAGTCCCGCCGTCTGGTCGCGCAGGGCCGCCGCCACCTGCGCGGAGGCCTGGTTCACCTCGTCTCGCCGGGTGCGCCAGGTCTCGGTGATCGCGGTGAGCAACTGGGTGAACGACGGCATGCCGCCGCGCGGAAGCTTCGGGTAGTAGGTGCCGCAGTAGAACGGTTCACCGTCGGGGGTGAGGAAACAGGTCATCGGCCAGCCGCCCTGACCTGTCATCGCGACCGTGGCGTTCATGTACACCGCGTCCAGATCGGGCCGCTCCTCCCGATCGACCTTCACGCAGACGAAGTTCTCGTTCATCTGCTCGGCCGTGGCCGTGTCCTCGAACGACTCGTGCGCCATCACGTGGCACCAGTGACAGGACGCGTACCCGACCGAGAGCAGGACGGGCACGTCCCGCTCGCGCGCTTCGGCCAGTGCCTCCGCATCCCATTCCCGCCAGTGCACCGGGTTGTCCGCATGCTGGCGCAGGTACGGGGACGTCGCCTCTCCGAGCCGGTTCATGGCTCCACCGTACGGCGCATCCCGGCGCCGTGCGGGCGGCACGGCCGGTGGTCTCGACTCGTGGTCCGGACATCCGCCGCGAACGACTACGTCACCGCTGAGGCAGCAGGGGCGCTCTCGCCACCGCGGTACGAACCCCACCTGACGGCCTACTGGGCGGAGAAGGCCGCGGGGCAGGACTCGCCGTGCCGAAACTCGAGGGCTCGTGGTGGGGCGACTCCGACGCGCAGGCAACGGTTACTTTCGTGTTCACTGGATTGGTCGCGGGCTCGAGCCCCGTCCGGATCGATGCGATTCCGGTAGCTCGATCGGTAGAGCGGTCCACGGCAGGCTCCTCGGATCCGTCGACTCGATTCGCTCGGGCCGGTATTTCGTCTCCTGGAGATCTCGGGCGTCCGATGTGCCGTGCGGGAGCGGCTGAATTCGGTTCGGCCGCTCCCGCACGAGAAATGCGAATGTCGGTTATCGGTAGGATATTCCGGCTCGAAGTCATTTCCATTCACGCCGTCGGAACGGCTACCGGTGGCCTATGGAGAATTCACGGCAACCGGATGGAGTGCGCAAGCCCCCTGCCGCGACGGAGGGGCTCGTTCCCGCCGACTAGGCGGTTCGGGCAAGTACTTCTCGACCCACGTACGCCAACAACCGACGGTGCGCCGGTTCGTCGTCGGCGACCGCGACTTCGGGCCCGAAAACGCCGGGCCCGCGGAATGTATCGATGCCTCCCATGGCTTGCATGGTGGCGAGCAGTTCGCCACATAGCTCGTCGTCGGCCAGATCCGGCCGATCGATGGCCACCGCGATATCGACGCCGTGCACGAGGAGCTCGGTGAGATGCACCAGTGCCGCCGCGGGACCGGGGAGTTCCCCGAGCGAGATGGCCACCGTGCCGTCCAGCGCGTCGAGCCGGTGCCAGGCGGCGCGGTCCACCTCGGCCGCCGCGGCGTACGCCCCCTGCGGATCACCGCCGAGCCAGTCGGATTCGTGCTCGGCGCCCGCGTCCGTGCCGCTCAGCGCTGCCGCGAAGATGTGCATGCCGCCCACGGTGTGGTTGAGCACGGCGCGGACATCCCACTCCCGGCACGGCGTCGGCGCCGCCAGACCCGCTCCTCCCACGGCGGCGACGATCGCTCCGGTCGCATCCAGTGCACGGTCGATCTGTCCGATCACGTTGTCCATGAGCATCCTTCGGTCGAGCGGTCTGGCTGAATTGGTAACACAGGACGCCGACAAGTGCGCGGTAATGCGAACACCACCTTGCGCCGAGATAGTTGCCGGGGGTGTGCTTGTCGGGACCGCGAACAATCCGGCTACGATCTCGTCCGGTTCGCTCGAGCGAAGTCGCGATGCGTTTCCGGTACGCGGGAAACGGCTACTTCGGGTTCGACTTCTGCTGGATACATTTCGGGCGCTCGACACACCGAGCAGGCCGTCGCCGCCTTTTCTCGGACACCCCCGAACAAATTGATATGCGACACTCACCGACGCGGTGTTCCGGACGATTCCGTTCCCCGAGGCGGGCCGCGACGCCGACTGGCCTTTCGAACAGCAGAGAGCCGAGACCCCGGCCGGTCTCGGCCCCGCCGCCGTCGGTCTATCCGAGCACCGGATAGTTGGCCCGGATGACACCGTGCGGGTCCCGGGCGCGCTTGATCTCGCGCAGCCGGGTTAGCGTCGCGGAATCGAAAGCGGCCGAGGCGGTTTCGCCGGGTGTGAGGAAGGTGTACGGCTTGCTGCCGCTGACCTGCCCGCTCACCGCGTCGACGAGGGCGGTGCGCCGCGCGGTCACCGCGTCGACGAGGTGCGGCAGCCCGAGGCCGAGACAGTAGAGCAGGTACGGCTCCGCGATCGGGCCGCGCGCGCCCCCGTCCGGCCCGGCGGTGGCCATGGCGCCGCCCAGGTGCCGGATCTGCACGTTCGCCAGCGGGGCGACCGGCTCATCGATCAGGGCCTTGACCACGGCGTCGCCGAGATCGGTGAGCTGCTCGGCACGCGACAGCGACGGGCTCGGGTCCGTCGGTTCGCCGGTGACCGCGCCGATATCGGCGGGCCCGAAAACGCCGCGCCGGTCGAGAATCGGGTTCCCGATGGCGTCGAGCCGCGCGAGCAACGCACGCCCGCGATCCGGATCACCGAGGTATACCGCGTCCAGGCCGACCATGGGCGGTGCGTCCGGGATCTGCAAGCGCTGGAACCACACGCTCAGGTCCTCGGGCGCGGCGGCGGTGATCTCCTGGAAGACGTCGAAGACCTCGCGGATCCGCGCTTCGGGCCACAGGGTGCGACCGCCGAACAGCTCCGGCGCGGGAAACAGGTCGAACTCGAGCGCCGTCACCACGGCGAAGTCGCCACCGCCGCCGCGCAGCGCCCAGTACAGGTCCGGATCGCCCTCGGCCGTGATCCGCCGCCGAGCGCCGTCGGCGTCCACCACCTCGAACGCGCGCACGGCGTCACTGGCCCAGCCGTACTTGCGGCCGAACCAGCCCATACCGCCGCCGAGGGTGTAACCGGTGACGCCGACTACCGGATTGCTGCCCGCCAGGCCGGTCAAGCCCTGCCTTGCAGCGGCGGCCTGCACCCGGCCCCACGCGGCCCCGGCGCCGACGCGCGCCACCCGCCGCTGGGCATCGATCTCGATGTCGTCCAACTGCCCGGTGCGCACCAGGATCGCGTCGGGCACTGCGCCGGACGCGCCGTGACCGGTCGGCTGGGTCACCACCGGCGCGCCGACGCGGGCGGCGTACCGGACCACGGTCGCGATGTCGCCCGCGTCGCCGGCCCGCACCACGGCGGCCACCGGCTGGGTGACCGTCGTCGTCCACGGCCTGGCCGCGGTCTGGAAACCCTCGTCACCGGCCACCAGCACGCGACCGGGCAGCGCGGCGCGCAGTTCGTCGAATGTCATTGCTCGTCCTGACTCTCAGCGTTCGGAAGCAGACGCGAGCGACGAATACGTGAGCCGGCCCTCCGGACGGGACGGGCCGTGGTTCGTGCCGCGACTACCTCATCGACGAAAGAGAGCGCGGAAAAGTGACAAAGAGCGGATCGGCGGGCTCAGCGCCCGGTCAGCTCGATTCGGCGCGCCCTTCCGGACCCGCGCCTTCGGTCCCGTCGGCACGACGGGTGACGCCGTGCTCGGTGCCCTCGTCGGCCTCCTGGTCCGGTTCGGGGTGCTCGGGCTCGAACGTCGCGGGCAGGCCCTTGATGTGCCGGTTCATCGAGCGGATCAGCAGGAAGGTCCCCGCGAGCAGAAGCAGGACGATGACCAGACCCAGCGGCGACGCCTTACCGAACTCGGGGCCGGTCGGCGTCCCGGGCGTCTGGGCGAGCAGGACCAGCGTCACGACCGCTCGTCCTCGATGCCCGCGAACAGGTCGTTCTCCGGCAGCTCGGTGCGCACCCGGGTCTTGGCCAGCTCGAACTCCTCGGTCGGCCACAACCGCTGCTGCATCTCCAGCGGAACGGCGAAGAACGCGCCGTTCGGGTCGATCTGCGTCGCGTGCGCGCGCAAGGCGTCGTCGCGCTGCGGGAAGTACTTGGCGCACTCGATCTGGGTGGTGATCCGGGCGAACATGTCACCGCGCTCTGCGGCGTACTTGCGCATCCGGTCCAGCCATTCCTGCATCGGGAACGGTTCGCCGAGACGCTCGTACTCCGCGGCGAAGGCTTCCATCCGCCGCATGCTGAAGCCGTGGTCGTAGTACAGCTTGAGCGGTGTCCACGGCTCCCCCGCCTCGGGGAAGCGCTCGGGATCCCCGGCCGCCTCGAACGCCGCCATCGATACCTCGTGGCAGCGGATGTGATCGGGGTGCGGGTAGCCGCCGGTCTCGTCGTACGTGGTCATCACGTGCGGCTTGAACTCGCGCACCACGCGCACCAGGGCCTCGGTGGCCTCCTCCAGCGGAACCAGCGCGAAACTGCCTTCGGGCAGCGGCGGCATCGGGTCACCCTCGGGCAGCCCCGAGTCGACGAATCCGAGCCAGTGCTGGCGCACGCCGAGCGCGCGCGCCGCGGCGGCCATCTCCTCGCGGCGGATCTCGTGGATCCGCTCCAGGACGCCGGGGGTGTCCATGGCCGGGTTCAGGATGCTTCCGCGCTCTCCGCCGGTCAGCGTCACGACGAGGACGTCGTGTCCTTCGTCTGCGTAGCGGGCGGTCGTCGCGGCACCCTTGCTGGATTCGTCGTCTGGGTGGGCGTGCACCGCCATGAGGCGAAGGCCACTCACGTCTCGTTCTCCGTCGCTCTCGGTCGCGGGTGTCGGGGCTTCGTTACCTATAGTTCCATTCGACCCACATTTGTTCCGACGTACCCCCCGGGAGCGACCACCATGAGCCAGCCCGCGCCGGAGCCCGGCGGTGACGCGAAGGCCGCGGCGGCGTCACCGGGCCTGCCTCCCGCCGACCGGTACGGCACCCGGCCCCCCGAGCCGCGCCGCTGGATCGTGCCGGTGCTCGGTGTACTGGTGGCGCTCGCCGGACTCGGCGTGGCCTATCTCGGTTACCAGAAGTACGGGCCGGAGGACATCGAGGCCGAACAGCTCGGCTATGTCGTCGTCGACGACTCGACCATGACCATCCGGCTCAAGGTCACCCGTGCCGACCCGGAGCGGCCGGTGGTGTGTTTCGTCCGCGCGATGGCGCGCGACGGCTCCGAACTCGGCCGACGCGAAGTGCTGGTCGAACCGTCGAGCAGCGGGACGGTGGAGCTGACCACCGTCGTGCGCTCGTCCGCGCGGCCCGCGTCGGGCAGTGTGTACGCGTGCAGCGATCGGGTACCCGGCTACCTGCGAGCTGGCTGATTTCCGCGCATACACCGGCGACCTGCCTACGAAATCAACTCCGACCTGCACATTTGTGAATCATGCTAAAATGGCGTGATACACGGTTCCGGGGCTCGGAGCCGTGTTTGCTGCATTGGCGGCCAGCGCTGACGGTTCGGGCTTGCGAGCTTGCCCGCGACCAGGGCCTGTCGGGGTTCGATGAACTTCCCAGGATCGCTCTAGCCGTCGACTGGTGCATGCCCGCTTCCGGGTGGGTACACGCCAGTGCTCAGGGAATCCCGGCCTGCCGGGAACAACTACTAGGGAGTGATCGAGATGACTGAGACGCAAGTGACCTGGCTGACCCCGGAGTCGCACGACAGGCTCAAGAGCGAACTCGACGCGCTCATCGCCAACCGTCCGGTCATCGCCGCCGAGATCAACGAACGCCGGGAAGAGGGCGACCTCAAGGAGAACGGCGGGTACCACGCCGCCCGCGAGGAGCAGGGTCAGCAGGAGGCGCGCATTCGCCAGCTTCAGGAACTGCTGAACAATGCCAAGGTCGGCGTCGCACCGACCAAGTCCGGCGTCGCGCTTCCCGGGTCGGTCGTCAAGGTCTACTACGACGGCGACGAGACGGATACCGAAACCTTCCTGATCGCCACCCGCGAGGAGGGTCTCAGCGATTCGAAGCTGGAGACCTACTCGCCGAACTCCCCGCTCGGTGGCGCGCTCATCGACGCCAAGGTGGGCGAGACCAGGGAATACACGCTGCCCAATGGCAACACGATGAAGGTCACCCTGATCAGCGCCGAGCCCTACCACAGCTGATGCACTCGGCCGTGGCCCCACGCCCGGCCGACACCCCCGCGGACACGAGCGGCCGCGCCCGATCATCGGGTGCGGCCGCTTCCTCATATCCGTGAACCTAGCTCAATGCCTGCTCGATGTCCGCGAGCAGGTCGCTGACATCCTCGATACCGACCGAGAGCCGCACCAGATCGGCGGGCACCTCCAGCTCGGACCCCTCGGTGGAGGCGTGCGTCATCGCGGCCGGATGCTCGATCAACGACTCGATACCGCCCAGCGACTCGGCGAGGGTGAACACCTCGGTCCGTGAGCAGAATTTGCGCGCGGCCTCCACGTCGCCGTGCAATCGCACCGAGATCATCCCGCCGAACCGGCGCATCTGCTTGCCCGCGACGGCGTGGCCCGGGTGCTCCGGCAGACCGGGGTAGATCACCTGCGAGATCGAGGGATGCCGGGACAGGAACTCGGCGACGGTCTCGGCGTTGTCGCAGTGCCGGTCCATCCGCAGCGCGAGGGTCTTGATACCGCGCAGTGTGAGGAAAGCGTCGAACGGGCCGGGGACGGCGCCTGCGCCGTTCTGCAGGAACGCGAACGCCGCGTCGAGTTCCGGATCGTCGGTGATCAGCGCGCCGCCGATGACGTCGGAGTGGCCGCCGAGGTACTTGGTGGTGGAGTGCACCACGATGTCGGCGCCGAGCAGCAGGGGCTGCTGGAGATAGGGCGTCGCGAAGGTGTTGTCGACGACCAGCTTCGCGCCCGCCGCGTGCGCGACCTCGGCCAGTGCCGGGATGTCGCCGATGCTCAGCAGCGGGTTGGTCGGGGTCTCGATCCACACCAGCTTGGTGTTCGGGCGGATCGCAGCACGCATCTCGTCGACGTTGAACACGTGCGCGGGCGAATGCTCGATCCCCCACCGGCTGAAAACCTTGTCGATCAGCCGGAAGGTGCCGCCGTAGGCGTCGTCGGGGATCACGATGTGATCGCCCGGACGCAGCGTGGCGCGCAGCGCGCAGTCGGTCGCGGCCATGCCGGAGGCGAACGCCCGGCCGTAGCGGCCCGATTCCAGCGCGGCGAGGTTCGCCTCCAGCACGGAGCGCGTCGGGTTGCCGGTGCGGGCGTACTCGAAACCGCCGCGCAGACCGCCCACGCCGTCCTGGGCGAACGTCGAACTCGCGTAGATGGGCACATTCACCGCGCCGGTCTGCGGATCGGGTTCATACCCGGCGTGCACGGCCCGTGTGGAGAATCCCAGCTCGCTCATGAGGGTCAGCCTAATCGGGGCGATCCCCGGGCAACTTCCAGGTGTGCGCATATCTCGGCCGCGCCCGCAGGAGAATCGGGCAAATCTCCACAATGGCGTCGACGCAGCGGGATCCGGCCCCGCCGGTCCGGTCGATTTCCGCGACTGACGGAGTCGCGTCGGAAATCTTCCGCTCGAGAGCAGGGGACGTGAGTTCGGTCTCACCGGACCGGCCCCCATTTAGGCTGACTCCATGGTCACCGTGGAAGAACTGTTCGCTACCGACGCACTGCTGTCCGAGGACGAGCGCGAGATCCGGGACACCGTCGCGGCCTTCGCGGCCCGGCGGCTGCGACCGCACATCGCGGACTGGTTCGAGGCGGGCACCTTCCCGGCCCGCGAGCTGGCCCCGGAGCTGGGCGAGCTGGGACTGCTCGGCATGCATCTGGAGGGATACGGCTGCGCGGGCATGTCGGCGACCACCTACGGCCTGGCCTGCCAGGAGCTGGAGGCGGTCGACTCGGGTGTCCGCAGCATGGTCTCGGTCCAGGGTTCGCTGGCGATGACCGCGATCCACGAATTCGGCTCGGAGGAACAGAAGCAGCAGTGGCTGCCGGAACTGGCCGCGGGCCGGGCGATCGGCTGCTTCGGGCTCACCGAACCCGACTTCGGCTCGAACCCGGGCGGCATGCGCACCCGGGCGAAACGCGACGGCGCGGACTGGGTGTTGAACGGCGCGAAGATGTGGATCACCAACGGGTCGGTGAGCGACGTCGCGGTGGTCTGGGCGCAGACCGAGGACGAGGGCAAGCAGGTGATCCGCGGGTTCCTGGTGCCCGCGGGGACGCCCGGGTTCACGGCGCGGGAGATGCGCCGCAAACTGTCGCTGCGCGCGTCGGTCACCGCGGAACTGGACTTCGACGACGTGCGCCTGCCCGCCGACGCGGTGCTGCCGGGATCCCGAGGGCTGGCCTCGCCGCTGGCCTGCCTGAGCGAGGCGCGCTTCGGCATCGTCTTCGGCGCGCTCGGCGCGGCACGCGAGTGCCTGACGTCGACCATCGAGTACACCAGGACCCGCGAGGTGTTCGACAAGCCGCTGGCCGCCTACCAGCTCACCCAGGCCAAGCTGGCCGACATGGCGCTGGAGTTCGGCAAGGGGCAGCTGCTCGCGCTGCACATCGGGCGGCTGAAGGACCGCGGCGTGGTGACACCGGAGCAGGTGAGCGCGGGCAAGCTGAACAGCACGCGCGAGGCCATCGCCATCGCCCGGGAATGCCGCACCATCCTCGGCGCCAACGGCATCACGCTCGACTACCCCGTGCTCCGCCATGCGAACAATCTGGAGTCGGTGCTCACCTACGAGGGCACCGCGGAGGTGCATCAGCTGGTGCTCGGCCGGGCCCTGACCGACGCGAATGCCTTCCGCTGACAAGCGGTTTCGGATGAATATTTGCTGAATCGTGTTCGAATAACGGTGCTGCCGAGAGGTGAGTTCTGAACCGAAGAAAACTGAAAAATTGCTGATCTAGCGGAAATCGTCATCGTCAGGGAAGTCGAAGTATTCGCGTGCCGGCGGGTGGGCGCCGCCGGACCTCGCCCCATCGCCCCGGTGCTGTCCCCGACTTCGCGCACCGTGCTGGTGCCGTTGCCGCCCCGGGCCGTCCTGCCACGGCACGCCCTCCCCGCGGTCGACCCGACGGTCCCACTGCCATTCCGCGCCGGGGTCCGGCCGGTCTTCCCACTGCTGCCCCCGCGCCGCCTGCTGATCCATCCACAACTGCTCACGAGCCGCGTCCGAGCGGCCGCGCTGGTAGGCCGCGGCATGTCCGCGAACCGCGGGCATCTCCTCCTCCAGTTCGCTGAGCCAGTTCTCCCAGCGCTGCTGCATCGGGCGGACCATCCCGCCGCCGAGGCCCACCACCAGGATGCCGCCGATGGTGGCGAGCACCGTGATGAGGATCGGCAGCGTGACGGAGGTGGCCACGCCGATCTGGTTCAGCGCCGCGACGATGCCGATACCCCACACGAACACCGCCGCGATCCGGCCGAGCATCGCGCCGTAGGACAGACCGCCGAGCAGGCTGCCGACCATCTCGCGCGTCGCGTGGGCGACCGCGCCCGCGACGACCAGGATGACGATCGCGACGCCCGCCTTGGGCAGCCAGGCGACGATGCCGTTGATCGTGTCGCTCACCGGATTGGACCCGAAGACCCCGAAGCCCAGTTGCAGCGCGAGCAGCAGGATCGCGTAGTACGCCAGTTTCGCCAGCAGATCGCGGGCGTCGTAGCGACTGCGCGACAGCAGCTGCCGGATCCCGCCGCGCTCGGCGAGGCGATCGAAACCGACCCGCTCCAGCACCTTCCCCACGATCGTGGCGACCGCTTTCGCGGCCAGCCAGCCGATGAGCAGGATGAGCAGGAACCCGGCGAGTTGGGGTACGAACCTCGCCACGGAACTCCACGCGTCGGACAAGCCCTGCTGGTAATCGATAGCCGAACTGGAGGTGCGCATTACCTACCCTTCGCTATCCGTCGACAACATGACGTTTGCCACGATGACATATTGCCCGGTTATACCTCTGGACTTCGCTCGGCAACGCGATTTGCGAATAAGTTGCCAAAATCTGATGGACGAGACACGACATCGAAATAGGCCCCTCCGGGCCGAACGGCCGTCCAGCGGGCGATCCGGCGCGGGCTCGGTCCCGTGATGTGATCCGGACGCGGATTACGGTCCGGGAGAACCGAATTGGTCCTGCGCGCGCCGCGAACGGACACTACTGTCGGTGCATGTCGTCGATCCGCGCCGCCGAGGTCCTCGCGGCACTGTCGCTGACCACCGATCTCGCCACCGGGATGCCGTTGGAAAAGGGGCTGGCCACCTGCCTGATGGCCACCCACCTCGCCGAGCGGATCGGGCTGCCGGACGCCGAGCGTCGCGCCGTCTTCCTCGCCGCGCTGCTGGCCGCCCTCGGGTGTACCGGCCGCGCCTCGGAGAACGCGGAGTCGTATGCCGACGACATCGCCTTCCAACGCGCGTGCCATGTGCTCGATCCCGGTGATTCCACCGTCTTCACCGCGCAGCTGCGCCGATTCGGCAACTGGTCGCCCGCCGCCCAATCCGCGCTGCGCAATCGATTCGTCGCGCAGGTGCGGGCCGGAGCCCCGCGGGCCCTGCGCTCGTCGAGCGAGATGGTGCGGGCGCTCGGATCGCGACTGGGCCTGCCGGATGCCGCCGTTCGCGCGCTGACCGAGGTGGAGGAACGCTGGGACGGACTCGGTGCGCCGGACCGGCTGCGCGGGGAGGCCATCTCGCTCGCCGGACGGATCCTGCACGTGGCCGAACAGGCAGTGCTCGCGCTGGAGGGGGTCGGCGAGCAACCCGTGGCCGTCCTGCCGGTGGGGGTCGGCTTCCCGCGCGAAGGAACCGAGCATCGGGCGGACGGGTCCGGGCACGACCCGGCGCGTCCCGCGCTGAGCGGCGTGGCGAGCCGGCAGGGTGTCGTCCTGCGCGAGTTGCGGCGACGGGCCGGTGGCCACCTCGACCCCGACCTGGTCGCCGTCTGTGACGCCGATGCCCTCCGCGCGGTGCTCGACGTCCCAGACCTGCTCGCCGCCGTCCTCGCCGCGGAACCGGGAGCGCAGGCCACGCTTCCGTCCGCCGAACTCGACCGGCCCGGCCTCGCGCTGGCCATGGTCGTCGACCTGAAAGGCCGTTACCTGCTGGGGCATTCGGCGCACGTGGCCGGACTGGCCGATGCCGCGGCCTGCCGGATGGGCGTGCCCGCCGAGGACCGGGCGGCACTGCGCGCCGCCGCCCTGCTGCACGATCTGGGCCGGGCCGCGGTGTCCAGCACGGTATGGGACCGCGGCGGCCCGCTCGGACCGCGGGACTGGAAACGCGTACGGCTGCGCGGTTATTGGACCGAACGCATCCTGCGCCGCTGCCCCGGGCTGGCGGGTCTGGCCGAGCTCGCCGCAGGACACCACGAGCGGCTCGACCCCAGCGGCTATCCCCCGGACGAGCGGGAGGCTTCGCCGGGGGCCGGATTACTCGCGGCCGCGAACATTTTCGCGGCCTGCACCGAAGCGCGACCTTATCGTCCGGCCGCTCGTCCGGAGGAAGCCGCGGCCCACCTCGGCGCCGAAGTCGCCGCGGGCCGCCTCGACGGTGACGCCTGCACCGCCGTGATCGCCGCCGCCGCGGACCGCCCCCGCCCCGGCGGCCACGGCCTCTCCACCACCGAGATCGACGTCCTGCGCCTGTCGGCTCGCGGCCGCTGCGGCCGGGAGATCGCCGCCGAACTGCTCCTCCCCGAACGCACCGTCACCCACCACCTCACCGAATTGCGCGCCAAGACCGGCCACCGCACCCGGGCGGGCGCCGCCGTCTTCGCCATGTCCCACCAACTCTTGCCCGGCTGACCCGGCTCGCCCGCCGAAACACG
Source organism: Nocardia sp. NPDC041819 (assembly GCF_055590505.1). Lineage (NCBI taxonomy): Bacteria > Bacillati > Actinomycetota > Actinomycetes > Mycobacteriales > Nocardiaceae > Nocardia > Nocardia sp. NPDC041819. The sequence continues at coordinate 121,298 of NZ_JBVJAP010000013.1, read as the reverse complement.
TTCGCGCACAGGGCTCGCAAGGCGTGGGTGCGCTAGGCCTGCCTCACACGAGTCGCAGGCGGGATGGGTAGAGGATTGTTACCTCTTGTCATTCAGGTGCCATATGGGTGTCACCGTCAGGCCAAGGGGAACGCGGATGATAGTGGGGGACCAGGGCATTGGGGCGATGCCTCCACCGCCACACCATCGGAGGTGCGAAGATGCACACGTTGACGATCGACCCTCACGCACCGTGGTCGGTTCCGAATGCACTGGGAGCCTGCCATGTTCGTGCGTGACCATCTGCCCCGGCGCTCCCACGGCCTCGCGCGCCGGCTACCGGATCAGCGCGAACTGGTGGCCGCCTTCGGCGGTCATCCGAGTGATCCGGCGGACGACCACCCCCTGCTCGGCTGGGCCGCGACGCTCGCCGCGCTGCACCGCAGGCGCCACCGCGATCCGCTGGCCGCGGCCGGAATAGATTGCCGCCGAGCGGAATTGGTCGCCACCATCGACGCGTGGGTGATCGACCAGCTGCCAAGGAAGCGGTCGACCGATCATCTGCGCGCCGAATCCGTCGGCGCCACGGTCGACCGCATGGCCGCCGCGCACGTCCACGCCAGCCACCTGTTGCACACCGCCGAGAAGGTGTCCGACGCGCGCGTGCACGCCGCCTGGTACCGGCTGGCCCTGCTTGCCGACGAATGGACCGACCTGATCACCGGCGGCGTGCGCGAAACGGTGCGCGGCAGGAGACCGGCGTAGGCCGGCAGCCGAAAGGCGCCCTACTCGCCGCACCGCCCCGTGCGGTACGGCGAGTCGGCGCTAGAGCATCGTTGTCCGGATCGGTCGGTGTCCGCTTACTTGCCCAGGGTGCCCGTGCTGAGGAAGCCGAGCAGGTCGTGGCGGGTGATCACGCCGACGGGCTTGCCGTCCTCGACGACCATGAGCGCGTCGGTGTCCGAGAGCGCCTTCGTCGCGGCGGAGATGGGCTCGCCCGAACCGATCAGCGGGAACGAGGGGCTCATGTGCTGGGCCACCGAATCGGTCAGGTGGGCCCGGCCCTCGAAGACCGCCGACAGCAGATCGCGTTCGGACACGCTGCCCGCGACCTCGCCCGCCATGACCGGCGGCTCGGCGCCGACGACGGGCATCTGGGACACGCCGTACTCGCGCAGGATCTCGATCGCATCGCGCAGCGTCTCCGACGGGTGGGTGTGCACCAGGTCCGGCAGCGCGCCGGACTTGCCCCGCAGCACATCACCCACGAGTGGTTCGGCGATGCCGTCCAGCCGCTCGCGAAGGAAGCCGTAGGAGCTCATCCATTCGTCGTTGAAGATCTTCGACAGGTAGCCGCGACCGCCGTCCGGCAGCAGCACCACGACCACCGCGTCCGGATCGCGACGAGCCACCTCGACGGCCGCGACGACCGCCATGCCGCAGGAACCGCCGACCAGCAGGCCCTCCTCGCGGGCCAGCCTGCGGGTCATGTCGAAGGAGTCCGCGTCGGAGACCGCGATGATCTCGTCCGGCACGGCGGGGTCGTAGGCCGACGGCCAGAAGTCCTCGCCGACGCCCTCGACGAGGTAGGGCCGTCCGGTGCCGCCGGAGTACACCGAGCCCTCCGGGTCGGCGCCGATGATCTGGACCTTCCCGCCGGAGACCTCTTTCAGGTATCGGCCGGTGCCGGTGATGGTGCCGCCGGTGCCGACACCCGCGACGAAGTGGGTGACCTTGCCGTCGGTGTCGCGCCAGATCTCCGGGCCGGTGGTCTCGTAATGGCTGGCCGGACCGCCGGGGTTGGAGTACTGGTCGGGCTTCCAGGCGCCGTCGATCTCGCGGACCAGGCGGTCGGAGACGCTGTAGTAGCTGTTCGGGTGGTCCGGCGGCACCGCGGTCGGGCAGACCACGACCTCGGCGCCGTACGCGCGCAGCACGTTGCGCTTGTCCTCGCTCACCTTGTCGGGGCAGACGAACACGCAGTTGTAGCCGCGCTGCTGCGCGACCAGGGCGAGGCCGACGCCGGTGTTGCCGGAGGTGGGCTCGACGATGGTGCCGCCCGGCCGCAGCTTCCCGGACTGCTCGGCGGCGTCGATCATCTTCACCGCGATCCGGTCCTTCGAACTGCCGCCCGGGTTCAGGTATTCGATCTTGGCCGCGACCAGCCCCGCGTTCGGTCCCACGACCGAGTTCAACCGGACCAGCGGCGTGTTGCCGATGAGATCCACGACATGATCCGCGATGCGCATGGCCCCCATAGTTGCAGACGCACTAACTGTGAGTTCGCGCACGCCGCGCGCAGCGGCCTCGGAGTGCGCGCGAACCGGCGCCCGCAGCCTTAGGATCGCTGCCATGAGGCAGCCGAACATCGCCCGCGCCGCAACGCTTCTGGCCGGATCGGCGCTGGCTCTAGTGGTCGGATCCGGCGCGCAGGCGGAGGCCGCGACCGTCGAATTCCCGCAGGTGCCGACGCTCGCGCGCGGCGGTCTGTGCTGGACCAGCATCCGCACCTGGGCCGACACCGGTCCCGAATGGCCGGGGCGCGCCATCCTCAATGTCCGCGCGCTCCCCGTGAACGGTATCGGGCCCGGTATCTACCCGCTGGCGCCGCTGTGCGAGGTCCGCACCACCGTCGCGTGGCGCAATGTGACCACCGGGGCGACGGGCAGCTACGACAACGTCGTGGTCACCGGTATCTACGGCAGCATCCAGTACGCGCTGTTCCAGGACACCGGCCCCGGCCTCGTCGAGGTCACCGTCTCCACCGACGCGGCGAGCATCCCCGCTCGCGGCAGCTTCGTCGTACCGGGCTGACCTCGTTTTCGTAAAATTCCGACGTGAGCGCACCTCAGTTCCGCTGGCGCACCGCGGCGATGACCGGGGCGGCGGCCGTGCTCGCCGGCTCCGGTGCGGGAACGGCGTGGTGGGCGACCTATCGCCTGCTCATGGCGCAGGCGGGCGTCGCGCGCGGCATGATCGGCCGGGACACCTCCAAGCCGCCGGAAGCCGACGGCATCTATACCGCGGGCTGCGCGGAGCCCGAGCCGTGCCGGGCGGGTAAGCCCGCCGACCTGCATCTGATGATCTTCGGCGACTCCACGGCGGCGGGACTCGGCTGCACGGTGGCCGACGCGGTGCCCGGCGTTCGCCTGGCCCGCGGACTCGCCGAGGCCACCGGGCGGCGGATCCGCCTGAGCACCAAAGCGATCTCCGGGGCCACCTCCAAGGGCTTGGCCGGTCAGGTTGACGCGATGTTCGTCGCGGGCCCGCCGCCGGATGCCGCGGTCATCCTCGTCGGCGCCAACGACGTGACCAAGAAGCACTCGATCCGGGCCTCCGCGCGCAGACTCGCCGCGGCGGTCGCCCGGTTGCGCCGCGCCGACGCGGTGGTGGTGGTCGGCACCTGCCCGAACTTGGGCATCGTGACCGCCATCCCGCAGCCGCTGCGCACCGTCGTGCAGAACTGGAGCACGCGGCTGGCCAAGGCGCAGCACGTGGCGACGACGGTGGCGGGCGGGCACCCGGTACGGATGGGCTACCTGCTCGCACCCGAGTTCCGCGCCGCGCCCGAGCTCCTGTTCGCCGCCGACGGATTCCACCCCTCGGCCGCGGGCTACGAACTTGCCGCGGCGAAATTGCTGCCGGTGCTGCTGGACGCACTGGGCGGGACGCACGCTTCCGGTACTCGGCGACGGGACGTAGATTCGGTACGAACCCACGAGTAACAAAAGGGTTCGCCAGAACCGTCCGACCCAAGGAGTCCTCATGCCCGAGGCCGTCATCGTTTCGACCGCACGCTCCCCGATCGGCCGTGCCCGCAAGGGTTCGCTGGTCGACCTGCGGCCCGACGATCTGACCACCCAGATTGTGCGGGCAGCGCTCGACAAGGTGCCTGCCCTGGACCCCGCCCAGATCGACGACCTGATCCTGGGCTGCGGCTCGCCGGGCGGTGAGCAGGGCTTCAACATCGCCCGCGTCGTCGCCGTGCAGCTCGGCTACGACTTCGTGCCCGGCACCACGGTGCACCGCTACTGCGCTTCGTCGCTGCAGTCCACCCGGATGGCGTTCCACGCGATCAAGGCGGGCGAGGGCGACGTGTTCATCTCCGCCGGTGTGGAGACCGTGTCGCGGTATGTGAACGGTTCCTCCGACAGCTGGCCGAACACGCAGAACCCGCTGTTCGCCGAGGCGCAGGCGCGCACCGCGAAGACCGCGGAGGGCGGCGCGGGCATCTGGCACGACCCGCGCGAGGACGGCCTGATCCCCGACGTCTACATCGCGATGGGCCAGACCGCCGAGAACGTGGCGACCTCCACCGGCATCACCCGCGAGGACCAGGACCGCTGGGGCGTGCGCTCGCAGAACCGCGCCGAGGAGGCCATCAAGAACGGCTTCTTCGACCGCGAGATCACCCCGGTGACGCTGCCGGACGGCACCGTGGTCAGCAAGGACGACGGCCCGCGCGCGGGCGTCACCTACGAGGCGGTCTCCGGGCTGAAGCCGGTGTTCCGTCCGGACGGAACCATCACCGCGGGCAACTGCTGCCCGCTCAACGACGGCGCGGCCGCGCTGGTCGTCATGAGCGACACCAAGGCCAGGGAGCTGGGCCTGACGCCGCTGGCGCGGATCGTGTCCACCGGCGTGTCGGGCCTGTCGCCGGAGATCATGGGCCTTGGCCCGATCGAGGCCTGTAAGCGCGCGCTGGCGCTGGCGGGCAAGACCATCGACGACATCGACCTGGTCGAGATCAACGAGGCGTTCGCGGTGCAGGTGCTCGGCTCGGCCCGGGAGCTGAAGATCGACGAGGACAAGCTGAACGTCTCCGGCGGCGCGATCGCGCTGGGCCACCCCTTCGGCATGACCGGCGCCCGGATCACCACCACGCTGATCAACAACCTGCAGACCCACGACAAGCAGTTCGGTCTGGAGACCATGTGCGTCGGCGGCGGTCAGGGCATGGCGATGGTCATCGAGCGCCTGAGCTGACCCGGATACGAGAAGGGCGGTCACCGGAACTCCGGTGACCGCCCTTCTGCTGGATGGCTAGTCGTTCTGGAAGTAGCTCAGCAGTCGCAGGATCTCGACGTACAGCCAGACCAGGGTGACGGTGAGGCCGAGGGCCACGCCCCAGGCCGCCCGCTCCGGCGCCTGCGCGCGGATCAGCTGATCGGCGGCGTCGAAGTCGAGCAGGAAGCTGAACGCGGCGATGGCGATGACCACCAGGCTGAACACGATGGCCAGCGGGCCGCCGTCGCGCAGGCCGAGGCCGCCGTCGATGAAGAAGCTCGCGACCAGGTTGCCCAGCATCAGCACCAGGATGCCGATCATGGCGCCGACGATGATCCTGGTGAAGCGCGGCGTCACCCGGATGGCGCCGGTCTTGTAGACCACCAGCATGCCCGCGAAGACACCGAACGTGCCGAGCACCGCCTGACCGATCAGCGCGCTACCGCCGACCCCGCCGAACTCGACATTGGTGAACATGAACGACAGCGCACCGAGGAACAGGCCCTCGGCGACGGCGTAGGACAACACGAGCACCGGGTTGTCCATCTTGTTCGCGAAAGTCGCCACCAGCACCAGCGCCAGGCCGACCAAGCCGCCGACGATCACGAACAACGGCGCGAGCGAGGTGTTCGCGTTGGTGAGTCCGTACGAGATGATGGCGGACAGGGCCAGCACCGCGAGGGTGATGCCCGTCTTCGTCACCACGTCGTCGATGGTCATCGACCGGGTGGTGGCAGGAGCCTGCTGATAGGGCTGCGGTTGCTCGCCGTACTGCTGCGGATACCGGCCGTACTGGTTGCCGAACTGTCCCGCGGAGGTCACGCCCGAACCGAAGCTGGCGTATCCACCGCCCTCCTGCCTGGGCAGGTTCCTGAAAACCGGATTGCTCGTGGTACGCATGTGAACGGCGTCCCTTTCTGGAGTCGTTGCCGCTGTTCATCGAGTTCTTCACTCGACATCCAACTGCCCTGTCCAACGTTTGTCATCCGTCGCGAGTTCCCGGAGAGTCTCGCCGAGACGGACAATTCGGACTCTACCGCTGTCGTGAGTCGTGCAGGCCACGCACCGAGCGAGTCACGGTGAACTTCCGGTTGCGGCCGACCACTTCGGTCCGGCCCACCATCCGTTCGACCACGGCCCGATAGTTCAGATGCGAGTTGTACACCGTCCACAGCTCCCCGCCCGGGCGCAGCACCCGCCCGGTCTCGGCGAACATCTTGATCGCCGATCCGGTGTGCACGGCCGCGCCGACATGGAACGGCGGATTGCACAGCACGAGGTCGGCGCTGTTGTCCGCGGCGGAGGACATGGCGTCGTCACGCACGGCGCACACTCGGTCGGCGACGCCGTTCGCCTCGGCGGTCGCCCGCGCCGAGGCGACGGCGGCGGCGGATTGATCCGTGGCGGTCACTTTGATGCCCGGCCGCGCCGTGGCCAGCGCGACGGCCAGGATGCCGGTGCCGCAGCCGAGATCGATGGCGTCGCGGGCGTCCGGCTTCATCAGTTTCAGGTGCTCGAGCAGGAATCTGGTGCCGATGTCCAAGCGCGCCCCGGAGAAGGCCGCGCCGTGCGCGACCACATCGAGACCGAGTTCGTCCAGCCGATCGCGCACCGGAAACGGCCTATCCGCCACGGGTTTGGGTCCGGTCACCAGCAGCGTTCGCGACTTCTGCCTGCCACGGCTGGCGCGCACCTCGGAGAACGATTGCGCCAGAACGTCGTTCATCGACTTGGTCAGATACTTGTCCCGCCCGCCCGCGAACACCTCGACCGCCGGATCCGCGTAACGCGCGATGGCATCGGCGACCTCGGCCAGCCCGGCCAGCACCCGGGGCAGGCGAAGCAGCACCACCCGGGCATCACGCAGCAATCCGGGGCCGAGCGGGTGCGCCGTGTAGCGATCCGACAGACCCGCCGCACGGGCGTTGTTGGCAAGGGCGAGTTCACCGGTGAGCAGATCCTGATGCACCCGGACGTCGCGCAGATCGTGCCCCGCGATGGCGCCGAGAGTCAGAGCGCCGTAGGCGTCACCGATAACGGCTACCTTCCCGCTATCCACAGTCGCCAGGGCGTCGGCCGCGACGTCGAGGATCAGCCGATCGGCGGCGTCCACGGCGTAGAGATTCAGTGCCTCCACGTCCGGATACCGCCGCAGCCGGCTCAGTACGTCCTCGACATCTCCCACACCTCAAGTGTGCTAGATCGTTGCCGAACAGTCGCGCGCACCCCGCCCAATCGTTCTCGCCGCCTTCTCCGCAGCGCGGTTCGCGCACTGAACCGCTGCGGGACAAGCGGTTCGGCGGACACCGTGCTCCCGATCGCCGCCACGCCGCGCCCGACCACAGGCGAATCAGCCGCAACGCCCTCCGGTTACGCCATCCGGCGCGTTTCGCTGAGTAGCATCGGGCCATGCGCAACAGGATGGTGCTCATGGTCGCGGTCGCGACGGCACTGCTCGCGGGCTGCGGTGACGGCGACTCGCAACCGGGCCTCCCGGTCGCCTCCAGCACCGCGACGCCTGCCGCGGTCGCGCAGGCTCCTGTGCCGGGGGACACCGCACCGAAGCAGGGCAAGCCGTCCGGCGACGCCGCGCTCACGGTGACCGACGTTCGCCTGGGGCGTCAGCCCGGCTTCGATCGTGTGGTCTACGACCTCGGCGGGGTCGGTACGCCCGGCTGGCTCGTCCGGTACACCGACCGTGCCGTGCAGGACGGCAGCGGCAATCCGGTGGACGTGGCGGGCCGCTCGATCCTTGAAGTGCGCATTCTCGGGTCGGCCTACCCGTTCGACAGCGGCGTGACGCCGTACGAGGGCCCCGACCCCGCCGTGAACCCGGAGGTCCCCGGCATCGCGGGCGTTTACCGGACGACGGTGTTCGAGGGCGTGACCCAGTCGTTCATCGGCATACAGGCCGACCGGCCCCCGTTCACCGTCACCGCGCTCTCCAACCCGACCCGGCTCGTCGTGGACATCGCACACCCCTAGATACGGGTACCACCAACGGGTATCCGAGCAGGGGTAGACTGGGCGCTCGTGGTCGAACGCCGCATACTCGACGCCACCGGGCCTGCCCGGCTGCTGGGGATGCTCGCGCTGCTCGCCGGGGTGGTCGTTATGCATTCGGCGGTCTTCGGGTCCTCTGGCCACGTCCACGCCGGTGCGCACGCCGCGCCAGCGCTCGCTTCCGGAGCATCGGCCGATGGCCGCGGGCGGGAGGCCGCGATCCGTGATATCTCCGGTCACGATGTCGCCCGGTCGAGCCACGCGACAATTGACAGCCGCGAACCGGCAACCACTCCTCCACGCACCTCCCGTCACGACGCGACCCGCCCGCACCACACGACACCCGACAGTCGCGAACAGGCCACCACAGGCGCTCCGGCATGGGCTGGAAACGCGCGAGGCGTCGCGGCCAGCACAGACACCGCACCAGGGATCGTGACCACGCGAGCCATCGGCGCGGCGACGCTCCCGCACTGCGCGGGCGGCGGGTGCGACGGCACGCACAGCGCGCTGCACAGCTGTGTGTTCATCTTGACCGGCCTGAGCGCGCTGGCCGCGTTGGTGCTGCTCTACCGGATGGCTGTCGATCGGCCCGGCGGCGGCGCGGCGCGGCCACGGCACTGGCGGGCGCGGCGGGAACGACCGCCGCCATGGACCGTGCTCACCTTGGCCGAACTGGCGATTCTGCGGATCTGAAAGGTCCGCCGCGGCCGTGTGTCCGAACCACGGTCGCGGCGTTGTCCACTCCGTCCCTCAGACTTCGCACCTCGCAAGGAGCAATCCATGTTCATCACTCGCACCCGCTCGATCCTCGCCCTCGCCGCGATCGCAGCGATGAGCCTCGCCGGATGCGGCGACGCCGACACCGGGCACACCACCGAGCACGGCACCTCGGCAACCGCCTCGGCCGTCACGAGCGCACCCGCACGCGCGGAGTACGACGACGCCGACGTGATGTTTTTGCAGATGATGTATCCGCATCACGCCCAAGCCGTGGAGATGGCGCGGCTGGTGCCGAGCCACACCGACAACCCGCAGTTGCGGACGCTCGCCACGCAGGTCGAGCAAGCTCAAGCGCCGGAGATGCAGCAGATCACCGCCCTCCTGCAAAGCTTCGGCAAGCCGGCTCCCACCGCGAACGAAGGGCACGGCGGCCACGGGATGCCCGGCATGATGTCCGCCGAGCAGATGACCGCGCTGCAGGCGGCCTCCGGTCCGGACTTCGACCGTCAGTGGCTGACCATGATGATCGAGCACCACGCGGGCGCGATCACCATGTCCGAAACGGAATCGGCCGAAGGCCGCAATGCCGACGCGAAGGCGCTCGCCGAGGCGATCATCGCCGCTCAGCGGACCGAGATCGAGCAGATGCGCACCATGCTCGGCCAGCGCTGAACCCCACTCCGCGCCGATATCGGTTGGCCATCGATATCGGCGCGGGCGGGCGTGTCCCGCCTACGCGACGTACGGTCGGAATGTCCGGCGCTCCTGCTGTCCCGGCCGGACTTTCGAGGGGAGTGAGGGGACCGACCATGCGACGACTCGAACGCGCGGGCCTGCTGGCCGCCGCCGTGGCCACCACGGCCGGCGTGCTGCTCATCGGCGCCTGCGCACAGCAAGTTTCCGGCACGGCGGAGGTCAACCGGACCGACCTGGCCGCGTATGCCTCGGAGGTCACTTCCTCCTCGGCCGCCGCATCCTCGTCCAAAGCCGCGGCCGTCGAACGCGCGACCGGATCGGCGTGCGGCGCCTTCCTGGCCGCGAACGGCAGCTCGGTACGGGCATTCAACGATTACATCGATGCCAGCAACGCCAAAGGCCGCGGCGATCCCGATACGAACAGCAAAGCCGACACCGCGGTGTCGACGCTGCGCAACAACGCGCGCTCGGTCGACCAGAACGTGACCAGAGAGGTGCCGTCCGGGGTCGCCGACCCGCTGCGCGCCTACCGCGACGACACGAACGCCCTGGCCGACACGTTGGCCCGTCGCGCCGACACCGACACTCTGAACGCGGTGATCGACCGGTTCAACGCCACCAAGAACACCGCGCTGACCGCCTGTCAGGGGCACGGCACCCGCTGACGGGCAACGCTTCCGGGCGACACCGGACGCAGCGCGCCGACCGGAGCCCGGTCCGCGCGCGGGCCACCATGCGAACGACCTGGTCCGGACGCCGAGGTCGTAGCGAGCGGCGCGTATCCGGAGTTCGCCCGGCGGGTGGTGACGCGGAGGTCTTGCGTGCTGGACGAGGTTGCGGCACACGCCGCCGGATGGCCCGAGCGGCGCGTGAAGCCGGTGCGGACGCCTTCTCATCGGTGAAGAATCCCGCCGCACGGCTATAGCATCTGGCGCGTTACTGCCACGCGGAACGGGACGAAGATATGACCAGCGGTATCCGGAATCCTCGTCCACCCGCTCGGAACAGCCGTCGCCGCAGATCAGCCGACTCCGCCACACCGACGTTCGCCGCCCTGCTGGCCGCCGCGGCGGAGCACAATCCCGACGGCGTCGCGGTTCTGGACGGCGACACCACGATCACCTACCGCGACCTCGACGCCCGCTCGTCCCAGCTGGCCCGCACGTTGATCGGCGCCGGCGCGGGGCCCGAAACAGCAGTGGCGGTGGCGCTTCCGCGATCCCTCGAATCGGTGCTCGCGGTGTGGGCGATAGCCAAGACCGGCGCCACCTTCGTCCCGATCGATCCTGCGCTTCCGTTGTCGCGCATCACGTTCCAAGTGATCGACAGCGGCGCTGCGCTGGGGCTGACCCGAACCGGGCTCGCGACGACACTGCCCACCGAGGTGCACTGGCTCGCGCTGGACGACGCGGAAGTGATCGCGCGGGTAGCGGCGAACCCCGCGAACCCGATCGCGTACTTCGAACGAACGGCGCGAGTTCGAGCCACCCACGCGGCCTACCTGATCTACACCTCGGGATCTACCGGACGCCCGAAAGGCGTCGCCGTCACCCATGCCGGGCTCGCCCCGCTGTGCACCGAATTGGCCGCGCGGCACGGGCTGGACAAAGACTCGCGGGTGCTGCACTTCGCGTCACCGAGCTTCGACGCCTCGATTCTGGAGTTGCTGCTCGCGATCTGCTCCGCGGCGACTCTCGTGATCGCCCCGCCCGGCCTCTACGGCGGCACCGCCTTGGTGGAACTGCTCGCGCGGCACGCGATCACCCATGCCTTCCTCACCCCCTCCGCGCTGGCCACGATCGAGCCGGCCGGACTGCCGGCCCTGCGGTCGGTCCTGGTCGGCGGTGAGCCCTGTCCCCCGATGTTGCCGCAGCACTGGGCCGCCGACGGCCGCCTGTTCCACAATGCTTACGGCCCTACCGAATCCACCATCGTGGCGACAATCAGCCCGGCGCTGTCGCCGGACACACCGGTCACCATCGGATCTGCCGTGCCGGGCACGCGCTGCCAGGTGCTCGATCACCGGCTGCGGCCGGTCGGCATCGGCGTCGTCGGCGAGCTGTACGTGGCCGGACCCGGCGTGGCGCGGGGATATCACGGACGCCCCGATCTGACCGCGCAACGGTTCCTCGCCGATCCGTTCGGACCGCCCGGTTCCCGGATGTACCGCACCGGCGATCTCGTCCGGCGCACCACCACCGGTGATCTGGACTATTTCGGCAGGGCCGACGACCAGGTCAAAGTCCGCGGCTTCCGCATCGAGCTCGGCGAGATCGACGCGATCCTTTCGACGCAGCCCGGCGTCCGGCTGGCGGTGACCGTCGACCGCAAGACCGCCGTGGGCGAGACCACGCTCGCCGCGTTCGTCCAGCCCGAACCGGGACACGCCCCGGATCCCACCGCTCTGGCCGACGCGCTCGCCGCGCTGCTGCCGAAGTACATGGTGCCCAACACGATCACCGTCGTCGAACGGATCCCGCGCACTCCCACGGGCAAGGCCGATCGGCCCGCACTACGCCTGCGCGCCCTCGACGAGCCGGACTATCGGCCCGCCGCGGACCTCGGCGAGGAAACGGTCGCCGAGGTCCTCGCCCGCGTGCTGGGCCGGGAGCGGTTCGGCGCCGACGCCGATTTCTTCGCCGCGGGCGGAAATTCGCTGCTGGCGACGCAGGTCGCCGCGCGATTGAGCGAAATCTGGCGGCTGCGCATTCCGCCGCGGCTGGTGTTCGACCATCCCACCGTCGCGGGCTTGTCGAAGGCGATCCGCTCGCAGCAATTCGATACCGCGCGCCCGGTTCTGCGTGCGCGAACCAGGCCGGAACGCATCCCCCTGTCCCCCGCCCAGCTGCGGTTCTGGCTGCGCAACCAGTTCGACACGACGTCCTCGGTGGACAACATCGGCTTCGCGCTGCGGCTGTCGGAGCTGGACGTGCCCGCCTTGCGCGCGGCGTTCGCCGATACCGTCGAACGGCACGAGTCGTTGCGCACCAGATACCCCGCCGACGAAGCCGGACCACGGCAGTTGATCCTCGACACCGAACGGGTGGTCGAGGATTTCGCGGTCGAGGAACTGTCCGACAACGCGGTGCCCGGCCGGGTACGCGCGATCCTGCGGCACGGGTTCGACGTAGCGGCCGAGGTGCCGCTGCGTGTCCGGCTGCTGCGCACCCCCACCGAGTACGTGCTGGTCTGCGCCTTGCACCACATTTGCGCCGACGGGTCCTCGCTGGCGCCGCTGGCCCGCGACGTGGCCCTGGCCTACGCCGCACGGAGCGCGGGCGCCGCTCCGGCCTGGCAGCCGCCGGACGTCCAGTACGCCGACTACGCCCTGTGGCAGCGGGATCTGCTCGGCTCCCGTGACGACCCGGATTCGCCGCTGTCGCGGCAACTGGCGTACTGGACCGGCGAGCTGGCAGGCCTGCCCGACGAACTCGACCTGCCCGCCGACCGGCCACGCCCGCCGGTGGCCACGCTGCGCGGCTCGGCCACCCAGCGGACGGTGCCCGCGACCCTGCACCGCGACCTGCTCACCGTCGCCCGCGCACACCGGGCGACGCTGTTCATGGTGATGCGCTCGGCGCTCGCCGTGCTGCTGTCCCGCCTGTCCGGCAGCACCGACATCGCGATCGGCGTGCCGATGACGAACCGGGCCGAGCCCGCGCTCGCCGACGTCGTCGGCATGTTCGTCAACACGACCGTCTCCCGGACCGGGATCGAGCCCGCGGAGAGTTTCACCGCCCTGCTGCGGCGCACCAGGGAGCGCGATCTGGTCAACTTCGCGCACTCCGAGGTGCCCTTCGAGCACGTGGTCGACGCGGTCGATCCGACCCGATCGCCCGGGCGTCACCCGCTCTACCAGGTCGGCTTCGCGTTCCAGAATTTCACGCAGGCCACCCTCGAGCTGTCGGGGCCCAGCGTGTCGTTCCTCGATGTGGACGCCGACACGGCGAAGACCGACCTGCACATCGGTGTGGTCGACACCCGCGACGACGACGGCGAGCCGGGCGAGATCATCATCCGATTCGGTTACAGCACCGACCTGTTCGACGAACACACCGTGCAACGTTTCCTCGACGGTTACATCCGCATCCTGCTCCAGGTCGCGGCCGACCCCGGTGCCGTCGTCGGTGACATCGACATCATGGACCCGGTCGAGCACAAGCGCATCCGTTCCTGGGGCGCCGGAGCCGAGCACGAGGTCCCGGTCGAGCCGCTCACCGCCGCGACGGCGCGGCAGGCCGCGGCGACCCCGGACGCGATCGCCGTGGTCTGCGGAACCGAGACCCTCACCTACGCGCGGCTGCGCGAGCGGACCGCCCGCCTGGCGCGCTGGCTGATCGAACGGGGCGTGGGTCCGGAGACCGTCGTGGCGGTGGCGATGCGGCGGTCGATCCAGCAGGTGGTCGCGCTGAACGCGATCGTGGAGGCGGGCGCGGCCTGGGTGCCGATCGATCCGGGCCATCCCGCCGAACGCATCCGCTACGTGCTCGAATCGGCGGCGCCGCGATGCGTGCTCACCACCGCCGCCGACGGCTTCACGGCCGCCGAGGCCTACGACGTCGACACCTTGGACCTCGACCGCTTCGGTCCGGAGCCCGTGGCCGACGCCGAGCGCCGAGCGCCATGGCGCGCCGATCAGCCCGCCTACCTCATCTACACCTCCGGCTCGACCGGCCGCCCCAAGGGCGTCGTGGTCGGCCATCGGGCGATCGTGCACCAACTCGCCTGGATGCAGGCCGAATACGACGTCGACGCCACCGACGTCTATCTGCACAAGACCCCCGCGACCTTCGACGTGTCCCTGTGGGGCTACTTCCTGCCGCTGCGCGCGGGCGCGCGGCTGGTCCTGGCCGGGCCGGACGAGCATCGCGATCCGGCGGCGCTGGTCCGGCTGATCGCCGAGCACCGGGTGACGCTCACCGATTTCGTTCCCGCGATGCTCACCGTTTTCGCCCAGCACGCGACCGAGGACGAACTGTCCTCGCTGCGCGCGGTCTTCGTCATCGGTGAAGCGCTGCCTCCGGAGACCGCACGGGCTTTCGCGAGCGTGGCCCCGGCCGACTTGCACAACCTGTACGGACCGACCGAGGCCGCGGTGAGCATCACCCGGCACGCCGTCTCGGCTGCCGACCGCACCGCTCCCGCCGTCTCCATCGGTGTGCCGGAATGGAATTCGCGCTGCCACGTACTGGACGACCGTCTGCGGCCGGTTCCGGTGGGCGTGGCGGGCGAACTCTACCTGGGTGGAGTTCAGCTCGCACGCGGCTATCACGGCGCGCCCGGCCTGAGCGCGGCCCGGTTCGTCGCCGATCCCCTGCATCCCGGCGAGCGGATGTACCGGACCGGCGACCTGGTGCGGTGGAACCGCGGCGGCACCCTGGACTATCTAGGCCGCACCGACTTCCAGGTCAAGGTCCGCGGCCATCGCATCGAACTCGGCGAGATCGAAGCGGCCTTGCTGGCCGATCCGGCGGTCGGCAGGGCCGCGGTGGCGGTCAAAGGCTCCGATGCGGGAGACCGGCTGGTCGGCTACGTGGTGGCCGCGCCGGGGGCCACGGTCGATCCGGATGCGGTGCGTCACTCGGTGGCCCGGGTGCTGCCCGGTTACATGGTGCCGTCGGCGGTGCTGGCGCTGGACACGTTCCCGGTGAACACCAGCGGGAAACTCGACCGCGCCGCGCTGCCTCAGCCGGTGTTCACCGCACGCGCCGGCGCGCGCCCCGGCACCCCGCTGGAGCGCACGATCGCGGAGGTCTTCGCCGATGTGCTCGCCGTGTCCCCGATCGGGGTGGGCGACGACTTCTTCGAACTCGGCGGGTCGTCACTGCTCGCGTTCACCTTGCACCAGCGGCTGTCGGACCGGCTGCGGCGCGACGTGCCCATGTCGGCGATTCTCGCGGCCCCGACCGTCGGCGGCCTCGCGGCGCGGCTGACCGGCGAGTGCGCGCCCGCCGCGCCGACGCCGGAACGCGACGCCGTCCTCGAGCCGGAAATCGGCATCGGGGGCTGCGCACCCGCGCACAGCGGGCCGCCGCAGGAGGTCCTGCTCACCGGCGCGACCGGCTTTCTCGGCGCGCACCTGCTGCAAGAACTGCTGGATCGCACCGAGGCGCGCGTATGGTGCGTGGTGCGCGCCGACGACGCCGAAGAGGGCATCGACCGGATCCTGAGTGCGCTGAACCACTACCGGCTCTCCGGGACGACCGCGGCGGAGCGGATCGTCGTGGTCGCGGGCGATCTCACCGCACCGCGCCTCGGCCTGGACCCCGCCGACTACGACTGCCTGGCCGACAGTATCGACGCGATCTACCACAACGGCGCGCGCGTCAATCACGTCGATCCCTACGCCCGGCTACGGCAGGCCAACGTAGAGGGCACCCGGGAGTTGTTGCGGCTGGCGACCACTCGCCGGGTGAAGCCGTTCCATCTGATCTCCACGATGGGCGCGGCCGTCGGCGCCGCACCGGAATCCCCGGTGGTCGCCGAGGGCGTCCGCTTGCGTGCCGACCAGGTGCCCGGGAACGGCTATCTGGCGTCCAAATGGGTTGCCGAGGAACTGGTCCGCCAAGCAGGTGAGCGCGGGCTGCCGATCGCCATCTACCGGCCGGGCACCATCTGCGGTTGCCCGGAGGTCGGGGTGAACAGCCCGGACGATTCGCTGTGGAACATGGTCCGCGCCGCCGTGATGCTCGGTATGGCGCCCGATGTGGGCGACGCCACCGTCTCACTGGTTCCGGTGAGCTATGTGGCGGGCGCGGTGGTAGAGATTTCGGCCCGCCCGCGCCCGGAAACCGTATTTCACCTGGTCAATCGGGCCCCCGTCGCGGTCGGCGACATTCTCGCCAGTCTGCGCGCCCACGGGCTGCCGGTGGCGACGATGCCGGAGGACGCCGTGCGCGCCGGTCTGGTCAGGGAAGCGCGCCGCCGGGACGCGCTCGGCGACGATTCGCTGGTGCGCGCGGCGCTGCTGAGTCACGGTTTCGCCGAACTCGCCGGTCACCTCGACTGGGCCGACGAGCACACCCGCGCGGCACTGGCGGGCACCGGCGTGGACTGCCCGAAGGTGGACCGCACGGTGGTGGACACCTTCGTCCGCGAGTTCATCGCGTCCGGTTTCCTGCCCCGGGATTGAGGAAGCTCAGTACCCCGGCGGGACGGTGGCCCGCTCGGCGGGCTGTTCGGTGTGCTCACGGGCCCGCGCTCGTGCGCGCACCTGCTCCAGCACGATCAGGCCCACCCCGATCACCAGGAAGACGGCCGCGATGATCGCGGCTACGGTCGATAGCTGGGCGAACCCCCAGCCCGCCAGCACCGCGGCGGCTATCGCGACCGCCGCCGCGACCAGCAGCAACCCGTAGCCCGGCCAGTTCCTGGTGTCGGCCATCGTCGCTCCGGGCGCGGGCGCGGGCGCGGAGTCGCGCGCGATGTCCGGAGCGTTATCGATCGGAGGGATCTCCCATGGCCCGTCGTCCGCTGTCACCGGTGTTTCCTCCCGCCGCGATACCGGCCGTTTCTTCCGGTACCTGATGCGGAGAGGATGCCCGCATCATCTCCACCGAAACCGCGCCCCCGGCTTCAGTTGTAGGTCTTGGTGACTCCGTCGAGCAGGTGCTCGAGCGTGTCGTAGGTCGGGGTGGCGACGACGTCCAGCAGATCCGCGGCCACCGGAGCGTTGCGTTCGGCGGCGACCTTCGCGAACTGGGCGCCGTCGTTGGTCCGGAAGCCGTGCTCGGCGGCCAGCCGCTGCAACTCCGGGTCGGTGGACAACAGGCGTCCGAGCCGGTCACCCGTCTCGCCGAACGGCACCAGCGTGTGCCGGGACAGCACCGTCGGGGAGGGGTACACCAGCGTCATCTCGGGTTTGATCTGGCCGCGCACCAGCGCCTCGACGTACTGCGCCTCGTAGATCCACGCCATCGGCGTCGGGCCCATTCCCGTGGCGAGGTAGTTGTTGAACGGGCCCTCGGTGGTGTTCTCGGTGTAGCCCTGGCCCACGAACAGCCGCGACACCGCGGGCAGGACGGCCTGCTCGGCGGTTTGTCCCTGCACGATCGTGTTGTTGTTCGCGGCATAGCTCGCCGCGGCCAGGTACATGGCGGCGGAATTCGAGCTACGCGGGTCGGTGGTGGAGATCAGGATGTTCTTGCGCACCGGGTAGGCGGTGTTGTCGGGCAGCTCGTCCCAGCGCGTGCCGCTGCGAACGAGTTCGAGGTAGCGGCGCAGGTCCAGCGCCGGCACCGGGCCTGGGCGCACCGCGCCCGCCCGGGTGAGCAGATCGGTGATCGGCGCGAACGTCGCGACGGCCATCGGCGAGGAGAACGGGGTGTACTTGGCGGTCACATTGCGCTGCCGCTGGATTCGCTCGGCCGCCTGCTCACTGGATGGGAAGGCGAAGTCGAATTTCGCGAGATCGATGGACGTGGCGATCTGGCGGGACCCGGCGGGCTCGACCTCCACCCGCACGCCGCCCCGCGCCAGCGCGTCGATCACCTTCGGGTCCTGGAAGAACGGCATCTTCTCCGACCCGACCACGCCGCGCACGACCGTGAGCGGCGCTACGGGAGCCGGAGCGGCCGCGGGCGCTTCGGGACCGGGTTGCCGCACGGCGAGAACGACCGCGATCACCGTCAGGATGACGACGGCGCCCACCGCATAGGGTGCGAAACGCTTCTTCGACGACCACAAGTCACGCAGCCGCGACAGTTTCCCCGCAGGGCTCGCGGAGGGCTCGGGCGCCTTGTCCATCGAGACCGTAGCGGGTTGGACTTCCGCTTCGGGAGACTTCTCCAACTCCCGTCGCACCACGCGCTCGATCAGGATCGGAACGAATTGCCGCACCGGATGGCCCGCGAACTTCTGCCGAGCCGCGCCCACGGTGCTCTCGATATGCTCGGGAGAATAGGTCTCGGTGTAGTTTTCGACCAGCCGCTCCGTCATCTGACGGATCGCCTGTTCCTCGCGGACGGTATCGACAACCACCACAGTCTCCTCGGCGTCGGGGTAACGCGGCAGCGTCTCCGGCCTGCACCGCGCCGGCCAACACTAGCCCCATCACGCGACCGCCGACATCCGCGCGGACTTCCCTCGGTTGAACGATTTCGGCTGCGCCGGTGCGCATCTCACGACGATGCGCGGGTCCGTCTGCCCAGGTCACAGGCTCGCGATCGACCCGAGCGGAGCGCACGCGGCAGCACCGTGCCACCGCGGGCGGTGCCTGACCCGCCATGGAGAATTCAATGGGCAATCCCCGACCCGCCACCACACGTTGTATTCCCGTTTCCCGCCGCCGCGCGGACGGGACGTGCCCATCGACGCCACACTCGTGGCGCTCGGTGCCCCACCCCACCGGACACCCTCGTCAGCGGCAGAAGGTTACTTCCGGGTAGCGCGAACCGAGGAGTTGACGATATCGTCAGCGTATTACCGTCGAAAGGAGCCCCATGTCTCGCGTCGCCGTGGTCACCGGTGCGTCGTCCGGAATCGGGAAGGCCACGGCCGCCGCACTGGCCGGGCGGGGGTATCGCGTGATCGGAACCAGCCGCAACCCTGCCACCATCGGCTCCGACGCCGTTGTGCCCGGCGTCGAGTACCGGGCGCTCGACCTCACCGACCCGGCATCGATCGCCGCCTTCGCCGCCGGCCTGGACCAGGTCGACGTACTGGTGAACAACGCGGGCGAAAGCCAGGCGGGCCCGCTCGCCGAATTGCCCACCGACGCCGTCGAACGGCTGTTCCAGCTGAATGTGCTCGGGCCTGTCGCCCTGACCAGTGCGGTGCTGCCCGGCATGCGGGAACGCCGGTACGGCCGCGTCGTCATGGTCGGATCAATGCTCGCCAGCTTCCCGATGCCCTACCGCTCGTCCTACGTCGCCACCAAGGCGGCGCTGCGCGGCTTCGCGGTGGCCGCCCGCTTCGAGGAATCCCCCTTCGGCGTCTGGATCACCGCCGTCGAGCCCGGCCAGATCGACACCGGTCTGCGCGAGCGCCGCACCAAGTACCTCACCGAAAACTCCCCGCACACCGCCGATTTCACGACTTTCATGGCGAAACTGGACGACAAGCAGGGCAAGGGCATCACCCCGGAGAAGGTCGCCGACACGATCGTCAAAGCGATCGAAGCCGACCGCCCCCAACCCCTCTACGCCGTAGGCAGCAACGCCCCCGCCCTCTTCACCCTCCGCCGCCTCCTCCCCCGCACAGTCATGGAACGCATCATCGCCCGCGCCCACGGCCTTTCGCGCTGAAACGCATGGCACTGTACGCGGAGATCCGAAAGATAGCGGAAGACCAGCGACAGGTCCGCTACGCCTACACCACCGCGTCGGGAATCGAGCGAACCCTTCTCCTCGACAAGGTCGCCGAGACGATACGCCCCGAGACCGGCACCGAGGACATACTGTTCCGCGTGGTCGCACGCAAGATCGCCTCGACGTGGTTGAACGACAGAAGCGCACCTGATCGTTTACTCGTGCAGTCGTAGCCCGCTCCGAATCACACCGGTCGGCCGTTATGGTTCCGAGCCGACAAGGTCGCGCCGTCGCGAACTCGGGGTGATCGCGGTGCCCCCAGTCGGACTCGAACCGACACTTGGCGGATTTTAAGTCCGCTGCCTCTGCCAATTGGGCTATAGGGGCGTCCGGGACAGCGTACCGAGTCGTACGGCTGTACCGGAATTCCGAGTGTTCCTCGGGGTGGCGGGGCGTCGGCCGTGGGCGGATGCCGGAGGGCGCGGTCGGGTGACCGGCGCCGGTGGCGGTTGTTTCGAGCCCGGGTCGGCAGGCGTCCCAGAGAACTAGATCGGTTTGGGCGGGCCGGTGTTAACGTCCGCCGGTCGGCTCGGCGTGTCGGGCGTCAGCGCCGGGGTGGCACCGGGATTCGGGCGAGGTCGGTGGCGATGTGGATCTCGCCGGTGAAGTACTTCGCCGCTTCGGCCAGGTGCTCGTCGAGGTCGCGGTAGCGCTGGGAGAAGTGGGTGAGGACCAGGGTGCGGACGCCCGCGTCGGCGGCGGCCCGCGCGGCTTGGCCCGCGGTGAGATGGCCGTATTCGACGGCCAGGTCTTCGTCGGCGTCCAGGAAGGTGGCTTCGATGACGAGCATGTCGGCGTCGGCGGCGAGTTCGCCGACCCCGGCACACAGCCGGGTGTCCATCACGAAAGCGAAGCTCTGACCGGCTCGGGGTTCGCTGATCTCCGCCAAAGTGATGGTGCGACCGTCGAACTCGACCTCGCCGCGCTGTTGCAGTTCGGAGATGATCGGCCCGCGCAACCCCAAGGCGCGCAAGCGATCCGGCAGGATGCGCCGGCCGGGCGGCTCACTGAGCCGATAGCCGAAGGTGTCCACCGGATGCGAGAGCCGTACCGCCGTCACCGTGAACGGCGCCTCCGGCAAGTCCACGGGGCCGGGGCCCGCGACCGGGCGCGGCCGCAGTTCGGCGCGGTGATAGTAGGACGTCGCGTTGACCAAGCGGTCGTAGTACACGGCGCCCGACGCCGGGAAGCAGACGTCGACCGGATGCGGCACCCGATCGAGGTTGATCCGCTGCACCACCCCGGCCAGCCCGAGGCTGTGGTCGCCGTGGAAATGGGTGATGGCGATCCGGGTGATCCCGGTGACGGACACACCGGCGTAGGTCATCTGCCGCTGCGTACCCTCACCGGGGTCGAACAGGATCGCCTCGTCGTCCCACCGGAGCAGGTACCCGTTGTGGTTTCGCTGTTTCGTCGGCACCTGACTCGCGGTTCCGAGCACAACCAACTCACGCTGCGACACCGCGTCAGGCTACCGCCGGCCTGCGGCACGCCGAACAGGGCCGCGCTACCGGGTGGCCGCGGCCTTCCGGACCAGGGAGTGGCGCCGGGAGTAGGCGAAGTAGACGACGAAGCCGATCAGCATCCACACCAGGAACCGCAGCCAGGTCTCCACCGACAGGTTCAGCATCAGCCACAGGCACGACAGCACCGCCAGGATGGGGATCAGCGGCACCAGCGGCACCCGGAATCCGCGCGGCAGGTCCGGACGCGTGCGTCGCAGGATGAGCACGCCGATCGACACCAGCACGAACGCGAACAGCGTCCCGATGTTGACCATCTCCTCCAGCGTGCCGAAATCCACGAACCCTGCCAGTAGCGCGCAGGCCACGCCCACGATGACGGTGACCCGCACCGGCGTGCCGTTGGTGCCGGTGTGCGCGAGCCTGCGCGGCATCAGTCCGTCGCGCGCCATCGCGAACAGCACCCGGGTCTGTCCGAGGTACATCACCATGACCACCGTGGTGAGACCGGCGAGGGCGCCGATCGAGATGATGTTCTTCGCCCAGGTCACCCCGTGGATGGCGAACGCCGTCGCCAGCGTCGCGTCGCCGCCGGACAGCTCGGTGTAGGGCACCATGCCGGTGAGCACGAGCGACACCGCGACGTACAAGACGGTGACGATCAGCAGCGAGCCGAAGATGCCGCGCGGCACCGCCTTCTGCGGGTTGCGGGTCTCCTCCGCGGTCGTGGCGACCACGTCGAAGCCGATGAACGCGAAGAACACCAGGCTGGCCGCGGCGAGCAGGCCGTACCAGCCGAAGTTGCTAGCCCCGGCGCCGGTCAGATAGGAGAACAGCGACTGCCGCAGGCCCTCGCCCCGCTCACCGGGTTGCGACGGCGGAATGTAGGGCGAGAGGTTCGAGGACTTGAAATAGGTGAAGCCGACGACCAGCACCAGCGCGATCACACCGAGCTTGATGGCGACCGCCACCGCCGACACCCGCGAGGACACCTTGGTGCCGGTCGCGAGCAGCACGCCGAGCACGGCGATCAGCAGCACCGCGCCCCAGTCGAAGGTCACCGGGCCGAGGTGCGCGATCGGGGAGATGTCCCCGAGCACCTCCCCGAGGTACTGCGACCAGCCCTTGGCCACCACCGCCGCGGCCAGGGCGAACTCCAGGATCAGGTCCCAGCCGATGATCCAGGCGACGAGCTCGCCGAAGGTGGCGTAGGAGTAGGTGTAGGCGCTGCCCGCCACCGGCACGGTGGAGGCGAACTCGGCGTAGCACAGCGCGGTCAGCCCGCAGGCGATCGCGGCGAACACGAAGGCCAGCGAGACCGACGGTCCCGCGACATTGCCCGCGGTGCGTGCGGTGAGGGTGAAGATGCCCGCCCCGACCACGACGGCCACGCCGAAGACGGTGAGGTCCCAGGCGGTCAGGTCCTTGCGGAGTTTCGAGTCGGGTTCGTCGGTGTCGCGGATCGACTGTTCGATGGACTTGGTTCGGAACAAACCGCCCCACCGAGACGAGACATCACCCGCCGGATCGGCTTGTGGCCCGGGGTTAGTCACGCGTTCTCCTTAGATCGTGCTGCTGTGCTTGGTGTTCTGTACCCATACGGCGAGGTGATGCACGCCGGCCAGGAATTTGCTGATCCATGGTGCGATGGCGGCGACGATCAGCCCCCGCACAAACCATGACCGTCCCGGCGGTACCGGAATCGGCGAACTCGTGACCTGGGTCATAGAACCGAGCCAAACTACCCGACATCGACATTCCGAGACCAACCGAGCCGTGGTGTTGCCGCTTCAACCATTCTTAGAAGATCGCAGCTCGGACCGCGTTGTGGAGGATTCGTATGTTCTGTTCACGCCCCTGGGGCAGCCAGGTCGCGGCAGGTGGTTTGCCCGCCGCACCACCGGGCACCCCGCAATCGACAGGCAAACCCGCAACGGCCTACCTCCAGAAAGCGTTGAGCTGATGGTCCACGTGGAAATCACCGTGCCGACGACACCGGAACAGGTCTTCGACGTCCTCGCCGACGGATGGCTGTTCTGCGCCTGGGTGGTCGGCGCCACGCACATCCGCGACGTCGACGGCGAATGGCCCGGCGTCGGCTCCCAGCTGCACTACAGCGCGGGCGTATGGCCGTTCACCGTGAACGACACCACGCAGGTCGTGTCGGTGGAGCCGCCGCACATGCTCGAACTCGAGGCCAAACTCTCGCCGCTCGGCGCCGCGTGGATCCGCCTGGAACTCGTGGAGACCGCACCCGGCGAGACCCAGATCCGGATGTACGAGCACGCCGAGCGAGGGCTGGGCAACCTGGTGCCCAACATTCTGCAAGAGCTGCTCCTGGTGCCGCGGAACAAGGAATCGCTGTCCCGGCTGGCCGATATCGCGGTCGGCAAAGCCCGTCTCGCGGGCCGCACGCAAGCCCGCCCGGGAGCGGAGACACACGCCGAGGCGCGGCTCGACGGTCACGTACCGCAGAACTGACCGGCCCGGTCGCCGGATGGGGCCCGGTCAGGCGATCGACAGGGCGATGCCGTCGAGGATGTCGTGCTCGCTGACGACCAGCTCGGCGATGCCAGCGCGCCGGGACAGTTCCTCCGCGAGCACCTCGGTGATGACCGCGCCGCCGCCGATCACGTCGACCCGGCCCGGGTGCATCGGCCCCAGCGCGGCGCGCTGATCGTGGTCCATGGCGATCAGCCGGTCGCAGACCTGGCGGACCTGGTCCATGGTCAATCGGGTGAGATGCACCCGCTCCGAGTCGTATTCGGGAAGATCGAGCGCGACCGCGGCCAAGGTGGTCATCGTGCCCGCCACGCCGACCCAGGTGTGCGCGCCCTCCACGGGGACGTGCGTGAACGCTTCGGTCAACCGCTCGGTGGCGAAGGCGCGGGCTGCGGCGATCTCTTCGGCGGTGGGCGGGTTGCCCGCGAGGCAGCGCTCGGTGATCCGGACGCAGCCGATGTCGGCGGAGAACGCCGATCGCACCCCCGCGCTGTCCCCGAACACCAGCTCGGTCGACCCGCCGCCCAGATCCACCACGACGAAGGGACCCGAGGCGCTGGACAGTTCGCCGATCGCGCCCGCGAACGACAGGCGTGCCTCCTCGTCGCCGGTGATCACCTCGGCTTCCGCACCCGCGACCACGGTGCCGAGTTCGGCCCTGGCCATGGCGAAGAAGTCCTCGCGGTTGGCGGCGTCCCTGGTGGCGGAGGTGGCCACCATCCGCACCCGGCCGACGCCCGCCTCACGCATCAGCGCGACGTAGTCGGCCAGGGCGGCGCGGGTGCGTTCGATCGCCTCGGGCGCCAGCGAACCGGTCGCGTCGACCCCTTGGCCCAGGCGGACGATGCGCATCTCGCGGTGCACGTCGGCCAGGCGCCCGTCACCGAGCACGTCGGCGATCAGCAGCCGGATGGAGTTCGTGCCGCAATCCACGGCGGCTACGCGGTCACTCATCACTGTGCTCCAGTCTCTCGCGGGCCGGTCGGGCGCGGCGCGGGCCAGTCGGCCGGAATGGCGGTGCCACGCAGGCCGTGCTCGGCGGCCAGCGCCACCGCTTCGTCGCCGAGCGGATTCACCCCCGGCCCCTTGGCCAGTGCGTGCGCGATCAGGACGTGCAGGCACTTGACCCGCTCGGGCATCCCACCGCCGGTGAAATCCGTACCGAGCGATTCGATTTCGTCCCGTTCGGCCAGATAGCTCTCGTGCGCGGCGCGGTAGGCGGCGGCCAGCTCCGCGTCGGCGGCCAGCCGCTCGGTCATCTCGCGCATCACACCGGCGGATTCCTGCCTGCTCGCCTCCGCGGTGAGCCGGGGATCGGTCAGATAGTAGAGCGTCGGGAAGGGGGTGCCGTCGGGCAACCGGGGCGCGGTCTTCACCACGGCCGGGATCCCGTCCGGGGTGCGATAGGCGATGGCGAGCACGCCGCGCGGCGCACGGCCGAGCTGCTCGGCGATGATCGCGAGATCCTGGTCGTTCGGGGCGGTCACCTAGGTCCTTCCAGTACTTGCGGTGCGGCGGGCGGCGGCGGAGCGGCCCCGGGCGTCGGCTGTGGCTCGGCGATGCTGCGCCACAGTTCGGTGTACCAGGGATCGGGTTGCCTGGCTCTGGTGGGCGCCGGGGGCGGGGCGGGCGCCTCGATGCCGGGCACCTGCACGATGTACGGCGTCTCGCCCGGCAGCACCAGGCGAAGGCGGTCGCGCGCCTCGGTCCGGATGTAGGCCGGATCTTGTTGCTGCGCACGGCGATCCCGCAACCGGGCCAGATCCGCCTCGAGTTCCTCGCGCTGCTGCGCGAGTTGCGCGGCCTCCGCGCGCTGGGTGAAGTACGTGCGCATCGGCACGGCGAGGGTGAGCGCGAGCCCGCACACCACCATCGCGAGGATCACCGCCTTGCCGGTGGAGAGCCCCAGGAACGTGTGGTCGTGCCTGCCGACGGCCGAACCCCGCGCGCTCTTGCGCGGTTTCGGCTTCTCCGCGGTCTCCGATCGCCTGCGGCCGCGCTTGGCCGCGGCATCGGCCGGGCGCGATCCGTCGGCACGCGACGTGCGGCGGTCCCCACGTCCGGCCGGACTGGTCCCACGCGCACGTCGCTCCGTCATCTCACGCCTCGGTCTCTGCTTCGCGGCACTCCCGGGGCCCTGGGTGGTCACGCACCGCTACCTCCTCAGGGCCCGTCGCTCGTACCGCAGGTCAGCCTTCGAACGCGAAGCGAGGAAACGCGACGTCGCCGGCGTAACGAGCCGAATCGCCGAGCGCGTCCTCGATGCGCAGCAGCTGGTTGTACTTGGCGACCCGCTCGCTGCGAGCGGGGGCGCCGGTCTTGATCTGGCCGCTGCCCACCGCGACGGCGAGGTCGGCGATGGTGGTGTCCTCGGTCTCGCCGGACCGGTGCGACATCATCGTCTTGTAGCCGTTGCGGTGCGCCAGCTCCACCGCGTCCAGGGTCTCGGTGAGCGTGCCGATCTGGTTGACCTTCACCAGCAGCGCGTTGGCGGCGCCCTTGGCGATGCCCTCTTCCAGGCGCTCCGGGTTGGTGACGAACAGGTCGTCGCCGACGAGCTGGATCTTCTCGCCGATCTGGTCGGTCAGGGTCACCCAGCCGTCCCAGTCGTCCTCCGACAGCGGGTCCTCGATGGACACCAGCGGGTAGGCGCCGATCAGGTCGGCGTAGAACTGCGCCATCTCCTCGGCCGAGCGCACGACGCCCTCGAACTTGTAGCCGCTGCCGGTGCTGTAGAACTCGGTGGCCGCGACATCCAGCGCGAGTGCCACGTCGCTGCCCAGCTTCAGGCCGGTCTTGGCGATGGCCTCGCTGATCAGGTCGAGCGCGGCCTTGGTGCCCGCGACGTCGGGTGCGAAACCGCCTTCGTCACCGAGGCCGGTGGACAGGCCCTTGGCCTTCAGCACCGACTTCAGCGCGTGGTAGACCTCCGCGCCCCAGCGCAGCGACTCCTTGAAGGTGGGCGCGCCGATCGGGGCGACCATGAATTCCTGCACGTCGACGCCGGTGTCGGCGTGCGCGCCGCCGTTGAGGATGTTCATCATCGGGACGGGCAGCACGTGCGCGTTCGGACCGCCGAGGTAGCGGAACAGCTCGAGCCCCGAGGACTCGGCGGCGGCGCGGGCCACGGCCAGCGAGACACCGAGCAGGGCGTTTGCGCCGAGCCGGGACTTGTCCTGGGTGCCGTCCAGGTCCAGCAGCACCTGATCGACGGTGCGCTGCTCCACGGCGTCCAGGCCGATGACGGCGGGCGCGATCTCGTCGAGCACACCATCGACCGCCTTGCGCACGCCCTTGCCGCCGTAGCGTTCGCCACCGTCGCGCAGTTCGACGGCCTCGTGCTCGCCGGTGGACGCGCCGGAGGGCACGGCCGCCCGGGTCAGGGTGCCGTCGTCGAGAGCGATCTCGACCTCGACGGTGGGGTTACCGCGGGAATCCAGGATCTCGCGAGCTCCGACCTGTTCGATGATGGCCACGAAAACGACACTCCTTCGGCTGCTGACACGGTTGGTCTCACGGGATGGGCCGTGCGTTGCGAGCCTATCGTCCCGGCAGCGAGGCGGGTAACCGGCACTCCGGGGACCGGAGGATCACACCCGGCGGCCGACGCTGTAGCTCGCGGCTCGATCGCGCACCGTCAGCAGGTAGCTGTGCGACTGGTTGTAGGTGAGCAACGCGCTCTGCCAACCGTGCTCGGAGGTGAGATCACCGCCGCTGGCGCACAGGTACCTGGCGGCGGTGAGCGCGGCGTCGTCGATGTTCTGCGGATCCGCGGTCGCGTCTCCGTTGGCGTCGACGCCCCAGCGCTTCCAGGTCTCCGGGATGAACTGCAGCGGGCCGACGGCGCGGTCGTGCACCGGATCGCCGTCGAGTGCGCCGCGGTCGGTGTCCTCGACCAGCGCGACGCCGGGTGAGCCGTCCAGCGGGATGCCGATGATCGGCGGGCGGATCGAGCCGTCATCGCCGAGCCGCGCACCGCGATGGGTGCCGTGCCCGCTCTCCACGCTCGCGATGCCCGCCAGCGTCGTCCACGCGATGCCGCAGTCGGGGCGGGCCCTGGTCATCACGGCCGCGGCGTAGCCGTACGCCTCCAGGGCGACCTGCGGGATGCCGAGCCGCCCGGCCTGCTCGCCTGCCCAGCCGTGCAACTGGACGGCTGTGCGGCCGGGAGCGTCCAGGTCGATCACGGGCAGCGGCGCCCCGGGTCCGGGCGGAATGCCCTCCGGGATCGGGGTGCGGTCGATCCCGCAACCGGCGAGCCCGAGAATCACCACGACGGCGGCCGAGACGCCGGTCTTTCGCAACACCCCTTCCATGATCCAGATGACGGCTCGTGCCCGCGGGAAGCCGGTGACGGAGTCCACGGCGTGTCGCCGCGCGCATGACCCGCGGCGGTTCAGACGAGCAACTCGTTGGTCGCGTTGTGGGTCGGCGCGGCGAGAACGGTTCCGGTGTGACCCGATTCGGCGATCCGCCCCTGATCGAGGACCAGCAGGCCGGGACAGTATTCGGCGACCAAGGCCATGTCGTGGGTGATGATCAGCAGGGCGGTGTCGCGTTCGGCCCGGATCCGGTCCAGCAGTGCCATGATCGCGGATGCCGTGGTGTGGTCCAGTGCCGAGGTGATCTCGTCGCACAGGAGCACGGCGGGTTCGGCGGCGAGGGCGCGCGCCAGGGCCACGCGCTGGCGTTGTCCGCCGGACAGCTCGTGCGGGTAGCGGGCGGCCAGGTCGGCGGACAGTTCGACCGCGGCGAGCAGCTCGGTGATCCGCAGCGCGAGGTCCCGCCGCGCGACGCGCCCGATCCGCCGCAGCGGACGGCCGAGCGTCTGCGCCACGGTGCGGCGCGGGTTGAGCGCGGAGCGCGGGTTCTGGGTGACCAACTGAATGCCGCCCGCGCCGTACCGGATTCGCCTGTTCGCGCCCACGACGATCGGGGTCCCGCGCAACTCCAGTGATCCGGTCGCCGAACGGTGCAACCCCGCGATGACGCGCGCCAGAGTGGTCTTGCCCGCGCCCGACGCGCCGACCACCGCGAGCGCCGAACCCGCTTCGAGCGCGAAACCGATGTCGGCGAGCACCTGGTGTCCGTCGATCGAGGCGTTGATCCCCTCGGCGCGCAGCGCGAGGTCCGGCGGTCGATCGTCCGTCGCGACGACAACGGAGGACGTGTGACCGTTGCTCGCCGAGCCGCCGGGCCGCAACCATCCGCTGTCGGGCACCGGCGCGAGCTCGGCCCGGCCACCGACCGCCATGGCGTCGACCGGATCAGCGGACGTGGCGGTCGGCGGGCCGAGTGCGGACCCGGTGACCACACCGGATGTTCTCGCTGCTGTAGCGGTCGCCCGAACCGGAGGTACGGACACCTGAGGCACCACACCGAGTTCGACGATGTCGTCGGCGATCGAGTGCACGAGGGCGGTGTCGTGACCGGACAGCAGGATCGCCGTCGACCGCTCACGGGCGAGCGCCGCGAGTTGTCCGGCGATGTCGGTGCGCAGCGCGCCGTGCAGCCCGGCGAGCGGCTCGTCGAGCACCACCACGCCGGTGCGGCGGATCAGTGCCCTGGCGAGGGCGACGCGGCGCTGCTGGCCGCCGGAGAGTTCACCGGGACGGCGGCGCAGATAGTCCGGCGACAGGCCGACCAGTGCCAGCGTGTCGGTCAGGGTGGACTCGGGCGCGTCCGGAGCGACCTCGCGCAGCAGGGCGCGCACGCGCAGCAGCGGATTCAGCGCCGAACCCGGGTCCTGCCCGACGAATGCGATGTGCCGACGCCGAAACCTGTGCAGGGCAGAACGGTCGAGCGTCAGTACGTCGTGTCCGGCGACCGACGCCGATCCCGTCGCGCGCGCCTGAGCGGATGGCAGCTGCCCGAGCAGGGCGCGCATCACCGTCGTCTTACCCGACCCCGACGGGCCGGTGAGCGCCGTCACCGTGCCCGCCGGGATCCGGAAAGTCGCGGGACCCGCCAATTCCCGGCCGTTCGGTCCCAGCACGGTCAGACGGTCGACCGAGACGAGATCGGTCGCGGCACCCTCCGCCTCCACCGCAGCCGCCGGGCAACCGCGTTTCGTCACGTTCATTCCCGCTCCCCTCGCCCGAACGCCGAGACCGCCAGGTTCACGCTCACCGCGACGATCGCGATGGCGAGGCTCGGGGCCAGCACGGCCCATGGATTGAGCAGCATTCCGGAAGTGTTCTCGCGCACCATGACCGCCCAGTTGGTCGCGCCGAGCGTCGTGGGCAGTTGCAGGAAGGACGCCGTGCTCACGAGATAGACCCCAGCCACGAAACGCAGCCCGAGCTGCGTCGTCGACACTTCGCGCAGATTCGGGATCACTTCCCGGAACACCAGGTGCGTCAGCGGCTCACCGGCGGCCCGGGCGCTCTCGACATATCCGGATGCCGCGACCCCGGCAGCGGCGGCGGTGAAGATCCGCGCGCAATAGGGGACGCCGAACAGCAGCGCCAGAACGATCAGGCCCCAGGTGCCGGCGTCGGGCCACGAGGTGAGCACGAGCAGGATCCCCAGCACCGCGGGCAGCAGAATGAACAGGTCGGTGCCCAGTTCGATCCACTCCCCTATCCGCGGGCGCAGTGCCGCGACCGCGCCGAGGACACACGACACCCCGGTCACCGTCACCGCGATGATCGCGGCCACCAGCAGCAATCCCCAACCGCCGTACAGCAGTTGGCTGAGCACGTCGCGGCCCAGCCGGTCGGTGCCCAGCGGCGCGCCCGCGCCGGGATCGCCGAACGGGATGCCGATCGCTCGCTCCGCCGGGTGCGGCGCCAGCGTCGGGCCAAGCACCGCCAGCAGGGTGACCAGCAGCGCCGGCGCGACCGTCAGACGGCCGAGCCGTCGCCGCGCCGGACTCGCGCCCGCGGAGGAGGGCTTCATCGCCGCCCCCGCAACGACCAGCTGCGGATGCCGTCGGCGGCGGCCAGCATGATCATGATGATCACCCCGGACAGCGCGACCACCGCCGCGACCACCGAGGTGTCCCGATCGGCCACCGAGCCGGCCAGGACCGCACCGAGACCGGGGTAGTTGAAGACCGTCTCCACCACCAGGGCCCCGCCGAGCAGCATCCCCACCGTGGTGGCGAAGCTGGCGACGATGGTCGGCAGCGCGAACGGCAGCACGTGCCGAACCAGCACCGTCCTGCTCGAAATCCCGTCCAGCACCGCGCTTTCCACATGCGGCGCCAGCGCGGCGTCGGCCAGGGCGGCACGTACCACCCTGGTGTTCCAGCCGGCCTGGGGCAATGCGAGCGCAAGCACCGGCAGCACCAGCATCTCGGGCCCGGCGGGCATCCCGGAACGGCCGGTGATGGTGACCGCGGGCAGCCACCCGAGCGCCAGCGCGAACACCAGGATCAGCAGCGTGGAGATCACGAACTCGGGAACCGCCACGGCGGTGGTCGTCGTCGGCTGCAACACGCGCGCGGCCACGCTGCCCGGACGCGTCGCCCACCACGCGCCGAGCGCGAGCGACGCGAGCACGGTCACCGCGAGGGCGAGCCCACCGAGCAGCAGCGTCGGCGGGAACTTGTCGACGAGCAGGTCGTTGACCGGCCGTCCGCGCGCGGTGCGCCCGAAATCACCGGTCATGACGCCCGATATCCAGTGCCAGAACCGCACCGTCAGGGGGCGGTCCAGTCCGAGTTCGTGTTCTTTGGCCGCGATCTGCTCCGGTGTGGCCTCCCGGCCGAGGACGGCGCGGGCGGTGTTGCCCGGCAGCAGGTCCACGGCGACGAAGACGCAGGCCAGCAGCGTCACCAGCAGGATGACGCGCCGGAGCAGGAGTCGCGCGAAGGAGATCACCCGGCCAGCCAAGCCCTTTCCAATTGGACGCGGGCGAAGCCGCCGAGCGTCGGCAGGTCGCGCACCCGGGACGCGGCGATGTCGATACCGTCGGCCATGCCCCAGACCAGGTATCCGCCGCGCTCGTACTGGATGCGCTGTAGTTCCTTGGCGGCCAGCTGATATTCCTCGTCGCTGTGCGCGCCGAGCGCTTTCGCCGTGGCCGCGTCGAACGCCGCGTCCTTGAAGGCGGTCTCGTTGCGATTCGATCCGCCCGCCAGCAACTTGCTCGCGAAGAAGAGCGTGGAATCGTTCGTGCCCCAGGAGATCGTGTACAGCGGCGCCTTCAGCCAGGTCTGGTCGTAGAAGGCGTTCGGCTCCTGGGTGACCACGTCCAGCCGCACACCGATCTCGGCGAGCTGGGTGGCGATCACCTTCGCCGACTCGACCTCGCCGGGCGCCTCGGCCTTGGTGACGAACGGATAGCCACGCCCGGTGTCGAAATTCGCCTCGCGCAGCAGCGCCTTCGCGCGGTCCACGTCGCGGGTGCGCTGGGCGAGGGAGGTGTCGTAGAGCGGGTCTCCGGTGCCGAGGACGTCGTTGGCTACTGTTCCGTATCCGGAGTGCACCTGGTTGACCAGAGCTGTGCGGTCGACGCCGAGCCGCAGGGCGGCGCGCACCCGCGGGTCGGCGAACGGGCCGTCGGAGGTGCGCATGGCGACGCCGACCACCGTGTCGTTCGGGCGGCGCACGACTGTCAGGTCACCGCGGCCCTCGGCGGTGCGTCCCGCGATGGCGCCGACGTTCGAGGCGAGATCGATCTGCCCGCCGAGCACCGCGTTGCCCAGCGCGGTCACGCTTTCGAATATGGTGACCTCGATGGCGTCCAGCGGCGGCGGCCCGCCGTGCCACTGCTCGTTGCGCACCAGTCGGGCGTTGCCGCCCTGATAGGACTCCAACCGGAACGGTCCGCTGCCGACCGCCTTGGTGAAATCGGTGCTGTCCTTCTTCATCGTGAAGGTCATCAACCGGACCAGCAGCGGCAGTTGATTATTCGGCTCGGGCACCGTGAGGATCACGCGGTTCGGCCCGTCGGCGGTGATGTCCTCCACGGCCACCGGCATCTTCGACGCGCCGCCGACCGTGCGCAGCCTGCGCAGCGACCACACGACATCCTCGGACGTCACCGGTGATCCGTCGTGGAAGGTCGCGTTCTCGGCGAGGGTGAAACTCCAGCGCCGCCGATCGGCATCCGGCTCCCAGCGAGTGGCCAAGCGCGGCAAGACATTCGGGTTACCGCCCGGCACGGTGAGGGCGTCGTACACCAGGGAGGCGATCAGGAAGTCGCTGTCGTTGCTGAGGTTGGCGTGTGGGTCGCGTTCGATGCGAGCCGCGGTGCCGAGCACGCCCACCCGCAGCGTGCCGCCGCGCCGCGCGGGGCCGGACGAGTCCGCGCCGTCGGAACAGGCGGCTACCAGCAACACCGCCCCCGCCCCGAGACTCGATCGCAGCAGTTGCCGTCGATTCAAAACCATTGCGTTGCCCTCATTCCTGAACCGAACCCACCTCGGTACCGCCCACCCAGTGTATTGATCAGGACAGGCTAGCCTAATGGATTGCGCGACTCGCCGATTCCGGCACCGAAACGGCAGCGCAAGGGCGTACCGCCCGCAAACTCCCGAATCGAGCGCGAGCACACCCGCCGACCGCAGGCCCGGAGCGAAGCGTGGCTATACGATCCGGCTATTTTTCGCCGACTCGCTTAGGTAAGCCTTGCTTCACTAAGACGGAAGGGATACCTTCGCATACAGAACGTGACCCCTGCTTTTCGAACCGATGCGAAGAAGGGACTCTTGGTGAAAAGCGTTCTCTCCGAACGTAAGACGCTTCACCCACAAGACCTCGAACGACGTGAGATGTCCGCGGAGGCGGGCCGGGCGGTGCGGGAGCTCGCCAGAGCGATATCCGCCACACTCGATCACGCACTCGCCGATCCGGCCACCGCCGCGCGCACCCTCGCGGACCCGGCGATCATCGAACGGATCGATGCGGGCGCCGCGGAACTCCCGAGCGAGGTGCGCGATGCCATGCGCCCGCCGGCCACCGCGGCGGGCGCCGCGGTCGTAGGACGTCTTCCGCTGGCGGACAACGAGTTCGGGCCGACTCCGCCGAGCTGGCGCGAGGCGGCGAGCTGGAGCGGCGATCCGGTGCGCCGCGCGCGTTCGTTCGAACTCGACCTGGTCATGCTCTTGCTCGCGCGCAGTACGGGTGAGCCGTTCGGCTGGCAGGGGCAGCAGGGCGGACGGTTGGTCAACAACATCGTTCCCGCGGCCGGTCACGAATACGAACAGTCCGGCGCCAGTAGCGAAGTGCTACTGAGCCCGCACACCGAGGACGCCTTCCACCCGCAACGCGCCCACTTACTGATGCTCGGTTGCCTGCGCAACCCGGACCTGGTGGGCACCACCGTGTCGTCGGTGCGCCGGATCGAACTCACCACCGAGCAGCGCGCATTGCTCAGCACTCCCGCCCTGCCGATCCTGCCCGACGTCTCCTACGGCGGCACACACGAAACATACTCTGCCGCAGCTATTCCGACGCTGTGGAGCGCTGCCGGGCCAGACCGGCAGACACTGCGCTACGACCCCGCATACACTCCGCTCGCCGAGGCGGACGCCGAATTCCGCGCAGCCTACGAACAACTCGCCGCCGAACTCGAACGTGTCTGCGTGACCGCCACGCTGTCCCCCGGTGAGTTGTTGTTGGTGGACAACGACGTCGCCGTGCACGGCCGGGTACCGTTCACCGCGCGATACGACGGCACCGACCGATGGCTCAAGCGAGTGAACATCCGGCTTCCGGAACGACAGCGGCGGGCCGAGGAAGCCGACGAGAATGGCTACGGGCAACAAATCGTGGCCCCGTTCCGGACGGCGGACACCCCGCCGGTCGCGAGCGGCACTCATGAGCGGGATGCAGTACGACATGATCGAGGACCCCTTGAGCACGCGTGACCGAAGCACACCTTTGCGGGTGTTGAGCCGCAGCGACCTCGCCGACGTGCCGATCACACCGGCCGCGGTGGTGCGCGCGGTGGAGGAGGCGTATCTCGCCTTCGCGGCGGGCGATTCGGACAACCCACGCAAACTCAGCGTCGCGAACCCGGACGGCTGGTCGGTCGCCTACGCCATGCTCGGCCGGGACGGCCGCAGGCGCGTGGTGGCGATGAAGACCTCCTACAAGTTCGACCCCGGCCACGATCGCAGCACCAAGCGGTACTACACGACCATCACGCTCTACGACGACAGCACCGGTGCGCCGATCGCGATGATGGACTGCGCACGGGTCGGCGCGTTGCGCACGCCCGCGGTGTCGGCGCTGCTGGTGCGCGAGACGATCCGGCGCGGCGCGGAGAGCGTGCTGCTGATCGGTACCGGCACCCAGGGCCGCAACGCCCTGCCGCATCTGCTCGCCGCCAACCCGCAGCTGCGCAAACTGATGGTCTACGGCACCCATCCGGAGGGGCTGGAAGCCGTGCACCGCGGGCTCGCCGAGCATCATCCGCACGCCCTGCTCGAGACCGTGACCGATCCCCGCGCCGCGGCGGCCACGGCCGATGTCGTGCTGGCCACCGCGGGCCCGGCCACCGAGGTGGCGCTCGAATCCGAGGATCTGGCACCCGGTTCGGTGGCGGTGCTGGTCGGCTACGGACTCGCGCCCTCGACGCTGGCGGATGCCGATCGCGTGATCGCGACCAGCGCCGAGCAGATGGCGCTGACCGGCACCGACATGGCGGGGCCGGACGGCACGCTGCGCGCGGTGGACGCCGAGCTGCCGCAGATCCTGAATCGCCGTGCGTTGGCCCGACGCTCGGACGACGAACGCGTCTTCGTCTACAACAGCGGACTGGTGCTGACCGACATCGCGGTGGCCCACGCGCTGGCCGAGCGAGCGATCGCGGAGGGCCGGGGTACGGAGGTGCCGCTGTGGGACTAGCGCAGGGAGGCACGCGGTGGAACTAGAACATTCGAGTATCGCCGTGGAGCCGGGGGCCGACGCGAACGCGCACGAGTCGATCAGCGCGCCACCGATGCCCGCGCATCTCGACCCGTGGGAGCGCCGCCTGCTCGCCGATCCGAACCTGCTCGGTGACCTGTCTTTCGCGATGGGCGGCCCGTTTCACGTGATGTATCCGGCACGGGTCGGCCACAACGTCCGCGCCTTCCGCGCCGCTTTCACCCGCGCCGGAGTGCACGGCACGATCTACTACGGCAAGAAGGCGAACAAGGCCGCTTGTGTGGCGCGGGCGTGCGCGGAACACGGCGCGGGCGTCGACGTCGCCAGCGTCGGCGAGTTGACCGCCGCGCTGGCGCAGGGTGTGCGCGGGCCCGAGCTCATGGTGACCGGCCCGGCCAAGGCGGACGAGCTGCTGTGGCTGGCCGCCCGGCACGGTTCGCTGATCGCCGTGGACGACCTCGGGGAACTCGAGCGGCTCGCGGCGCTGACGTCTCCCGGCGAGCCCGCGCGCGTGCTGCTTCGCGTGCTGCCCGCTGCCTCGGCCAGCCGATTCGGCATGACATCCGGCGAAATCGAGGACGCGCTGGCGCTGTGCGGCGCTCGCGCATCGATCCGGCTGGAAGGTTTCAGTTTTCACCTGTCCGGCTACGACGCGGTCGCGCGGGCGGAATTGGCGGGCGAGCTGATCGCCCGCTGCCTGCACGCGCGCACACTGGGGCATCCGGCCACCACCGTGTCGATCGGCGGTGGCTTCGGCGTCGACTACGTTCCGGCGGACGCCGCCCTGGAGTTCACCGCGGGGATGGGCAGGCAGTGGTTCCACTCCGGGAAGTCCTTCGATTCGTACTACCCGTACCACTTTCCGGCACCCGGCGCGGCCATGCTCACACAGATCCTCGACCACGACGATCTCGCCGGGCGACTGCGCGACAACGCCGTGCGCCTGGCGATCGAACCGGGCCGCGCGCTGCTCGCCCACGCGGGCTGCACCGTCTTCCGCGTCCAGGGCGGCAAGACCAGGCACGCGCACGGCAAGCCCTACCGATTGCTCACCGTCGACGGCACCAGTCTCAGCCTCTCGGAGCAATGGTTCGACAGCGAGTACCTGCCCGATCCGGTGCTGTGGCCCGCCCGGCCCGGCGCAGTGACGCCGACGTGCGTCGGCGCGGCCAGTTGTCTGGATTCCGACATGCTGAGCTGGCGCCGGGTGCCGCTGCCGCGCCCCGCCGAAGTCGGTGACCTGCTGATCTACCCCAATACGGCGGGCTATCAGATGGATTCGAACGAGTCCGCCTTCCACGAACTGCCCATCCCACCGAAAGTCGTGCTGCACGACGCGTCCGGCGAGCGCTTCCGCTGGACCCGCGACGGTAGCTGACCCCGACCCGAACCAGGAGACATCAATGCCGCTCGTCACGCGCGTGACGGATCTGATCGGCCGCACGCCGCTGTTCGAGCTCGCGGCCACCGCGGCGGGCACCCGCCTGCTACTCAAACTCGAGCAGTTCAACCCGACCGGCGCGGCCAAGATCAGGATGGCGCGCGAAATGGTGCTCGATGCCGAGCGTCGCGGTTTGCTGCGCAGTGGTGGACATATCATCGAGTCCACGTCCGGCAACACCGGGCTCGGCCTGGCGGTAGTCGCCGCCGAACGTGGGTATCGCTTCACCGCAGTGGTCGACCATCACGCATGTAAGGACAAACTGCGCGCGATGCGGGCAATGGGTGCGGAACTCGTGTACGTCGCCGACGAGGGCGACGACAATCTCGCCACCTCGGCACGGGAGGACCTGGCCGAGGCGATGGCGGCCGAGCGCGCCGACGCGTTCTTCACCGAGCAGCACAACAACGACGCCAACGCGGTGGGCTACTACCCGGTGGCGGAGGAATTGCTCGAGGACGTCGAGCGGGTCGACATTCTGCTGTCCGCGGTGGGAACCGGAGGTTCGCTGTTCGGCACCGCGACCCGGCTGCGCCAGCTCGGCTGCCCGCCCTACGTGATCGGCGTCGAGCCGGTCGGTTCGATCGCCTTCGGCG
Organism: Nocardia sp. NPDC041819; assembly: GCF_055590505.1. Classification (NCBI taxonomy): domain Bacteria; kingdom Bacillati; phylum Actinomycetota; class Actinomycetes; order Mycobacteriales; family Nocardiaceae; genus Nocardia; species Nocardia sp. NPDC041819. The sequence goes on along the minus strand of NZ_JBVJAP010000013.1, from coordinate 83,759 downwards.
GGCCCGGCGGCCCGTATTGGCAGTCGGGCACCGGCACCCCGCCGGGCGCCACCATCGGCACCGCCGTCGACTATTCGCTGCTGGACGAGGGCGTGAAGGTCTCCGACGTGGCGGCCTTCGCGACCGCCAGGGCGGTGGCGGCCGAGCTCGGCCTGATGATCGGCGGGTCGGCGGGCGGTTCGGTGCACGCCGGGCTGACCCGGCTCGAGGAGTTCCCGCCGGGCTCGACCGTGGTCACCATCGTCTGCGACGGCGGGGAGAAGTACCTGGACACGGTGTTCGACGACGACTGGATGAACGAGCGCGACCTGCTCGACGCCGACGCCGAACGCGAGGTCGCGGAACTGCTGCGGCGCTACACGCCCGCTGCCAGGAACACGCTGGTGCAAGCGCGGTGAGGTCCGGTCGCTCGTACCGCATGACGTTGCGCCCGCGCGGGACCGCGCTCCCGCCTTCCGCGAAGGAGAACCGGTGATCGTGACGAGTTTCCGCGGCGACGGCGGGCGGCTCACCGCGCTCGCGACGCCGATCGCGCTGACCCAGCTGGCCCAGATCGCGGTGTCCACCACCAACATCGCGCTGATGGGCACGCTCGGCGTGCGGCAGGTGGCCGCGGGCGGCCTGGCGATCGTGCTGTTCAACCAGATCCGCACCATGTGCGTCGGCTTGATCACCGGCAGCGGCAACCAGATCGCCACCGCCGTGAGCGCGGCAGGCAAGCGCGGCGACTCGCCGGATCCGGAGATCCGCGACCTGCTGCGCTCGAGCTTCGCGATCGCCACGGTCGCGGGCCTGCTCGGCGGCGCGGCGCTGATCGGGCTGGGCTGGGTGCTGCCGTGGCTCGGGCAGGACCCGGGCGTGCTCGCCGACGCCCGCCCCCTGCTGGTGGCGCTCGCACCGGGCCTGCTGCCCTGCCTGTGGTTCCAGGTGCTGCGCCAATACACGGTCGGCATGCAGCGCCCGCAGGCGCTGTTGCTGGTGACGCTCGGCTCGGTGGCGCTGAACCTGCTGCTGGCCCTCGGCTTCATCCACGGCAAGGGCGGGCTGCCCGAGCTCGGGCTGACCGGCATCGGCGTCGCGACCTCGCTCGTCTTCCTGATCACCTTCGGCGTGTTCTGGGCGATGGTGTGGCGTGACGAGGAACTCGGCCGCACCCTGCCCGTGACGCCGTTGCCGGTGCGGCTGAGCACGGTGCGCGCCGAGCTGAAACTGGGCACGCCGATCGCGTTGACCTACGGCTCCGAGGCGGGCATGTTCTCGGTGCTCGCCCTCGTCATGGGCAGCATCGGCCCCGCGGCGCTGGCCGCCCACAACGTCGTCTACCAGATCATCTACATCGTCTTCCAAGTCGCGATCGGCCTGTCGCACGGTGCGTCGATCCTGGTCAGCCACGCGGTCGCGCGCGACGAGCACACGCACGCACGCGCGCTGGCGTGGCTCGCGCTGCGGCACGCCGCGGTGATCGCGGCGGTGACGGGCGCGGTGTACGTGGTCGCTCCCGATCTGGTGCTGCGCCCCTTCCTGGATTCCTCGGACGCCGACACCATCCGGGTCGCGCACACCCTGCTGCTGATCGGCATCGTGCTCCAGTTCTTCGACGCCGCCCAGAACATCGGCAACGGTTTGCTGCGCGGACTCAAGGCGACCAATGCGGGCTTCCAGCTCTCGCTGATCGGCTACTGGGGCGTGGGCCTGCCCGTCGCCCTGCTGCTGGCCTACCCCGCGGGTCTCGGCGCGGCGGGCGTCTGGTGGGGCCTCACCGCAGGCCTGGCCACCACCGCCATCCTCATGCTGCGCCGCTACTTCGCGTTGCTGAGCGAGCGGGCACACGACCGACCCCGCCTGCTTCCGGAAACCCTCACCACACCGAGCTGACCGGGCCGCGAGCGCTCCTTACGCCACACACGGGTGGAGGAAGGGGGGCGCTCGCGATCGCAAAGGCCGCCTCGGACCGGACAAGCGGCCGCACGGCAGACGACAGATCCTTTCCGGCTGCGGCAGACCTGATCCCGAGAACGCGGGAATGCGTTCCGGCACCGGCAGTCCCGGAGGGCCGGAGTTCGCGGCCGCAAGCGCGCCGAGCACCGTCGCAGGAAGCGACGCGCCGTCCGAACGAGGGTCCGGCGAGTTCGGCTGACCACGGCCGCGGGAGCGGGAGCCTCGCGTAATGTTGAATCGTCGTCGGTCGGTCCGGGATGACGTGCGGCCCGGGATCGGGAGGTGCCAGGTGCTGAGTGTGTTCTCCTCGCCGGGACATTATGTGCAGGGCCGGGATGCCACCGCCGCGCTCGGCGCCGAGATGACGCGGCTCGGGATCGGCGGTCCGGTGCTGATCGTGGCCGGGTCGAGCGCCTTCCGGCTGCTCGCCGACACCTGGGAACGCTCGCTGACCGACGCGAAGATCGCCTATTCCATCCATCTGTCCGGCGGGGAATGCAGCAGGGCCGAGATCGCGCGGATCGCCCACGCCGTCGAACAATCCGGCAGCACGGTGGTCCTCGGCGCGGGCGGCGGCAAGGTGCTCGACGCGGCCCGCGCGGTCGCCGACGATCTCGACCTGCCGATGATCAGCTGCCCCAGCACCGCCTCCAGCGACGCGCCGTGCAGCGCGCTGTCGGTGATCTACACCGATGCGGGCGAGTTCGAGGCCTATCAGCTGGTCCGGCGGAATCCGGCGCTGGTGCTGGTGGACACCTCGGTGGTCGCGCAGGCCCCGGCCCGGCTGCTGACCGCGGGGATGGGCGACGCCTTGGCCACCTGGTTCGAGGCGCGCACATGCAGCGCCGCCCAGGTGCGCAATATGCGCGGCGGGGCCTCCACGCGCAGCGCCACCGCCTTGGCCGAACTCTGCTACCGCACCCTGCTCGCCGACGGAACGCAGGCGCTGACCGCGGTCCGCGCGCGCAGCGTCACACCGGCGCTGGAGCGCGTCGTCGAGGCCAACACGCTGCTGTCCGGGCTCGGCTTCGAATCGTCGGGGCTGGCCGCGGCGCACGCCGTGCACAACGGCCTCACCGCCGCCGCGCAAACGCGCCCGTTCCTGCACGGCGAGAAGGTGGCCTTCGGCACCGTCACCCAGCTGGTGCTCGAGGGCGCGCCCGCGTCCGAGATCGGCACGGTGCTCGATTTCTGCGCCGAGGTGGGCTTGCCGACCACGCTCGCCGCACTCGGTCTGCCCGACGCCGACGACGAGACACTGTGGGCCGTCGCGAAGCGAGCGACCGCCGCGGGCGAGACCATCCACAACGAACCCTTCACGGTGGATGCCGCGATGGTGGCGGACGCCCTGCGCACCGCCGACGCGCTCGGCCGGTGACCAATCCCACACCGGTCGGCGTTTCCCCAGCGTTCGACACCGAAAACTCACCTTCCCGCAAGCGTGTCTTCATCAAACGTCGGGAAACCTGTCCGTAACCGACGCTATCGTTGCGACGGAGCCAAGCCAATGGCGGGCAAACCGCCAGGAGGAGTTCGGTCCGGTGTCCATCACCAGAGTCGCGGAGTATCCGCGTCCGGATCACGTGTTGTTCCACTTCAGCGACACACATCTCATCGCGGGCGACGACCCCTTGTACGGCGATGTCGACGCCGACCTGCGGTTACGGCAACTGCTCGAGCAGGCCGCGGCCAGCCGGATCCGACCGACCGCGATCGTGTTCACCGGCGACCTCACCGATCGGGGCGAGCCCGCCGCATACGCCAAGCTGAAGTCGATCGTCGAGCCGTTCGCTAGAAGTTTGCAATCGCCCATTGTGTGGGTGACCGGCAACCACGACGACCGCGCCGCCCTGCGCGCCCGCCTGCTCGGCGAGTACCCCACGACTTCCCCGCTGGATCGCGTGCACCTGATCGACGGGCTGCGGGTCATCGCCCTGGACACCTCGGTCCCCGGGCACCACCACGGCGAGATCTCCGACGGCCAGCTGGAGTGGCTGCGCTCGGTGCTGGCCGAGCCCGCTCCCTTCGGCACCATCCTGGCCATGCACCACCCGCCGGTGCCGTGCGTGGTCGACCTCGCCGTCACCGTGGAACTGCGCGATCAGCGCAGACTGGCCGACGTGCTGGACGGCAGCGACGTGCGCGCCATCCTCGCGGGGCACCTGCACTTCTCCACCAGCGCGACCTTCGCGGGCATCCCGGTCTCGGTGGCGTCGGCCACCTGCTACAGCCAGGATCTCGGTGTGGCGCAGGGCGGCCTGCGCGGCCGGGACGGCGCGCAGGCCTTCAACTACGTGCACATCTACCCGGACACCGTGGTGCATTCGGTGGTGCCCATCGAACGCGGCAGCACGGTCGGCGTTCCCGCGACGCCGGAGGAGGCGCAGCGGCGGCTGGCGGAGGAGGGCATCGTGATCCCGCCCGCCGGGCGCATCCCGCACGTCATGCGGCGCCCTGCGTCGACTCCGGAAGCGGATGACGAGGCGGTGTGCTGAACCGCTCCCACGGCGCGGGCTCCGGGTAGTACGCGGCGAGGAACTCCGAGACGATCCGCACCCGCTCCGACTCGGCGACCTCGGGGAAACTGCCGTCGTTGAGGCAGAAGAAGTCGACGTCGCGCCTGCGCGCCAGCCCGTCGAGCAAGGTCAGTCCGCTGTAGCTGGTGGTGTCGACGTAGCGCACCTTCGCCGCCTCCTGCGGCACCGCGCGTCCGGTCAGCATGGCGTAGTAGTGGTACAGCGAATTGGTGACCGAGATGTCGGTGGCCGCCCGGAACCGGCTCGCGCTGGTGCGTGCGAAGTCCCCGGCGAATTCCTCTTCCATCTCCAGCAGCACGCTGCGGCGCAACGGCACCGGCGTGTGCTCCAGGTGCCGGGTGATGACATGACCGAAGCGATCGGCCAGCAGAGCCCGGTTCACCCGCGCGGCGTTCTCGAAACCGCTGCGCCGCTCGTCGCTGTGCCCCGGACCGATTCTGAGGTCCGCTTCGATGAACCGGCTCACGCCGCCCGGCGTGAAGAACATCGACGGACGCACCGGCCGCGCGAAGAACATGTCGTCGTTGGAGTACAGGAAGTGCTCGCTGAGCCCGTCGATGTGCTGCAACTGGCATTCCACCGCGTGCGAGTTGAACACCGGCAAGCCGCTGACGTCGCGGAAGTGGTCCACCGCCCGCACCACGGTCACCTTCGGGTGCGCGGTCAGCCAGCGCGGCGGCGTTGAGTCGGTCGCGATGAAGATCCTGCGGATCCACGGCGCGTTCTTGTGCACCGACCGCAGTGCGTACTTCAGCTCGTCGATCTGCCTGATCCTGGCGTCCGCGTCGTCGCCCTCACCGACCACGACCTGGGCGAGCATCCCGGCTCGGCGGGCACGGAATTCCGGATCGGAGCCGTCCACCCAGGAGAACACCAGGTCGATGTCGAAACCGACGTCGTCGGTCTGCGGCGCGAACATGTCCACCAGGGTGGGCCAGGTCCGGTCGAACAGCCGCACCTGCGTGCGCTGGACGTCGGCGAGGTCGAAGACCGTCCGGGTCAGCGCGTTCGGGCGCGGGCAGGTCACCGTGTCACCGTGGTACTCCCACAGTTCCAGCTCGACGTGATGCGCCGGATCATGGTCGCGCCCGAGCCGGAAGACGTTGTGCTGCACCTCGACGCAGGTGAATCCGGCCGAGATCGCCGCGGCGGTCACCCGGCGCACCATCAGGCGGTGCGCCGCGTCCGCCGCGAGCACGAGCCGGTGCTCGCCGTCGCGTACGAGCAGAAACGGCACCTCGGCGGCCGCCAGCTCCGCGCGCAGATGCCCGAGATCCGCGATCGTCGCGGCCGACACGGCGAAGTTGCTCGCCATGAGCCGCGTCACCATTTCCACTGCCCCCGAATCCACTGCTCCCCTGTCCACCATGACTGTCTCCACATCCGTCGATCCACCGGTTTCGATACGTCCGGGGCACCGCGCCGAGCTGCGAGTCCGCCGATGCGAGACATCGGCGAGAGAAGACCGCGCCCGGCGCGGTGACATTCAGAAGTGGGGAAGGGAGCCGAAGCGGGCGCGCGAATTGATCACCTGGAATGCAGACGACTGGTAGACCATTTCGTTTTCACCTCACTCACGGCCGGACGCGCGAAGCGTCGTGGATGGAAGCGCTGCACTCGTGCGAGAACTCGAAGGGCACGGGTGGCAACCGCGCAGCCGGACGGTCATCGGCCGGCGAAAAAGTGGTCAGCCCAGAAAACACCGGGCACCCTTACGAATGATGCAACGCGCTGGGGATTCCGTCAATCGTTGCAGCTCGACCGCCCGTGTCCGGCCTCTGACGCCGGTGACGACCATCCACCGGAGCCGCAGCGCATCTTCGGCTATAGTTAGGGTAGCCTCACCACATTCACGCTGGAGAAAGGGTCGCGCCGGTGCGTGTCGTCATCCTGTTCGGAACCGAGATGGGTACCGCGGAGTCCGCGGCGGACAGCATCGCCGAGGAACTGCGCGGGGCGCACAAGGTCTCGGTGCACGATATGGCGGAGGTCGACATCGAGGATCTGGACGTCCGCGACTTTCACATCGTCGTGTGCTCGACCTACGGCGACGGCGACCTGCCGACCGGCGCCGAGCCCTTCGCCGACGCGCTCGACCGCCTCGCGCCGGAATTGAGCGGCCTGCGATTCGCCGTCTTCGGGCTCGGCGACACCGTCTACGGCGACACGTTCAACCGGGGCGGCGAGATCATCGCCGAGAAGCTCATCGCCCGCGGCGCCGTCCAACTCGGCGAACACGCGCGGCACGACGCCTCGACCGAGATCCGCGTCCGGGACATGGCTCGGCGATGGGCCACCGCGCTGGACATTCCCGCGCTGCTCTCGGCGTGACCGCGCCCCGCACGGACCACGGGTCTCCGAAGTGAGGTCCGGACAAAGCACCCAGCGCCAGCGCGCAAGGGGCACAGCGCCTTAGACTGCTATCAAGCGCGGCACAGCCCGCCGCGCTCGACGATCCATGAGGTGACGAAGATGGCAGCCGGAGCGAGCCCCGCCCAACGTCAGCACAACTCGACAGATCATCCCGAGCTGGACGTGCTCCCGGAATGGCCACTGGAAACGATCGGCGTGCTGGTGACGACCGATCCCGCGCCGCATGCGATTCCGGTGTCCTGGCCGGTGCGGGCCGGTGACCGGCGAATCCTGCTCAGCCTGAAGTACGATCGCGGCTCGCTGGCCCGGCTGCGCGACCATCCCGAGGTGGCGCTGCTGATCCTCGGCGGGGGCAACGTGGCGATGTGCGCCCGGGGCACCGCGCACGTGGTCGCCGAGCAGATGCCCGGCGCCGACGACTACGTCGCCGTCCGCATCGACGTCGACGTGATCGACGACCACCGCCAGTCGGCCTTCGCGGTCGTGCAAGGCATCCAGCGCACGGTGCTCGACGACGAGAGCGAACTGCGCGCGCTGAAGGACCGGGTCAGCACACTGCGATCCTGGGCCGACCACCAGAACTGAAGCAGCCCGACGTTTCCGGGAGCAGAGAGAAGGCGGCACCGGCCGTGCCGCGCGGAAGGGGATCATGAGCGTCACTCTGGCCAAAGGCGGCAACGTCTCGCTGTCGAAGCAGGCGGCGAATCTCACCAAGGTGTCGGTGGGGCTCGGCTGGGACGTACGCACCACCACCGGCGCCGACTACGACCTCGACGCCAGCGCGCTGGCCTGCGGACCGAACCTGAAAGTGCTGTCCGATCAGCATTTCATCTTCTACAACAACCTGCGTTCGCCCGATGGATCCATCGAGCACACCGGCGACAACCTCACCGGCGCGGGTGAAGGCGACGACGAGGTGATCAACGTCGACCTCACCGCCGCCCCGCCGGAGATCACCAACATCTTCTTCCCGGTGTCCATCCACGACGCCGACGCCCGCGGCCAGTCGTTCGGCCAGATCCGCAACGCCTTCATCCGCGTCGTCGACGCGGGCACGGGCGTCGAACTGGCTCGCTACGACCTCACCGAGGACGCGTCCACCGAGACGGCCATGATCTTCGGCGAGCTGTACCGCCACAACAACGAGTGGAAATTCCGCGCCATCGGACAGGGCTACGCCTCCGGCCTGGCGGGCATCGCCCGCGACTACGGCGTCAACGTCTGACCGAATTCTTTGACGCCGTTCGAGTCTTCCGGTCGATGCACACCATCGAATTCCGGAAGACCCGAGCGCCGTCGGTTCGGTACCGGCCGAGCTGAGCCCAACCGCTACCGCCTGTGCATGTGGTGGATCACGTCCGATCGAACCCCCCGCGACTACTCCGGCCGTAAAGACATCCCACTCGTCACGAGCGAAGACCAACGCCGGACCAGTGGTGTTCTTCGAGTCTCGGACGCCGACGACGCCGCTATCGAGGAACGCACCCTCGACGCACTCCACATCTCCGGCGCTGTTAGTACTCTCGAATCACTTCGCGGTAGATAGATCGACCTTCATGCTGGGCACTCGTTTCATGGGAGCCTTCGGCGCGCAGCGACCAGGCTGCGCGGGATCTGGCACCTGCCGTGTTCTCACTGTGGTGTCGGTATCAGTCGTCATCGATTTCCACCAGATCCCCTTGCCCCGGATCGTCGATAGGAGCACACTCGGCTATGGTCCGGTGGTGTTGTCGCCACTTCCCGGAGTCATCGCGTGGCCGGCGATCGGCTATGCCACGGTTCTGATCGCCGGAAGGCTGCTGCTGTTCAGGGACAGGATCGCCGACCAGTTCCTGAATCGGATATTCCTGTGGTGCCTGCTCAGCTTGCTGCTGTTCCGGTGCACGTGGACGCCCGGCATCACCAGTCTGGCGCAGCTGTTGGCCCTCGGCTGCCTGGTCATGATGTCCATGTACATTCTTGGCCTCGCTCAATTCTGGGACGCCGACAGCGATGTGGCGGCGATCTGGCGCCGCCAGCGCTGCTACTGCCAGGTCGCGGTTGTCGCGGCGGTCGCGATACTTGTTGCAGGGGCCCACGCTCGCGCCGCAGAGGGGTCGGTCGATTTCGGCCTGGGGCTCCAGGGGATGATCCTCGCGATCGCCTTCGGCGTCCCAATGGCGGTGTGCACGTCGACGCTGATGTATGCCGGTCTTCGAGAACTCCGGCGAAGTGAATCGGCGACGGAAAGGATCTTCTGCTTCGCCCAGATAGGCTGCTGCGCCTTCATCCTCACCAATCAGGCGGTCTCTACGACGCAGGCACTGACCGGATGGCCCGATCTCGGACCCCAACTGCCGCGCGTGGAGTTCATCACCGTCGTATGCTTCCTCATCAGCATAACGTTCGCCGCGGTACCGCTGGGTACCTGGTTGATCGAAAGCGGGGGTTTGGACCGGAGCGGACGATCCTGTCGTCGGCTGCAACCACTGTGGCGCGATCTAACCGCCGCGGTGCCGGAGATCGTGCTGTCACCGGACATCGACGCGCCTGCGCCGACCATTCCGGACACCCGCCTACTTCGGATGACCGTCGAGATCCGCGACGCCCTGTTGCATCTGAGGCCATATCTTCTAGAGGAACTCGACAGTTCGAGCACGGAAATTGACCAATCGCATTCGGGTGTAGCAGATTACGCACATCGCCTCGCCCACGCCGTGCAGGCCAGGAAAGCTGGTGGATCACCGACTGGTTCGGAGGCTATTCCGCAGCTATCCTCGGGCGCACAGGATTTCGACACCGACCTGCGGTTTCTGCTCGATCTGGCGCGCGTCTGGCCACGCGCTTGCGCCGCGATCGCCCGGGATGAGCCGAGCAAGTCGGCCGGTACCTGCGTCGAATACTCAGCTGTGAGCGGAAAACATTGGCCGCGATTTTCCCAGCCGGCGCCTTCCGCCGCGCGGATGGTTGCGCACAGGCGGGTGGCCTCGCGGAGGCATTCCGCGCGGCAGGTCGGTTCGGCCGGATTCGAACGTCTTCATCCGCGCGAGTCGGCCCAGCATGTGACGCCTGCCGATATCGCGCCTACGACCGAGAGAACTTGCCCTCGGCAACGCCAGCGGTGAATGCTTCCCATTCGGCCGGAAAGACAACCAGCGCGGGGGCTCTGGATGGTCGATCCCTCACGCCACGCGACACTTTCCGCTCTTCAGGACCGGCTGATCACCGACATCGTGTGCCCATGGAAATCCATGCGCACATCGGTCAACCGCAGCAGACTGGGTCGTCGCAGGGTTTCCCTACTTCACTGCCGTAGGCCATGAAGTCCTTGAGGCGCGCCAAGATCTTTTCGGCTGTTTTGGGCTCGAGCGGCGGTAGAGATCGAGTGCTCGGTCCACCCCAGGTGGCCGGGGGGTCATCGAGGTCGAAACGCGGTGCGCCGTCGATGAACAGTGTCCACAGCGGATGGTCGGGAAAACCGTTCATCCGCAAGACCCACCACTGGCCGTCGACGTGGGCGGCGACGGGAAACCGGCCGTTCCCGGTCGACTGCCATCGTGGTCGTGCTTTCAGCTCGGGGTACGGCATCGTCTCAGTGTCCCTGCTGATTTGTGTTCCTCCCAGAGGCATTCCTGCACGGCGGTCTCCGCAACCGACGCGGACAGGTCGACCGACCGTCCGACGGGTGCTAACCGCGAATTTGCCAGTGGGGCAATTGAGCCGACATGGCAAAAAGGCGCAGGTCATTGGGGGTGGGTCACAGTGTGGGGATTGGTTGTCTGAGTTGTGTGGCAGAGGCGCCCGGCCTACTCGTCTTCCTTCGGCCAGAAAGCGCGCCAGTCCTCGGCGGTGAGCGGGAGGCGTTCACCGCGTTCCTTTTCCGCCGCGTCCTCGGTCGCACGGATAGCGGCGGCGAACGTCAGCGTCGCTTTCCGGAGACGTTCTTCGGCGCTTTCCGGACCACCGAGACGCACCACCCCCAGCGCTTCGGGGACGAGATCGGGCGGGAGACCGGCCTTGGTGCTGCGGGAGACGACCTTCTCGGCGAGTGCCAGGGCGGGCTGGGCCATGGCGATGCCGTCCAGGCAGGAGCGGCGGGACTTCTCGGTGGATTTGCGCTCCTCCCAGGCGCGTTCCTGCGCGGCGATCTTCTCCGCTATCGAGGCGGACGGATCGATCGGGGCGTCGACGAGGTGCGGGCTGCGGTTGACCAGCTTGGCGACCAGGGCGGCGGCGACGTCGTCGACCGTGAACTCCCCCGCCGCCTCGGCGATCCGGGAATGGAACAGCACTTGCAACAGCAGGTCGCCGAGTTCTTCCTTGATCGTCTCGGCATCGCTGTGCTGGATGGCGTCGAGCAGCTCGTAGGTCTCCTCGAGCAGATAGGGACGCAGGGAATCGTGGGTCTGGGTGACCTCCCACCCACCGAAATGCCAGAGGCGGTCCATCACCTCGACAGCACCGGCCAGCCCCGCCGCGACCACCGCCGTGTCCGTGGGCGGCAGCGAGTCGCCGTTCGGCGCGCTACCGGACGACACGCCCGCGGCGGCACGATGCCGGGCGGCCCGAAGGACGGACTCGTCGCGACCCGTCGAACTCATCGCGGCGCCATCTCGGCGGCGACGGTGAGATCGACCGCCCCTTGCGCCTTTCCGTCCAATGCCAGCAGCAGATCGGCGACGAATTGCAGCAGCACCACATCTCGGACGCGCTCGGCCCCGACACTGTCCTCGACACGCGGCAACGGAAGCTGCACCACTCCGGACGCGGCGCGGTATCCCGCGCTCGGGTAGAGCCGCTTGAGCCGCATCTGCTTGGAATCGGGCAGATGCAGGGGCGAGATCTTCAACGTCGTCCCGGTGACCGCGATCTCGGTGACCTCGTACTCGCGGGCGAGCAGCCGCAACTTGGCCACCGACACCAGGCGCCCGACCTCCACCGGCAGCGGGCCGTAACGGTCGACGAGTTCTTCCACGACCAGCGCGAGCGCCGCATCCTCTTGCGCCGCGGCCAGTTTGCGATACGCCTCCAGGCGCAGCCGGTCGCTGGCGATGTAGTCGGGCGGGATGTGCGCGTCCACGGGCAGGTCGATGCGCACCTCCTTGACCTCCTCGGTGGTGATCGGCTTGCCGTCCGCGGCGGCGCGGTACGCCTCGACGGCCTCGCCGACCAGCCGCACGTAGAGATCGAAGCCGACGCCCGCGACGTGACCGGACTGCTCGGCGCCGAGCACGTTGCCCGCGCCGCGGATCTCCAGGTCCTTCATCGCGACCGCCATGCCCGCGCCGAGGTCGGAGTTCTGCGAGATGGTGGCCAGCCGGTCGTAGGCCGTCTCGGTGAGCGGCTTCTCCGGCGGGTACAGGAAGTAGGCGTAGCCGCGCTCCCGGCTGCGCCCCACCCGGCCGCGCAACTGGTGCAACTGCGAAAGGCCCAGCGCGTCGGCGCGTTCCACGATCAGCGTGTTGGCGTTGGAGATGTCCAGGCCGGTCTCGATGATCGTGGTGCACACCAGCACGTCGTATTCGCGCTGCCAGAAACCCTGCACGGTGGACTCCAGCGCGTCCTCGTTCATCTGGCCGTGCGCGACCACCACCCGCGCCTCCGGCACGAGATCGCGAATCCGCTTGGCGGCCTTGTCGATCGACGACACCCGGTTGTGCACGTAGAAGACCTGCCCGTCGCGCAGCAGTTCGCGGCGGATCGCGGCGGTGACCTGCTTGTCGTTATATCCGCCCACATAGGTGAGCACCGGGTGGCGTTCCTCCGGCGGGGTGAGGATGGTCGACATCTCGCGGATCCCGGCCAGGCTCATCTCGAGGGTGCGCGGGATCGGGGTCGCCGACATGGTGAGCACGTCGACGTGCGTGCGCAGCGCCTTGATGTGCTCCTTGTGCTCGACACCGAACCGCTGCTCCTCGTCGACCACGACGAGGCCGAGGTCCTTCCAGCGCACGCCGGTCTGTAGCAGCCGGTGGGTGCCCACCACGATATCGACGCTGCCGTCGGCCATTCCCTCCAGTACGGCACGGGCCTCGGCCGGATCGGTGAAGCGGGACAGGCCCTTCACGGTGATCGGGAAACCCGCGACACGCTCGGCGAACGTCTGTAGATGCTGTTGGGCGAGCAGCGTGGTCGGCACCAGCACGACGACTTGTTTGCCGTCCTGCACCGCCTTGAACGCCGCGCGCACCGCGATCTCGGTCTTGCCGTAGCCGACGTCGCCGCAGACCACGCGGTCCATCGGGACCGGCTTCTCCATATCCGCCTTCACCTCGGCGATGGCGGTCATCTGGTCGACGGTCTCGGTGAACGCGAACGCGTCCTCCATCTCCTTCTGCCACGGCGTGTCGGCCCCGAAGGCGTGGCCCGGCGCGGCCTGACGGGCCGCGTACAGCTGCACGAGCTCGCCCGCGATCTCACGAACGGCCTTGCGCGCCTTGCGTTTCGTGTTGGCCCAGTCCGAGCCGCCGAGCTTGGACAGGCTGGGCATCTCGCCGCCGACGTAGCGGGAGAGCTGGTCGAGCGACTCCATCGGCACGAACAGCCGGTCGCCGGGCTGGCCGCGCTTGCCCGGCGCGTACTCGATCACCAGGTACTCGCGGCGGGCGCCGCCGACGGTGCGTTCGATCATCTCGACGAACTTGCCGATGCCGTGCTGGTCGTGCACCACCATGTCACCGGCGCTCAACGCGAGCGGGTCGACCTGGTTGCGCCGTTTCGCGGGCATCCGCTTGCCCTCGGTCGGCGCGGTGACCCGGTTGCCGGTCAGGTCGGACTCGGCGACCACTACCAAACGGGCGTCTTCGAACACCAGGCCGTCGTGCAGGGAGCCGCACAGCACGCCCACCACGCCCTCGTTCGGCTCGCCGCCCGTCTCCAGCTCCGCGGCTGGCACGTCGGCGTCCGCCAACCGTTCCATGATGCGCTGCGCGGTGCCGTGACCTGCGACGACCACCACTGCCCTGCCGCCGGTGGTCACGTGGGCGCGCAACGAGGCGAACATGGTCGCCACCAGTTCGTCGGACCCGCGCGCGGCGGGGCCGGGCAGCACCCCCAGGACGACCTCGGACGAATCGCCGGAGGCGAGCGGGCTCAGCGTCCACCAGGGCAGGCCCTGCCGGTCGGCGCTGGCGCGGACGTCGGACAGCGGCTGGTAGGCCGACGCGGCAAGGTCGAGCCCGTGGCCGCCGAGCGGCGCGGCGCCACCGAACGAGGCAGCCGTCCAGGACGCCTCCAGGAATTCCTCACCGGTGCGCACCAGGTCGGCGGCGCGGGTGCGGATCTTCTCCGGATCGCACAGCAGCACGTGGGTGTCTTCCGGCAGCACCTCGGTGAGCAACCGCAGCTGCCCCGGCCGCAGCACCGGCAGCAGCGCCTCCATGCCCTCTACCGGGATGCCCTGGGCCAGTTTCTCGAGCATCTCCACCAGCGCCGCGTCGGCGGAGTTGGCGGCGGCCACCTCGGCGGCCCGCTCGCGCACCTCGGTGGTGAGCAGCAGCTCCCGGCACGGCGGCGCGACCACGACGTCCACCGCGACGTCCGGCAGCGAACGCTGGTCGGCGACGGCGAACGGCCGCAGTTCGGTGATCTCGTCGCCCCAGAACTCGACACGCACCGGATGGTCGGCGGTGGGCGGGAAGACATCGAGGATGCCGCCGCGCACCGCGAACTCGCCGCGCTTGCCCACCATGTCGACCCGGGTGTAGGCGAATTCCACCAGCCGCAAGAGCAATTCGTCGAAGTCCAACTCGACCCCCACGCGCAGCACGATCGGCTCGATGTCGCCGAGACCGCCCGCCATCGGCTGCATCAGCGATCGCACCGTCGTCACCACCACGCGCAGTGGCGCGGGGAAATGCGGGTCGTCGGGGTGCGCGATCCGGCGCAGCACCTCCAGCCTGCGCCCCACCGTGTCCGCGCCCGGTGAGAGCCGCTCGTGCGGCAACGTCTCCCAGGACGGGAACTGCGCGACCGCGGGACCGAGCATCTCCGCCAGCTCGACGGTCAGGTCGTCGGCCTCCCGCCCCGTGGCCGTGACCACCACCAGCGGCCGCTCGGCGGCCACCCGCGCCGCGACGAACGGCCGCACCGCCGACGGCGCGACCAACGCCACCGACGTGGTCCCGATCAGCTCCGCGACGGTCCGTAGCGAGGTATCGGCACCGGCCGCAGCGGCCAGTCCCGCCAACGGTGGGCGGTGGGTGGACATCGACAACTCCTGAGCGCAGGCGACACGGTTCGAGCGGCCAACCGAGTCTAGTTAAGCGGGTGTCCCGTAATTGCAGCGCCTGCGGCGACGCGCGCTCCCGGGCCTGTCATCGATGTGCGCCGCAGCGACCGCCTCAGGACGGCGCCGCGGCGAACACGGCGATCACCTGGTCGCCCACCGGCGAGCCGGTCAGAGCCCCGGTGATCGAGCCGCGCCGCGGCACACCTGACTGTGAACGCCGTCCGCGAAGACCATCCGCACCTCGACCCCGGACCCACACGCCGCCCGAACCTCCTCTACCCGCCCCACTCACGTTCCCGGCGCACCCCCCACGCCAGAGCACGAACGAAGCATGCGGCCCGCCCTGCATACGTGCGACGAGGCAGCCATCGAAGAATCACACCCACCGGCCCACCGAACTCCCCCACCCGAACCGCGTGCGCTTCATCCCACGCTCGAGAACTCACGCGCCCAGCTGACCTCGACTCCCGGTTCCGAGCGAAGCGAGACCCAGCATCCGCCGTTCGCGGCCCGGCTCGCGTCCGAGTGGCCGCCGCGTCCGCGACGAAGTCGCCAGCGGTGGTCGCTCGGACGCGAGCCATAAGAGGGCCGCGAACACGCCGCGCCGCAGGCGCGGCCAAAATTACGGCACGTAGCGGCGCAGGCGCCTAGCGGCGAACTCGCGGAAGTAGGACAACTTCTCCGGCGGCACGAGGGCCGGGAGCAGGAAGTACCACGCGCGCTCCATCCGGACCGCCATCTGGTCGATGGATTCGGTGCCGACGGCGATGATGTGCACGCCCGCGGCCATCTCCTGCCAGAGCAGGCCGATGACCTCCGCGTCCAGGTCGGCGATCAGGTCGCCCTGGGCGATGGCTCGCTCGGCGAGCAGCCGGTAGGTGTCGCCCCAGTTCTTGGCGATGTTGTCGCCTTGGGCGCCGCGGTAGTCGCCGATCTGGTGGGTCAGCTTCAGCATGGCGCCGACCATCGGGTCGTTCATCGATAGATCGGCGACGACGTAGGTGATGCCGATGCACGCTTCCAGCGCGGGCACCCGGGGATCGAAGAAGCCCTGACACGAGCTGGTCAGTCGCTCGTTGCCCTGGTCGACCACGGCGCGCGCCAGCTCTTCCTTCGAGCCGAAGTGAAAATACAAGGCGCCCTTGGTCACATTGGACTGCGCGATGATCTCGCTCAGGCTCGCATTCGCGTATCCCAAGCGCAGAAAGACATCGGCCGCGCCTGCCAGGACGGAGTCGCGGGTGATCTCCGCGCGCGCTTGCCTAGCCATCAGATCCGCCTGTCATCCCAAAACCAGCCATCCTGAAGTAGACCGACATCCCGAAGTTGACCGACTTACCGCCCGAACAGCACCCAAAGGATGGGTGAACCGTACCACCAGGCGCGCGCCCGGCAGCCAATTCGAGCATTCGGCAAGACCCGTCGCGCAATTTGCTGGTTAACAATCCGGGTCACTCACCTGCGCTCGCGCGCCACTCCGAACTCAGTTGCGGCTCGGCCTCCAGATGGCTCAGCCCGTTCCAGCACAGGTTCACCAAGTGTGCCGCCACAACCTCTTTCGAGGGTTGGCGCTCGTCGAGCCACCAGGTCGCGGCGGTGGCGACCTGGCCGACGAGCGCCTGCGCGTAGAGGGTGGACAGACTGGTGTCGAACCCGCGCCGCGCGAAATCTCCGGCCAGGATGTGCGCCACCTGATTGGTCGCCTCGTTGAGCAAACTGGAGTACCTGCCCTCCGCCGCCGCGGCGGGCTGATCGCGCACCAGAATTCGAAACCCGTCGGTTCGTTCTTCGATGTAGGTCAGCAGTGCCAGCGCGACCTGTTCGAGCCGGATACGCGATCGGTTCTGCGTGAGCGAGGAGGTGATCATGTCGAGCAGCATCGACATCTCGCGGTCGACGACGACCGCGTACAACCCCTCCTTGCCGCCGAAGTGTTCGTACACCACGGGTTTGGAGACCTGGGCGCGTTGCGCGATCTCCTCGATGGAGGTCGCGTCGTAACCGCGTTCGGCGAACAGCGCGCGCCCGATCTCGATGAGCTGCTGACGCCGCTGCGTACCGGTCATCCGCGGCCGGGACACTCGATGCGACTCACCCGAAGACACCCCTGCTCCTCCGCCCTCTCCGCGTTGTTGCCGGTCGTGAGTGCCTCGGCGGTTCCCTCCGACCGACGGTCGCATGCCGGGCGGGTCGCGGGGCGAGCCCGGCGAGTTGCCCTCGTGCGTGTCGAGTCGGCCGTCGCACCGGGGCTCCGACGCACGACACCGACATTCGGATACCACTGTCCCAGACCCGCCGGGGATCCACCCGCCCGGCCCACCGGTCCGCCGCCGGCGTGTCTCCGGCCGTCCCGGCTCCGCCCTGGTACGGCCGGAATACGCGCACAGGCGGGCCGAACAATTCGCGGGGAGGCGGCCGAGTATGCGAGGATTCATCCCGTGCCGTGGCACAGCGGCGGGGTGTTCGCCAACCGCCGGTGTGGCAATCCGCCGTGGTGTAATGGCAGCACATCTGATTTTGGTTCAGAGAGTTCAGGTTCGAGTCCTGGCGGCGGAGCTCGAGAGCACGATGCCCTATCGTTGGCCCGCAGATCGCTGACCAAGCACGACGATGCCCCGCACGAGGACAGGCAGCCGAGGGAGATCCATGCCACAGCAGACCGCCGTCGTCGTTCTCGCAGCCGGTGCCGGGACGCGAATGCGGTCGAAGACCCCCAAGGTCCTGCATTCGCTGGCCGGTCGGAGCATGCTCGCGCACGCGCTGCATGCGGCGAACGAGATCGACCCCGCGTACCTCATCACCGTGGTGGGGCACGACCGCGAGCAGGTCGGCGCGGCGGTGACCGCGGTCGCCGACGAGCTGGGCCGGGAGATCACCCCGGCGATCCAGGAACAGCAGCTCGGCACCGGGCACGCCGTACAGTGCGCGCTGGCCGCCCTGCCGGTCGGATTCACCGGTGACGTACTGGTCACCTCCGCGGACGTGCCGCTGCTGGACGGGCACACCCTGGCCGCACTGCTCGACGAGCACCGCAGCTACGCCGAACGCCCCGCGGTCACCGTGCTGACCTTCGTACCGCCGGACCCGAACGGCTACGGCCGCATCGTGCGCGACGCCGAGGGCCAGCTGGCCGAGATCGTCGAGCACGCCGACGCCACCCCCGAGCAGGCCGCGATCACCGAGGTGAACTCCGGTGTGTACGCGTTCGACGCGGCGGTGCTGCGCACCATGATCAGCCGGCTGTCCACCGCCAACGCCCAGCACGAGCTGTACCTCACCGACGTGCTGCGCCTGGCCCGCGAGGCGGGTCACCCGGTGCACGGCGCACGCCTGGTCGACGCGGCCAAAGTCACCGGCGTCAACGACCGGGTGCAACTGGCCTCGGCGGCGCACACACTCAACCGCTACATCCTGGAACGCCACATGCGCGCGGGCGTCACGATCATGGATCCCGCCTCGACCTGGGTCGACGCCGGGGTGCGCATCGGAAGGGACGCCGTGCTACGCCCCGGCGTGCAACTTATCGGCAACACCGTCGTGGGCGAGGACGCCGAGATCGGGCCGGACAGCACGCTCACCGATGTCGTCGTGGGCGACGGCGCCCGGGTGATCCGCACCCACGGCGAGGGCGCCACCATCGGCCCGAAGGCGACCATCGGTCCGTTCAGTTACCTGCGGCCCGGCACCGTCGTGGGCGAAGTGGGCAAGCTCGGCGCGTTCGTCGAGACCAAGAACGCCTCGATCGGCGCGCATTCGAAGGTCCCGCACCTGACCTACGTCGGCGACGCCACCATCGGGGAGCACAGCAACATCGGTGCGTCCAGTGTCTTCGTCAACTACGACGGGGTGACCAAGCACCACACCGTGGTCGGCTCGCACGTGCGCACCGGCAGCGACACCATGTTCGTCGCGCCGGTGACGGTGGGTGACGGAGCCTATACGGCGGCGGGTACTGTACTGCGCAGAAACGTTCCGCCCGGAGCTCTCGCGGTCTCCGGCGGACCGCAGAAGAACATCGAGGGCTGGGTGCAGCGACACCGTCCTGGGACGGACGCGGCCCGTGCGGCGGCGGAAGCCGTCGCGGCCAAGGAGATGTCGGGTCAGGCAATAGAGCAAAAGGATGGCAATCAGCAGTGACCGCGTCATGGATCGACAACCAGAAGAACCTGATGCTCTTCTCGGGACGCGCTCATCCTGAGCTGGCCGAGCAGGTCGCCAAGGAACTCGACGTCCACGTCACGCCGCAGATCGCGCGGGACTTCGCCAACGGCGAGATCTTCGTCCGGTTCGAGGAGTCGGTCCGCGGATCCGACGCCTTCGTCCTGCAGAGCTTTCCCGCGCCGCTGAACCAGTGGCTGATGGAGCAGCTCATCATGATCGACGCGCTCAAGCGTGGTTCGGCCAAGCGGATCACCGCGGTGCTGCCGTTCTACCCCTACGCCCGCCAAGACAAGAAGCACCGCGGCCGCGAGCCCATCTCGGCCCGTCTGGTCGCGGATCTGCTGAAGACCGCGGGCGCGGACCGGATCATCACCGTCGACCTGCACACCGACCAGATCCAGGGCTTCTTCGACGGTCCGGTCGATCACATGCACGCCCAGCTGCAGCTGGCGGAGTACATCCGCAACAACTACAGCCTCGAGCACATCACCGTCGTCTCCCCCGACTCCGGCCGCGTGCGCGTCGCCGAGAAGTGGGCCGACTCGCTGGGCGGCTCGCCGCTGGCCTTCATCCACAAGACCCGCGACCCGCTGGTGCCCAACCAGGTGAAGTCCAACCGCGTGGTCGGTGAGGTCGAGGGCCGCACCTGCATCCTGATCGACGACATGATCGACACCGGCGGCACCATCGCGGGCGCGGTCAAGGTGCTGAAGGAGGCCGGCGCCGGTGACGTGGTCATCGCCGCGACCCACGGCGTGCTGAGCTCGCCCGCCGCCGAGCGCCTCGCCTCCTGCGGCGCCAAGGAGGTCGTGGTGACCAACACCCTGCCCCTGGCGGAGGAGAAGAAGTTCCCGCAGCTGACCGTCCTCTCCATCGCGCCGCTGCTGGCCCGCACCATCCGCGAGGTCTTCGAAAACGGTTCGGTCACCGGCCTTTTCAACGGCAACGCCTAAGCCTCACACCGCGGAAACGGCGGCTCGGACTCCGGTCCGGGCCGCCGTTTTCGCGTTCGCGTTAGCCGCGGCGATCGGTGGGGATACTGAGGGTATGGACCGTGACCCGCTGGAGACCGAGATGGGGGATGACGACCAGGAGGACGAGATCCGCGAGTATCAGCGCAATATCGAGGATCCGCCCGACGACCTGCGCATCCGCTACCACGAGGACGAGGACGACGGCAGGCTCGGCATCGGTGACGAGCTGGATCAGGAGTGGACGCCGCACGACGGCCGCACCGAGGACGACGAGGCGGACGACCGGTCCGCCGAGGTGGCCGCGATCGAGATCGTCGACGACGAGGACCTCTGAGCCGAATACCGCCCCGACGCGCCGCGCTGTAGCAATCGGCTATGACGATGCGTGCAGCGTGGTAGGCATAGGTTGCGTGACCGGGACGACACGAGGAGGGTGCGATGAGCACGCCGAAGGATCCGGACCACACCGGCGACGAGCGGCGGGAGCCGGAGGCACCGTCGTTGTCGAAACAGACCGGTGACACCTCCGGTGACGAGCCTGCTCAGCCACTGACCGGCGCCGCCCCGGCCCAGACCGGCGCACCACCCACCGAGCACGATCCGGCCGCCGCGCGGCCACCGGAAAGCGAGCAGGGCCCGGCGGACCAATGGTGGCAGTCGGGCGGCACACCGCCCGCGGGCCCGCTGGGCGGTCAGTGGGGCGCGGAACCCAGCGGTCAACCGGCCGAACCTCAGCCGTGGGGCGCCGACGGGCCGGGCGGCCAGCAGTCCTGGGGCGCCGAACCCGCCGCGCCGGGGTCCCCGCTGTCGGGTTCCGCTCCACAGCCTCCGACCGACGAGGAGACGCGCCGGTTCACGCCGGACGACCACGCTCGATACGGATCGGGCGGACAACTGCCCTACCCGCCGTACGGACAGCCCGCTGACGCCGGGCAACCGTATCCGCCGACCGGGCAACCTCAGTACCCGGCGGGCGGAGGGTACGAACAACCGCCGGCCGGTCCGCAGTACGGCTACCCGTCCTACCCGCAGGAGGGGTACGAGCCGTATGCCACCCCGCCGAGGCAGCCGGGTAGCCAGGTGTACTCGATCATCGGGTTCGTCTGCGCGGTGACCGCGGTGCTGTTCTGCCCGATCTTGTTCGGTCCGGCCGGGATAGTCCTGGGGATCGTCGGGCACAACAAGGGCGAATCGCTCGGCAAATGGGCAGCGATCGCGGCGGCCGTCGGGATGCTCATCGGCTTCATCGTGGGATTCGCCGTGTTCGGCGGAGACTTCACGACGTAGATTTCCGGTATGCGTTCCTTCGGTGACACCAGCGCGGCGAGTGTGCGCGCATGACCGGATTCACAGGCTTCCCGCTGGCCGGGCTGGACTTCTACGAAGACTTGGAGGCCGACAACTCCAAGGCTTTCTGGACCGCGCACAAGAGTATCTACGACGAATCGGTACTCACGCCGATGAAGGCGCTCGCAGCCGAGCTGGAGCCGGATTTCGGCGCGGCGAAGATCTTCCGGCCCTATCGGGATGTGCGATTCGCCAAGGACAAGACGCCGTACAAGACCGCGCAGGGCGCGGTGGTGCGCGCCGCGCCTGGCGTCGGCTGGTACGTCCAGATCAACGCCGCGGGCCTGTTCGTCGGCGGCGGCTTCTATCAGGGCTCGCCCGATCAGCTCGCGCAACTGCGCGCCACCATCGACGACGAGGTGCGCGGCGGCGAACTGGCGGCGATCCTCGCGAAACTCGCCGACGCCGGCTTCACCATCGGCGGCGAGAAGCTGAAGACCAAACCCAAGGGCTACGACGCCGACCATCCGCGCATCGACCTGCTGCGGCACAAATCCATCACGTGCGGCAGGGAATTCGGCGCACCCGGGTGGCTGGACACGCCGCGGACGGCGAAGGAGGTCCGCGCCGCGTGGGAGACGATGCGGCCGCTGGTCGAGTGGCTCGCGGCGGTGGCCGGCGGCGTGCCCTCCCGGTGACCGCCGCCGACCGGAGCCGAGCCCCGGTCAGCGCCGTCCGGCGAGGACCAGCGCGAAGCGATCGTCCGGATCGGTCCACACGTGCCCGGTGGCGAAGCCCGCGGCGGCGAGCTCGGCGTCGAGCCCCTCGACCCGGAACTTCGCGGAGATCTCGGTGCGCATCTGTTCGCCGCGGCCGAAACGCACGGTGAGACCGAGGTCGGCGACCGTGACGGTCATGTCCTCGCTCGCCTCCAGTCGCATCTCGATCCACTCCCGCGCCGCGTCCCATACCGCGATGTGCCGAAACTTCTCCGGCGCGAAGTCGGCGCGCAGGCGAGCGTTCAACACGTGCAGCACATTCCGGTTGAACTCGGCGGTGACGCCCGCCGCGTCGTCGTAGGCGGGCACGAGCACCGCCGGGTCGGTGACCAGCCCGGCGCCGAGCAGCAGTTGCTCGCCCGGCTCGAGCACGGCGTGGATCCTGGCGAGGAATTCGGCCCTCTCCTCGGGGACGAGGTTGCCGATGGTGCCGCCGAGGAAGGCGATCATCCGGCGACCGCCGCGCGGGAGGTTGTCCAGGGTGTCGGTGAAATCGCTGACGACACCGTGCACGCCGAGACCAGGGAACTCGGCCGCGACCTCGTCGGCCGCCGCTCGCAGCGCCGCGGACGAAACGTCCTGCGGTACATACGTCTTCAAGGGACCGCGCGCGCTGAGGGCGGTGAGCAGCAGGCGGGTCTTGGCCGCCGATCCGGCACCCAGTTCGACCAGCACCTCGGCCTGGGCGGCGTCGGCGATCTCGTCGACCACCCGCTCGAGCAGCGCGCGCTCTGTGCGCGTCGGGTAGTACTCGGGCAGCTCGGTGATCCGCTCGAAGAGTTCGCTGCCCTTGGCGTCGTAGAACCATTTGGGCGGCAGCCATTTCGGGGTCGCGGTCAGGCCCTGTGAGGCGTCCGAGCGGAGCGCCGTGTTCAGGTCGTCTTCGGTGAGGTGGATGTCCAGCGTGACTGCGGTCATGGCGGGCCTTTCGGGTCAGAGGAGGGCGTCGACGGACAGCGCGCCGGGCCTGGCGCTCACCAGGCTGCGGTCCGGGATCGACCGCCAGCGGGGGTCGTCGTCGAAGGGTTCGGAGGACACGAGCGCGAAATCGTCGGTGACCAGCACCGACAACGAATGGTGGCAGGTGGTCGCCCACAGTTTCGCGCCGTCGGAGAGCAGGAGATTCAGGCGTGCTTCCGGCGCCCGGTCGAGGATCGCGGACACCAGCAGCCGCAGTGCCGCCGGAGCAGCGGACCATTCGCCGTCTGGTGCGCCGGTCGCCAGCAGATCGCACAGCAGTACCCACAGCGTGGCCGCGTCGGTGGCGGATTCCGCCTCCAGCAAACGCGCAGGGGTGAACAGATCCTCGGCGCCGAGTTCGGCGGCGATGAGCGCGAACTCCTCGGCCACGCCGGTCAGCGTGCGCCGCCAGTCCGGCACCACGCCGTTGTGACTGAACGCCCAGCGGTCACGGGTGAACGGCGCGCACGCGGACCGCTCGACCGGCATGCCGACCGTCGCCGACCGCACCGCCGCGAGCACGGCGGCGGACTCCAGCTGCGGAAGCACCTCGTCCACGGCCGGGTCGGTCCAGATCGGGGCCGCGTTGCGATAACGGCTGGCGGTGACCGTGTCGTCCGCTCCGACGCGCCACCAGGCGACGCCGAACCCGTCGGCGTTGATGGTGCCGCCGTGGCGCATGTCGCGCGGCGCCCACGCCTGCGTGCGCAACGAATGGGAGCCGAGGGTCACCATGTCGCCTACCCGCACCGGCGGGCCGATGTAACCCAGGTGTCTACACATCGGCACCCGCCGACGCCACCTTCGACCTGCACGGACCGCTCACCGCGTGACCACGGCCCGGCCACCGGCCGGAATGACGGGCGTCGCTCACTCGCCTTCTCCCGGACCCAGATCCCGCGCCAGGCGGAACCCGGCGAAGATCTGGCGACGGATGGGATGGTCCCAGTTGCGGAAGGTGCCGCGACAGGCCACCGGATCGGTGCCGAAGGAACCGCCGCGCAGCACACGGTAATCGCCGCCGAAGAACACCTCGGAGTACTCCCGGTACGGGAATACGCGGAAACCCGGGTACGGCTCGAAACCCGAAGCGGTCCATTCCCACACGTCACCGATCAGCTGGTGCACGCCCGCGGGAGACGCGCCGGACGGATACGCGCCGACCTCGGCGGGTTCCAGATGCCGCTGCCCCAGGTTCGCGGTGGTCGCGTCGGGATCGGCGTCGCCCCACGGGAATCGGCGCGACGCGCCGGTGGCCGGATCGAACCTGGCCGCCTTCTCCCATTCCGCTTCGGTGGGCAGGCGCTTACCCGCCCAGTTCGCGTAGGCCTCGGCCTCGAACCAGCACACGTGCACGACCGGCTGCCGCGGCCGCAGCGGGGTCATCACCCCGAATACCCGCCGCCACCAGCGCCCGGACGGATCGCGCTCCCAGAACTGCGGCGCGACGAGGCCCGCCTCGGTGCGATGCGCCCAGCCGCGCTCGGACCAGAGCTCGGGCCGCTCGTAGCCGCCGTCGTCGACGAAAGCCAGATATTGCTCGTTGGTCACCGGCGCGGCATCGATCGCGAAGCCGGGCACCCGGACCGGATGTGCGGGGCGCTCGTTGTCCAGCGCCCACACGTCGGTCGAGGTGCCCATGGTGAATTCGCCCGCGGGGATCACGACTTCTCCGGTGGCCGGCGTCGCGGCGGTGGGTGCGGCCGCCGCGGCGAGCACGGGCGCGCCCGCGCGCAACTGATGGGTGGCCAGCATGGTCTCGTCGTGCTGCTGCTCGTGCTGGGCGATCATGCCGAACGCGAACCCGTCATCGATCAGTTGCCGGCCTCGTAGGTCGCTGCGCTCCAGCACATCCCACACCTTGTCGCGAACGGCGCCGACGTAGTCGCGGGCCTGGCCGGGATCGAGCAACGGTAGTTCGGGCCGGTTCGCGCGGGCGTGTTTGAAGGCGTCGTAGAGCTCGTCGATGTCGGCGCGCACCGCGTCGCGTCCGCCGACGTCGCGCACGAGCCAGAGTTCTTCCTGATTGCCGATGTGCGCGAGGTCCCAGACGAGTGGGCTCATCAGTCGCGAATGCTGGGCTACCAGTTCGGCTTCGTCGAGGCAGTCGGTGAGGGTGAGGGTTCGTTGCCGGGCGCGCGTGAGCACCTCGGCGATCCGGTCGCGCAGCTGTTCGGTACCGGAGTGGTCGGTGAAGGCGGAATGGGAAGTGGTCACGGGAAACGTCTCCGGGATTCGTGCTGATCGGCGTCTGCGCTGCTGGGCGACTCGGTGCGGTCGACCGGGTCGCTGTCGGGGAAATGCGGTCGGCTGCTGGTCACAGGGCTGTCTCCGTGGGCTCCGGGCTGTGCTCCGTGTCGCCCTCGGTCGGGGTGCGTCCGTGGCGACATCGTTTCGCGGCGGATTCCACGGCGCGGGCCGCGTCGTCGGTCGCGGTGTGCTCGGCCGCCAGGCGTAGCAGGGCGACCGCACCGGCCCTGATGTCGGGATCGGCCAATCCGTAGCGGGCGGCATCGACCCAGCGGCCGGCCAGCGGCGCGGCGATCGAGCTCGCCTCCGCGACCACCGCCGGGCTGGACATGAGCGCGTCGATCACGTGCACCGGCACGGTCCACGCGTCGCCGGGCTGGGCGTCGATGTAGCGGACCTCCAGGTGGCCCGAGGCGCGCACCGGCGGGAACAGCGTGGTCAGGTGGTAGTCGAGGTCGCCGATGCCGGGGCGGCGGCCGACCTCGTCGTCCAGTGCGCCGGACAGCCAGTCGGCGAAGGTCGCACCGGGCGGTGCGGACCATTCCGCGCAGTCGCCGTCACCGCCCTCGGCGCCGTCCGGTCGGCGCACGCACAGCAGCGGCACGTCCAGCGCCCATCTGCCGTACGCGGCGATCGGGTCCGCCCAGTCCAGCACCGGCGGGCGGGTGCGCGTGTTGTCCAGCCGCAACCAGGCCCGCATGCGCTGAGAGGCCCATGCTCCCGGCGGCGCGCCACGCAGGCCGGGTGAACAGGCGAAGGCGGCCAGCAGCGCCGGGCCGACGGCGTAGAGGGCGCTCCAGCGCGCGGTGACGTCCGCGCGGTCGGCCCCTGCGTCGACGCTGACCTGGGTGGCCGCGGTATTGCACATCATCAGTTTGCCGAACGGCCCGATGCCGCCGAAGGAGCGCTCCATCGCGCGATAGCGCGGCAGCTGAAGCAACCGCTTGGGGCGGCGGTCCGCGTCGGCGGCGACGGAAACGGTGCGGATGGACCGGGATTCGAGAAGTTCCCGCAACAGGCGGGCATCATCGCGCAGCCGATCACACAACTGCGCGGCGGCTCCGTACGGAGCGCTGGAGAGTTCGATCTGACCGCCGGGTTCCAGAGTGACCCGGCTGCCCCCCGGCAAGGCGAGCGCCGGCGAATCGGGGGCGATGGACCGTGGTGCGTACGGTCCGAGTGCGTCCGCCATGGCGGACAGCTGGGGGCGCGGAGCGGCCGAAGGACCCGACGCCGAACACTCACCCTGCACCGTGAGCCATTCGAGTTCGGCGCCGATCAGCGCCGGTGGCCCGAGCTTGAAACACACCCCCCCGATATATGCTTCCGCCGCCGCGCGGGAGGACAGTTCTCCCTGCTCGGTGGCACACCCGGCCGACTCAGGACTCTCGAGCGTGACCGCCATGCCAACCTCCAGTGGGCTCCGGGACGTAGTCCGCTGCTCTTCGGTTATCGCCATTCTGGGCGGTGGTATTCCACTCCCCGGCCGAAATTCGCGTGCGGCGATCCATCCAGCGTAGCGACGCAGGCCGACAAGAAACCGACATGAAGCCGAACAATTCACCCGATAAGGTCGGCTCCATGCTGGATGACGATCGCGTACGAGCCGACACTCCCGGATGCGCGCCGGGGCCCGGACCGGGACCCGTTTTCCTAGATAGCGCCGGCTCGTCGCTGCCCCCTCGGGTCGTCACCGACACCGTGATCGCGCATCTGCGCAGGGAGGCGGAGATCGGCGGCTATCGCGCCGCGAACGAGCGGCTCGACGATCTGGCCGACGTCAAGGCCGCGATCGGCGCGCTGATCAACGCCGCACCCGAGAGCATCGCGCTCAGCGACAGCGCCACGCGCTCGTGGGCGGACTTCTTCTACTCGGTACCGCTCGCCGCGGGCGATCGCATCCTGGTCTCCGAGGCGGACTACGCCAGCAACGCCATCGCCGCTCTGCAGCGGGCCCGCGCCACCGGCGCAACGGTGGAGAAGATTCCCAGCGACGGGACCGGGCAGATCGACTTGGACGCGCTGTCGGCGCTGGTCGACGAACGGGTCAAGCTGGTGTCGGTGCTGCACGCGCCGACCAACGGCGGGCTGGTGAACCCGGCGGCCGAGGCGACCCGGATCGCGCACTCGGTCGGCGCGCTGGTGCTGCTGGACGCCTGTCAGTCCGCCGGTCAGCTGCCCTTGGACGTGGCCGAACTCGGCGTCGACGCCTTGTCGGCCACCGGCCGCAAGTGGCTGCGCGGCCCGCGTGGCACCGGTTTCCTCTACCTGCGGCCGGAGTTGGCGCGCTCGATGGAACCCGCCCGGCTCGACCTGCACGGCGCGCAATGGACCGGACCGCACGACTACCGGCTCGCGCCCGATGCCAGCCGCTTCGAGTTCTGGGAATGCGACGTCGCGGGCAGGCTCGGCCTGGGCGCCGCCGTGCGATACCTGCTCGAACTGGGCCAGGAAGACGTCTACGCCGCGATCGCGGCCCGCGCCGAGCACCTGCGCAAGGCGCTGCCGGAGATTCCGGGGGTGACCGTGCGCGACATCGGTCTGCGGCACAGCGGCATCGTGTCGTTCACCGTGGACGGCGTCGACTCCGTCGAGGTGCGCGACCGGCTGCTGGCGCAGGACATCACGGTCACGGTCAGCCACGCCGGTTCGACCCTGCTGGATATGACCGGCCGTGGCCTCGCCTCCGTCGTGCGCGCCTCGCCGCACTGCTTCGTCGGCTTCGACGAACTCGATCGCTTCGTCGCCGCGGTGGCGGAACTGCGCGCTTGAGCCGTGAGCGGCCCGCGACACTCAGGCCAGATGCACCGCGAGCGCCCTGGCCACCAGAGCCTCGACGTCGGCGCCGGGTGCGACCAGACGCAGGCTGCGATTGGCCTGCGTGGTGGCGATGCCGTGCAGATTCGTCCACAGGGCGATCGCGCGGTCGCGCGGATCGGTCGTGCCCGCCGCCGCGCCGACCAGCTCGGCGAACCGCGCGAACAGCGGCAGGGTGACCGACCGCAGGTTCTCGCCGGAGCCTTCGAGCAGATCGTGCCGGAACATGAGGGTGAACATCTCCGGCCGCCGCGCGGCGAACTCGATGTACTCGGCGCTCATCCGCCCGAGACGGTCGCGCGCGGACTCGGCGTCCACCGCCGTGAACCGGTCGGCGAGGTCGGCGAACCCCCGGGCGGCAATGGCGGCCAGCAGTGCGCGGTGGGTCGGAAAGTAGCGCCGCGGCGCACCGTGTGAGACGCCCGCCGCCCGGGTGATCGCACGCAACCCCAGGTGCGCGACGCCCACCTCCTCGAGCAGGTCGACGCCGACGTCGACCAGTCGATCTCGCAACGTCTCGCTCTCGGCCATGCGGACATTGTCTACGCCTGCCACGGCAGAACCACACTCCCGCACATAGACACTGTCTACGCGATGCGGTAGACAATGTCTACGCATTCGTCTACGGAGGTCTCCATGTGGTACTCGCTGTTCAAGTACGTGCTGCTCGGTCCGCTGCTGCGGCTGCTGGGCAGGCCCGATGTCGCTGGGCTGGACAACATCCCGCGCACCGGGCCCGTGATCATCGCGGCCAATCACCTCGCCGTGATCGACTCGCTCTACCTCGCGCTGGTCGTCCCCCGGCGCGTGACGTTCCTGGCGAAACAGGAGTACTTCACCGGGACGGGCCTGCGCGGCCGGTTCAATCGGTGGTTCTACTCCGTCTCCGGGCAGGTTCCGGTCGACCGGACGGGCGGCGACGCGGCCGCGGGCGCACTGGCCGCGGCCACCCGCATCCTGGAAGCGGGCGGCGTCTGGGCGATCCATCCCGAGGGCACCCGTTCACCGGACGGGCGGATCTACCGCGGCCGCACCGGCACCCTGCGGGTCGCCATGGCCACCGGCGCGCCGGTCGTTCCGGTGACGCTGTCGGGTACCGATCGGGTGAACCCACGCGGCAGGCGTCTGCCGCGGTTCGGCAAAGTGCGCATCGAGTTCGGGACGCCGCGCCGCTACCCGCCCGCCGAGCAACACCACATGGTGCGCGCCGCCACCGACGAGCTGATGCGCGAGCTGGCCGCGCGCTCGGGCCGGTGCTATGTGGATCGCTACGCGGCCACCTTCTCGTCGCTGTGACCTGGGGCCCCCGGAAAAGGGGTTAACGCCGCCCCCCGATGGCGGGATAGTGGGGGGAGGCCGGTTCCCGGCGACAGCTGGTGGTTAGGAGATGAACGTTGAGCAGGTTCACCGACGAAATGTATGCCACGGCGCGAAACTCCGAGCGCGGACTGGTAACCGGCGAGCCCAGCGCCCCGCTGCGGCGCACCTGGGCGGAGATCCACCGGATCGCCCGGCGCATGGCGGGCGGGCTGGCCGAAGCGGGCATCGGGCACGGCGACGCGGTCGGCGTGCTCGCGGGCATGCCGGTCGACATCGCCCCGGCCTGCCAGGCCGTCTGGATGCGCGGCGCGTCGATCACCATGCTGCACCAGCCGACGCCGCGCACCGATCTGGTGGTCTGGGCGCGCGACACCGAGACCGTGCTGACCATGATCGAAGCGCGCGCGGTCGTGCTGGGCGCGCCGTTCGAGGCGGCCGAGCCGCTGCTGCGCGAACGCGGCATCACCGTGGTGCGCATCGACCAGCTGCCCGACGGTCCCGACACCGACCCGGTGCCCACCGCCGAGGGCGATATCGCGTTGCAGCAGTTGACCTCCGGGTCCACCGGCTCGCCCAAGGCGGTCCGGATCACGCACGAGAACTTCTTCGTCAACGCCCACGCCATGTTCGACCGGGTGAAATTCCAGCTCGACGACGACGTGATGGTCAGCTGGCTGCCCCTGTTCCACGACATGGGCATGGTCGGATTCCTCAGCGTCCCGATGCAATTCGGTGCCGAAGTGGTGTGCGTGACACCGCTGGACTTCCTCACCAGGCCGCTGCTGTGGGCCGAGCTGATCAGCAAGTACCGCGGAACCGTCACCGCCGCGCCGAATTTCGCCTACTCGCTGCTGGCCCGGCGGCTGCGGCAGGCCGACGACGGCGCGTTCGATCTCAGCAGCGTGCGCTACATGTGGAACGGCGCCGAACCGGTGGACCCGGACACCATGGACGCTCTGGCCGCCGCCGGGAAACGCTTCGGGCTCAACCCGATGGCGCTCACCCCGGTCTACGGCATGGCCGAGACCACGCTCGCCGTGTCGATCCCCGACGCCGGTCACGGACAGGTGCTCGACGTGATCGATGGCGATCTGCTCGAAGCGATCGGCAAGGCGGTGCCGGTGCCGGAGGAGCACGGCCAGCCCGCCAACATCCGCAGACTGCCCACCCTCGGCTATCTGGTCGACCATCTGGAGGGCCGTATCGTCGACAGCGAACGTCAGCCGCTGCCCACCCGGTCGGTGGGCGTGATCGAATTGCGCGGCCCCGCGGTCACTTCCGGGTATGTGACGGTGGACGGATTCCAACCGGCCCAGGACGACGATGGCTGGCTGGACACCGGCGACATCGGCTACTTCACCGACGAGGGGCTGATCGTGGTGTGCGGCCGGATGAAGGACGTGATCATCATGGGCGGCCGCAACATCTACCCCACCGACATCGAGCGCGCCGCGACCAGGGTGAGCGGCGTACGTCCGGGCAACGCGGTGGCGGTGCGCCTCGACGCGGGCCAGAAGCGGGAGAGTTTCGCCGTGGTGGTGGAGAGCGGCAGCCACCAGAACCCCGACGAGGTCAAGCGCATCGAGCGCGAGATCGTGCATTCGGTGTTCGCGGAGGTCGGCGCCCGGCCGCGCACCGTCACCGTGCTCGGCCCCGGCGCACTGCCGAAGACCTCTTCGGGCAAACTGCGCAGGGCCGCGACCGCGATTCATCTGCCGCGCGGATGATCGGCCGGGCGCACCCCGTATCGAGCGAGGTGCGCCTCAGTGCACTTGGTTCTGCGCGGTCTCGAGACCCACGCGCAGCAGCAGCTCCACCGCGTCGGCGGCCTGCTCGACGATCACCGGGACCTCCTTGCGCTCCGGCGCGGAGAACGGCTTCAGCACGTAGTCGGCCGGATCCTGGCGGCCCGGCGGGCGGCCGATGCCGATGCGGGTGCGCAGGTAGTCCTTGGTGGTCAGGGCGCTGGAGACGGAGCGCAGACCGTTGTGCCCGCCCTCGCCGCCGCCGCGCTTGAGCCGGATGGCGCCGAACGGAAGGTCGAGTTCGTCGTGCACGACGATCACCTCGGTCGGCGGCACGGAGAAGAACTTCGCCAGCGCGGCCACCGGCCGCCCGGACAGGTTCATGAACGCCCGCGGCTTCGCGATCAGCACTTGGCGCCCGTCCAGCCGCGCCTGCAGCAGGTCGGCGCCGGATTTCTTGTGCACACCGAAACGGCCGCCGACGCGCTCGGCGAGCACGTCGGCGACCAGGAAACCCACATTGTGCCGGGTGCGCTCGTATTCGGGACCGGGGTTGCCCAGTCCGACGACGAGCGCGGGCCCGGCGGACGGTGCGCTGTTACTCAGCGCTCTCGCCCTCGGCCTCGGCCGTTTCCTCGCCCTCGACGGGCTCCGCGGCCGGGGCGGCGATCACGTTGACGATCAGGATCTCCGCATCGGCGGCCAGCTCGACGCCCTCGGGCAGCTGCAGCTCGCCGGCGGTGATCTGGGTGCCCGCCTCGACGCCCTCGACGGAGACCTCGATGGCCTCGGGCAGCTTCATCGCGTCGGCCAGGACGGAGACGGTGGTGGCTTCCTGGGTGACCAGGGTGCCGGGGACGGCGTCGCCGGCGACGGTGACGTTCACGTCGGCGGTGACTTTCTCGCCACGCTTGATGATCAGCAGGTCGGCGTGCTCGATGTAGCGGCGGATCGGGTGCACCACGACGGACTTGGTCAGCGCGAGCTGCTTCTGTCCGTCGATGACGAGGTTCAGCACCGCGTTGGTGCCGTGCTCACGCAGGATGGCAGCGAAGGCCTGGGCGTTCACCGACAGGTGCTGCGGGTCGGCCTGGTGGCCGTACAGCACGGCCGGGACGTTGCCCGCACGACGGGTACGGCGGGCGGCGCCCTTGCCGAACTCGGTACGTACGGATGCTTCGAGAAGGTTGACGTCGGACATGACTGGATCTACTCCTACGGCTCTTCCGGGCTGTCAGTTACACGTCAGGGGTTCCGCACACCTGACGGGGGTGGTCTACTCGTCGGGGCGAAGACCGAACGAGGACGGCCGGAAGCCGAGCCGCGTCGATCACGGTGTCGCAAAACTGGTCTGCGGTCACCCTCGCCGAGACAACCCGAACACCATACCCCAGCGCAGAGGCGCTCTTTGAATCGGGTGGTCACCGGCGGTTCGGCTCGCGCTCGAGCGAGTCGCGTACGCTGGCGTGGTTGCCGATCGGTTGTCTGCGAAAGGTTGTCTTGCGTTGAGCGCCTCCCCTGAGGGTGTTGTCGCGCCCGCACCCCGCGGGCTGTCCGCCGAGGTAGCCCGCCGGCGCACGTTCGCGGTGATCTCCCACCCCGACGCGGGCAAGTCCACGCTCACCGAGGCACTCGCCCTGCACGCCAGGATGATCTCCGAGGCGGGCGCGATCCACGGCAAGGCCGGGCGCAAGTCCACCGTCTCGGACTGGATGGAGATGGAGAAGGCGCGCGGCATCTCGGTCAGCTCGACCGCGCTGCAGTTCAACTACCGCGCAGCGGGGTCCGAGGTCGACAGCGTCATCAACCTGGTGGACACCCCCGGCCACTCCGATTTCTCCGAGGACACCTACCGGGTGCTCACCGCCGTCGACGCCGCGGTGATGCTGATCGACGCCGCCAAGGGCCTGGAGCCGCAGACGCTGAAGCTGTTCCAGGTCTGCCGCCACCGCGGCATCCCGGTGATCACCGTGATCAACAAGTGGGACCGGCCGGGCCGGGCTCCGCTGGAACTGCTCGACGAGATCGATGAGCGGATCGGCCTCACCCCCACTCCGCTGTTCCTCCCGGTCGGTATCGCGGGAGACTTCCGCGGCCTGCTGCGCCGGGGCCCGGACGGCGCGGCGCTCGAATACATCCACTTCACTCGCACCGCGGGCGGCGCGACCATCGCGCCGGAGGAGTCGCTGACTCCGGAGGCGGCCGAGGCGCGCGAAGGCGAGCCGTGGACCACCGCCGCGGAGGAGAGCGAGCTGCTCTCGGCCACCGGCCAGGACCACGACCAGGAGTTGTTCCTGGCCGGGCAGACCTCACCGGTCATCTACGCCTCCGCGATGCTGAACTTCGGCGTGCGGCAGCTGCTGGAGACCCTGGTGGCGCTCGCGCCCGCCCCGGGTCCGCGCCGCGATGTCGAGGGCAAGCCGCGCGAGACCGGCGATCCGTTCAGCGCGGTGGTGTTCAAGGTGCAGGCGGGCATGGACGCCGCCCACCGGGACCGGCTCGCGTTCATGCGGATCGTGTCGGGCGAGTTCGAGCGCGGCATGGTGGTCACCCACGCGCAGACCGGGCGGCCGTTCGCCACCAAGTACGCGCTGACCGTGTTCGGCCGCGAACGCGCCACCGTCGACACCGCCTACCCCGGTGACGTGGTGGGCCTGGTCAACGCGACGGCGCTGGCTCCGGGTCACACGCTGTTCGTGGACAAGAAGGTGGAGTTCCCGCCGATCCCGTCGTTCGCACCGGAGCATTTCGCCGTGCTGCGGGCCCGTAGCGCGGGCAAGTACAAGCAGTTCCGCAAGGCGATGGACCAGCTCGACTCCGAGGGCGTCGTGCAGGTGCTGCGCAACGACATCCGCGGCGACGCCGCTCCGGTCCTGGCGGCCGTCGGCCCGATGCAGTTCGAAGTGGTGACCGCGCGCATGCTCACGGAGTTCAACGTCGAGACCACGATGGAGCACCTCGGCTACACGCTGGCCCGGCGCACCGATGCCGCGTCGGCGGACGAACTCGGGCGGCAGCGCGGGGTGGAGGTGTTCACCCGCTCAGACGGTGCGCTGCTCGCGCTGTTCAGCGATAAATGGCGGCTGCAATACATCGAGAAGGAGCACCCGGCGCTCACCTTGGAGCCCCTGGTGGCCACCGCCGACTGAGTCAGCCGGCCTCGGACTCCGGCCGCATCGGCGGGGCCCCTGGGTCGCGTTCGATCGAAGAGATGCCGTCTTCTTTCGCGATCAGGCCCCAGCGGCTCGAGGTCAGCCGCAGGCTGGGCAGGTCGCTGAGGGAGAGCACCACTTCATAGGTGCGTTCGTAGCCGGTGTGCGAGATGCGCCAGTGGCCGTCGTCGCAGCGGACGTAGCGGTCGGTGTAGAAGGCCGCGCCGCGCAGCAGCATGTTGTGGCCCGGAATGAGCACCGTGTCGGCGAGGTACCACGTGCCGGTCGCGGTGTCGCCGTCCACATCGATTTCCGGGTGGTCGCAGCGGTGTTCGGTGATCACGTGCGGCCCGAGCGTGTTGCGCATGAACGCGATGAACGCCTCGCGCGACTCGAACTGCAGATATTCGCTGTAGGTCGCGGTCGCCTCGGGCACCATGGTGTCGGCGAAGTCATCCCAGGATTTGGTGTCGAGGGTGCGCAGGTACCGGTACTTCAGCCGGGAGATCGCCGAGACGTCGTCCAGCTCCCGCTCGTCGCGGCCGCGGCCCGCCCGCGGATCGTCGCGCACCTGCCCGAAGTCGATGGTTCCCGCGTCGAAGCGCAGCCGGTCCTCGGCGTCCGCATCCCCTTCACCGGCGCTGGTCGCCCGCCTGTCGCGGTTCGGACCCGCACCGACCGGGTCGAAATCTCGTTCCTCCGGCTCCGGTATGCCGGAATCGATGTCCACCCCGCCGCGCTCTTGGCCACCCGGGGGAAATCCCAGGTCGTCGCGCTGCGGCCCACCGGAGCCCGTGCCCCGGTCGTTACGCACTTGCCCAGCGATGCCCAAACCTGGGTCGCCGCGCCCCTGCCCGCCGGTTCGCTGATCCATACCCTCAACAATCCCATTCCGAGTGCCGGATTGGGAGGGTTGTATCAGATTGCTATCACGGCGAGCGGAACATTCCGGTCAAGATCAACTTCGGGTCAGCTTCCGATCGTGAAGCAGGTACGGCAGAAGTCCTCGCCGAACTCGGTCAGCCGGAGACTCTTGCGCACGATCTTCGGCGCCCGGCCCGCCTTCTTCAGCGCCGCCTCCACCACGGGCTGCACCTCGAGCACCATGTACCGGCTCAGCACTACCGG
This sequence comes from Nocardia sp. NPDC041819, assembly GCF_055590505.1. Lineage (NCBI taxonomy): Bacteria > Bacillati > Actinomycetota > Actinomycetes > Mycobacteriales > Nocardiaceae > Nocardia > Nocardia sp. NPDC041819. The sequence continues at coordinate 48,129 of NZ_JBVJAP010000013.1, read as the reverse complement.
ATCGTCCGAGGTCAGCGTCAGCCCGAGGCGATTGAGATTGATCAGGTAGGACCGCGCGCGGTCGGGGTAGCGCACGCCGGCCTGCTCGGGCACCGAGGTGAGATCGCCCTGCACCAGTTCCGAGCCGATCCCCAGCGGCCGGTTGGTGCGCACGTCGACCGCGGGCTGCGGGCCGTTGAGCGCCATGAAGCGCAGGATGCGCGCCTCGTCGGGAGCGAGTTCGTCGAGGATGCGGTCGTAGGCCGGGTGTACGTCCTCGGTGAAGTAGACGTCGGCGGACCTGGCCAGCAGCGCGTCGCCACGGCGGCGCAATTCCTCGGTGCTCGCCGAACGCAGGTAGGGGCCGACGGCGAGCGGCTGCTGCGAGGTGGGGCCGTTGGAGGTCGGGACGTAGCTGACGATCTCCCGGACCGAGCCCTCGGTGACGCCGAGGGCGCTGCGGGCGATGGAACGCAACGCGTTTCCGGTCCGCTCGGCGATCTCGGCCGAGGACTCCCCGTCCAGTGCGGCCTGGGTGATCTCCCTGGTGACCTCGTAGGTCGTGCCGACCGCCCATTGGCTTCCGCGCACGACGGTGCCCGCGGCCACTCCTGCCGCGCGGAACACGCCGCGGATCAGCCGGGCCTCATTGCTGATCTGCCGCTGTTCGACATCCGAACTGCGCTCGACGGCGCGGGAACCTGGCCGTGCCACGTCCTGTCCGGTCCTGTCGTCTGCCACGTTTTCTCCGATATCGCCGGGGGAACGAATCCGCTCCACAGATTACTTCCCCTTGTGTCGCGGGTCATTCGCACCGCCTGACTCGGACAGTGCGACCGGCACGCGGCGCGCAATAGGGTTTCCTCGAGGAGGGGGTGCTAGTTTTGGGTGCCGGTGAGGCGGCGATCACCGGTGTATCGGCAGGAGGGTGTCGTGTTAGAGAGCGTATTCGGAATCCACCCCACGATCCTCCTCGAGCTCGTGACCATACCGCTTTTCACCGGCGTGATCGGCTACATCACCAACTGGACCGGCGTGCTCATGCTGTTCAAGCCGGTCGCCTTCCACGGTGTCCGAGTTCCCGGTCTGCGCGCGCTGTATCCATTCCTGCCCAAGCGAATTCAGGTCCTCCCGCTGCTCAGCTATGACGGCCGGTTCGGGTGGCAGGGCATCGTCCCGTCGCGCGCCGACAAGATGGCGAGCATCGCGGTCGACAAGGGCCTGGCCAAGCTGGGCAGCGTAGCCGACTTCTACCGGGAGCTCGAGCCGGACAAGCTGGCCGAGCATCTCACCAGCATCGCCGACGCGCAGATCAAAGACATCGTCGAGGACATCCTGCGCCGCGAGCATCCTCAGCTCTGGTACAACCTGCCCGCCCAGGTGCGCGACATGGTGCATGCCAGGGTGCGCCAGCAGCTGCCGGAGATCCTGCGTGAGCTGACCGAGGAATTAGGCGCGAATATCGATCAGCTGCTCGATGTGAAGCAGATGGTGATCCGCTACTTCCAGGCCCGGCCGCATCTGCTCAACACGCTGTTCCAAGTGCTCGGCGCGAAGGAACTGCGATTCATGCAGAACTTCGGTTTCTACTTCGGCGCGCCGATGGGCGTGCTGCTGGTGGCCGTCCTGCATCTGAGCGGCTGGTCCAGCCTGGTCGTGCTGCCGATCGGCGGCGTGATCATCGGCTGGGTGGTCAACTGGATCGGCATCAATATGATCTTCGCGCCCGCATATCCGAAGTGGTGGGTCCCGTGGCGGCAGGGCCTGCTGATCAAACGCAAGTCCGAAATCACCGACGGATACGCGGAATTGGTTTCCAGCCAGGTGATCACCGTGGCGAATATCGGCGACGAGTTGCTCAACGGCCCGCGCTCGGACCGCACCATGCAGATGCTGGAGGACACGCTGCGCCCGGCCGCCGACCGCGCGCTCGGCCCCGCGCGTCCTGCGGTCAAGTTCATGCTCGGCAGCCGCGAATACGACTCGTTGCAATCGACCTTCACCAACGAAGCCATGTCCATCGCGCCGATCGCGTTCGCGGACCCGGAGTTCAATGTCCGCCAGGGCAGGCAGATCAACGAATACATCGCCAGGCAGATGGCGATGTTGTCGCCGCCGGACTTCGTCGACATGCTTCGCGCGGCCATCAAACAGGATGAATGGCTCCTTTTCGTCCATGGCGGCGTGCTGGGGCTCTTCGCCGGATACGCTCATATCCTGATCTTCGGAACGGGAGTGGCGACATCATGGCTGTAGCGAGTCCGGACGACGGCGATCTCGAGGCCGTCGAGCACCTCGACGCGACGGCGGCGAATGCCGGGCCATCGCAGGAGATCGCCCGGCGGCCGGCTTCGGACATCGCTCACACCGACGAATTACCAAGACGGGTCACGGTTCCCGTGGCCACCGTGCGCGCCGCGACGGGCGTCGCACGGGTCGCGTGGACCGCCGTCACCGGGGTGACCTCCTGGGGAGTCGGCACCGCGGTCGACGTCACCTCGACCGTCGTGCGGCGCAGCATCGAGGGAGCGCCGCCGCGAGAAGTGCTGGCCGAGGCGGAGTCCGAAGTCCGTGACGCGATGCGCAAAGCGCTCGGCCTGTCCGCCGCCGCGCAACCGCCCGCGCAGGATGCCGTGCCGACGCTGCGCGAGCAGGGCGCCGCGCTGCTGCGGTTGTCGGCGAGCCCGCACGGCGAGGACGACAACCATCCGGCCTTCGCGGGCATGCTCGCCGAGCTGACCCCCGACGAGGCGCGCATCCTGCGTTTCCTGCATCTGGACGGGCCGCAGCCCTCGATCGACATCCGCACCGGACGCCCGCGCGCGCTCGGTTCCGAACGCCTCGGCTCGATGCTCACCCTGATCGGCGAGCACGCAGGCCTGCGCTTCCCCAACCGGATCCAGCAGTACCTGACCAACCTGCGCAGACTGGGCCTGGTCGAGCACGCGCGCGAGCCGGTCGGCAATCCGAACCGGTATCAGCTGCTGGAGGCGCAGTCACCGGTGCGGGAGATGCTGAAGCGGTCCGGCTTCGGCACCAAGGTGATCTACCGCAGCGTGGTGCTCACCGACTTCGGCGCGGACTTCGTGCGCACCTGCCTGCCCGTGGTGGTGCAGGACGGACGCGCCTCGGGGCACTAGGGTTCCCAGCCGCGCAGCGCCAGCTCGGCCACCCGCTGCAATTCGGCCCGGCTCGCGCCGTCCCGCGCCGCCTGGGACATTCCCTGCATCACCGTGCCGACATAGCGGGCCAGCGTGCGCGCGTCGAGGTGACGCGGCAGGACGCCCGCGTCGATGTCGGCCTGGATGCGCGCGGCGAACGCGTCGATGTTCCGGTTGCGCATGTCGCGCAGGAAATCGGCGATCTCGGCGCTCGTGGTGTTGACGCCCGCGCTGATCACCAGACAGCCGTGCGGGCACTCCGGCCGGGTGTACTCCACCGCCGCCTCCCGCAGGATGCGCCGGACCGCCGCGTCGGCGGTGCCCTCCTCGGCGAGCGCTCGCGTGACGAATCCGCCGTAGCGCGCGCCGAATTTCGCGACGGCCTCGGCGAACAACGTCTTCTTGTCCCCGAACGCCGCGTACAGGCTGGGCGCACCGATGCCCATCGCCGCGGTCAGGTCTCCGATCGACGTGGCCTCGTACCCGCGTTCCCAGAACAGCCGCATGGCCTTCTCCAGCGCGGCGTCCCGGTCGAAGGATCGGGGCCGCCCGCGGGTCGTGGTACTCATGCCGCAATTTTATAGCGGTCACTAGAGAATGTGCTACCTTCCTTTCTGTAGCGACCGCTAGAGAAAGGGGCCCGTGATGGGCGCACTGACGGGCAAGACGGCACTGGTGACCGGAGGCAGCCGGGGTATCGGCCGGGCGATAGCCGAACGACTGGCCCGCGACGGCGCACGGGTGGCGGTTCACTACAACAGCGACGAGCAGGCCGCGAAGGCGACCGTGGCCGCGATCGAGGCGTCGGGCGGCGCGGCATTCGCGATTCGCGCCGAACTGGGCGTGCCCGGTGACGCCGAGGCGCTGTGGGCGGCCTTCGACGCGCACGCCGACGGCCTGGACATCCTGGTGAACAATGCCGGCACCGACGGCATCCGGGAGCCGATCGCCGGGACCGACGAGGCGGCGTTCGACCGGGTCTTCGCGATCAACGCCAAGGCACCCTTCTTCATCACCCGTCTCGGCCTGGATCGGTTGCGGCCGGGCGGGCGGATCGTCAACATCTCCACCGGCCTGACCCACGGCGCGTACATGCCGCAGCTGATCGCGTACACCATGACCAAGGGCGCGATCGACAGTTTCACCAGCGTGCTCGCCAAGGAGGTCGGGGCGCGCGGCATCACCGTGAACGCGGTGGCGCCGGGCATCATCGACACCGACATGAACGCGAACTGGCTGCGCAACGCCGAAAGCCAGGCGGCGGTGGCGGCGATGTCCCCGCTGAAACGAGTGGGGCAGCCCGCCGACGTCGCCGACGTGGTCGGATTCCTCGCCTCCGACGAGGCGCGCTGGGTGACCGGGCAGTGGATCGACGCCACCGGCGGCGGCCTGCTGTAACGGCCAGGGGATTGCCCCGCCCCCGGTTCCTTTTCGCGACGCCCGCTACGGAACGGCATCGCCCGGCCGCTCCCATTAGGCTTGAGCACCGTGCTGTCAGTTGTGCCGAGTCCCGTCACCGTGCGGGCGCCGTCGAAGGTGAACCTCCATCTCGGAGTGGGCGACCTGCGTGCCGACGGCTACCACGACCTGACCACGGTGTTCCAAGCGCTGTCCCTGAGCGACGATCTGGAGATCTCCCCCTCGGGTTCGCTGGCCGTCCGGGTCACCGGAGAGGGCGCCGCGGACGTGCCGACCGACCGGACGAACCTGGTCTGGAAGGCGGCCGTCCGGCTCGCACACCTCGGCGGCCGCGCTCCCCTGGTGGAAATCGCCATCGCCAAAGGCATTCCGGTAGCCGGGGGTATGGCGGGCGGGAGCGCCGACGCCGCCGCCGCGCTGGTCGGGCTGAACGAGCTGTGGGACCTGGGACTGTCCAGGGAGGAACTGAGCGCGGTGGCGGCCGAACTCGGCAGCGATGTGCCGTTCGCCCTGCACGGCGGCACCGCGCTGGGCACCGGCCGCGGGGAGCGCCTGCTGCCGGTGCTGTCGCGCAATACCTTTCACTGGGTGCTCGCCTTCGCCAAAGGCGGCCTGTCCACGCCAGCGGTCTTCGCCGAACTCGACCGGTTGCGCGAGCACGGCGATCCGCCTCGGGTCGGCGAACCGCAGCAGTTGATGCAAGCCCTGGCCTCCGGCGACGCGCACCAGCTCGCACCCTTGCTCGGCAACGACCTCCAGGCGGCGGCGGTGTCGCTGAAGCCGGAACTGCGCCGCACGCTGCGGGCGGGCGTCACGGCGGGCGCGCTGGCCGGGCTGGTGTCCGGCTCCGGGCCCACGTGCGCGTTCCTGTGCGAGAGCGAGGAATCGGCGATCTCGGTGGCCGCCGAACTCGCGGGCGCGGGCGTCTGCCGCAGCGTGCGGACGGCCGGCGGACCCGTGCCGGGCGCGCGCATTCTCAGCGCCGACCCGTCGGGGAAGCACTGACCGGCAGCGCCTCGCCGACGGACTGAGGCGCCCGACCGGCAGCGACCGGAGGACAGAAGCGTCCAGTCCTCCGCCGCTGCACGAAGGCGTTGCTCAGGGCAGGGCGTCGGCGAGCCGATCGACCTGATCGGCATCGCGCCCGTAGCAGTAGAACATCACCTCGTCCGCGCCCAGATCGCCGAATTCGGCGATGGTGGCGCGGATCTGCGCGGGCGTGGTGAGCATTCCGGCGAGGAAGCCCTCGGCGTAATCGCTGAACGCGTAGTAGGCGCCCATCGACGCGCGGGCGTCCTCGATGACGTGATCAGGGCCGAGAGCCACGTTGACCTGGGCGACGATCCTCGGCTCACCCGAGCGGCCGTGGTCGACCCAGGAACGGCGCACGGTATCGAAGAGGTTGCCCGCCCAGGAGGGCGGCGCGGCGGCGAGGAATCCGCCGCCGAACCGCCCGACACGTTCGAGCGCGGCGGGCTGGAAACCGCCGAACAGGATCTCGGGCCCTTCCGGGCGCAGCGGCGCGGGGCCGATCGGCCCGCACTCGTCGCTGTAGGCCTCCCCCGCCCACAGGCGGCGCAGGAGCGCGAGTTGCTCGTCGAGGCGGCGGCCGCGGGTGCGCAGGTCGGTGCCCGAGGCGAGGTGGTCGTCGGCGCGTCCGCCGACGCCGAGGCCGAGCACCAGCCGTCCGCCGGTCATCCGGTCGAGCGTGGCGGCCTGCTTGGCGAGCAGCACCGGATCGCGCAGCGGCGCGAGCAGCACTTCGGTTTGCACCTTGACGCGGCTGGTCGCGCCGGCGATCGTGGCCAGCGCGATCAGCGGTTCGGGGTTGTCGTAGACCAGCCGGTCGAGCAGGCCGAGCGTGCGGAACGGGCCCGCGTCGGCGCGCCGGGCCCAGTCGAGCAGGGCGGCGGGATCGGAAATGGGCAGGCCGAGGCCGACGTGCATGGAATTCCTCCAGGGAAGCGATGCGGAATGGGACGGGTGCCGCCCGCCGACACCTCGAGGCGAGGTGGGCGTCCCACTCTGCGGCTGTACTTCTGGGGAACGCCGGATCGGTTACATGGAACGAACAGTGTTCGTTCACCGATCAATCTAAACGAACATTGTTCGTCCCGCAAGCTCTCCCGCTGCTCGCCGGGCGAACGGACGCCCCGCCCTGGTCGGTACGCTGGCCCGGGGCGCTCATCGGAGCGCTCCCGCAAGACACGGAAGGATCCATGTCCAACCTGATCAATCTCGAACAGGTCCACAAGAGCTTCGGGATCAAGCCGCTGCTGGACAACGTCTCGCTCGGCGTGCACGCGGGCGAACGGATCGGAGTCGTCGGCCTCAACGGCGGCGGCAAGACCACCCTGCTCGAGGTGCTCACCGGTATCGAGGAACCGGACAGCGGCCGAGTCAGCCGGCTCGGCGGCCTGCGCATGGCGGTGGTGACCCAGCGCGGCGTGCTGCCGCCGGGGGCGACGGTCGGTTCGGTGGTGCTGGCCGGGCTGGCCGACGACGCCATGACCGACGAGGTCGCCGAACACGAGTGGGCCGCCGACCCGCGCATCCGCTCGGTGATGGAAGGCATCGGCATCGCCGATCTCGGCTTGGACACCTCGGTGGACAATCTCTCCGGCGGCGAGCGCCGCCGGGTCGCGCTCGCCGCCGCGCTGGTGCGCGAACTCGACCTGCTGGTGCTCGACGAGCCGACCAACCACCTGGACGTGGAGGGCGTGCAGTGGCTGGCCGCGCATCTGCTCGGCCGCCGCAGCGCCCTCGTCGTGGTGACCCACGACCGCTGGTTCCTCGACACCATCGCCACCAACACCTGGGAAGTGGTCGGCGGCAAGGTCGAGAGCTACGAGGGCGGCTACGGCGATTGGATCTTCGCCCGCGCCGAGCGCGCCCGCCAGGCGGACGCGTCCGAGGCCCGGCGGCGCAATCTGGCCCGCAAGGAATTGGCCTGGCTGCGGCGTGGCCCGCAGGCGCGCACCTCCAAGCCGCGCTATCGAGTCGAGGCCGCCGAGGCCCTGATCGCCGACGTGCCGCCGCCGCGCGACAGCGTCTCGCTGGCGGCCTTCGCGCGCAAACGCCTCGGCCGCGTCGTCGTCGAGCTGGAAGACGCCACGCTCACCACCCCGGACGGCAGGGAACTGGTGCGGGACCTGACCTGGCGGCTGGCGCCGGGCGAGCGCGTCGGCCTGGTCGGCGTCAACGGCTCGGGCAAGACGACGTTGCTGCGCGCTCTGGCCGGAGACACCGGCGCGATCTGGGCCGGGGGCAAGCGCGTCCAGGGCCAGACCGTCCAGATCGGCTGGCTGCGCCAGGAACTCGACGACCTGCCGACCGGCCTGCGGGTGCTGGAGGCGGTGCAGCAGGTCGCACAGCGAATCATGCTGGGCGACAAGGAGGTCTCCGCCGGCCAGCTGGCCGAGCGGCTCGGCTTCACCCCCGCCCGCCAGCGCACCCCGGTCGGTGACCTGTCCGGCGGCGAGCGGCGGCGCCTGCAACTGACCCGCATCCTCATGTCCGAGCCGAACGTGCTGCTGCTCGACGAGCCGACCAACGACCTGGACATCGACACCCTGCAACAACTGGAGGACCTGCTCGACAACTGGGCGGGCACGCTGGTCGTGATCAGCCACGACCGGTATCTCATCGAGCGGATCTGCGACTCGACCTGGGCGCTGTTCGGCGACGGCAAGCTCACGAACCTGCCCGGGGGCATCGAGGAGTACCTCACCAGGCGCGCGGCCATCACGGCGAGCCGGAGCCGCGCCGCCGCGCCGGAGGCCAAGCCCGCCGACGCACCGGCCACCGACTCCGCCACCTACCGCGCGGCCCGCAAGGAACTCACCCGGCTGGAACGCGCCATCGACAAGCTCTCCGAACGCGAGCAGCGCTTGCACTCGGCGCTCGCCGACGCGGCCACCGAGCCGGACAAGCTGGTCACCTTGGGCGCGGAACTCAAGCAGGTACTCGCGGAGAAGGAGACGGCAGAGGAGCGCTGGCTGGAACTGGCCGACGACGTGTGAGTTCGCGGCACCCTTGCGAACTCATACCCATAGGGGGTATCTTTCGGAGGTGGTCGAGGTACCCCCCGGCCGTATGAGAATTTGGATGCGAAGGAGTCGGACATGCCCACTACCACCTACACCGTCACGGGGATGACCTGCGGGCACTGCGTCAGCTCCGTCAAGACCGAGATCGGCAAGATCGACGGCGTGACCGGCGTGGATGTGGATCTTGCCAGCGGCGCCGTCCGCGTCGACAGCACCGCGCCGATCGCCGACGCCGACATCGTCGCCGCGGTGGACGAAGCGGGCTACGAAGTCGCCGTCTGATCCGGACCGTTCGCGTGGCTCCTCGCTCCGGCCGATGCCGGTACGGGGAGCCACTGCCTTGTGCGCAGTGCTACGCCGGGGCCGCCAGGCGGACGAAGGCGGCGGTGTCCAGGGTTTCGCCGCGGGCGGTGGGGGCGATGCCCGCGGCGAGCAGGCGGCGCTCGGCTTCGGCGGGCGAGCCCGCCCAGCCGGCGAGCGCGGCGCGAAGGGTCTTGCGGCGCTGCGCGAACGCGGCGTCGACGACCGCGAAGACGCGGCGGCGATGCTCGGCGTCCATCGGCCACGGGGGCTGGGCGTAGCGGTCGATCCGGACCAGCCCCGACTCGACTCGCGGAACCGGCCAGAACACCTGGGTGCCCACCGCCCCAGCACGCCGGACCGTCCCGAAGAAGCCCGCTTTCACACTGGGCACGCCGTAGGTGCGACTGCCGGGAGCGGCGGCAAGCCGATCGGCCACCTCCGCCTGCACCATGACCAAAGCGACTGCGATGCTGGGCAATTCGGCGAGCAGATGCAGCAGCACGGGCACTGCCACGTTGTACGGGAGATTGGCCACCAGCGCGGTCGGCGCCGCGGGCAGATCCGCGGCGGTGACGCGCAGCGCGTCCGCCTCGACCACCGACAGGCGCGCCGTCAGATCCGGCGCCCGGTCCGCGACCGTCATCGGAAGGTGGCGCGCCAGCACGGGATCGATTTCGACCGCGACCACCGAGTCCACCACGTCCAGCAGCGCGAGGGTCAGCGAACCGAGACCGGGCCCGACCTCGAGCACCACGTCCCCGCGCCCTACCCCGGCGGCCGCGACGATCCGCCGCACCGTGTTCGCGTCGTGCACGAAGTTCTGCCCGAGTTGCTTGGTCGGCCGCACCCCCAGCCGCTCGGCGAGCACCCGCACTTCGGCGGGCCCGAGCAGCGCCGCACTTCCACGAGCGGAGATTTCAGGTTCGGACACCTCGAGAATCTATCAACCGCGCCGCGACGCCCCCGGCGTCCGGTGGAGCGTCAGCCGATACCGAGCCGGCCGGTGCAGGCGGGCCACGCGCCCCAGCCCTGCCGCTGGCGGGTGATCTCGGCGATGGCGATCTGCTCTTCCCTGGTGGCCATGTCGGCGCGGGGGGCATACCGCAGCCCGCCCTGCCGCTCCCAGGTGCCCTGGTCGAACTGCACGCCGCCGTAGTAGCCGTTACCGGTGTTGATCGACCAGTTGCCGGTCGACTCGCAGCGGGCCAGCGCGTCCCAGATCGCGCCGTCGCGCACCGGCGGCACCTCGGTGCCCGGCTTGGCGCCCTTGCGGACGGTCTTCGGCTGCGCCGCCACGGTCACCGTGGAACCGACCGCCTGACGGTCCACTTCCTGGCCGTTGACCATGGTGACCGCGAACGTGACGTCCTGGACGCCGGGAGCGCCGGGTGACTCGACCACCGTGCGGCTCATGTTCATGGTCGGGTCTTCGATGACGTTCTCCGGCGGGTCCAGCGGCAGCGTCTCGGTGTGCTGTTCTACCCGCTTGCGCGTCACGGTGACGCGCAAGCCGTTCGTCACCGGGGTGGACGCGGCCGGTTCGACGGAATCCTGCTCGATCAGCGGGATGCCCGCCACCTCGAGGAATTTGCCGACGGTGGGGGCGGCGGCGCGCACATCCACCGGGCTACCGATGCCGTCGACCAGCGAGACCACGCGCGGGGTCGCGATCATGAGCGTGGCGCCCTGCAACGGGAGCCGCTCATCGCGGGCGGGCGAGACGTACACCTCTTTCGAGATCTTCAACTGCTCGAGCGCCTCGCCCGCGGTCACGCCGGTGGTCCAGACCCGCTGCGTCATCCCGTCCACGGACAGATCCACCTCGCGGGCGCGGTTGAGCGTGATGGTCGCGCCGTCGCCGATGTGCGCGGCCAGGGCGGGCGCCACCTTGTCCCGATCGGTCACGGCGAAGCCCGCGGCCTTCAGCACACCCCGCACGTCGCGCGACATCGTGGTCTGGAAGAGCTTCTCGCCGTCCACGACGACGGTCACCGTCTTGCGATTCACGATCGCGAGGCCGGCGCCGATGATCAGCGTCAGCAGCAGCGCGCCGACCGCGATGTGCAGCAGCGGCGAACGCGACTGGTTGATCCGCGTGAAGGGGGACATGGTCACAGCACGATAACGAGGGGGGCGGGGGCGGACAACAGCAAGCTCAGGAACAGCGCCTTTTCAATATCACGATCAAATATCGACCCCGCAGGTAAATCACGAAACGGAACACCGAAAGTGACATAGGACACATTTCGCATACACCGATGCATTCCGGGCATCCGTGGGCCCCCGCGGGTATGCGGGCGCGGCGCTCAGAGCCGGTAGACGCGCCGCGCGTTGTCCGTGGTGATCTTCGCCAGTTCCAGCGGATCCTGGCCGCGCACCTCGGCCAGCGCCCGCACGGTGTACGGCAGGCAATACGGCTCGTTCGGCGCTCCGCGGAACGGATGCGGGGTCAGATACGGCGCGTCCGTCTCGACCAGGATCTGGTCGTCGGGCACCACCTTCGCCGCTTCCCGCAATTCGTGCGCGTTCTTGAAGCTCACCGTCCCGGAGAAGCTGAGGATGTAGCCCTCGGCCACGCAGGACAGCGCCATGTTCGTGTCCGAGGAGAAGCAGTGGAAGATCACCCGATCCGGCGGGCCCTCGTCCAGCAGCACGGTCAGCAGGTCGTGATCGGCCTCGCGGTTGTGGATCATGAGCGGCTTGCGGACCCGCTTGGCCAGGTCGATGTGCCAGCGGAAACCGTCGATCTGCGTCTCGATGTCGGCGCAGCCGTCCAGCTTGCCCGGCCAGTAGTAATCGAGGCCGGTCTCGCCGACAGCGACCACCCGCGGGTCGTCGGCCAGGCGCTCCAGCTCGGCCTTGGCGTCGTCGTCGAGTGCGTTCGCCCTGGTCGGATGCAGCGCGACGGCGGCGTACACGCGATCGTCCCAGTGCGCGGCCCGCACCGCCCACTGCGCGGCGGCCAGGTCGTCGGCGACGGTGACCACTCGGCCGACGCCGACCGAGGCGGCGCGGTCGACGATCGCGGCGGTGGACGCCGCGTCGGTCGCTCCACAGGCGTCCAGGTGGGTGTGCGCGTCCACGATCGGCGCCAGCGGCTCGGGCAGCTCCGGCGCGGGACGTCCTGCGCTCATCGGCGGCCACCGCGCGGCGCGGAGGCGGGGACCCGCGCGTCGGCGCAGGGCATATTCACGCGAGCGAAAGAATGCACGCGCATTACAGTAGACACACCATGAGCGAAGCTGACCGCCCCGCCTTCTACATCACCACGGCCATCGCCTACCCGAACGGCGCGCCGCACATCGGGCACGCGTACGAGTACATCTCGGCCGACGCCATCGCCCGCTTCAAGCGCCTCGACGGTTACGACGTGTTCTTCATGACCGGCACCGACGAGCACGGCCAGAAGATGCAGCAGGCAGCGGCCGCCGAGGGCCTCCCGGTGGAAGAGCTCGCGGCGCGCAACTCCGACGTGTTCGAGGCGATGGACAAGACGCTCGACATCTCCTTCGACCGGTTCATCCGCACCACCGACGAGGACCACCACGCCGCCAGCGTCGCCATCTGGGAGCGGATGCTGGCCAACGGCGACATCTACCTGGGCAACTATTCGGGCTGGTACTCGGTGCGCGACGAGGCGTTCTACACCGACGAGGAGACCACGGTGCTGGAGGACGGCACCCGCATCTCGACCGAGTCCAAGACGCCGGTCACCTGGACCGAGGAGTCGAACTACTTCTTCCGGCTGTCGGCCTACCAGGACAAGCTGCTGGCGCTCTACGAGGAGCACCCGGAGTTCATCGCGCCGGCCACCCGGCGCAACGAGATCGTCAGCTACGTCAAGGCGGGCCTGAAGGACCTCTCCATCTCGCGCACCACCTTCGACTGGGGTGTGCCGGTGCCCGGCCACCCCGACCACGTCATGTACGTGTGGGTGGACGCGCTGACGAACTACATCACCGGCGTCGGATTCCCCGACACCTCCTCCGCCGCCTTCGGCAAGTTCTGGCCTGCCGATGTGCACATCATCGGCAAGGACATCACGCGGTTCCACACGGTGTACTGGCCCGCGTTCCTGATGTCGGCCGGCATCGAGCTGCCCAAACGCGTGTTCGTGCACGGGTTCCTGTACAACAAGGGCGAGAAGATGTCCAAGTCGGTCGGCAACGTGGTCGACCCGCTGGAACTGGTCGAGAACTACGGCTTGGACGCGGTGCGCTTCTTCCTGCTGCGCGAGATCTCCTACGGCCAGGACGGCAGCTACAGCCACGAGGCCATCGTGGGCCGGATCAACAGCGACCTGGCCAACGAGTTCGGCAATCTGGTGCAGCGCAGCACCAAGCTGGTCGCACGGGACTGCGGCGGCGTGGTGCCGACCCCCGGCGAGTTCATCGATGACGACCGCGCGCTGCTGGATCTGGCGGGCGGTCTGCTGGATCGCTGCCGGGCCGAGTTCGACGCGCAGCAGATGCATCTCGCGCTGGAGGCGATCTGGCTGACCCTGGGCGAGACCAACCGGTACTTCTCCGCGCAGGCGCCGTGGGCGCTGGCGAAGTCCGGTACGCCGGAGGATCTCGCCCGCGAGGCCACCGTGTTGTACGTGACGCTGGAAGTGCTGCGCATCGTCGCGATCCTGGTGCAGCCGGTACTGCCGGGGTCGGCGAGCCGCATCCTCGACCAACTGGGACAACAGAGCCGGACGTTCGCCGATATCGCCACCCCGATCGAGCCCGGACTGACGCTGCCCGCGCCGGAACCGGTGTTCCCCAAGTACATCGAGCCGAAGGACTGATCGCTTCGGCCCAGCGTCGCGGCGGGCCGGAAAGATAAGGCGCACAACACTTTCGCCGTGTTGCGCGGCACCATGCCCACGGGTGGATCCACCTGCCTTCCCACCGTGGAATGCGTTGTCGGATAATGAAACACCGGTTCGCGGCCTGGCGACACCCCGGACCGTGTGCGATCGGTACGACGACGTTCCGTTCGGGATCGGTTCCGGCACAGAGAGGGCACACATGGGCCAGCAGCACGCGACGGCATCCGTTCACCGGTCCGGTTTCGCCGAGCGGCATCGGGCGGCACGCGAAGCCGTGCTCACGTCGCAACGCGGCAGGCTGGTCGAGGCGATGGTGGAATCCGTGGACAGCAAGGGCTACCCGGCCACCACACTCACTGACATCGTTGCCAGAGCCAGGGTTTCGCGCACCACCTTCTACGACCACTTCGCCAACAAAGAGGAGTGCTTCGCCGAGGCGGTGCACACCGGGGTCGACATCATGGCGACCCGGATCGCGGACGAACTCGCCCAGTTGCCGCCGGACGCCGACGCCTACGCGAAGATCGAATCCATCGTGGTCACCTTCTGCCGGACCGTCGCCACCGAGCCGGATTTCGCCCGGCTGGTGCTGGTGGAGTCGTTCAAGGTGAATCAGGACGCCGTGGGCTACCGCGACCTGGCCGTCGACCGGTTCGCCCAGCTGTATCGGGTGTTCTACGACCAGGCTCGCGCGGCGGACCCCGCGCTCCCGGAACTCTCCGACGGGCTGATCGCCCTGATCCCGGACGCGATCGGCGAACGGACACGGCGGGTGATCGTCTCCGACGGACCCGCGCGGGTGCCGGATCTGGCGCCGCTGTTCGTCGAGTTCGTCATGACCGCCCTGGGGCTGGCGGTTCCGTCCTGAATACCGCGACTGCCGTGCGGGCTCTCACCGGGCGCGGCCGGTAACCCACCCGTCGTCCGGTGGGGTACCGGCCGCGGGTCTCACTTCCAGCGGCCGAGCAAGGTCTCGATCTCCTTGGTCAGCACGGCTTGCAGGAAGGGGCCGAAGGTGATCCGTGCGACGCCCTGGTCGGCGAGGGCGGCCTTGTCGGCCTGGTCCGGCGCGACGGTGGCGCTGATCGGCAGCGGCAATTCACCGGTCAGACGGCGCATGTCGGCCTCGGCGTGGCGGCCCACCGGGAACAGCACGTCCGCGCCCGCCTCGGCGGCCAGCTTCAGGCGCTCGATGGCACGGTCGACGCGATCGGAAGCCTCGCCGTCCTGACGCAGGAACAGATCGGTGCGCGCGTTGATCACCAGGTGCACACCCGCCGCGTCGGCGGCCTCGCGCAGGCCGTGCACGAGGTCGGCGTGCTCCTGCGCCGCGCGCAGCCGCTTGCCCTCGCTGTGCACCGTGTCCTCGATGTTGAGCCCGATCGCACCCGCTTCCAGCAGCCCGTCGACCAGCCGGGCCGGCTCCTGCCCGTAGCCCGACTCGATGTCGACCGATACCGGAACGTCCACCGCGGCCGTGATCTGCCGTACCCGGGTCATCGACTCGTCGAACGTCATCTTCTCCCCGTCCTCGCGGCCGATCGAGTCGGCCAGCGGGTGACTGCCGACCGTCAGGGCCGGAAAGCCCGCCGCCACGGCGACTTTCGCGGACCAGGCATCCCACACCGTGGGAAAGACTCCGGGGTCCCCCGGCACGTGCAATCCGAGGAACGTCGTGGCCTTGCTCTCCAGAGAAGTCATACCGATGATCATGCCCGCCGCACCACCTCGGGTCGACTACCCGCGGCGGAGCGAAACCTCACAGGGACGCGTCGGCCTACGAGGTGCGGCGCGCGGTGAGAACCGCGTCGTAGAGTTCGCGACGGGAAACGGCGTGGACGGCGGCGACCTCCGCGCAGGCGTCCTTGAGGCGCGCGCCCGCGGCGGTCAGCGATTCGACGGCGTCGACCAGGTCCGCGGGGTCGGCGGCGGAAGGCTGGGCGCCCGCCAGCACCACCGTGATCTCGCCGCGCGCGCCCTCGACTGCCCACTGGGCGAGTTCGGCCAGCGTGCCGCGCACCACTTCCTCGTAGGTCTTGGTCAGCTCCCGGCAGACGGCGGCGCGGCGGTCCGGACCGAGGATCTCGACCGCGTCGGCCAGGCAGTCGGCGAGCCGGTGCGGCGCCTCGAAGAAGACGCAGGCACGTGATTCGGCGGCCAGCGTGCGCAACCATTCCCGGCGCTGGCCGGATTTACGCGGCGGGAATCCGTCGAAGCAGAACCGTTCTACCGGCAAGGCCGACAGCGCGAGTGCCGTGGTCACCGCCGAGGGGCCGGGCAGGCAGGTCACCGGCAGGTCGCGCTCGACACACGCCGCCACCATGCGGTAGCCGGGATCGCTCACCGACGGCATGCCCGCGTCGGTGACCAGCAGCACCGTGCGGCCGTCGGCGATCTCCTCGAGCAGCATCGGGATCCGCGCGGCCTCGACGTGGTCGTAGAAACTCACCACCCGGCCGGCGATCTCGACGCCCAGCGCCTTGGCCAGCGACTTGGTGCGCCGGGTGTCCTCCGCGGCCACCACGTCGGCGGTCGCCAGTCCCTCGCGCAGGCGCTGCGAGGCATCCCCGATGTCGCCCATCGGTGTCGCCGCGAGCACCAGCCTGCCCGTCGTCACTGTCGCTGTTCCGCCTCTCCGAGTAGTCAGGCCGTCCGAGTCGGGTGTCGAGAGATTCGCGAGCTACCCGTGTGCTGAGGAAATCGGTTCGTAGCGTATTCCGGTCCCGGCGAAACCACCCAACGCGTACGGCCTGAATACTCGGAGAGGCGGCACAGCATACGATCGGGGCGTGACCCAGGTGACCGACCAGCGCGCGACCGCACGGTTCGGAACCGTGCCCTCCTGGTCGAGCCCGGGCCCGCTGCGGCCGCCGCCCGACTTCGGGCCCGACGACCGCCTGCGCGGCTGGCTGGTGACCGCGTTCCTCACCGCGATCGCGGCGGTGACCCGCTTCACGATGCTCAACTACCCGACCGACGCAGGCACCCCGGTGTTCGACGAGAAGCACTACGCCCCGCAGGCCTGGCAGATGCTCACCGGCGGCTGGGTGGAGGACAACCCCGGCTACGGGCTGGTGGTGCATCCTCCGGTCGGCAAGCAGTTCATCGCGATCGGCGAGGCGATGTTCGGCTACAACGGCTGGGGCTGGCGCTTCACCGCCGCGCTGGCCGGAACCGTGCTGGTGCTGCTGGTCATCCGGATCGTGCGCCGGATGGCGCGCTCCACCCTGATCGGCGCGATCGCGGGCATCCTGCTGATCGCCGACGGGCTCACCTTCGTGTCCTCGCGCATCGGCATGCTCGACATCTTCATGGGGTTGTTCGTCACCGCAGCCTTCGGTTGCCTGATCGTCGATCGCGACGAGGTCCGCGCCCGGTTCGCCCGCGCGGACGCCGAGGGCCGGATCGGCGTGACGGACTGGGGGCCGCGTCTCGGGGTGCGCTGGTGGCGCTTCGGCGCGGGCGTGCTGCTCGGCCTGGCCTGTGGAACCAAATGGTCCGGCGTCTATTTCATCGCCGCCTTCGGCCTGCTGAGCGTCTACTACGATCTCGCGGCGCGGCGCGACTACGGCGTGCGCCGTCCCTGGCTCGGCGTCGCGCTGCGCGATATCGGGCCCGCGCTCTACGCGCTGGTCCTCGTGCCCCTCGGCGTCTATCTGGCCGGCTATTGGGCCTGGTTCGCGAGCGAGACGGGCGTGTACCGGTACATGCCGGGCAATCCGTCCGCGCCGACCGACCCGATCGGTACCGGCGGATTCTGGTCGCATGTGGCGCCGGGCGCGCTGCGTTCGCTCTGGTTCTTCAACGCAAGGTCGCTGGAATTCCACACGGAGCTGACCAATTCGGCGGGCAACCATCACCCGTGGGAATCCAAACCATGGACCTGGCCCATGGGTCTGCGGCCGATGCTGTACTACTACGCCGACAGCGGCGTCAGCGGTTGCGGCCAGACCCAATGCGTGAAGGCCGTGATGCTGATCGGGACGCCCGCCATCTGGTGGGTCGCGGGCCCGGTGCTGGCCTGGATGCTGTGGCGCGCCGTAACCCGTCGCGACTGGCGCTACGGCGCCGTGCTGGTCGGCTACGGCGCCGCGCTGCTGCCCTGGTTCGCCACGCTCGACCGGCAGATGTACTACTTCTACGCCGTCCCGATGGCCCCGTTCCTGGTGATGGGCGTGGCGCTGGCGCTCGGCGACGTGCTCGGCCCGGCGCACCCGAGCACCATTCCGCGCAGCCCCGCCGGGACCTATCTACCCGCCCCGCCGAACGAACGGCGCAGCCTCGGACTGCTCGCGGTCTGTCTCTACCTGGGCCTGGTGATCGCCAACTTCATCTGGCTCTGGCCGATTCTCACCGCCCTCCCGATCACCCCGGGCAATTGGCACGACCATCTCTGGCTGCCAAGCTGGCGGTAAGGGGCTCACCCTTCCAAGGCCGCCTGCACGTAACGCAGGGCCGTGGCGTCGTCCAATCCCAATCTGCGCACTGTCGCGACGTAGGCGGTGGCCGCGCGGCCCGCGACGTCGCGGGTGGGGTCGCCGGATGACGCGATGAACGAGCCTTGCCTGCCCCGGGTTTCGACCACGCCGTCGGCCTCCAGCTCACGGTAGGCCCGCGCCACCGTGTTGGGGGCGAGGCCGAGCTGGGCGGCCAGGGCGCGGACGGTCGGGATCTTGGTTCCGGCCGTCAGCTCACCGGAGCGCACCTGGGCGATGACGGCGAGGCGTAGCTGCTCGTAGGGCGGCACAGCGGATTCGTGGGAGACCGTGACGGTGAACATGCCCGCGCTCACAAGTCGTCTCGGGACAACGGGCAGGACAGGCAGCGGGGTCCGCCGCGGCCGGAGCCCAACTCGGAGCCGGGGATGCGCAGCACCTCGATGCCCGCGTCCTCCAGCCTGGCGTTGGTCATCTCGTTGCGCTCGTAGGCGACCACCACGCCGGGAGCGAGGGCGAGGGTGTTATTGCCGTCGTCCCACTGCTCGCGTTCGGCGGTGACGCCGTCCAGCCCCGTGTCGATCACCCGCAGCTTGCCGATGCCCATGGCCTCGGCGGCCGCGGGCAGGAACGGGTCCGGGCCGCTGATGCCGACCCGGCCGCTGCCGGACCGTCCGCCGTAATCGTCCTCCTTGCGGATCGTGAAGGCGCACAGCGACTCGCGCACCGCCGGATACATCACGACGGCGTCCGCGTCGACCATGGTGCACACCGTGTCCAGGTGCATGGTCGCGCGGGTCTGCACGATCGGCACCACGAGCACGGTGTGCGCGAGGTCGTCGTCGAACAAGCTGCGCGCCAACGCTTCCGCACCCGCGGGCGAGGTGCGCTCCCCGACGCCCACCGCGACCACACCCTCCGACAGCAGCAGCACGTCGCCCCCTTCGATCGGAGCGGTGTGCGATTCGTAGGCGCGACGCACCCCGAGAAACCGGGGATGGAAGGCGTAGATGAGGTCGGTCAGCGAGGTTTCCCTGCCGCGGGCGGGCAGCGCGAGCGAGGTGATCGCGACACGCGGACCGACCCAGAACGAGGAGTCCCTGGTGAACAGCAGATTGGGCAGCGGATCGATGACGAAGTCGCCGCCGTGGTGCATACGGCGCACCAGCGAGGTGGCATCGGGCCCGAAGGGCAACTCGTCGAAGGTCATTCCCGCCACCAGGATCTCGGCCAGTTCCGTGGCGGGCACACCGCGCAGGAAGGCGGCCAGTTCGTCGGCCAGCGTGTGCCCGAGCCTGCGCGCGTCGACCGCGGCGGCGATGCCCTGGATGCGGGCGGCGCCGCTGACCTCGATGGTTTCGGCGAGCAGGTCCGACAACAGCAGCACCTCGGTGCCGCGGCCGCGCAGGACCTCGGCGAAGGCGTCGTGCTCCTGCTGCGCGCGCTCCACCCAGGGGATGCCGTCGAACAGCAGCTGATCGTTGTTGCGCGGGGTGAGCCTGCGCAACTCGTTGCCCGGCCGGTGCAGCAGCACCGTGCGCAGCGTGCCGACTTCGGACGTCACGGCCAGGCGCGCACCCTCCCGCGCGGATACAGCATCTGCTCCCATGATCAGACCGTAGTGCGCCGAGGCCAGGAGAGCACGGAATTCCCAGCTTCGGATGCCGATCGTCCGCGATCACCGAATCCGGTCCCGGCACATCCGTACCTCAAGTATTGTTGAGGTGATTGGGAGGAGCGTGCATGTCGACAGCAGCCGATTGGCGGGCGAAGGAGCTGACCCCCGGGCAGCTTTCCGAGCGTAGTGGAGTCGCGGTCTCCGCGTTGCACTTCTACGAACGCGAGGGGCTCATCACGAGTAGACGTACCAGCGGCAATCAGCGCAGGTATGCCCGCGAGACCTTGCGCCGCGTGGCGTTCATCCGCATCTCCCAGCGCGTCGGCATACCGTTGAGCGAGATCCGGGCCGCACTCGATCAGCTGCCAGAGGGCCGCACCCCCACCCGGCGCGACTGGGAGGCCCTTTCCACGGTCTGGCGCGCCGATCTCGACGACCGGATCACTCAGCTGATCCGCCTGCGCGACAGCCTCACCGGCTGCATCGGCTGCGGCTGCCTGTCGCTGGGCAGCTGCCGCCTGGTCAACGAGCACGACCGGCTCGGTGCCGAGGGTCCGGGCGCCCGCGTGCTCGACGTACAGCTCAACTGCCCGTCGAAGCCAGCAGCCTGCTGAAACGCGCACTGGTGCGCCGCATCACGAACTCGTAGGGGAACGCGAATTTGCGTGCCCACCAATATCCGAAGCGGATGTCGAATGAGCTGTAGACCAGGAACCGGTTGCGTTCGATCCCGCGCAGGATCGCGGTGGCCACCCGTTCCGGCGGCACCGCGTGCTCGGCGAAAGCCGCGGTGAGCCGCTTGATCTTCGGGTCTTCCTTGTTCACCCCGGCCAGCTCGACGCTCTGCACCAGCGGCGTGTTCACCGCGCCCGGCGCCACCAAGTGCACCGTGATGCCGTGTTGCGCCAGATCGAAACGCAGCACCTCCGACACGCCGCGAATGCCGTATTTGCCCGCGCTGTAGGCCGCGTGCCATGGCAGCGCGAGCAGCCCCGCCGCCGAGGACACGTTGACCAGCGCACCGCCCTTGCCCGCGCGCACCATGGGCGGCACGAAGGTCTCGATGACGTGGATCGGGCCCATCAGGTTGACCTCCACCATGCGCCGCCAGTGCTTGTGCTCCAGGTTCTCCACGGTCCCCCACACCGAGGTGCCCGCGATGTTCATGACGACGTCCAGACTGCCGAGTTCGGCGTGCACCCGGTCGGCGAAGGCGCGCACCGCGTCGTAGTCGGTGATGTCCAGCGCTTCCGCCAGGGCGACGCGACCGCCCGCGGCGCGGATGTCGGTCACCGTGGCGTCCAGGCCCTCGGCATTGATGTCGGTGAGCACCAGCTCGGCGCCGTCCGCGGCGGCGGCCAGCGCGGTGGCCCGGCCGATGCCGCTCGCCGCACCCGTGACCAGAACCTTCGCATCGCGCATCGTCGTTCGCCCCGCTCGCACACGACCTCTACCCAGCACCGCGCATCCCATCTCGAATCGCCGAATCGGTTCCCCGCAGGGTAGTCCAGTGGGCGGTCGCCGACCGGGACGCCGCTATCGCCCCAGGACCGCGAGCATGCCCGCGACGGCTCGCGGCCAAGTGAACTGCTCGGCGCGGCTGCGGGCGGCGCGGCGGCGACCGGCCTGCGGCATGGCCAGCACGTCGCTGACCGCCGCCGCGAACGCGGAGGGATGGTCGGCGGCCACCGCGCCGCAGTCGGCCGTCACGATGTCGGCCAAGGCGGAGGATCGGCTGGCCACCACGGGTGTGCCCGCGGCGAGCGCTTCCAGCGCCGCGAGGCCGAAGGTCTCGTGCGGGCCCGGCGCCAGCGAGACATCCGCGGTGGCGAGCAGCTTGGCGACCATCGCGCGCTCGGTGATGAAGCCGGTGAAGTGCACGGCGGGCACCCCGCCCGGCAGCGGGGCCAGCGCGCGGGCCCGCCGTTGCAGCGCGTCCCGGCGCGGACCGTCCCCGGCGACGACCAACCGCGCCTCGACCCCCGCGTCTCGCAACGCGCCGATCGCCTCGATGCTGCGATCCACCCGTTTCTCGACCGACAATCGGCCGCAGTGCACCAGCAGCGGATGACCCGGCACGCCGAGGTCGGCGCGCAGCCTGCGATCGCGCCGGTGCGGGCTGAACAGCTCGAGGTCCACCCCGAGCGGGACCAACTCCACGTTCGCCGCGCCGATGCGCAGGAACTCCTCGCGGGCGAACTCGGTGGTGCACACGACCATGTCGTAGTCGGTGGCGGTGTGCCGGTTGGCCGCGTCGGCGCAGCGCCGCGCCAGCGGACCGGGCAGCACCTGACCGAGCAGCCGGTCGAGCCGCTCGTGCGAGATCATCACGCCGGTCACGTCGCGCCGCCGAGCCCAGCGGCCGAAGCCGCGCAGTGTCAGCCGGTCGGACACCTCGAGCACGTCGGGCCGCAATCCGTCCAGGACATCGGCCACCCGGCGTGGATCAGCCGCACGGTAGCCACCCGTCCACGGAATGGCCAACGCGGGCAGCGTGATCCGCGCGACCCCGGTGGGCAGGATCTCCTCCGACCGGCGCGGACCCGGCACGATCAGTACCACGTCGTGTCCGGCGGCGACGTATCCCTCTCCCAGGTGGTGCAGCGCCGTGCGCAGCCCACCCGAACGCGGGCCGTAGAAGTTCGCAAGCTGAACTATGCGCACGCGGCCGATCGTGCAGCGCATCGGGGCACCCGTGCCCAACGGTGCGTGAACGGGCGTGGAAGACCCGGATAACCGGCGGCTGCGGCCGTGATCTCAGTGCGCGGGCAACCCGCGCCCGGCCCGGGGCAGATCCAGATCGAGCGGGATGCGGCCCGCGGTGAGGTGCGTTTCGACCTGCTCGGCGGGCATCGGCTTGGCGATCAGGAAGCCCTGCGCGCGGTAGCAGCCGAGACCGACCAGGGTGCGCGCGGCGACGGCCGTCTCGACGCCCTCGCCGACGACACCGAGCCCGAACGAGCCGGCCAGGCCGATGATGGATTTCACGATCGCCAGATCGTCGGTGCTGGCGCCGAGCCGCTGCACGAACCCCCGATCGATCTTCACCGCGTCCACCGGCAGCGCCTTCAGATGCGACAGCGAGCTGTAACCGGTGCCGAAGTCGTCGATGGCGATCTGCACACCCATCCGCTTCAGCCCGCGCAGCGTGACCTGGGTCCGGGCCAGGTCCTGCACCACGACGTGCTCGGTGATCTCCAGGCACACCGAGCTGCCATCGATGCCGAACAGGCGAAGGATGTCCTCGATGCGCTCGACGAAGTCGAGGCTGACCAGCTGCACCGGCGACACGTTGATCCGCATCACCACGTTGCCCGCCAGGCCGCGCCTGCGCCATTCGGCGAACTGCGCGCACGCCGAACGGATCACCCAGCGCCCCAGCTCCCCGGCCAGGTTGGTGGCCTCGGCGACGGTGACGAACGCGGCGGGCGGCAGCAGCCCCCTGGTCGGGTGCAGCCAGCGGACCAGCGCCTCCAACGCCACGATGCGGCCCGTGCGCAGATCCACCTCGGGCTGATAGTGCAGCAGCAGCGAGCCGTCCGACACCGCGCCGCGCAGGTTGAGCTCCACATCGTCCTGGAGTTCGAATTGCGCGCGCATGGTGTCGGTGAACACCGCGACGCCGTTGCCGCCGCCTGATTTCGCCGACAACAAGGCGTGATCGGCGCGGCGCAGCACGTCGGCGACGGTGGTCTCACCGGGGAAGCCGAGCGCTACGCCGACACTCGCGCCCCGGCTGACCGACTCGCCGCCGACGGTGACGCGCCGGGCGATCAACTGCTGGATGCGGTTCGCCTCGTATTCGGCGGCCACCGCGTCCATGGGCTTGGCGGGCACGATGACGAATTCGTCGCCGCCCAGTCGGGCGATCATGTCGTTCGGGTCCAGGTTCTCCCGCAACCGCGTCGACAACGTGCGGATGAAATTGTCCCCGGCGGTGTGACCGAGGAAATCGTTGAGGGCTTTCAAGCGGTCCAGGTCGAGGAAGAAGGCGGCCACCGGGCCGGGACTGCCGGAGCGTAATCGCTCCTCCATGTGCTCGAGCAGCGCACGCCGATTCGCCAGGCCGGTCAGGTCGTCGTGCAGCGCGATATATCGGAGACGTTCCTCCGCGACCACCCGCGCCTGCAGCTGCGCGAACAGCGCCGCGATGGCTTTCAGCACGTTGAGTTCGCGAGTGCTCCACTCGCGATCGCCGGACTTGACGAAGCCGAGCACGCCGGTCGGCTCGCCCCTCGACAGCAGCGGCACGGCGGCCGAGGTCACCCCCACGATGCCGGACCCGCGGCGGACGGTCTCCTGGTAATCGGCGAACTCCGGGGTCGGGCGCGCGACCATCGGCTCGGTCGCGTTCTCCAGCGCACGGAACACGGGATCGGCCCCGTCGAAGTAGATCACGCCGAGGGGGTCGGGATCGGGAATGTTCTGCCGGTGCGGCCATTCCGCGACGAGCACCGTTGCCCGGCGTTCGCGGTCGGTGTGCCGCACGTAGCTGAAATCCACGTCGAAGTACTCGACCAGTTGAGCGAGCACGCGTTCGGTGGCGGCGACCATGGTCGTGGCGTCCACACCCATGAGCTCAGAGGCGACCTGGGTCACCAACGAGTCGAGTGTCCGCCGTGGCACATTGTCTCCGATCGCGCTAACTACTGGTGTCCACACCGAGCACCGGACGCCGCCTGCTGCGTACGGTGGCGGCGGAGGCGTAGCTCAGGCGAAGCACCAACGCCATGGTCTCATGCTCAGGCACTTCCAGCAGGTCCAGGAAACGGCCCTGAAGTGACGCTAGTGTATCCGCGAAGTCGGGGGAAATCGCAGCAAGTTCGCCATGGCGTCGGGCGTAGAGGTATACGGGGGAAATCGGTTGCACACTCAATCCGAGGCGCTCGGCCTGCACCCAAACCCGCACGACCGCCGCTCCGGCCGCGGCGTAGTCGGTCAATCGCGGGTCGATCCCGTCGAATGTCACCGCCAGAATGGCGGAGCTGGAGCGCACCCGGTCACCGGTGTATTTGCCCAGCGCCGAACCGCCCGCCCAGGACCGCAACTGCGCCATGACGTCGGCGCGGGTGGTGATCTCGAATGCCGCCCACTCGTCGTCGGTCAGCTCCAGGCTGCGCGCGTCGATTCCGGTCTCCGGGTCGTCGTCGGAGGCCCAACGGACCTCGGCGAGCATTTCCTCGTATAAGCGCGGCGTGAGATAGCGGATTCGATCGGAATCGCCCAGCAAACGTGCAGCTTCTTCGATGTCCTGCCGATCCACGACCGCGCGCACGTGCGCCCCGGCTGATTCGGCGACCGCTGTGAGCGTGTCGAGTACGCCGTCGGCAGGCCCGGCCCCGGTGCCGATCCTTCGGTTGGTCTCGCGGCGCAGCACAGCGGGATACTCCGCGGCCAGCTCTGCACTGCGGCCGTCTCCCAGTCGCAGGCGGGCGAGGAGACGACCGGACCCCGGCGGCCCCTCGACGAACTCGTGCGGCCCGAGAATCCCGTGCGCGGCGGCGGCGGCCCGCGCGTTGTACACGGCCGCGCCGAGCGCGACGGCGCTGCCGCGATAGCCGATGTCCATCGCCGTGCTGTGCTGTGGCGCCAGTTCGATGGAGATCTCCCCTGCCTCGGCGCGCAGCGACCACGGCTGCATGTTTCCCCCGGACGGCGCCCGTTGGGCGCAGGCCAGGACGCTTTCGACGGGTCCACCGACGGGCTCGGGCGGCGCCTCGGCCCACACCGGCTCGTCGTTCGGCGGAGGGTCGGCCAGCTCGTCGAGATGCCGCTCCACATCGACCCGGACGCGACCGGAAGCCAGCTTCATCCCCAGTCCGATGCGCCGTACCGCGGCGACCACGCCGGCGGCGCCGAGGGTGACGTCACCGGCCAGCTGCGGCCAGCTGGTCACCGTCTCGCCGACTTCGACCAGGCTCGCACCCAGTCTCGGCGACAGGCCGGCGGCGCCGAGCAGCTTCACCACGAACGGCGCCTTCTCGCGCGAGGTCAGCCCGCGCAGATCCTGCGCGCGAACCTCGCCGAGCAATCCGTGAAACGCCGGACGCCCCGGTTCGAGATCGAAACGCTCGACGTCCAGCAAACCGCGGTCACTGGTTTCCATCAGCACCGGAATGCGATGCCGAGCCGCCGCCTCGCGAATCACCAGTTTCATATCGAGAGAATCGCATTCCTCGACCACGATCGCGAGGCCGTCCAAGAATTCATCCGCCGAATTCTCGTCGACACCGGCCGCGAAGATCTCCACCGGAAGATAGGGATCCAACTCGGCGATACGGCGGGCGGTCACCACCGCTTTGTTGACGCCGACGTCGAACAGCGTTCCCGCCACCCGGTTGAGATTCGACAATTCTATTTCGTCCAGATCGGCCAAGCGCAGCCCGCCGCAAACACCCTCGAGTGCGAGCAGTTGCGCGATCGCGTTTCCCGCGCTTTGTCCGATTATCCCGATGGTGCCTTCGGCCAGACGTTCCTGTTCGGCTCCGGTCAGTTTGTTCCGATTGCGATCCAGCCGAATCGACCGGAAAGTACGCGGCCCCGGCAATCCGACCACCGCGGCGCGCCACGGATAGTAGATCCAGCGATCCGCTTCGGGCCCCTCCGGGAAATCCGGCGCGGCGACCATCTTGCGACGCTCGGCGCGCAACGACACACGCAGGTCGCGGAACTCGACGTGCGGGTCGTCGCGCAGGCCCGCGAGGGTCCGCGCGTCCGCCGGATCGGCCGGGTCGAGGATCAGCGGCCGGTATTCCGCCATTCGGTTCCGGTCATCGCCCATGGCCGCGCCGGCCCTCCGTCGCCCGGCCTGCCCCGCACCGCGTGTCGAGCGGACGCGTGGTGGGCAAGCCGAGCGCGTCCTGCTCGGCTCGCGTCGCGGACCGCTGGGATTCCTCGGCCAACGCGCCATAGCTTCGTGTGTCCCACCACAGCGGAACGGTTCGGTAGCGCTCGTCCGGATACGGCACCGCCGGGATGCACTCGGCCGCGACCGCACCGCACGCCTCGTGCCGGGACACGGTGAAGGAGGCCACCGTCGCGAAGCCGTACCGTGCGCCGAGCAGGCGCGCGCCGTGCAGCACGGTGCGCGAGATCGCGGCACCGAGTTCGGCCCGGTTGGCCGCGTCGCGGGCGACCCATGCCCCCTTGGCCTCGACCACGCCGTGCGGTATCCGGTCGGCGATCATCCGCCGCAAGTCCTCCGCGCCCGGATGACCGGCCCATTCCACCAGCGCGTGCGCCTGCCGCGCGTCGGTGTACGGCCCTTGCATCCGCGTTCCGGCGACCATGTCGCCGTCGGCGTCGAGCGCGGCGAAGAACAGCGACGTCGACGCACCGTCAGAGACGGCGTCGTATTCGAGCGCCTGTTCGACTCCGAATCGCCGGTAAACATCGCGCGCCCCGTTCAGATACCGGTGCCAGAGTTCCGGATGACCACTCGGTTCGGAGACAAAGAACGCACACTCGGATTGCGCGTCGTAATACCGTTGCACTCCCCGTCCACGGGAGTTCCTCGGCACGACTGCAATCAGATCCACAGTCATGTTGTTCCACTCCATCGCCGCGCTGCCCTGCGCGATAGTCC
Source organism: Nocardia sp. NPDC041819 (assembly GCF_055590505.1). Lineage (NCBI taxonomy): Bacteria > Bacillati > Actinomycetota > Actinomycetes > Mycobacteriales > Nocardiaceae > Nocardia > Nocardia sp. NPDC041819. The sequence continues at coordinate 20,763 of NZ_JBVJAP010000013.1, read as the reverse complement.
AGCCCGATGCAGCCCCACACGGCCCCGAGCCGAGACGAAGTTGCCCAGGGCAGTATCCGTCATCGGACAGGAATTGACCAGCCGTCCGGCTAATCTTCCGAAAACTCTGCGGTACATGCAATATTTTTGCAGGTCAAACCCAGCGCAATCGCAATCGGAAATAACGGGGAGACCAGTCGGTTCGACGTCAGTTACTATTTAGCAAGCTAAACGAGGATGGAAATGAACAACTCGACCGATTCCGGCCCGTGCCAGATCTCGATCTCCTCGCGGTAAGCCCGGGTGATCTCGGCGGACGCCGTCGCGTCATCTACCTGCGCCCATACGTCCTCGACGGGATCGTGATAGTCGCCATTCGGCGCGAAACGGGCATAAACGCCTTTGGGCACCCGCACCAAGACGTCGCCCACCGGCACAGCGTCCGGGGACGGATACTCGAAGCAGACCACCGCGTTGTAGTTCCCGGCCGGATCCGGCACATACACCGTGTACATCGGATGGTCGTCGCCGGCCCGGTCGCGCAGCCGGTCCTTGAGGAAATCGATCAGGTCGCTGTTGCTGACCTTGAAGCTCGGGCGCACCCGCGGCACCACAAGCCCGCCGTAGATCGCCTCGGCGCGCACCACGATCGCATAGCTCATCGCGCGTCGACCGCCAGGTACAGATCGATCTTGTAGGCGTGCGGATAGCACTCGAAATCGCCGGTGTAGGTCCGTTTGATCTGGTTGTGCTCCTCGGCATAGGCGATCTGCGTCCACAGGTCGGTCATCACCTGCGGGAAATTGCCGACCGAGGAGAACCGGGCGTAGGCCCCGCCCGGCAGCCGAGCGACCAGGTGCCCGCGGGTGACCTCGTCGAACGACGCGCACTGATAGCCGACGATCTGTGTGTTGTAAGTGCCCAGCTCGCCGGTGTAATCGGTGTAGGCGCTGGCCAGCGGGCCGCCGAGTTCCTGGTGCAACACCGCGGCCCAGGCGGCCTCCAGATCACGGTCACGCAGTTCCCCGAGCGCACGTTTGGGGCTGCGCACCGGCAGCCCGGCAACCCACGTCTCGTCCCGCTCGACGATTTCAAACTGCATGGAAAGACTCTTTCGGAGAAAGCCGGAGGTGAACCACCGCGTCCGGTCGGTCGGAATCGCCATGCTACCAACCCGGACCGGGTGGTACCGATCACACATCGCCCCCCACGACCGCGCGATCACCCCGCTGAACTGGACAGATGTCCGAAGCGGTACGGTCCGGACGGACGCGATCGGCGGCCGACGGCACCGGCGGGTCGCGCTGATGCATAGTGGGCATGATCGTCCGGTTCGCCCCTCGGGCACCCCCGAACGGAGTTCTGATGAACGAGACGCCGATCTCCGAGCGATACCGCCGCGCCGCGCCCGGGCACGCCCGCGAGCCGCGCGAGCACGCCGCCGACCCGAACAGCCGGTACTGACATGTGCCGGACCATCGCCGAACTCGACGCGACGATCGCCGACTGCTTCGCCTGCCCGCGTCTGGTGGCCTGGCGAGAGCTCGTCGCGAGACAGAAGCGCGCCGCCTTCCGCGACCAGACCTATTGGGGCCGCCCCGTCCCCGGCTTCGGCCCGGCGGACGCGCGGATGCTGATCGTCGGACTCGCGCCCGCCGCGCACGGCGGCAACCGGACCGGACGGATGTTCACCGGCGACCGTAGCGGCGACGTGCTCTACGCCGCGCTGCACGCGGTCGGCCTCGCCAACCAGCCGACCGCGATCAGCCTCGACGACGGCCTGCGACTCGACGGCGTGCGGATCACCGCTCCGGTGCATTGCGCGCCACCGGACAACAAGCCGACGCCCGAGGAGCGGGATCGCTGTGGCCACTGGCTGGATACCGAGTTGCGGTTGCTGACGCCCACCGTCCGGTCGGTGGTGGTACTGGGCGCGTTCGGCTGGCAAGCCTTGCTTCCGGTACTGGCACGGGCGGGCTGGGTGGTTCCGCGCCCGCGCCCGCGCTTCGGCCACGGCGCGCACGTGGAACTGGCCGCGACCGACGCCGAGCGGAACCCGCTGCACCTGTTCGGCTGCTATCACGTCAGTCAGCAGAACACCTTCACCGGACGACTCACTCCCGCCATGCTCGAGGCAGTACTCGCCGACGCGGCCGAAACCGCCGGGCTCGAGGTGCGGCGAAGCCACGCACCGCGCGGGTGATCGCTCCCGCATCGCCGCTGTCGAGCGATTCAGACGTGATCGACCAGGGCCGGGTGACCCGCTTCATGGGCGCAGTGCGCGCAGCAGAAGTACTCTCCCCGCGCCTCCACTCCATGGCCGAGGATGCGGCAGGAACAGTGCGTGCACGTGGGCGCCATGGCGTTGATCGCGCATTCGAAGCTGTCGAAGGTGGCGGACTCGCCGTCGCGGGTGATGGTGAACGTCTTGTCGTACTCGTTTCCGCAGGTGTCGCAGGTAGCCATCTGGTCTCACCGGTCCTCTCGCGTCGAATGGACTAGCGCGTCGCAGTTCGCGGTACCCAGCGCCCTCCACGCAAAACGAATCGGGAAACCTCAGGTCAGGCGCAGCGCTTGGACCGGGCAACTGTCCACGACGAGTTCGAGCAGCTCCCGTTCGGTCGGCGCGACCGTGTCCGCGGGCACGACGATTCCGTCCTCGCCGACCCGGAACAGATCCGGCGCCAGCGCTTCGCACATGCCATGGCCCGCGCACACGATGCGGTCGGCGACGATCCTCATCGGCCGATCCGCTCCAACCGGAGGGGCAGGCCGTCGGCGGGCACCGGTCCGGTCCCGGCGACCAGCGGTAGCTCGTAGCCGTCCGGCACGCTCCAGCGATAGCGCAACAACATCTGGTGCACCACGGCTTTGACCGTCATGCCGCCGAAGTAGAGGCCGATGCACTTGTGCGCCCCGCCGCCGAAGGGCGCCCACGCGAAGCGGTGCGATCTGTCCTCACGGCGGTGGTCGGCGAAACGTTCCGGATCGAATGTGTCGGCGTCGTGCCAGTACTCCTCGTTGCGCATGAGCCCGTACGTCCCGCACAGGATGAACGTCCCCTTCGGCAGGTAGTAACCGAGGATGTCGGTGTCGGCGATGGTTTCGCGGACCTGCTGAGCCACCGGCGAGTAGACCCGCAGCGCCTCCTTGAACGCGAGGTCGAGCGAGGGCAGGCGGTCGAGATCGTCGTAGTCCAGCGCGGGCTTGCCCAGCGCGACGGATTCCGCGCGCAGCCGCTCCTGCCATTCCGGATGCCTGCCCAGCTCGTAGACGAGCATGGACGCCGCGATGGTGCTGGTGTCGTGAGCGGCCATCATCACGAAGATCATGTGCTCGACCACCTCGTCGTCGGTGAAGGTCTCGCCCTCCGCGGTGCTCGCCCGGCACAGCACGCTGAACAGATCGTTGCCGCCGCCCGCGCGCTTGGCGGGCAGCTCGCGGCGGAAGTGCTCCTCCAGCACCCGGCGCCCGCGCACGCCGCGGGCCCACACCCCGCCCGGCACGTTCGCCCGGATCAGCGCGGCCCCACCGCGCACCGCGTCCTCGAAGGCGCGCTCCAGCCGTGCGGCGTCCGCGCTGAGTTCCGCGCCCGCGAAGACCTCGGTGGCCTGCTGGAGCAGCAGCTTCTTGATCGCGCGGTAGACGCGGAAGTCGTCGGCCGGCTCCCACCGCGCGATGCCGCGGGTGATCCGCGGCGTGGTCATGTCGAGGTAGCCGATCAACCGCGGCCGCGTGAAAGCCTGTTGCATGACGCGCCGGTGCAAGAGGTGGTCGTCGAAATCGCGCAGCAGCAAGCCGCCGCGGAAGAACGGGCCGATCAGCCACTCCCAGCCGCGTTGCGCCGACAACACCTTGTTCCGGTCCAGCATCACCGCCTCGTAGCCCTCCGGGCTGCCGAAGGTGACCATCCGCCTGCCGAGCATGCCGAACCACTGCACCGGACCGAGGCGATCGAAGCGGGTGCGAGCGAATCCGATCGGATCGGCCAAGGCGTGCACGGTGTACCCGATACCGGGAAGCCCGAAGTCGCCGAGCACCGGTTTCAGTCCGCTACCCTGCGGCGGATCGGCCAGCGGCCGCACGGGTGCCGGGTAACGCGCGACCGCCCGCGCGGCCGCCCGCTGCGCGTACCACGCCCAGGTGGTCCGCGCTCGGCGGATCGTGCCGGAGACCTCATCGAACGACTGGGGCACAAGCAGACTCATGGCCGTCTTCCCTTCGCGACACTGCGGTAGTCCGACGATAGAGGAAACATACGTTTCCGTAAACGTTTGTTTCCCAATTTTGACTGTGCCAAGCTTGCGTGGTGACCCGAACCGTCAGCGGCACCTACCGCGGAGCCTCCACGGCCGAGCGCCGTGAGGACCGGCGCAGGCGGTTGCTCGACGCCGCCCTCGACATCATCGGCACTCAGGGACTGTCGGCGTTGACCGTGCGCGGGGTCTGCGAACAGGCCAAAGTCGGCCCGCGCTTCTTCTACGAAGCGTTTCCCGACCGCGACGCGCTCGCCTCCGTCGTGCTGGTGGAGATCCAGCAGGCGGCACTCGACCGGGCGAAGGCCGCCATCGCCGAGACCGCGGGCACGCCCGCCGACCGGATCCGCGCCGGGGTCGCGGCCCTCATCGTCGAACTCACCGACGATCCGCGGCGGGCGAAGGTGGCCTTCGCCCAGACCTACGGCGACGAGGCGCTCATGCGCAGCAGGTTCGCGGGCATGCGCCAGGTCGCCGACGTCATCATCGAGCAGACGCGCCTGGTGCTCGAATTGCCCGAAGGTCAGGACACCGCCATCGCCGCGACCTCCCAGCTGATCACCGGCGGCGCGGCCGAACTGGTCATGGTCTGGCTGGACGGCGGACTCGACGTCGACCGGGACGGATTGGTCGCGCTGCTCGGCGATTTCACCGTGGCGATGCTCGATCGGCTGCCCGCGGTCGCCGCGCGACTGTCCGGTCTCACACCAGATTCCTGATCAACGACGACATCAGCGGCTCGCGCAACCCGGGCAGCGCGGCGAAGTCGCCCGCGACGACGCGGTTGGTCGCCAAGGAGACGACCGCGCCGATCACCGCCTCGCCCGCCAGCCGCTGATGCGGCCGCGCCGCGCCGAGCGCCGCGGCGAATCCGTCCACCAGAGCGGCCTGGGCCGCCAGCCGCCGCTCCAGCACGGACCTGCCCGCCGCGTACACCTCGACCAGAAAGACCTTCGCCACCTGCGGTTCCTGTGCGAGGGTGGCGAAATACGCGTCGAGTGCGCGGTCTATCCGCTCGAGCGGCGTTCCGTCGGCCGCGAGCGCTCCCGCGATCCGGGTCATCACGATCTCCACGGCCATGTCGTAGGCGGCGAGGAAGCACGCCTCCTTGTTCGCGAAATGCTGATAGAAGGTCATCCGCGACACCTCGGCGCGTTTCAGCACGTCGGCCACCGTCGCCGCCGCGTAGCCCTTGTCCGCGGCCGCTTCGATCATCGCCACCAGCATGCGGGCCCGCTGCGCGGCCACCACGTCTTCCGGCGCGATGCCGTGATTACCGCCGTGCAGTTTCCCGCCCGCCCGCGCTTTCAGCAACGATCCTCGCTCCACGTACCGATGCTAGGCCGATCACGGTCCCGCGCATACCGCGGTGACGATGCGCGCGAATCGGACCGCGAACGGTCCCGGGCGGGGCACAATGGCCGTCCGAGAGTGCTCGATTCGACGAAGAAGGAGCGTGATCGACAGTGCTGGGCAGACAGCCGGCGGGACGAAGCGCCCTGGTCGCGGCGCTGTGCATCGGCGGGTTCGCCGCATCGGCGCCCCCGGCGACGGCGGATGAACCCGTGTTCGTGAACATCGGAGTGATCTACACCTTCGGCGATATCTGCTACGGCGAAGGCCGGGCAGGCGTCTCCTCGCCCACCGGAACACCCGGTGCGGCCCGTTTCGGCATCAGCTTCGCCAATCAGACCCCGGTGGACACGCCGTGCGCCTTCACCGCGTTCGCCAACTGGCGCAACCTCGACACCGGCGCCGCGGGCACCGTGGCCGTCCCCGTCCGCGACGACACGGCCGGAAACCAGCCACCGGGAACCGTCTTCGCCGCCCTGCCCACCGGCCCGGGCCGGATACAGGTCGACGTGACAACCGACTACCCGCACCTGGCGGCCCCGCCGGTCGAGATCAAGATCAACTGAGGTTCGATCCGCCCACCGCGCCGCATCTCTAGCGCTGCGGCGGTTTGCGCCAGTAGGCTGCGTGCCGAGCGCCCCGAGTCGGCGCGACGCAAAGGGGGGATACACGGATGTCCGTGTCAGAAAGGCGCGTCGATACTCGTCGCGGAAATCAACGGCGAATGCTGGTCACCGGTCTCATCGCCGGTACGTTGGCGACCTCCGCATGCGGTGGCGGGTCAGGTCCGAAGGATCCCGCGCACCCGGTTCCGTCACCCCTCCCGACGCCGACTTCCAGCAGTCAAGCGATCAGCGGCGAGAATCTGGGCTACCTGTGGCCGCTCACCGTAGACCACGGCACCCTGGAATGCCGGCCCGGCGACCTCGCCGTGTTCATCGCCCCCGACGGCACCGCCTACGCGCTCAACGACAACGCCTCCACCGCCGGAATCGCGAGCATCGAACCCCTTCGCGCCACCGGTGCGGGAGGCGACAAGATCAGCCTCGGAGCCATACGTAGCAAAACCCTCGCGCTCTGCCATCTTTCCGGCTGACGGCCGGCAGCTTCCTCGGCTCCTCGCAGCCTCTTACCAGGAGCAGAGCGACGCGGCTCGGCGCATCACCCGCTGAACGTCGCGGCTCAGGCGTTCACGGCTGCCCGAGTCGATATGGATCGGTCGAGACCGTGATGACGACCATCGCACAGCAGGGATATCCAGCCCTGAAGAGCGGCCGAATCCGAGGACATCGCGGGCGCTCGCCGGATCCGCCGACGAAAGCGGGTGATGGCGGTGCGCGCGCTGTGCCCGGCTCCTAGACTGGGGAATTGCGGCACGGTCGATCGTCGAAGCGCCGCGGTAGCTTCGCGATCGGCGCAACTCGAAGTCCCGATCCAGCGAGGGCCGGTGCATCCGGTCCGCCCATGCAGGAGGGCCGCATGCCCGACTCGTTCCATCTGCGCGTCTGCCTGGTCGGCCCAGGTTGCCTTTGCCCAACGGTGACGCTGTTCCTCGCACCGGAGCCGCTGATCCCCGGCGGCAATATGCTGCACCTACTCGAGCAGACCCCGCTCTCCACCGACACCGGCGCACCGACCCCCGACGCCGAGGTGATCTACCTGGTCGAGAACGAACCGGCAGCCGGGGGCCCAGGGTTACGTCCCGAACTGCACGAGTTCCGTACCGGCCGCCCCGACCCCCATCAGGTCCACGACATCCTGCACGACCACCACATCACCGACGCCGCGCCGATCGGCTTGGACATCACCGATCCCGCCGAACTGACCCGCCTGGCCCTGCTCCCCGAACACCCCATCGGCTACCGCCGCATCGACGACTTCCAGCAGGAAGCGACGGCCCGCGCCATGCTCGCGGTCTACCGCCTCTTCGAGGTGGACCAGCGAGTCCGCCTGATGTACCACGGCTTCGCCGACCCCGGCACCGGCTGGTTCGCCCTGCGTAGCGCCACTGCTTGAGCCACCGGCCAGCTCTGCCCGGTACAGGTGCACCGGCAGCAGAGCCGCCTGGCATTCAGCGTTTGTTCTTGCGCTGGTTGGCGTTGAAGCGCGCCTTCTTCTGACGATTCCCGCACGTGTTCATGTCACACCATTTGCGGGTGCGACTCTGGCTGGTGTCGAAGAAGGCGGCTCGGCAGGTCGGCGATGCGCACAGGGCCAACTTTCCGTCGCGTTCGCCTGCGATGATGCTGATCGCGTCGGCGGCGATCACGCCTAGAGCATCTTCTACGCAGGAAGCCGAGCCGAGTCGCCATTGACGACTGCCCTCGGGCGTCAGGATGGCCGCCGCCCGACCCCCCATGCTGCGGTCATTGATGACTCGGACAGCAGACGCGGGCAGAGCGTCATGAATCGCGGCCGCTGTCGCGGCGGCATGAATCGATTCCCTCAGTTCCCGGGCGAGTTCGAGCTGAGCGGTGGTACAGGAGTCCACGGCCAAGCCGCTCACGACCAGCCAGTCGACGAGGCGCTGCGGCGTGGGAATGCGTTCCACCGGGTCGCCATGACGCTCCGACAGAGTTCCCGTGAAGCTGGTCGCCAGCACGTTACCGAGGCGAAAGTCAGGAGGCCCAGCAGGCATGGAACCACCTTAGCTGGTTGCCAGCCGATGCGGAGCCATGTTAGAACCGTCTTAGCCGGTTCTCGACATGCCGTGGCCGGTTCCGCGACGACCAGGAGGTCTCATGCCCGCACTCGGCCACCTCGATCCGGTTTTTCCGCCCGACCTCGGCGTGCAAGCATTCGAAGCCCACGCGAGTGACGCCGACCTCGACGATCTGCGCGCGCGACTGGCCGCGGCGCGGCTACCGGAGGCCGAGACGGTCTATCGCGCCGCGCCCGACCCTCGCCGATGGGATCAGGGTGTTCCTCTCGCCGACCTCGTCGACGTCGTGGACTACTGGCGCACCGGGTACAACTGGCGGTCGTTCGAGGAGCGGCTCAACCGGATCGGCCAATTCCGCACGACCATCGACGATCTGGGAATCCACTTCCTGCACCGCCGATCCGCGCGCGCGGACGCCACTCCTCTGATCTTGACGCACGGCTGGCCGGACAGCATTGCTAGGTTCATCGATGTAGTAGACGAGCTGGCAGATCCGAAAGACGCAGACGCGCCGGCGTTCCACGTCGTGGTTCCGTCGCTACCAGGCTTCGGTTACAGCGACAAGCCGGCCACCACCGGGTGGGGAACCGAAAAGATCGCGGCCGCATGGGTGGAACTGATGGGAAGGCTCGGCTACCGCAAGTTCGCGGCCCACGGCGGCGACTGGGGAGGCAATATCACCACGGTTCTCGGCGGCAGGTTCCCGGAGCGTGTTCTCGGCATCCACACGACATTCGCGGAGGCGCCGCCCGGGTTGACAACGGACGGGCTGACGGCGGTCGAGCGCGAATGGACCGAGGAAACCCGCGATTTCTGGAGTGGATCGTCGACACGCCTCCGCGCGGCGTACGCGAAGCAGCAGGCGACCCGGCCGCAGACCATCGGCTACTCGCTCGTCGACTCACCGGTCGGGCTACTCGCCTGGATCCTCGACAAGTTCGCCGAGTGGAGCGATACCGAGGACAGCCCGTTCGAGACGATCTCCAGAGACCGCATTCTCGACGACGTCACCCTGTATTGGCTGACGCGGACGGGAGCGTCGTCGGCCCGCATCTACTACGAGAGCCACAACTCGCTCGACCCCGAACTTCGGGTCGACGTCCCCTCGGCACTCACCATGTATCCCCGCGACATCGAGAAGTGCCCGCGCCCTTGGGCACAGCAGCGGTACCGACAGATCGTCCGATGGAGGACGCCCGAAACCGGGGGACATTTCCCGTCGCTGGAGGTTCCCGAGTATTTCGTCAAGGACCTGCAAGAAGGCCTCGCGGCAGTGCTGGACGCCAGTGGGTGATCGCGGCCGTGCCCAGAGCCCCGACCGGAATCGGGGCCCCTTGAAATTCCATGGTTTCTGGCCTCTGAACTGCGGTTCGAGATTTCGGGACAACTTTCGAGGAGGGCTCGCGACCTGCGGGTTTTCATCCAAGTATTGATGGCATCAACATCGATCAACTCTCCGTACACTCACGGCGTGGTTCCCACCAAGCGCCCCTTCCCGCTGCTGCAACCCGCATCGACGTCCGACCCTGGGGCCATTCGCTTCAACGATTGGACGGCGTTCCGTCAGCTCGGGATTCTGTATGACCACTGGACGTTGAAGTCCTGGGCGCCCGGTCAGTCGGGCTACTACTGGTATCTGACCTTCGACGATCCGGCGCTGACCGATCTCGCCGAACGGTGTCAGAAGGTCCTCGCGGACGACGGAATCGACCCGGTCCCCCTCGACGCTCTGCACATGACACTGCTGAACGTCGGCAAGGTCGGCGATATCTCCAGCGAGCAGCTCACGGGTATCGCCGCCGCGGCACGTTCACAGCTGACCGACATCGCGCCGTTCGATGTCGAGGTCGGGCCGTTGACCGGATCCCGAAGTGCGCTGCGTTTCTCGGTCACGCCATGGGACAACCTGCTCGATCTGCACCGCGCCCTGCGCGAGGCGACCGCCACCCACCGGCCGACGAGCCGCCTCGCCGAGACGACCGAGTTTCGGCCACACCTCGGGATCGGCTACATCAACCGCTCCCAGAACGCTGCGGCGCTGATCGCCGATGTCTCCGCTCTGCGAGACCTACCACCGGTCACTGTGCGCGTGAACACGGTCGACCTCGTCGAGTTGCGCCGCGACGGCCGCCGGTATCGCTGGATCGACCGCGCCGTCCTACCCCTCGGCTGAGCGCCTAACCTTCCGGTGCCGAGAACTCTCGCGCGGACGACGACCACTTTTGCAAGGAGTCGAGGTACTCGCCTGGGCCGCGTGCAGGGATCGCTCCTATGAGCGCGCCGAGTTCGTGTGCCCGCTGCCAGACCGATCGGATCGGCCGATCGCTGGATACTTCGAGCGCCTCGACGCCGAGCTGCGCGGCCTGCTCGACATCTCGACGCCGTCCGGCACCGAGCATCGCGGTCGCCATGTCGAGCCGCACCAGAGACCGGCTCCATACCGAGTCGGATTCGGCGACTCTATCCTCCACCTGCTGCCCGTAGTCGAGGCAGCGCTCATACTCACCGGCTGAGAGAAACGCGGTGGCCGCGTTCGCCATCAGCCGCGCCTCCCCGTACGGAGCGAAGGTCAATGCGGGCGTCAGTCCCGACCCGGTGTCGAGCGCGGCTGCCGTAGTTGTCGCGGCGGCGATCGCCGCCGCGACACCGGTCGAGTCTCCAACCTTGCCGAGAGCACGCGCCAGCCCGTTCGAGTACAGGCGGATGGACTGCGGGCCACCGTTCGCCAAGTCCAGTCCCTCGTAGGCTGCCCGGACAGCTGTCGCATAGTCGCCTTGGTAGTAGGCGCAGAAGCTCTCGGTGCCTTTCACCCACGCCTGCAGGTCGGTGTCGCCGAGTAGCTCACCGATGGCGAACGCCTCGCGGCAGTACATCCGGGCGTGCCCGAATCGTCCGCGGTTGACCGCCATGTAGCCGAGAACGCCGGACAGACGGCCCGCGATCGTATAGAGCGTGTGCAGCTGGGCAGGGTGCCGACGCTGGCCGAGCATCACCTCTACCTGGTGGCGGGCAGTGATCACTTCCGGTGCCAGTCGGCGCGGACCTTCCGATTCGTAGCGGGCGATGACGTCGTCGACGGCCATCGTCAGAATGTCGAGGACGTTGCCGTCCGCCTCCAGCTCGGACAGGCCCTGGACACGCCGCGCGATGTCCGTTGGACTGTCGAAGGTGTCAGCCACCGTACGCATGCTCGTGGGGCGCGGCCCTGGCATGAGTGCGGCTTCGAACCGCGCCCGCTCGGAATCGGTAAGCCGATCGAGCAGGGTATCCATGGCCGCCGCGTACTTGCCTGACAGCTCGATGGTTTCGCGCCGACCCTCCCACTTGCGCACGACTGCGACGGTGAACCCGAGGATCTCAGCGAACTCCGGCTGGCTGACACGCAACGCCGCGGTGCGTAATGCACGAACCTCGACCCCCGTCCACTTGGTCACGATCATCTGATCTGGCCCATCTGTGCGTCCGTTCGTGAAAGCCAGCGTAGATCTTCCGTAGTAGTCGCGTGGATTCAATCGCCGGTACTTCCGCTGGAAAGTGCTGGTAGGCACCTGACGCCGGGTGATGCCAGTCCATCGGTAGCACTGAGCCGCCCGATGGCGAGAGCCCCGGCGCCGGGTGCACACCAACGGCACCCAGCAGCGAGGACGGCATGAACGCGAAGGCAATCGGTTTCCTGCGCAAAGACTTGGCCGGCGATGCGCGACAGGACGCGACGACGATCCGCGAACTGGCCGACCGCGTCGGCTACACGCTCATCGAAATGCTCACGCCCCGTGCTGAGATCGAGCCCGACACGGCGACCTGGTTACTCGCGCGGGTCCACGGGCACCACGCCGCGGCTGTTGCGATCGCGGACGAGCGCCACATTCCCGAGCCCATGATGGATGCGGTCACCGCGGTGTGCAGTGTGGTCACTCCCATACGGATCATCCCCGGCCACGTCCAGTATCCGGCGGGCTGAGCCTTGAGCCTCGGACCGAACGCGATCGGATTCCTGCGGGTCGACATGCCCGGAGACGAGAGCGCGATCGAGCGCCTCGCCATAGAGCACAACTACTTCCTGATCGACACACTGAAGTTCGACGCCAGCGCGAAGACCATGGGTCTGATTCTCATGCAGGGAATCCACCAGGCGGACGCCGCCGCAGTGATCACGCCGAGCCTTCATCATGCCGCCGGGCTTCGGCGGGCGATCACGGAACTATGCGACCTCGTGACGCCCGAGCAGACGTACGAGCGGGGGCACAAGTGGCCCTCGCAGATCCCGACGATGTTCCCCTCCGGGATGTGATCGGCATGCATGGATGGGTCACCTTTGCGATCGGCCTCGGCGCCGCGCTCGTAGTCACGGTGCCGGTAGTCGCGGCTTCGATGTGGTGGCAGGTTCCCACCGACCGCGAGGCCGCTGAGGCCCGCGTCGCCGAGCAACGAATGGACCACACCTTGTGGGCCACAGGGTTCCCGCACGATGCGCCGGATCACGAACTCGGCGTCCAAGAGGCGCACCAAACAATGCAGCGGCATCGCGGGTGCCGCGCAGACGAGTGCCGGCGTAAGGCGGCAGCACGGCAAACCCTGATCAGCGCGGGCCGGATGAAGCCCGATAGCTCACGGGAGTACTGAGCATCCGCCGCATGGGGCGGTTCTGATCTCTCCCGTGGGGTGCGGGAGTAGTAGGTAACGGAGGATATCTGTGAGACACAACGTGATTCGGGCAGCCGTCACGGTTGTCGCTGCCAGCGCCGCATTGCTCGCCGGGCAGACGCTCACCACCGCGCCGGTCGCGCAGGCAACTGGCGGTTCCTGCTCGTTCGCTTTCAACAAGGAGCCTTACCTGCTGCACAACGCCGTCGTCGTAGGCGGCACAGTGAAATGCGACCCCGCCCCGATCGAGTTCTACCTCACGTTGCAGCTGTGGTACCGGTCGAGCCACAGCAATCCCACGCCGAAGGGGGAGCCAGCCGTTGTTAAGGACATCCCCAATCCCACTCGCCACGTCGCCGCAATGGCGTTGGACTGCCTGCCCGGCGTGTGGCAGGGCAAGATCGTCATGCGGGCTACCTGGGGCACCGGGACGGATGAGGTCCGCAAGGAGACCACCCCCCACCATCATCCCGTGCTAGGTTCACCCCGTGAAGCTGCTCTATCTCAGTAGCGGCCCTGTCACATGGTCGACTCGCTGGCTCTGGTTGCGCCAAACTCTGTACCTCCGGTTCCGGGGTGTCTCCCGCCCGCCCGGCTACACCAGGAAACTCCAGTGGAATTCTCGCCGCGAATATGGCGGATGGGTCATCCGGCCATCCATAGGATGGCGTCGGATCCGCTGGATAACCCCACCGCTGCACTACACGCGCGCCATCCCCGCTGACGACATGTACGCCGTCGGCAGCTGGATGTTGGAGAAGCTGGAGAAGTAAGTCCGGCCATCTCAGATACGGCGGGCCCGCCCGGTCCCCTTCCAGCAGCCGGAGTGAAACGCCGAACGCGCCCCAACCCGATACTTGGGTTCACGCGGTCGTCGCAACACTCTGGATTTGAGAGGTTGCGGCGGCCGTGTCGTTTTCTGGGGATTTGGCCGCGTTGGGTGACCAGTTGGTCGGGTTGGTCGGTGCCGGGGTGTCGGTGGCCGAGGCGGTTGCGGTGTTGGGGATCTCCCGGGGGCGGGGTTATGCGATCCTGCGGGCGAAGGGTGTGGCGCGGGGCAAGCCCAGAGACCCGTCACACTGAAGCGGCACTTGGCGAAAAAAGAACTCGCCACCCGAAGAGGTGGCGAGTCGCTGAAAGACCTTTTGGTGGAGCTAAGGGGAATCGAACCCCTGACCTTCTCGATGCGAACGAGACGCGCTACCAACTGCGCTATAGCCCCGTGCGGTTCCGGGGAACCGCGCTGTGACACTGTATCAGGCCATCCGCCCAGACTCCGAATCGGTACTCTGACCTGCGGTAACAGGTGGAGGCTATGCGCCGGCGGCGCGGCGCATGTCGCCGTTGGCTCGGGTGCGCAGGGCGCGGGCGGTGGCGGGGTCGAAGGGGTCGAGGTGGGCGAACATGGGGTCTTCGTCGTCGGGGTCGACCAGGGTGGAGCGGCGGCGCAGGGCGCGGGCGGTGTCGCGGTCCATGGTGCCGTGCGGGGCGCGGGCTCGACGGGCGTGCGGATCGGCCTCGTCCTGGTGGCCACGGTTGAGGCGGGCGGCGCGCCTGCGGCGGATCTCCTCCTCCATCCGCACCTGCTTGCGCAGGTAGGCCAGGTAGGTCACCAGCACGGTCGCGGCGAGCCCGCAGGCCCACCACAGCAAGGGGGTGAGAACCAAGGCGAGCGCGCCGGAGAGGATGGCGGTGAGCAGCAGGCCGAGCACGGCACGCTGCCGGAAGGTGTAGCGGGCCGCGCGCGCGATGGCGTCGGCCTCGGGGTCGTAACCGCCCCGGCCACGACGGCTGGGGACGAAATCCTGTTCCGCCGAGCCTCCGCCGTCGTAGTCGTCGTACTCGTCGTAGTCCACCCGCGCGGGCGCGGTGGAGCGCGCAGGCGGGATTCTGGCCGCGACCGTCTCGGGGTGGTATGCGCCCACGCCGCCATCATCGGTCTCCGCGTCGATCTTCGCAGCGACTTCGGCGGCTTCGGCGGCTTCGGCGTCGTCCGACCGCTCGGCGGCCGACTCGACCTCGTCCGACTCGACCTCGTCCGGTGCGTCGGTCCCGAAGGCGTCGACCTCGGTGTCGTCCGTTTCGGCGTCAGCGATGTCGGATGCCGCGACGTCGTCGGCCGCGGGCATGTTCTCCTCGTCGGTCTCGGTGACGGGCTCGTCGGCCGGTGTCGTCATCCGGTCCTCCGCATCATCGCTGTGGGGATACTTTCTCGGTACGCGGCGTCCATCGTGTCGCCCACGGGGCCGCCAGTTGGGATCGGTTTCGTGCCCGGCGGCCGGGCCTTTCCGCAGACGTCGTTTGCCTCCGCCGCGATGCAGGACCCTGGTCGCCAGCGCGGCGTCGGTGGTCCGGCGGATTCTCGGGTGGCGATCGGCGAGGATCGGGAACAGGACGAAGACCCAGAGCACGACCAGCCCGATCCACAGGATCGAATTCGGCATCGCGTCAGCACCTCCGTCCCGCCTGGGGTTTTGTCCGGCTCGGCCCGCGAGCGGTTCGTCACACGCTCCGCCCTCGGCCGGCCCCCGTCCGACGCAGCGGCGCGGACGCCGGTCCCCTCGCAGGCTCTGTGCCGATGACGCAAGACGCACCATCGACGTCCGTAGGCTAATTCCGGGTAGCACCAAGTTCCGGCAGGCGCGCCGTGCACATCCGCCACACCTGTCACATTTCCACCAATGTCACCGCGGCCGGGTGGCCGGATCTACAGCAGGGTGACGCGCCCCTCTCGCACCAGCCGGTCCACGACCGTTCCGGCCAACTCCTCGACGGTTATGCCGACCAGCAGGTGATCCCGCCAGGCGCCGTCCACGTCGAGGTAGCGCCGTAGCAGTCCCTCTTCCCGGAAACCGACATTGCGCAGCACCGCCTGGCTGGCCAGATTCTCCGGCCGGACGGTCGCCTCGACCCGATGCAGACCGACCGGCCCGAAGCAGTGGTCGAGACCCAGCGCCAACGCCGCCGTCGCGACGCCCTGCCCGCTGAGATCCTTGGCCACCCAGTAGCCGATCCAGGCCGAGCGCAGGGCGCCGCGCACGATATTGCCGACGGTCAACTGCCCGCTGAACACGCCGTCGACTTCGATCACCAACGGGATCATCGCGCCGCGCCTGGCTTCCGCCTTGAGGCTCGACCACAGCGACGGCCAACTGGAGGCGTGATTGCGCGCCTCCCACGACCCGCGGCCGGTCGGCTCCCACGGCTCCAGATGCGCTCTGTCGCGCAAGCGGATCCGGCTCCAGGACGCCGCATCGCGCAGCCGCACCGGACGCAAGGTCACCTGTCCCGCGGCCGCCCGGACCGGGCCCAGTCGCGCGGGCCACCCCGGATGCTGCGTGGCCCGGAAGACATTCATCGCGTCCACGTCTCAGCCACGCTGTGCGAGAAAGGCGACCTGGACTTCGTCACCGGTGCGGATCTCGGTGTCGTCCGGGTCGATCACGATCAAGCTGTTCGCCTCGGCGAGCGTGGCGAGCAGGTGCGAGGAGGAGTTCCCGTTGCCGAGCGGCTGTACGAGGTATTCACCGGTCGCTTCGTCCCGCATGAGCTGCGCGCGCAGGTATCCCTTGCGCCCGGCCATGGAAGTGATCGGGGTGATGGTCCGCGCGCTGATGATCCGGCGCATCGGTTGCCTGCGCCCCAACGCGATCCGGATCAGAGGCCGCACCATCACCTCGAACACGACCAGCGCACCCACCGGGTTGGACGGCAGCAGGAAAGTCGGCACCTCGTCGCGGCCGAGCCGGCCGAAGCCCTGCACGGAACCGGGATGCATGGCCACGCGCGTGATTTCGAGCTCGCCGAGCCCTTCCAGCGCCTCCCTGACCTGTTCGGAGGCCCAGCCGCCGACCGCGCCCGCGATGACGACCACCTCGGAGCGCACCAGCTGCCCCTCGACCACGTCGCGCAACCGGCGCGGATCGGAACTGACGATGCCGACGCGATTCACGTCCGCGCCTGCATCGCGAGCGGCCGCGGCCAGCGCGTAGGAGTTCACGTCGTACACCTGGCCGGGGCCGGGCGTCCGATCGATATCGATCAGTTCGCCGCCCACCGAGAGCACCGATAGTCGCGGGCGCGGATGCACAAGCACTTTGTCTTGACCGACCGCTGCGAGCAGACCGACTTGCGCGGCGCCGATGATGGTCCCCGCCCGCACCGCCACGTCACCCGGCTGAACGTCGTCGCCGATGCGCCGCACGTAGTCGCCGGAGCGCACCGGCTCGTACACCTTGATCCTCGCCCGGCCGCCGTCGGTGAAATCCAGCGGAAGCACCGCGTCGGCGAGGGTCGGCATCGGCGCGCCGGTGTCCACCCGGACGGTCTGGCGCGGCTGCAAGCGAATCGGCTGACGCGAACCGGCGACCACCTCGCCGACCACCGGGAGGGTCAGGTCGACGAGGTCACCCGCTTCGTCGCGGATGTCGGCCCCGGCGGAAGCCACATCGACGCTGCGCACGGCGTAACCGTCGATGGCGGCCTGATCGAAGCCGGGCAACGGCCGCTCGGTGACGACGTCCTCGGCGCACAGCAGGCCCTGGGCCTCGGAAATCGCGACCCGGACCGGCCGGGGCGCGACCGCCGCGGCGGTCACCTTGATCTGCTGATCCTCAACCGAGCGCATCCAGCCCTTCCTGATCCTCTCCGCACTCCATCCGGTCTCGCCTGCGCGGGCACGCGCGATCCCGCCGCGGCGCAAGCGCATTCGCGCGCACCGCGGTGACCATCATTCGTACCCGACGGTCCACGCTCGGCGAAACCCCCGGCCGGGTCCCTCAGTCGTCGGTCGTCAGCTGCGGATCCCAGTCCGGACCGAGGCGGTGCTGCAACCACTCGCGCAGGGCGGGACCGTATTCCTCTCGTTCCAATGCGAAATCGACCGCAGCACGAAGATAACCGCCCGGGTTGCCCAAATCGTGGCGCGACCCACGGTGCACCACCACATGAACCGGATGTCCCTCGGCGATCAGCAGTGCGATCGCGTCGGTGAGTTGCAGTTCGCCGCCCGCACCGGGCTCGATGCGGCGCAGCGCGTCGAAGATCGCGCGGTCCAGCAGATACCGGCCCGCGGCCGCGAACGTCGACGGCGCGTCGGCGAGCGCGGGCTTCTCCACCATTCCCTTGACGCGCAGCACGTTCGGGTTCACCGCGTCCGGCACCGGTGCGACGTCGAACACGCCGTAGGCGCTGACCTCGTCCTTGGGTACGTCGATGGCGCACAGCACCGTTCCGCCGCGCTTGCGGCGCACCCGGCACATCACGTCGAGCACACCGCGGGGCAGCACCAGGTCGTCGGGCAGCAAGACGGCGATGACGTCCTCGTCATCGTCGAGGGCCTGCTCGGCCTGGGCCACGGCATGCCCGAGCCCCAGCGGCTCCTCCTGCACCACCGAGGTCACGTCGAGCAGTCCCGGCGCCTTGCGCACCTTCTCCAGCAGCTTGAACTTGCCGCGCTCTTCCAGCGTGCTCTCCAGCACCAAGTCCTCGACGAAGTGCGCGACCACGCCGTCTTTGCCCGGAGAGGTGACGATCACCAGGCGCTCGGCGCCTGATCCGGCCGCCTCGGCGGCGACCAGCTCGATGCCGGGGGTGTCCACCACCGGGAGAAGTTCTTTGGGCACCGTCTTGGTCGCGGGCAGGAACCGTGTTCCGAGCCCGGCCGCGGGCACCACGGCCGTGCGGAAGCACGACTCCGCCGGGGCGCCACCGGGCTGTCCGGACTTTGCTGTCATACGCATACCCTATCCATCCATCACGCCGCCGGATCGGCGTCGAGCCGACTCGGTCCCGGGGTGAGCCTATGGTGATCCCTGTGGAGATGCCCGGCGAGCGCGATAAACATGCATGGCGCATCGAACTACTCGCCCGGCGAGCTGTGATGAGCGCCACGGAGCGCGAAAAAGAAGCGTTCGCCCTGGCCACGGCGATGGACACCTTGGAAGCCAAGGGGTGGGTCTGCGCCTACGTACCGGTGGCGGGTGAACCGGGATCGACGGCGATGCTGGACGCGCTGCTGGCCGGTGGCGCGCGGATACTCCTGCCGGTCACCGGGCCGCCGGGACCGTTGAGCTGGGCCGAGTACACCGGCGCGGACGCGCTGCGGCGGGCCCGCTACGGCTTGCTCGAACCCACCGGCGCTGTGCTGCCGCCGGACGCCGTGACCAGGGCCGGTCTGATCCTGGTCCCCGCCCTCGCGGTGGACTTGCGCGGCGTGCGGCTGGGTCGCGGCGCGGGCTACTACGACCGCACGCTGCCAGCCGCGCGTCCGGACGCGCGGCTGGTCGCGGTGGTCCGGGACGACGAGCTGGTCGACCGGCTGCCCGAGGAGCCGCACGATCGGCGCATGGGCTGGGCGCTCACGCCACGGGGCGGCCTGCACCGCTTGGGCGACCATTACGCTGGGGAATGAAACACCGATTGGCGGTGTTGGCACTGTCGGCTGTAGAGTGCCAGATCGACGAACACCGCGGAGGATCCTGTGCCTACTTACTCGTATGCGTGCACCCAGTGTGACAACCGCTTCGACATCGTTCAGTCCTTCACGGACGAGGCGCTGACCGTGTGCTCGGAGTGCTCCGGCAAGCTGCGCAAGCTGTTCAACTCGGTCGGCATCGTCTTCAAGGGCAGCGGCTTCTACCGCACCGACAGCCGGGGCGGCTCCACGACCGCCAGCGAGCCGGCCAAGTCCGACAGCGGTTCGAGTTCCTCTTCCGATTCCGGGTCGTCGAGTTCCGGGTCGTCGAGCGGGGCCACCGCATCCGCCAGCACGGCCGTGGCCAGCTGATCCGACGGCTTTCCACAGCCAGTCACCTATCCACAGCCCACCGTGATCCCGGCCGGGTGAGTGCGCGTCCAGCCATAGGATCCGGCCATGACTCGTGCATTCGCCGACCTCGGCCGCGGTGGCTGGAATCCGGCCGGGTGGCAGCGACCGCCCTGGGCCGACGCCGTGCTCGCCCGACGGCTGCTCGCGGCCGCGCTCGCCGCCGTCGCGGTCTTACTCTTCCTTCGCGGTGACCCCGATACCGAACGCACGACGGTCCTCGTCGCGGGCCGGGATCTGGCGCCGGGCCGACTCCTCGAAGCAGGTGACCTGCGCCCCGCACCGCGCGAGGCGGGCACGCTGCCCGCGGGTGCGGTCGCCGATCCCGCCGTGCTCGTCGGCGCGACGCTGACCGGCGCCATGCGGCAGGGAGAGGTCTTCACCGATCTACGCGTCGTCGGGCCGCGTTTGGCCGCGGCCGCGACCGGCGCGCGTGAGGCGCGCATCGTGCCCATCCGCCTCGCCGACACGGCGGTCGCCGACATCTTGCGCGCGGGTGATCGCGTGGACGTGATCGGCGCCGAAGACGCGAACGGCTCCGGCGCCCGTCCCGCCCGCACCCTCGCCACCGATTCCGCCGTCGTTCTCGTCGCCGGCGCGGGTGACGGACGCGGCGCCGCGGAACGCGTGGTGTTGGTGGCGATGGACGCCGAGCACGCTACCGCCGTGGCCGGGGCGTCACTGCGCACCGCGCTCACCGTCGTCTTCCATTGACCCGCCGACAAGCTTCGCCGAAGCACCACACCGAGAGGTGCCGATCCAGATTCGCGATCTGCTCGCCGACAGCCGAACCAGCGCGGGTGGGCGTAACTCACTTCGGCTGCGCCGCAAGTGGAACGGGCCCGTCATCGACGGGCCCGTTCGCGTTGCGCGCGTTGGTCTCCGGCTCAGCCGAGGCTGAAAGGCGCTCCCCACAACGTCACCCAGGTGATCACGTTGTCGGTCTCCACCTCGACGCTGACGAAAGCGCGCGCCTGGGCGTAGCCTCCGCAACCATTCAGACCGATGGTCTCATCGGCCCACGTCACCGAACCGGACGTGCC
>NZ_JBVJAP010000012.1:0-226163 GCF_055590505.1 Nocardia sp. NPDC041819 | reverse complement strand
ATGGTACTGCACTCGACAGGGTGTGGGAGAGTAGGACACCGCCGGAACATCCTTCACGAAAGGCCCTCGACACCGTCGAGGGCCTTTCGTCGTTTTACCGAGCGAACCGTGTGTTTCGCAGCACGATCGCAGGGAAATACAAGCGTACGCAGCGTGCGGTCGGGATCATGGATGGCGGGGAGGCCGTCTCACGCGAGCAACGGAGGTATGTATGGTCGTCGCGACGACGCCGGATCGCCCGGCGCCGGTCGAGCCCGCCACATCGGCGCAAGCGCGTTGGTGGCGGCCGAGGCTTCCCGCGACGGCGGCGTACTTGGCGGGGCTGATCATCGTCTCGGCGATCTTCTCGGCCCTGAGCGACTCCGCGCAGACCAGGATGGTGCTGCACGCGAGCACGAATCTGCACAACCTGTTGAGCGGCCGGTTGGGAACGCTGCTCGCGAGCGCGTTCGTGATCGGTGACGCCGTCGGGTCGTGGGTCATCATCCCCTTGCTCGCCTGTCTGCTCGCCCTCGCCGAGCTGCGCTTCGGCGCGCTGAGACTGGTGCGAGTGTTCCTGGTCGGCCACGTCGGCGCCACCTTGCTCGTCGCAGCGGGCCTGTGGGTGGGTGTAAGAGCCGGGTGGGTCCCCGCGAGCATCCGCTGGGCCGAGGACGTCGGTGTCAGCTACGGGGCCATGGCGCTGATCGGCGCGCTCGTCGCCGCGATGCCGTACCGATGGCGCATCGCCTGGTCGACGGTGTGGTTCATCGTCGCGGTCGAGGGCGTGCTGATCGGACAGACCTTCACCCAGGCCGGGCACCTGGTGGCGCTCGCGATCGGCACGGCGGTCGGATTCTTCATGATCTGGTCCAGGACGACCATCCGGCGACGGCTCACCCGGATCGAGGGCGCCTTGCTCGCCGCGAGCGCGGTGCTGGCGGCGATTCTGCTCATGGGCTGACGGCAGCCGCGGTAGGGCGCTCGCCTACAGTGCTTGGGTGCGCCTAGTGATTGCTCGCTGTCAGGTCGACTACGTAGGGCGACTCACCGCCCATCTTCCGATGGCCCGAAGGCTACTGCTGATGAAAGCGGACGGCTCGGTGCTCGTGCACTCCGACGGCGGCTCGTACAAGCCGCTGAATTGGATGAGCCCGCCCTGCCGGCTGGACGAACGCAACGGTGACGCGCAGCTACCGGACGGTGCGAAGGCGCTGTGGGTCGTCACCAACAAGGCCGGCGAGGAACTTCGCATCACCATCGAGGACATCGAGCACGACTCCTCCCACGAACTCGGCGTCGACCCGGGCCTGGTGAAGGACGGGGTGGAAGCCCACCTCCAAGAGCTGCTGGCCGAGCACGTGCACACGCTCGGCGCCGGGTTCACGCTCATCCGCCGCGAGTACATGACCGCGATCGGCCCGGTGGACCTGCTGTGCCGGGATGCCGACGGCAGCACGGTGGCGGTGGAGATCAAACGGCGCGGCGAGATCGACGGCGTCGAGCAGCTCACCCGCTACCTGGAGCTGCTGAACCGGGATCCGTTGCTGGCTCCGGTCGCGGGCGTCTTCGCCGCGCAGCAGATCAAGCCGCAGGCGCGCACGCTCGCCGAGGACCGCGGCATCCGCTGCCTCACACTCGATTACGACGCCCTGCGTGGCACGGAGAGCAGCGAATTCCGCTTGTTCTGAACTCAGGGCAGTGCGGGGTGCACACGGGCGAGTAATACCCTTGTCGCATGCCTCGCCGGAAACCGCGTTCGGATCGCTACGCCGAGCGCTCGCGGGCCGGTGGCGCACCACTGGGAGACGTCTTCGGACGGACCGAGGCCGGTCCGGACGGTGCGGAGACATATGTGGTGCGCACCATTCCTGGCGCCCGCGCGATCAAGACCTATCGCTGCCCCGGCTGTGACCACGAGATTCCACCAGGGGTCGCCCACATCGTCGCATGGCCCGCGTACGGCGGCGAAGACGACCGCAGGCATTGGCACAGTGGGTGCTGGAGCGGGCGACAGACACGCCGGATCACTCGTCGGTGGTCCTGACGCCGCGTCGCGGAGGCATCGTCGCGGGCGACGTGCGGTCGAGTAGGTCGGCACCGGATGGACGAGGCCAGCCAATTGCGGGAGGACCTGCGCGTGGTTCGACCAGCCGTGGTGTCCGGAAAGCTGGACGGTGAACACCTGGCGACGATTGCGACGGCAGGTGGGCGATCTCGCCGCGACTCGTCGGCTTCGGGCGCCTCGCGCTTCTCCTCGGTCGCCGGGGAGCGAGCGGACGTTTCCGGGCGAGATCGAATCGGTCCGCCGGTATGGCGCGCGTTCGTCGATGTCCTTGCGGCGTAGAGCCGCCGGGTGCGGAATTAGGGAAGGCCGCCCCGGTGCGGAGCGGCCTTCGGTGATTTCGGTTGAGATTCGCTGCTGTCGCCGTTTGCTCCGACGTCAGTTGCTGATGTCGGCGCTCTCGCGCTCGTCCGAGTCGATGTCCTCGTCCTCGGTCGCGACCTCGGGGATCGCCTTCTGGCGGGAGCCGGTGACCGACTTGGTGTTGCCGCCGATCGACTTGCGCTGATCCGGAACACCGTCCAGCAGTTCGCTTTCCCGGTTGACCGCGGCGAGCATCGCGGGCACCGAGTCGAGCTGACCGCGGATACCGAGCAGCTGGGCGAGCACGCGGCCGCGCAGCACACGCATCTCCTCGGCCAGTTCCTTCGCGTGCGCGATCTTGCGCTCGGAGGTCTGAGTGGCGGAGGTGATGAGGCGGTTGGCCTCGTCGGTCGCGTCCTTGATCCGCTGGGCGGCCTCGGCGCGGCTGGTGGCTTCCAGCTCCTCCATGGCGCGAGTGAGCTTGGTGCGACGCTCGGCCATGGTGGCCTCGAAGTCCTGCTGGGTGGCCTTGCGCTTCGCGTCGGCTTCCTTCGCGATGCGGTCGGCCTCGGCCTGGGCGGCCTCGATGATCTTGGCGGACTCGGTGCGTGCGTTCGCGAGGGTCTGCTCGAATTCGATTTCGAGCGCCTCGCGCTTCTCCTTGGTCTCCGCGAGCAGCGACTCGTACTTGCCACGCATCTCGGTGGCCTGCTGCTCGGCGATCGACACCATCTCCGCGGCCTCGGCCTGGGCCAGCGCACGGACCTCGGACGCCTCGTCGGAGGCGAGCCGCAGCATTCGGGAAATGCGGTCGGACATACCTTCCGCGGTGGTCGGCGGCACCGAGAGTCGGTCGACCTCCTTACGGAGTTCGTCGATCTCGTCGCGCGCGTCTTCCAGCTGGCTGGCGAGGTTACGTGCTTGTGCCGCAGCCGCATCGCGGTCGGTGGCGGTGACTCTCAGTTCCGCGTCGAAGCGGTCGAAGTAATTACGCACCTCGTCTTGCGCATAACCCTTGCGCACAACGGTGAAGGGCAGTGCAACGAAGCGATTGCGATCGGACTCGGGTGACGACATGGCACACAAACTACAGCCTGAAGACAGCCGATGGTGACTCGACTGCGAATGTCATTCCAACGAGTTTTCCCGACCTGACGGCGATACTAGTGCGTAACATTCGCGTTCGGTTCGACCAACTCGATCAGCACACCTCCAGCATCCTTCGGGTGGATGAAATTGATGCGGGAATCAGCCGTTCCGTGCCGTGGGGCCTCGTACAGCAAACGCAGACCCTTGGCGCGCAGGTGCGCGGAGACGGCCTCGATGTCGGTGACCCGGTAGGCCAGTTGCTGCAAGCCGGGGCCGTTACGGTCGATGAACTTCGCGATGGTCGACTCCGCGTTGAGCGGAGCCAGCAACTGCAGGGCAGTGGCCCGGTCCGGTGCGCCCGGCAGCGACAGCATCGCCTCGTGCACGCCCTGGGCCTCGTTGACCTCACGGTGGGTCTCGATCATGCCGAGGTTCTCGGCGTACCAGGCGACCGCGGTGTCCAGGTCGGGCACCGCGATGCCGACGTGGTCGACCGCGGTGACGTAGTCCGCTGGGATGAAAGACGACTGTTCGATAACGTTGCTCACCATTCGAAAGTAGCGCGACCTGGCACGGGCCGCGCGGGGCGCACCCGCTACCGTTGAGTAGAACACCTGCTCTCGTGGCGCCCCGGTGCGGGCGCGAGCAGGTCCGATCTACGAATGCGAGGCTCGTCGTGACCACTTCCGTGATCGTCTCCGGTGCGCGTACCCCGGTCGGCAAGCTGCTCGGAGGTCTGAAGGACTTCAGCGGTTCCGATCTGGGCGGGTTCGCGATCAAGGCGGCGCTGGAGAAGGGCGGTGTCGCGCCCGACCAGGTCGACTACGTCATCATGGGCCAGGTGCTCACCGCGGGCGCGGGGCAGATCCCGGCCCGGCAGGCGGCGGTGGCCGCGGGCATCCCGATGGACGTGCCAGCCGTGACGCTGAACAAGGTCTGCCTTTCCGGCATCAACGCGATCGCCCTCGCCGACCAGCTGATCCGCGCGGGCGAGTACGAGATCGTCGTCGCGGGCGGCCAGGAGTCCATGAGCCAGGCGCCGCACCTGTTGGAGAAGAGCAGGGAGG
Source organism: Nocardia sp. NPDC041819 (assembly GCF_055590505.1). Classification (NCBI taxonomy): domain Bacteria; kingdom Bacillati; phylum Actinomycetota; class Actinomycetes; order Mycobacteriales; family Nocardiaceae; genus Nocardia; species Nocardia sp. NPDC041819. The sequence continues at coordinate 221,660 of NZ_JBVJAP010000012.1, read as the reverse complement.
GCTTCAAGTACGGCGATGTGACCCTGCGCGACCACATGGCCTACGACGGCCTGCACGACATCTTCACCGATCAGGCCATGGGCGCGCTCACCGAGCAGCGCAACGAGACCGACCGGATCAGCCGGGAGGACCAGGACGCGTTCGCGGCGGCTTCGCACCAGCGGGCGGCGGCGGCGTGGAAGAACGGCGTCTTCGACGACGAGGTGGTCCCGGTCGCGGTGCCGCAGCGCAAGGGCGACCCCGTGCTGGTGACCACCGACGAGGGCGTTCGCGCCGACACCACCGTGGAGTCGCTGGCCAAGCTGCGTCCGGCGTTCCGCAAGGACGGCACCATCACCGCGGGCACCGCGTCGCAGATCTCCGACGGCGCCGCCGCGGTCGTGGTGATGAGCAAGGAGAAGGCGCAGTCGCTGGGGCTGAGCTGGATCGCCGAGATCGGCGCCGCCGGCGTGGTCGCCGGTCCGGACTCGACCCTGCAGGACCAGCCCGCCAACGCGATCGCCAAAGCCTGCGCTCGCGAGGGCATCTCGCCCGCCGACCTGGACCTGGTGGAGATCAACGAGGCGTTCGCCGCGGTCGGTGTCGCGTCCACCCGCAAGCTGGGCATCGATCCCGAGAAGGTGAACGTCAACGGTGGTGCGATCGCCATCGGCCACCCGCTGGGCATGTCCGGCGCCCGCATCCTGCTGCACCTGGTGCTCGAGCTGAAGCGCCGCGGCGGTGGCGTCGGCGCGGCCGCGCTCTGCGGCGGCGGCGGGCAAGGTGACGCGCTGATCGTCCGCGTCTGATGTTCGCGGGGTGACACCCCGCGCGGAGGAATCGACCGATGGCCGTCCCGAGTGGGCGGCCATCGGTCGTTGCGCCGATTCGCATACGGCGAGATTCGCGAGCGGCGCACAGCTGTGGCGGATCGGTTCAAATTTCGTGCGAAGCGAGATCCCCGCATGTCGGTTCGTGGCCTGGCTCGTGCCGATTGGCGACCGAGTCGGCAAGGAGAAGCCGGCCGGCGGTGGTTGCCCCATCTCACGCGCAGTTGGCCCGCGGTTCCGAGGGCCATCGCTCGACGCCCCGATACCGGCCCAGCGAACAAGTTCTTCTCGCGAAGCGAGGAGCACGTTCCGTTCGCGGCCGGCTCGCATTCGCGCTGACGCTGCGTGGCGATGAAGGAGCAAGCAGCCGAGGCCGCAACATGCAGTGTGCGCTGGCCATGAACACGCGAGGGGCGATGGAGAGCCGCCGGTTCGCGGGCTGTGTGTCGTGCGTTCGCATGCCGACGCGCCCGGCTCACCTCAACCCCGGGTTTCGAGCGAAGCGAGACCGAGCATGTTCCGTTCGCGGCCCGGCTCGCGTCCGAGCGGCCGCCGCGTCCGCGACGCAGTCGCCAGCGGCGGTCGCTCGGACGCGAGCCACAAAGGGGCCGCGAACACCCAGCGCCGCAGGCGCTGGAAATTAGACACAGCTCACTACGACAGTGTGTAGTGCATCCGGCACAATGGGCGCATGGGCAATGTCTTCGACCTGAGCACGGTGGCCAAGCGGTTTCGATTCGTCGCGGTGCTGGAGGCGATCTCCTGGTTTCTGCTGATCATCGGGATGGTGTTCAAGCGGATCCCCGAGCCGGTGCTGTGGCCGGTCAAGGTGTTCGGCATGACGCACGGCATCGTGTTCGTGCTGTTCGTGATCACCGCGATCGTCGCCGCGCGCGAGCTGGGCTGGAGTGCCAAGACGACCGTTCTCGCGCTGCTGTCGAGCATCCCGCCGTTCTGCACGGTGCTGTTCGAGGTGTGGGCGGTGCGCTCGGGGCAGTTGGGTGAGCTGAGCAACGCCGGTTCGGCCGAGTCCGGGGCACCCGCATCCGCCACGTCGTGACAAACTGGAAGTCGTGAATCGACCAGCCGCACGCCGTCCTTCGCCCGCTGTCGCCGCCGCCATGTCCGGCGCGGTCGATCTGTCCAGCCTGAAGCAGCCCGCGGCAAGCGCGGGCGGTGCGACAGGCGGCGACCACGCGGTGTCGGAGGCGGATTTCGAGACCAAGGTCCTGCGCCGTTCCATGCAGGTGCCCGTGGTGGTCGTGCTGTATTCGCAGCGCAGTCCGGGCAGCGTCGAACTGGTGCGGACGCTGGAGCATCTGGTGGCCGCCGACGGCGGTACCTGGGACCTGGCCACAGTCGAAGCCGAGGCCAATATGCGGATCGCGCAGGCGCTGCGGGTGCAGGGCATCCCGACGGTCATCGCGATCGCGGCCGGGCAGCCGCTGGCCGATTTCGAGGGCGCGCAACCGGAGCCGCAGGTGCGGCAGTGGCTGAACGCGGTGGTCGACGCGGTCGCAGGCAAGCTGGAAGGTGGCGAGCAGCCACAGGAGCCCGCCGAGGACCCGCGTTTCGCGGCGGCCGAGGCGGCGCTGGAGCAGGGTGACCTGGCCGGCGCCGAGGCCGCCTACCAAGCGATCATCGACGCCGAGCCCGCGAACGAGGAGGCCAAGGGCGCGCTGCGCCAGCTCCGCTTCCTCGCCCGGGCACAGGAACTGCCGGAGTCGGCCATCGCGGATGCCGACGCCGACCCGTCGAACGTCGACGCCGCGATCCAGGCCGCCGATCTCGAGTTGTTCCAGCAGCGGCCCGACGCGGCTTTCGATCGGTTGATCGCCGTCGTCAAGCGCACCTCCGGTGACGATCGCACCAAGGCGCGGACCCGCCTGCTCGAGCTGTTCGAGCTGTTCGACCAGGCCGAGCCGTTCGTCGTGGCCGCGCGCCGCAAGCTGGCCGCAGCGCTGTACTGAGTTCACCGCGCGACGTGGTCGCGAACCGGATCGCCGCGCAGCCTGCGGTCCGGTCTAGACCGGACGCAGCCAGACCGCGCTGTGCGGCGCGAGCGTCACGGCGGCCGAGGCGGGACGGTCGTGCCACGGCTCGTCGGTCGCCAGCACCTCGCCCAGGTTGCCGAGGCCGGAGCCGCCGTAGCTCTCCGCGTCGGTGTTGAGGATCTCCAGCCAGCGGCCCCGGTGCGGCAGGCCGACCCGGTACGCGTCGTGCGTCGCCCCGGAGAAGTTGTAGACGCAGGCGAGGACGGAGCCGTCGGAGCCGTAGCGCAGGAACGCCAGCACGTTGTTCGTCGGGTCGTTCGCCTCGATCCAGGCGTAGCCGCCCGGGGCGGTGTCCTGGCTCCACAGCGCGGGGTCGGCGCGGTAGACCGCGTTCAGGTCGCGCACCAGCGCGGTGATGCCCTGGTGCAGCGGGTTGTCCCGTTCGTGCCAGTCCAGGCCGCGATCGTGCGACCACTCCTGGACCTGGCCGAAGTCCTGGCCCATGAACAGCAGTTGTTTACCCGGGTGGGCCCACATATAGGCCAGCAGCGATCGCACGCCCGCGGCCTTGGCGAAATCGTCGCCGGGCATCCTGGTCCAGAGCGTGCCTTTGCCGTGCACCACCTCGTCATGGCTGATCGGCAGCACGTAGTTCTCGCTCCAGGCGTAGACCAGCGAGAAGGTGATCTCGTCGTGGTGCCAGGAGCGGTGCACCGGGTCGCGGCCGAGGAACCCGAGGGTGTCGTGCATCCAGCCCATGTTCCACTTCATGGTGAAACCGAGACCACCGACGTCGGTCCCGCGGGTGACGCCGGGCCAGGTGGTGGACTCCTCGGCGATCGTCACGACGCCGGGGTGGTGCCGATGCAGGGTTTCGTTGAGGTCCTGCAGGAAGTCGACGGCCTCCAGGTTCTCCCGGCCGCCGTGCACGTTGGGCTCCCACTGACCTTCGGCGCGCGAGTAGTCGAGGTAGAGCATGGAGGCGACCGCGTCGACGCGCAGGCCGTCGATGTGGAATTGCTCGATCCAGTAGCGCGCGTTGGCGATGAGGAAGTTGCGCACCTCGTGCCTGCCGAAATCGAACACGTAGGTGCCCCAGTCGAGTTGCTCGCCCCGGCGCGGGTCGGCGTGCTCGTAGAGCGGTGTGCCGTCGAAGCGGGCCAGCGCCCATTCGTCGCGCGGGAAGTGCGCCGGGACCCAGTCCAGCAGGACGCCGATATCCGCCGCGTGCATGCGGTCGACGAACGCGCGGAAGTCGTCGGGGGAGCCGAAACGTGCCGTGGGCGCGTAGTAGGAGGTGACCTGATATCCCCAGGAGCCGCCGAACGGATGCTCGGCGATGGGGAGCAACTCGATATGGGTGTATCCGGTCGCTCGCACGTACTCGGCGAGCTGCTCGGCCAGTTCGCGGTAACCGAGGCCAGGGCGCCACGAGCCGAGATGCACCTCGTAGACGCTCATCGGGGCGCGGGTGGGGTCGGTGGCGGCGCGCCGCTCGAGCCACGCGCGGTCGTGCCACGCGTGGTGGCTTTCGGTGACCACCGACGCGGTCGCCGGAGGGTGTTCGGTGGCGAAGGCGAGCGGGTCGGCGTGATCGACGGTCCGCCCGTCGGCGCCGTGCACGCGGTATTTGTACTTGGCGCCAGGCTCGACACCAGGGACGAAGACTTCCCAGATACCGGACGAGCCCAGCGCGCGCATCGGCGCGGTGTTACCGCTCCAGCCGTCGAAGTCGCCGAACACGGTGACGCCGCGCGCGTTCGGCGCCCACACCGCGAACGACGTGCCCGTGACCTCACCGTCGAGGGTGGTGTAGCGGCGCGGGTGCGCGCCGAGCACCTCCCACAGGCGCTCGTGACGTCCTTCGCCGATCAGGTGCAGGTCGAGTTCGCCGAGTGTGGGCAGGAAGCGGTAGCCGTCGGCGCTGATGATCGTCTGGCCGCCGGGATAGGTCGTCACGACGCGATAGTCCATGATCTCCGGGTACGGCAGCACCGCGGCGAATACGCCGTGATCCAGGGACTTCAGCGCGTGATCGACGCCGCCGACCCGCACCGACACGGTCTGCGCGTGCGGGCGCAGCACCCGCACCGCCGTGCCGTCGGGATGGGTATGCGCGCCGAGCACGGTGTGCGGGTCGGGATGGGTGCCCGCCGCGAGCAGCATGAGATCGCGCCGTTTCATCGCAAGGTCCTGCGGTAGGCCAGCTCGGTGCGAGCCTGCTGCGACACCGGGGGCAGCGCGATGATGTGCGCGACGGTATGCGCTGGGTCCAGCCGCACGTAATTGGTCTGGGCCCAGTGGTATTCCTCGCCGCTGACCTCGTCGTACACCACCGGATGGTCGTGCCACTCGCGGCCGATCGCGGGCAGATCGAGCGAGAGCATGCCCCACTCGGCGCCGTAGGGGTTGAGATTCACCACGACCAGCACGGCGTCGCCGCCGACGGGGTCGATCTTGGAGTAGGCGAGCAGCGCGTCGTTGTCCACGTGATGGAAATGCAGGCAGCGCAGCTGTTGCAAGGCGGGGTGCGCCCGGCGGATCTCGTTGAGCCGGGTGAGCCACGGCTCCAGTGATTCTCCGCGCGCGAGCGCCTCGGCGAAGGGGCGCGGGCGCAGTTCGTACTTCTCCGAGTCGAGGTACTCCTCGCTGTCGGGGCGCACCGCCTGATGCTCGAACAGTTCGAAGCCGGAGTAGACGCCCCAGGTGGGGGCGAGGGTGGCGGCCAGGACGGCGCGGATGGCGAACATCCCCGGTCCGCCGTGCTGGAGGCTCTCGTGCAGGATGTCCGGGGTGTTGACGAAGAGGTTCGGACGGGCCTCGTCGGCCTTCGCGGCCAATTCGTTGCCGAACTCGGTGAGTTCCCACTTGGCCACCCGCCAGGTGAAATACGTGTAGGACTGGCTGAACCCGCGCCGGGCGAGTCCGTAGAGCCGGGCGGGGCGGGTGAACGCCTCGGACAGGAAGATGACGTCCGGGTCGGTGCGCCACACGTTGCCGATCAGCCACTCCCAGAAATCGGCGGGCTTGGTGTGCGGGTTGTCGACGCGGAAGATCCTGACGCCCAAGTCGATCCAGTGCCGGACCACCCGCAGCACCTCGGCGTAGAGGCCGTCGGGATCGTTGTCGAAATTGACCGGGTAGATGTCCTGGTACTTCTTCGGCGGGTTCTCCGCGTAGGCGATGGTTCCGTCGGGCAGCGTGGTGAACCACTCCGGGTGCGCCTGCACCCAGGGATGATCGGGCGCGCACTGCAAGGCGAGGTCGAGCGCCACCTCGAGGCCGAGTTCGCGGGCCGCCGCGACGAATTCGGCGAAATCGTCTTCGGTGCCCAGATCCGGATGCACGGCATCGTGACCGCCGTGCTCGGAGCCGATGGCCCACGGCGAGCCGACGTCGCCCGGCTCGGCGGTGAGCGCGTTGTTGCGGCCCTTGCGGTTGATTTCGCCGATGGGGTGGATGGGTGGCAGGTACACCACGTCGAAACCCATGGCCGCGATGCGCGGAAGTTCCTTCGCCGCCGTGGCGAAGGTGCCGTGCACGGGTTTGCCGGTGGCGTCGCGGCCGCCGGTCGAGCGTGGGAAGAACTCGTACCAGGAGCCGTAGAGCGCGCGGTGCCGCTCGACCTGGACGATGTGCTGCGGCCCCCGGGTGACCAGGTCGCGCAGCGGCGTTGCGCGCAGGATCTCGGCGACCTCCTCGGTGAAGGCCGGTGCCACCCGAGCGGGCAGTTGGTCGTCGCCGCGCAGCGCCGCCGCGACCGCGCGTAAGCGCTGGAATTGCTTCTTGGGTACGGCCTGGGCAGCGCGATCGAACAGGCGGGCGCCCAATTCGAGGTCGTTGGCCAGATCGGCGGCGCTCTGCCCGACCGCCAGCTTCGCCTCGATCGCCGAGCGCCAGGTCGCGATCGGATCGCTCCAGCCTTCGATCCGGTAGGTCCACACTCCAGGAGTGTTGGGGGTGAAGGTCGCGTTGAAGACGTCGGGCTCGTAGTCCGGCGTCATGCGGAGGCGGGAGGGCCGCGAGGCGCCGGGGCCGCGGACGACGAGTGTGGCGGCGACGGCGTCGTGCCCTTCTCGCCACACCACGGTGCGCACCGGGAATACTTCGCCGACCACCGCCTTGGCGGGCCGGCCGCCGGGGATGGACGGTGCAGTGTCATCGATAGCGATGCGGCCGGTCACGGGACCCAACCTACCGGTAACCGGTCCTCCGGACGGGATCGGCGATCTTTTCGTGCCCCGTCCCGGCCGCCGCGGCGGCGGCTGATCCGGCTGTCGCGGTCAGCGCGCGTCGGCGGCGAGACCGAGGCCGAGCGCGACCAGGACCGCGCCGAGCGCGCGTTCGACCCGCTGCCGGATCCCGGTGCGGCGCAGCCACGCGCCCGCGCGGTCGGCGGCCAGGACCACGCCGACGCACCACGCGGTGTCGAGCACCAACTGGATCAGCGCCAGGATCACCACGGTCGGCAGCACCGGACCGTCGGACGGAAGGAATTGCGGAAGGATCGTCAACCCGAAGACGGCCGCCTTGGGATTGGCCGCGATCGATACCAGCGAGGCGCGGAAGGCGGCGGCGGGTGTGCGACCGGCGGGGAGCATCTTCGTCATCGCACTGCCGAACTCGTCGCCACCGCGCGCACCCCGCCACGCCTGCACGCCGAGCCAGATCAGCACGAGCGCGCCGACCACGTGCACCGCCGTGTTCACGGCTCGGTTCGCGACGAGCAGGACCGACAGCCCGGCCCCACCCGCCAGCGTCCAGCCGAGCACGCCGATCTCGTTTCCGGCCACCGCCGCCAGGCCCGCGGCGCGACCGTCACGCACCGCGCGCTGGAGGAACAACGCGGTCGCCGGGCCCGGCAGGACGGCGAGAAGCAGGCAGGCCGTCAGGAATTGCGGAAGAACGTCGACCCAGTGCGGCATCAGCCGATGCTGTCACTTCGGCTTCCGTCGGGCCACGAATTTTCCGCGTGTGCGCGTACATTCCGGCAATTCCGAGGTGCCCGGGTGGCCGCGGCCGGAGAGCGCCGCGCTGGTGGCCACCCGGGCGCTCACCTGACTGCCGGGAGTCGCGCTTACGGCATGACCATGCAGGCGAAGCCGAGATTCACGCCGTTGCCCACCGTCATCACCGGTGAGGTCCAAGCGGGACCGGTGCCCTGCACCGCGGAGATCGTGTGTTGCCCGGTCGCGTCGGGCATCCAGACGGTGGTCGCCTGGTTGCCGACCACCGGCGCGGGATTCGGGGAGAACGTGCCCGCGGCGTTGTCGGTGAACTGGACGGTCTCGGACGAAGGAATGTTGTCCACCGTGGCCGTCACCCGGTACTGGCAGTTGGTCCCGTAGTTCCCGAAACCGAGGGTCATTCCTTGGGCCGGGCTCGCCGTCGCCGTCGTGACCGCCGCCCCGGCGGTGGGCGCGACGAGAACGAATGCCGCCGCGAGAGCTCCGAACCCCGTGAGCGCTGCTCCAGTGCGCGACCAGCGCCGATCGCGGGCGCGATTTGGGTGTGCTGTCATCCACATCTCGATCACTCCCGTACTGATTTCGGTTGGTGCGGCCGGTTGGTCCGCACAGCTTGTGGGTTTGCCCGGCGTTCTCGGGTTCACAAGCGAGTGCGGGTCTCGATCGGGTAGCGGGAGCGGGCGCGCCGGTGCGCGTCGTGTGGCCGTTCTGTGACGGTAGAGCGCGTTACGCACGATCGGGTGGGCTGATCTCGTCGCGGCCCACCGGGAAACATGCTGGTCGAAAGGTTTTCCGGGGCGTGGTCACGCGGGGCGGCCGCTCCGGGCGGCGTGTAGTTTCTACCGAATGAAGGCATTGCGTCGTTTCACCGTCCGTGCCCATCTGCCCGAGCGCCTGGCGGCCCTTGGTGAGCTCGCCACGAATCTGCGCTGGTCGTGGCATCCGCCGACGCAGGATCTGTTCGCCGCGCTCGACCCGCGGCGGTGGCAGGAAATGGGGCACGATCCGGTCCGGATGCTGGGTGAGGTACCCGCGGCGCGGCTGGACGAGCTGGCCGCCGATGCCCGCTATGTCGCGCGTGTCGACGCCGCGGCGGCGGAGCTGCGCGATTATCTGGCTGCGCCGGGCTGGTTCCAGCGCCGGGCGGGGGAGGAGGGGGTGCAGGGCATCGCCTACTTCTCGATGGAGTTCGGCGTCACCGAGGTGCTGCCGAACTACTCGGGCGGCCTTGGCATCCTGGCGGGCGACCATTTGAAGGGCGCCTCCGACCTCGGCCTGCCGCTGATCGGGGTCGGATTGCTGTACCGCTCGGGTTACTTCCGGCAGTCGCTGACGACCGACGGCTGGCAGGCCGAGCACTATCCGGCGCTGGACCCGCAGGGCTTGCCGTTGCGGGCGCTCACCTCCGACGGCTCGCCGGTGCTCATCCATGTGGCCATGCCCGACCGCAGGGTGCTGCGCGCGCGGGTGTGGATCGCCCAGGTGGGCCGGGTTCCGCTGTTGCTGCTGGACTCCGACATCGCCGAGAACGACCCGGAGTTGCGCGCGGTCACCGACCGGCTCTACGGCGGCGATCAGGAGCATCGCATCCGCCAGGAGATCCTCGCGGGCATCGGCGGTGTACGGGCGGTGCGCGCGTACACCGCGTCCGCGGGGCTGCCCGATCCCGACGTGTTCCACATGAACGAAGGCCACGCGGGCTTCCTCGGTGTGGAGCGCATCCGCGAATTCGTCGCGGCGGGGCAGGATTTCGATTCCGCACTCGCCGCCGTGCGGGCGGGCACGGTGTTCACCACGCATACACCGGTCCCGGCGGGCATCGATCGGTTCCCTATGCCGATGGTGCGGCGCTACTTCGGCGGTGCGCACGGAGAATCCGAATCCGCCCTGCTGCCCGGTCTTTCGGTGGACCGCATCGTGGCGCTCGGCCGGGAAGCCGACCCCTCCGTCTTCAATATGGCGCACATGGGTCTGCGACTGGCGCAGCGCGCCAACGGTGTCTCGAAGCTGCACGGCGCGGTGAGCCGGTCGATGTTCGCCTCGCTGTGGCCGGGTTTCGACCCGGCGGAGGTGCCGATCGGTTCGGTCACCAACGGCGTGCACGCGACCACGTGGGCCGCGCGCGAATGGGTGGACAAGGCGCGCGAGCACATCGGCGCGGAACTGCTCGAGGAGGGGCGCGGCTGGGAACGGCTGCGCGACGTCGATCTCACCGAGCTGTGGTCCACCCGTAACGCCCTGCGCGGCATCCTCGTCGACGAGGTGCGCCGCAGGGTGCGCGCGTCCTGGTTGGAACGCGGCGCCGCGGAGGCCGAACTCGGCTGGGTGAACGGGGTCTTCGACCCGAATGTGCTGACCGTCGGATTCGCCCGCCGGGTGCCGACCTACAAGCGCCTGACCCTCATGCTGCGCGACCCGCAGCGGCTGCGTGCCCTGCTGCTGGACCCGCGGCGGCCGATGCAGCTGGTCGTCGCGGGCAAGAGCCACCCGGCCGATGACGGCGGCAAGGCGCTCATCCAGCAGGTGGTCCGCTTCGCCGACGATCCCGAGGTGCGGCACCGGATCGTCTTCCTGCCGGACTACGACATGTCGATGGCTCGCTACCTGTACTGGGGTTGCGACGTCTGGCTGAACAACCCGCTGCGCCCGCTGGAGGCGTGCGGCACCTCCGGCATGAAATCCGCGCTGAACGGCGGGCTCAATCTGTCCATCCGGGACGGCTGGTGGGACGAGATGTACGACGGCGAGAACGGATGGTCCATTCCGACCGCCGAGGGCGTCCGGGACGAGCACCGCCGCGACGATCTGGAGGCCGCCGCGCTCTACGACCTGTTCGAGCGGGCGGTGGCGCCGCGCTTCTACGAGCGCGACGCGTCCGGGATGCCGGTCCGCTGGGTCGAGATGGTTCGCCACACTTTGCAGACCTTGGGACCGAAGGTCCTGGCTTCCCGGATGGTGCGCGACTACGCCGTGGAGTACTACGCTCCCGCCGCCGCGGCTCATCAGCGGGCGACGGCCGACGATTTCGCCGTCGCGCGGGCCGTCGCCGAGTACCGTCACCGGGTCGAGTCGGCCTGGCCCTCGGTCAAGGTGATCCAGGTCGACAGCGCGGGGCTGCCGGACACGCCGGTCATCGGGGCGCGGCTGTCGCTGACCGCGCGGGTCGAGCTCGGCGGATTGAGCGTGCCCGACGTGGTGGTGCAGGCGGTGCTCGGCCGGGTGTCGGCGACCGACGACCTCTCCGACACCACGACGGTCCCGATGACGCACACGGGCTCCGACGCCGGCGCCGAGCTGTTCACCGTCGACACTCCGCTGCCGCTGTCCGGTGCGGTCGGCTACACCGTGCGCGTGCTGCCGCACAACGAGCTGCTGGCCTCCGACGCCGAACTCGGGTTGGTCTCCGCGCCGAGCGCCTAGTCCCGGTGGCGCCGGTCACGATGGCGCCACCGCGGGTTGCCCCAGGTAGTGAACCGTCGGTTACCGTGCCCTTGGCATGCCCCGATTCGTTCCTCGACTGGAGTCACCCATGGTCACCGACGTTCTGCACCGGACTCGAGGACGCCTCGACGGGTACTTCGGCGTCCGCTCGAACGGCTCGACCGTCAAGCGCGAACTCATGGCGGGCACGGTCACGTTCCTGGCCATGTCCTATGTCCTCGCGGTGAATCCAGCGGTGCTCGGCGACCAGGGCGCTCTGGGCGACAAGGGCATCCCGATGCAGGCGGTGTTCACCGCCACCGCCGTCGCGGCGGTGTTCGGCACGCTTGTCATGGGGCTGTGGGCCCGGTATCCGATCGCGCTCGCACCGGGTATGGGACTCAACGCGTTCTTCGCGTACACGGTGGTGCTCGAGATGGGGATTCCGTGGCAGGTGGCGCTGTCGGGCACGTTCCTGTCCGGCGTCATCTTCTTCGTCCTCGCCGTGACCAAGGTGCGCGAACGCATCCTCAACGCGATCCCGATGCAGCTGAAGCTCGCCGTCGGCGCGGGTATCGGGTTGTTCGTGGCCTTCCTCGGTCTGAAGAACGCCGGGATCGTGGTGAACAGCGAGGCGACGCTGGTCACGCTGGGCGACTTCACCGAAGGAACCACGCTGCTCGCGCTGTTCGGACTGCTGGTGACCGTGGTGTTCCTGGTGCGGGGCTGGCACGGCGCGGTGCTCTACGGCATCGTGCTGACCACGATCGTCGGCATCGTGAGCGGCTTGGTCGATCTGCCCAGGGGCGTGTTCGCCGCGCCACAGGGGCTCGAGCACACCTTCGGTCAGGCGATCGTCCATCTGCCCGACGCGTTCACCGGCCAGATGGCCGTGGTGGTGCTGACCATGCTGTTCGTCGACTTCTTCGATGCCTCGGGCACCCTGATCGGCGTCGCGAACCAGGCGGGCCTGCTGGACGAGAAGGGCAAGCTGCCGCGTGCCGCGAGCGCGCTGGCGGCGGACTCGGTGGGCACCATGGCAGGCGCGGTCATCGGCACCTCGACCACGACCGCCTATGTGGAATCGACCGCGGGCGTCTCGGCGGGCGGCCGGACCGGGCTGACCGCCGTTACCACCGCGGGCTGGTTCCTCGTCGCGATGTTCTGCTATCCGATCTTCGCGGTGGTCGCGGGCTCGGGTGAGGTGACCGCGCCCGCGCTCATCGTGGTCGGCATCCTCATGGCCCGGGCGCTGGGCCAGATCGACTGGAACCGTCTCGAGTACTCGGTGCCCGCGTTCGTCACCGTCGTGATGATGCCGCTGACGTACTCCATCGCCAACGGCCTTGCCATGGGCATGCTGCTGTATCCGGTGGTCATGGCGGCCAAGGGCCGGATCAAGGACGTGCACCCGGCGATGTGGGCGTTGATGCTGGTGTTCCTCGGCTACTTCTTCTTCCTCGCGGAGTAACCCTCGCTCGCTTGCGCGCTGAACCGTCCTTCCCGCCCGAACGTGGAATACACCGAAAGGCCGGGCCGTTGGCTCCTTCGTGCGAGAATCGGACCGTAGTCCGTTTATTCGCCGACCTAACGATCGTGCCCCGAACGACAGCACAGAGATGAGGACCAGCATGACCATGAGATCCGTACTCGACAGAACCGGCACCGGCACCGAGCTGGACGGCGTCGCCACCGACATCGGCCTGCTGATCGTGCGAGTCGTCTTCGGCGGCTTGCTCGCGGCACACGGCGCGCAGAAACTCTTCGGCTGGTGGGGCGGCCCGGGCCTGCAGGCCAATGCCGACGGCTTCGAGCAGATGGGATACAACCCGGGCAAGGTGTTCGGCACCCTGGCGGGCCTGACCGAACTCGGTGGTGGCCTGCTCCTGCTGCTCGGTCTGCTGACGCCGCTGGCCGGGGCGATCGTGGTGGGCACGATGATCAACGCGATCAACGCCACCTGGGCCGGTGGTCTGCTGGGCGGTTACGAAATGGGCCTGCTGTTCGCGGTGGTCGGTGCTGCGCTCCCCTTCACCGGGCCCGGCAAGTTCTCGTTGGACGCCGGGCGTCCGTGGGGACGTCACGGATTCGTGTGGGGAGTCGGCGCGCTGATTCTCGCGGTCGTGACGGGCGCGCTCACGCTGATCCTGAAGTGGGCTCTCTGAATCTCCGGCACAGCCGGATCAGCGGCGCGGTGACCTCGGTCGCCGCGCCGCGGTCGTTTCTCGTGTCACACCGCGGACTGCCGGATCGTCGTTGTGTTGTCGCAGCACTTGTCGACCGAGCGAGGAGAAACGATGGCCGTGGAAATCAGCAACCCCGGTGAACTGCACGATCCGACCGGATTCGGCTACAGCCATGTGGCGGTGGCGCGCGGAGAGCTGGTGTTCATCGCCGGGCAGTACGACTCGGACGCCGAAGGGCACACCACGAGCACCGATTTCGCGGTGCAGGTGGACAACGCGTTCGCCAACCTCGGAATCGCCTTGCGCTCCGCGGGAGTGGACTACGCCGACGTCGCGCAGTTGCGGACGCACATCGTCGGCCACGACCTGGAGAAGCTGGCGGTGCTGGGCAAGAAGATCACCGCGATCTGGGGTGATCGCCCGCCCGCGCAGACGCTGACCGGAGTGGCGGCACTCGCGTTGCCGGGCATGCTGTTCGAGGTCGACGCGGTGGCCGTGCGCTGAAACGCCGCTGCCGGGCCTGGATCCGGTGATGTCCCCGCGCCGTGCGCGGAGCCTGGCGCGGGGACCGGCCGATATCACACCGTCGCCGCGGCGGACAGCCGGCGCAAGGCCTTGACCACGACCTCCGGGTCGGCCGTCTCCCAGTACGGCGGCAGCGACGCGCGCAGGTAGCCGCCATAGCGGGCGGTGGCGAGGCGGGAATCGAGGATGGCGACCACGCCGCGATCGTCGACGCTGCGCAGCAGGCGTCCGGTGCCCTGCGCGAGCAGCAGAGCCGCGTGGCTGGCGGCCACCGTCATGAACCCGTTTCCGCCCCGCATCTCCACGGCACGCTGCCGAGCCGCCAGCAGCGGATCGTCCGGCCGGGGGAAGGGGATGCGGTCGAGGATCACCAGACTCAGCGACGGTCCGGGCACGTCGACGCCCTGCCACAACGACAGCGTGCCGAACAGGGAAGTCTCCGGGTCGTCGGCGAATTTGCGGACCAACGCGCCCGTCGAGTCGTCGCCCTGGCACAACACCGGGGTCTGCAACCGTGGGCGCAGCGCGTCGGTGGCCGCGCGGGCGGCGCGCATCGAGGAGAACAAGCCGAGGGTACGCCCGCCCGCCGCGGTGATGAGCCGCTCGATCTCGTCCAGGTAGGCCGGTGCGAGCCCGTCGCGGCCCGGCGCGGGCAGATGCTTGGCGACGTAGAGGATGCCGGACTTGGCGTGGTCGAACGGTGAGCCGACATCGAGCGAGCTCCAGCGCACGGTCTCGGCGTCAGATGGCGGCTGGGCCCCGTTCGCGGTGGCCGGATCGGTGCGATTGCCCGACTGCGCGGGCAGGCCCCAGGTCACCGCCAGGCCGTCGAAGGAACCGCCGATCTGCAACGTGGCGGAGGTCAGCACGACGGTCGCGGTGCCGAAGAGCCTGCTGCGCAGCAGCCCGCCCACCGACAGCGGCGCCATCCGCAGCGAGCGGCGGACCACGCCGCGGATCTCGTCGGCGGCCAGCCAGATGACATCCCGGCGCGCGGCGGGATCGGGCTCGTCGAACGCCGTCAGCGCGCGGACCGCGCTGTCGTGCACCTCGTCCAGCGCGGCCACTGCCATGGTGCGGGCGGCGGAGGTCTCCGGATCGCCCTGCGCGGTGGTGCTACCCGGTGGCGCGAGCGCGGTGCGCGCGTTCCAGGCGGCATCGCGGATCAGGGCCAGCACCGGGGCGACGCCGTCGGGCAGGGTGTCCCACCGGGCGGCGGGCAGCTCGTCCAGCACGGTGTGCCAGGCCTCCGCGGCGCCCTCCAGGCGGTCCACCTCCTGCTCATCGATGAGCTTGGCGCAGCGCCGGGCCGCCGCGCTGATCGCGGCGGAGGCCAGTTCGGCGGTGGCCACGCCGGTGACCCGGTCGACCAGCTCGTGCGCCTCGTCGATGACGACCACATCGTGCTCGGGCAGCACCTGGATGCCGCTGATCGCGTCGATGGCCAGCAGCGCGTGGTTGGTCACCACCACATCGGCCTGCGCAGACTCGGTCCTGGCGCGCTCGGCGAAGCAATCCTGGCCGAAGGAGCAGCGCGACTTGCCGAGGCATTCCCGCGACGACACGCTGACCTGCCGCCAGGCGCGATCGCTCACCCCGGGGGCGAGTTCGTCGCGGTCACCGGTCTCCGTGTCGGAGGTCCACTCGTTGAGCCGTTGCACTTCGCGGCCGAGGCGGGAGATCGCGAACGCGTCGAACAGCTCCGCCTCGGCTGGCTCGTCGGGGATCGCGCTGTTGATCTTGTTCAAGCACAGATAGTTGTTGCGCCCCTTGAGGATCGCGAACTTCGGCGTGCGCCCCAGCGGCGCGCTGAGCGCGTCGGCCAGCCGGGGGAGATCGCGGTCGACCAGCTGCCGCTGCAGCGCGATCGTCGCGGTGGAGACCACCACGGTGCGGCCGGTGCGCACGGCGTGGCGCAGGCTCGGCACCAGATACGCCAGCGACTTGCCGGTGCCCGTCCCGGCCTGCACCGCCAGGTGTTCCTTGGTGTCGATCGCGTGGTCGACCGCGGCGGCCATCGTCGTCTGCCCGGCGCGCTCCTTGCCGCCGAGCGCCTGCACTGCGGTGGCCAAAAGGTCGGAAACGGGCGGGAGTTCGGGCACGCGAGCAGCCTACTCGTCGCCTCCGACAGGGCAGGACGGTCGCCGAGACCGGGCGGTCTACCGGTTGACGCTCCCCTCCAGGTCGACGCCCGCCCCGCGCATGCGGTCCAGCGCGGCGGCGACCGTATCGGGGGCGACACCCGCGGTGAGGTCGAGCAGGACGCGGGTGTCGAAACCCTCGATGCGCGCGTCCAGCGCGGTGGCGCGCACGCAATGGTCGGTCGCGATGCCGACCACGTCGACCGCGTCGACGCCGCGCTCGCGCAGCCAGTCGGCCAGCCCGGTGCCGTCCTCGGTCGTGCCCTCGAACCCGGAGTAGGCCGCCGAGTACTCGCCCTTGGAGAAGATCGCCTGGACGCCGCCGGTGGCCAGCGCCGGGTGGAAATCGGCGCCCGGCGTGCCGACCAGGCAGTGCGGCGGCCAGGTGTCGACGTAGTCGGGCGCCTCGGAGAAGTGCGCGCCGGGGTCGACGTGATAGTCCCGGGTCGCGACGATCGCGCCGTACTTCGCCGCCGTGAGGTACTCGCTGATCCGGGCCGCCACGGCGGCTCCGCCGGTGACCGCGAGTGAACCGCCCTCGCAGAAATCGTTCTGGACGTCGACGATGATCAGTGCCCGGGTCATGGTGACCTCCCGCGGTGTGCTGAATGACTGTTTCGAATTCTGCCGCTCGGTGGCACGCTCGTTCGCCCGACTCGCGGGAATTCTTGCTCTCTTCTGGTCTCCCGCGTCGACCCGCGCGGGCGCCGACCTCAGGCGAAGGTGGTCACCACGGCGGGCTCACCCGCCGAGAGCTTGAGGCCCTCCCACGGCAGGCTGATCAGGCCCCGCGCGACCAGATCCCGGCTTTCGGCGAGGGTGGGCAGGCTCGCGAGCTGCTCACCGCCGCGCACCAGCGGGACGAGCGGCTGCCTGGCTTCGAAGCCGTTCGCGGGCGGCACCGGTCCGGCCGCCGGGTAGACGATCTCCTCGACGATCGTTCCGGTGTCGCGGGCCAGGCGGATCACGTTCTTGGTGCCACCGCGGGATTGCTTGTGGCTGCTGCGTTTGGCGACCGGCACCCCTTCGACCTCGACCAGCTTGTAGACCATGCCCGCGGTCGGCGCGCCGGAGCCGGTGACCAGCGCGGTGCCCACGCCGTAGACGTCGACCGGCTCGGCGCGCAGCGCGGCGATGGCGTACTCGTCGAGGTCGCCGGAGACCACGATGCGGGTCTTGGTGGCCCCGAGCGCGTCGAGTTGGTCGCGCACCTGCCTGGCCAGGACGCCGAGATCGCCGGAGTCGATCCGCACGCCGCCCAGTTCGGTGCCCGCGACCTCGATGGCGGTCGCGACGCCCCGTGTGATGTCGAAGGTGTCCACCAGCAGCGTCGTCCCGACCCCGAGCGTCCGCACCTGGCTGCGGAACGCTTCGGCCTCGTGCGCCCCGTCGGGGCCGCTGTGCAGCAGGACGAACGCGTGCGCGCTGGTGCCTGCGCCCGGAATCCCGTAGCGACGCACCGCCTCCAGGTTGGAGGTGGCGTCGAAACCGGCCAGATACGCGGCGCGTGCGCAGTCCGGGGCGGCCAACTCGTGAGCGCGCCGCGAACCCATTTCGATCATCCTGCGGCCGCCCGCGGCGCTGACCATCCGCGCGCCCGCGGCCGCGATCGCGCTGTCGTGATTGAGAATCGCCAGGATCAGCGTCTCCAGGACGACGCATTCGGCGAAGCTGCCGCGCACCGACAGGATCGGGGAGCCGGGAAAGTACAGCTCGCCCTCGGCGTAGCCGTCGATGTCGCCGGTGAACCGGTAGTCGCGCAGCCAGTCGAGCGTGCGCCGGTCGGAGAACGAGGCGGCGACGGCCAGCTCCGCCTCGTCGAAGCGGAACTGCCGCAGTGCGTCGAGCACCCGGCCGGTACCCCCGACGACGCCATAGCGGCGACCATTTGGCAAACGTCTAGCAAACACTTCGAAAGTGCACTGCCGATGCGCTGAACCGTCGGCGAGCGCCGCGGCGAGCATGGTCAGTTCGTACTGGTCGGTCAGCAGCGCCGTGCTGGCGACGCCGTCACGCAGGTCCACGCTGTCACTGTAGACAGAACGGTCGGCTCACGGTGCCCGGCATCGGCTCGGTGAACCAGTGGAAACGCGAATCGGGGCTGCGTGGGTGTTGTTTATCCGGGGGCGAGTCGTACCCTTGACCGTATGGCCTTGTGCAACACAGTCCGGGGTGACGTCGTTGTGGACGCCGCGAACGCGACATTGTCGGCGGCACAGGCGACACCCGAAGCGGTCGAATACACCGAGATCCTGGAGGCGGAGGACCGCCCCTGGGTGACCGTCGTCTGGGACGACCCGGTCAATCTGATGCACTATGTGACCTACATCTTCCAGAAGCTGTTCGGCTACAGCAAAGCGAAGGCGACCGAACTGATGCTGAAGGTCCACAACGAGGGCAAGGCGGTGGTCTCGTCCGGTTCCCGGGACAAGATGGAGCACGATGTCCAGCGGCTGCACGCCGCGGGGCTCTGGGCCACCATGCAACGGGACGACTGACCTGGACGACTACCCTGACGCCGTGCGCAAGTGGAGCAGGAAGAACTCGCTGAGCGGTCTCAAACTGCGATCCGAGATGGACGCACATGAGGCCGATGTGCTTCGGTCGCTGGTCGGTGCGGTCTCCGGGCTGCTGAACGAGCGCGCCGAGTCCGCGCCCGACGACGACTTGGCCGCCCTCACCGGACTGCGATCCGGCAACACCATCCCGCCGGAGGATCCGCGGCTGCGCAGACTCCTCCCCGACTTCCATCGCAGCGAGCCCGGCTCGCCGGACGCCGAACGCGCTGATCTCAACAGCGCCCTGCGCGGATTGCACGAGCCCGACATCATCGACGCCAAGCTGGCAGCGGGGTCGGTCGTGCTGGACACCGTGCCGAGCGCGGGCGGCAAGATCGTCCTCACCCCCGAGCAGGCCGACGCGTGGCTGACCGCGCTCACCGACGTCCGGCTGGCGCTCGGCACGGTGCTGGACATCGACGCCGACACGCCCGACCATCTCGACCCCGACGATCCGCGCGCTCCGCACCTGGACGTGTACCACTGGCTGACCTGGATGCAGGACTCGCTGCTGCAAGCGCTGGCTCCCTGACCGGCTGTGCTGCGAAGATCGGCGCGAGGCGACCGGAAGTCCCGCGCCGCGAGGAGTAGAGATGGTGAACGCCGCACCGGGCGAACGTAATTCGATCACCGACGTGCCCGGAGTGCTGGTCGGGCACCACCACGTCCTCGACCGGGACGCGACGCTCGGCTCCGGCGCGGCGACGGGTTGCACGGTCGTGCGGGTGCCGGGCGGCGCGGTGGCGGCGGTCGACGTGCGCGGCGGCGGCCCGGGTACCCGCGAGACCGATCTGCTCGACCCGATGAACACCGTTCGCCAGATCGACGCGATCCTGCTCACCGGCGGCAGCGCTTTCGGCCTCGCCGCGGCCGACGGGGTGATGCGCTGGCTGGAGGAGAACGGCGCGGGCATCGTGATGGACCCGACCGACCCGAGCCGGGTGGTGCCGATCGTCCCCGGCGCGGTGATCTTCGATCTTCCGGTCGGCGCGTGGGACATTCGCCCGACCGCGGAATTCGGCTATCGGGCCGCGGCGGCGGCGGACATCGACTTCGCCCGGGGTTCGGTCGGCGCGGGCGTCGGGGCCCGCGCGGGATCGATCAAAGGCGGGGTGGGCACCGCGAGCGTCGCGCTGGGCGAAGGCGCCGCCGCGGGAATCACCGTCGCCGCGCTGATCGTGGCGAATCCCGTCGGCTCGGTGTTCGACCCGCGTACCGGGTTGCCGTGGGGGTGCGGCACCGACGGGCCCGATTTCTTCGAGCTGCGGCCACCGAGCGCGGAGCAATTGGCGGCGGCGAACGCGCTGCCGGTGAAGGGAACCGTGCTCAACACCACGATCGGCGTCGTGGCCACGGACGCCCCGCTCGATCCCGCGGGATGCAAGCGGGTCGCGGCCACCGCGCACGACGGGCTGGCCAGGGCGATCCGTCCGGCGCACTCGCCGCTGGACGGCGACACCCTCTTCGCGATCGCCACCGGGACCGCGGAGGAGGGCACGGATCTGCCGCTGCCGCCCGCTTTCCCCGCCGATCTGCTCGTCCTGGACGAGATCTGCACGGCCGCCGCGGTCTGCGTCGAACGCGCCGTCGTCGACGCGATCCGCTCGGCGCGTTCGGTGGCGGGCATCCCGGCCTACCGTGACCTGTTAGGGGTCTGAACAGGCGATGCCTCGAACCGGGGACCGGGCGACGTCGCCGGGGGAATACCCGAATATCCTGGCTCGTTGTCGACTGCGATGGGTCGGCGTTGTGGAAAGGTGTGCGACTCGTGCTGGTGATCAGGGCCGACCTCGTGGAGGCGATGGTGGCGCACGCGCGCGCCGATCACCCGGACGAGGCCTGCGGTGTGATCGCGGGGCCGGAGGGTTCGGATCGTCCCGAGCGCTTCATCGCCATGGTCAACGCCGAGCGTTCGCCGACGTTCTACCGCTTCGACTCCGGCGAGCAGTTGAAGGTGTGGCGCGCGATGGACGACGCCGACGAGACGCCGGTGGTCATCTACCACTCGCACACCGCCACCGAGGCCTATCCGAGCCGGACCGACGTGTCCTACGCCTCCGAGCCGTTCGCGCACTACGTGCTGATCTCCACCCGCGTCCCCGAGCGGCACGAGCTGCGCAGCTACCGGATCGTCGACGGCGAGGTCACCGAGGAGCCGGTGCGGATCGTCGACGCGTACGAGAACTAGACCGATGCCTGTTCGCGAAACCGAGGAGTACCCATGCCGGTAACCGTGTCCATTCCGACCATCATGCGCGGCCTCACCGGAGGTGAGAAGCGCGTGCAGGCCGAAGGCGCCACGCTGTCGGCGCTCATCGACGACCTCGAGGCCAACCACCCCGGGCTCGCCGAGCGCCTGCTCAAGGACGGAAAGCTCAACCGCTACGTCAACATCTACGTCGACGACGAGGACGTGCGCTTCGCCGGCGGCCTCGCGGCCGAGGTGCCGCAGGACGCCAGCGTCACGATCCTGCCAGCCGTGGCCGGAGGCTGACCCGTCCCGTGGCGCGTTACGAATCGCTGATCGCGACCCTCGGCAACACCCCGCTGGTCGGCCTGCGCACACTGTCTCCCCGATGGGACGGTGACAACCACGTGCGGCTGTGGGCCAAGCTGGAGGATCGCAACCCCACCGGCTCGATCAAGGATCGGCCCGCCCTGCGGATGATCGAGCAGGCCGAGGCCGACGGCCTGCTGCGGCCCGGGTGCACGATTCTGGAGCCCACCAGCGGCAACACCGGCATTTCCCTGGCCATGGCCGCGAAGCTCAAGGGCTACCGGCTGATCTGTGTGATGCCGGAGAACACCTCGGTGGAGCGGCGCCAGCTGCTCACCATGTTCGGGGCGCGGATCATCGATTCCCCCGCGGCGGGCGGCTCCAACCAGGCCGTGGCACTGGCCAAGCAGATCGCGGCGGAGAACCCGGACTGGGTGATGCTCTACCAGTACGGCAACCCGGCCAACGCGTCGGCGCACTACGAGACGACCGGCCCGGAGATCCTGGCCGATCTGCCCGAGATCACCCACTTCGTCGCGGGTCTGGGCACCACGGGCACGCTGATGGGGACCGGCCGCTTCCTGCGGGAAAAGGTGCCCGGCATCGAGATCGTGGCCGCCGAGCCGCGTTACGGCGAACTGGTCTACGGCCTGCGCAACATCGATGAGGGATTCATCCCGGAGCTGTACGACGAGAGCGTGCTGACCAGCCGTTTCTCGGTCGGCCCGTACGACGCGGTGAAACGCACCCGCGAACTGGTGCTCGAAGAAGGCATCTTCGCCGGGATCTCCACCGGCGCCATCCTGCACGCCGCGCTCGGCGTCGCCCGTAAGGCGGCGAAGACGGGAGCCCGCGCCGACATCGCGTTCGTGGTTGCCGACGGCGGATGGAAGTACCTGTCGACCGGGGCGTACGACGGCACGCTCGAAGAGGCGGAAGAGCGGCTCGACGGCCAGCTCTGGGCCTGATTCCCCCGGTACCCTCGATGTGGCGGGGCCACGTCCCCGCCACGGCGAGGAGGTGGCCATGGCCGGCGCGGGACTCGGGGCGTCGTTCGACCCGGATCGGATCGCGGCGATCCGCGCGCGACTGGGTGAGCCCGTCGGTGCGCCGGGGCCGTCCGCGCCGCCGACCGGCGGCATCGGCGCGATCAAGCAGTTGTGGCTGCGGGCCGGGGTGCTGATCGCCGGATTCGTGGGGGTCCTCTACGGGATCGAGGGCGTCGATACCGCCCTCGGTGGGCGGCTCGACTCCGCGGGTATCGAGCCGCGCCGTGCCGACGGGCTGACCGGCGTCCTCTTCGCCCCGTTGCTGCACCATGGCTGGCCCCACCTGATCGGCAACACGCTCCCGGTGCTGGTGCTCGGCTTCCTCGTGTTGCTGGCGGGCCTCGGGCGCGGGCTGGCCGCGACCGCGATCATCTGGCTGCTCGCCGGGCTCGGCGTCTGGCTCACCGGAGCTACCGGCAGTGTGCACCTCGGTGCGTCCTCGCTGGTATTCGGCTGGTTGACATTCCTCATCTCCCGCGGCTGGTTCGCCCGCAACGTAGGGCAGATCGTGCTCGGTCTCGTCGTGCTTATCCTCTACGGGTCGCTGCTGTGGGGTGTGCTGCCAGGGCAGCCCGGAATCTCTTGGCAGGGGCATCTATTCGGCGCGTTGAGTGGATTGCTGGCCAGCTGGGTACTCTCTGGAGATGCACGACGAAGCCGCCGCGGAGCCCGAGCCGGAATCGGCGCGGCGCCGCGGTGAGCGCGCGGCCCGCCGGAGAATGTGGGGGATCCTTTCTTGAGTGAGAAATCCGCGTGGCAGCATGGGGGAATGCGCCTAACCGTCCTCGGGTGCTCGGGCAGTGTGTCCGGCCCGGACTCTCCTGCGTCGGGTTACCTGCTGACCGGCCCGGACATGCGGCCGACGGTCATCGATTTCGGCCCGGGAGTGCTCGGCGCGTTGCAGCGTCACGCCGATCCCGGTGAAGTCGACATCTTCCTGACCCATCTGCACGCCGACCACTGCCTGGACCTGCCCGGTTTGCTGGTATGGCGTCGTTACCATCCCACTCCGCCGGAGGGGAAGGCGATCGTGCGCGGCCCGTCGGACACCTCGGTGCGCATCGGCAACGCCTCCGCGGAAGTCGGCGGAGAATGCGACGACTGGTCCGACGTGATCGACATGCGGCCCTGGGTGGAAGGCGAGCCGATCACGTTCGGCCCTGGCCACACCGTGACCGCGCGCCGGATGTTCCACCCTCCGGAGTCCTACGGCCTGCGGATCGTCACCGCGAGCGGACGCACCTTCGTCTACACCGGCGACACCGCACTGTGCCCCCAGGTCCACGAACTCGCGCAGGGCGCCGACGTCCTGATGGCGGAGGCCTCCTGGACCCACGACCCGGCGAATCGTCCCCCCGGCATTCACCTTTCGGGTACCGAGGCAGGCCAGATTGCCGCCGAGGCAGGCGTGAAGGAACTCCTGCTCACCCACATCCCCCCGTGGACCTCACGCGAGGACGTGATCGCCGAGGCGAAAGCCCAGTTCACCGGCCCCGTACACGCGGTTGCCCCCGGCGAAACCTTCGATATCTGACCGAACCCGTTTCAGGGCGAGGGCCAGACCATAGGTCTCCTCGACGCAGATAACTGCCGCTGAAGGCCGTAGATCCGCTCGGCTATGCGGGTGATAAGCCCGCATCGGAGTGTGCCCGTAGCAGTCCCGAAACCATCGACGAGCACAACAAGCAGCACCCGGCTCGCGTTCGCGTGGCCGCCACTGAGCGCCGGTCATCAGGACGACCACCGGCCACTGCGAGCCGTGTGCACGATGTCCAGAGTCCGCGTCCGGACGCGCCCAGCCGAACCTCTACTCCCGGTTTCGAGCGCAGCGAGATCGAGCATGCGCCGTTCGCGGCCCGGCTCGCGTTCGCGCGACCGCCGCGTACGCGACGAAGGAGCAAGCGGCGGTCGCGCGAACGCGAGCCATAAGGGGGCCGCGAACACGCCGCGCCGAAGGCGCGGCAAAACAAACACAGTAGGCTGTGGCCGTGTCGAGACGAGCCGATGGCAGGGCGGACGATGAGCTCCGCGAGGTCCGGATCACCCGTGGTTTCACCACGCACCCAGCTGGTTCGGTGCTGGTGGAGTTCGGGCAGACGCGGGTGATGTGCACCGCGAGCGTCACCGAGGGGGTGCCGCCGTGGCGACGCGACTCCGGATTGGGCTGGCTCACCGCCGAATACGCGATGCTGCCCGCCGCGACGCATACCCGCAGTGGGCGGGAATCGGTGAAGGGCCGGATCGGCGGACGCACCCAGGAGATCAGCCGCTTGATCGGCCGGTCGCTGCGCGCCTGCATCGACCTCGCCGCGATCGGCGAGAACACCATCGCGATCGACTGCGATGTGCTCCAGGCCGACGGCGGTACCAGGACGGCCGCCATCACCGGCGCCTATGTGGCGCTGTCGGATGCCGTGAACTATCTCGGCGCGGCGGGCGCGCTGGCCGACCCGCAGCCGATCTCGTGCGCGATCGCGGCGGTGAGCGTCGGCGTGGTCGACGGCCGGGTGCGCCTGGATCTGCCGTACGAGGAGGATTCGCGCGCCGAGGTGGACATGAACGTCGTGGCCACCGACACCGGAACGCTGGTGGAGATCCAAGGCACCGGCGAGGGCGCCACTTTCCCCCGCTCGACGCTGGACAAGCTGCTGGACGCCGCGCTGGCGGGCTGCGAGCAGTTGTTCGTCGTGCAGAAGGAGGCGCTGGCGCTGCCGTATCCCGGCGTGCTGCCGGAGCCCGCCGAGGCGAAGAAGAAGTGATGACCCGCCGTCTGCTGGTGGCCAGCCGCAACGCCAAAAAACTGAACGAACTGCGCCGCATCCTCGACGAGGCGGGTATCGCCGGGATCGAGATCCTCGGATTGGACGACGTTCCCCCGTACGACGAGGCGCCCGAGACCGGCGCGACATTCGAGGAGAACGCGCTGGCCAAGGCCCGCGACGGCGCCGCTGCCACCGGGTTGGCCTGTGTCGCCGACGATTCCGGCATCGAGGTGGACGCGCTGAACGGGATGCCCGGTGTGCTGTCGGCGCGCTGGTCCGGCAGGCACGGTGACGACGCGGCCAACAACGCGCTGTTGCTGGCGCAACTGTCGGACGTGCCGGACGAGCGTCGCGGCGGCCGGTTCGTGTCGACCTGCGCGTTGGTGGTGCCCGGCGGCGCGGAGACCGTGGTGCGCGGCGAATGGCCCGGCTCGATCGGGCGCAAGCCGGTGGGCGACGGCGGTTTCGGCTACGACCCGCTGTTCATCCCGGCGGGGGGCGATGTCACGGCCGCTCAGTTGACGCCCGCCCAGAAGGACGCGGTGTCGCATCGCGGGCGGGCGCTGGCTCGGTTGACGCCCGCCCTGGCGGCGCTCGCCGAAGGCTGACGCGAGCGGCGATCGGTCGGTTCAGACGCCGAAGTCCTGCTTGACCTGCTTGGCGTTGACGTGCTCGACGAAGAACGACAGCAGCGGGATGGTGCCGGCGAGCAGGGTGCCGACGGTGCGCAGGGCCGGCCAGCGGACCTTGACCGCGAGGTCGGCGGTGACCAGCAGGTAGACGAAGTACACCCAGCCGTGCACGACGGCGATCCAACTGGGGGTGTGCACGTCGAAGCCGTACTTGGCGATCATCTCGCCGGTGAGCAGCAGCAGCCAGAGACCGGTGATCCAGGCCAGCGCCCGGTAGCGCAGCAGCGCCGGGCGGATCTTGGCGGCGTTGCCCGCCGGGGCCGGGACGGCGGTGGTCTCGGTGGAATTCTCGCTGGTGGTCAACCGGCGCTCCTCTCGCTGGTGTGCAGGCCTGCCGCGCGGACCTGGTCATCGATGTCGTGGGCGTGCAGAGCGGCCAGGTACCGGTTGTACTCGGCGAGCACGGGATCCTCGTCCCGGACGGCCTTCGGGCGCTCGGGTAGCAGACCGGCCGGCAGCTCCGTGGGCGCGACCGGTTTCGCGGCGTGCCCGGCCGCGGTGGAAGCGCGCCGCGCCGCCGCGGTGGACTCGTTCTTCTCCGCGCCGGCCTCGCGCTCGAGCCGGACGAACCGGAAGTACGCGAAGACGGCGAACCCCGCGAACAGGGGCCATTGCAGCGCGTATCCGAGGTTCTGGGCGGTGCCGCTCGCGGACTCGTACCGCTCCCACTGCCACCAGGCCAGCGCCAGGCAGCCCAGCGCGGCGACGATCACCAGCGCGATGAGGGCCGGGCGGTTGTGTGCCGAGCGGCGGGGAGAGGCGGACACGGCTTCTACGGTACCCGTTCTACTACGCGGGCCGTAGAGCCAGGTGCGCCGTCCTACGCAGGCTGGGACTGTGCTCCGGTCCAACGTCGGGGCGGCTGTCGGCCGGGTGCGCGGCCGCTCGACCCGGGCGGTCGGCTCTTGGGCATGTAAGGACCGCTCGCCACGGATGAGCCGTTGCGAGCGAGCGGTCCGCCGGTGCCCCCGCGATGAGCCGCCCGCTTCGCGCGTGACCGGCCCCCGGACTGTGCCCGGCTCAGAAGGGGTAGATGACGCCGGTCTTGCGCTCGGACTCGGCCCACAGCCGCTGCCACAGCTCCCGGTTCTGCGACAAACGGGTGGACGAGGAGGGCCGCACCGGTCCCTGGCTACCGAAGAGGCGGGTCGGCCCCCAGTAGATCTCGGGATCGGCGTCGGGCATGGTCGCGGCGAACAGAGTCGAGTGCGCGGCCTTGGCCGGTGAGTGCCCGATCAGGCGGATGAACGGCTTCGAGACGTAATCGAGCGGCGTCTCGGTGTGGGCGAAGAGGTCGGTGGCCGAGACACCGGGATGCACACCGTAGGAGCGCTTGTCCGAGCCGGATTCCCGCAGCCTGCGCTGCAATTCGCGGGCGAACATCAGATTGCACAGCTTGGATTGCGCGTAGGCGAGATTGCGCTGGTAGCGACGGTTCTCGTAGTCGAGGTCGTCGATCCACAGCTTCGGAGTCTGCTTGTGCGCGATGCTGGAGAGGGTGACCACCCGGTCCTTGATCCGGTCCAGCAGCAGGCCGGTGAGCGCGAAGTGCCCGAGGTGGTTGACGCCCCACTGGGTTTCGAACCCGTCCTTGGTCCGCGAGAACGGGATGTTCATCAGGCCCGCGTTGTTGACCAGGACGTCGAACTCGCCGCCTGCGTCGGCGAACTTGCGCACCGAGGCCAGATCGGCGAGGTCGAGTTCGGCCACGCGGACGTCGCCGTCGATGCCGCCGGCGACCTCTTTCGCCTTGACCGCGTTGCGGCAGGCCATGATCACGGTCGCGCCCTTGGCCGCCAAGACCTTCGTGGCGACGGCACCGAGACCGCCGTTCGCGCCGGTGATGACAAAGGTGCGTCCCGTCTGGTCCGGGATCTCAGTTGGTTTCCACGCCATGCGTCAACCTTACTTTGGAGTAAGTTCCGGGGGAAGGGTTTCGGATCGATCGTCTCAGACGCGGATGCTCGTGTCGCGGAACATACCCGCGACACGAGCTCTCACCCGATTTTTCAGCGGCCACTGCCGATGGGTTGCTGGAATGCGGCCGCGAGGACGGCGCCCACCGTATCGCCCCACACCTGCCAGGTGGCGGGATCCAGCGTCATCGAGCCCACATCGGTGATCGTGACCCCCTCGGCCACCGGCGCACCCGCGAACCGGTCCCTCAGCCACAACAGCGCGCGCGGCGCCGCGATCGGGTCGAGGGTGAGGTGCTCACTGAAATGGTCGCGGATGTACTCGACCCGCGCGCCCGGGTCCTGGGCGTAGGTTCCGACCAGCTCGTTGACGGGCCCGACCGGGATCAGCCAGTCGGCGTTGGCTTGGTACATCAGCATCGGCATGTCCGGCACGGCTCGGCCCAGCTTCGTCTTGTTCAGCACCTCGACGACGGCGGGGTCGGTGAACGGGTTCTTCGCCAGCATCCCCAGGTTGTCCGCGAACGGGAACAGCGCGGCCTGGTAGCTCGCGCAGAGTTGCTCCTTGCCCGCGATCATGAGTCTGCCCAGGCCGTTCGCGTTGTCGTCGAGGAATTTCCGCAGCTCCGGATACTCCCGCGAGACGCCGAGCGCGCCCGCGAAGATCAGCCCCGCGGAGAGATTCCCGTTGGCCATCCGCAGTGCGGCCGACAGGTCGGCGGGGATGCCGCCCTCGGCGGCGCCCACCACGTTCAGTTCGGGCGCGTAGTCGCGCTTGAGCTCGGCGGCCCAGCCGGTGGCGATCGCGCCGCCGGAGTAGCCCATCATCCCGACCCTGGTCCGGGTCCCGGGCAGTTGCATCGGCGCGAAGTTCTCCGCGGCGCGGATGCCGTCGAGAGTGATGCGGCCGGCCAAAGGCCCTGCGGCGTATGCCGAGTCCGGTCCCTGGTGATCCGGGATCACCGCGGCCCAGCCCTGGGCCAGCGCCGCCTGCACCTCGAGGAACTGCGCGGCCACCAGGGTGGATCCGGTCAAGGTCGCGGGGATGCTGCCCATCTGGAGCTGATACGACGGCATGCAGTAGTTGCCGGTCGAGTCCTCGGCGATCTGATAGGAGAACAGCGGCCGGTCGGCGGCGTAGCCGCGCGGCTTGATCACCGTGGCCACGGCGGGGATGGCCTCGCCACGGGAGTTGGTGGAGCGGTAGGACAGCTGCCAGGCGTCCACGTTCAGCGGGATCAGCGACAAGTTGGCCAGATTGACCTGGCGTGCGGCGATGATCCGGCCGGGAGCCAGATCGGCGTAGGTCTCCAGGGGCGGCCGATAGAACGCCGGGTCGAAACCCGGCGGTAGCGGCGGAACCGGGAACGGCAGCGCGGGCTGGATCACCTGGTTGTCGGGCGGCGGCTCCGCGGCCGCGGGCCCCGCCGGTAGGACGGGCAGCCCCACGGCCACCGCGGCGAGTGCCGCGAGCAGCTTCGGTGCGTGCTTGCGGGAAAGGGCCATGCGAGAACCTCTTCGTTCGGCGAGCCACATATGTGAGCCCCATCGGTTTCAGACTGCGCTCGAGTATGCGGTGTCATGGCGCGGATCACAAGAACGGATATCTCCGGCCCCGGTGGGAAGCATGGTTCGCGGTCGCCGCGATTTCGCTACGGTGAGAGATGTGACGGCGACAGTGGGCAGGCAATACGGCGGGCGTGCCGTCGTGGAGCGGAAAGCCGAGCGGCGTCAGCGGTTCCTCGACGCGGCCACCCGGATCTTCGCCGAGCGCGGCTACGCCGATTGTTCGCTGGCCGACGTGTGCGCCGCCGCGGGCTTGTCCAAGCGGCAGTTCTACGAGGAGTTCCAGGCCCGAGAGGACGTGCTGGTCGCCGCCTATGACCGGATCCAGGACGAGGCCGCGGCCGCCGTGCTGGGGCGGCTGGGTGATCTCGACCCCCGCTTCGACCTGCCCGCCGCGATGACCGCCGTCGTGACGGCCTACCTGGCCTCGATCGGCTCCGATCCCTACCGCGCGAAGGTCGCGTTCATCGAAGTGGTCGGGGTGAGCGACCGGATGGAGCGGCACCGTCGCGAACGACGACACAGGTGGGCGTCCATGCTGGAGTCGCACGTGGTGCCGGTGGTCGCTCCGGGTTCGCGGGTGCGTGGCGCGCCGGGGTGGGGTGCGAGCGCCTTGATCGGCGCGATCAACGGGCTGGCGCACGAGTGGGTGCTCGCCGACCCGCGTCCGACGGTGGCCGAGCTCGTGGATCTGCTGGTCCCGATCGCGATGTCGCTGATCGAGCGGGCGGACGAGACGGCGTCCGAGGACCTGCCCGGCTGATTCGCTGTCGTGTCGCTGGATATCCATCCAAGTGGCGAAGTCCCATACTGGGCTGATGGCCGGTTCGGTTGCTGTCGCCGCGGACCCCGGTGCCCCGATGGGCAGGGCCAAGACCAACATCGTGTTCGGCACCATCGTGCTCGGCATGCTGATGGCGGCGCTGGACCAGACCATCGTGTCCACCGCGCTGCCCACCATCGTCGCCGACCTCGGCGGGGCGGGGCACATGGCGTGGGTGGTCACCTCGTACCTGCTCGCCGAGGCGGTGGCGACGGCGCTGGCGGGCAAACTCGGCGACCTGTTCGGCCGCAAGCTGATATTCCAGGTCAGTGCCGTGATCTTCATCGTGGGCTCGATGGTGGCGGGCCTGGCGAACGGCATGCTGCTGCTGGTGCTCGCCCGAGGCATCCAGGGCTTCGGCGCGGGTGGACTGATGGTCACCTCGATGGCGCTGATCGCCGACATCATCCCGCTGCGGCAGCGTGGCAAGTACCAGGGTGCGCTGGGAGCGGTGTTCGGCGTGACCACGGTGATCGGTCCGACGCTGGGCGGCCTGTTCACCGACCATGCCAGCTGGCGCTGGTGCTTCTACGTGAACGTGCCGGTCGCCGTGGTGATGATCGTGTTGGCGGCGCGGACGATCCCGCGGGTGCGGGCCGCCGCCAAGCCGATCATCGACTACGCCGGAATCGGCCTGGTGGCGCTGGGCGTCTCCTGCCTGATTCTCGGCCTGGAATGGGGCGGGCAGCAATACGCGTGGGGGTCGCCGACGATCATCGGCCTGTTCGCCGGGGCGGTGCTGCTGCTCGCGGCGTTCGTCGCGGTGGAGTCGCGAGCCGCGGAACCGATGCTGCCGATGGGGCTGTTCCGCAGCCGGGTGTTCACGGTGTGCTCGATCCTCAGTTTCATCGTCGGTTTCGCGATGCTCGGCTCGATGACCTATCTACCCGCGTATCTGCAATACGTGGACGGGGTCTCGGCCACCATGTCGGGCGTGCGCACCCTGCCGCTGGTGGCAGGCCTGTTCACCACCTCGATCCTGTCCGGGCAGGTGGTCGGCAAGACCGGGCGCTATCGGTACTTCCCGATCGCGGGCACGCTGGTCATGGCCCTCGGCCTGTACCTGATGTCGACGATGGGCCGGACCACCGGCACGTGGCTGGAGTCGCTGTACATGCTGATCCTCGGCCTGGGCATCGGACTGGCCATGCAGGTGCTCACCATCGTCGTGCAGAACACCGTGCCCTACGCGCAGCTGGGCACGGCGACCTCCGGCGTCACCTTCTTCCGCACGCTGGGCAGCGCCTTCGGCACGGCGATCTTCGGCACCCTCTACAGCAACGAGATCGGCCCCGACCTCGCCGCCGCGCTGGTCCGCGTGGGTGTGGTGACACCGGCTGTGGCGGCGGACCCGCAATCGCTGCGCGCGCTGCCCGCCGAACAGTCGGCGCCCATCATCGACGCGTACGCGGACTCCATCGACCACGTGTTCTTCTGGGTCGTGCCGGTCGCGCTGGCCGGATTCGTGATCGCGTGGTTCCTGCCCGAGGTGCCGCTGCGCGACAGCGCGCGGGCGGGCGCGGGCGATGTCGGCGAGGGGTTCTCGGTACCCGACTCACCCGATCGGCTGGTGCAGCTGGAAAGGGCCATCGCGGGCACCATGCGCAGGGCTCGGGAGGGGGATCCGATCGGCCCGCGCATCCTCGCCGACGCGGACAGCGACCTCACCCGCGGGGAGGCATGGGCACTCGGGCAGGTGTATCTGCGCGACCGGCTGCGGGGCCACGCCACGCTGGCCGAGATAGCGCGCGAGCACCGACTGCCGGAGGAGGTGATCGAGCCGATCTACGACCAGGTGGGCGCGGAGGGGTACCTGATGCGGGAGGGGCAACGGTTGCGGCTCACCGACTCCGGCACCGCCGAGCTGGACCGGATCAAGGCGGCCTGGCGGCGCTGGCTCGACGGCAGGCTCGACGACTGGAACGAAGCCGATCCCGCCGATCGCGCGCTGCTGGATCAGGCGTTGACGAACATCGCCACGAAGTTGCTCGAAGAGCAGGCGCGGGAGCAGCAGACGGTGCCCGCCTGAACCGCTTGCGGCTTATTACTCGTAGACGTATATTCGTACACGAGTATAAGGAGGTGCCCGCGATGAAGAAACGCAAGGTCGACAACCTGCTGGCGCTCGCGGTGCTCTCCGTGATCATCGAACGCCCGATGCACCGGTACGAGATCGCGCAGACCTTGCGCGACCGGGGCAAAGACCACGACATGGCGATCAAGTGGGGTTCGCTCTACACGGTCGTGCAGAACATGGCCAAGGTCGGCTTCCTCGAGGTGGTCGGCAGCGAGAGGGCGGGCGCGCGACCGGAGCGGGTGATCTACCGGATCACCGACGCGGGTCGCGCCGAGATGGCCGATTGGACCAGGGAGCTGCTGTCGACTCCGGAACCGGAACATCACCGGTTCGTCGCGGGTCTGTCCATTCTCGCGGTTCTCCCGCCCGCCGAGGTGGTCGAACTGCTCGGTACCCGGCTCGAAGCGCTGGAACAGACCATCGGGACGGTTCGCCGCGAACTCGGCGAACTCGCGGCCGCGCTGCCGCGGCTGTTCGTCGTCGAGTCCGAGTTCGGGCTGGCGATGCTGGAAGCCGAGGCGGCGTGGACACGTTCGCTGCGTGACGAGCTGACCGAGGGCACCTTCCCGGGACTGGCGCAATGGCGTGAGTGGCACGAGCGCGGCGCGTTGCCGTCGGAGGTCACCGAGCTGGTGGAGAGGGGGATGACCGAGAACTAGCCGAAACCGGACCCGGCGTGGTGCGGCAACACCGCCGCCGGGCCCGATCGAACAGTCTCGAACCGCGCCCGCGAACGCGCACCCGGCTACAAGGCTGGCAACCACAGGATAACCGGGTGGGTGGCGCGTGGGTCGGTCCGGGAACCGAAACCCGTATCGCACGAATCCTGGAGACACCCATGTCCACAACACGTACCGCCCTGGTGATCGGTGGCGGCATCGCCGGCCCCGTCGTCGCGACGGCCCTGCGCAAGGCGGGCATCGAAGCCCGCGTCTACGAGGCCTACCCCGGCCCTTCCTACGGCATCGGCAGTGGACTCGCGCTGGCGCCCAACGGCATCGCCGCCCTCGACATCATCGGAGCGGGCGATCCGGTCCGCGAGATCGCGCTGCCGGTCACGAAGATGAACATGGCAGTCGGAGACAAGGTGCTGGCATTGCCGGGCCTCTCCGATGTGCCGCCGCTGCAACTGGTCGACCGCAGCGAGTTGCATCGAGCGCTGCACCGGCACGCGACCGCGGCGGGGGTGCCGTTCGAGTACGACAAGCGCCTGGTCGACGTGCACGAGGACGAATCCGGCATCACCGCCCGGTTCGCCGACGGCAGCACGGCCACCGCCGACGTGCTGATCGGCGCGGACGGTATCCGCTCGCGGGTGCGCACGCTGATCGACCCGAACGCCCCCGGTCCCGGCTACACCGGCATGCTCGGCTTCGGCGCGACCACCGAGTGCGACGCCGAGATCCCGGCCGACACCATGACCTTCGCGTTCGGCAAGCGGGCGTACTACCTGTACTGGCCGCTCGGCGACGGGCGGGTGGCCTGGGGTGCGAACCTGCCGCACAAGGAGTACCTGTCGCTCACCGCGGCGCGGGCGGTACCGAACGCGCACTGGTTGAAGATCCTGCGCGAGACCTACCGCGACGACAGCCCCGGCGCCGAACTCGCTCGCCGCACCACCGAGGACCAGCTGGAAGTGGTGGGCGCGCTGCACATCATGCCGCCGGTGCCGCACTGGCATCGCGGACGCATGGTGCTGATCGGCGATGCCGTGCACGCCCCCTCCAACAGTTCCGGCCAGGGCGCGTCGCTGGCGATCGAGAGCGGTGTGCAGCTGGCCAGGTGCCTGCGCGATCTGCCCGCTCCGGAGGCGTTCGCGGTCTACGAGCGGCTGCGGCGCGAGCGCGTGGAAGGCGTCGCGGCCCGCGCGGCGAAGATCAACCACAGCAAGACGCCGGGGCCGGTGGGACGCAAGTTCATGCAGCTGCTCATGCCGCTGATGGCCAAGACCGTGATGAAACCGGAGAAGACCATGGGACCCGAACAGCGCTACCGGATCGATTGGGAGGCACCGGCCGAGCGCGAACTCGCGGCGGTGTGAGTCGATGGTGAAGTCCCGCAGGGCCGACCTGCGGGACTGATCCTCGGGCGAGCGGCGATTCGGCGGCGGCGATCGGACCGCCGGATCGACACGGTTCCTGATCGTCGCCCCGCCCGCATGGCGAGCCGGTCCAGCATCGGCTGGTCGTGGCGGGCGCGAGAGCCCCGATCAGCGTCGTGCCGCGCGGTCACGCAGAATTCGCGTGGTCTGCTCGTCGCCGGGCAGAAACGCCTCCAGTTGCAGCTCGGCGAGCGTGACGTCCACCGCGGTGGCGAACGAGGTGAGCGTGGTGATCAAACGCAATTCCCCTTCGGCGCAGCGCAGGCGCAACGGCACCGCGAAACCCAGGTGCTCCGGCCCCGGCTCGGTGGACGGCAGATAGGTCTCCAGCTCGTCGATCAGCTCGTCCAGGACGGGATCGGGGCTGCGGGCGATCCGGTTGCGCAGCGCTTCGGTGACGTGCCTTCCCCATTCGGGCAGGTTGACCACGCGGGCGGCCAAGCCGTCCGGATGCAGCGCGAGCCGCAGCACGTTGACCGGTGGTTCCACCAGCCACGGCGCGGCGCCCTCGGTGAGCACGTCGAAGGCGGCGTTGGCGGCGACCAGGATGCCGTAGGGCCGCACGACCAGTGCCGGGTAGGGCAGATGGCCGTCCAGAATGGCGCGTAACGCCTCCAGCACCGGCGCCAGTTCCCCGGTGTCGAGTTCCGATTCGGGGAAGATCGGCGCGTATCCCGCGGCCAGCAGCAGTCCGTTGCGTTCACGCAGCGACAGCTCCAGTGATTCGGCCAGCCGCACCACCATGGTGCGGCCGGGGCGGGAGCGGCCCTGCTCCAGGAAGCTCAGATGACGTTGCGTGGTGTCGGCGCGGATCGCGAGGTCGAGCTGGCTGACCCGGCGCAGCGTCCGCCAATGCTTGAGCTGCCGGGCGAACCCGGTGGACTCGATCGCCGTTGTCATAGCAGCAGTATCGGCGGGCGGGCAGCGGGCTCGCCATACCCTGCTGGGAATCGCACAGACTTCGAACGGCGGCAAAACTCTGCCGCATGAGCAACAAAGTGGATGAGCAAGAACTCTCGCGATTCGCCGAACGGTACATCGCGTTGTGGAACGAGCCCGACGCCGAAGCCAGGCGCAAGCGGATCAGGCAGCTGTGGTCCGAGGACGGCGCCCAGGTCCTGGTGGATCCGCCGCAGGGTATGCGGGAAGCGTTGGCCGCGCTGTCCTTCCCGATCCCGACCGTGGAGATCCGTGGCTATGAAGCGCTGGACCGCCGCGTCGACCGGGCGTACGACGAGTTCGTCGCTCCCGGCGAGCACGTGTTCGTGGCCGAGGGGCAGGCGGTGCGCCTCTCGGTGAACCTGATCGGCCTGACCTGGCACATGGTGACGAAGGCCGACGGCGCCGTCGTGGGCGGCGGATACGACGTCATCGCCCTCGACGACGACGGCCGGATCCGGTGGGATCACCAGTACATCGGCGTCGCATGAGGCAAGCCGTCGCCTACCATCTCGACCCCTCGCGCGGCGCGGACGCGCTGACCGCCGCACCGCAGGAGATGCCGGTGCCCGGCCCACGGCAGGTGGTGATCCGGGTGCGGGCGGCGTCGCTGAATCGTCGCGATCTGATGCTGGTGGACGGTACGTACCCACTGCCCGCCATCCCCGGCGTCGTCCCGCTCAGCGACGGCGTCGGCGAGGTGATCGCCGTGGGTGACGACGTGATCCGCGCCGCGGTGGGCGACCGGGTGACCGCCACCTACTTCGTCCGCTGGGTCGACGGTCCGCAGCGTCAGTCGCACGTCGTCGAACAGTACGGCGCCACCTATCCCGGCATGCTCGCCACTTATGCCGTGCTGGAGGAGGATTCGGTGGTGCACGTGCCCGGTCACCTCACGGACCAGGAAGCCGCGACGCTGACCTGCGCCGGGGTGGTGGCGTGGGCCGCGCTGAGCACGCCGTCGCCGGTGCGGCCGGGCGAGACCGTATTGACCGTCGGCAGCGGATCGGTGGCGCTTTTCGGCGTACAGCACGCGAAAATGCACGGCGCCGAGATCATCTCGATCACCTCGAACGATCGCAAAGCCGAGCGGTTACGCGCGCTCGGAGCCGACGAGGTGATCGATCGCAGCCGGACGCCGGATTGGGAAAGCGCCGTGCTGGACCGCACCGGCGGTGCCGGCGTCGACCACGTCCTCGACGCGGTGGGCATGCCGACACTGGCGAAATCCGTGCGGTCGGGCGCGTACAACGCGCGGATCACGATGATCGGCGCGATGCCCGCCACCGACCCGCCCGCGGGCAATCCATTCGGGGCGTCGTATCTGTCGATCCGCCGCATCGCGGTGGGCAGCCGAACGGATTTCGAGGCGATGAACCGAGCGATCGCCGTCCATCGGATGCGTCCCGTCATCGACCGGGTGTGCGCGTTCGAGGAAGCCCAGGCGGCCTACCGGTATCTCCGCACCGGTGATCCGTTCGGGAAGGTGGTGATCGAGATTCCCTAGCGCTCAGGGGCAGGCGGTCAGGATCCGCACCATGGCGTCCTTCTCGGCCGGGGTGACCCACAGCTGGTAGGCCGCCTTCACCTGGATCTGCCTGGTCAGGTAGGCGCAGTGGTAGCCCTTGCTCGGCGGCAGCCACTCGGCCGCGTCGGAGTCGCTCTTGGACTGGTTGGTCGGGCCGTCGACGGCCTGCAGGTTCAGCGGGTCGTTGGCCAGGTCGCGGCGGCGTTCGGCGGAAAGCCGCTGTGCGCCTTTCTGCCAGGCGTCCGACAGCGCGACGACGTGATCGATCTGCACGTCGTCGGAGGACTTCGTGCCGCGCTTGAAGGCGATGGTCTTGCCGGTGTACGGGTCGGCGAGCGTCCCGGTGGCGACGATGCACTTGCCCGACTTGAAGGTCACGTCGGTCATGTCGCGCTGGAGGATGTCGTTACGGGTGTCGCAGCCGTTGCCGCCGCCGGGCACCGAGACGTTGTCGGACCAGGGCGGCCCGAATTCGTCCCGGCTGTAGCCGGTTTTGGGTGCGCGCTCCGCCACGCGCAGGGAGTTGAGCAGGGCGAGAGCGTCGCGGCCGGGAATCGGGGCGGCGGCGTCGGCGCACGCCCGGCCGCCCGAACCGCATCCCGCCGCCGTCGACTGGCTGGGGTGAACCGAGGAGCAGGAGATCAGTCCGATGGAAGTCGCCACCATGATGCCGATCAGAGCCAGCCGCCGCGTTGTGGACTTCATCGAACTTCCTAACGCCGAACCCACTTGAAACTGTAACCGGCGACAAGGTATCCAGTGGCAGGGTTCGCCCAACCCAACGGCGCGTATGAGATTCGGCACAGCCGGCCGTTAACGGGCGATGCGCCAGAGCGATCGGACAGGAGTGGGCCCGCCCCCGAATCGCCGTGCCGGCGCCGATTCGGGGGCGGTCTATCACGAGGAGTCCTGGGGAGCCGCGCGGTTGTGCGGATGGTTGTCCACTCCGAAAACCGCACTGGTACGACACCACGGGGCTGATGAGGGGGAGGTCCCGAGGTGTCGAGCCGCGCCTGCTCCGGACTCACTCGTGACGATCAGGGGTGATCGAGATCAGGGGGGTGACCAGGGAAAGTCCCTACCGGGTAGGGCGCCAGCACGCATCCGCTCCATCTCGATCTCACTTGGTCCTACGTATCAAGACAGTAGATAGGATGCGTGGCGATTGGCAAGTTCGTTCTGAAGGATCGAAAGATTTCTCAGCCGATCTTCAGTTTCAGCCACACATCTACTGCATGAGTACGGATGTGTACAGGAGATGACAGTGCGGTGCGGAGTCACCGTCCGCCTGGCCCGTGTGACGATGATCACTTCGCGTCACAGGCAAGCGAATCGTGTGTCGAAACGGGTGTGGGCAAGCGAGCCCGACCTGAAAGGACCACATCATGCCGACCGTCGACGTTCTCGACTCCTTCATCAACTACCGCGACACCGGAGTGGGGGACACCCCGGTGGTGTTCCTGCACGGCAATCCGACCTCGTCCTACCTGTGGCGCAACGTGATCCCGCACGTCGCCGATCGAACCAGGGCGCTGGCGCCGGATCTGATCGGGATGGGGGAATCCGGCAAGCCGGACAGCGGCTACCGCTTCACCGACCACGCCGCCTACCTGGACGCCTGGTTCGACGCGCTCGGCCTGGACCGGGTGGTGCTGGTCGGGCACGACTGGGGCGGCGCGCTGGGCATGGACTGGGCCGCGCGGCATCCGGGCCGAGTGCGCGGCATCGCGCTGATCGAGACCTTCTTGCGGCCGATGCGCTGGGACGAACTGCCCGCGCTGGGCGCCGAGTTGTTCCGCAAGTTCCGCTCGCCGGAGGGCGAGCGGATGATTCTGGAGGAGAACACCTTCATCGAGTTCAACCTGCCGAAGGGGGTCGCCGACCTGGCCGCCGAGGATCACGACGTGTACCGGGCGCCGTACCCCACCCCGGCCACCCGCAAGCCGCTGCTGGTGTGGCCGCGTGAGTTCCCGCTGGACGGCGAGCCCGCCGACGTGGTCGCGCTGGTGCGGAACTACGGCGAGTGGGCGGCCGCCACTCCCGAGGTGCCGAAATTGCTGATGGCGCTGGAGAACGGCGTCGGATTGGGTGCGGCGGAGGCGATCGACTGGGCCGCGAGCACCTTCGCGAGCGCCGAGGTCGCGCCGATCGGCCCCGCGGGCCACCACGCGCCGGAGGACCGGCCGGACGAGATCGGCCGGGCGGTCGCGCAGTGGCTCGACCGGCACGCCCTGGCCGGTGCGGCCGCTCGCGCGTGACCTCGTGCCCGGTGTGACCGGGGCGTGCTTGCGCCGACCGCGACGCAAGCCGAATGATGGCCGGATGAGCACCGAGCACGACCGGGTCGCGGCGGAGGAGAAGGCCATGGTCGCCCGCGCGGTCGCGGGCGACCGGGACGCCATCGCCCAGGTGGTGCGCCTGTTGCAGGACCCGCTGTATCGGCTGGCCCTGCGCATGGTCTGGCGGCCCGCGGAGGCCGAGGACGCGACGCAGGAGATCATGGTGCGCGTCCTCGACCATCTGCACAGCTGGCGCGCCGAGGCGAAACTGCTCACCTGGGCCTATCGCATCGGCGTCAATCACCTGCTGAATCTGCGGCGGCAATCCCCGCAGGAGGCCGCGCAACTGAGCTTGGACTCGTTCCGGGACGGGCTGGCCGACGGATTGTCGGAGGCGGATCACCGCGGGCCGGAAGCGGTGCTGCTGACCGCCGAGGTGCGGCTCACCTGTAGCCAGGGCATGTTGCAATGCCTGGCCCGCGACGAACGGATCGCCTTCGTGCTCGGTGAGGTCTTCGAGCTGAGTTCCGCCGAGGCCGCCTGGATCCTCGAGGTCACCCCGGCCGCCTATCGAAAGCGCTTGCAGCGAGCCAAGAAGCGGCTCGGGAACTTCCTGAACGCGACCTGCGGCCTGGTCGATCCCGCGGCGTTCTGCCGCTGCTCGCGCCGGGTGGACCGAGCGCTCGCCTCGGGACGGGTCGACCCGCGCCGCCCGGTGTACGCGCGCCATCCGGTCAGCGCGGGCGGTCGTACCGCGGCCGAGGCCGAACGGCAGATGATCCGGTTGCACGACGCGGCGTCGGTGCTGCGTGCTCATCCGGACTACGCCGCGCCGCAAGCGAAGATGGACGCGATCGCGGGGCTGCTCGGTTCCGGCCGTTTTCCCATGCTCGAGCAGACATGACCCGAACGGCGGCTCGCGTCGCGGCCGAATCGCTCAGCCGGGCGTTCCGGGGCCGGACGAGCCGGTGGCAGTCCGGGTGGCGAAGAGAGAAGTTCCTCGTAGTTCCCTTGCGAGATGGGCGATGTCGGCCGGGCCGACACGGCAGCATCCGCCGATGATCCGCGCGCCCCGCGCGTACCAGTCGCGGGCTTGTCCCGGCGTGAACTGTGGGGGACCGGTCCAGCGACGGCGCGCCGCATCCCAGCCTTCGCCGCTGTTGGGGTAGGCGACCACGGGCTTGCCGGTGCGGGCGGCGAGTTCCACCGCGGCCGAGACATCGGCGGGCGCGCAACAGTTCACGCCGATCGCGACGATCGAGGCCGAGTCCGCGGCCACCGCGAAGGCGTCGGCGAGCGGTTGACCGGCACGCGTGCGGTCGCCGTCGATGGTGTAGCTGAGCCATGCGGGCACCCCGAACTCGTTCACCAACTCCACCAGTGCCTCGGCCTCATCGATATCGGGAACGGTCTCCACGGCCAGCAGGTCCGCGCCCGCCTGGGCGAGCACCTCCATACGCGGCCGATGCCATGCTCGCAATTCGGCCACGGTGCGGCCGTAGCGGCCGCGATATTCCGATCCGTCGGCGCGCGCGGCGCCGTACGGGCCGACCGAGGCGGCGACCCACCGGCGCCGCCCATCGCCGGCGCGGGCATCGCGCGCCGCGCGGGCCAGCGCCACGCCGCGCTGCCACAGCCGCACCGATTCCGTCCTGGTCAGCCCGCGCGCGGCGAAACCATCGAGGGAAGCCTGATATGTCGCGGTGGTCGCGATGTCGGCGCCCGCGCGGAAGTAGGCGGCGTGCACCGCCTCGATCGCGGCGGGTTCGTCCACGAGCAGGCGCGCCGACCACAACGCGCCGGACAGGTCGTGGCCGCGCGCCTCCAGCTCGGTGGCCAATCCACCGTCCGAGATCAGTGCCCCCGCCGCGGGGTCGTACAGCACGGTTCCACTGTAGGACGCGGCTTATTCGTCGTCGCTGGGCTGGGCGGTCGGTGGCACGCCGGTGTCGAGGAAGCGGATGAGCCGCTCGATGCG
This sequence comes from Nocardia sp. NPDC041819, assembly GCF_055590505.1. Lineage (NCBI taxonomy): Bacteria > Bacillati > Actinomycetota > Actinomycetes > Mycobacteriales > Nocardiaceae > Nocardia > Nocardia sp. NPDC041819. Next base: position 180,853 of record NZ_JBVJAP010000012.1, on the reverse strand, counting down.
TGCCGTGTGGTCGACGCAGCGTTCCAGGTGATGCCCCAGTAGGGCGATATCGATCGCTACCTCGGTGGACGGCTGGGTCGCTGGTTCGCGCAGCGCGGAATGCAGCTGCCGGTGCAGCGTTTCCATCGGGCGACCGGCGGGCGTCTCCTCCTCCGGCAGCGGGTGGTGGCCCGCGACCGCTTGCCCGGCCAGCGCCGTGCGCTCGGCCGCCAGCTTGCCCATCGCGGCGAGGATGTCCAGGATCGGTTGCTCCGCCGCGTGTCCGGGATGACTCTGGTACACCTTGTCGGCGACGCGGCTGGCGAGCCGGCCGATGCGGGACAGTTCACCGGCGATCTGGATCGCCGTCACCACGTGCCGCAAGTCGCGGGCCACCGGCGCCTGTAATGCCAGCAGCACCACGGTGCGCGCCTCGCACGCGCCGTACATCTTCTGCAACTGCTCGTCGAGCGCGAAGACCTCGTAGGTCGCGGTGAGATCGGCGTCGACGAGCGCGTCGGTGACACGCTCGACGGCGTCGTGGGCGAGCGTGCACATCAGCGTCAGATCATTCGTCAACGCGATGAGCTCGGCAGTGAACTGGGTGCGCACCGCCAAATTCTCACCCATGGAGGGGCGCGGGGTCGATTCCTTGCCGGATGTTCTTCGGTAACGGCATCGCCACGGCCGACCGGCCGGTCGGCCGCGCGGAGGGCGACACCGGAGATCGCCCATCGCGAAGCCGTGAGCGCGGCTGAAAGCCGCAGGTCCAGCGGACTTTTCGGAGCCGCATCGCGCTGCGGCGAAACCGGCGCGCGAGATCTGGAGACCGGGGGCCGATCGCCCGGAACGGGCTGCTGGTCGACGGGAGCTCAGCGGATTCGGGGAGAGATATTGCGAGACGGCTGATTTGTGTCCCGCATCACACAAAGATATTGGTGTGCAAGGGTCCTCGCTCGATTGCTCCCCGCATGCCCCACGCGGTCCGGTGCGGCGGCACGACGGATCGGCACTGTGCGATGCGAGGTGCGGCCGTTTGCGCCCCGATGCCTGACAGTGCCGTAGCGCACCGTATGCGGGCTCGTGCCCTGTTCGACGCCCGAAACGCGGCCGCGGCGCGGCCTGCCGACAGGTGTGACCGGTGCTACCGTCGCGGCATGCCGAACTTGCGCGACATCCAGCATCGGGTGGTGACAGCGTTCCAGCGCCGCGTGGGCAATCCGCTGCTCAGCACGCTGCCCGGGCAGACCCTCCTGGAGACCACCGGCCGGGTCAGCGGGCAGCCGCGGACCACCCCGATCGGCGGGCGGCGGGTCGGGCGGGAGTTCTGGCTGGTCTCCGAGTTCGGCGAGCGTTCGCAGTATGTCCGGAACATCAAGGCCGACAACCGGGTTCGGCTGCGGTTGCACGGGCGCTGGCACACCGGCACCGCCCATCTGCTGCCCGAGGACGACCCGCGTGCCCGCCTGGCCGCCCTGCCGCGCGCCAACAGCGCGGCCGTCCGGCTCGTCGGCACCGACCTGCTCACCTTGCGCATCGATCTGGACGACTGAGCCCGCGACCGGGGCGGGGATGCCGATCACCCGACCGGGATGCGAATAGTTTGCTGGGACGATGGTGTGCATGATCCGTGTATTGCTCGCCCGCTGGACCGTAGTGGTACCGCTGCTGGCCGTCCTCGCCCTCGCGGCCACCTGGGGCCGCGGTCTGCCCGGTGTCGCGGTGACGATCGTGGTGGTGGCGTTGATCGGGGCGGTGCTCGCGGCGGTGCACCACGCGGAGGTTGTCGCGCGCCGCGTCGGTGAACCGTTCGGTTCGCTGGTGTTGGCCGTCGCGGTGACCGTGATCGAAGTCGCGCTCATCCTCACCCTGATGGGCCAAGGCGGTGCCAAGACCGCGACTCTGGCCCGCGACACCGTCTTCGCCGCGGCGATGATCACCTGCAACGGGATCTTCGGTCTCTGCCTGCTGGTGGGCGCGTTGCGGCGGCGGGTGGCGGTGTTCAACGCGGAAGGCACCGGTGCGGCGCTGGCCACCGTGGCGACGCTGGCCACGCTCAGTCTCGTGCTGCCGACCTTCACCACGAGCAAGCCGGGTCCGGAGTTCTCACCCGCGCAGCTGGCTTTCGCCGCGGTGGCCTCGCTCGCGTTGTACGGCTTGTTCGTGCTCGTGCAGACGGTGCGTCATCCGGACGACTTCCTGCCGGTCGAGGTGGGCGGCACCGTCGCCGACGGCGACGAGCACATCGAGTCGCCCAGCGTGCGTACCGCTCTTGCCGCCCTGGCTCTGCTGCTGGTCGCTCTCATCTGCGTGGTGGGGCTGGCGAAGGTGGTCTCGCCCGCCGTCGAGTCGGCGGTGGAGTCGGCGGGACTGCCGCAGTCGGCGGTCGGCGTGGTGATCGCGTTGCTGGTGCTGCTGCCCGAGACGCTCGCCGCGATCCGGGCCGCGCGCCGCGACCAGGTGCAGATCGGTCTCAATCTGGCCCTGGGTTCGGCCATGGCGAGCATCGGCCTGACCATCCCGGCGATCGCGGTGGCGAGCATCTGGCTGGACGGCCCCTTGGTGCTCGGCCTCGGCGCGACCCAGATGGTGCTGCTGGCCCTGACCGTCGTCGTCGGCGGCCTGACGATCGTCCCCGGACGCGCGACCCTCCTCCAAGGGGGCGTCCACCTGGCGGTGTTCGCGGCTTTCGTCGGCCTGGCCGCAAGCCCCTAGCGTCGGTTTCTCGCGGCCTGCGCACTCGGGGGCCGCAGCGGTCAGTGCGGGTGCTGCGCGGCGTATCTGGCGCGTTCCCGCGCTTCCCGCTGGGCTTGTCGCGGGTTCTTCAGATCGGCGGGCAATCCGTGCTTCGCGAGCCGGTGCGCGCGGTTCATCGGCATGAAGGCGACGGTGTAGAACAGCGCCAGCAACAGCGCAAGCAGGACCATCGCGCCGCGCAGCCACAGTTCGCCGGGAAACAGCAGGAACGCCGCGAACAGCGGTGTGAACGGCACCAGCCCGCGCAGGACGTGCCGGGTGGCGGCGAACCTGCCGGTCAGGTCGTCGCGCACCCACTCGCGCATCGAATCGGGCAGGCGGCGTCCGAAGGCGTAGCCGATCCACTGGATCGGGTGAGGCCGCCGTCGTTCTCGTGTCACTACCGGGCTCCTCGGTGGGGGGACGGGTCGTCGGCCTCCGCGAGCACCGACCGGCGGGCCGCCTCGTTCACCCGGGTGAGGGCGTCGCGCAGCTGCTCGAGGTCGGCCATGGTCACGCCGAGGCGCTGCACGACGGCGGGCGGGATCTGCTCGGCCTTCGCGCGCAGCGCGGCTCCGTCCGAGGTCAGGTTCACCACCAGGTTCCGCTCGTCCCGGCTGTCGCGTTCGCGACTGATCAACCCGGCCGCTTCCAGGCGCTTGAGCAGCGGGGACAGCGTCGGAGAGTCGAGCTGGACGGCCTCGGCGATCGCTTTGACCGACATCGGCGCCGCACCCCACAGCGCCAGCATCACCAGATACTGCGGGTGGGTCAGGCCGAGCGGCTCCAGCAGCGGCCGGTAGACGGACAGCACGGAACGATTGGCTACCGCCAGCGCGAAGCACACCTGGCGGTCCAGGCGCAGCGGATCATCGATCTCGGGCTCCATCGGTCCTCCTTGTCCGCGCTCCAAGTTAGCGCATTAATAGTTAGTGCGTTAATCGATGTGCGCGACATCTCGGTGCGAGATCCCGGCTCCTGGGCCGCCGCTGGATACCGTGAGATCCATGCACTACGGACGCGGGGCCGATCCACGCATTCAGGAACTGGACGCGGTTCGTGGCTTCGCGCTGTGCGGCATCCTGGTGGTGGATATCTGGCGGATCGCCGACATGGCGGCCACGGATGAATCGGGCGTGCTGATACCGATCCGGCACGTGCTGTCGGTGGTTTTCGAGGGGCGGTTCTTCCCGATCTTCTCGTTCCTGTTCGGAATCGGCTTCGCATTACTGCTGGACAAGGCCGCGGAGCGCGGCGAGCGCCCCCGGTTGGTCCTGATCCGCCGCTTGCTGGCGCTCGGGGTGATCGGCGCGGTCCATCAGCTGTTCCAGCCGGGTGAGGCGCTGCTTCCGTACGCGCTGGCCGGGCTGGTGATCCTGCTGCCCGCCTCGGCGTTGCCGAACTGGGTGGTGCTGGTGGCCGGACTCGCGGGCACGTTCGGCGTGGCGCTGGCCCTGGGCGGCGGGCTGGCCCTGGCGCCCGGGTTGTTCCTGCTGGGCCTGGCCACCGCGCGCGCCGGAATCGTAGACACCCTGGCTGAGCGGGTCTGGCAGATCGGCGCCGTGTTCGCCCTCGCCTTGCCCGCCGCGATAGTGGCGGGAATGTGGGAGTACCGCACACCGTATCTGGAGCTGTGGTCTACGCCGGCCATGGCCGTGGCGGGCCTGCTGGGTGCGCTGGCCTACGTCACCGGATTGCTGCTGTTGCTGCGCGTCGAGCCCGGTCAGGTCCTGGCGGAGGTGTTGCGGCCGCTGGGCCGCATGGCGTTGACCAATTACGTGGGCGCCACCGCGCTGATCCTGCTCGCCGCACCGCGTCTGGGTCTATACGGCTCCGGCGACTACGCGCCGGTGCTGGGGTTGGCGGTCGCGATCATCCTGGTGCAGGCGGTGTTCAGTGCGGTGTGGTTGCGGTTGTTCGAATACGGTCCGCTGGAATGGGTGTGGCGGTGCGTCACCTGGTGGACGGTGGCGCCGATCCGGCGGGTGCGCATGCCGAGCCGCCCGTATTGAACTCGGCCGCCGCCGACGGGGGCCTCGGCGCTATCCGGATTGTTCAGCGTTGCTCGTTCTCGATGCGCCGCAGGACATTCAGCATCGCCAGCACCGACTCGGCGCGGACCGTGCCCTGTCGCAGCCCGTCGCGCAGCACCGGTTCCAGCGCCTCGTGCGCGGCGTTTCCCTTGAGCGCGTTGATCAATGCCAGTTCGCTGCCGCGCGTCGCCGCCAGCCGGGGTTCGGTGAACGGGTCCAGGCTGGCGAGCCCGAAGTAACCGCGGAACACCTCCAGCGTTTCGTAGGAGGGGTTCACCGCCTGCCCGGTGCGCAGCTTCCAGAGGTAGTTGGCGGATAGGCGCGCGCCGGTGGCGCGGTGGATGTCCGCGGCCAGCGCGCGGTGGGTGATCCGGTGCGGCCGCCCGTCGTTCCCGGTGGGCGGGTGCATTCCGTCGATGAGCGTGTTGAGCGCCCGCGTGAACGGGTGTAATTCCTCCCCCATGGCAGCGTTGTCTCCTGTGGTTGACAGGGCATGTGGCGTAGATCATACTCGTGCGTGCTCCGCCTGCGCACGCCGTTGTGGTCGCCCCGAAGGGTGAGTGACTGCGAAGGGTTCGGCGCCCGAGAGCGGTAGCAGGTGGGGCGATCATCGTCGCTCGCCCCATCTCCTCGGCGTCGCACGGCCCGCCCGTGGGCGATACCGGAACCGCAGCGCCAGACGATCTCTCAGGCATTTGCCGCGAACGCCCTATCGCTCCGCATGTGGACGGGTTCGAAAGCGGCGCGCAGGACAGGGCGGACCGCGTGTCGCATGAGCGGGTGCGTGTGCCGTAGACGAGGACGCCGAGGCTCGATGCCCTTGGCGGACCGCGGGTTTCGAGATGGTCGCGCCCGGTGATCATCTTGCGGTGACGCGGGGCGTGATCGCTCCACCGACGGCGGCACCGTCGAATCGTCTGCCCGCGAGGGCTTCCGGTGTCAGTGCCTCGAGGCTCGCTCGGTGTCGACGGCCTTTTCGGGCGTGGCGATGCGAGGCACGACCTGCGCACGCATGCGCTGGAGTGTCGGCCACCGATGCGGTGGAGACCCGGCGTTCGACCACGTCCGTCACCCGCTCGGTGCCGGTGCGGAAACCGGAGGATGTGGAGTCCGCGGCGCCAGGCCCCCGCGGGGTGCCTACCGGGGCTTCGCGCAGGTCGGAGGTCCCGGGCAGCCGTGCGGCGGGCGAACGTCGATCAGGAGGCGGAGGCTCCGGTCTGCCGGATCGCGTCGAGAACCTCGCCGTAGGTCATCGTCGTCGAGTTCACGAGCGCGCGCTCCGACGACACGTCGATGTCGACGGAGTCGATGCCGTTGACGCCGCGCAGCGCCGATTCGATCGCCGACGCGGACTCGCGCGTAACGTTGTGCAGGGTAACTGTGTACGTCATGCAAATCGCATTGACCGATTCGATCCGCTCAAACTTTCCTTTTTGTCGCGTTTGACTGCCGGGGGCCCGGGAATAGCGGAGTTGTCAAACGACTCGACGCAACAGGGATTGCCATGATCATCATTATCGGGCTCATCGCCTTGATCGCGGCCGTGATCGTCGGAGTTGCCGCCGTAGTGGGCAACACCGGCTCCGCTCAGCAACTGACGAGCGATTTCGCGGTATTCGACTATCACTTCCACGGTTCCACCGGAGCACTGTTCGGTTACGGAGTGACCCTCGGTGCGATCGGGATGTTCGGACTGGCCCTCGTGCTGTCCGGCGCCTGGCGGGTGACCCGTCGCGGCGTGGTCGCGCGTCGTGAACTCGCGAAGTCTCGCCGCGAGATGGCGGCGGTGCGGCGTGATCTGACGGCGGACACTTCCGCACCGGCGGCGCGGGCTCCTCAGCAGGAGCCGGCCTGGCGGCGGTGGCTGCACACCCCCCGTTCGGGTACTGCCCGGACCGATCGCGGCGCGACGGTCTCGACTTCGAAACCTGTGACCGCGAAGTAATTGAGAAGAAAAGGAATACGACAATGATCATTCTCGGCCTCATCCTCTTGGTCCTGGGCTGGCTGCTCGGAATTTCGCTGCTCACCACCGCGGGCATCATCGTGCTGATCATCGGGCTCGTGCTGCTGGTGGCCGGCTCGGTGGGCCGTCCGGTGGGTGGCCGCCGCTGGTATTACTAGGGATTGCTCATGAAGTTCGAAGATCGCCTCGCGCACCGAGTGCAAGCGACCAGGGGCAGCGTGAAGAAATTCCTCGGCCGAGCGACCGGCAACCCCCGGCTGGAGGCCGAGGGACGGCGTGAGCAGGGCCGCGGCAACGTCAAGCGCGCCGCGGACAAACTGCGGGACGCTTTCAAGCGCTGACCGCGCACCGCCCGTGCCGGGCGAAGGCCATCGGCCTTCGCCCGGCATCGGCGTGTTCCGAGCAGTGCCCTGCGTTCGAGTCAGATGCCGGCGACGTCGGTGAGCTGGCCGATGCCGTAGGTGACGGCCATGGCCAGCGCGCCGCCGAGCACCACCCGGATCACCGCCCGGCCACGGGAGCTACCACCCAGCCGGGCGCTGACCGACCCGGTGAGCGCGAGCGCGGCTAGCACGGCCCCGAACGTCACCGGGATGCGGGCGGTAACCGGCGGTAGCAAGATGGCCAGCAACGGCAGCAGCGCGCCGAGCGTGAAGGCCACCGCCGAGGAGAACGCCGCCTGCCACGGATTGGTCAGTTCGGCGGGATTCAACCCCAGTTCGGCCTCCGCGTGCGCGGTGAACGCGTCGTGCGCGGTGAGTTCTTCGGCGACCTTGCGCGCCGTTTCGGGCGTCAGGCCCTTGGCCCGGTAGATCCCGGTGAGTTCGGCCAGCTCGTAGTCCGGTTCGTCGCGCAATTCCCTGCGTTCTTTCGCCAGCAGAGCCCGCTCCGAATCGCGCTGGGTGCTTACGGAGACGTATTCGCCCACCGCCATCGAGATCGCCCCCGCCGATAGACCCGCGATGCCCGCGGTGAACAGGGCCTGGGTGTCGGTGGTCGCCGCCGCGACGCCGACGACCAGTCCCGCCGTGGACACGATGCCGTCGTTCGCGCCGAGCACCCCCGCGCGCAGCCAGTTGAGCTTGGATGCGAAGCCGTTGCCGTGCGGTTCGTGCGGATGTGCGCCGGAGGCGCCGGTCGTGCGGTCCATGAAAACGCACCTTAATCACCCTGCGCCGCGCGGGCGGGAACCACGACCCGGGCGCGGTTACGTGCGAGGCGGGCGGGGAACCGCGAGCGGATGCGGAAGCATCGTGCGGTGGATGACCTGGAGGATCAGCAGGAACAGCACCGAAAGCCCCGCGGTGGCGAAATCCCCCGCCAGCACCGCGAGTACGGCGAACGCGCCGAATACCGGGAACTCCAGCACCGCGCACCAGCGCAGGATCCGCAACCGCCTGGCGTTGGCGCTCAGCCGCTGCACACCGTCGTCGATGATGGTCAGCGCCGTCTCGTAGCGCACCATGCCGTCGCCGACCTGGACGAACATGTGCACCGCCTGGTCGCGGCTGAGTTCGCCGAGCCAGGCCCGGTCGATCAGCCGCTTGCCCTCCTCGGCGACCTCCTTGATAACCGCGTCCATGCGGCCCCCTTCCCAGTCGATCGGAGAGTCTAGCGGCCGAATCGTGCCTTCCCAGCGGCGATTCGAGCGGGCGACGCCGTGCGGGCCGCTGCCGCACCCTCGGACGACTACGAGGGCCGCTCGATCTCCGAACGGTCGTCACGGATGCCGAGCCACGCGAAGTCCCGTGCCCTGGTGATCGCGACCAGCTTCTGGCGCTCGGACAGCCGCGCTCGTTCGCGGCTCGCGCCCGTTCGGGGCCCCGCGCCACCGGACCAGCTCGGATGGAAGACCGCCGCGAAGTCGAGCCCCTTGGCGCGGTGCACCGTGCCGACCTTGACGGCGGGGTGCGGCGTCCCGTCGTAGCCCTCCAAGGGCAGCGTCGCGATGCCGACGGCGTCGAGTGCCCCGGCGAGCCGGGTGGCCTCCTGCCGCGTCCGGGTGAGTACCGCGATGTCGGACAACGGTTTCCCGCATTCGCGTATGCCGTCGACCAGCGCCGACTCCAGGTAGTGATCCGGTCCGCGCCAGATCCGCACCACACCGTCGGGCAGGGTGACGTCGGCGTCGCGCAGCAGCACGCCGGGCGCGTCGTCGAAATCGCCGAGCTCGTTCACCGCATCGATCCCGGCGGCGTTCTCCCAGACGCGACGGCGGTTGCGGTAGTTGACCCGCAGGACCTCGCCGCGGCCGCGCAGGTCGATGCCCGCGTCGGCCGTGCGCCAGCCTCCGGCGTACACCTGCTGCTGGCCGTCGCCCAGCAGCAGCAGCGGGCTCGACCCGTCGCCGCCCGCGATGGCGTGGGCCAGCCGCAGGCCGGCCAGCGTCATGTCCTGCACTTCGTCGACGACGACCGCGTCGTACGGTTCGGGCAGCGGTTCGTTGCGGATCTCGGCCAGGGCGATGGCGATGACGTCGCTGTAATCGGAGATCCCTCGTTCGCGCATCTCGCTCACGTACGGGACGTAGAGCTCGTGCCACACCTCGGCACGCCGGTCGTCGTCGAGACGAATGCCGTTGCGTCCGTGACGCTCCGCGCGCTGATAGACGTCGAGATCGTCTATCTCACGGCCCTTGATGACCCGGTCGATCTCCTCGCGCCAATAGCTTTCGTGCGGCTCGATATCCTCGAAGACGGCTCTCGCCTGCTCCCAGACTCGGCCGAACACCCGGTCGGCTCCCCGCGGGTCGAGCTTCGGCGCCGCGATCCGCTGCCCGAGGAAATCCATGGCCCAGGAATGCAGGCCGGCGAACTGGACGCGCCCCTCGGTCCCCGGCGCGAGTCGCCGGAAATAGGTCTCCTGGCAGTTCGCCAGCGTCTTGACGAACGTCGTGTACAGCTGACGACCGGTGGACCGCTTCGCCTGCCTGGCCATGCGGTGCAGCGCGACCACCGTCTTGCCGGTGCCCGCGGGACCGGCGATCCGGGCGGGGCCGGTGTAGGTGCGCGAGACCAGCACCTCCTGTTCGGGATCCAGGAAGGTCATCCAGTGCTGGAACGGCATCTCCAGGGCCGCATCGCGCTGCGGCGACAGCACTTCCGACCGATCGAGCAGGGTCGGATCCGGTGCGTCCGGCGACGCGTCCTCGATCTCGAGCAGGTCGTACTCCCGGGCCGACTGGTGGGCGACGGTGTTCGCGATGGCCTGTACCCGGGTGGGCCGCAACTGCCGGTGGCGTGCGCGGATGACCCGATCGAGTTCACCCGGCCCGGCGACGGCGAACCGGCCGTCCCCGCGCCGCCGGATCTCGCCGGGTACGAGCAGAACGATCTGCGCGTCATGGGCGACGATCTTCTCGCGCCCGAACTGCAATCTGCCGAACGTCGCTTCGACATGGCGGCGGATGCCGTCGAGTTCGGCGGGGATGTCCTCGGCGAAGCGAAACGCGAAAAGCCCTGTGCGGCAGATCAGCAGCGCGTGGGCATGGTCGGCGGGCACCGGATCCCGGTGGACGAGAAGGTACCGCCCCGGCTCGGCCAGCGCCTCGGCGAAGAACGTCCGCTGGTGTGATGGGTAGCCGGGGATGCGGGTCAGCGCATCGGTGACAAGCGAAAGCCAGGTGTTCATGGAGTCCCCCTTCCGGTGCACACCTACCCCGTCTTCGACGGTAAAGACACGGCGTGGAGGAGGGAATGGGTCGAGGGCTTTCGGGGGCAACCGTTATCGAAACGGACGGATCGGACGCCGGAATGTTGTCGCCGCGTCACCCGAATGTGTTGTGCGGCTGGGTTCTTGCCTGCGCGCCGGTACGACGCACGGCGCTGGGCGTTGTGCCCCACCATCTTCGGGCGCATCGGGTGAACGTCGCCTGCTCGGACAACCCGATCAGCGAGGCCACCTGACTCATCGGCATGTCCGTCGTGGTCAGATACCGGCGCGCCGCGTCCCTGCGGACCTCGTCCAGGATCGCGGCGAACGAGGTGTGCTCGGCGGCGAGACGTCGTTGCAGGGTGCGTGGGTGCACCATGAGAAGCCTTGCCACCGCACCGATCTCGGGTGCGGCGGTGCCGAGCAATTGCTGCACCGCGGCGCGTGCCTGCGGGGCGATCGCCGCCGCCGCGTCACCGGACTGCGCGGCCAGGAACGCCATGGCCAGGCGGTGCAGGTTCTCGTCACCGCCGGTGAGCGGCCTGCTCGCCAGGCTGCTCGGCACCCGCAGCGCCGCGAACGGCCGCTCGACCCGCACCGGCGCGCCGAAGAACTTCTCGTAACCGGCGACCGCCGCCGCCGGGTGATAGGGCAGCTCGACCGAGCGCAGCCCGTAGCGGTCGTCCACCAAGCGCTGAATGGTGCGATGCACGAATGCCAGCCCGAGGTCGGTGCCCTGGACGGGTGTGGGAAGTCCGGGCCGCATGCCGTAGCGCAGCGCGATCACGCCGCGATCGCCATAGGGGTCGGGCTCCAGCGTCAAGCTGAGCGACCGCGCGTGCAGGAACAGGTATCGCGACGAACACTCGAGCACGTCGGCCAGCGACGCCGAATTGCGGATGGCCAGCGCCAGCGGGCCGAGCATGTCCAGGTCCTGCCGATGGGAGATCCGCAAGCCGAGGTCGGGACAGCGCAGCTGGTGCGCGGCCAGTTCCAGCACCGCCGCGACGGACTCGTCGGGCACGAGCAGGTCGTCGGCGTCCAGGGCGGCCACCGGCAGGCCGCATGCCGTGGCCAGTGCCTCCGCGTCACCGCCCAGCTCGGCGACCGTCGCGCGAAATCCGCGCAACCCCGCGGAGCGAATCACCGACATGTCGTCGAGGATCAAATACTTGTCGCGCAAAGTCAAGAATGCGGCCGCGCTCGGCTCGCACACTGGAGACATGACCGAAGCCGCCGCAGCCCCGGACCACCTCGATGTCGTGATCGTCGGCGCCGGACTATCCGGCATCGGCGCGGCCTACCGGCTGCAGGCCGAGTGCCGGGGCAAGACCTACGCCATCCTGGAGGCTCGCGACACCCTGGGCGGCACCTGGGACCTGTTCAAGTACCCGGGTATCCGATCGGACTCGGACATGTTCACCCTCGGCTACCCGTTCAAGCCGTGGCGTGACGCCAAGTCGATCGCCGACGGTCCGTCGATCCTGCGCTACATCACCGAGACCGCGACCGAGCACGGCATCGACCGGCACATCCGCTACCGCACCAAGGTGATCGCCGCCGACTGGGACAGCGGCGCCGCGCGCTGGACGCTGACCCTCGAGCAGCGCGACGAATCGGGCGCCACCGAGACGCGCACGCTCACCTGTGGCTTCCTCTACGCCTGCGCCGGGTACTACGACTACGACCGGCCCTACGCGCCGGAGTTCCCCGGCATCTCGTCGTTCGCGGGCGACGTGGTGCACCCGCAGTTCTGGCCCGAGGACTTCGACTATCGCGGCAAGCGCGTCGTGGTGATCGGCAGCGGCGCCACCGCGGTCACGCTGGTCCCGGCCATGGCGGAGCAAGCGCACCTGGTGACGATGCTGCAACGGTCGCCGACCTGGATCAGCGCCGTTCCGGGCCGGGACAAAGTGGCCGACAAGATCCGCGAGCTGCTGCCGCCGCGGCCTGCGCACCGCCTGATCCGAACCAAGAACATCCTGTTCGGCATCGGCTTTTACCAGTACTGCCGGCGCCGTCCGGAAGCGGCGCGCAAGCTGCTCACCGGTCTCACCACCCGCATCTTGAAAGACGACCAGGCCGTCGCCGAGCACTTCACACCCAGCTACAACCCCTGGGACCAGCGGCTGTGCGCCGTCCCGGACGCGGACTTCTTCAAGGCGATGAAGAAGGGCAAGGCCGAGGTCGTCACCGACCACATCGACACGTTCGTGCCGGAGGGCATCCGGCTGAAGTCCGGCCGGGTGCTCGAGGCGGACGTCGTGATCACCGCTACCGGGCTGCAACTGCTGGCCTTCGGCGGCATCACGCCCAGCGTCGACGGCGCGCGAGTGGAGTTGTCCGACCAGTTCGTCTGGCAGGGGACCATGCTCACCGGCGTCCCCAACTTCGCCGTGTGCATCGGATACACCAACGCCTCGTGGACGCTGCGCGCCGATCTCACCTCTCGGTTGATCTGCAAAGTGCTCAATCACATGGACCGCAAGGGCTACGCCGCCGTGGTGCCCGAGCCGCGGGGCGATCTCGGCGAACACCCGCTGCTGGACCTGGCCTCCGGCTACATCCAGCGCTCCATCGGCGACTTCCCCCGCCAAGGCGACCGTCATCCGTGGAAGGTGCGGCAGAACTACCTGCTCGACTCGGCGACCACCCTGCGCACGGACTTGGACAAGACGCTCACCGGCACGCCGAAATCGGCGGTCCGGCCGCCGGTGCCCGTTTCCTAGCTCGGCGGAGGCGACCTATTCCGCGCCGAGGCGACCTATTGCGCGCGGAGGACGACGATGCCCGGGGTGGACCGCACGTACTCGGTGAAGGGCGAGTCCACCACCTTGTCGTTGCCCGCGAGCGAGGACGCGTTGCGGAAGACCGGCCCCGCGTCGGTCATGACGAAGATGCCGACGTGGGTGACGTCCAGGCCCGGCTGGTCGGTGTAGGCGCCGACGTAGTCGCCGGTGCGCAGCCCCTTCACGACGTCCTGGTCGACGGCCGCGCCGGGAATGTAGGTGATCGCGCGATCGACCACGGGCAGCCCCGGAAGGTAGTTGCCGCCGTCGGCTTTCGCGTTGAGGTGCTTGGTGACGGTCACCGCCGCGGGGCTCACCGCCGCCGTGACGTCGGTGGCCGCGACTCCGGTGGTGTGCGCCCAGTCGGTGAAGAAGTGTTTGCGCTGCCGGAAATCGACTCGGCCGTCGGCGTAACGCGTTTCGATCAGGTTCCTGGTGAACTGGTCGCGGTCGGCGGATCTGCTGAGCGCCTCGACGTAATCGAGGTAGGTGAAGCAGTCCACCCTGCGGAAGTCGATGACCAGTTGTTCGGGCTGGGTCGCCGACCCGACCAGCATGTTCGCGCCGTAGGGCGTGCCGAGGAACGGACGCGACAGCAGCTCGATCAACTCCGCCTTGCTCGCCGAAGCGGGTGCCTGAGCGCGCAACGACAGCACTTCGTCGAGCTTGCGCGCGGTGAAATCGTCGAGCCGCACGGCGTCCGGGGCGGCGAGCGCGGGCGGTGTCGACACCGCGGCGCAGACGAGGGCCGCGAGAACGAGCAGTACACGAGCGATGGTGCGCAAGACGCCTCCAGCAGCGGTGATCAGCCGATTGGGACACAACAGCGACCCCCACCGTAGCCCGGCGGCGGGCGCGCAGGGGACGTCATCGCCTAGCGCCGTCCAAACACCCTTGCTGATGGACTGAACGCCGGGCCGCGTCGCAGCGACCCGAACGTCCAACCGAAAGGGATATCCGACATGACGAGAATCGTTCGAGCCACTCTCGCTCTCGGCGGCCTGCTCGCCGCGGGTGCGCTGCTGGTTCCGGCGACCGCCTCCGCGCAGCCGCGGCCGGGTGGACTGCTGGAGACGACGTGCAGCTTCGCCCAGCTCGACGCCGCGGTCCACGCGCAGTTCCCCGATCTCGCCGCCCGGCTCGACGCGCATCCCGACCGAAAGGCGAAGTTGCAGGAGTTCCTGAGTCTCCCGGTCGAGCAGCGCAAGCGGCGTGCCGAGGAGTTCCTGGACAAGCACCCGGAGGCAAAGGGCAGGCTCGAGGAGCGCCGCGACTCGCCGCAGGCGCAGGAGCACCGCGACAAGATGCGCGTCCTCGCCGAGACCTGCCACAACTACTGAGCCCGGACGGGCGAGGTGTCGGACTCGCCCGTACCCCTCGAGTAGCCGCGCTGGGGTCGCGTCGACCTCGACGCGGCCTCGTCCGGTGCGTTATCCCTGGGCGCGCGGGAATTCGACGGTGACCGCGAGACCGCCGTCCGGACGCGCCGCCGCACGGACCGTGCCCCCGTGGGCCTGTGCGACGGAGCGCACGATCGACAGGCCGAGCCCGGCGCCGCGTGCGCCGGAATCGGCCAAGCGTTCGGTGGTGGAGAGTCGGCGGAACGGTTCGAAAAGGCCCTCGACCTCGAAAGCGGGGACCGGCGCACCGCTGTTCTCCACGGTGAGCACGGCGCGGTCACCGATCGCTCGGGACCGGATCGCCACCCAGCCGTGTTCGGGGAGGTTGTAGCGCAGTGCGTTGTCCAGCAGATTGAGCACGAGGCGTTCCAGCAGCAGCGGATCTCCGAGCACGGTCGCGGATTCGAGATCGGCGGAGATCTCGGCCCCCGGCCGCGCGGCGCATGTTCCGACCGCGTCGTCGGCGATGTCGGCGACATCGATGCGACGGTGTTCGGTCAGCCGCTGTTCGCTGGTGGCCAGCACCAGAAGGCCGTCGATGAGCCGTTCGTGCCTGCGGTTGACCTCCAGGAGCGTGGCACCGAGCCGGCGGGTGGACTCGGGAACGCCGGGGTCTTCCAACGCCACCTCGATCAGCGTCCGGTTGATGGTCAGCGGTGTACGAAGCTCGTGGGAGGCGTTCGCCACGAACCGGCGCTGTCCGTCGAAGGCCCGGTCCAGGCGCTCGAGCATCGCGTCGAACGTGTCGGCCAGATCCTTGATCTCGTCCTGCGGACCGTCGAGGGCGATGCGCTCGTGCAGGCTGGTGTCGGCGACTCGCCGCGCGGTCGCGGTGATGCGCTGCAAGGGATGCAGGGCGCGTCCGGCCAGCAACCAGCCGAATCCGCCCGCGGCGATCCCCACCGCGCCGAGCGATACCAGCGACCAGACCAGCATGGCGCGCAAGGTGTCCCGCCGATTCCGCTGGGCCTGCTCGGTCAGCGCTTTGAACAACTCCGTGGAGACCGGCGCCCGGTTCCGCTCGGCTCGTTCGAGCAGATACTCCCGTACCACCTGCTGCGCGCCGCCGCCGGGCCGTCGCTCCAGCGACTGGTTCAGGTAGAAGTACATCAACGCGATGAGTACCGCACCGGCCAGGAAGAACGCCGTCGCGTACAGCAGGGTGAGCCGCAGCCGGATCGTGCGCCCGCTCATCGGATCCGGTACCCCACGCCGGGTTCGGTCTCGATCACCCGCGGCTGGCCCAACTTCCGCCGCACGTTCATGATCGTGTACCGCACGACGCCGGTGAACGGGTCGATGTGCTCGTCCCAGGCCTTCTCCAGCAGCTGCTCGGCCGAGACCACGCCGCCGTCCGCGCGCAGCAGCTCGGCCAGCACCGCGAACTCCTTGCGCGACAGCGTTACCGGTTCGCCGTTCCTGGTGACGGAGAACCGGTGCGGGTCGAGCCGGATGCCGGAGCGTTCCAGCACGGGGGGAGCGGCGCTGCGCGCCCGGCGCCCGAGCGCCTGGATACGGGCGACCAGCTCGGCGAACGCGAACGGTTTCGTCAGGTAGTCGTCGGCGCCCAGTCCCAGACCCGCGACCCGTTCGGCCACGGCGCTCGCCGCTGTGAGCATCAGGATCCGGGCCGAGCCGCCGGACGCGGTGAGCGTGCCGCACACCGCGTCACCGGAGACGCCGGGTAGATCCCGATCGAGTACCACCACGTCGTAGTCGTTGACGCCGGTACGCTCCAGCGCCGCCGCGCCGTCGTACACCACGTCGACCGCCATGGCATGTCGGCGCAGCCCGTCGGCGATCGCGTCGGCCAGCAATGTCTCGTCCTCGACAACAAGCACCCGCACCCCGTCATCGTGCCCCCTGCCGCTGTTGGTTGGCCGTTAGTTCGGCCCGGGGCCGCCGGCCTGGGTAGGCTCGCGACGACCCGGCGCACCCGACTCCGCAGGAGAGACAAGTCATGGCAGGCGACTGGAACACCCAGATCATCGAAGAATTCCGCGCCAACCAGGGCAAGGTCGGCGGACCCTTCGAGGGCCGCGAGCTGCTGCTGCTCACCAGCATCGGCGCCAAATCAGGTCTTCCGCGCACCAATCCGCTCGCGTTCATTCGCGACGGCGACGACATCGTGGTCATCGCCTCCAAAGCGGGCGCTCCGACCAATCCGGACTGGTTTCACAACGTGCGCGTCAATCCGACGGTCACGCTCGAGATCGGCACCGAAACCCTCGAGGCGACGGCGACTCCGATCACCGAAGGGCCGGAGCGCGATCGCCTCTACGCCGCGATGGTCGAGGTGATGCCCGGCTTCGCCGAGTACCAGGAGAAGACCGACCGGGTGATTCCGGTCGTCAAGCTGACGCCGCGCTGAGCGGAGCCGGCGCGCGGTTCGATCGATCGCGGCAGGCCGTGGCGGCAGCGGCCCGAGTCGGCCGGGAACGTGATGGTTCGTAGCCGCGTTGCGACCGCGCCGCGGCAGCCGGAAGCGTGATCATCCCGCGCCCACCGAGGACAGCAGCATCGGCAGGGCGTCGCGCATCTGGATCTTCCAGGCGTCCCAGTTGTGGCCCTGGGCTGGGACGTAGCGTTCGTCCACCTGCGCCCCGAGTTGTCGCAGACGGTCCACGAAGCGATAGTTCTGTTCGTAGGCGGCGGATTCCACGGGATCGGCCTTGCCGTAGGAGACGAACAGGGGGATGCCGGTGAGGTCGGCGGCCCGGCTGTAGGGGTTGTTGGCCAGCCAGATATCGCGGTTGACGGCGTAGTCGCCCCAAACCCGTTTCCAGTCGGCGCCGCAGCCACCGCCGGGCTTGTCCGGTTCGCCGGGGGCTCCGGAGTCGTGCAGCGGATCGACGTTGCCACTGAAGGAAGCGGCCGAGGCGAACCAACCCCGATGCGCGGCGGCGAATTTCATGGCGCCGAGGCCGCCCATCGAGTTGCCCGCGATGGCGCGGGTCGTACCGGCGCGGTAGCCGGTCTCCAGCAAGGTGCGCACGTCGTCCAGCAGGTAGCTCTCCCATGCGGGCGGACCGCCGTGATTGTCGTTGTACCAATTGGAATACGCGCTGCACCAGCTGGTTTCGGGCAATACGAAGATCGCTTGGCGGCCCGCGGTGAGCGCCTCGAGATCGCCTTTGTCGGTCCAGGACTTGTGGTCGTCGAACCCGCCGTGCAGCACCCACACGGTCGGCCAGGTCCGGGTGGCGTCCTTGGACCAGCCCGGCGGCAGCAGCAGCCGAACCACTTTCACCGACCAGTCCGGACCCTCCAGGTCGGGTGAGGAGACGCCGATGTCGAGGATGCGGTCGCTGACCCGGGTCTCCCAGCGCACCGTCGGCGCCGCGTACGCGGGGTGCGCGGACAGGAATGGCACGGTGAGGCCCGCGACGACGGTGGCGATGGCGAGCGCTACGCGGATCAGACGACGCAACGGTCGAACCTTTCGCTCGGCGGGGTATCGAAACATTCACTCCCGCAGCCGAATCTAGAGCACCCGAGCCTCTACGAATAGTGTTGTTCGCAAAAATTCGGCGCAGCGGGCGCGATCCAGCGGAGCGCTGCGCCTGGCCGGTTCACGCCGCGCGGAGGGGTCAGCCTGCCGTGATCCCGGTGATCAGCGTTTGATCGGTTCCGGTACGGGTGGTGATGAACTGGGTGAAGGTGTTCGGCTCCTCGTCCGGGAACTGCTGTGTCAACCGGACCTGCCACCGCGCTTGGCCGTCCGGGCCGTCCCCGGCCCGGGAGATCTCGACGCAGTAGCGGGTGCCCGCAGGCACTTGGTTGATGCCGCGCTGGATCTGATCGGCGGGCGAGACCGCCGCGTCGGGGGCCACCACCGCGCGGGCCCGGTACCCGGACCGTTCGGCGTAATAGGCGTACTCGAAGGCGAAGATCGCGTCGGGGCCGTTGCCGGTGCCGCCCGGATCGGTGCCCGAAACGACGTCGGCGGTGCGCTTCTGCTCACATCCCAGCGTGGCGATCGCCCACGGGGGCTTGACGCGTGAGGTGGATGCCGAGGTGGTCGGCGCGGGCCCGGCCGCGCGCGGTGGCGACGTCGCCGCCACTTTGCGCGAATTCGCGTCGGACCCGTAGATCATGGCCAGGCCGATGGAGACGGTGGCGACCACGATGCCGAGCACGATCAAGACCGTCAGTGAGCGGTTGCCGCGCTGTTGATCGGTGCGCCGAGGATGGCGCACCGGGGTGCCGGGATGGATGCCGGAGCGATTGACGATCCCGGGCGTCGTGACGGTGCCGTCCTCGGACTCGACCGGTTCCGGCTCCGCGGGCGCGGGGCGCTGCTGCGCGGACACCGGTCGCGGCACTCGCGCGGCCGGTGGCGCGGGTTCGAGCCATTGCTCCCACTCGCCGAGGCGCGGAGGGACACTCTGCCGTTCCGGCGGTCGCGGCGGTTCCGCGGCCTCGTACTCCGGCTCCCGTCGACGAATCTGCTTGCGGCGTCCGGGTGAACGCCGTCGCTTCGACGGCTTGCTCGGGGGAATGCGCAGCATCGGCAGACCCGTGTCGAACGGATTGGCCTGGCCCGCGTCCTGACTGGGATGTTCCCGGTCAGGGGGTGTCATCGTCGAATTCGCCCAGCACCGGTACGACCGCTGTCACAGCGGACGGGATGGTCACGCCGAGCTGTCCGTCGCGCGGCTTGTGCTCGTGGTCCTCGCCGCCCGGCGGAGGAGCGGGCGGCAGCATCATGCCGCCGGGCGGGCCGGGATGAACGGGGCGGTCCGGGCTGCCCGCGGGCGTCGGCGGCGTGGCGTCGCCCGGCGGTGCGACCGCGGGCGCCGGCTTGCTTTCCGGCTTCGGCACGTCCGCCCGCGCGGCGGGCGCGGAATTGCCGGGCGGGATCACCGAACCGGGGCCGGTCGACGGCTTGTGCTCCTGCGACCCGCCGAAGTCGAACAGCTTCGAGGAATTCTTCGAGTCGTCGCCATTCGTGCCGGAGGTACCGGAGTTGGTGGTCGAGCCCGGGTTGATCAGTTCCGGGATCGCCTTGTCCGCGGCGGCCGCGACGGTGTCGATGCCGTGGATACCGACTTCGGCGATCTTGTCGATGATGTGCGTGCCGATGTCGACGCCCGCGTTGATGGCCGTGGTGCCGAGGTCCACCCCCGCGGAGATCAGCTGCTGCTGCAATTGGAGCTGCGCGGCCATGGCCGGATCCATGGGCGTCGTGGTGGCCGGCGTCGTGGCGCCGGGCGTGGTGGCGCCCGGTACGACCTGCCCGGAGTTGCCGGGGTAGACGGCTTGTCCCTGTCCGTGGGAGACGCCGGACGGTGCGGTGACCGTGAGCGGTCCCATCTCGTCGAGTCTCCTGGTGTGGTCGTCCATTTCGGTGCGCGCGGCCGTCACGGTGGTGAGCGCGTCGCGCAGCGCCTGGGTGGCGCGCGCGATGACCGCGTCGGTCTCCGGCGCGGAGGTCGAGTTGTCCAGGATCTCCCGTGCGTCGCGCCGGAAGTCGGCGATGATCTGGTCGACCTGCCGCGCCGCCCGCCCCGAGGTGGCGTGCGCGTCGGCGAGGACGGACAGGTAGGCGGGTCCCCGATCGGAGATGTCCCCGATCTGGGTCTGCGTCGTGCGCATCGCGGGCACCGCGCTGTCGGCGGCGCGGGAGGTCCAGGTGGACTCCAGCGCGTGCAGGCCTTCGCGGTGCGGGCCCTCGGTGTCCGCCACCTGGGTGGAGGCGGCCGAGAGCGCCCCGGTCGCGGCCGCGCTGGGCACCCCGACGCCGGTGCCGAGCGAGGAGCGCAGCGTCAGCAATGGGCGGACCAGCGCGGCCACGATCGGCGGGTCGGCCCCCGGTTCGGCGCTCGACGGCCGGGTGGTCTCGGCGGCGGGCTGGGTGGTGTGCGAGCGTTTCCGCAGTCCCATAAGGCTTCTCATGCCAGTGCCTCCCCGGTACGGGTGATCGCGCCCGCCGTCTCGGCGTCGACCTCCTGCGCGTTCTCGCTGTAACCGCGCAGGACCCGGCCGTAGGCGCCGACCAGTTGTCCGGCGGTCGACAACGCTTCCGCGTGTTCGGATACGGCCGCCGAGAAGCGCGCCGCGAATTCCGCGCCCACCAAGCCGAGATCGGCGGCCAGCCGGTCGGGATCCACCGCGCCGGAGGCGACCGTGGCCGCCGACGCCAATTGTTTCGACACCGCGTCCGCAATCGCGGTGTAGGCGGCCATCGCCGCCGGGTCGAGCTTGAGCGTGTCCACTGTTCCCCTCCCGGATCCCAGTCTGTCGCTACCGCGCCATGATTCACCGCCAAGGGTACTGTGCCGGAGCGCTGTCATGCGCCCGATCCCGGGTGGTCCGTTTCGCATAGCTGCCACCCTTCCGCGTGTGCGGCGCGCGGCGCGGCAAGAGCGCGATCCCGCCGCGTCCGCGGGCATGGTCCCCGGCGTCGGCCGACGTCCCTGTTCACGCCCTTCGTCGCACCGGCCGCATCGGCGTCCACCTGAGCAAACGCGCGCGTGTCGAGATTGTTATTCGGAACAACAAATTAGCTGTTGTGCGCTCCGTCACAGTCCAATATGTTGCTGTGAACAACATTCGCTCCACTCCGACCGGCCGGGACCTCGTCCCGGCCGGTGATGAAAGGCCCACTCATGCGCAAGGGCATGTTCAGCGCTGCCGCGTTGTCGTTCGCGCTCCTGGCCGCCACGCTCACCGCGTGCGGCGACGATTCCGCGAGTTCCGGCGGCAAAACGCAGATCGGCGTGATCCTCCCGGACAGCAAGACCTCCGCCCGTTGGGAGACGGCGGACCGCAAATACTTACAGCAGGCGTTCGAGGCCGCGGGCGTCCAGGCCGATATCCAGAACGCCCAGGGCGACAAGAACGCCTTCCAGACCATCGCCGACCAGATGATCACCAACGGCGCCACGGTCCTGGTGATGACCAACCTGGACAGCGGCACCGGCAAAGCGGTGATCCAGAAGGCGAAGTCGCAGGGCGTCACCGTGATCGACTACGACCGGCTCACTCTCGGCGGCGGCGCCCAGTACTACGTCTCCTTCGACAACGTGAAGGTCGGCAGCCTGCTCGGCGAGGGCGTCGCGCGGTGCCTGACCGATCGCAACGCGGCGCGTCCGGTGGTCGCGTATCTCAACGGCGGACCGACCGACAACAACGCCACGCTGTTGAAGACCGGCTACGACGGAGTGCTGAAGGCCCGGTTCGACGCGGGCCAGTACGTCAAGGGGCCCGATCAGGCCGTCCCGGAATGGGACAACACGAAGGCGGGCACCATCTTCGAACAGATGCTGACCGGTCGGCCGGACATCGGGGGTGTTGTCGCGGCCAACGACGGCTTGGCCAACGCCGCGATCGCGGTGCTGAAGAAACAGAAGCTCAATGGGCAGGTGCCGGTCAGCGGGCAGGACGCCACGGTCCAGGGCCTGCAGAACGTCCTGGCGGGCGACCAGTGCATGACCGTCTACAAGGCGATCCAGAAGGAGGCCGAGGCGACCGCGAAACTCGCGGTGGCCCTGGTGAAGGGGGAGCAGGGCAGCACCAACGGCGCGGTGCGGGACCCGGAGTCGAACGCCGACGTGCCGTCGGTGCTGCTGGAGCCCAAGCCGATCTACCCGCGCGACGTCAAGGACGTGGTGGCCGACGGCTACGTCACCAAGGCCGAGCTGTGCACCGGCGAGTTCGCGAAACTCTGCGCGGACAACGGGATCTGATATCGCACGCCCCTTCCGCGGTTCGATGAGGGGATTGCGGAAGGGGCTCCATCCTTCGGAGGAGCTACCCAATGTCCGAACTGCCGGTCATCGAATTACGCGGAGTAGAGAAAAGCTTCGGTCCCGTCCACGTCTTGCACGAAGTCGCCTTCAGCGCCTATCCCGGCGAGGTGACCGCTCTCGTCGGCGACAACGGCGCGGGCAAGTCCACGCTGGTCAAATGCATCGGCGGCACCCATCCGATCGACGCGGGCGAATTCCTCTTCGATGGCACGCCGGTGCAGGTGCACAGCCCGCGCGACGCGGCGGCGCTCGGCATCGAGATCGTCTACCAGGATCTCGCGCTCTGCGACAACCTGGACATCGTCCAGAACATGTTTCTCGGCCGGGAACGCAGGCGCGGTCTCGTGCTCGACGAATACGCGATGGAGGAACTCGCCGGGAAGACGCTGGCGAGCCTGTCGGTGCGCACCGTCAAATCGGTCCGGCAGCAGGTCGCCAGCCTGTCCGGCGGACAGCGCCAGACGGTGGCCATCGCGAAAGCCGTGCTGTGGAACAGCAAGGTGGTGATTCTCGACGAGCCGACGGCCGCGTTGGGCGTCGCGCAGACCCAGCAGGTGCTCGAGCTGGTGCGCAGGCTCGCCGACCAGGGGCTGGCGGTGGTGCTCATCTCGCACAACATGAACGACGTCTTCGCGGTGTCCGACCGGATCGCCGCGCTCTATCTCGGCCGGATGGCCGCCCAGGTACGGACCTCCGACGTGACGCACGCGCAGGTCGTCGAATTGATCACGGCAGGGCGCAGCGGAGCGCTCGGCCTCGAGGCGAGCGGAGCGACCCGATGACCGCGGTGACCACCGAGCGGCGACCGGCGGCGGCGCCGGTGACCGCCCTGATGAGCGGCTACGTCGGCCGGGTGCGCGGGGGCGACATGGGGGCGTTGCCCTCGGTGATCGCACTCGTCGTGCTCTCGGCCGTCTTCTGGGCGGCGCGCCCGGTCTTCATGTCCGAGGCCAACTTCGCCAATCTGTTCACGCAGGGTGCGGCGATCGCGGTGATCGCGATGGGGCTGATCTTCGTGCTGCTGCTCGGCGAGATCGATTTGTCGGCCGGGTTCACCAGCGGTGTGTGCGCCGCCGTGCTCGCCGTGCTGCTCACCGACAAAGGATGGCCGTGGTACGCGGCGGTGCTGGTGTCGCTGCTCACCGGCGTGGTGATCGGGCTCGTGATCGGCACGGTCGTGGTGAAGATCGGGATCCCGTCGTTCGTGGTGACGCTGGCGGCGTTCCTCGCGCTACAGGGCGTGGCGCTGAAGATCATGGACAACGGCCGCAACATCTCCATCCGCGACGAGACGATCGTCGCGATCGCGAACAAGAACGTGCCGCCGGCGATCGGCTGGGCGTTGTACGCGGTGCTGGTCGCCGGATTCGCGCTCGTGCAGTACCGGAAGTTGCGGGCGCGCACGAAACTCGGGCTCACCGGAACGACGGCGCGGGCGGTCGTGGTGCGCGTCGTGCTGCTGGCGATCGTGGCGGGCGCGGCGGTGCTGGTGCTCAACGGCGAGCGCAGCCGCAACCCCGCGTTGCACTCGCTGGCGGGGATGCCCATCGTCGTGCCGCTGATCGTGGCGCTGTTACTGCTGTGGACTTTCGTGCTGGACCGCACCGCGTTCGGCAGGCACATCTACGCCGTCGGCGGCAATGCCGAGGCCGCCCGGCGCGCGGGCATCGCCGTGGATCGCGTGAAGATCACCGCTTTCGTGCTGTGTTCGACGATGGCGGCGGTCGGCGGACTCATCGCGGCGTCGCGCGCGAACTCCGTCGATCCGAACACCGGCGGCAGCGATGTGCTGCTCACGGCGGTCGGCGCGGCGGTGATCGGCGGCACCAGCCTGTTCGGCGGCCGCGGGCGGATGCTGGACGCCGTGCTCGGCGCCGCGGTGGTCGCGGTGATCAACAACGGCATGGGGCTGATGGGCTACAGCGCGGGCACGAAATTCGTTGTGACAGGATTCGTGCTGCTCTTGGCGGCCGGAGTGGACGCCCTGTCCCGTAGGCGTGCGCTCCTCCAGCGATGAACCCCCCAGCCCCGTGACGAAAGCCCGGTGAATGCGAGCAGCACCTTCGCCCGAGGAGATCCGCACGCGCAATCTCGCCGCGTTGCTGCGGCATGTGCACCGTGACGGCGCGGTGTCGCGCGCCGCGCTCGCCGAGCGAATGGGGTTGAACCGCAGCACGATTCTCGCGCTCACCACCGATCTGGCGGCGGCGGGTCTGGTGAGCGAGGAATTGCCAGGGCAGACCGGACGGGCGGGCAGGCCGTCGCTGGTGGTGCGGCCGCGGGCCGACCGGGTCTACGTCGTCGCGCTGGACGTCGGCGCCGACCGCCTCGCCGCCGCGCGGGTCGGGCTGGGCGGTTCGGTGCTCGAGCGCACCGAGACCGCCCGTCCCGGCGGCGCGTTCGACCCGGACGAGGTGATCGCCGCGCTCGCGGCGATGGCCAGGGCGATGATCGCCACGGCCGCGCCCGACGCTCGGTGCGTCGGCGTCGGGGTCGCGTTCTGCGGCATGGTCCGTGAGGAGGACGGCGTGGTGCGCTACGGGCCGAATCTCGGCTGGGTGGACGTCGCCTTCGGCGCCGAGCTGACCAGAGAACTCGATCTCGGCCTGCGCGTCGCGGTCGGCAACAACGCCAACCTCGGCGCGCTGGCCGAACGCGAACGCGGTGTCTGCGTCGGCCTGGCGAACTCGATCTACCTGCACGGCGATGTCGGCATCGGCGGCGGCATCATCGTCAACGGCGAATTGCTCGGTGGGGACGGCGGTTACGGCGGGGAAGTCGGCCACATGATCGTGAATCCGGGTGGGCGGCCCTGCGCCTGCGGATCCCGGGGCTGTCTGGAGGCCGAGGCGGGCGAACTCGGGTTGATCGCGGCGGCGGGACGCAGCGATCCGCCCGGGCAAGCGGCGGTGGACGCGATCGTCGAGGCCGCCGCCCGCGGCGACACGACGGCGCGGGACGCGCTGCGCCAGGTCGGCGAATGGCTCGGGTACGGCGTCGCCAATCTGGTGAACGTCTTCAATCCGTCGGTGGTGGTGTTCGGCGGCGTGCTGCGGGAGATCTATCTGGCCTCGGCGGCGCAGGTGCGCAGCCGGTTGGCGGTGAACGGCCTGCAAGCCGTCCGCGAACGGGTCCGGTTGCGCACCAGCGCGCTCGGCGGCGACGCGACCCTGATCGGCGCCGCGGAACTGGCCTTCACCGACGTGCTCACCGATCCGTTGCAGACGCCGGCCCGGCCGTCGGCCGCGCGCGCCTGAGGATTCCGGCCGGATTCACGCGGCCCCCGCCGCGCTGAACTCCGACAGGTGGCCGGCGAGCAGTCGTACGCGCACCCGCTGTTCCTCGGTGGTTTCCTCGGGGTGGTGGATCTCGATGCTCAGGCGGTCGTCGAAGGTGCTGATGATGATGGTGCCGCTCGGCTGCTGGAGCCGGTGCCCGGTCTTGTCCGGCTTGCCGAGCATGATCGAGCGGAAGTCGGTGATCCGCAGCTCGTCCGGCACCCGTGGTCTGCGCACGCGTCCCCAGTTGGTGGCCAGCACGATTCCCGGTGCGCGCGGCGGAGGGCCCGCGGTGATCTCGGGGATGTGCAGCGGGGTCTGCTGCACCATGCCCGTGTCGAGTCCGGCGCGCAGCGTGTCGCTGATGTCGCGGGCCAGATCGACGAGCGTCGCGCCGGTCCGCCGCGCCGGGACGAAGTTCGCGAAGCCGAGCACGTTGGTGCCTTCGGTCATCCCGATCGGTGGCGTCACCCGGCTGCGCAGGTCGACCGAGTAGGTGTAGGACAGGTCGGTCAGCGGCAGCCCGCGCAACTCGGCCTCGGTGAGCAGGATCGCGGCGGAGGCGAGGCCGTTGATCGTGGTGTGCTCCCGGTGCCCCAGCTCGACCAGCGCCGCGGTCTGCTTGCGGGTCAGCCTGCAGCGCGCGGTGCGGGGGACGAGGTAGCCGGGATCCTCGGGGCCCGAGCGACTCCGGGCGATCTCCATGGGGTGGTGCGGCCCGGCCGGGGCGTCGATCTTCCGCACGCCCCGCTCGTGCAGCAGGTCTTCCACCGAACGCGGGAAGCCGTGCTGCGGCAGGTCGGCCTGCCCGCGCCGCACGAGGTCGGTGTAGCAGGACCACAGCTCGCCGAACACGGCCAGCGAATGATAGGCATCCGCGACGCTGTGGTGGGTCACCAAGGTGACCCCCGCGCCTGCGCCGTCGCGGACGACGCCCAGCGCGGCGACCGCGGTGCGCTGGTCCAGCCGGGCGCCGGTGAGCAACCACTCGGGATCGCCCTCGGCGACCGTCAGCTCCGGTGCGGCTGACGGTGATTCGAGCAGAAGGTGCCCGCCGCGCCCGTCCGGCTCCAGGCGGGCGCCGAGGATCGGGCGGGAGCGAACCACGACTTCGAACGCCGACGACAGCGCGGCGAGATCCAACCGGCCCGCGACCCGAAGCGAATAACCGACGAGCACTTCGCTGTTGGCGAAGATCGCCTCGCTCGGCGCCAGCGGGCGGATGACGGTTGCTGCGGTCATGTCGCTTCCTTCACCTGAGCCTGTCCCGAGGCTAGTCCGAAGCCCGGACGTGCCAGGCTTTTTCGGCAGCATCATGTGTTTCCTGTATCGGCGGATCCGCGGCTGCCGTTTCGTCTCGTTGCCGTAACGACACCTGGTCCGAGGCCCACCCTCCGGCCCGGAGCCCAGGGTTAGCTGCACCAGCTCCTAGAGTGCTACTCTAGAGTCTCGCTCTAGAGGAGGCTGCCATGACCGAACTCGTCACCTACCGGCTCGACGACGGGGTCGCCACGATCACGCTCGATGACGGCAAGGCGAATGTCATGTCCGAGAACATGATCGCCGCCATCGCCGCCGCCCTGGACCGGGCCGAGGCCGACCGGGCGGTCGTCCTGTTGACCGGGCGCCCTGGGATGTTCTCGGCCGGCTACGATCTGGCGACGTTCTCCCGTTCCGCCGACGACATCCGCCGTACCCTGCGAGCGGGCGGCAACCTGGTCCATCGGCTGCTCGGTTTCCCGTATCCCGTCGTGGCGGCCTGTCCGGGGCACGCGATCGCCCAGGGAGCGTTCACGCTGCTGGCCACGGACGTGCGATTCGGTGTCACGGGGGATTTCAAATTGGGCCTCAACGAGGTCGCCATCGGGCTGACCATCCCGCACTACGGCGTGGAGGCGGCACGGCACCGGCTCACCGCGCCCGGATTCGACCGGGCGGCGAACACCGGAATCCTGGTCGGGCCCGAGGAAGCCAGGGAATCGGGCTTTCTCGACGTGCTCGCCGCCGACGCGGACGACCTGCGCACGCGCGCGACGGCCGAAGCGCGCCGATTGACCGGAATCGACTTCGCGGCGCACGCCGGGACGAAACTGCGGGTGCGTGCGCAGGTGCTCGCCGCGATCCGTTCCGGCATCGACGCCGAGTTCGCCGCGTAGCGGGCCGTGCGCACCAGGGAGCGGATCCTGGCCGAGGCGACCGAACAGCTCCTGGCCAAGGGGTATCCGTCGTTCACGATGGCCGCCGTGCGCGATCGGCTGGGCTTGTCCAGCGGCAGCATGTTCCACGCGTTCGGGTCGAAAGCCGAATTGGCCGCCGCGGTCTACGTCTCCGGGATGCTCGACTATCAGCGGACGGTACTGGACCACCTCGACGCGCCGGATATCGCTCCCGAGCAGGCGATCCGCGCGATGCTCGCGGCCCATCTCGGCTGGGTGCAGGATCATCGCGATCTCGCCCGCTTCCTGTTCGCCACGTTGCCGGACGAGGTGGCGCGCGCCGCCGAGCCCGAACTGGCACAGCACAATCGGGCCTTCTTCGGCGCGCTGCGGCGCAGGTACCGAGAGTTGCTCGGAACCGAGGACGTGGGCGGCGAGGGCTATCCGGTGGCCCACGCGATCTGCGTCGGACCGGCGCAGGAGTATTGCAGGCAATGGGTGCGCGGGCGCGTGTCGCCGCCGCCGCGCTCGCTGACCGCGACCTTCCAGGATGCCGCCGTAGCCGCCCTCGCCACGCTGAGGCGTCAGCCGCTCGACGCGACCGCTGCTCACCACGAGGCCGGGACGTGACGAACGATGCAGTAGCGAGACACGGGTCCGCGCCGAGCGTGGCGCGGTGACTGCCCACCGATGCACGAACTGGTCGGCACACCGTCGACTGCTGTTCACCGCCATGCGGCCCGGGCCGCACGGCACCGATGGCCGTCGGCTCGCACGCGGATCTCCGTGCCGGTTGCGGATCGGCCACGGGTGATCGACAGTGGTTGTCGAGTTACGGTGCGGCGACGGGAGGCCACCATGGACCGTGCGGACGTGGTAGTCGTCGGGGCGGGATATGCCGGGCTGTGTGCGGCGCGGACGTTGCGAGCGGCCGGTCGGGATGTCGTCGTCCTGGAGGCGAGTGACCGTGTGGGCGGTCGCACGCTGACCGCGCGGGTCGGGGGCGGATGGGCAGTCGATCTGGGCGGACAGTGGATCTCGGGCGCGCACACGCGATTCGCCGCGCTGGCCGAGCAGTACGGCGCCGCGACCTACGCGCCGCCCGAAGGGGTCGACCTGCTGGTCGAGGGAGTGGTCCGGCGGCCGTTCGCGGGCGCCCGCCCGCCGCTTCCGGCGTTCGTCCTGCTCGTGCTCGCCCAGGCCATGTGGCGGATGGAACGGATGGCCGCCCGCATCGACCTCGCCCGCCCGTGGACCACACCGGGCGCGGACCGGCTGGACGCGATGACCGCGGCGACCTGGTTGCGCCGGAACGTGCCGGAGCGGCGCGCGCGGAACCTGGCGGAGGTGATGATCGGTGAGGAGCTGTGCGTCGACGTG
Organism: Nocardia sp. NPDC041819; assembly: GCF_055590505.1. Lineage (NCBI taxonomy): Bacteria > Bacillati > Actinomycetota > Actinomycetes > Mycobacteriales > Nocardiaceae > Nocardia > Nocardia sp. NPDC041819. The sequence goes on along the minus strand of NZ_JBVJAP010000012.1, from coordinate 151,731 downwards.
GGCAGCATCTCGATGCTCGGTCTGCTCACCACGATTCGCTCGGCGGGCGGCGTCGAGGCGGGGATCACCGCCGAGACGGTGACCCGCCTGTTCGTCGACGGCGCCGATGGGCCCGCGCTGGCGATCGCCGCCGAACTGGGCGACGCGGTGCGTCTCGGCGCGGCGGTCACGAGTATCCGTCGGAGGGCGGACGGTGTGCGGGTGAGCGCCGACTCCGGTGACGTCGACGCCGGGCACGTGGTCGTGGCGGTGCCGCCCACCCTGGCCGGACGCATCGCCTACGACCCACCGCTGCCCGCCGCGCGGGACCAACTGACCCAGCGCATGCCGATGGGCTCGGTCCTGAAATCGTTCGCGGTCTACGAGCGGCCGTTCTGGCGCGACGACTCGTTCACCGGCCAGTCGCTGAACCTGCACGATCCAGTGCCGGTCACCTTCGACGCGACCCGCCCCGGCGGTCCGGGCGTGCTCGGCGCGCTGGTGCCAGGCCGGGCCGCGCAACGGCTGGCCGCCCTTCCCCATGGCGAGCGACGCGCCATGATCATCGGTTCGCTCGTGCGCGCTTTCGGGCACGTCGCCCGCGAGCCGATCGAGTGGCACGAAAAGGTCTGGGCCGACGACCCATTCGCCCGCGGCGGCTACAACTCCTTCTTCCCGCCGGGCGTCCTGACCACCCTCGGCTCGGCGCTGCGCCACCCGGTCGGCGCGATCCACTGGGCCGGAAGCGAAACAGCCACGGAATGGTCGGGCTACATCGAGGGGGCGATCCGCTCGGGCGAGCGCGCGGCCGCCGAAGTGCTGGCGGCCGATCGTGCCGTCGCCACAGCCTGATTGCCGCAAGGTTGCCAGAAGGCTGGCTCCGGCCTGGGGGAGGGATCACAATGGAGAGGTGTTCCAGCGGATCGTGGTGGGTTACGACGACTCGCCCGGCGCCAGGGCCGCCTTGACGATGGCGCTCGACTTGGCGACGGTGCACCACGCCGCCCTCACGGTCGTCGCGGTCGAAGAGTATCTGCCGCACTACGGCCCGGTGGTCGGTGAGATCGAGGACGAACGCTCGATCGGGGAACAGACCTGCCGCCGATGGCTCGCCACCGCCGCCGAGACCGCCGAACAGCGCGGCATCGCGGTGCGGGCCGAACTCCGCGCGGGTCAGGCGGCGCGGGAACTGGCCACGGCCGCCGCCGATCACGATGCCGACCTGCTGGTGCTTGGGCGCAGTGGGCACTCGGGCATCTGGGGGCGTTTCATGGGCAGCACCGCGGAGAAGGCCGCACGGCACGTCGGGTGTTCGGTTCTCGTCGCACACGACGGCGTCGAGAAGGCCGGGCAGCGGTGAGTGCGGCGTCGTTGCCCGCGGTGGCGCCGCCGCGCAGGCTTCGGGTAAGAGTTCTGCGTGACCGATGAGCTGACCGAGCAACCGGCAGGCATCGCCGATCGCGCGCGAGGCACCGCGCGACGGCGGGATTTCTGGCGAACCCACGGCTGGGCCTCGGTGGTCGTCGCCCTCGGTGGGGCGCTCGGTGCGCTCGCGCGCTACGGTCTCGCCCAGGGGTTGCCCGGCCGCCAGGGGCACTTCCCGCTGGCCACCTTCGTCACCAATGTCGCGGGCTGCTTCGCGATCGGCGTGCTCATGGTCGCGGTGACCGAGATCTGGACTGTCCACCGGTTGCTGCGTCCTTTCCTCGGGGTGGGCGTGCTGGGCGGGTTCACGACCTTCTCGACGTACGCCAACGAGGTCCGCGGTCTGCTGCGACCGGGCACGATCGTCGTCGCGGCCGGTTATCTGGCGGGCACCCTGATCTGCGCCCTCCTGGCCACCCTCATCGCCATGTGGCTCACCAGGGCCGGATACGAGCGCCTGCGGCGCGGGTGGAGGAGGGCGTCATGACCGTGCTTCTGGTTCTCGTAGGGGGTGCGATCGGCGCGCCGTTGCGGTATCTCATCGACCGTGCGGTGCAGGATCGCCGCGACAGCCTGTTCCCCTGGGGCACGTTCTCGGTCAATCTGATCGGCTGTCTCGTGCTCGGCGCGCTCAGCGGAGCGGGGACGGCGCTGGCCTCGCCGCTGTTCGTCCTGCTCGGCACCGGATTCTGCGGGGCGCTGACCACCTACAGCACCTTCGCTTACGAAACCGTGCGGCTGGCCGAGCGCGGCGCCTATTTCTTCGCGGCGATGAACGTGGTGGTCAGTGTCTGCGCAGGGCTGATCGCGACGGTGTCGACCTATGCGGCAGTGCACGCCCTGTTCGGCTGACCCGCGCCGACGAGCGCGTGTGCGACGTGATCCAGCTCACTCCACTGCGCTGTCGCACGCCGCTCGGGGTCGGCTAAGCTGACGTGACAGATGCAGATATGCGCATACATTCGGTGGTGGAAGGGGTCTGGGTCGATGGGACACGAACATGGTCACGCGCACGGGCACGGGCTGTCGGGTGCGGCCGATCGCAGGTGGCTGACCATCGCGCTGGCCCTCATCGTCGGTTTCATGTCGGTCGAGGTCGTGATCGGCGTGCTGGCAAACTCGCTGGCCCTGCTGTCGGACGCGGCGCACATGCTCACCGACGCCGCGTCCATTGTCCTCGCGCTCATCGCGATCCGGCTCGCGGCCCGCCCGGCGAACGGCAAGTACACCTACGGGTACAAGCGCGCCGAGATCCTCTCGGCGCAGGCCAACGGAGTCACGTTGCTCGTGCTGGCGGGCTGGCTCACCTACGAGGCCGTGCGCCGTCTGCTGGAGCCGCCCGAGGTGACCGGCGGCCTCGTGCTGGCGACCGCGCTGGCCGGTGTGGTGGTCAACATCGCGGCCACCTGGGCGATCAGCAAGGCCAACCGCTCCAGTCTCAATGTGGAGGGCGCCTTCCAGCATGTGCTCAACGACCTCTACGGGTTCATCGCCACCGCCGTGGCCGGCCTGGTCGTGCTGACCACCGGTTTCGCCAGGGCGGACGCGATCGCCACGCTGATCGTCGTCGCGCTGATGGTCAAGGCGGGGCTCGGGCTGGTGCGCGAATCCGGCCGGATCTTCTTGGAGGCGGCGCCCGCGGGCGTCGATCCGGACGCGCTCGGGCGCGGGCTGGTGGACATCGAGGGCGTCGACGAGGTGCACGACCTGCACGTCTGGCAGATCACCTCCGGCGACATCGCCCTGTCGGCGCATGTGCTGGTGGGCGCGGGTGTGGACTGCCACGGACTGCGTCAGCGGATCGAGCATCTGCTCGACCACGACTACGGCATCACCCACACCACGTTGCAGGTCGATCACAGCCACGCCGTCACCTCCTCGGCCGGCGCGGAGGCGCAGCGCCTGCTGCCGGTGCTGGAGGACCACTGCGACGACGCCCACGGCCCGGTGCACCGCGACCGCCCGTCGTCCGCGGCGAACGCCGCGTCCTGACCTACCGGGCACCACGCGCATGGACGATGGCGGGCGGGATGTCCCGTAGCACCGGAAGGCGCTCGAACAGCGGAAGGCTCACCGCGAGCGGACCGCGGGAAGGGCTGAACGACGTCGTCGTCACCTCCGCCACCCGCGGGCTCCATTCGCGCAGCAGTCGCGCCGCGTGGCTACGTTTGACGCCCCGCGGCATCGGCGGCACCGTGTAGTGCGGTGGCGACGACGGTGCCGCCGGGATGCGCCGCGAGCCAGGGCCGCAGCGCCTGATCGAAACGCAGCGACCGCACCGCGTGCGTGCCGTCGGGCGCGCCGAAGGCCCGCTCGTAGTCGAGTGCGTCGAATATTCGGACGCAGTCCGGGTCGCGCAGGAGGCCGTCCGCCCGGACGAGCGGACTCAGCCTAATCTTATTCGGGCCGGAACGGTCAGCGATCCAGGCGGGGGAAGGGCCGCTCGGCCTCCACCAGATAGGCCAGCTCCAGCAGGGTGCGTTCGTTGCCGCGGGTGGCGGCGAACTGCACACCGACAGGCAGCCCCGCATCGGTCAGGCCCGCGGGAACGGTGACGGCCGGCGTCCCGGTGATGTTGTTGATCGGAGTGAAGCAGACGTAGGCGCGCAACCGGTCGATGAGTTCGTCGAACGGCACGGTCGGGCTGAGGTAGCCGAGTTCCGGCGTGGTGTGGCCGAGCGTGGGAAGTAGCACCGCGTCGTAGGGCCCGAGTGCCTGTTCGTAGGTGGCCGCCGCCGCGCGTAGTCGGTAGAGCGTGAGCGGAGCGTGCAAGGCCCGGCGGAGGAAGAGGGCGCGCAGGCCGACGGTGAGGTCGTCCACGCGGCGCGCGTCGAATCGGCGGTCGAGGAACCGTCCCGTCGTGGTGATCGCGGCCGCGAGCAGGCCCCAGTAGTGCAGGAAGGCGCGTTCGATCGTCGCGTCGAACGGCAGCGGGACCGGCTCGACCGAATGGCCTCCTGCCTCGAGGACACGCGCCACATTTTCGACTGCCTCCCGGGTCGGACCGGCGGCCAGCGGCCCTGCGAGGTTGTCGAGCACGACCGCTATCCGCATGCGCCGGGTCGGAGGGCCGTCGACGCGGCCGATCGGTGGCAGCGCCGGATTGCGCCAGTACTGTTCGGCCGCCGCGGTGTACACCGCCGTGTCGCGCACCGTCCTGGTCAGCACTCCTTCACTGACGATGTCGACCGGCAACGTGCGCGCCAGCCCGGACACCACATGCCGTCCCCGCGTCGGCTTCAAGCCGACCAGTCCGGCGCACGCCGCGGGAATCCGGATCGATCCGCCGCCGTCGTTGCCGTGCGCGATCGGGACGACACCCGCCGCCACCAGCGCGGCGGCCCCGCCGGACGAGCCGCCCACCGAATAGGCGGTGTGCCACGGGTTGCGGGTGGGCGCGAGGTGCGGCGTCTCACTGCTGGCGTTGAAGCCGAATTCGGGCATGGCGCTCTTGCCGAGAACGGTGAGGCCGGTGCTGAGGAACTGCCGGGTGTAGCCGCTGTGCGCACCGGCGGGGCGCGCGCGGAACGCGGCGGTGCCCTGATTCGTCGGCATCCCGGCCACGTCGGTGTTGTCCTTCACGAAACTGGGCACGCCATACAAGGCGCCGGTCCGGTCGGCGGGCAGCAGCGGTTGCGCATAGCTCGGGTAGGCGACGGCCGCCAGCTCTTCGACCTGCCCGGCGCGCGCCGCCGCGGCGGCGGCGAGTTCACCTGGCGAGAGCTCGCCGTCGCGCACCAGGGCGGCCAGGGCGACGGCGTCGTGGTCACCGAGCGCGTCGTCACCAAAGGCGTGGACGCGCGTGGGTAGTGGAATATGAGCGTCGGCGGTCATCCCCCGAATCTAATGTGTGCAGCAGGCAGCTCGTCCAGAGCGGAAAGGACAGCAGGTGGCGGCGACATATCCGGATCCGGTGCCGCCGAAGGGCCGGGTCGGCTCGCTGTTGTTCGCCCTGCCGCCCGCGGGCAGGCGGTGGAGCGTGGCGGTGCGTGCCGCGCTGGCGTTCGCCGTCCCCGCCGCGATCGTCACCGGTCTGGGACATGGGGACGCGGCCGTGTTCGTCATGTTCGGCGCCTTCGCGGTGCTCTACGGCGAGGGGCGGCCGTTCCGGGTGCGCGGCCGGGTCGTGCTGACGGCCGGATCGGCGCTGCTCGCCGCCTGTGGCACCGGCGCGCTGATCGGCGGAGTGCTGGACGCGGGGTTCGGTTCGTCGCTGCTCATGGTGCTCGTGGTGTCGGCGATCGCGGTCGTGGCCGTGTTCGTCATCGATGCCCTGCGGCTCGGTCCGCCGGGGGCGCTGTTCTTCGCGCTGGTCTGCGCCGGAGCGATGAAAGCCGCCGAGGCCGGGGCCGCTGTGGAGACGCTGTTGCTCTGTACGGCCTGCGGTGTGGTCGCGTCGGTCGTCGTCTCGATGGCCGGGGTGCTGCGTGATCGCCGCAAGCCCGAACGGATCGCGGTCGACGCGGCGGTCCGGGCGGTCGACGCCTACGTCGCGGCCCGGGAGGCGGGGACGCCCGCCATCGACCTGCGCCACCGGGCGGGCGCGGCGATGGCGGACGCGTGGGCGGCGGTGTACGACGCGGGCCTGCCCTCGGACCCCCGGGAAGCCGAACTGCTGGCCACCCTGCAGGGCGCGCGGCGCGGCCTCGCCGGGCACGTTCCCGACGACGACACCGACGATCTGCTGGTCGATCCGCTGGTCTCGTTCGCCCGGCCGGGCGTCGGCTTCCGGCTGCGGCGCTCCGTGTCGTTCTCCTCGCACGCGGCCATCAGCGCGATGCGCGTCGCCGTCGGCTGTGTGGGCGCGGGTGCGCTGAGCGCGCTGCTCGGTCTGGACCGGCCGCACTGGGCGGTGCTCAGCGCCCTCATCGTCCTGCAAGCCGGGCCCGATCGCGTGCGCGGGCAAGTGCGGGCCATTCACCGGTTCGTCGGAACGATCGCGGGCCTCGGGCTGTTCGCGCTCATCTACCAGCTCGGGCCGACCGGGTACGCGCTGATCGCACTGGTCGCCGCGTTGCAGTTCTGCATCGAGCTGTTCGTGCCGCGGAATTACGCGCTGGCCGTCGTCTTCATCACGCCGGTCGCGCTGATCGCGGGCGGGGTCGCCACCACGGGCGGCCCGATCGGGCCGGTGATCCGCGATCGGCTGTGGGAGACGATGATCGGCGTCGCCGTCGCCGTGCTGGCACTGCACGGCGTCGCGCCCCACGGGCACCGGCGCACCTTCCGTTGGATGGAACACCGGGTGCGCGCCGCCGCCCGCGCCCTGCTCGACCACCTGCGCCGCAAGCCGATGGACGCCGAAGCGTGGGTGCTGGTCCAGCATCTGCAATTCGAACTGGTCGGCGTGGTCCGCAGCGGCATCGACTCGGCGACCGACGATCCCGAGTGGACCAGCGAGTACTGGCCGGAGCACGCGGCCCTCGCGCACTTCGGCCACGATCTGCTGGCCGCTTGCTGGGTGCTGCAACCCGGACATCGGCTGTCCGACGTGGATGGCTGGGCGGCCCGCCTGACGGCAGCCCGGTTCGACCCGGAGGCGACGGGGGGACCGCCTGCTAGCGTTCGGCGCATGCATGACAGCGTGACCGTCCGGATGGCCGCCCCCGCCGACAAGATCTGGGAACTGGTGAGTGACATCGAGAACACCGGGCGGTTCAGTCCGGAGACGTTCGCCGCGGAGTGGCTCGGCGGCGCCACCGGGCCCGCGGTGGGCGTGAAGTTCCGCGGCCACGTCAACCGCAACGGCTGGGGGCTGAAGTACGCCACCGTGTGCCGCATCGTCGCCTGCGAGCCCGGTCGCGAGTTCGCGTTCACCGTGCTCGGACCGAAGGGCATGCCGGTCAACACATGGCGCTACGTCTTCGAACCGGTCGACGGCGGCACCGATGTCACCGAGTCGTTCCAACTGCACAGCAACCCTGTGCTGCGGCTGTACTGGTTGCTCGCCGGGTGGACGCGCGGCAAGACCAACGTCGAGGGCATGCGCGAGACGCTGAACCGGATCAAGGCCGTCGTCGAATGACCCCGCCCGACAGCCGCCCGGCCACGGAAACCGCGACTGCTCCCGTGCTGCTCGTGCTCGGCGCCGGTCCCGGTGTCGGGCTGTCGGTCGCGGGCCTGTTCGCCGCCGACGGCTTCACCACCGTGCTGGCCTGCCGGTTACCCGAGGAGGCCGAACCGCTGGCGGCGCGGTTGCGCGAGCAGGGGTTCCACGCGGAGGGCGCCGGGGTGGATCTGCGCGATCCCGCCGATGTGGGCCGGGTCGTCGCCGAGGTGGGCGAGCGCTACGGCCGCATCGACGTGTTGCACTTCAATCCCAGCATCTTCCGTGAGGCCGATCCGTTGCAGCTCTCGGTCGCCGCGTTGATCGAGGACTTCACCGTGGGCGCCGCGGCTTTGCTGCCCGCGGTCCAGGCGGCGCGTCCATTCCTGGCCGATGGCGCCCGCGTGCTGGTCACCGGCAGTGCGGCCGCGGACAAGCCGTGGCACCGGGCCGCCTCGCTCGGCGTCCAGAAGGCGGCGGTGCGCAACCTGGTCACCAGCTTGGACGCCACCCTCGCGCCCGTCGGCGTACGGGCCGTCGCGGTGCAGGTCAACGGGGTGCTGGGCGAAGGCGCGTTCACGCGGGACCGGGTCGCCGCGGCGCTGCACGCGGCGGCCACCCGCCCCGTCGAGGGGTGGACGCCGCACGTCTCCTACGACGGCTGACTACCTGGGCCGGATCGCCGCGAACTCGACGGGCAGATGCGCGGGCCCGCGCAGATTCACGTGTTTCCGGTACGGCGGCGGGTCCACCGGCAGCGAGGGGTCTTCGACTCGTTGCGCGAACCGGGTCAACGCCACTCGCGCCTCCAAGCGAGCCAGGGGAGCGCCGAGGCAGAAATGCGCCCCGAGGCCGAAGGCCAGGTGGCGGTTCTCGCGCGCCGGATCGAATCGGTCGGGGTCGCCGAACACCGACGGGTCGCGGTGCGCGGCGGCGATCAGCAGTACCACCAGATCGCCGGGCTCGATATCCATGCCGCCGATGCTGAGCCCGTCGGCGGCTACGCGCGGGATCAGCTGGACCGGAGGGTCGAAGCGCAGCGTCTCCTCGACGACGCCCGCCGCCCGGTCCGGATCCGCACGGAGGGCGGCGAGTTCCTCCGGCCTGCGCAGCAGGGCGAGGATCGCGTTGGCGATCAGGTTGACGGTGGTCTCGTGCCCGGCGACCAGCAACAGCGCGCAGGTCGAGATCAGTTCCGCGTGGGTGAGCACGTCCCCGGCGTCTTCGGCGGCGATGAGTTCGGACAGCAGATCCGGGCCCGGGGTGCGCCTGCGGCGGTCGATGAGTTCTTCGAAGTAGGCGTGCAATTCGGTCCCGGCGCGCCGGATCTCGGCGGGGTCGGCGCGGAATTGAGCGGCCGCGCGCGACGTCGGGTCGAGCGTGCGAGACAGCAGCGCCGACCAGGCGCTCAACCGCGCCTCGTCCGCCAGCGGGACGCCGAGCAGTTCGCAGATGACGGTCACCGGCAGCGGATAGGCCAAGTGGTCGACGGCGTCGAATCGTCCCGTAGGAGCGCGCTGGTCGAGCAAGTCGTCGACGATCTCGGTGATCCGGGGCTCCAGCTGCCGCACGACGCGCGGGGTGAACGCCTTGGACACCAGGCGGCGCAGGCGAGTGTGATCGGGCGGGTCGAGGAACAGGAACGACGGTTTCGCCTGTGCCGCACCGTCTTCGCGGGTCCCGTCGTAGATCGGCATCGAGCCGAGCTGCAACCGGGCCAGTGACCGGTCGACGCTCGCGCGCGGATCGCGCAGTACCGCGGCGCAGTCGGCGTAGCGGGTCAGCACGACCACCGGCGCGGTGCCGATCCGGAACGCGCCGCAGTCGCGCAGCCGCGCGAACAGCGGGTACGGATCCGGCCGCACCGCGGGGTCGAGCAGGCGCACGTAATCGTCGGTCGGGTGGTTCGTGGTCGTCATCGACGCTCCCAGCTGTCCGGCCCGGAACGGGCATCGGTCTTGCCGGTATTATTCCGATACCGCCAGTAGGAAAGCAATACCGTGACGGGATGCGAAAATAGCGCCATGACACTGCGGCGCCCGGTCGACGATTCGGTCACCCGCGTCGTCGAACTGCTCGGCGACCGGTGGACCATCCTGCTCATCGCCGAGGCGTTCTTCGGGGTGCATCGTTTCAGCGATTTCGCTCGCAATATCGGCATCACCAACCGCAACCTGCTCACCAGCCGCCTGCGCATGCTGATCGACGCGGGCATCTTCACTCGCACCGACCACGGCGGCGGGCGCGTCGACTACCACCTCACCGCCGCGGGCCGCGAGTTGTATCCGATCGTCACGGCGATGATGGTCTGGGGTGATCACCACCTGGTCGGGCCGGAGGGCAGGCCGGTCGTCCTGGAACATCGCACCTGCGGGGAGGAGACCTCACCCATGCTGGTCTGCGACCACTGCCGCGAGCCGATCGACCCACGCGAGGTCGAACCGAAGGCGGGCCCCGGCTTCCACCAGCCACCGGGCCCCGAACAGGCCGGTTGAGAAGATCGCTCGGGCCGAGCATCCGGGCATCGGCGCTGACGTCGCATCGAACTCGCGGTGGGCGTCACCTGGTCCGAGCGGTAGGAGAGCGGGTAGGCGGAGCGCAGCGCGTCGATCGCGGGAGCGGCCCGCTGAAGTGTGTTGCGGCCGAGCGGCGCTCAGTGCAGCTGGTTGACTAATGCCTCGGCGAGATAGAGCGGTAGGAGTAGGTAGTACAGCAGCATCGCCATCGAGCCGGCTCCGATCGTCAACGCGGGTCCCGCGCGGTGCCGTCGCGGGTACGCCGCGCAGGGATTGGAGACCGATTGGTCTCGCGAGTGCAGGAATGTAGTGCAGCTTCCCGGCATCGGCAAGGGCGGCCAGCGTGTCGGCCGGACGGACCCTATCGAAGCGCGCTGCCTTGCACCCACTGATCCCACGGCAGCCCCCAGTCACCGTTCTGCCAGACCTCCAGCGGGGCGCCTCCGGTGTTGCGGATCTCCACGACGTCACCGGGGACGGCGAAATTGAAGAACCACTGGGCGTTCTCGCCGCTGAGATTGAGGCAGCCGTGCGAGACGTCGGTGTTGCCCTGGGCCCAGATCGTGGAGTCGAGCTGGTGCAGGTAGATGCCGTCGGTGCTGATCCGGGTCGCCCAGCCGATGGACTCCTTGTAGCCCAGGCGGGAGTTGATCGGCAGGCCGTAGGTGGAGGAGTCCATGATCACCGGATTGGCCTTGTCCATCACCGTGTAGATCCCGGGCTGGGTCCAGAACGTGAGCGTCTTGCCGCCGATGACCTCGCTGCCGCCCATGCCCATAGAGGTCGGCATGGTGCGGATCAGCTTGCCGTTCTCGAAGACCTGGATCTGCTTGGTGTTGTCGTCGGCGATCGAGACGTGCGACGCGCCGATGGTGAACGTGGTCTTGGTGTCCTCCTGGCCGTAGAGGCCGCGGCCGAGTTCCTGGCCGTAGATGTTCGCCGCCACACTGACCTTGGTGCCCGGGGTGTAGTACTCCCGCGGACGCCAGTGCACATTGCGATCGTCCAGCCAGTACCAGGATCCCTCCACCGGCGGGTCGGTGGTGACCGACAAGTGCTTCTCGGCGACGGCGCGGTCGGGGACGTCCTCGTCGAAGTGGGCCACCACCACGGTGCCCACCCCGAACGTGCCGCCGTCGGACAGTGGAGTGCCGCCCGTGGTGGTCAGCGACACCTTCGTCTGATTGTTCGGGGTCAGCGTGGAGAAGGTCGCGGTGGCCGGCCCGGTCCTGCCGGTGACGGTGAGCCCTTCCGCGGTCACCGTGTAGGTGCGGCCGTAGCCGAGCGGCTCGGTGGGCTTCCAGGCCGTCTTGTCCGGCGTCATGATCCCCTCGACGGCGTTGCCCTGCTCGTTGGTCATGGTGACCGAGGTCAGTTGCCCCTCGGAGGTGCTGACCTGGATCGGGGCGAGCGGATCGACGTTGCGGGCCCCCGACGCGGGCGTGATGGTGAGGGGCGAGGGCGCAGGGCCTGCCGCTCCCGGCGTACCGCCCGGCTCGGACGACGAGCACGCCGCCACGATCACCGCCATGACCAGGGCGATCCCCGCGACGACTCCGGATCGGACGCGACTGGTCGCCAATGCATTTCTCCTGTTTCAGCCCACCACAACGAATGGCGCACCCCGCGCCTACTGCCCTCTCGCATTTTACCGACCGCGACCATGCGCGACCTCGTGCGAAGAAGGGTCCACGGCAGATTCCCAGCCAGCACACAGAAAGCGACTCGCCGGCGGGATCGTCGCGGATGCGCGGCCAGGGGCGACGGCCGAAAGTGCCGATCGGGAGGGTACCGGTGCGTGCCATGCTGGGGGCCGGAACCGACCGAGGGGAACGCATGCAGAATCGCCCATCGGCAGCGGAGCTGCTGGAATCGATCGCCGAATTGCTCGAGCAGACGCTGCTGCCCGCCCTGCCCGCGGGGTTGCAGCACAAGGCGCGGGTGGGCGCCAATCTCGCCAGGATCGTGCGCAGGGAGATCGAATCGGGACCCGCCGCGGCCGAGCACGAGCGCGAGCTGCTCGACGCGGTGGCCGAGGGGGATGACGAGCGACTCTGGGAAGCGCTGGTTTCGATCGTGCGGGCCGATCTGGCGATCGCCAAACCCGGGTACGACGCCTGGGCGGGCGAGTGAGCGCCGACCTGGCACGCGGTTTGGCCCGGTTCCTCGAGTCGGGGAGCGGCCACGCGGTGACGGTGTCGAACGTCGAATACCTCTCCGCGGGCGCCCGTCGCCGTAACGTCGCCTTCGAAACCGACCTGGAGGGCGGGACGCGACGCTTGGTCGCGACCATCGTGCCGAGCGCGATCGAGCTGGTTCCGGTCGACGTGGAGGCCGCCGTCCGCGAACTGGCACGGACGCACGGTGTGCCGGTACCTCCCGTGGTGGCGATCTGTACCGACAGCGCCTATGTCGGCGGGCCTTTCGTGGTCTCCGAACGGGTGAACGGGGAAACCGTGCCCCGCAAGGTATTACGGCTGACGGAGGCGGCGGGTCTCGGCGAACGAGTGGCCGAACAGCTCGGTGAGGCCATGGGCCGTCTGCATGCCATCGACCCCGCGATCGCGCCCGATCGCCTGCCCGAAGCGGCCGCCGATCCGGAACGCCAGCTGACCGAGGCGGGCGAGCACGTGCGCGCGCTCTTGCCGGACCGGCCGGTGTTCGCCCTCGCGCTGCGCTGGCTGGAACGCCACTGCCCGCCCGCGCCGCCCCGCACCGCGCTGCTGCACACCGACATGCGCAACGGCAACATCGTCGTCGGGCCCGACGGCCTGCGAGCCGTGCTGGACTGGGAAGGCGCGCAGCGCCACGGCGATCCGATGCGCGACGTGGCCTGGCCCGCGCTGCGCATGTGGCGCTTCCGCGCGGACGACCGGGAATTCGGCGGGCTAGCGGGCCGCGCCGCGTTCGTGCGCGGCTACCGGCGCGCTGGCGGCGGTTTCGACGAGGACCGGTTCCGCTGGTGGAAGGTGATGTGCACGCTCGCCTGGGGCATCGGGCTTGCCGGGCAGGCCGCGGCACACTCGGACGGCAGCGTGCGAGACATCGTGATGGCGGCCAGCGGGCGCCGCGTGTCGGAAATCGAATGGGACCTGCTGATGCAGATCCGACCCACTGCGAAAGGCTGATGCCCGATGGATTTCGAGCTACCCGCGGAACTGGTCGACTACCTGGCCGAACTCGACGCGTTCATCGAGCGCGAGATCACGCCGCTCGAGCAGGCCGACGACAACATCCGCTTCTTCGACCACCGCCGCGAGGACGCCCGCACCGACTGGGAGCGCGGCGGCCTGCCGAACGCGCGATGGGAGGACCTGCTGGCCGAGGTGCGCAGGCGCGCCGACGCCGCCGGGCACCTGCGGTACGCGTTCCCCGCGCAGTACGGCGGCCGGGACGGCACCAACCTGGGCATGGCCGTGATCCGCGAGCACCTGGCCCGGCGCGGCCTCGGCCTGCACTGCGATCTGCAGAACGAGCACGCCATCGTCGCCAACAACGTCGGCCTGCTGCTCATGCTCGAACACGGCACACCCGCGCAGCGGGCGGAGTGGGTGGACGGCTTGGCCTCGGGGACGAAGTTCTTCGCCTTCGGCATCACCGAACCCGAGCACGGCTCCGACGCCACCCACATGGAGACCGCGGCGGTCCGCGACGGCGACGACTGGGTGATCACCGGGCAGAAGACCTGGAACACCGGCGTGCACATCGCCGACGCCGACCTGATCTTCGCGCGCACCTCCGGCGGCCCCGGCGACGCGGCGGGCATCACCGCCTTCCTGGTGCCCACCGACGCCCCGGGCTTCGTCGTCGAGGAATACCTCTGGACTTTCAACATGCCCACCGACCACGCCCGTGTCTCCCTGAACGGCGTCCGGGTCCCCGACAGCGCCGTCTTCGGTGGCGAAGGGCGCGGCCTGGCGGTGGTGCAGCACTTCTTCAACGAGAACCGGATCCGCCAGGCCGCGTCCAGTCTGGGTGCGGCGCAGTACTGCATCGACGAGTCGGTGGCCTACGCCAAACAGCGCAAGCCCTTCGGCAAGCCGCTGGCCGCCAACCAGGCGATCCAGTTCCCCTTGGTGGAGCTGCACACCCAGTGCGAGATGTTGCGCGCCCTGATCCACAAGACCGCCTGGTCGATGGACACCTACGGCACGTTCGCCGTCTCCGAGCAGGTCTCGATGTGCAACTACTGGGCCAACCGGTTGTGCTGCGAGGCCGCCGACCGCGCTATGCAGGTGCACGGCGGCCTCGGCTACTCCCGGCACAAGCCGTTCGAGCACATCTACCGCCACCACCGGCGCTACCGGATCACCGAGGGCGCCGAGGAGATCCAGATGCGGCGGGTGGCGGGCTACCTGTTCGGTTTCATGGGAAGCAGAGCGCCGAAGGGCGTGTGACTCAGAGGCGGCGGATCCGGGCCAGCCACGCGGCGAGGTCGACGTGGCCGGACGCGGAAACCTCCAGGTTGGCCGCGTCCTGGGCCACCGGGTCGGTCACCCGCCCCCGGTAGCGCGCCTGCCGCACGTCTTCCACCGTCCAGCCGTCGCGGAACGACTCCCGGATCAAGGTGTCGCTGATCCGCGGGCCGAACCCCGGCTCGACATCGGAGAGCGCGAGAACATGGACGGTGCCGCCCGGCTTGCAGATCGCGTGCAGGCTGCGGACATAGGCGGCGCGCGGCTCGTCCTCGGTCCCGAAGACGTGGAACAGCGCGCTGTCGACGATGGTGTCGAACGCGGGCGCGGAGCCGGGCGGATCACCGGCGAACTCCGGCCGGTCGCCGAGCGCGAGGGCGTCGGCCACCTCGAAGACGGCCGACGGCACACCCTGCTCGGCGGCGTTGGCCCGCGCGTACGCCACCGCGCTCGGCGACATGTCGATTCCGCGCACGTCGTACCCGAGCCTGGTCAGCAGGATCGTGTGCTCACCGGCGCCGCAGCCCGGGTCGAGCACGCGTCCGGTGATGCCGCCGTCCCGCTCGAGCGCGACGATGGCCGGTTGCGGCTCGCCGATCACCCAGGGGGCGGTGTCGTTGTCATAGACGGTGTTCCAGAAATCAGCTGGACGAGTCATGCTCACCATGTTCCATCCTCAACCGTGCTCGAGGTCAACCCGCCACTGTCGAGCCTGCTTTCCCGCCGAGGCCGGGGTGCGTGCGTCAGGGCCGCACCGCTGGGTACGCGCGGGTTATGAGCACACCGAATGTCGATCCGACGACGGCGGAGTCGATGCAGCAGGACGCGGATTTCGCCGACGAGCACACCAAGCCGACGCACGCCGACGAGCACCCGGCCGGCGCCGAACTCGAGACCGACGAGTCGACGCCGAGCGGGCACAGCGGCATGGATCAGTAAGCCTGGCACGGTTCCGTGCGGGAACCGTGCCAGGGGCTCAGGCAACGGCGATCAGCCGGGCCGCGTTGGCGGATTCGTCGTCGGCCGCCTGATTGGCGGCCAATTCGGCCTGCACCCGATCGCGGTAGCGGATGATCTCCCGCTCGGTGGCGGCGGCGTCCCAGCCGAGGTGCGCGCCGATCAGCCGAGCCACCCCTGGAGCGGCGGCCAGGCCGCGGTCGGCCGTTTCGATGGACACCCGGGTGCGGCGGGTGAGCACGTCGTCCAAGTGCAGTGCGCCTTCGTGCGTCGCCGCGTACACCACCTCCGCGCCCAAGTATTCGGGTGCTCCGGTGAGTGGCTCACCCAACCCGGGCTCGCGGGCGATCAGGTCGAACAGGTCGGTGATCGTCGAGCCGTAACGGCCGAGTAGCCGCCGCACCGTCGCTCGCGGCAGGCCCGTGCGCTGCGCCAGGCTGTCGAGGTCGGCGGCGAGTTCCTGGTAGCCCACCGCGCCGAGGATCGGCAGGTGCTCGGTCACCGACGGCGCGACCGCGCGGCCGAGTCCCGCCACCGCCGCGTCCACGACGTCGGCGGCCATCACCCGGTAGGTGGTGTACTTGCCACCCGCGATGACGAACAGGCCGGGGGCCGGTTCGGCGACCGCGTGCTCCCGGGAGAGCGTCGCGGTGTCGGCCGACGCTCCGGACAGCAGCGGGCGCAGACCCGCGTAGGTGCCGACGATGTCGTCTCGGGTGAGCGGCTCCCGCAACACCCGGTTGACGTGATCGAGCAGGTACCGCACATCGGCGTCGCTGGCGGCCGGGTGGTCCTTGTCCAGCGACCAATCCGTGTCGGTGGTGCCGATGATCCAGTGGCCGTGCCACGGGATGACGAACAGCACGCTCTTCTCGGTGCGCATGATCAGGCCGGTGTCCAGGTGCAGGCGATGGCGCGGCACCAGGATGTGCACGCCCTTGGACATCCGGACGTGGAAGGGGAACTCGACGCCGGTCATCCGGTTCATCTCGTCGGTCCACACTCCGGTGGCGCTGATCACCCGGCGCGCCCGGACCGTGTGCACCCGCCCGGTCTCCAGGTCGGTGACCTCCGCGCCGACGACGCGCTCGCCGTCGCGCAGCAGCGCCGTCACCTTGGTGCGGGTGAGCACGGTCGCGCCGTGCCCGGCCGCCGTGCGCGCGATCATCATCGTGTGCCGGGCGTCGTCGACCTGCGCGTCGAAGTACCGGATGGCCCCGGTCAGCGCGTCCGCGCGCAGGGCGGGCGCGAGTTCCAGCGCGCGCGTGCGCGACAGGTGCCGGTGCATCGGCAGGGCGCGGGCGCCGCCGATGGTGTCGTACAGCGCGACGCCGGCGCCGATGTAGGCGCGCTCCCACACGCGATGCCGCAACGGCAGCAGGAACGACACCGGCCGTACCAGGTGCGGGGCCAGCCGGTGCAGCAGCAGGCCGCGTTCCTTCAGCGCCTCCCGCACCAGCCAGAAGTCCAGCTGTTCCAGGTAGCGCAGCCCGCCGTGGATGAGCTTGCTGGAGCGGCTCGAGGTGCCCGCGGCGAAGTCCCTTGCCTCCACCAGGGTCACGGTCAGGCCGCGGGAGGCGGCGTCGAGTGCGGCGCCGGCGCCGACCACGCCGCCGCCGATGACGAGCACGTCGATCTCGGTGTCACCGAGCGAGTTCACCGCGCGGTCGCGGTATCGGGCGTCCAATCGTGCGGACACAGCGCTGTCTCTCCTTGTTCGGGGATATTCGGGTACGACGGGGTCGCCGGCTCAGTCCTCGTCGTCGATCCAGTCGAGGGTGCGGGCGACCGCTTTCTTCCAGCGCCTGTAGCCGCGCTCACGTTGCGGTGGCGACCAGGTCGGGTGCCAGCGCTTCGCTTCGTTCCAGTTCTCGGCGAGTTCGTCGGTGCCGCTCCAGAAGCCGACCGCCAGCCCGGCCGCGTAGGCGGCGCCCAGGGCGGTGGTCTCGGCGACCACCGGGCGCGACACCGGCACGCCGAGGAAGTCGGCCTGCAACTGCATGCACAGCTCGTTGGCGGTGACGCCGCCGTCCACCCGCAGCACGTCCAGCAGGACGCCGGAGTCGGCCTGCATCGCCTCGACCACGTCGCGGGTCTGGTAGCAGATCGATTCCAGCGTCGCCCGCGCGAGATGGGCGTTGGTGCTGTAGCGGGACAGGCCGACGATCGCGCCGCGCGCGTCCGACCGCCAGTAGGGCGCGAACAATCCGGAGAACGCGGGCACGAAGTACACCCCGCCGTTGTCCTCGGCCTGCCGGGCCAGCGACTCGCTCTGCGCCGCACCGGAGATGATGCCCAGCTGGTCGCGCAGCCACTGCACCGCAGAGCCCGTCACCGCGATCGAGCCTTCCAGCGCGTACACCGGCTTCTCCGAGCCGAATCGGTAGGCCACGGTGGTGAGCAGTCCGTGTCGCGATCGCACGATCTCGGTCCCGGTGTTGAGCAACAGGAAGTTGCCGGTGCCGTAGGTATTCTTCGCCTCGCCGGGCCGGAAGCAGACCTGTCCGACGGTGGCGGCCTGCTGGTCGCCGAGTACACCCGCCAGTGGGACCGCGCCCCCGAACGGGCCGTCGGGCCGGGTGAGGCCGAACAGGTCCGGATTCGCCGACGGCGCGATCCTGGGCAGCATCGCGCGCGGCACCCCGAACAAGGCCAGCAGTTCGTCGTCCCAGTCCAATGTCTCCAGGTCCATCAGCATGGTGCGACTGGCGTTGGTCGGGTCGGTGACGTGTACGCCGCCGTCCACCCCGCCGGTCAGCTGCCACAGCAGCCAGCTGTCGGTGGTGCCGAAGAGCGCGTCGCCTCGTTCGGCGTCCCGGGCCACCCCGGGGACGTTGTCGAGGATCCAGCGCAGCTTGCCGCCGGAGAAATAGGTCGCGGGGGGTAGGCCCGCCTTACGCCGGATGGTGTCGCCGTGCCCGGCCCGCTCCAATTCGGCGGCGATGCGATCGGTGCGGGTGTCCTGCCAGACGATCGCGTTGCAGTACGGCCGCCCGGTCCTGCGGTTCCACACCACCGTGGTCTCCCGCTGGTTGGTGACGCCGACCGCGGCGAGGTCGCTCGCGACGAGATCGGCCTTGGTCAGCGTGGTCTGCACGACCGCGCGGGTGCGCTCCCAGATCTCGGTCGGATTGTGCTCCACCCATCCGGGGCGCGGCAGGATCTGCTCGTGCTCGAGTTGGTGGCGTGCGACCTCGTTGCCCCCGTGGTCGAACACCATGAAGCGGGTGCTCGTGGTGCCCTGGTCGATGGCGCCGACGTACCGGCTTCCGCCCCGAGTCATCGCTGAGCCTCCGTTCGCCGCGCAGGCCGCGGGCGCGACCGTGCTCGAAACGGAAACTACGGCGGAATGCCGGACCCGGATAGCGCTGCCATTCGACAATGTCGAACGCTCGGGATGGTCGCGGAGAACGCGATGGCTACCGAGCCCGGCGAGGCGAAGGTATGGCGCAGCTCATACCGCGTGCGCCGGGCGTCGCACACGATTGTCGAATCACGACACGGGGGATAGGTTTCCGGACATGCCGGGTCCGATCCAGTCGATCGAGCGGGCGGCGGCCGTGCTGCGACTGCTGGCCCGCGGCTCCGGTCGTCTCGGCGTCGGCGACATCGCAGGCGCGCTCGACCTGCCCAAGCCGACCGCGCACGGCATCCTGCGCACGCTCCAGGGCGTCGGCTTCGTCGACCAGGACCCGGCGACCGGCAAGTACCAGCTCGGCGCGGCGTTGCCGCACCTGGGCGGCGGGTATCTCGACGCGAACGAGTTGCGCTCCCGCGCGATCAACTGGGCCGACGCGCTGGCGGCGCGCACGGGCGAGGCGGTGCGGATCGGCGCGCCGCTGGACGGCGCGGTGGTCGTGGTCCACCACGTGTTCCGGCCGGACAACACCGAACAGGCGCTCGAACTCGGCGAACTCCTGCCGCCGCACGCCACCGCGCTGGGCAAGGTGCTGCTCGCCTATGACGCCGACCTGGCCGCGACGGTGCGCCGGGTCGAGCCGGCCGCGCTCACGCACCGCACCCTCGTCGACCGCGCCGCGCTCGCCGGGGAACTGGCCGGCGTGCGGCGGGCCGGATGGGCGGGCGACATCGAGGAGTTCCGGACCGGCGAGGCGGGTATCGCGGCGCCGATCCGGGCGCCGGGCGGGCTCGTGGTCGGCGCCATCGGCATCACCGGCGCGGTGGACCGGCTCTGTGACGCGAAGTCGCGGCACCGACCCGCGCTCGTCGGCCGGGTGCTGGACGCCGCACGGGCGGTGTCGCGCGATCTGGGTGCGGGCGACCGACCGCCGTCGCGCCGGTGACCAGCGGATTTCCTCCAGGAGCAGCATGAAGCAGCGTTACGTGCTCGCCATCGATCAGGGCACCACCTCCACGCGGTGCATCCTGTTCGACCAGCGTGCCCGGCTCGTCGGGGTCGCCCAGCGCCCGCACCGGCAGCACTACCCGCGGCCGGGATGGGCCGAGCAGGACGCCGTGGAGATCTGGCGCAACGTCGAGCGGATCGTGCCGCAGGCGCTGCGCGATTCCGGTGTGGCCCCCGATCAGATCGTCGCGCTCGGCATCGCCAACCAGCGCGAGACCACCGTGGTGTGGGACCGCCGCACCGGCACGCCGGTCGGGCGCGCCATCGTGTGGCAGGACGTGCGGACCGAAGAACTGGTCCGGGAACTGGAGGGCAAACCGGGCGCGGGCCGGATCCGCAAACTGTGCGGTCTGCCGCTCGCGAGCTATTTCGCCGCACCGCGACTGCGCTGGATGCTGGACACGATGCCCGGTCTGCGCGAACGCGCCGAGCGGGGCGAGGTGCTGTTCGGCACCATGGAGACCTGGCTGATCTGGAACCTCACCGGCGGTCCGGACGGCGGCCTGCACCGCACCGACGTCACCAACGCAGGCCGTACCCTCCTGATGAACATCGGCACCCTCGCCTGGGACGACGAGCTGCTGGAGTTCTTCGGTATCCCGGCGGGGATGCTGCCGCGCATCCAACCATCGACCGCGTCCTACGGCAGTACGCGCCGGGTGGTGCCGGGCATCCCGATCGCCGCCGCGCTCGGCGACCAGCACGCCGCGTTGTTCGGCCAGACCTGTTTCGCGCGTGGGGAAACCAAGTGCACCTACGGAACGGGCGGATTCCTCATGATGAACACCGGGCGTGAGCTGGTGCGCTCCGGGCACGGCCTGCTCACCACGATCGGCTACCAGATCGGCCCGGAGCCGGTCTACGCGCTGGAGGGCCCGATCGCGGTCACCGGTTCGCTCGTGCAGTGGGTGCGCGACAACATCGGACTCGTCACGAGTGCGCCGGAGATCGAAACCCTCGCGCGCACCGTCGAAGACAATGGCGGCTGCTACGTCGTGCCGGCGTTCTCCGGGCTCTACGCACCGCATTGGCGCAGCGACGCACGCGGTCTCATCGCCGGACTGACCTCCTACATCACCAAGGGCCACATCGCCCGCGCCGTACTGGAGGCCACCGCCTGGCAGACCCGCGACGTGGTGGAGGCGATGAACGCCGATTCGGGCCTGCGCGCCGAGGCGCTGCGCGTGGACGGCGGCATGACCTCCAACAACCTGCTCATGCAGATCGTGGCCGACGTCCTCGACGTTCCGGTGTCGCGTCCGTTCGTCGCCGAGACGGTCTCGCTCGGCGCCGCGTACGCCGCGGGCCTGGCCGTCGGTTACTGGCCGGACCTGGAAGGTCTGCGGAACAATCGGCGCCTTGCCGCGCAATGGGTTCCACGGATGGACCCCGAGCTGCGAGCGGAGGAGTACGACAACTGGAAGCGCGCCGTGGAGCTGACCTTCGGCTGGGTCCGGTCGGCGAAGCGGGCGCGGCGGTGAGTCCGGTCGTGGTGGCGTGCCACCGGGACGAGCGTGTCGGGATGGTGGGTTAGCGTCGGAAACATGCGGCTTCACGTGGGATGTGCGATGTGGACGCACGCGGCTTGGCAGGAAAGGCAGCTCGCGCCGGGGGAGCGGCTGCGCTGGTACGCCACGTGGTGCAATGCGGTCGAAGGCAATACGACCTTCTACGCGACGCCGTCGCGGCGCACGGTGGAATCGTGGGCGAGTCAATGCGATCCCGCGTTCCGGTTCGTCCTCAAGCTGCCCAAGCCGATCACCCACGAACGCAGGCTGAACGGCGTCGAGGAGGATCTGCGCTCGTTCCTCGCCGCGATGGAGCCGCTCGGGGAACGTATCCACGCCCTGTGGGTGCAGCTGCCCGGCTCGTTCGGCCCCACTGATCTCGGTGCGCTGGCCGGATTTCTGCGGCAATTGCCGCGCACCTACCGGGCCGCCGTCGAGGTCCGGCATCCCGCGTTCTTCGCCGACGAGCAGGCGGCGCGCAGGCTGGAATACGTCTTGTCCAGGGTGGGCGCCGAATGGGTTCCGTTCGACACCACCGTGCTTTTCGACGGTCCGCCCACCAGTGCGGCGGAACAGGAGGCGGCGTCGAAGAAGCCGCGGGTGCGGCGCAGGATGCGCGCCCTGACCGAGTACCCGATCGTGCGGTACCACGGCCGCGACGATGTCGACCGCACCGTCGGCGGCTGGCAGCCGTGGGTCGGCACGGTCGCCGAGTGGCTGCGCGAAGGCCGGTCGCCGACGGTGTTCGTGCACACCCCGGACAACGCGGGCTCGCTGGAGCTGGCCCGCCGCTTCCATGACGAGGTCCGCGCCCGGCTGCCACAGCTCGACCCGTTGCCGGAGCCGACACCTGCCGAGCCGATGACCCTCTTCTGACGAGAAGAACGGTCCCGCAGGCGACTCCCGCGGGACCGTCCGGATCACTCAGGACTGCAAACCGACCTCGATTTCGAGGGTGAGCGTGATCTTGTCGCCGATCACCGCGCCGCCGTCGGGCAGGGGCATGTCGATGGTGATGCCGAAGTCGCGGCGGTTGATCACGGTCTTGGCCTCGAAGCCCGCGACCGGCCCGTGGCCCATGCCGGGGTTGACGCCGAGGAACTCTACGTCCAGCGTGACCGGCTTGGTGACGCCGCGGATGGTGAACTCGCCGTCCACGATGAAGTCCTCGCCGTTCACCCGGAAACCGGTGGACTCGAAGGTGGCCACCGGAAACTCCTCGGCCTGGAAGAAGTCCGCGGTGCGCAGGTGCGCGTCGCGCTGTTCGTTGTCGGTGGTGACCGAGTCGACCCGGATCTCGGCCGTGGCCGAGGCGCTGCCGTCCTCGCCGATGACCAGCTTGCCGGAGAAGTCGGTGAAGCGGCCGCGTACCTTGCTGACCATCAGGTGGCGTACCGAGAAGCCCAGGGTGGAGTGGGCGGGGTCGATGGCCCAGGTGCCCGCGGTGAGAGCGTTGGTGGTTCCGGTCGGCATGTTGTTCTCCTTGATGATTGAGAATTGAACTAGTTGGATGGGGGTCGGGTTCGCTCGGTGGGGAAAGGGTCAGTGGGTGTCGAGTAGCTGCGCGAACGGTACCGGGTCGTCGTACGGATCGGCGGCGCGATCGCGCGGTGTGCCGGTCAGCAGGGCGGCGAATTCCGCTGCCGCACGGTCGATCCGGGTGCTCAGTCCACCCGCCGCCGCGGACGCCCAGTCCTCGGACGCCGCGTAGACGGCGGTGGGCGCGACCACCGCGCGCAGGTAGCTGAACATCGGCCGCAGGGCGTGCTCCAGCGCCAGCGAATGGCGCGCCGAGCCGCCGGTCGCCCCGAGCAGCACCGGCATCCCGGCCAGCGCGTCCGGTTCCAGGACGTCGAAGAACGTCTTGAACAGGCCGCTGTAGGACGCGTTGAAGATCGGCGTGACGGCGATCAAGCCGTCGGCGCCGGTCACCGTGTCGATCGTCGCGCGCAGCCCGCCGGGCGCGAACCCGGTCAGCAGGTTGTCGGCCAGATCGCGGGCGTGCTCGCGTACTTCGACCACATCGAATGCCACGTCCGCGCCCGACGCGGTCAGCGCCGCGCCGGTGGCGGCGGCGAGCCGATCGGCGAGTAGTCGGGTCGAGGACGGCTGCGAAAGGCCCGCGGCGACGACGGCGATGCGGGTCATCGGGTCGCCTCCAGTGCGGCGTCACGGGCGGCGACCAGGCTCGCGTGTGTCGGCGCGTCCGGCACGTGCGCCGGGCGCAGAGCCGCGAATTCCTTGCGCAGCACCGGAACCACTTCTTCGCCGAGCAGGTCCAGTTGCTCCAGGACGGTTTTCAGCGGAAGGCCCGCGTGATCCATCAAGAACAGCTGGCGCTGGTAGTCGCCGAACGCCGCGCGGAAGGTGAGCGTCTTGTCGATGACCTCCTGCGGGCTGCCCACCGTGAGCGGGGTCTGCTCGGTGAACTCCTCCAGCGACGGGCCGTGCCCGTACACCGGCGCGTTGTCGAAGTAGGGCCGGAACTCGCGCACCGCGTCCTGGGAGTTCTTGCGCATGAACACCTGTCCGCCCAGGCCGACGATCGCCTGGTCGGCGGAGCCGTGGCCGTAGTGCTCGTAGCGCTGCCGGTACAGCGCGATCAGCCGCTGGAAGTGCTCTTTCGGCCAGAAGATGTTGTTGGCGAAGAATCCGTCGCCGTAGTAGGCCGCCTGCTCGGCGATCTCGGGGCTGCGGATCGAGCCGTGCCAGACGAACGGCGCTACGTCGTCCAGCGGGCGCGGCGTCGAGGTGAACGATTGCAGCGGCGTGCGGAACTTGCCCTCCCAGTCGACCACGTCTTCGCGCCAGAGCCGGTGCAGCAGGTGATAGTTCTCGATCGCCAGCGGGATGCCGTCGCGGATGTCCTTGCCGAACCAGGGGTAGACCGGCCCGGTGTTGCCGCGGCCGAGCATCAGGTCCACCCGGCCCTCGGCGAGGTGTTGCAGCATGGCGAAGTCCTCGGCGATCTTCACCGGGTCGTTCGTGGTGATCAGCGTCGTGGCGGTGGAGAGTTGGAGCCGCTCGGTCCGTGCCGCGATGTAGCCGAGCATGGTGGTCGGCGACGACGGTACGAACGGCCGGTTGTGGTGCTCGCCGGTGGCGAACACGTCCAGCCCGACCTCTTCGGCCTTGCGCGCGATCGTCACCATGGCCGTGATGCGCTCGTGCTCACTGGGCGTCCGGCCGGTCGTGGGGTCGGTCGTCACATCACCGACCGTGAAAATTCCGAACTGCACGACGCCTCCTTCGTTCTCAGTCTGTCTCAATTTGGTGGATATGGCAACCAAAGGAACGGAGTGGGGTACGCGGGTATTCCCGTTCTGGCGATGTGGCGTCGGTTACGGCAGGTATTCCGTCAGCCAGGTGCGGGTGAGTTCGCGGGTGACCAGCGCGCCGGTGTCGAGTTCGGTGGTGCCGAAGGCGTGATCGAGGAAGGGGAGCTCGACATAGCGGTACGGCACGCGCGCGGTCTCCAGGGCCGCGGCGTAGGCGGCGGTGTGCTCGGCGAGCACCAGGTGATCATTGGCGCCCTGGATGAGCAGGGTGGGCGGGGAGTCGCCGGTGACCTGCGCGGCGGCGCCGGTCGCGGTATAGCGGTCGGGGTATCGCTCGGGCGTTCCGCCGAGGTACTGCCGGGCGGCGTCGACGCCGAGCGCGGTCTCGGTGCCCGACGCGGCGAGGTCGACCGCCGGGTACAGCGCCACCGCCGCGCGCACCTTCGGCAGCTCGGCGGCGCTGCCGCAGCTGGGCCGCAGGACACCCGCGTTGACCTTGTTCGCGACGTTGACGGCCAGATTGCCACCCGCCGATTCGCCGAACGTGGCGACTCGCCGCATGTCCAAGTCGTATCGCTGCGCGTTCGCGGCGGCCCAGCTCAGTGCGCAGGCGACATCGGCGTCCGCGGTGTTCCAGCGGTGGCTGCCTTCGTCGGAGAGGCGGTAGTCCACATCGAGGACGGCGTATCCGTTCTCGGCCAGCCAGGTCGTGTAGGCGTCGGTGCCACGGCTGCCCGTGACGAAAGCGCCGCCGTGAATGCTCACCACCAGCGGCGCCGGTCGCGGCCCCGGAGCGGGTAGGTACAGGTCCGCCTGGATCGGCTGTCCGTCGACGGTCGCGTAGGTGACGGTCTCGTCGGGCGCGTCGCCGACGGTGCTGAACGGCACGGCCGGGGCGAACGGGATCCAGACGCCCGCGGCGTCACGCGCCGCGAACACCAGCGTCGCGCTGGTCACCACGGACAGCACCAGGCCGACGGCGGCCACGCCGGTCACCGTGCCCGCGAGGCGCCGTCCGCGCTCGCCCCCGCGAAACACCGTCAGCGCGAGGGCGGTCGCGACCACCGCCAGCACCATGTTCCACGAGCCGAGCGCGTCGCGGACGGCGCCGAGCAAGAGCACGGCCGACTGCACGACCGCGTTGCCGAGCAACGGCATCACCCAGGAAACCGGCAGGATCGCGATCAGTTGCGCGAGCGCGAGATACGCGGCGAGCGCTCCGGCGAGCGCGAGCAGGCCGATGCGGACCAGGCGACGCGGGGTCACGGACTTTCCGGGCACGGTCACGTCCGCTCCTCGCTCGTCGGTCATCAAGGTCTCCGGTTCAGGGTCGGGTTCGCCGGCTCCAACATAGGTCGGTCTTCGTGGCCGCCGGTCTCCGGTGGTGGCGTGCCGGGATGGATTCGGGTAGCCGACTACGCGCGACTTCCGGTGGCCGGTCCGCAGAATCGGTCCCCACAGGATTTCGACCACCGGGTTCTCGAAGGGATGTGCATGGCTGGTTATCAGGATTGGTTGGTGCCTGCTCCGAATCCGGAGCCGCCCTTGGACAGTCGCCGCCGCGCCGAGGCGGAGCCGGTGGCCTGCGATCCGGCACCCGCTCGGGCGCTACCGTGCCGGCCGCGGCCGCACGCGACCTCCAGTCGGTCCAGTGCCGGGATACGCAGCGCGGTGCGGCGAAGCCATGCCGCCACGGCGCAGGCCGAGGACGAGTCACGGTCGGCGGCACGCCGATTCGCCGAGTCGGCGGTGCGAGTCGTCCTCGAGGTGCTCGACCGAAGGAGGCCGGTACCGCAACTGGCCGTCGTCGCCGACGCCACGGTCGTCGCCGCGGTGCGCACGTTGATCGGCGCCGGTCTCGTGCCCGGCCGCGACCTCGGCGTCGCGGTGCCGATGCGGGTGAACGTGGTGCTGGTAGACGCCAAGACCGCCGAGGTCTTCGCCACCTACGGCCGGGGCAGGCGTCATTTCGCCTTGGCCGCGCGCATCGCGCGCACCCGCTCGGCGGGCTGGCGGCTGACGGCGCTGCGCATCCGATGACGCGGTCGGCCGTTCCGGGCTCGCGACCTCGGTGCCGCCACCGCGCGGACCGTCGGCCCCGGCGCGCTCCAGTCGATGCCCTCCGGCGGCAGGTCCTCAGCAGGCGAGGTGCCGACGGGCGACCGCGACTCCGGAGGCCCTCGCCGCCCGGGTCCGTCGCGACCCAGCTGGGCCGGATCGCGATCACCTCGGGCGTCGGCGGAGGCCGGATGGTGCGGCGGGCGGCACCGGCGCTCAGCCGAGCTGAATGGATCGGCGTGCCATGCCGAACCAGTAACCGTCGATGACGGTGCGCAGCGTGCCGAGATCCTCCTCGCCCGCGCCGAGTGCGACGAACAGCGGTGCGAAGTGGTCGGCGCGTGGATGGGCCAGGCTAGCCGCGGGCGCGGTGCGCTCGAAGTCGAGCAGCGCGTCCAGGTCGCGGGCGGCCAGCGTCTCGCGGCCCCACGCGTCGAATTCGGCGGTGAAGGACGGTACGTGCTCGTCGTCGGCGGTCAGCGCGCGCAAATTGTGCGTGAAGAATCCGCTGCCGACGATCAGTACGCCTTCGTCGCGCAGCGGCGCCAGCTTCCGGCCGATGCGCAACAGGACCTGCGGGTCCAGCGTTGGCATGGACAGCTGCAACACCGGGATGTCGGCGCCCGGATACATCTCCTTCAATGGCACGTAGGCGCCGTGATCGAGCCCGCGATCCGGGACGTCCGCCACCGCGGCGCCCGGTCCGCGCAACAGGTTTCGCACCTTGTCGGCCAGTTCGGGCGCGCCCGGCGCGGCATAACGCACCTGGTAATACCGCTCCGGAAAGCCCCAGAAGTCGTAGACCAGCGGTACCGTCCGGGTGGCGCCGAGCGCGATCGGCGCGGCCTCCCAGTGCGCGGAGACGATCAGGACGGCGCGGGGCCGCGGCAACGCGCGCGACCACGCCGCCAGTTCGGCGGGCCACCTCTCGTGGTCGGCCAGCGGCGGAGCGCCATGCGAGAGATACAGCACCGGCATTCTCTCGGCGGCCACGGTCATAGTGCTCCTCCCGGCTCGGTCGTTCAGGTAGTTCAAATTCGAACTCGACTGTAGCTGGTTGTTCAAATTTGAACAATAGCGATAGGGTGGAGCCGTGGAGACCACGTGGCTGAACGTCCGCGAGATGGCGGTGTGGCAGAACTTCCTGGCGGCCGGCGCGCTGGTGGGTCGCGAGGTGGAGCGGCAGCTCAAGGGGGAAGGGCTGTCGCACACCCAGTACGAGGTGCTCGTGCGGCTCGCGGACGCGCCGGAGGGCCGCCTGCGGATGACCGAACTCGCCGAGGCGCTCTACACCTCCAAAAGCGGTCTGACCTATCAGGTGACGCAGTTGGAGAAGGCCGGGTTGCTGGTACGCGAGGCCTGTCCGACCGACGTGCGCGGGGTCATCGCCGTACTCACCGCGGCGGGCAGGGAAAGGCTGGCCGAGGTCGCGCCGGGCCATGTCGCGACCGTCCGCCGCGTCCTCGTCGACGTGCTCACCGACGCGCAGCAGGGCGCTGTCGCGGACAGTCTGGGCGAGGTCGCGCGGCGGCTCGCTCCCTGACTCAGGCCAGCGACGCGAGCCAGTCGTGCATCCACGACAGCGCGGTCGCTCCGCCTCCCACGGGGTAGTTGCCGTAGGCGGTGTGCGCTTCGGAGCGGTAGAACTCGTCCAGCAGCCGAGCCCGTTCCTGGTTCGCCGACTCCGAGAGCTGGCTCTGCAAAAGGGGAATTCCGCCGTTGGACATCAGGTCGCCGAGGATGGCGCCCATTTCCATCTGGTAGCGCCACAGGTAGGCCGGATCGGGGTGGGAGGTCTGGGCCAGGAAGCCCGCGAAGCGGGTCACGAAATCGTCCGACGCCGTGGTGCAGTACAGATCGCCGATCGCGCAGATGGTGCGGGTCTGCGGGGTGAGGAGACCGAACCCGCCGATGCGCGGACCGCCCGCGCCCGCGCCGCCGACCGGTGGACCGACCAGCGCGTCGGTGGGGGAGCGGCGGGGATCGGAGATGAGCCCCACCGCGGCGATCCGATGCGGCGGCACGACGCCGAGCCCGGTGCCGATCTCGGCGGCGAGATCACCGGCGGCGTCCGCGCCCTGGCTGTAGCCCAGCAGCGCGATCCTGGTCGCGCCGCACTCCCGGCCCATCGCCGCGATCATGCCGCGCGCGTTGTCGACGGCCTCCCGTTTGGAGGCGCCGTATACCTCGCTCTCCCAAGGGAAGGCGGTCGCTGCGTAACTCACGTAGTCCACCCACGCCGAGGACGGCAGGCCGCGGGTGACTCCGGCCAGCATTCCGGGCCCGGGGCGCTCACCGTCCGCGGTGGTCTCCCATGTTCCCGGGATCGCCACCACGTACAGACTCGGGCAATCCGGTGCGGCGACGGCGGGTCCGCTGCCCGGTCCCACACACGACAGCGCCATCACCGCGAAACCGATGGCCGCCGAGATCAACTTCGATCGCATGGCGTTTGCTCCTGGTAGTACAGGCGCCGCAGGCGCTCCCCGGCAGGAATCGGCCTCGGCGGGCGCCGTGCGGTGGTCGGACCCGGCCCCGTCGAAGGCTGCATTGAGACTCGTTGGTCTCAAAGTGCAGCCAGGATAGCGACAGTGTGGGAGAGTGCACAATCGGAGTCTGAAGTGACGCGTATCACAGCCGATTCGGCACCATCGGCGCTCGCCGATTGCTAGTGGCCCTGTGCGAGAAGAACTGTCATGGCCTCCGCCCATCGATCGATGGTTGCCGCGGCGGCGCGCTCGGAGGTGCGCAGCGGCCGGGACATCGCGGTGCCGCGCAGTATCGCGATGGTGAGGTCGCGGACGGCCGGGTAGCGCGGATGGGCGGCCATGTCCGGACCGAACAGTGCGTCCACCACGCGCCGCAAGTCGCGCCCGGCTTTTCGTTCGGCCGCGCGCAACGCCTCGGCAAGCGCCGGATCGGTCCGCGCGGCCGCCCACAGTTCGAACTCGGCTTGCGCCGCCGGGCGCGCCATCGACTCGTACAGGGCGGTCAAGGCGCGGCGTAGGGGATCGGTCCCCGTGCCGAGCCCGGCCGCGACCTCTCGCACCGCCGCCTCGTTGCGTGCGACCAGATGTCCGACCAGTTCGCCGATCAACGCGCCGAGCGTCGGGAAGTGATGCAGCAGCGCCCCGCGGCTCACGCTCGCGGCCCGCTGCACGGACAACGTGGACAGCGCCCGGTAGCCCTGCTCGGCCAGCAGGTCGGCGGCGGCATCGAGGATGCGAACGCGGGTCGCCCGCTTCTGTTCCTCGCGTCGTCCGGCCATACCAGCTCCTCCCGTCGGCGCGACATTTTCACAGTCAATGTTGACTGTCAAATGGTGGGTGCGCCAGACTGCGGAGACCGGTTCGCACCAGCGTCGAAGGGAAAGCGATGACCGACAGTGACAGCCAGGCCGACAGCGGGGCGGGCGCGTGGTATCGCAATTGGACCGAGACACCGGATACCCCGTGGGCCGGACGCCCCGACCCGGACGACGCCCGCGAGTACCGGACGCTGACCTACGAGCGGGACGGCCGCATCGCCCGCATCACCTTCGACCGGCCGGAGAAAGGCAACGCGATCACGCCCGATACGCCGCACGACCTGGCACACGCGGTCGAACGCGCGGATCTGGACCCGCGAGTGCACGTGATCCTGGTATCCGGGCGCGGCAAGGGATTCTGCGGCGGCTACGACCTGAGCATGTTCGCCGAGCAGAGTTTCGCGGTGACGGGCGGGCCCGATGAGGTGGCGGGAACGGTCGTCGATCCGGTGGTGCAGGGCCGCAATCACGATCCGGCGCGGACCTGGGATCCGATGATCGACTACGCGATGATGAGCCGGTTCAACCGCGGTTTCGCCAGCCTGATGCAGGCGAACAAGCCGACCGTGGCCAAGCTGCACGGCTTCGCCGTCGCGGGCGGCAGCGACATCGCGCTGTTCGCCGACCAGATCATCTGTGCCGACGACACGAAGATCGGCTACCCGCCCACCCGGGTCTGGGGCGTCCCGGCGGCGGGCATGTGGGCGCATCGCCTCGGTGACCAGCGCGCCAAGCGCCTGCTGTTCACCGGCGACTGCCTCACCGGGAAGCAGGCGGTGGAATGGGGCCTGGCCATCGAATCCTGGCCGGCCGCCGAACTCGACGCGCGCACCGAGGAATTCGTCGCCCGGATCGCGTGCATGCCGGTCAACCAGCTGATTATGGCCAAGCTGGCGCTCAACTCGGCGCTGTACGCACAGGGGGTGGCCAACTCCGGCATGATCAGCACCGTCTTCGACGGCATCTCCCGGCACACCAGCGAGGGATACGCCTTCCAGACGCGTGCCGCCACAACCGGTTTCCGCGAGGCGGTCCGGGAACGCGACGAGCCGTTCGGCGATCACAAACGGCATCGGGCGCAGGAGTGAACCCCTGCTGAGCCGCGCGGAAATTCGCACAGCGGCCGACGCATCGGGTCCGCGCAGGAGCGAAACCGGGCATCGACTCCAGCTCAGGGGTGGAGGACATCGCGCCCGTCTCCTCGGCGGTGTACCGGTGCTGCCGAACGAGGTCGCCGGCACCGAGATCCTCAGCGCCCGTCGGCTCGGGATCGCGGAGCCAGTGCGAGCTGCGACGCCCCTCGATCAGCGCGAGCGGAAACGACAAGGGGCGGTGGCCGCATCGCCACCGCCCCTTCCGAGCGCTCCGCCGGATCGTCAGCGGGCGGGCGGGACGTTTCCGGTCGCCTCTTCCTCGATGCTGCTGTAACCGAGCCGCACATCGTGCGCGACTTCGCCGCCGCTCACCGTGACCTGGCTGGTCACCGGCGGATACCCGCGCGCGACGATCGTGTAGTCGCCTTCGGCGAGATCCGTGACGACATAACGCCCGTTCTCGTCGGTGCGCGTCGTCGCGGTCGGCACGCCCGCGGCGTCGAGCACGCTGATCTGTACGTCCGGGACCGCCCGGCCGCCGTCCGACCACGCCGACCCGGCCAGCACCGCCATCGGCGTGAGTTCGATGTCGTGGTGCAGCAGCCCGCTGTCCGGCACGGTCAGCGCGGCCGCGCTGGGACGCATGTGTTCGGCGACCGCGACCAGGGTGTACGTGCCGGGCACCACGCCGTGGCACAGGTAAGCGCCGTCGGCCGCCGCGGTGGCCGAGCCGACCACCTCGCCGTCGAGGTCGGTCAGCGTGATGGTCGCGCCGGGCAGCGGCTCGCCTTGCCTGCCGGACCGGACCACACCGGACAACTCGCCGGAGCCGAGCAGGGTGATGTCGAGTTGCTGCGGACGGTCGGCGACGGTGACGTTCACCGCGGCGGGCTGATGCCCGGCGGCCGAGACGATCAGCACGTAGCCGCCCGCGTCGGGCGCGCCGAGGAGGTAACCGCCGTCGGCGCCGCCGCCCGTGCGCGCGGCCTGCCGCCCGTGCTGGTCGATCAGCGTGAGCGCGGCCGCGGGCACCGGACGGCCGTCCTCGCGATGGACATAGCCGCTGAGCGAACGCCCTTCGTGCTCAGCGCTGTCGAAGCTCGCCCGAGGTTCGCGCCGGTGTGCGCCGTTGCTCGCGGGATCGCCCGCGCCGTAGCCGCCCGCGGCCGCGGCGAGCACCGGTTCCGGCTCCGACAGCGCCTGCGCGGCGCCTTCCCAGACCCGATCCGCGTCCCAGTGCGACTCGGCGGCTTCCGGCTCCTCGAGCGGCGTCTGCGCGACAGGCGCCGGAGCGTCCTGCAGCGGAATCTCCTTCATGAACATCAGCACCACGCAGGCCAGCAGCGCGACCCCGGCCGCTGTGTAGAACACGCCGTGCATGGAGTCGGTGAAGCCGGTGAGGATCGGCACCTTCAGCACGTCGGGCAGCGCCGCGATGCCGCTGGTGTTGGACTGCATGCCGCTGAGCTGGTCGGCGCCGAACCCGGGCGGCAGCGCGCCGCCGAACGCGTCGATGATCCGGTTCGGCAGCAGGTTGAACAGGATGGTCAGGAACACCGCTACGCCGAGCGTGCCGCCCATCTGCCGGAAGAACGTGGCCGCGGCGGTGGAAACACCCATGTCCTTACGCGGTCCGGCGTTCTGCGCCGCGATGATCAGCGTCTGCATGCAACAGCCGAGCCCGAGCCCGATCACCGCGCCGATCGCCAGCGGCTGCCACAGCGGGCTGTCGTAGTGCACCTGCGCGTACAGGGCCGCACCGACCGCGACGATGAATGTGCCCGCCACCGGCAGGATCTTGTAGCGTCCCGTCTGCTTGGTGATCCGCCCCGCCGCCTGCGAGCCGACGGTGATGCCGAGCACCAGCGGCAACATGAGCAGGCCCGCCTTCGTCGGCGAGTAGCCGCGCACGACCTGGAAGTACTGCGGAACCATGGTGATCGCGCCGAACATCGCCACACCGACGATGAATCCACCGGCGATGGTGACGCTGAAGGTCGAGTTCCGGAACAGCCGCAAGGGGATCAGCGCCGAGTCCTTCATCAGGAACTCCACCAGGACGAACAGCGCCAGCCCCGCCGCCCCGATGCCGTAGCAGAGCAGCGACTTCTCCGACGACCATCCCCAGTGGCGTCCCTGTTCGGCGACGATCAGCAGCGGTACCACGCCGATCGTCAGCGTCAGCGCGCCGAACCAGTCGATCCGGTGGTGCTGGCGCTGATGCGGCACGTTGAGCACCTTGGCCACCACGAGCAGGGCCAGCAGGCCGACCGGGACGTTCACTAGGAACACCCACCGCCAGCCCTCGATGCCGCCGAGTTCTTCGTAGTCGGAGAAGAAGCCGCCGAGCACCGGGCCGAGCACCGTCGCGGTGCCGAAGACCATCATGAAATAGCCCTGATAGCGCACCCGTTCCCGCACCGGGACGATATCGCCGATGATGGTGAACGCCAGCGACATCAGTCCGCCCGCGCCCAGGCCCTGGAACGCGCGGAACGCGGCGAGCTGGTACATCGAGTCGGCGAAGGTGCACGCCACCGAGCCGATGACGAACAGTCCGATCGCCGTGAGATAGAACGGTTTGCGGCCGTAGATGTCGGCCAGTTTGCCGTATAGCGGCGTGGTGATCGTCGCGGTGATCAGGTAAGCGGTGGTCGCCCACGCCTGCTCGTCGAAACCGTGCAGATCGTTGGCGATCTTGACGATCGCGACGCTGACGATGTTCTGGTCGAGCGCGGCCAGGAACATGCCGAGCAACAGCCCGGACAGGATGGTCAGGATCTGCCGGTGCGACAGTGACGTGTCCGCGCCTGCGTCCGGGTTCCGCGGAGCCCGGGTGGTGGAGTTCGTCATGAATGAGCCCTATTTCGGATCGGCGTGGTGTCGGGGAGTGGTGGTCTCTATTCCTGCGGCGAGCCGGTCGAGCAGTGCGGTCAAGGTGTCGCGGTCGGTCGCGGGCCAGTCGGCCAGGATGTCGGCCAGCCACCGGTTGCGCAGTGCGCGGTTCTCCTCGAAGACGCGAACGCCTTCCGCGGTGGCCGCCAGCACGCACGCGCGGCCGTCGACCGGGTCGGCCCGGCGCTCCACCAGGCCGTGCGCCACGAGTGATCTGCTCTGTCTGCTGATGGTCGATGCCTCGGTGTGCAGCAATTCGGCGAGCCTGCCCGCGCGCTGTGGTCCCTCGTGCACCAGGCAGAAGAGCACGGAGTAGGCGAGTCGTTCCAGGCCGTCCGGACCGGGCCTAGCGGGCAGCCACTTCGCCCGGTTGACCGCGCGCATGAACCGGACCAGTCGCTGACCGAGTTCGTCGGCGGCCGCGAGTTCGGCCGCCGTGACCCGGCGCTCGCGAGCGGTTGCGGACATGACACCACCTCGATGTTCCCCACCAGCAGATTTGATTAGCAACCACAACTAGTTGCTTTGAGCAACTATACATCCGGGTTGCCAGAGGTCTGCGCGGTGGGCCACTCGCGAGTCGCGTTGCTACCGTCGATGGCGTGTCCGAGCCGCTTGTTCGCTTCCGCGCAGCCCTGCCGTCCGATTGCCGATGGGAGCCGGTCGGCGGCGGGGAGTCCGGCGCCCCGGTTTTCCGGTCCGCCGACGGGTCCCGCTACGCCAAGTGCGTCGCCCCCGGCGAGGTCGCCGCCCTCGCGCTGGAGCGGGACAAGATCACCTGGCTCGACGGCCACGATATACCCGGCCCTCGGGTACTGGACTGGCGGCCCGATGGCGACGGCGCCTGCTTGGTCACCAGCGCCGTGCCCGGTGTGCCCGCGAACGCCGTTTCCGCGCAAGATCTCGCGCTCGCATGGGATTCCATCGCGGACACGGTGCGGCGCCTGCACGATCTACCCACCGCGGAGTGCCCGTTCGACCGTGGCCTGGCGCGGATGTTCGCGATCGCCCAGGATGTGGTGGTCCGGGGTGCGGTGCGCACCGAGTTCCTTCCCGAGGAGCAGCAGGACACTCCGCCCACCGTCCTGCTCACCAGGCTGGCCACCCGGTTGGAGCCCAGGATGACGCAGGAGTCCGCCGAAGCGGTGGTCTGCCACGGCGATCTGTGCCTGCCGAACATCATCCTCGATCCGGAAACGCACACCGTCGCCGGATTCGTCGATCTCGGCCGCCTCGGCATCGCCGATCCGTACGCCGATATCGCTCTGCTGTTGGCCAACGCTCGGGAGTCGTGGCAGGACGAGCGGCGCGCCGGAAACGCCGACCGCGTCTTCGCCGATCGCTACGGCATCGATCTGGATGCCGAGCGGCAGCGGTTCTTCCTCCATCTGGATCCGCTCACCTGGGGATAGCCCGAGTCACGTCGCGGGCTGAAGCAGTACCGCGGTGCCGTAGGCCGCCACCTCGCTCATGGTGCCCGCGATCTCGTTGCAGTCGAAGCGCATGGCGATGACCGCGTTCGCGCCGAACGACATCGCGTGCTGGCACATCCGCATGATCGCCTCGTGCCGAGATTGGTAGAGCAGCTGGGTGTACTCGGGAATCTCCCCGCCGCCCAGCGAACGGAAACCGGCGCTGAAGTTCGACCCGAAGCTGCGGCTGCGCACGGTGAGTCCGGCGACCTCGCCGAACACCCGGACGATCTCCTGGCCGGGCACGTCGTTCATGGTGGAGACCAGGATCGGGAACTGCGGTCCGGGTGGCGGTGGCGGGGGATACGGCTGGGGTGGGTGCTGGTGCGCGGGATATTGCGAGTACGGCTGCGGCGGCTGGCTCATGTGCGGGATGCTACGGGCGGCGGCGATTCCGTTGCGGCCGAGGCATGCCCGCCGGTCCGGAACCGTACCGACCGCCCGGTCCTGATCAGCCGGCATCGCGTGTTCCGCGACCGCCGCGCCGCGATTCGGGCTCTTCTGTTGAGCATTCGACCGACAGAATCCGTGGAGATATGCAATGTTGTTATTGCGCAACGGCATTGAGAGGGAACCCACGGTGGCCGAGTAGGCACCGGTAAAAGGGGGTGCGGCGAGATCATGTCGTCGAACACGTCCGAGCCCGGCGGCCGACGCGCCCGCCGAGGCCAGGTCCGGACCGGACGCGTGCCCACGTGGCCGGGAATGATCTCCGGACAGGAGCCGCCGCCCCGCAGCGACCGGCATCGGGCGTCCCGCGCTCGGCGCCGCCCTCGTCGCGGCCCACGCCGCGCTT
Organism: Nocardia sp. NPDC041819; assembly: GCF_055590505.1. Taxonomy (NCBI): domain Bacteria; kingdom Bacillati; phylum Actinomycetota; class Actinomycetes; order Mycobacteriales; family Nocardiaceae; genus Nocardia; species Nocardia sp. NPDC041819. The sequence continues at coordinate 115,619 of NZ_JBVJAP010000012.1, read as the reverse complement.
GGCTGGTCGGCGGCGTCGGGCTGGCCGCATCGCTCGCCGCCGCCGCGCTGGTCCTGGTGTACACGGACGCGGCCTCCGCGCCACGGCAATCGGCCACGGTGGCGGACCCGGTGCTCGGCGGTGGCCCAGGCTGCGAGCCGACCCGAGGCGGACAGTTGGTGCGCGGAAACGGCACCGGCTCGACCGCGTCGGGGCCGGAGGTGATCCTGGCGTTTCAGCACGCCTACTACGTGACTCGCTCGGGAGCGGTCGCGCGATCGTTGACGGTGCCGGACGCCGCGGTGCCGCCGGTGGCCGTGATCGACGCGGGCATCGCCTCCGTGCCCACGGGAACGCAGCACTGCGTCATGATCACCCCGATGCTCGACGGACGCTACGACGTGGTCATCACGGAGCTGCGCCCCGACTCCGCCAATCGCACCTATCGCCAATTCGTCACCGTGGCCACCACCGACGGTAAGGCCACCATCATCAAGATCGCCGCACCGAACTGAGTTCGGCCGATCTTCCGTTGTGCCGTTCGCGCAGGTGGGCTTTCGCTACGATGCCACTGCCGGGGCGGTTGATCGGCGCGAAACGCATGGCATCTGCGATCGATTCCAGGGGAGGTCGTCGGTGGTGTTCGCCCGGTGGTGTGTGCTTGCCGGTACGGCCTTTTCGATGCTGCTGGCGCTGCCGGCGGCACCGTCGGCGGCGGAGCCGGAACTTCCGGTGGTGGCGTCGCCCGAGCAGGATCCTTTCTATCGGCCTTCCGCCGAGCTGGTCGCGTCGAAGCGGCCCGGTGAGATCCTCGCCGCGCGGCCTGTCACCATCGCCAATCAGCTCGACGGGGCCCTGGACGCCGAGGCCTGGCAGGTCTCCTATCGGTCCGGCAACAGCGCCGACCAGCCCATCGCCGCCGTCGCGACATTGCTGAAACCCTCTGCGGCGAACGGCAAATTGGTGTCCCTGCACGCCGCCGAGGATTCCACCGGACTGTTCTGCGCGCCGTCCTACACGGTGCGCCGGTCGGCGCAGGCCGGTCTGGTGGACGGGCAGATCGACCCGTTGCGCAGCGCCCCGGCGTTGCTGGCGCAGGGATGGACGGTCGTGGTGCCGGACCATCAAGGCCCGAATTCGGCGTTCGCCCACGGCCCGCTGGCCGCGCGGATCGCCTTGGACGGCATCCGCGCCGCGGAGCGTTTCGGTCCGCTGCACCTGCCGGGAGCGGCCACCGAGGTGGCGATGTGGGGATACTCGGGAGGGTCGATCCCCACGCTGCACGGCGCGGAACTGCGCAGCGCCTACGCGCCGGAGGTGAATCTCGTCGGCGTCGTCTCCGGCGGCACCGATGTCGATCTCGAAGTTCTGTCCCGCGAGGCGAACAAGGGGCCCGGCGCCGGTCTGGTCGCGGCCGCCATCATCGGTCTCGCGCGCGAGGAACCGGAACTGGACGCCTACCTGTGGGCGAACGCCACACCACGCGGACGGCAGCTACTGACCGCGAAAGACCGCGGTTGCGTGCTGCACCAAGCCGCGCTGGAACCATTCCTCGACATAGACAGCCTGGTGCAAGGCGGCATACTGCACACACCGGTGCTGCGCGCGGTCTTCGACCGGACCAGGATGGGCAAGTCGGTCCCCGACACCCCGGTCTTCCTCTACCACGCGACCGCCGACTGGCTCGTCCCCATCGGCCCCGCCGACGCGCTCGCCTCCAGCTACTGCCGCGATCCCGCCGCGCGAGTCACCTACATCCGCGACCACGCGAGCGAACACCTGACCCTCAACACACTCGCCGAGAACCGCGTGATCGCTTGGCTGCGCGACCGGTTCGCGGGAGTGCCGGTGCAGGACAACTGCACCGTCACCGATATGGGCTCCATCGCGCTCGGGCGATGAGGGTCTCCGAACCGCCCTACTCGAGCCCGGCGACCTTCCGGCAGCGCCAGTCCAGGTAGTTGATCAGCGTCCAGAAGTCCTTGAACGCCGGGTTCGTGGTCTGGCCGTGGTGATAGCGGTAGTAGATCTGCTGGGCGATGACGGCCAGGCGGAACAATCCGAAGACCTCGTAGAACGGCCAGTTCCCGGCCGAGCGGCCGGTGCGCGCGCAATAGTGCTCGACGATCTGCGCGCGGGTCAGCATGCCCGGCAGGTGACTCGGCTGGCGGCGGGAAGCGCGCATGACCTCGTCATCGTCCGCCTGCACCCAGTAGGCCAGCGCCCCGCCGAGATCCATCAGGGGATCGCCCAGGGTCGCCATCTCCCAGTCCAGCACGCCGACGATCGCGCCCGAGCCCGCAGGGTCCAGCACCAGATTGTCGAGCCGGAAGTCGTTGTGGATGACGGTGGTGGCGACGTCCGCGGGCTGGTTGGCGTCGAGCCAGGCCATCACCGCGGCGAAATCGCTGACATTGTCGGTGCGGGCGTCCACGAAACGCCGCGACCAGCCCGCGACCTGGCGGGCGACATAACCGGCGCCCTTGCCGATTCCGGTGAGACCGGCCGCGACCGGGTCCACTTCGTGCAATTCGATCAGGCAGTCGAAAGCCGTAGTGGACAACCGTCGCGCCTGGTCCGGGGACAGGCTGGTGCCGACGGGGAGATCGCCGCGCAGGATGGTGCCCGCCACGCGCTCCATCACGTAGAACTCGCTGCCGATCACCTCCGGATCGGCGCAGCGAGCCACCATCCGCGGCACATAGCGGTAGTGCGGGCGCAACCGCTGCTGCACCAGGAATTCGCGGCCCATATCGTGCGCCGAAGCCGCCTTGGTGCCGCCGGGCGGGCGGCGCAGGATCAAGTCGCGATCCGGGTAGCGCAGCAGATACGTCAGATTGGACGCGCCTCCGGAGAATTGGCGCACCTCGGGGGGCTCGCTCAGACCGGGCACCTGCTCGGCGAGCCAGGCGTGCATCGCGGCGACGTCGAAGGCGTCCTCCGCGCGGACGGCGGCGGCGTCCGCGGCGTTCACCGGTCGGTTCCGTACTTGCGCAGCTCCTGCCGGGCGATCACGCCGAGGTGCACCTCGTCGGGACCATCGGCGAAGCGCAGCGAACGAATGCCCGCGAATGCGCGCGCCAGCGGGAAATCGTCGGAAAGGCCCGCGCCGCCGTGCAACTGGATCGCCATGTCCAGCACCTCTTGGGTCATCCGCGGCACGACCGCCTTGATCTGGGAGACCTCGCTGCGCGCGCCGGCCAGTCCCTTGGTGTCCAGCAGCCAGGCGGTGTGCAGGACGAGCAGCCGCGCCTGGTCGATCGCGACGCGCGCGTTGGCGATCCGCTCCCGGTTCCCGCCGAGGTTGGCCAGCGGCTTTCCGAACGCCGTGCGCGACAGGGCGCGGCGGCAGGCCAGTTCGAGCGCGCGCTCGGCCAGGCCGATGGCGCGCATGCAGTGGTGGATGCGGCCGGGGCCGAGGCGGCCCTGGGCGATCTCGAATCCGCGCCCCGGCCCGGCGATCACGGCGTCCAGCGGAAGGCGCACGTCGGTGAAGGTGACCTCGCCGTGGCCGAAGGGCTCGTCCAGGTAGCCGAAGGTGCTGAGCATCCGTTCGACCCGCACGCCGGGCGTGTCCAGCGGGACCAGCACCATGGAGTGCCGCTGATACGGGTGCGCCTCCGGGTCGGTGAGGCCCATGAAGATGACGAACGCGCAGTTCGGATGGCCGATGCCGGTGCTCCACCACTTGCGGCCGTTGAGCACGATCTCCTCGCCGTCGACCACGGCGGTCGCGGCCATATTGGTCGCGTCCGAGGAGGCGACCTCGGGTTCGGTCATGCAGAACGCCGAGCGGATCGTGCCGTCCAGCAGCGGCCGCAACCACTGCTGCCGCTGCTCGGCGCTGCCGTAGTGCAGCAGGACCTCGGCATTACCGGTATCGGGCGCGTTGCAGTTGAACACCTCCGACGCCCAGCCGGAGGCCCCCATCACCTCGGCCATCGGCGCGTACTCGACGTTGCTCAGGCCCGCCCCGAGTTCCGGATCGGGGAGGAAGAGGTTCCACAGACCCGCCGCCCGCGCCTTCTGCTTCAGCTCTTCGACCACCGGCGGTACCGCCCATGGCGATTCCCGCAGGGCGGCCGCGTGCTCCTCGTCGCGCGGCTCGATCTCGTCGCGCACGAACTGCCGCACCTGGTCGGTGAGGCGGACGGCTCGGTCGGAATGCGTGAAATCCATACCCATCCTCGAGGCTCGCTGAGCATTGCTCAACTTCCGGTCGAGTTCATTGGTAGCATATTGTTGAGCATTGCTCAATAGAGGAGGGTGGATGACCGAGGTTGCCGTGCAGGCCAGCGGCCGCCGCTCGGCGGACGACCGGCGCAGACAACTGATCGGCATCGGTCTGGGCATGCTGATCGATCGCCCCTGGCACCAGATCACCATCGACGCGGTCGCGCAGCAGGCGGGCATCTCACGCGGACTGCTCTTCCACTATTTCCCGACCAAGCAGGACTACTACGCGCAGCTCGTGCACGCCGCCTCGCAGCGATTCCTGCGCGGTACCGGCCCCGACCCGGACGCGGCCGACCCGCTCGCGTCGATGATCGCCAATTTCGTCGGCTACATGCGCAGGCGCAGTGGACCGCTGGTGGGGCTGCTTCGCGCCGCCGGGCAGGATCCGGTGCTCGAGTCGATCATGGAGCGGATGCACGACGAGCTGACCGATCGGGTGTTCGCCGCGCTCGGCAGGCCCGCGCGGTCGACCGCCGAGCGCCTGGTGGTGCGATCGTGGTGGGCCATGGCCGAGGACCTCACGGTGCAGTGGTTGTCGCGCGACGACGTAGACCAGGACCGGCTGGACCGGCTGCTGTTCGACACGTTGACCCGGGTGCTCGACTCGGTGGACGCCGAAAGCTGAGCGGTTCGCCCGCCCTGGGAATTGCCCTGCGAAACTCATCCGCGATTCGGGGAGTGCACCGAAAATGTCCGCGGCCATAGGGCCGGTGCGGAGATCGGCCGGTCCGGTGCCGCCGAGGGGCGAATCTCGGCGGCACCGGCGTATCCGAACGCGCTGCGGGAGCGCACGCGCCGCCGCGAAGGGAAAGCGCGCCACTCCAGCATAGAGTGATCAATGGTCTGGTGCGCGGTGGCGAAGAAGTGCCCGCGACCCGCGGGAAATCACCTCATGCCGCGTGTGTCGTCCGCGGCGCGCCGAATAGTTGGGTGAGATGGCAAATGAACAGTTTCGCCAGTAGCGGTGGATCGACTATGAATGAAACGTGCCGTTGCCATACGTGATCACTTGTCTGCCATCGACTCTCCCGTGCGGGGAGCGCTGATGGTCATCGAACATCCCATCGAGGACGAGGTTACACAGCTGGCGAGGCGGGTCGAGAAGGCCCGCGGACGGCTCGCCTACCAGTTCGATCCGGCGCTGACCGAGGCGCTGTCGGAGGACGAACTGTATGCCGAACGTGAGCTCGCCGAACGGATTCGCACCCAGGAGCGCGGACAGCGCTGGAAAGAGGCGCAGGCTGCCGCCGCGGCATCCGACCGCGCCAGGCAGACCACCGAAGCGATCGAGAAGGCCGACATGCGAGACCTCCTGCTCGCCCGCAAGGCGATTGCCGCGCAACGACGCGAATCCAGTCCGCACGCGAAGCTGGCCTCGCTCTACCGGCATCGGTCGTGGTCGCTGCGCGCGCTGGCCGGTGTCGTCGCGGCGGGCATGCTGTGGTCGGCGGTCAACGTCCAGCACAACATCGCTCCCGGTGGCGCGACCGATCCGCTGTACTGGTTCAGCTACCTGCTCGAAGGCATGATCAGCGTCTGCCTGATCATCATCATGATCGGCACCAACAAGGTCGCCGAATGGGGCGTGGTGGACAACCGCCGCCAGGTCGCGACCGCCGAAATGGCCCTGCTGGCCTTGACCGTCAGCCTCAACACCTACCCCTACCTGCGCGCCGGCGCCTGGTACGACGCCGCCGTGCACGCCATCGCGCCGGTGATGATCGGTGTCGCGCTGCTCATCCACGACGCGGCCAGCGCCCGCTACGGCCTCGCCATCGCCAGGGCCACCGAGCAGGTCCGCGACCTGCCCGACCCGGCCGAGCAGATCCGGCTCACGCTGCCCCGATACCGGATGCCGGTGGCGCCGGAGGCTCCGGGCATCCCGCATGAGCACGTGATCCCCGAACCGCAGCCCGTCGTGGCGGCGGCCCCGGTGGAGGTCGTCGAGCCGGAGGCGGTGGAGGCCGTCGAAACCAACGGCGCGCAGGTGGAATTCGAAGAGCAGCCCGAGGTCGTGGTGCAGGTCGAGAAGAAGCGGCCGCCGGTCGAGACGCCGCGTAAGCCGGTGCTGCCCGAGTCCATCGAAGACCTCGACGCGATGGAAGTCTTCCAAACGCGTCCGACGAAGCCGGTGAAGGTCGAGGACGCCGAGGTCACGATCGCCGCCAACGGCCACGCGCCCTCGACCAACGGCAAGAAGCTCGTCGCGAGCGAGCCTGTCGCGTCCGCACCGGCTCCGGCGGCCAAGTCCGAGGATCTGCCGGCCACGCGGGTGCCCGTGGAAGAGCCCGCCGCGGCGAAGGTGGTCGTCCGGCAGCCGTCTGCGGCCAAGCCGAACACCACGGTCTCCGAGGCGGAGGTCCCGACGGCCGAACTCCCGGCGGTCACCCGGCGTCCGTCGGCCGAGGTGAAGAGCGACGGTCCGGCGCCGGAGCCCAAGAACGGCAAGGACACTGCGAAGCCCGACATCGCGCAGCCGCCGACGGCCCGCACCCCGGACATCTACGACACCGGTTCGTTCCGCGTCGCCGACATCCTGGAGCAGGAACTCGCCGAGTTGCAGGCCGAACGCCGCCGCGCTCGCGCGGCGAGCAGGCAGCGTTCCGCTTCGACAGCGGGCCGCGAGTCCTAGCGAGCTCTCTTCGACGATGCCCGCCCGCGCCCTGCGCGTGGGCGGGCATCGGCGTCTTCGGAGCACTACTCGGGATCGGGTCGCCGCTGTGGTCAGGAGGCCGCTCACGGCGTCGGCGGACCGTGGCTCGGCTGCTGAGAGCGGATCTGCCGAGGGCAGCGAGGGAGCGGTTCGGCGCCCCGTGTCCGGCACCGTGGAGCCATGGCTCACGATGACAAGACCCCGATGTTCAGCTGGCGGGCGCGCGAACAACTGCTCAGCCGCCGCATAGTCGTGCTCGACGGTGCGCTCGACGACGACAACGGGACGCTGCTGATGACCCAGCTGCTCACACTCGCCGCCGAGGACCCGGACGCGGGCATCTCGCTGTGGATCCATTCGCCGGGCGGATCGGTTCCCTCGATGCTCGCCATCCGCGACGTGATGCGGCTGGTGCCGTGTGAAGTCTCCACGCTCGCGCTCGGATTGGCCTGCAGCGCGGGGCAGTTCCTGCTGTCGTCGGGGAGCAAGGGCAGGCGTTTCGCCCTGCCGCACGCCCGGGTGCTGATGCACCAGGGATCGGCGGGCATCGGCGGCAGCGCCGTCGACGTCGAGGTCCAGGCCGACGATCTGCGCTACACCGTCGACACGGTGCTCGGCATCATCGCCGAGGACACCGGCCAGCCGTTCGACCGGATCTACGAGGATTCGCTGCACGACCGCTGGTTCACCGCCACGCAAGCCAAGGAGTACGGCTTCATCGACCACATCGTCGACTCGTTCGGGCAGATCGTCCCGCAACGCCAGCGAATCGGGATCTCGGCATGAGCGGTCAGGCCCGGAGGCGGCAGCGCAGCGTGACCACGCAGGGCCCCGCTCGTGCCGGAAGTGGACACCGCATGAGCGGTCAGGCCCGGAGGCGGCAGCGCAGCGTGACCACGCAGGGCCCCGCTCGTGCCGGAAGTGGATACCGCATGAGCGGTCAGGCCCGGAGGAGGCAGCGCAGCGTGACCACGCAGGGCCCCGCTCGTGCCGGAAGGGACACAGTATGAGCACTTACACCATTCCGAATGTGATCGCGCAGCACCCGCGCGGCGGCGAGCGGATCACCGACATCTACTCCCACCTGCTCGCCGAGCGCATCGTCTACCTCGGTACGCCCATCGATTCGGGCGTGGCCAACGCGCTCATCGCGCAGCTGCTGCACCTGGAATCGGAGAGCCCTGAGCAGGAGATCAACCTCTACATCAACTGCGAGGGCGGGGATCTGCCCTCCATGCTCGCGGTGTACGACACCATGCAGCACATCCACTCACCTGTGCAGACCACCTGCGTCGGTCAGGCGATCGCGGTCGGTGCGGTGTTGCTGGCGGGCGGTGAGCCCGGCCGCCGCGCCATGCTCCCGCACGCCAGGGCGGTCCTGCACCAACCCGCCGCGCGCGGGCAGGGAACGATCCCCGATCTGATCCTGCAGGCCGACGAGCTGGTGCGGATGCGGGCGGAGATCGAGTCGATCCTGTCGAGGCACACCGGGCAGACAGTGGAGCGGCTCCGGCGCGACACCGACCGGGACCGGGTCTTCACCGCCTCGGCCGCGGTGGAATACGGCCTCGTCGACCAGGTCTTGGGGCGGCGGGACTAGGCCGCCAGGGCCATGAGCGTGGGCCCCGCGCCGGAACGCGGCGCCGACCGCTGCAAGAAGGCGATCCGGCGCCGGGCGCGAAGATCGTCCGCCACCTGGCCGATGAGGTCACCCAGCGTGGTGCCGAGAGATCCGGCCAGGGCGGCGATCATCTCGCTCGACGGCTCCTTGCGGCCCCGCTCCACCTCGGACAGGTACTGCGGGGAAATGCCTGCCCGCCGGGCGGTTTCGACCAGTGTCTCGCTGCGGTCCTGCCGCAGGGTGCGCAACTGTTCGCCGAGCACCTCGCGCCACAGGGGTTCCGGCGGCGTCGGCGGAACCTGCGGCCGGTCGTCGCGTCCACCGGGAATCGAGTGAAGTCTCGGGTGCTCGCTCATGAGCAGAGCGTACGGTCCCGGCGCGTGGGTCTGCCCGGCATTACGCTCTGGGCGGACGAGTGCGGCGATATGGGCGGATTCGGCGTGGTCGCCGTCGTAATCCGAGCGGAGGCGAGCATGATGGGAAACCATGCCCGAGAATTCGAAGGTCTCCGATCTCAAGCCGCGCAGCCGCGACGTCACCGACGGCCTGGAGAAGACCGCCGCCCGAGGGATGCTGCGCGCGGTCGGCATGGGCGACGACGACTGGGAGAAGCCGCAGATCGGCGTGGCCTCCTCGTGGAACGAGATCACTCCCTGCAATCTGTCCCTGGACCGGCTCGCCCGAGGCTGTAAGGACGGCGTCTTCTCCGGCGGCGGCTTCCCCATGCAGTTCGGCACCATCTCGGTCTCCGACGGCATCTCCATGGGTCACGAGGGAATGCATTTCTCCTTGGTTTCGCGTGAGGTGATCGCCGACAGCGTCGAGACGGTGATGCAGGCCGAGCGGCTCGACGGTTCGGTGCTGCTGGCCGGTTGCGACAAATCGCTGCCCGGGATGCTGATGGCCGCGGCCCGGTTGAACCTGGCGAGCGTGTTCCTGTACGCGGGGTCGATCCTGCCCGGCATCGCCAAGCTCTCCGACGGCAGCGAGCGCGAGGTGACGATCATCGACGCGTTCGAAGCGGTCGGCGCCTGCGCCCGCGGGCTGATGAGCCGCGAGGACGTCGCCGCCATCGAACGGGCGATCTGCCCCGGCGAGGGCGCCTGCGGCGGCATGTACACCGCCAACACCATGGCCAGCGCGGCCGAAGCGCTGGGCATGTCGCTGCCCGGCAGCGCGGCGCCGCCCGCGACCGACCGTCGCCGCGACGGTTACGCCCGCCGCAGCGGCGAGGCCGTGATCGAGTTGATCCGGCAGGGCATCACCCCCTCCGACATTCTCACCAAACCCGCCTTCGAGAACGCGATCGCGGTCGTCATGGCGTTCGGCGGCTCCACCAACGCGGTGCTACACCTGCTGGCCATCGCGCACGAGGCGAACGTCGATCTGTCGCTGGACGATTTCGCGCGCGTCGGCCGCCGCGTGCCGCACCTCGCCGACGTCAAACCCTTCGGTAAGCACGTGATGACCGACGTGGACCGGATCGGCGGCGTGCCGGTCATGATGAAGGCTTTGCTCGATGCCGGGTTGCTGCACGGCGACTGCCTGACCGTGACGGGAAAGACGGTGGCGGAGAACCTGGCCCACATCGCCCCGCCGGATCCCGACGGCAAGGTGATCCGGGCGATGGCGTCGCCGATCCATCCGACCGGTGGCATCACCATCCTGTCCGGTTCGCTCGCGCCGGATGGCGCCGTCGTCAAGTCGGCGGGCTTCGACTCCGACGTATTCACCGGCACGGCCCGCGTTTTCGACCGGGAACGAGCAGCGATGGACGCCCTCGAGGACGGCACGATCGCGGCGGGTGACGTGGTCGTCATCCGGTACGAGGGCCCGAAAGGCGGTCCGGGGATGCGTGAGATGCTGGCCATCACCGCCGCCATCAAAGGCGCGGGACTGGGTAAGGACGTCCTGCTGCTCACCGACGGACGCTTCTCCGGCGGCACCACCGGCCTGTGTGTCGGGCACGTCGCGCCGGAAGCCGTGGACGGCGGCCCGATCGCCTTCGTGCGCCACGGCGACCCGATCCGCCTCGACGTCGCGGCGGGCACCCTCGACCTGCTGGTCGACGCCGACGAACTCGCCCGCCGCCGCGAAGGCTGGAAACCCCTGCCGCCTCGCTACACCCGCGGCGTCCTGGCCAAGTACACCAAGCTGGTGGGCTCGGCCTCGATCGGGGCCGTCTGCGACTGAGCGCCTTCCTGGACGATCGTCCGGCCGATCGCTACGTGGCTGCGCCCTGCCTCGGGTCCGCGTCCTGCGCGGGCTCGATGATCAACGAATCCGATGCCCCGCTGACGGTCGTCATCGATTCGGCGTCCGTCCCGGTTCGTAGAGCAGATCGGATCACAGTTTCATGTCCTGACCGACGACGGTCTCAGTAGCCCGCGCGGAGCGAGATCCCTGCCGCGCGGGGCTACCGAGGCCGTACTACTCGCCTGCCGCCGCTCGGGCGACCAGGGCGGCGACGACGTCAGGCGTGGACACCGATACCGCGTGTGAGGCCGCCACCTCGACAGCCTCGGCTCCCGCCCGCTGGGCCATGAATCGCTGCGCTTCCACCGGAATGTTCTTGTCCTCGCCGGTGATCAGCGCGAACGACCGGATACCCCGCCAGGCGGTGGCGGTCGCGGGCTGTTGCAAAGCGTCCAAGGCCACCGGCCGCTGGGTCGCGGCCATCAGTTCGGCGGTGGCGGCGGGCACGTCGGCGGCGAACTGCTGGTGGAATTCCTCTTGCCGGATGTAGAGCTCGGTACCGGTGCCCCCGTCGGGAAGCGGGTAGGAGGCGGGCCGGGTGGTCGGGCCGAGCGTCGATCCGGGGAACTTGTCCGTCAACTGCAACGCGCTCTCGCCCTCGTCGGGGATGAACGCGGCGATGTAGACGAGCGCTTCGACATTCGACTTCCCAGCGGCGGCGACCGTGATGACGCTCCCGCCGTAGGAATGGCCGACCAGAACGCACGGCCCTTCCACGGAGTCGAGAACCGAGGCCACATAGGCGGCGTCGCTGTCGAGGCCGCGCAGTGGGTTGGCGGCCGCGATGACGGAATGCCCTTGGGCGCGCAGTCGTTCGACAACCCCGTTCCAACTGGAGGAGTCGGCGAACGCACCGTGGACCAGCACGATGGTCGGCGCGGAAGTATCGGTGCTCACGAGTGTGGTTCCTTCGGGGTCAGGCGGGATGCAGGGCGGACCGCAGCGTCGCGACGGCCTGCGCTACCGCGGCCTTGGCGGCATGGGTGTCGTGCAGCGAGTTGACCATCACGAAGTCGTGGACGATGCCGCCGTAGCGCACCTGCGTGACCGGCACGCCCGCGGCGCGCAACTTGCCCGCGAAGGCCTCGCCCTCGTCGCGCAGCACATCGGCTTCGGCGGTGATCACCAGCGCGGGCGGCAGCCCGGCCAGCTGCTCGGTGGTCGCGCGCAGCGGCGACACGGTGATCTGCGCGCGCTCGTCCGCGCTGGTGGTGTACTGATCCCAGAACCACTTCATGCCCTCGCGCGTGAGGAAGTACCCCTCGGCGAACTGCTGGTAGGAGCCGGTGTCGAAGTTGGCGTCGGTCACCGGGTAGAACAGCACCTGCTGCACGAAGGAGACGTCGCCGCGCTCCTTGGCCATCAGGGTCAGCGCGATGGCCATGTTGCCGCCGACCGAGTCACCCGCGATCGCGATCCGGGACGAGTCGAGGCCCTTCTCCGCGCCGTTGGCGGTGACCCACTGGGCAACACGGTAGGACTGCTCGTTGGCCACGGGGTAGCGCACATCCGGCGACCGATCGTATTCGGGGAACACCACGGCGGCGCCCGCGCCTACGGCGAGATCGCGCACCAGGCGGTCATGGGTATGCGCGTCGCCGAACACCCATCCCGCGCCGTGGGTGTAGACGATCACCGGCAGCGTCTCGGTGACGCCCTGCGGCTTGACGATCCGGACGCGCACCGAGCCGGTCGGCCCGCCCTCGACGGTGATCCACTCCTCGTCGATCTCGGGCTTGAAGATCGGCGCGTCCTGCACGGAGTCCACCGCTTTGCGGCCCTCCTCGGGCGCGAGCTGGTAGAGGAACGGCGGCTGCGAGGTCGCGTCGACGAACTCCTGCGCCGCCGGTTCGAGCGAGATGCCCAGCGGGTTTCCTGACATGATCGTGCCTCTCTCGTAAAGGGTGGTGGGAACTGTTGTGGCTCAGGCCGAGTGGGCGATCGCGTCGGTGATGACGGCGACGACCTCGTCGGGGTGGGTCTGCATCACCAGGTGTGGTCCGTCGATCTCGACCACGGCGCGGAATCCGGCACGCTTGTAGCCGAATCGCTCGACGTCGGGATTGATCGTGTGGTCGGCGCTGGACACGATGCCCCACGCCGGTTTCGTCTTCCACGCGGCCGCCGCGGCGGGCTCGCCGAACGCGATCGCCGACAACGGCCGTTGCGAGACCGCGAGGACCGCGGCCTTCGCCGGATCGAGGCCGGCGGCGAAGATCGCGGGGAAGGCGGCGATGTCGACCGAGACGTCCGTGCCGGGCTCGGCGCCCTCGATCGGGTACGGCGCGTAGACGAGGTTGGCCGCCAGGTCGGAATCCGGGAATCCGCCCTGCAACTGCCCGAGGCTCTCGCCTTCCTCCAGGGCATAGCCGGACACGTAGACCAAGCCCACGACGTTGTCGGCGACGCCGGCCACGGTGATGACCGCCCCGCCATAGGAATGCCCGGCCAGCAGCACGGGCCCGTCGATCTGCTCCACGAACGATTTGATGTAGGCCGCGTCGGCCGACAGGCTGCGATTGAACACCGGGGGAACCAGGACGCGATGGCCTCGGTCGAGCAGCCGTTCGGTGACGGGGGCCCAGCTCGCGGCGTCGGCGAAGGCGCCGTGCACCAGGACGATGGTCGGACTTGCCGGGGCAGACATGGTGTTCCTTTCTCCAGCGCTCGCAAGTGGCGCTGCGGCCGACTCAGTCTGGATCGCACGCCCCGCTCCGCGCCCCTCCCCACGGGCCGCAAAAGCCTCCGATCAGGACACGGCCTGCTCCATCACCAGATCCGTGCGGGCGGTCGACCGGAAGCGCTGCTGGTACTTGCGCGGGGAGATGCCCAGACGGGTCACGAACGCGCGGCGCAACGCCTCGCTGGTGCCGTAGCCCGCGGCCATGGCGGCCTCCGTCACGCTGTATCCGGCGTGCAGCATGTCCCGGGCCGTCCCGAAACGGATGAACGCGACGTACTCCGCGGGCGAGCGTTCGAGTTCCGCGCGGAACAGCCGGGTCAGATGCCGGACGCTGACGCGTGCGTGGGCGGCCAGCGTCTGGACGGTGTGCGGATACGCCGGGTCGGCGCAGATGAGGTCCACGACTCCGCGAACCAGCGGGCTGCGCGGCGCCGGTCCGCTCAGCGACGCGGAGAACTGGGATTGACCGCCCGCGCGCTGCATGTGCACCACCAGCGACTGGGCCACATGCCGGGTGACGTCGGCGCCGTGATCCTCTTCGACCAGCGCCAGCGCCAGATCGACGCCCGCCGCGACGCCCGCCGAGCTGTACAGATTGCCGTCCCGCACGAAGATCGCGTCCGGATCCACCTCGATGGACGGGTAGCGCCGCGCCAGTTCGGTCGCGAACTTCCAGTGGGTGGTCGCCCGCCTGCCGTCGAACAGGCCCAGATCGGCCAGCACGAACGCGCCGCTGCAGATGGACGCCAGCCGCCGCGTGTTGCAGGAGAGATGCCGCGCGGCGGCAAGAACCTCGGGAGTCACGAATTTGCCGGGCGGCAGCTCGCTTCCCGGGATCACCACCGTATCGAAGCGGCCCGAGTCCTCGGCCGCGCAGCTCACCTCGACTCGCGCGCCGATCGAGGTCTGCGCGTCCTTGCCATCGGCCGAGACCAGGACCACCTCGTACCCCGCCACCGACTGGTTCGCCTCGACGAACACCTCCGCGGGCCCGACGAAGTCGAGCATCTTCACGCCGTCGAAGACCAGGATGCCCACACGTTTGCTGGGCGGAGCGGCGAAGTTGTAGGACATGTCAACAGTATTATGGAGGTACGGCTCCAGAACAAGTGATGTGCCGGACCTCGCACACCGATTGGTACGGTGAGCCCATGGGACGGCCGCGCCAGTTCGACGAATCGAACCTGCTCGACGCCGCGACCGAGCTGTTCTGGTCGAAGGGTTTCGACAGCACATCGGTGGAGGACGTCTCGCTGGCGACCGGCGTCGGGAACGGAAGCATCTATGCCGCCTACGGCAGCAAACAGGGTCTGTTCCTGGCCGCGTTCGAACGTTATTGCCAGCGCCGCACGCGTCTGGTCCGCGAGGCCATCGGTTCGGCGCGCGGTTCGGCCCGCTCCGCGGTGCGCGGGCTGTACCAGGCGATCATCGAAGACTGCGCCGCGCAGCCGGATCGGCGCGGTTGCCTGATGATCAACAGCATCGCCCAGCTCGCCGGCCGGATCCCCGAAGTTTCCACCATCGGCAGCCGGACCACCACGGAGATGGAACAGGGCGTCGCCGACCGGCTGCGACCCGCGATGCGCGAGGCCGGAGACGACGACGAAGCCACGCTCTCGGCCGTCAGCGCCAATGTCGTGGTGGTCGCCCAGGGGCTGATCCAATTGAGCCGCCTGGGATTTCCCGCGCAGCGGCTGCACGAGATCGCCGATGTGTCGAGTGCGGCGCTGCCACCGGCCTGGGCCGACCAGCTCGTGCACTGACCCGGGTCGAGGACATCGGCCGCCATCTGTCTCGGCCCGAGTGCAGGTGAGCGCCCCGCGCGCGTCGGCTTGTCGATCCCGCGTCGGAGCGCGAAGCGCAGGACGCCGCCGCGCTGGATCCTTCGGCCGTCGGGCGTACCTCGGCCTGCCGCGCAGCGAGCGCCTCATGAGGTGACCTCGTCGTCCGGCCCGCCCTGGTTCAGGGAAGGGTGCCCGCCGCCCGGCCGTTCGTGACGCGGAGCAGATCGAGCCTCCCCGCGTCGTCGCTTCCGGCCGCGGCCGTATAAGTGACCATGCGGAGGTCCGCACCCGGGACGACGAGGACGTCGCAGTCGAGGGAGATGTCGCCGATCTCAGGATGTCGGATCGTCTTCCGGTCGCTCGTGTGCTGGGACGCGGTCGCCGTCGTCCAGAGCTGGGCGAAGGCCTCGGACGTGGCCCGCAGATCTCGGACGAGGCGATCGAGCCGGGCGTCGGCGGGGTAGCGGGACGCCGCGTCCTTCAGATCGGCGACGATCGAGGCCGCGAACGAGCCTTCCGCGCGGTCGGACCGGAAGGGACGGACCGAGGCGCGCGCCGCGCCCGCGCCGAAAACGGCCCGCGCCAGGTTTCGCTCACCGGCCGGGACCATCGAGGGATCACCGTGCAGGGCGCTCCACATGCCGTTCCACCACACGAGCGTCCAGTCGGCGGCGAAGACCCCGATCGGGACGTCGCCGAGACGTGCGGTGAGCCGTTGAATGCCCGGGGGCACGTGCGTGCCGATCGTCCCGTCCTGGGGCGGCAGGAGCCCGGCTCCGCGGTACAGCTCGTCGCGCTCGGCCCGGGAGAGCTGCAGCGCTCGCGCGAGGGCGCCGACCACCTGCGCCGAAGGGTTACGCGCCCGGCCTTGCTCCAAGCGCAAGATGTAGTCCACCGAGAGCCCGGCCAGCTGAGCGAGTTCCTCCCGGCGCAGTCCCGGAGCGCGGCGGCCGCGCGTCACCGCGAAGCCGGCGTCGGCAGGCGAGAGGCGATCCCGCCAGGTATGCAGGAGTTCGCCGAAATCGGAGCGAGCGGAAGTCACGCCTTCATTCTCGCCGCTGTGCGCCGGACCAGCCTGGGTACTGCCAGTCCAGTTGACGGGCGTGGCACTGGTTGCCGAGGGCCGCGGCGGTGACTATGGAGACGCCCGACCGGGCCGTCGGAAACCAATGCGGGAGGTTCCCATGCCGTCGACCATCGTGATGACCGGGGCGAGTCGCGGGATCGGCCGTGTCGCCGCGGAGCGCATTCTCCGGGAGGCGCCGCAGGCGCATCTCGTCGTCGCCGCCCGCGGGTCCACCGGCGCACGACTGGCCGCCGAACTCGGCGGGACGGGGCGCCGGGTATCGCATGTCGCCGTTGACCTCGGCGTGCCGGACAGTGTGCGTTCTGCCGCGATCGAGATCCGCGGCAGGCTCGACCGGGGCGAGCTGCCGCCGCTGCACGGTTTCGTGGGCAACGCGGGGATCCAATACACGAACGCGCTCACCGAGGGGCCCGGCGGATTCGAGTCCACCTTCGCCGTCAACGTGCTCGCCAACCATCTGTTCGTCCGCCTGCTGGAGGACCGCTTCCACACCCCGGCCCGGATTGTGATCACGGTGAGCGACACCCATTTCGGCGACTTCGCGCACAACTTGGGCATGGTGCCCGGCCCGGTCTGGCGGTCGCCTGATGTCCTCGCCCGTCCTGGCGCGTTTCCCGAGCCGCGCGGCACCGCCGCCGGACGCACCGCCTATTCGACGAGCAAACTCGCCGCCATCTACCTCGTGCACGAGTACGCGCGCCGCCTGCGGGCCGGGATCGATGCCGTCGGCTTCAACCCGGGGTTCGTGCCCGGCACCGACCTCGCCCGCAACGCGGGTCCGGCGTCCCGGTTCGCGATGCGCCGTATCCTGCCGCTGCTGACCCGCACGCGGTTCGCGACCAGCCGCGCCGCCGCCGGGCGCTGTCTCGCGGACGTCGTCCTCGGCGCCACCGCCGCGCCGACCGGCGCCTATGTCGACCGCGACCGGGTGGCCCGCTCGTCGGAGGAGTCGTACGACCCGCGGCGCGAAGCCGAACTCTGGGAAGCTCTGGAGCGTTTCATCGCGCCCGATCGCGGCTCGGCTCACAAATAGGGGAAGCAGTCGATGTCGCGGTGCGTGAAGCAGGGCTGCTCGACCGGTCGTAGCCAGCGGGCCGGGACCCGCAGCGGTTCGACCTCGGGCAGGCGCACGGGCCGGTCCTCGCCGTCGAACAAGGTCCCGCGCACCCGGAACACCCCGTCCGGCAATCCGAGGGCATCGGCTTGTTCGGGAGTCAGCATCACGGCGATGCGCGAATTCGCGGTGATTCGCAGGCCCTCGACGGTGGTCGGATAGCTGGTGTGATCGATCCCGGTGACAGTGAGCCGGAACCGGCCGCCGCGCAGCCACGACCATGCCCAAGTGAGCGAGCCCGGCTGGTCGCAATCGGGGTATCGACTGCGCGGCAGGCGCTGCGGGACCAGCACCATATAGGTGCACCCGACCTCGATATCGCGGGTCCGCATACTTTCAGCGTGACCGCCGCACCGCCTGATCGCAAGGAAACCGGCAAAACCACCGCACCACGTGCGGGCGAGGGTTCGGGGCGAGTGGATGGTTGAGAACGGCACTACCTTCCTCAGCGCATGAGGCGATCGCTGAACGCTTTGCCACCGATCCGTCCGACGGTGAGATTCCTCAGCTGCGATCGAGTGAACGTCACTTTCAAGCGGTTCAGTATGGGGGCGAGGGGCCGGGGATCGATGTCGCGGAGGGCCTCGGTGAGCAGGCGGATGGGCTCGCCGCACGAGTCGTAGCGGTCACCGGGGTCCTTGGCGAGCGACCGGTGCAGTATCGCGTCGACTTCGGGCGGGATCCAGCGATGGCGCGCGGAGAGCGTGGGAGGCGGCTCGTGCAACTGGGCCTCGGCGGTGGCCATGAGGTTCGCGCGAGCGAACGGGGTGTGACCGGTGAGCAGTTCGATGGCCGAACAGGCCAGTGCGTACTGGTCCGTCGCAGGCGACACGGTGTCCGCTCGCAGCAACTCCGGCGCGGCGTAGGGCACCGAAACGACGACGAAACCATTGGATGACAAAGGCGGTTCGGGCCGGTGCAGCCACCGGGCCGAATCGAAGTCCGAGATCTTGACCGTCGTGGGCTCGTCCGTCCCGACCAGTACGTTCGCCGGCTTCACGTCGAGATGGACCACCCCGTTGGCGTGGGCGAAGTCCAGTCCGGCCGCGACATGCCTCAGTACGTGGAGCACCTGCAGGAGATCGGGGTGCCGATGCGGCACCAACGTCGAACCCGTCGCACCTGCCACGTACTCGTGCGCCGACCACAGCCTGCCGTCGGTTTCACCGTGCGTATACATGCGCACGATGTCGGGGTGCCGCAGCGCCGACAAGATGTCGAACTCGTGCACGAATCGAGCGCGCGCCTCGGGCGATCGGCTGTCTTCTGGCCCCAGGATCTTCAGCGACACCGGCCGCGACCATTCCGGATCCTCGGCCAGGTATACCGCGCTGCTGCCCCCGTGTCCGAGCGGGCCCCGCACGATGAATCCCGCGAACTGGTCACCTGGTTCTAGCAGCACCGCCTCACCATAGTTCGCCGCAAGGCCTCGCACGCCGGGGTTTGCCTACGTGTGCCCAACGGCACTGCCCCATGGCGGCAGGTGTCTGTCGGAGCCAGTGGGCATGCTTCCCGCCGACCTGAAGGTTTGTGGTGCCAACACCTCAGGCCGGCAGGCAACAGGGTGGGCGTCAGACGGCGGTGACCGTCAGGGTGTAGGCGGCCGGCCCGCCGTCGGCGGAGGAGACGACGACCTGGTAGTCGTTGCCGTCGGCGACGAGATCGGCATGCGGGACCTCGTTGGCGACCTGCGGCCCGATCAGCGGGGCCACCGAGACGCGGGCATTGCCGGTGACGTCGAAGCTCAGGCGCTGCCCCGGCGCCGTGGCGACGGAGTAGCTGTCGGCCTTGCCCTGGGCGACGTTGCCACTGGCATCGATGTGGTTCTGGCCAGGGGCGATCTGCAGGCGCTGCACGACACCGGGGACCGAAGGAATGCCGGGCGCGGCTTGGGCGGTCGCGGCCCCTCCGGCCGCGGTGAAGCTGACGACGGCGAGCACCGCGGGCACGGCACCCACCAACGAACGAAACAGTCGAGATGCGGTCATGGCCATCATCTTTCCTCAGGACGTGTGCGAGATCTCATGCGGCTGCGATTAATCGGCAGCTATGCGGCCGGACCTGCGTTGACGGAGGGCAACGACATCGCCTCCCGGGTGTCGTCCACGTCCGGTCGCCGTCGCCGCTTGCCGCGCCTCGGCTCTCCAGGTCAGCGAAGTTCCCCCGGGATGAACGTGTCGGCCGGCTGCGGCGAGGCGAGGCGCGGACGTCGAGGTGCTCCCGGCGCCGCGCGGTCAGCCGGATGCGTCGACGGATCGGGTGAGTGCGAGGTAGAGCCAATGATGCGCGGCGCCGACGGTGGGGGTGGCGGTGATCCGGTCGGTGAGGTGCCAGTAACGGTGGATGCGGTGATCGGTGTCGGTCGCGCCGCTGAGCAGTTCGTGGCGGAACTGTGGTGTGTCGCGGGTGCCGCGGGCGGCGGCGTGGGCGTCGACGAACTGGTCGAGCTCGGGGCCGGGCCGAGGTGGCTGGTGGGTGAGCAGCCGGTGACCGGCGGCCTGGCATGCCTGAGCGACCCCGGTGAGGAGTTCACGCCGGTGGCGGATGACGGTCCGGTTCGATCGCCAGAACTGGCGTGACATAGCCACGTGGAGCGCGGGATCGGCGGTGAGAGAGACCAGTTCGGCGTAGGCGGCGATGTGGTGGGCAGGGGGGTCGTCCGGTAGGCCGGGCACGTTCATCGCGACGAACTCGTCGAGCAGGCCCGGTGGGATGGGAGTGAGTACGCGTCGCCAGAACGCCACGATCGCGTCGTGTGTGCGGTGGCGGTCCTGGACAGCGGCCAGTGCTTCCAAGCGAGCGGCTCGTTGGGTCGACGCGGCGTCTTCGACAGCCCGCAATGAGGCACGCCGCCAGGTCAACGTGGCCAGTTCGATGTCCAGCGCACGACGTTCGGCGGCGACCGCGTCGGCGAGGGAGACGATGCCCGCGAGGACGTCCGCTATCGCGGTCAACGAGACGCCGAGCGCACGCAGCCTGCGCACCAACAGCAGCCGATCGACCGCGGTGCCGCGATCGAAGATCCGGTGCCCGCCGGTGGTGCGGCGCGAATCCAAGATCTCGTGATCGCAATAGAAGCGGATCGTCCGGACCGGCACGGCGGTCAGTCGCGACAACTCCCCGATGCTCACCGAGCCGGTATCTCGTGTGTCGTCGGTCACAATCGCTGGAACCTCCACCTGGGTGGAGTTCCTACCGTACTGGAACCACCCCCGCTGAGAAGGAGCACGCTGATGACCGGTAGCGCGACGATGACCACCGACCAGATGTGGCGAGCGGTCGCCGCTGAACGGGCGAGTTTGATCGAACTGCTGGAGTCTCTGCCGGAGTCCGACTGGAACCACGGTTCCCTGTGCGAGGGCTGGCGGGTCCGTGATGTGGTCGCCCACATCGTGCTCTCCGCGAACCCCGGCCTCGGCTGGATTCTGGTCAACGTGCTCCGCGCCCGTGGTAACTTCGACCGCGCCATCCGGGAGACCGCGATCCGTCTCGCCGACCGCACCACGCCGAACCAGTTGCTCGCCGCGCTGCGCGAGGGAATCACTCTGCGCTCGACGCCGATCGGCACCACCGCCGCCGATCGACTGATGGACCTGCTGGTACACGGCCAGGACATCGCGGTGCCCCTCGGCATCACCCGGCAGATGCCCGTCGATGCCGCGCGATCGGCTCTCGAAAGAATCTGGGCCACGGGTGGTTTCCGATCCCGCGAGCTGTTCCGGTATCACCTCGTCGCCACCGACACCGGATGGGCCGTCGGCTCGGGACCTCTCGTCGAAGGCCCGGCCGCCGCACTGCTCCTGCTGGTCACCGGTCGCCGTGCCGGGCAGGAACACCTCACGGGCGAGGGCGTCCCGCGACTGAACACCCGGTAGCCGAGAAGAATTCGGAGTTCGTGTCGGTGCCTCGTGCCAAACTGACGACGTAGTCGCCTGGCCAGAGGAGAACGAAGTGGCCACCATTGATGACCGCCCCACGGTGCGACTGGTCGCCCATTGCCGTCGCTGTCACGGTTGGCTCCTGTCGCCGCAATCGGTCGCCCAGGGAATCGGACCGACCTGCGCCGCCCGGGAGCGCGCCGAGTCCACGCTGAATTCGGCAGAACTGACATTGTTCGAGGTCGCGGCGTGAGTGTGATGCGGTCGCCAGTCGACAACCTCGGCTGATCGTCCACGGGTCGGCCGCGCATGACGGCGGCCGATCGCAACCGCTGCGCCGGTCGCCGTCTTGCGCCGGTGTTCCAGGCGGGTCATCCGCCTCGGCGCATCAGCAGATGGCCCCGGCGGAACCGCTCGTTCTCGCACGGTTCACGCAGCATCCGGCCGATTTCGATGAATCCGGCTGCGCGGGCCAGCCTGGCGAGGTCGTCGATCGGCCACCGGTAGGCTGCCGTCACTTTGTGGTCGAACACCGTCACCGGCTCGTTCTCCGATTCGAAGAACGCGAGCAATAGGTGTCCACCAGCGGCGAGCACCCGATGGAACTCGGCGAAGTACGAGGGGATGACCTGCGGCGGGGCGTGGATGACCGAGTACCAGGACACGATGCCGCGCAGCTCGCCGTCACCCAGGTCCAAGGCGTCCATGGAACCGACCTCGAACCGCAACTGCGGGTAGGTCTCGCGGGCAAGCGCGATCATTACCGGTGACAGGTCGACGCCGAAGACGTCCAGTCCCAGGTCTCGCAGGTGCGCGGTCACCGGTCCGGGGCCGCACCCGAGTTCGGCGACGAGTCCGGGATCAGCGCTCCGTGCGAGCTCGGCGAACGCGGCGAGCACCGCGCGATCCAGTGCGATGGCCTCGAGATCGTCGCGGGGGAGTTCGGCATAGCGGACGGCGACGGCATCGTAGGCATCTGCCGTCGCGCGAAGGTGCGAGGAGGGTTCGATCACAAGCGAGCACACTAGGGCCTCCGAACACTACGACTTCAGGTAGCACGCCAAATAATCTGTCTAGCAACAACATCCAGGTTCCGACTCGCACCACGCCAGATATCCGCAACCTCGGCTCCGCCCTGCAACGGCGAATCGCTCCCGGCCTGTGGGCCACTTCGAATCCGTTGTCTCGCCCCGTTCCGGAACCCCGACCCGCGACATGGCCATTGCCGGTCGGGGTTCCGGCGCGGGGTTCTCGACGTTCACCCGGTGGAGGCGGCGACCAGTTTGCGGATGACCATCGGCTCGGCGAGCACGAATTCGAGCACCTGCTTCACGTGTCGGAAGTGCGCGGTCGTGAAGTGTTCGTCGAGGGCCTGCGCGCTGGTCCACTCCTCGACGATCACCATCCGGCCGGCGTGGTTCGGGTCGAGGTAGGGCTGGTAATCCAGGCAGCCGGGCTCCTCCAGCGAAGGCTCGATCATCGCCTCCAGCGCGGTGCGAAGGCGATCCTCTTGCCCGGGCGCGGCCAGGCACTCGGCGATGACGGTCAGCGACATGGTGATCTCCTGTGCGGTAGAGGTTTTCACGGCCGAGCGGGACCGGTGCCCGCGCCGGAGGAGGTGATCGCGGCGGCGATCTCGGCCAGGTCCGACGGCGTCAACGCCACCGACTCCGCGCCGATCCAGCCGTCGACCTGGTCGGACCTGCGTGCGCCGACGATGGCTCCGGTGATACCGGGCCAGGCCAGCACCCAGGCGATGGCCACCTCGGCGACGGTGGCGCCGTGCCGTGCGGCGATGGGGCGCAGCGTGTCCGCCAACTGGAGGTTGGCGGTCAGGCCGGTGGTGAAGTCGTGGTGAGCCCTCCGCCAGTCCTCGGCGGGCAGACCGGCCACCCGCTCGGCGGAAAAGGCCCCGGTGAGCAGGCCGGATTGCAGCGGCGAGTAGACGATCACGCCGGTCTCGTGCGCGCGTGCCCAGGCGATCTCGGCGGCGGACGACCGGTTGATCGCCGAGAACGGCGGCTGGATGACGTCGACGTGCGCGATCTGTTCGGCGGCCTCGAGCAGATCGGGCGTGTGATTGGACAATCCGATGGCCCGGACCTTGCCCTCGGCCTTCAGGTCGGCCATGACCTGCCAGTACTCCTCCAGTGGGGTGGCGTTCGGCGACACCGCGCCGAACCCGCCGCCTGCGTACTCCAGCGATTCGCCGGTGTCGGGATAGTGCACCTGGTAGAGGTCGATGTGGTCGACGCCCAGCCGCCGCAGGGAGTCTTCGACCTCGCGGCGCACGCTGGCGGGCTTCATGATCCGCCGAGGCGCGGCCGACGGATTCTCCGGGTCCCAGACCAGGCCGACCTTGGTGAAAAGGTACGGGCGGTCGGCCTGCGGCAGGCCGGAGACGGCCTTGCCCACCAGTTCCTCCGAATGGCCCAGGCCGTACACCGCGGCGGTGTCGATCCAGTTGACGCCCGCGTCCAGCGCGTGGCGGATCGCGGCGACCGACTCGGCGTCGTCCGTGGCGCCCCAGCTGAAGCTCCAGCCCGAGCCGGAAACGGCCCACGAACCGAAGCCGAGTCGGGTGATGTCCATGCCGGTGGTGCCGAGGGGGATCGGGGTCAGGTTGGTCATTGCGCAGTGCTCATTTCTTCTCGGTGTTGTTTCCGTGTTCCCAACCTTGACCGCCGCGACGAGGGCTACCCAGTGCCAGCCGGAGCCTGGGCACCGCGTGACCAGGTTCGCGTCCAGCGGGTGCGGGGATACTGGCCACATGCCACTGGACAGACGGGCAGAACTCGGCGAATTCCTGCGATCCCGGCGGGCCCGCTTGCGGCCCGAGGAACTCGGCCTGCCGGACTACGGCGGTCGGCGCCGCGTTCCCGGGCTGCGCAGGGAGGAACTCGCGCAGCTCGCCGGAGTGAGCGTCGACCACTACGTGCGGCTGGAACAGGGGCGCACCCTGCACTTCTCCGAAGCGGTGCTGGACGCGGTCGCGCGGGCGCTGCGGTTGAACGATGTCGAGCGGCAACACCTCTACCGGCTCGCGCGACCTTGGTCGGAAGGAGACCGCGCGGATGCGCCGCAGCAGGTCCGGCCTGGGTTGCGGCGGCTGCTGGACTCCGCCGCCGACGTGCCCGCCTACATCGTCGGCCGCAACACCGACGTCCTGGCCTGGAACCGCCTCGCCGCCGCGCTGATCACGGACTTCGGCGCACTACCACCCGCCCAGCGGAACCTGGCCCGCCTGGTCTTCCTGGACGAGGGCATGCGCAGCCTCTACGCCGACTGGCCGGAAAAGACCCGCGACGTGGCCGCCTACCTCCGGCTCGACGCCGGGCGTCACCCGGACGACCCGGAAACGGCGGCGCTGCTCGACGAACTCTCGGCGGCCAGCCCCGAGTTCCGGCAAGCGTGGGCCGAGCACCAGCTCAAGGACAAGACCCACGGCCGGTACATCTACCGGCATCCGGTGGTCGGCGAACTGGACCTCGGCTTCGAAACCCTGCGCCTCCCGGACGATCCGGACCAAGCGCTGATCGCCCACACGGTCGAAGAGGGCTCACCCTCGCAAACCGCCTTACGGCTACTCGCGAGCTGGGCCGAGGAAACGCGGCCGGTGACCTGAGAACCATCAGCCGTCGGTGCGGAAATCGGCCGTCTGCCGATGGCAGACCGGCGCCGGAACTACTCGCCCGGTTCGGCTCCGGAGGCATCGTGCCGAAGGTCGGCGTCCAGCATGCGGATCAATTCACCGACCCGTCCACCGCCACCCGGGGCCGCCGGAAAGCGTTTGAGCACGTCGACCACGGCTGGCGTCGCACGATGTGCTGCTTGCTCGACGTGTCGGGCGCCGACGCTGCGATCGTCACCGGCGACAAGCTCGGCCGCTCTCGCCGCGTAGGCGCCTGCCCCGAGAATGTGCTTGACCTGGGTGGACTTGGCCAACGGATGCAAGTACGCCGCACCAGCCGCGGACATCGCCGCCTGGGCCGCCTCCCGCGCAGCCGCGGTATCCGCGTCCTTGGATGCCTTCAGCGCCGCCCAAGCCGTGTCGCGCAGCAGTTTTCCTCGCTTACCGCCCCGAGCGAACTCCCACGCAGCGTCGATCGCGTCACGAGGCCGCGAGTCGCCCGGCTGATCCGCCTCGAATATCTCGACTGCCACCTGCGCACAGTTGGCGGCGAACGCGGTGACCTCACGAAGATCCTGCACGCTCAGAGCAATCTCGCTCGCTTCCTCTGCCATGCCGCCATCTTCGACCACGGTGCCGGACAGCGATCAACACCCGGCTTTGGACTCGAGTGGAACCGGATGCGTCACGATCAGCGATTTCGCGAGGTCCGCCAAGCGCACGTCCGAGTCCGAGGTCGATACGTCCGGGGTGGAAAGCCTCCAGGGTGCCGAACTGTTCGGCGATCACGACAGGAGCGTGGTTCGGCAACATCACCCCGCCGGCACCGACCCGTATCCGCCGGGTCACCGAGGCGACGCGTCCGGCAATCACGGCCGGCGCCGCACTGGCCACCCCTGCCACCTTCCCGCAGCATGGCTTCGCGCTGACCGTGTTCCGGACGACGTTCCGCATTCATCAGCCCGAAAGGGTGGCCGCCGACGCGATCTTGTGATCGACGATCGGGGTTGTCGCGCCGGATACCCCGAGGGCGCCGATAGCGACTTCGCCCGCGCGTATGAGCACCCCACCACCGTGTGGCACGAACGGATCGCCGGAGGACACGGCCCCGGGCAACAAATGACCCGGGTCGTTGAGCGGGGCCAGCTGAATAGTGTCGAAGCCGAGCGCGATCGCGGCGGCAGCTTTGTGTTGGGCGGAGTCGATGGTAGGCAGCGAGGCGCCGGGCATCCGTGCGAATGCGATCAGCTTGCCGGCGGCATCGACCACTGCGATCGTGACGGTTTCCCGGTGCTCGGCCGCAGCGCGGCGGGCGGCGGCAACCACGGAATCGGCCCGCTCGAGCGAGATCGTCATGGTGTCCAGAATGCCGTACGACCCGGTAGGAGATCGGCCTCGCAAGCGAAAGGTCGCCAGTTCAGGAGTCCGGTCGGACAGAGTGAGCCGAAACCTGCCGGAGTCCCGTCACGAGCGGCGCGCCTGGTACATCGCGAGTTCCCCCCGTCGGGCAGCCCGCCACCACCGCTGGCCGGAGTCGATGCCACGCCGGATCTTGCGCACTGCGGGTATCTGGGTGAGCAGGTGTCGCTGGTATCGCCACGGCATTTGTGGCCCGTGCCGAGCCGCCATCGCATAGGCGAACTGCACGGCGCTGCGGTCGAGATACCGGTCGGCGTGTTCGAACCAGATCATGCTGGTACGGGCGGCGGCCTGGATCGGGCGCAGCGCGGCGCGCCGCTGCGCGTCGTAGTTCTCCAGCGCGTCGGCGACCTCGGCATGTTCGTACAGGCTCTGTGCGAGCACGACGGCGTCGATGATTGCCAACCGGGTGCCCGAGCCGATGGTGAAATGCGTCGTGTGCGCCGCATCGCCGAGTAGCACCACGTTGTCGTGATACCAGGTCTTGTTGGTTATCTCGGGAAAGCG
Organism: Nocardia sp. NPDC041819; assembly: GCF_055590505.1. Lineage (NCBI taxonomy): Bacteria > Bacillati > Actinomycetota > Actinomycetes > Mycobacteriales > Nocardiaceae > Nocardia > Nocardia sp. NPDC041819. Next base: position 88,771 of record NZ_JBVJAP010000012.1, on the reverse strand, counting down.
GCTCCACCTGGCGAACTCGCCTCGCGTCTTGCTGATCAACGAGTGACCGTCGAGAAGGCGCGAGAATATGTTCTCCAGAACACGCAAGTTCGCCGAGTTGTCCAGGGAATCGAATCCCAGTCCATGCCAAGTCTGTGGTTGGCACTCGACGATGCAAGTGCTGATTTTTCCGGCAACCGACGGGTAGGCATGGAACCAGATCCAACCGGCCGAGGTGTGCTCGAAGGCGAAGGTGAAGCGGGTGAAGACCTTGTCCGTGCCGAGCCAGATATATCGATTCTCGCCGAGTGTGACGGACGTGCCGAAACGAGGATCGCCCAGCTGCCGTACCCCGCTGTTTGCGCCGTCGGCGGCGACGATGAGATCAGTGTCGACGAAGCCGGACAGATCGTGGACCTCTTGCCCGTGCTGGACATCGACGCCCAAGTCACTCGCCCGGCGGGAAAGTACCTCCAGCAATGCCGCGCGCCCCATGCTGAACCCGTAGCCCCCGAAATGTGCTGTCTGGTCGTCGCGCACATGGATTGCCTGTTCACGCCATAAAACCGAGCCGGCACGCACCGCCCGGGCGCTGTCGGGGTCGTTCCGATACAGAATGTCGAGCAGGTCGTCCCAGTACACGACGCCCCAGCCGTAGGTTGACCCGAGGGGATCGCGGTCGATCACCGTGATGTCATGCGCCGGGTCGCGCCGCTTCATCGAAATGGCGAAGTACAACCCGGCCGGCCCGCCACCGACACACACAATCTTCATCTCGTCACCGGTTCCAGCCGATTGGTCGAACCTGGCTGCACATGATCGCTACTCGATGCAACCGAGCCCGGCACGCTGTGCGTGTCCGGGCTCGGTCACCGGCGCTAGAAGCTGCCCCAGCCACCCCAGCCGGGTGGGTTGAACCAATTCCACCAGCCTGGGCCGTTACCCCAGCCGCCGCCGTGGCCCCAGCCACCGCCGTTACCCCAACCGCCGCCGTGGCCCCAGCCGCCACCGTTACCCCAACCGCCGCCGTGGCCCCAGCCGCCACCGTTACCCCAGCCGGGGCTGTCGACGAGTTGGGTTGCGGAGGTAGGCGTCGCTGCGCGCGCGCTGGGCGCTTGCGCCGCGGCTGCGACGACCGGAATCGCGGCAACGGCGGCTATACCGGTGGCGGCCGCCAACCGGGCGAACTTCGTGTGTGAATTCTTTCTCTCGAACATGATAGGGCTCCAGATACAGTCCCGACCTAGTTGAATTCTACGCTGTTTCGCCGCACGCCAGAAGTCGCGCATTGACAAATAGGTGCAGAAACGGGGAGGTGGTCGGCCGGTGCCCTATCCGGAGCAATTTGCGGGGCATTTGCGGATTTGAAAGGACGGGAACCTGCGCACCGCCGGGGAGGGCGAGGAACGGATCGCCGCGGTCGCGACCTGGCGCGACGCCCCCTATTTCAGCGACGCCGAACGCGTCGCCCTCACTCTGGTCGAAGCCCGTCCTGCAACCGGCAACGCACGGGGAGCGTGTGCCTGATTAGTTCTACGCCCTCGCAGTCGAACACTGCGACGACAAAGCGTTGGCCACTCTCGCGATGGCCATCGGCCAGGTGAACTTCTTCGTCCCGCTCGCCCTCATCGGACAACCGCTGCCCGGTCGGCCCCAGGCCGAGCAGTGGTCTCCCGTATCGGCCTGACAGCCCGACCATCGGTTGCGGGCGTGGGGCGAAGATCGCCCGCGACCGCCTGCCGACTCGGCCTCGTACTGCTACTCGCATTCGCTGGCTATGGTGTGCCGCCGGGAGCGGTCGGTGTCCGGTTGTCGCCCCATTCTTGTATTCCGGCGATGCCGGGTTCAGGAGATCAGCTACAGGAAAGCAGCGATTCGAAGGCGTTGTGCAGGTCGGACTCGTCGAAGATCTGGAGTGCATCGTCCGATGCGGTGTGACGCCAGACGACGTAATGAGCAGCCAGATATCGAAGATCTCCCCACGGCTCCTGCGCGTGGACTCGCGCCAGCACTCGTCCGCAGCGCAGGCATTCGAGCCACGGGACGACGAGCAGTCCCGTCAGGGCAGAGTCCGTAAGGCCGATCCGGGCTGGATGGATTGGCACCGACCGATCATCCGGGAGCAGCCGGATGGACGCTTCACCCTCGGAATCTCTTACGCACGCGACGATTTCGTCGTGGCGGGCCAGCCGCTCACCCCATTGCTCGGCAAGTACTTCGATCTCGGCGCGTGTTCGGTCGCTGATCGGCACCTGCTGCTCGAGCAGCCGTTGCGTCAGCATCCACAGCCCCGCTTCCTGATGGCCGGACTCGCGGCAGGCGCGAAAGTTTTCGGCGTCCTCGGTCGAGCGCAGCAACGCAGCCAGTCGTTCCCACAGGTCGGCTTCGTATGCAGCGTAACGGCTATCGCTACCCACCGGCGCGACCCTACTGGACAGCTCCGGGGCACGTGCCGGCTAGTTCCCACCCCGTTCGGTGCTCGACGGGCCAACACACTGATCTGCCGCATACCGCGCGCTCGCCAATCGTTCAGCTCGGATGCTCGGTCGGTAGACGCGGTGCTTCGGCACAGCACCGCCCTGACCCTCGACCAGGTGAGTCCGGAGAACGCAGCCGCCGCGTCGGCTCCAGGAGTATGCCCGGACACCGATTCAGCGCGGTGAAGGTGATCGCATCGGAGATCGCCTCCGTTCCGACGGAACAGAGTCCATAGACGAGATCGTCATCGGCAGGACGGACCACGCGGTTCGTGACCGCCGGTATGTGAACAAGTTCCTGCAACGGCGGCTGCGGCGGGATGACCGGCGCGATCACCGCTACCGGCCCCTCTCAGCGGCAGTCCCAGCAAACTTTCCGAGGGATCACAACTGCCGCGAAGTGGCAGCTATGTCGAAGATCAATGCAGGTCGAAGTGTGTTTCCGGTGGTGGCCCACCCTGTGTGCGAGTGCACTCCGACACGCGGCTCGGGAAGTGTCACGACTGACGTGAATCTGTGCGCGAGAGGGGACTTGAACCCCTACGTCCGTGGACACCAGAACCTAAATCTGGCGCGTCTGCCAATTTCGCCACTCGCGCTTGATGGTACGACCGTCCAAACTCTACCGGGCGTTTCGCCCATTACGAAGCATTGGGAGGGTGTGGCGTACTCGTCAGTAACCTTACCTGGGATTATAACGATTTGGACAAGGCCAACATGAGGGGCGCTCATGTTTCCTACGCGTTGGTAACCCGATGGACCAGCGGGTTCAAACATGAGGCGGAGTCATGTTCACCACTATTCTGGTACGTAAGTGCACGAATACTCCTAAGTAGCGGCCACCCGCGAGGCCAAACGTGAGGATTTCCTCATGATTTTGTGCCATTCTCGCCCGTATCAGGCCGATCACCCGCGATCACTCGTGAACCGGTAGGGACCGGCGTGTCGCCGAGGCATGTCGCATGGAGAAGGAAGTCGAAGCGTCTTGACGATCAACGAGAGCACCAAGACCGAGTCCGGACAGAGCACGAAGGCGGTAGCCGCCGCCGGGAAGGCCGCGTCGGGCGGGGCGCGGTCGCCGCTGTTGGATCGTCTGCTCGACGGCGTGCCGTACGCGCTCGCCTTCGGTGGGCAGGGTGCGCAGTGGTTGAGCGAGCTGGAGGAGATCGGGCGCGACAGCGCGCTGGAGCCGGAGCTGACCGCGCTGGTCAACGAGGCGGCCACGCTGCTCGAGCCGGTGGCCGCGCAGTTGCTGGTGGTGCGTCCGGTCGGCTTCGACCCGATCGGCTGGATGCTCGAGAACGAGCTGGCCGACACCGACGAGGGGGAGACCTCCGCGGCTCCGTCCGAACATGTGCTGCGTTCGGCCGCCGTGTCGATGCCCGGCGTGATGCTGACCCAGGTGGCGGCCGTGCGCGCGCTGCGATTGCAAGGTCTCGATCCGGCGGAGCACGCGCCGGTCGCGATCGTCGGGCACTCGCAGGGCCTGCTCGCCGCCGCGGCGGTCGAAGCCGGTGGCGCCCGTGACGCGGAGCTGCTCGCGGTGGCCCAGATGATCGGTGCCGCGGCGGGTTTGGTGGCGCGGCGGCGCGGGTTGATGCCGGTGGGCGAGCGCTCGCCGATGGTCGCGGTGTCGAATGTCGATCCCGAGCAGTTGCGCGCCGTGGTGGCCGAGGTGTGCGAGGGAGCCGATCCCGCCGCGACCGTGGTGGTCTCGATCCGCAACGGACGTCGGCGCGCGGTGCTCTCCGGTCCCCCCGCGCAGCTGGAGCGGGTGCGTCAGCGGTGCGCGCAGATGCACGACGAGCAGGCACGCGAGCGTGACGCCAAGGTGCGCGGCGGCTCGGTGTTCGCTCCGGTCTTCGAGGACGTGGCCGTCGACGTGGCGTTCCACCACCCGGCGCTGTCCGACACCGTCGAACTGGTGAGCAGCTGGGCCACCCAGTGCGGCCTGGACGCCGAACTGGCGGGCCGGTTGGCGCGGCAGATCCTGGTCGATCCGATCGACTGGGTGGAGGTCGTCGAGGGCGTGATCTCCGCGGGCGCGCAATGGATTCTGGACCTGGGCCCGGGTGATCTGCTGTCGCGCGTCACATCGGGCACGTTGAAGGGAACCGGCCTCGGCATGGTCGCGGCCGCCACCCGCGCCGGACAGCGCAGCCTGCTCACCCCGGGGGCAGCGCCGGAGCCCGCCACCCCGTGGTCGGAGTTCGCGCCGCGTCCGGTGCGGCTGCCCAACGGGCGCATCGTGGTCGAGACCGCCTTCACCAAGCTGACCGGGCGCTCGCCGATCCTGCTGGCGGGCATGACCCCGACCACGGTCGACGCGAAGATCGTCGCGGCCGCGGCGAACGCGGGCCACTGGGCGGAGCTGGCCGGCGGTGGACAGGTGACCGAGCAGATCTTCGCCGACCGGGTGACCGAGCTGAAGAAGCTGCTGCACCCGGGTCGCTCGGTACAGTTCAATTCCTTGTTCCTCGATCCCTACCTGTGGAAGCTGCAGCTGGGCGGCAAGCGGCTGGTGCAGCGGGCCCGCTCGGCAGGCGCCCCGTTCGACGGCGTCATCGTGACCGCGGGCATCCCCGAGCTGGAGGAAGCCGTCGCGCTGATCCAGGAGCTCACCGAGGTCGGAATTTCCCACGTCGCGTTCAAGCCGGGCACCGTCGCCCAGATCCGGGCCGTGCTGCGGATCGCCGACGAGGTGCCGGACTACCCGGTGATCATGCACATCGAGGGTGGTAAGGCCGGCGGCCACCACTCCTGGGAAGACCTGGACGACCTGCTGCTGGACACCTACGCCGAGCTGCGCAACCGCGCGAACGTGGTGGTGTGCGTCGGCGGCGGCATCGGAACCCCCGAGCGCGCGACGGAGTACCTCACCGGTCAGTGGGCTGCCCGGCACGGCTATCCCGTGATGCCGCTGGACGGCGTGCTGGTCGGCACGGCGGCGATGGCCACGCTGGAGGCCACCACCGCGCCGGAGGTCAAGCAACTTCTGGTGGACACCCCCGGCACCCCCGACTGGGTCGGCGCGGGCACCGCGTCCGGCGGAATGGCCTCGGGCCGTAGCCAATTGGGCGCCGACATCCACGAGATCGACAACGCCGCCTCGCGCACCGGCCGCCTGCTGGACGAGGTCGCGGGCGACGCCGACGCGGTCGCCGCGCGCCGCGCGGAGATCATCGCGGCGCTGAACGCCACCGCCAAGCCGTACTTCGGCGATCTGACCACCATGACCTACCAGGACTGGCTGGAGCGCTACGTCGAGCTCGCGGTCGGGCTGGACCGCCGCAAGGACTTCGACTGCGGCAGCGACCTGGGCGACGCGATCGCGGAGGCCACCAGCTCGGTGTGGCTGGACATCACCTGGCGCGAACGGTTCGCGGAGATGATGCGCCGCACCGAGGCCCGGCTGCATCCGGCCGACCGCGGCGAGATCGCGACGCTGTTCGCCGCCGACGAGGATTTCGAAGACCCGGTCGCGGCGCTGTGCACCCTGAAGGACGCCTACCCCGCGACGGCGCAGACCCTGCTGCACCCGGCCGACATCCCGTTCTTCATCGCGTTGTGCAAGACGCCGGGCAAGCCGGTGAACTTCGTGCCGGTCGTCGACGCCGACGTGCGCCGCTGGTGGCGCTCGGATTCGCTGTGGCAGGCGCACGATCCGCGCTACTCGGCCGATCAGGTGTGCGTCATTCCCGGCACCGTCGCGGTCGCGGGCATCACCCGGGTCGACGAGCCGGTCGGCGAGCTGCTCGACCGCTTCGAACAGGACACCGCGTACTCGCTGGTGCGTGCGGGCGTGACGCCCGCCGCGGTGGACGCGCGCCGCACGGCGGGCGTCACCAGCGGCCCGATCGACGCCGTGCTGGCCGCCCCGGACGTCCAGTGGGCCGGGCGCACCACGATCAGCCCGGTACACCGGCTCGGCGACCTGTCCGAATGGGTCGTCGACGGGAAAGGCGCGGTGCATCCGCCCAGCGGCGCGACACTCGCCGAGACCACCGGCCCCGAGCCGGAGAACAGCTATCTGGAGCTGACCGTCCCGCTGCTGGCGGGCAACGCGGTGCGCATCCGGATCACGGTGCCGACCTCGGTCTACAACGGCGGCGCCCCGGTGGTCACCGAGGCCGACGCCCACGAGGCCATGGCCGCGCTGCTCGCGGTCGCCGCTGGCCAGGATCTTCCGGAGGTCAAGGGCAGGGTCGCGCACGTGAACCTGGCCTGGATTCCGGATCTGATCGCCGACCACGCCGGCGTCACCGGTTCCGGCCTGCCCGCCACGCTGAGCACGCTCGGCCGTACCGTGCCGGATGTGCTGGTCGGCGCCTGCTGGCCCGCCGTGTTCGCGGTGCTGGGCGCGACCCGCACCGCGAAGGGCGAGAGCGTCATCGAGGGCATGCTGGACCTGGTCCACTTGGACCACCAGGTGCACCTCGCCGGTGAGCTGCCCGCCGAGACCAGTGTGCTGGCGGTGCGCGCGGAGGCCGGGGAGACCCTGGACACCGACCTCGGCCGCGTCGTCGAGGTGCACGTGCGGATCACCGCCATGCTGGACAAGCCCGAGACCGGGATGTCGATGCCGGTGCTGGCCACCCTCACCGAGCGTTTCGCGATCCGCGGGCGCAACGGCGCGGGCGAACTGACCGATCCGCCGCGCGCGGCGGGCACGGTGTCCGACGCGGCCACCGACACCCCGCGCAGGCGTCGTCGCGACGTCACGATCGTGGCGCCGCGCACCATGCACGCCTTCGCCGCCGTCTCCGGTGACCACAACCCGATCCACACCAGCGATTCCGCCGCGAAGCTCGCCGGGCTCGGCAGCCCGATCGTGCACGGCATGTGGCTGTCGGCCGCCGCGCAGCACGTCGTGTCGGCGGTCGATCCGGCCGCTTCGACCCCGGCGCGGACGCTGACCGCGTGGACCACCCGGTTCCTGGGCATGGTCCGCCCCGGCGCGCAGATCGATGTGCGCGTCGAGCGCGTCGCGGTCGACGCGGGCAGCGAGATCGTCGAGGTCTCCTGCCGGACCGAAGGCGAACTGGTGATGACCGCGACCGGTCGCACCGCGGCGCCGAAGACCGTCTACGCCTTCCCCGGTCAGGGCATTCAGCGCAAGGGGATGGGGCTGGACGCCCGCTCCCGGTCGAAGGCGGCCAAGGAGATCTGGGACCGTGCGGACAAGCACACCCGCGCGGCGCTCGGCTTCTCGATTCTCGCCGTGGTGCGCGACAACCCGACCTATCTGAAGGCGCGGGGCGTCGAACACCGGCACCCGGACGGCGTACTGCACCTGACGCAGTTCACCCAGGTCGCCATGGCGGTTCTCGGTGTCGCCCAGGTGGCGGAACTGCGCGAGGCCGGGGCATTCGTCGAGGACGCGCTGCTCGCGGGTCACTCCGTGGGCGAGTACAACGCGCTCGCCGCCGTCGCCGGGGTGCTCCCCTTGGAGGCGGTGCTCGAGGTGGTGTTCCAGCGCGGTTCCGCGATGCACGAGCTGGTGCCGCGCGACGCGCAGGGCCGCAGCGATTACCGGATGGCCGCGATCCGGCCCTCGCAGATCGGGCTGCCCGACGCGGAGGTCGTCGGCTTCGTCCAGGAAGTCGGCGAGCGGGTCGGGGAGTTCCTCGAGGTGGTCAACCTGAACCTGCGCGGGTCGCAGTACGCGATCGCGGGCACGGTGGCCGGGCTGGACGCGCTGGAGGAGGAGATCGACCGTCGCCGTGCCGAATTCGGCGGCAAGCGGGCGTTCATCCTGGTCCCCGGCATCGACGTGCCGTTCCACTCGACGGTGCTGCGCAAGGGCGTTCCGGAGTTCCGGCAGAAGCTCGAGCAGCTGCTTCCGGTGGATCTGCGCCCGGAGGTCCTCGTCGGCCGCTACATCCCGAACCTGGTGCCCCGGCTGTTCTCGCTGGAGCGGGCGTTCGTCCAGGAGATCGCGGATCTGGTGCCGTCCGAGCCGCTCACCGCCGTGCTGGCCGACTTCGACAGCTGGGCGGCCCGGCCGACCGAGCTGTGCCGCGTGGTGCTGGTCGAGTTGCTGGCCTGGCAGTTCGCCAGCCCGGTGCGCTGGATCGAGACGCAGGACCTGCTGTTCACCGATCCCGCGCAGGGCGGCCTCGGCGTCGAGCGGTTCGTCGAGATCGGTCTCGGCGCCACGCCGACGGTGGCGAACCTGGCCAGCCAGACACTGAAGCTTCCCGCGTTCGGTGACGCCACGGTCGAGGTGCTCAACATCGAGCGCGAGGCCGCGATCGTCTACGCGACCGACACCGACCCCGCGCCGGTCGACGAGCCCGTCGAGGAGCCTGCGGCCACCGCGGCTCCGGCGGCGGCCGTCGCCGCCGCTCCCGTGGCAGCGCCCGCCCCGAGCTCGGGGGGTCCGCGTCCGGACGACATCGCGTTCACCGCCGCCGACGCCACCCGCGTGCTGATCGCGCTGTGGACCAAGCTGCGGCTGGACCAGATCGGCCCCGTGGACACCATCGAGGGTCTGTGCGACGGTGTCTCCTCCCGGCGCAACCAGCTGCTGGTCGACCTCGGCTCCGAGCTCTCGCTCGGCGCGATCGACGGCGCGGCCGACGCAGACATGGGCGCGCTGTCGGCGACGGTGGAGCGGCTCGCCCGTACCTACCGTCCCTTCGGCACGGTGCTCACCGACGCCATCGGCGATCATCTGCGCAAGGTGTTCGGCCCGTCCGGCAAGCGTCCGGCCGCCATCGCGGATCGGGTCACGAAGGTCTGGGAACTCGGTGACGGGTGGGCCAGCCACGTGACCGCCGAGGTGTCGCTGGGCACCAGGGAAGGCACCAGCGTGCGCGGCGGTGATCTGGGCGGGCTGGTCTCCGGCGCGCTGGGCGACGCCGCCTCGGTCGACGCGGCCATCGACGCCGCCGTGCAGGCCGTCGCGGCCCGCCGCGGTGTCGCGGTGTCGCTGCCCTCGGCGGGCGGCGGTGGCGGCGCGACCGTCGACGCCGCGGCGCTGGGCGAGTTCACCGAGCAGATCACCGGGCGCGACGGCGTGCTGGCCACGGCCGCGCGCGTGGTGCTCGAACAGCTCGGACTGTCCGAGCGGGTCTCCGCTCCGGAAGCGTCCGATGACTCCCTGGTCGACCTGGTGTCGGCCGAACTGGGTGCGGACTGGCCGCGCCTGGTCGCGCCCGCGTTCGACGCCCGCAAGGCGGTGCTGCTGGACGACCGGTGGGCCACGGCGCGCGAGGATCTGGCCCGGTTGTGGCTGGCCGACGACTCGGGCAGCGCGAACGGACCGGTCACCGGGTTCCTCGGCGCGGGCGAAGCCGTCGCGGCGCAGGCGAACTGGTGGCGGCAGCGGGCGATGCACGAGGCGCGTTCGGTGCTCGCGGGTGTGTACGAGCGCATCGCCGAGGCGGCGCTGAGCACCGAAGAGCCCGGACTGTGGTCCTCGGACATCGCGGTGATCACCGGCGCCAGCAAGGGATCCATCGCCGCGGCGGTGACCGGCAGGCTGCTCAGCGGTGGCGCCACGGTGGTGGTGACCACCTCGGCGCTGAACGACGAACGCCTCGGCTTCTACCGGAAGCTGTACCGGGACAACGCCCGCCACGGCGCGGCCCTGTGGGTGGTGCCCGCGAACATGGCGTCCTACCAGGACGTCGACGCTTTGATCGACTGGATCGGCACCGAGCAGGTCGACAGCGCGGGCGGCGCGAAGATCAAGATCAAGGACGCGATGACGCCCACCCTGCTGCTGCCGTTCGCGGCGCCGCGGGTGGCCGGTGATCTCGCCGACGCGGGCGCTCGCGCCGAAATGGAAATGCGCGTGCTGCTCTGGTCGGTCGAACGACTGATCGGCGGGCTGTCCAAGCTGGGCGCCGATTACGACGTGGACGCGAAACTGCATGTGGTGCTGCCGGGTTCGCCCAACCGCGGCATGTTCGGCGGCGACGGCGCCTACGGCGAGTCGAAGGCGGCGCTGGACGCGGTGGTCGCCAAGTGGCGGGCCGAGAAGTCGTGGTCGGCCCGGGTCACCCTGGTGCACGCGCTGATCGGCTGGGTGCGCGGCACCGGCCTGATGGGACACAACGACCCGATGGTCGAGGCGGTCGAGAAGGCAGGCGTGCAGACCTGGTCCACCACCGAGATGGCCGACGAACTGCTCAAGTGGTGCACCTCGCGGGCCCGTCAGGTGACCGCGACCGGCCCGCAGCAGATCGACCTGACCGGCGGACTCGCCCGCGCCAAGCTGGACCTGCCCGCGCTGGCCAAGCAGGCCGCGGAGCAGGCGGAAGTGGAGACCGACGCCGACGCGGGCCGCACCATCGCCGCGCTGCCCGCGCCGCCCACCGTGACCTCCGCGCTGCCGGTGCCGGAGTGGAGCGAGGTGGCCACGGACCTGGCCGACATGGTGGTCATCGTCGGCGCGGGCGAACTCGGCCCGTACGGTTCGGCGCGCACTCGCTTCGAGATGGAGGTCTCCGACGAGCTGTCGGCGGCGGGCGTGCTGGAGCTGGCCTGGACCACCGGCATGGTCATCTGGGAGAACGACCCGAAACCGGGCTGGTACGACGCCGAGTCCGGCGACTACGTGCCCGAGCACGAACTGGCCGAGCGCTACCACGACGCCGTCGTCGCCCGCTGCGGTGTGCGCCGCTACGAGGACGACGGCGCCATGACCGACAACTCGGCGCCGCTGATGACCTCGGTGTTCCTCGACCAGGACCTGTCGTTCACGGTGGGCGGCGAGGCCGAGGCCCGCGCCTTCTACGCCGCCGATCCGGAGCACACGGTGATCACGCCGGTCGCTGACTCGGGTGACTGGACCGTGACGCGCAAGGCGGGCACCGAGATCCGGGTGCCGCGCCGGGCCAAGCTCTCGCGCACCGTCGGCGGCCAGATCCCGACCGGCTGGGACCCCACCATCTGGGGTATCTCGCCCGATATGGCCGGGTCGGTGGACCGGGTGGCGCTGTGGAACATCGTCTGCACGGTGGACGCGTTCATCGGCTCCGGGTTCAGTCCCGCCGAGCTGATGAGCTGGGTGCATCCCTCGCTGGTCGCCAATACCCAGGGCACCGGCATGGGTGGCATGTCCTCGATGCGCTCGCTGTACGTCGACAACCTGCTCGGTGAGCCGCGCCCGAACGACATCCTGCAGGAGGCGCTGCCGAACGTGGCGCTGGCGCACGTGGTGCAGTCCTACGTCGGCAGTTACGGCGCGATGGTGCACCCGGTGGCGGCCTGCGCCACCGCGGCGGTGTCGGTCGAGGAGGGCGTCGACAAGATCCGGCTCGGCAAGGCCGATCTGGTCGTGGCGGGCGGATACGACGACCTCGGCATCGAGGGCATCGTCGGCTTCGGTGACATGTCGGCCACCGCGGATTCGGCGGCCATGAGCGCCAAGGGCATCAGCGACCGGTACTTCTCCCGCGCCAACGACCGCCGCCGCGGCGGGTTCGTCGAATCGCAGGGCGGCGGAACGGTCCTGCTGGCGCGCGGCAGCGTCGCGCTGGAGATGGGTCTGCCGGTGCTCGGCGTGGTGGCTTACGCGCAGTCCTTCGCGGACGGTGTGCACACCTCGATCCCGGCCCCTGGTCTGGGCGCGCTGGGCGCCGGTCGTGGCGGGGCGGAGTCCAGGCTGGCGACCGAGCTCCGCAAGCTCGGCGTGACGCCGGACGAGATCGCGGTGGTGTCCAAGCACGACACCTCGACGGCGGCCAACGACCCCAACGAGTCGGAGCTGCACGAGCGCCTCGCGACGGCCATCGGTCGCTCGGACGGCGCTCCGCTGTTCGTCGTGTCGCAGAAGACCCTCACCGGGCACGCGAAGGGCGGCGCGGCCGCCTTCCAGCTCATCGGCCTGTGCCAGGTGCTGGAGCAGGGCGTCATCCCGCCGAACCGCAGCCTGGACTGCGTCGACGAGAAGATGCTGGCCTTCCCGCACCTGGTGTGGCTGCGCGAGCCGCTGCGGCTCGGTGATCGCCTTCCGCTCAAGGCCGGTCTGGTCACCTCCCTCGGCTTCGGCCATGTGAACGGCCTGCTGGCGGTCGTGCACCCGGAGGCGTTCATCCAGGCCATCGAGCCGGGACGGCGCGAGGAGTACCAGCGCAGGGCGCAGGAGCGTCAGCTGGCGGGCAGGCAGCGGTTCGTGGAGGCGATGTGTGGCGGCGCGCCGCTGTACGAGCGTCCCGCGGATCGCAGGCTCGGCGGCGACGGCACCCCCGCCAAGCGGGCTCGTCAGCTGGAGGCCGACGTGCTGCTCTCGCCGGAGGCACGTCTGGCGCAGGACGGCTCCTACCGCGCTAAGGGCATCGGATGCGCGTAACCGGAAGCGCGGCGGGGCAACTCGCCGCGCCGGGTCCGCGCGCGGGCTCGCCGAGTACGTCGTAGGCTGCCCGCCTATGACGATCCTCGGTATCGGCTTGGACTTGGTGACCATCTCCGAGTTCTCCGAACAGCTCGAACGCGCCGGAACGACCATGCTCAGGGAAAGTTTCACCGCGGGAGAGCGGCGCTACTGCCAGAGCAAGGGGACCGACCCGGCGCGCAGCTACGCGGCGCGGTGGGCGGCGAAAGAGGCGGTGCTCAAAGCCTGGGCATCGTCCCGGTTCGCCCGCCGCCCGCAGATCGGGGACAACCCGTATCCGCTGATCGAGGTGGTCAACGACGCGTGGGGCAGGCCGAGCATCAAACTGCACGGCCTGGCCGCGGAATTCCTGCCCCGGGTGCGGGTGCATCTGTCGCTGACGCACGACGGCGACACCGCCGCCGCGATGGTGGTGCTCGAGGACCCGGGCGAGCTGGCCGATCTCATCGAGGGCCGCGACAGCGCCGGGTGAGCCGCACGGTGGTCCCGGTTCCCGCCGGGACCACCGTCATCGCTCGCTGCCGGTGCGCGACTCCTTCTCCGCGACGAGCAGGTAGGCGACCATCAGCCGCTTGAGTTCGGCGACCGCTTCCGCACTGCTCTGCTCGTCCTGCACCGAGAAATTGAGCATCGAATAGACCACGTGCACCAGCACTTCGGCCATCATGGTGCGCCGTACCCGCGGGGTGCGCGGGGTGAGCGGCCGCAGCATCTGCGACACGACCTCGGCGAACTGCTTCTCGTGGATCGCGCCCGTGGCCCGGGTGGACGGCGTGGACTGCATGGCCAGCCACACTTCCCGGCGGGACGGGTCGGTCATCCAGAGGTTGGCCAGGTGGTCGACGAACTGGTTCATGTGCCGCAGCCAGTCCAGCGACGGGATCTCGCCGTGGAAGTCGGCCAGCTCCTGGGAAACCGCAACCAGGTCTTGGCGATTCAGCTCACAGACGATGACGTACTTGTTGGCGAAGAACTGATACAGCGTGCCGATCGGCACCTCCGCCCTGGCCGCCACCTCTTCGCAGGTGAACGATTCGAACCCCACCTCGACGAGCAGCTCCCTGGACGCCTGGAGCAAGGCGTCGAACTTTCGTTTGCTGCGTTCCTGCGTCGGCCGGCGTCGCGGCATGAGCTCCTGTGGGTCGTCCTGCAACTCCAACGCAGGGTCCACACGGTGCTTCGACCTGGCCTCCGCGCGTACGTCCACGCATCCAGGCTAACGGTAGCGGCAAGCGGGCGATACGCGCATCCGCCGTTCGGATCCGGGCGGCTCGAGTTCCGCTACCCATCCGTAACCGATGTGGTGCCGAACACATACCGAGCGCGCGTGCATCGCGACGTGTGTTCCGAGCAGGGGAATCCATGGGGCTCATGGCTTTCGGCAAGCGTGAGCTCGGTCAATGCACAGAGGGAAGGCGTGATCAGTGGTAGCTGAATCTGTGGTGACTCTCGGCGTTTCCACCGAACGCGGTGCCGTGCACGCGGTAGCGCTCGCCGACGGCAAGAAGCTCGCCGACCGGGTGCTGCTGCGGCGGGTGGTGCGAGCGGACGGTGACGGCAAGGCCGACGTGGCCGCGGCGGTCGAGGCCGCGCTGAGCGCCCTGGCCGCGGGGCTGGGCTCGGAGTGGGCGATCGGGGGCGTCGCGGTCGCCTATCGGGACGCCGCCGAGCGGCGCGCCATCGTGACCCGGTTGGCGGCCGGTCCGTGGCACAGCGCCTCGATGGTCTCGGTGAAATCGGCCCACTTGAGCGTGGCGAGCATGATGACGTGGCTCGAGGCCCACGACAACCTGCTGATCTGCGAGGTGGTGCCCGGGTACCAGGCGTTCACCCTGGTCGACCGCGGCCGCCGCCGGGTGCTCGCCGCGGTGGGGCAGGCGGGCCGGGCGACGCCACGGTCGCTCGGCATGGGCGTCGCGGCGGCGTGGGAGCAGTTGGACGCGGCCGACGCGCGGCCGGACGCGGTGGCGCTGATCGGCTCGGCGGGCGCCGGGTCGGTGGTGCTTGCGGCGGTCGAGAAATTCGGGGCGCCGGTGATCCCCTGCACGATAGGGGCTTTCGCCTCCGCCGCGGGCGCGGCGTTGAGCGTGCGACTGGAGCAGGACACCTGCGCCGACTCGGTGAGCGAGCCGCACCGGGCGCGCGGCGGAGTCGCGGTGTTCGCCGCGGCCGGGGTACTGGCCAGCGGAATGGTCGTCGGCGGGAGTTACCTGCTGAACGACTCCTCGCGGCCTGCGCCGACCGTCGTGTCGGACGCCCGGATCGAAGGCGCCGGCGCGTCGCATCCGGCAGACCAGGTCCGGCCCGCGGATACCGAGGCGCCCGAGCCGTCCGACGGGCCGCTCGGCTCCGGCGCCGATGCCGGCGCGACCGGAGTGCAGTTTCCGGAGCCTCGGTGGGGTGCCGCACCGCGTCCGCTGCCGCTGGTCGCCGCCGATGCCACGAACGGACCGGAGACGAACGCCTCGGCGCCGCTGGTGCCGGGTACCGGGGTCCCGGCCGACCGCGTGGTCGCCGCGCCCGACGGCGCGCTGTTGTTCCCCGGCGAGGCCCCACCGCCCGCCGTATTCACCCCGGAAGCCGCGGACTGGTGGGACGAGCACCTGCGTTTGATGGCGCAGTGGGCCGCCCAGCAGGTGTTGCAGGCCTGATCCAGCCGAACCGCGGCCCGACCTCGGCCCGGCGCCCCTGCGGCGCCGGGCTTTTCGCTGCCTGCGGGTTACACAGACAGGTCGCGGCGCAACTTGGCGACGTGGCCGGTGGCGCGCACGTTGTACTGCGCGACGGCGATCTTGCCCTCTTCGTCCACCAGGAAGGTCGAGCGGATGACGCCGACGACCGTCTTGCCGTACATGGTCTTCTCGCCGTATGCGCCCCAGGCGGTGAGCACGGCGCGGTCGGGATCCGACAGCAGTGGGAAGGTCAACTGCTCCGCGTCGCGGAACTTGGCCAGCTTGGCCGGCTTGTCCGGGGAGATGCCCACCACGTCGATGCCCGCGCCGTCCAGGTCGGCCAGGTTGTCGCGGAAGTCGCAGGCTTGCTTGGTGCAGCCGGGCGTGCTCGCGGCGGGGTAGAAGTACACGATCACCTTGCGACCGCGGTAGTCCGACAGCGAGACGTTCTTGCCGTCGGCGTCGGGAAGCGTGAACTCGGGGGCGGTGTCGCCCGGGGAGAGTCGTTGGTTGGTGGTCACCTCCAGCACGGTATCCGAAGGTCCGGACAGGTGATCCGCGCGCGGCCGGATAGAGCGGGGTGGCGGCGGATACACTCGTCCGCGAGCCCCGGGTGCCGCACGAAAGGCCGAGCATGCGGCGTGATCGTGCACCGGGTGCGGCAATCGACAACAGGAGGGTGGAACGTGGCAAGGGATACCGAGCGGATCGAGCAGGAGATCGAGGCCGCCCGCACTCGGCTGGCGAGCACGCTCGACGAACTCGCGGTACGCGCGGACCCGCATCGCATCGCGGACGACACCAAGCAGATCGTGGTCGGGAAGCTGAACGAGCCGAAGGTGAAATACAGCCTGATCGGCGCCGCCGCCCTGGTCGTCGGGCTGGTGCTGCTCAAAATCTTCCGCTGAGCTGGAAAAACGACGACACCCGGTGTGGCATCGCCCACCGGGTGTCGTCGTTTCGCGGTCGGTTCAGACCGTCGGGCAGGCGAAGCCGTCGCCGTCGGGATCCAGGTGCGGGCCGTAGCCCGGTTCGCCACGGAACAGCGGCGCACGGCCCGCGTTGCGGGCGTCGTCGCAGTTGGCGAAGGCGCCACCGGCCGAACCGGTCTGCGACAGACCGGCCGAGCCGGTCGCGGCGGAGCCGGTGTCGACGGCCGAGGAACCCGTTCCGGCGGATCCGGACGGAGGGGCGGCTAGGGCGGCGGGAGCCGCGAGAAAGGTCAGTCCCGCGACGGCCGCGCTGACGGAGAGCCGGCGAACGTTCATGTATTCCTCTATGTGGTTGCTGCGGTGGATGCGGCGTCCGACCGGACGCCGCATCCACTGTTGTGACGGGCCGCTCTCTTGTCAACCTCGGGGGGACGGAACTAGGGCATTAGGGGATCCTGCCCACCAGCGCCGCTGATGTGCTGTGCGGGGATGTTTCCCATGCGCCCGGCCTGGTAGTCCTCCATCGCTTCGATGATCTCCGCGCGGGTGTTCATGACGAACGGCCCGTACTGCACCACCGGTTCCCGGATCGGCCGTCCGCCGAGCAGCAGCACTTCGAACGCTCCGGTCCGATTGTCTTGGCGCGCATCGGCTGTCACGCTGATCGCGTCTCCGCGGCCGAACACCGCCAGCTGTCCTTCGCTCAGCGGCCTGCGTTCCGCGCCGACCGCCCCGCTGCCGGAGAGCACGTACGCCATCGCCGTGAACTCTTGCGGCCATGGTGTTTCCAGAATCCCGCCGGGAGTGATCGACGCGTGAGCGTAGGCGATCGGGGTGTAGGTCGAACCGGGACCGGTGAACCCGCCGACCTCCCCGGCGATGAGCCGGACCAGCGCGCCGCCGTCGTGCGAGCTCACCAGCGTCAGTTCGCCAGCGCGCAGGTCTTGGTAGCGCGGCGCGGCGAACTTGAGCGCGCGCGGCAGGTTCACCCAGAGTTGGATGCCGTGGAACCACCCGCCCGAGGCGACCATCTCCTCCGGCGGCACCTCGTCGTGCAGGATGCCGGAGCCCGCGGTCATCCACTGGGTGTCACCCTCGCCGATGACGCCGCCGCCGCCCTGTGAATCGTGGTGCACCATGGTGCCGTCGAGCATGTAGGTGACCGTCTCGAAGCCGCGGTGCGGATGCCAGGGCGCGCCCTTCGCCTCGTGCGGTTCGTAGGCGACCGGGCCCATCTGGTCGAGCAGGATGAACGGATCGGCGGTGCGCAGGTCCATGCTGGGAAACGGCCTGCGCACCTCGAAACCCGCGCCTTCGCGCTGTTTGTGCGCGGTGACCACGCTCCGGACCGGTCGTTCGCGCAGGGTCGCGTCGAGACGGGGGAGGCGTGGCAGGACCATGATGTCGGGCACGGTGACGGCGGGCATGGGGACCTCCTCGGGAGTTAGTGTCCATGTCAACCAACCGTGACTACACTTCATTCCCATGGTCCGGTGGTTGAGTGACGACGAGCAGGCGACTTGGCAGGCATATGTGCGGCTGCGCCAGCGTTTGGACGGGGCGATTTCGGCCGGCCTGGCCGAGGACGGTCTGTCCCTGGCGGACTACGAGTTGATGGTGGCGTTGTCCGCTGCCCCCAACGGTTGTCTGCGCGCCAAGGAACTGGCCGCCGAGGTGTGCTGGGAGAAGAGCCGGTTGTCCAAGCATCTGGCCAGGATGGACGCGCGCGGTCTGGTCGAGCGGCGGCCCGCCGAGGAGGATGCCCGCGGCATCATCGTCCAGCTCACGCCGGAAGGGCGCGTCGCGTTGGAGCGGGCCGCGCCGAACCACGTCGATCTGGTCCGTCGCGTCTTCATCGAGCCGATGACGGCGGATGAGGCGCGGGTGCTGCGCGCACTGGCGGACAAAGTGGTCGCCGAGGTGGAGCAGGTGACCGAACTCGGCGCGTGAGCGGCGCGGTTCGTTCTCCTGCGGGGACGCTATCCGGCGTCGGTGTCACGCCGTCGCCATCGGCGCCACCACGGGGCCCGCACGGGGGCCTCGCCGGCCCCCGCTCGGGAAGGGGCCCCCGTCGCGCGGCTCGGCTGCTCGCGCTGCGGCCGCGCGGACTCGCGCCACTGGCGGACGATGTCGTCCGCGTTCACCGGAGCGATCGGCACGAACGGTCCTTCCGGCATCCGCAGCCAGTCCACGATGCGTTTGTTGAGTTCCCGCACGGCCGCCCGCACCTGTCGTTCGCTGGTCGCATCGCGCACGTCTTCGGATAGGTGCTCGATATCGCGCCGTAACAGCAGCGACGGTGGCAACAGCGCCTCACTGCCGACTCCTTCGCGGCGTAGATAGCCGCGCAGCCACCAATCTTCGTCGTAAGCGGAACCCGCCCCGGGAATCGGCTTGCCGGTGCCGGACAGGTTGTCGAATTCGCCGCGCTCGGCCGCCTCGCGGATCTGCTTGTCGACCCACGATTCGAACGTCTGCTTCGCCGGTTTGCGCTCGGTCATCGCGACGGCGGTGTCGACGGAACCATGTCACCACTCTACGGAAGTCTGTAGTAGACGTCGAAAATCTTGTGCTGAAACCCTTTTGGCGGATGATCAGGACCACGGCGTGATCGGCGGCTTCACCCAGAGCAGCTTCTCGTCGGTGTGCTCCCGTCGAGCCGCGGGATGCTCCGGATGGCGGGCGGCCCAGTCGTCCTTCTCGGTCAGTAACCGCGCCACCGTAGTCCAGGTCTCGTCCGTGCTCGGCGGATTAGTCGCGGCGGCCCTGGCCAGTTTGCGCCGGACGGACGCCGTCATCGCGAGCACCTCGGAGCCGGTGATGCCACGGTGCCAGAGGTAGCTCGCCAGCCGTCGCGCTTTCTCGGCGCGGCTCTTGGCCGCCACGTCGTTGTGTGCGTAGTCGGTCACGGGCACGTCCACGGGTCGCAGGTGGCATCGACCCTAGCCGACCGGGCGTACCGGCCGGAATGCGCCGCGGCCTCCCCATCGGCGGATGGGGAGGCCGCGGCGCGAGGCGGACTCAGTACGCGCTGTCGACGTTGTCCATCGAGCCGTAGCGGTGCGCGGCGTAGTTGCAGGCGGCGACGATGTTGGCGACCGGATCCCAGATGTCGAAGGGCGTGCCCGCGACGTGGTAGGTGGCGAACGTGGGGTCGATCACCTGCAGCAGGCCCTTGGACGGGATGCCCATGGCGGCATTGGAGTCCCACAGGTTGATGGCCTGGGGATTGCCGGTGGACTCACGCATGATGTTGCGGTGGATGCCCTCGTAGGTGCCCGGGATGCCGTTGGCCTGCATGATGTCGAGCGCCTGATGGATCCAGCCGTCGAGGTTGTCCGCGTAGACCGGCGCGGCCGGGACAGGCATCGGGGCCGGAATCGGCTCGGGAGCGGGCGCGGGCGCCGGAGCGGGGGCGGGCATCGGCGCGGGGATGGCCTCCGCGACCGGGGCGGCGACCACGGCGGGCGCGGCGGCGGCCTCGGGCTGCTGCTCGGCCACCATGGCGATGCGAGACGGGACGCTGTCATCGGCCACGGACGCCGCGGAGCAGGCGGCCACGGCGACGACACCCGCGGCGGCGACGGCCACGGTGACGGTTTCGCGGAGCGAGGGGCGACGAAGGGTGGAAAGGCGTCTGTCAGGCATTCGAATCGGTTCCTTTATCGGGGACTTACTCGATCCGGGCCGCAATTGGGCAGCACGGATCCTGCGGCGTACGCTCGGGGCGTTCGCCGAAAACGGCCATGTGCTGTTGTGTGGTTTTGTTGTGGGGGACGATGATGTCCCCGGAACGCGACGCGGTTCGTGTGTGCGGCGCCGGATCGCCCTCGATGGGCTCGGCCGCGGTGTCGCGCGGGACTTCGCATCTCGATGCGAAGAGACGGGGCGGAAGTGTGGATCGCGGGTCCGTCGCCGGATTCCGCTCCGCCGATCACGTGGCGGGCAGTCGCCTGCCGGTGATCGTTACCGAATCGGTGTCTACAACTCCTCGGGCTGACCAAACTTCAGGTCGCTTCGTGACCTGATTGCAGAATGGTCACGCTTGGTTAACAAAGGGTGAACGAAACCTGAATGATAGGCGTTGGCGATCTTGGAAAGCCCAGGACGCAGTGGCCGAATCGTTATCCAAGCTGGGAGTTTGCCGTTAAACCTCTTGTGCTGTACATCACAGAAGTTTTCGGCTGTACAACTGGATTTCGAGGGCTTCGCGGGCGTATTGCTGTCCGAATTGAGACCACTGGTGCAACTGGGAAGAAGCCCAGGTCACGGTGATGTCACGGGTTCCGCGGCGATCTGGAGAAGAGAAAACCGTGCCCCTTGTCAGCCGATGACTGACAAGGGGCACGGTTTACGTGATGTGCGCCATCAGGGACTCGAACCCCGAACCCGCTGATTAAGAGTCAGCTGCTCTGCCAATTGAGCTAATGGCGCGTGCTCCGTGTTCCGGTGCGGGACAAACCTTAACAGGCCGGGGCCGCAGAAGTGAAATCGTGCCCTGACCGGCCGCGATGTGATGCGCTCGCGGGCCGGTAACGCCGGGGATCGCCGGGTTGATCTACAGGTGGTAACGCTGCAGTGACGGACGAGGTGTTCACATTGGCCTGGACGTTACGCACTGGCAGAATGTCCGATTGTGGTTTCGATCGCCCGCGTCCACGGCGGGGTGACGCAGCGCAGCGGTCGGTATCCGAAGCCATCGGTGTGTCCTGGAGCACCGAGACTTTGAAACGGGGTTGGAAATGAGTGTTGGTCGAGGTCGGCAGAAGCGCAAGCCGGCCGCGCGGTGGTCCCTACGCACTGTCGCGGGACCGGTGATCGTCGTCGCGGTCGCCGCCTTGGCGCTGACGGGATGTTCGGCATCCGACGCCACGGATGCGGCGCAGGCGGTCATCGACCGCAACCCCATCACCGAATTGATCAAGCCCAAGCTGCTGTCGCCGGTGAAGGACGGCGAGGTGGGGGTTTCGCCGGGCGTCCCGATGACGTTCAAGGTGGAGGACGGCAAGTTCACCGGGGTGACCTTGGTCAGTCCGCAGGGCAAGTCGATCGAGGGCAAACTCGCCGCCGACGGCCGGTCGTGGGAGACCACCGAGGTGCTCGGATACGGCAAGACCTACCGGTTGAAGGCCGACGCGATCGGCCTGGGCGGGGCGAACACCGCGACGCTGAGCTTCACCACGAGTTCGCCCGGCAACCAGACCAAGCCCTACCTGGTCCCCGGCGAGGGGGAGGTGGTCGGTATCGGCCAGCCGGTGGCCGTCCAGTTCGACGAGAACATCCCGGACCGGAATGCGGCGCAGTCCGCCATCAAGATCACCACCGAGCCGCCGGTGGAGGGTGCGTTCTACTGGGTGAACAATCGCGAGGTGCGGTGGCGGCCGGAGCATTTCTGGGCGCCGGGGACGAAGGTCACCATCGACGTGAACGTCTATGGGCGTGATCTCGGTAACGGTTTGTACGGCCAGGACAACATCCACTCGTTCTTCACCATCGGCGACGCGGTGGTCTTCACCGCCGACGACAACACCAAGCAAGTGGTCGTCGAGCAGAACGGCCAGGTGATCCGCACCATGCCGACCTCGATGGGCAAGGACAGCACGCCCACCGACAACGGCATCTACATCGTCGCCGACCGGCACGAGAAGATCATCATGGACTCCTCGACCTACGGCGTGTCGGTCAGCTCGCCGGACGGGTACAAGACGCCGGTGGACTTCGCGACGCGACTGTCCTACAGCGGCATCTTCTTCCACTCGGCGCCGTGGTCGGTGGGTGCGCAGGGGTACAGCAACACCAGTCACGGCTGCCTGAACCTCAGCCCGGCGAACGCGCAATGGGTCTTCCAGAACGCCAAGCGCGGCGATATCACGATCGTGAAGAACACCGTGGGCGGCACCCTGTCCGGCGTGGACGGCCTGGGTGACTGGAACATCCCCTGGCCGGTCTGGAAGGCGGGCAACGCGGACGACAATCGCTGAGCCGAAGCAGCACGCCGAACGGGCCACCGGAGCGTAATCCGGTGGCCCGTTCGGCATTTCGGGGCTGTGTTCACGGCAGCATGTTGCAGCCCAACTGGGCGTCACCCAGGATCGCGATCGCGCTGCCGGTCGCCGCGCACAGCAATTTGCTGCCCGCCGAACCGCTGCCCGCGGAGCCGGTGGTGGCCAGGCCGCCCGCCGATCCGCTCGACGCCGAGCCGGAGTCGGGCAGCGGCGGAAGCCCGATGCCCGCGGCCGCGGTTCCGCTGGATCCGGTGAGGAGGGTGGCGCCGACGAAGGCTGCGATAACCGCAGAACGCATCACGAGGTGTGTCTTTCTGATCGAACCGGGAGGCGCCCCAGCGACACCCTCCCACGTGGATCGCAGTCTACGGAGAGGTGGCGAATTCTGGACGATATTCGTTTCACATTGCGGCGGGCGTGCGCCGGGGAATGCGATGAGACGCAAAAGAAAACCCGGACGGCTCCGATTTCTCGGAGCCGTCCGGGCTCTTGGGGTGAGCGACGGGACTCGAACCCGCGACAGCCAGGATCACAACCTGGTGCTCTACCAACTGAACTACGCTCACCATTCGCCGGTCAACAACCGGCGGGCTAGATATTAGCGTGTCAACCCGCCCACTCCCTAATCGGCGTCAGGCGAGCCGTTGACCTGGGCTGATTCGGCCCGCTCCGGACCGAGTTGGGAGACCTCGGCGGCGATGGCGGCGATTTCGGCGGTGGAAGGGCCGGGCGGCGCGACGAACGCGGTCCGCCGGTAGTACTCCAGTTCCCGGATCGACTCCTGGATGTCGGCCAGCGCACGGTGGCTCAGGCCCTTCTCCGGCTGGCCGAAGTAGATGCGCGGATACCAGCGGCGGCACAGCTCCTTGATCGAACTCACATCCACCATCCGGTAGTGCAGGTGGGCGTCGAGCAGGGGCATGTCCCTGGCGATGAAACCGCGGTCGGTGGCGATCGAGTTACCGGCCAGCGGCACGGTGCGCGGGGTGGGGATGTACTGGCGGATGTAGTCGAGCACCCGCTGCTCGGCCTCTTCCAGGGTGACGGTGGAGCGGCGGACCTCTTCGGTCAGGCCGGAGCGCGCGTGCATGTCGGCGACCACCGCGGGCATCGCGGCCAGCGCGTCGTCGTCGGCGTGGATGACGATGTCCACGCCCTCGCCGAGGATGTTGAGATCGCTGTCGGTCACGAGCGCGGCCACCTCGATCAGCTTGTCGCTGTCCAAGCGCAGGCCGGTCATCTCGCAATCCATCCACACCATGTATTTGTCGGACACCCGTGCAACATTAGCCGGGCCGAGGTCCCGAGCAGGCGGTACGGCGCTGCGACCGTTCAGCCGCCGATGCGGCCATGAACCTGACCGGCGGGGATACAGTTTCTTCCAGATCGGCACCCGGCGTTTTCGGTGCGACAGCAAACACTGCGTAAAGCAGTTCGAGTCGAGCCAGGACGGAGGACGTGCGATGACCACCCCTCAGGAGAAGGCGGCCGCGGCGCGCAAGGCGGCCGACGAGGCGGCGCGGGTCGCGGCCGAGGCGGCCGCTGCCGCGGAGGCCGCCGAACGCGAGCTGGCCGAACAGACGGTCGCCGACGAGGCGGGAGCGGGTTCGTCCATGGCGCGAGACGAGCCGTCCGGGCAGCGGAGAGACGCCTCCGCCGCGCAAGAGATCGCCGCGGGTTACGCGTTCGAAGGACTCGCGCTGGAACTGGGCACCGTCGTAGTCGACGGAACGGTGGATCCCGCCGCCCGCGTTCGTATTCCGATGCCGATGGTGAACCGGCACGGGTTGGTCGCCGGTGCCACCGGTACGGGGAAGACGAAAACTCTGCAGGGCATCGCCGAGCAGCTGTCGAGCGCCGGTGTTCCGGTGGTGCTGGCCGACATCAAAGGCGACTTGTCGGGTCTGGCCGAGCCGGGGCGATCGAGCGACAGGCTCGCCACACGCATCGCGGAGACCGCCGCCGCGGACTGGGCGCCGACCGGCTTCCCGACCGAGTTCGTCTCACTGGGCACCACTGGAGCCGGGCTGCCGATCCGCGCGACGATCAGCTCCTTCGGCCCGGTACTGCTGAGCAAGGTGCTCGAGCTGAACGATACGCAGGAGTCCACCCTCGGCTTGATCTTCCACTGGGCGGACCGCAACGGCCTCGCACTGCTGGATCTGAAGGACCTGCGCGCCGTGATCACGCATCTGACCAGCCCCGAGGGCAAGGAGGATCTGAGGGGTATCGGCGGTGTCTCCGCGGCCACCGCGGGGGTGATCCTGCGCGCCCTGGTGAATCTGGAGGCCGACGGCGGCGACACGTTCTTCGGCGAGCCCGAACTCGACCCGGCCGACCTGGTGCGGGTCGCGGACGGAAAAGGGGTGATCACGCTCTTCGAGTTCGGCGCACAGGCGGCGCGGCCGGTGATGTTCTCCACCTTCCTGATGTGGGTGCTCGCCGACCTGTTCCAGACGTTGCCCGAAGTCGGCGACGTGGACAAGCCGGCACTGGTCTTCATCTTCGACGAGGCGCATCTGCTGTTCTCCGACGCCTCGAAGGCGTTCCTGGAGCAGGTGGAGCAGACCGTCAAGCTGATCCGGTCCAAGGGGGTTGGCGTGTTCTTCTGCACCCAGCTGCCCACCGACATCCCGAACCAGGTGCTCTCCCAGCTCGGCGCGCGCGTCCAGCACGCCCTGCGCGCATTCACCCCGGACGACCAGAAGGCGTTGACGAAGACCGTCCGCACCTACCCCAGAACCGGCGTCTACGACTTGGAGCGGGCGCTGACCTCCCTCGGCACCGGCGAGGCGATCGTGACCGTGCTCTCCGAGCAGGGCGCGCCGACGCCGGTGGCCTGGACCAGGCTGCGGCCGCCCCGGTCGCTGATGGACACCATCGGTGCGGACGCGATCAAATCGCGGGCGCTGTCCAGCCCGCTGGCCTCGAAGTACGCCCAGACCATCGACCGGGAGTCGGCCTACGAACTGCTCGCGGCGAAGATGGCCGCGGCGGCGCCGGAGGCGGAACCCGCTCCCGTGCCCGGCCGCGCCTCGACCCGCGAGGAAGAGGAGTCCGCCGCCGAGCGGATCATGAAAAACCCCGCGGTGCGCAGCTTCCTGCGTTCGGCCGCGAGCGCGGCAGGCCGCCAGATCACCCGCAGCCTGTTCGGCACCAGACGCCGCTGAGCGAGGTCAGCCGCCGAGCTTCTTGTAGAACGCGCCCGCGATGGGAGCGGTGACCGCGCGCGGGCCGTACTGGCCCGCCACGCTCATTCCCTTGCTGATCAGGCCGGGGACCACGCGCATCTTGTTGCGGGCGAGCGCGTCGATGGACACCTTCGCGGTGTACTCCGAGGAGACCCACATGAAGTCGGGCACCATCCGGTCGACGATGGAGGCGTCGGCGGGGTCCGGGAGTTCGGTGCGCACCGGGCCGGGCGCCAGCAGCGTGACGTGCACGCCGGAGCCCTTCAGCTCACCGCGCAGCGATTCGGAGAAGGTGTTGGCGAACGCCTTGCTCGCGGCATAGGTGGTGTTGTTCGGGATCGGCATGTTGCCCGCGGCCGAGCCGCTGATCAGGATGCCGCCACTGCCCCGGGCCAGCATGCCGGGCAGCACGGCCAGGGTGAGATCGTGCACGGCGACGGCGTTGAGTTCCATCTGCGCGCGCTCGTAGGCCGGGTCGAGTTCGGCGACCGCGCCGAAGGTCGCGATGCCCGCGTTGTTGCACAGGATGGCGATGTCGCGGGCGGCCAGTTCCTCCACCAGCACGCCGCGCTGGTCGCGGTCGGCCAGGTCGACGGCGCGCACCTCGGCGGTGATGCCGTGGGCCAGGGTCAGCCGCTGCGCGAGCTCGGTGAGCAGCTCCTCGCGGCGGGCGACCAGGATCAGCGAGTAGCCGCGAGCGGCGAGGTCGGCGGCGAGCGCGGCGCCGATGCCGGAGGAGGCGCCGGTGACGACCGCGCGGTTCTCGGAGGTGGGGGAGGGCAGGCTCACCCCGTGCAGCCTAGGCGATGCCGCGCGGGGGGACGCCGACGGAGGCTGCCGCGCGATCCCGGCGAGCCGGTGTTCCACGCCCCGGCAACGGCGACCGGGCATCCGGCCCGGCCGCCGCGCCCGGTCAGAGCCGTGCGGCCAGCCGGGTGCCCTGGTCGATGGCTCGTTTGGCGTCCAGTTCGGCGGCCAGCTCCGCGCCGCCGATGAGATGCAGGCTGACGCCGGCGGCGCGCAGCGGGGCCTCCAGATCACGCACGGACTCCTGGCCCGCGCAGACGACGACGTTGTCGACCGGGATCAGCTGCGGCCGTTGCCGTTTCTCCCCGAAGCTGATGTGCAGGCCGTTGTCGTCGATGCGTTCGTAGTTGACGCCGCCGATCTGATCGACGCCCTTGGCCTTCAACGCGGCGCGGTGCACCCATCCGGTGGTCTTGCCGAGATCTTTTCCGAACGCGGACGTCTTCCGTTGCAGCAGAACGACTTCGCGTGCTGCGGGAGCCGGCCTCGGCGCGGTGAGCTGTCCGCGGACCTGATCGTCGTCGGAGGTGACGCCCCACTCTTCCTTCCACTCGTCCAGCTTGAGCGTGGGATGACCTTCGACGGTGAGGAATTCGCTGACGTCGTAGCCGATGCCGCCCGCGCCGATCACGGCGACGCGCTTGCCGACCGGCTTCTCCTCCCGGACCAGTTCGGCGTAGGACAGCACCATGGGGTGGTCGATTCCGGGGATGTCGGGGATCCGCGGCCGCACACCGGTGGCGAGTACCACCTCGTCGTAGCCTCCGGCGATGAGTTCGTCGGCGCCGGCCCGCTTGTTCAGGTGCACGGTGACGCCGGTGAGTTCGAGCATCCGGTGGTAGTAGCGGATCGACTCGCTGAATTCCTCTTTGCCGGGGATGCGGCGGGCGATGTCGAACTGGCCGCCGATCTTGTCGTCGGCCTCGAACAGTTCGACGTGATGGCCGCGTTCGGCGAGGTTCACCGCCGCCGAAAGCCCGGCCGGTCCCGCGCCGACCACGGCGACGCGCTTGCCGCGGCGGGTCGGCAGCAGCTTCAGTTCGGTCTCGTGGCCCGCGCGTGGGTTGAGCAGACACGACACGGTCTTGCGCTGGAAGGCGTGGTCCAGGCATGCCTGGTTGCACGCGATGCAGGTGTTGATCTCGTCGACGCGATCCTGCGCGGCCTTGTTCGCCCACTCCGGATCGGTGAGGAACGGGCGGGCAAGCGAAACGAGCTGCGCGTCGCCACGGGTCAGGATCTCCTCGGCCACTTCTGGCATGTTGATCCGGTTGGACGCGCACACCGGGATGCCTACCCGCGCGGTGATCTTCGCGGTGAACTCCACGAAGGCTGCGCGCGGCACCGAGGTCACGATGGTGGGCACCCGCGCCTCGTGCCAGCCGATGTCGGTGTTGAGGATGTTCACCCCGGCGGCTTCGAGTTCCCGGGCCAGCGCGACGATCTCGTCGAAGGTCTGCCCCTTCTCCACCAGCTCGGCCATGGACAACCGGAACACGATGATGAAGTCCGGGCCGACCGCGGCGCGGGTGCGGCGCACGATCTCCACCGCGATCCGCCGCCGGTTCTCCGGTGAGCCGCCCCACGCGTCGGTGCGCTTGTTGGTGCGCGGTGCGAGGAACTGGTTGATGAAATAGCCTTCACCACCCATGATCTCGCAGCCGTCGTAGCCGGCGAACTGGGCCAGCTTCGCGCAGCGGGCGTAGTCGTCGATGGTCCGCTCGATGCCCTTGGCCGAGAGCGCGCGCGGGCGGAACGGATTGATCGGCGCCTTGATCGACGATGCCGACACACTGCCCGGCATGTAGGAGTAGCGACCCGCGTGCAGGATCTGAATGGCGATCTTGCCGCCTTCGGCGTGCACCGCTTCGGTGATCGTCCGATGCCGGTATGCCTCGGTCTTGTTGGTCAGCTTGGCGCCGAAGGGCAGCAGCCAGCCCGCGCGGTTGGGCGCGTAGCCGCCGGTGATGATCAGGCCCGCGCCGCCGCGTGCGCGCTCGGCGAAGTAGGCGGCCAGCCTGTGGGTGTCCCAGGCGCGATCCTCCAGCCCGGTGTGCATCGACCCCATCACCACTCGGTTGCGCAAGGTGGTGAAGCCGAGATCGAGCGGCTCGAACAAATGGGGGAAGGAACTCATCGGTGCGGTCGCCTTTCTCCGTCAATCCGCGTGCGGGGCTGTCGCGCGCGGGTGCAGTGCGTGCAGTACTTCGTCGCACCATTCGACGAACCCCGACTCCACGCGGATGCCCGCGCGCAGGACGAGGTACTGGTGCAGGGCCGTCCCGCCGAGCCGGTCGGGGGCGGGGAAGTCACGTTTCTCGATCTGCCGGTACAGCTCGAGTCGCTGGGCGTGCTGGTCGCGATGGCGGGCAACCTCGGCCCGCAACGCGGTGATGTCACCGTGGGCGGCGGCGCGGATCTTCACCGCGAGTTCGTTGCGCGGGGTACCGGAGTCGCTCGGTTCGGCGATCCAGCGCGCGAGTTCGGCGCGGCCCGCCTCGCTCACCGAGTACACCTTCTTGTCCGGCCTGCCCTCCTGGACCACCGACTCGCCGTCGATCCAGCCGGACTCCTCCATGCGTTTGAGGACGCGATAGATCTGCTGGTGAGTCGCGCTCCAGAAGTACCCGATGGACTTGTCGAAGCGCCGCGCCAACTCGTATCCCGAGCCCGCCCGCTCGGTCAGCGATACCAGCAACGCATGCTCCAGTGCCATGCGGTGAGAATAGCCGTGACATTCGGTACTATGCAACTAAGTGCATAGCCAACTTCGGGTTCGCGGGCCGGAACTCGCTTCCACCGGACTCGAAGGGCCGCGCGCATTAAGCTGCGCGCATGACCGAGGTGAACGCCCGGGCGACAGTCGGGCAGGCCGCCGGGCGCGGGCAGGTGGTGGCGTGGGGGCTGTGGGACTGGGGGTCTTCGGCATTCAACGCCGTGATCCTCACCTTCGTGTTCTCCGTATATCTCACCGACAAGGTCGGCGACGACCTACCCGGCGGTGTCTCCGCCAGCGCGTGGCTGGGGTGGACGCTGGGCATCGCGGGCCTGGTCGTGGCGTTGACCGCGCCGGTTAGCGGGCAGCGCTTCGACGCCTCCGCGAAACGCAAACGCTCCCTCGGTGCGCTGACCGCGCTGACCATCGCGGCGATGACGCTGATGTTCTTCGTGCACGACGACTATCGCGACCTGTGGCTCGGTCTGGCCCTGCTGGCATTCGCGTCGGCCTGTTTCGAATTGGCGAACGTGCCGTACAACGCGATGCTGCGACAGGTGTCCACGCCGGCGACGGTCGGCCGGGTCTCCGGATTCGGCTGGGCGATGGGCTATTTCGGCGGCATCTTCCTGCTGCTCATCTGCTACTTCGGCTTCATCTCCGGCGAGGGCGACAACCGCGGGCTGCTCGGCATGCCCACCGACGACGGACTCAACATCCGCCTGGTCGCCGTGCTGGCCGCCGTCTGGTTCGCCGCCTTCGCGCTGCCGGTTCTGTTCGCCGTCCCCGAGCTGCCGCGCACCGACGCCGATCCCGGTGCGGCGAGCGCCGGATTCCTCGGCTCGTACCGGGTGCTGTGGCGCGACCTGCGCGAGCTGTGGCGCACCGACCGGCGCACGGTCGGCTTCCTGGTGGCCAGCGCCGTGTTCCGGGACGGTCTCGCCGGAGTGTTCACCTTCGGGGCGGTACTCGCCGTGCGGGTCTACGGCATCGCCGACTCGGATGTGCTGCTGTTCGGCATAGCCGCCAATGTCGTTGCGGCGCTGGGCGCGATCGTCGCGGGGCGGTTCGACGACCGGGTCGGGCCGAAGATCGTCATCGTGGTGTCCCTGGCCGCCATGCTGGTGTGCGGCCTGGCCCTGGCCGTGGTGTCGGGGCCGCTGATGTTCTGGATCTTCGGCTTGCTGCTGACCGTTTTCGTCGGACCAGCGCAGGCGGCGGCGCGCTCGTTCCTGACCCGCCTCGCACCGCCCGGACGCGAAGGCCAGCTCTTCGGCTTGTACACGACCACCGGGCGCGCGGTGTCCTTCCTCGCGCCGAGCCTGTTCGGCTTGTTCGTCTGGCTGTTCGACGCCGACCGCGCGGGTATAGCGGGCCTGCTCGTCGTGCTGGCGGCAGGGCTCGCGGTGCTGCTGCCGGTGCGGCCGCCGGATCCGGTCGTAGCGGAGCGCGACGACGCCGAGGAGTCGCGGCTCGCCGAGTGAGCGTGGCCGGCGGCCGAGTGAGAAGCGCGACGGCCGTCCGTCGCCGGATCAGCGCCGCTTCGGAGGACGCCAGCCGCCCATGCCGAGCGCGATCAACCGCATCTGCTGGACGGTGCGGTCGATGATGGTCTGCTCGTCGCGCGGTGCGGCCGACACATAGGCGGCGATCCCGTCGGTCACGGTGGTGACCATGAGGTCGGCGGCGATTTCCAGGTCGCGTGGCGTCCAGGAGTCGAGGGCGCGGATTCGGGAGAGGTCGGCGACCAGTTCGCGCACGATCAGCTGGATCTCCCGGGCGATGGCCGTGCGCAGCGCCGCGGACCCGCCGTGACGCTCCCTGGTCAGGAAGCCGAACAGCTCACGTTTCGGCCCCACCTGCGTGAACACGAAACGCACCGTGTCCGACAGGCTCGCGTCCGCGTTGCGGCGGACTTCGCGCAGCGCCAGCCGCAGCGCGGTGACGCCGTCGTCGACCAAGGTGGCGCCGAGGTCCTCCAGCGACGCGAAGTGCCGATAGAACGCCGTGGGCACGATGCCCGCCGAGCGGGCGATCTCCCGCAGGCTGAGTGCGGCGAATCCGCGCTCGGCAGCCAGGGCGAGGGTGCCGTCCAGGAGTGCCTGCCTGGTCCGCTCCTTGCGTTCGCCTCGGGTGGCTGCCTGCTCATTCATCCCGGTGAGCATACATCCGTTCACCATTCGACCTATCCCTAGATGTAGTTCGAGTCACATGTTTCGCCGGTTGACACCTAGCCCCCATCATCCGTCACACTAGTTTAGTGTACAGACGTGCACTGAAAATCGGTCGCACGTCGTCAGCCCGACAAGGCACGGAGTAACTAATGGTGGATCTCATCAACCTGGTGCAGACCCTGACCTCGCCACACCCGCTGGATCGGTATCTGGAACTGGTCCGCCCCACCCTCACGGTGCGGGACATGCGGGCCGAAATCACTCACGTGCGCCGCTCGGCGCCGGGTTCGGTCACGCTCACGCTGCGCCCGACCCGGCAGTGGAAGGGCCATGTCGCCGGACAGTACGTCCAGATCGGCGTGGTCATCGACGGTGTGCGGCACACGCGGTGCTATTCGCCGGTGAACCCGGAAGGCGGTCGGGATCGCACCATCCAGCTGACCGTCAAGGCGCATCCGGACGGCTTGGTGTCGCAGTACCTCTACCGCCACGCCACCCCCGGCATGGTGGTGGACCTGACCCCCGCCGACGGCGTGTTCCGGCTGCCCGAACCGCGACCGCAGCGCGTATTGCTGATCAGCGGCGGCAGCGGCATCACGCCGGTGCTGTCCATGCTGCGCACGCTCGCCGCGGAGGACCATCCGGGCGAGGTGGTGTTCCTGCACTACGCGAAGTCGCCCGAGGTGCTGCCGCACCGAGCCGAACTGGACGCGATCGCGCAGCGGCACCCGAACTTCCGCATCGAGCTGCGGTATCCGCATCGCGCACCGGACCTGGCGCGGGTCGACCCCGACGCACCGTGGGTGGACCTGAACCAACCGAAGAACAGCGGATACTTCGACTACGACGAACTGGAGCGCGTGGCGCCGTGGTTCGCCGACGCGCGGACCTATGTCTGCGGCCCGCAGTCGCTGATGGACGCGGTGCGCACGATCTATCAGGCCGAGCAGCTGGAAGACCGGCTGCACACCGAGGAGTTCATCCTCTCGTTCGCCCCGGCCGACGCCGCGGACGCGCAGGGCACCGTGAGCTTCTCGGCCAGCGGCGTGAGCGCGCAGAACAACGGCGCCCCGCTGCTCGAACAGGCCGAATCCGCCGGGCTCAGCCCCGAGTACGGCTGCCGCATGGGGATCTGTTTCTCCTGCACCGCGGTGCGCCGCTCCGGCTGCACGCGCAATCTGCGCACCGGCGAGACCGACAGTGACCCCGACCAGCCGATCCAGCTGTGCATCAGCGCGCCGGTCGGCGACGTCGAGGTCGACATCTAATCGAAGAAGGGGAACCGATCATGACCATCCTGACCGAAACCGACAACGGACCGTTGGTCCTGAGCCCGGACCAGATCGAGGAACTCGGCCGCGAACTCGACGAGTTGCGCGCCGCGATCGTCGCCGACCTCGGCGAGCGCGACCGGGAATACCTGTACTCGATCATCAAGGCGCAGCGCGGCTTCGAGATCGCCGGGCGCGGCCTGATGTATCTCGGCTTCCTTCCGCCGGTCTGGCTGGCCGCGGTGGCCGCGCTGAGCGTGTCGAAGATCCTGGACAACATGGAGATCGGCCACAACGTGATGCACGGCCAGTACGACTGGATGCGCGAGCCCGGCCTGAATTCCCGTGTGTTCGAGTGGGACACGGTCTGCCCGGCCGACCAGTGGAAGCACTCGCACAACTACCTGCACCACACCTACACCAACATCCACAACAAGGACCGCGACATCGGCTACTCCATCCTGCGCATGGACGAGGCCCAGGAGTGGAACGTGCTGCGGCTCGGGCAGCCGCTGTACGCCTTCGTGCTCATGATGCTGTTCGAGTGGGGTGTGATGGGCCACGACCTCGAGGTCGAGAACATCCTGGCGGGCAAGAAGACGTGGCCGGAGGTCAAGAAGCTGCTCCTCGGCCAGTGGCGCAAGGCGGGCAAGCAGGTGCTCAAGGACTACCTGGTGTTCCCCGCCCTGACCGGGCCGCTGTTCTTCCACACCCTGGCCGGTAACGTCACCGCCAACCTGGTGCGCAACGTGTGGGCCTTCGCCATCATCTTCTGCGGTCACTTCCCGACCGGCGTACAGACGTTCACCGAGGAGGAGACCGCGGACGAGACCCGCGGCGAGTGGTACATCCGGCAGATGCTCGGCTCGGCCAACATCAGCGGCAGCAAACTGTTCCATCTCATGTCCGGCAATTTGTCGCACCAGATCGAACACCACCTGTTCCCGGACCTGCCCGCGAGCCGTTATCCGGAGATGGCGCCGACTGTGCGCGCATTGTGTGAAAAGTACGGTTTGCCGTACAACACCGGCCCGCTCGGTAAGCAGATCGGGTCGGTGTGGAAGAAGATTTTCAAGCTCGCACTGCCGCCGCGCTGGGTCGAGAGCGAGCCGTCTCCCGGTGTTATCGTGATGCGACAGCGGCAGGCGAGCGAAGCGGGCGTGTGAATGATCGGGAAATTCGAAAGCAACAAAGATCTCATTCAGGAAATGACCTCCTCCGGCGCCAAGCATGTCGGCAATATCGCCGGCATCATCACGGGCACCGTCGCGGAGGTCACCCGGGAGATCGGTGAGTGGATCACCGACACGATCGAGATGCGCGAGGCGGCGGCCGCGGCTCGCCGGGACGCCGCGGCGCAGCGGGACCTCGATACCGATCTCGGCGACGAGGCCGAGGTCCCGGTCGAGAAGCCGCCGGTCAGCCGGACGGAAGAGTTCCTCGACGCCGAAGTCGTCGAACCCGGAGTCGACGAGCCGCGCTGATCACCACACCGGCAGCCGGCGCCGGTGCTCGGTGACGTCGGTGATCAGATCCTGGTAGCCGTCGATCAGTTCGGCCAGCCTCGTCCACCGCAGGTGGGCTTCCCCGTCCACCTGCGCCGGATGCGGCCCAGTCGTGACCTCGTCGCCCAAAGTGTGACGAGCCGCAACCCATTTCGCCGCGATTCGATCGATCACCGCCCCGAGTGTCTCGGTATGCAGCGAGGCGCCCTCCCGGTGCTGCACGTTGGCGGCTACCCACGCGTCGATTCGTCCGATCCACTCGGCGCGGCAGCCGTCGATGTCCTCCAGCTGTCGGCTGCATGCCGCGACGTGCGCGCTGGACGCGCCCGGCGCGTGTGCTCGCTCGAGCGCCAGCTGCCGTCGCTCGTGGCATTCGACGAGCATGCGCGCGGCGTGCAGCACGCTGTGCCGGTGCTGGTTCTCGCCGGCTTCCCGGAGCGCGCGAAGCAGTGCGGCGGCGGGTGGCAGTTCCTCGGCTCCGAGGCCGCGCTGAGCGTATTCGGTGGGCATGGCATACCTCCGGCGACGCGGCGGATCTTGGATGCGCCAGGGCCGAGGGGGATTTCGGGGAGGGGCGCCCCTCGGCTCCGGCGCAGTCCCGCATCCGGATGTCGTCCCACGGTCCACCAGCACGGCAGAGAAACCGGGAAATCCGCGACGATGCGAGAGAAGACGTCCGAGAAATCGGGACACTTTCAGGAAAGCGCGATAGCCGAATCCACGCAATACTCTGGTGTACGAATCCGAGAGCTGCCGGGAAATCGTTATGTTCCGTTACGGATCGGTCAACCGGCTCCGCGCAGGGGTTGTGCGCTCTCGAATTGTTCGAGCGCATGCGCAGCAACCCGATTCGACCCGAGCGCTGCGCACACGCGTCCGATCGGCTAACCTCGGTCTTCGTGCCCGCCTACGTGTCATCGCCCGAGTTGACATTCGGCTTCATGTTCGCACTGGAAGACCCTGAGCGAATCGCCGAGGTCGTGCGCAATCTGATCGTCCGCAAGACCGTCTCGGTCTTCCGTCTGGCCCGGCTGTCCGATGACGACGGCCCGCCGGAGCGCTACGTGGTCAACTGGGCGGTCATCCCGCAGATCTCGATCACCACCAGCGCCCCGGATCACGAGGAACTGCGCGCCAACCGCATCATGCTGGTCAACGCCTTCCTCAGCGAGGACGGCGAGGTCAGCCTGTATTCGGCGCAGTCGAACGGACCTGCCTGACCAGGCCGTCCCGGCCGGTACGCACCCGGGACGGCCCGCTCGATCAGCCGACCGGGACCGGTGCGTCGAGCCGTCCGGAACGGGCGAGCGCGAACAACGCCGCCGCCGCGACCGTCCCGACGGCGACCAGCGCCGCCCACGCCAGTGCGCTCAGACCGGCCTCGCGCGTGGCATCCAGCAGCGTTCCGATGCCCAGATTCCCGAGCAGGATGCCGACGCCGACGATCGTGTTGTAGAGGCCGTAGTGCGTCGCCACCAGGTGGTTGCCCGCCAGTGCGACCACGGTGTCCATCTCGAACGGAAAGACCGCTGCCGCACCGATTCCCAGGACGACTGCGGTCAGCAGCAGCGCGCCGATCGCAGGCCACACGCCCGAGCCGGTGCCCGGGATCACCACCAGCGGTAGGAACGCGAACGCGAGAATCGCCATACCCAGTGCCAGGCTGTGCGCGCGGCCCCAGCGCTGCCCGAACCAGCGGGTGATGCGCAGCTGACCGGCGATAGCGACCAACCCGGACAGCACGAACACCGCGGTCATCAGCGCGGTCGCCGAGTCGCCCGCGATCCGTGCGGCGTGCACGGGCAACGCCAGGTAGACCTGGAAGGCCAGCACCGAGGAACTGATCATCGCCGAGGCGAACAGCAGGAACGGGCGGTTGGCCAGTACGACGCGCCAATCGTCCAGAACGGACGTGGTTTTCGGCGCGGCCGTGTGCTGTGGGAGCGCACGTAACTGGGCCAGCGTCAGCGCGCCGAACACCACCGCGGCGCCCGTGGCGGTCGCGCGGAAGTCGACGGCCATCAGCGCGAGCCCGACGATCGGGCCGAGCAATATGCCCGCCTGATAGAAGACGTTGAACACGGCGAACGCCTCCACCCGGCGCGACCCCGAGTCCACCGCCAGATACGCGCGGACCGCGGGATTGAACAGCGCGCCCGCGAAACCGGTCGCGGCCGACGCGACCAGCAGCGCCGGAAGCGTATCCGCGACCGCCAGCAACGCGAAACCGCCTGTGCGCAGCAGACATCCGGTCACGATCAGCGGTTTGTAGCCGAGTCGATCGGCCAGGGTGCCGCCGAGCAGGAACATGCCCTGCTGGGCGAAGTTCCGGATGCCGAGGACCAGCCCGACCGCCCACGCGGCCAGCCCGAGCGGACCTGCCAGGTAACCGGCCAGGTAGGGCATCAG
Organism: Nocardia sp. NPDC041819; assembly: GCF_055590505.1. Classification (NCBI taxonomy): domain Bacteria; kingdom Bacillati; phylum Actinomycetota; class Actinomycetes; order Mycobacteriales; family Nocardiaceae; genus Nocardia; species Nocardia sp. NPDC041819. The sequence goes on along the minus strand of NZ_JBVJAP010000012.1, from coordinate 52,288 downwards.
CATGTAGAACCCGGTGTTGATGGCGAACTGATTGACCATCAGCATGCGGCTGGGGCGGTTGAAGCCGCGGAAGGTGGCGATCAGCTCGGTCATCGCGTCCGCTCCGCGTCGGCGCCACCGCGGGGATCGACGACCGTCGCGCAGCGCGTCCACGAGTCGACGACGGCGTCGGCCGGATGCGCGATGCGCAGGGGTGCGGCGGGCGGCGTGACGCCGAGCAAGCCGTGCGCACGGCAGTACTCGTCGTTGTAGACGGTGTCGAAATAGCGCAGCGGGCCGTCGGGGAAGATCGCGGCGATCCGTGTGGCCGGATCGCTGGTGCGGGCCAGCCAACCGGCGACCAAGGTAACGGCGCCGACGCTCCAGCCGCCGCTGGCATGGTGTGTCGCGGCGAGCCTGCGGCAGGCCCACACCGCTTCCGCGGGCGCGACCCAGTGCACCTCGTCGAACGCCGGATAGTCGACGTTGCCCGGATGAATACTCGACCCCAGCCCGCGCATCAGCCGCCGTCCCGAGGGCTGGCCGAAGATCGTGGACGCCACGGCGTCGACGCCGACCAAACGCAGGTGCGGGAAGTACCGGCGCAGCGTGCGCGCGATTCCGGCGGAATGGCCGCCCGTGCCGACCGAGCAGACCAGAACATCGATCCGGCCCAGCTGGGCCACCAGCTCGAGCGCCAGGGTTTCGTAGGCGTCGCGGTTGTCCGGGTTGCGGTACTGGTCGGGGCACCAGGCCCGGGGGTCCCGCGCCAGCAGTTCGGCGACGCGGTCGCGGCGCGCCTGCTGCCAGCCGCCGGTCGGGTGCGGCTCGGCGACCAGTTCTATCCGCGCACCGTAGGCCGCGAGCATGCGGTGCATGAGTGGTTCCAGGCCTGGGTCGGTGACCAGTGTGACCGGGTGGTGATACACCATGCCCGCCAGCGCGAGGCCCAGACCGAGCGTGCCGCTCGTCGATTCGATGATCGGCGCGCCCGGTGCGAGGTCGCCACGCGCGATGGCGCGCTCGACCATGTGCAGCGCGGGCCGGTCCTTCATCCCGCCGGGATTGGCGCCTTCGAGCTTGGCCCAGAAGCCGCGGCCCTCCGGTGGCGTGGTGTCGCCCAGCGGTTCGGTGATCCAGAGGACCGGCGTGTTGCCCACCATGGTGTCCGGACGCGGACAGCGCTGGGCGGTGGTCAGGAGACTCGCAGGGCTCGCGAGCGGTGTCGAGGGACGGGTCTGCGGCTCGCGCGGAGCGGGATCGGGCACAGCCGGGTTCTGCAGCGCAGAAGTCATGGGGAATCGTCGATTCTGTGCGGTCGCTACTGGTAGCGACGGTGTGAGTGCGGACTTCGCACGAACACCGGCCGGGCCCCGGCAGGCTCCGGCCTGACGCTGACCGATCAGTTCCGATCGATGCCGAATCGAGTGAGTTTGTCTCTGCCCGGACACACCGGGATGGCCGCGATCGGGGGCGCGCGCACGCCGCCACCGAGCGCGGCCGCCGGCGCCGCCAGAAGCACCGGCACCGAGGCGACCAGCAGCAGCACCAGCAGCGAGATGGCGCGCGGCAGGGCGGCGAGCACTGCGTCGCCGGGAACGTGCCGATCCGGCTCGTTGGCGTGCTGATGGCGGTCGAGGAGGATCGCCTGGGTGACGGAAGAGGCCATGACCGGGCCGGACGCTTCGATATGCGCGTGCGGCGCGGCGGCGTGGGTGAAGACGTGACACTGGGGCACCGCGATGGCGACCACCCAGGCGGTGTACGCGAGAGCCACGAGTACCCGGGTCACCGGTAGTCGCAGCGCGCCGAACGTCACGTCCCGATGGTACAAGTCCGGCCGGAGCGCGATCCGCCGGTGTTGGGGGCGGTTCGATCGATTCGATTGCGGCTCAGGCCCAGCCGTGCGCGGACCGCCCTCTCCGCGCGCCTATTCGTTGGCGTGTCGGTATCAGATGGTGCCGTTCCCGCACGGCTGGGTACGGGACAATCAGGACACCTACTGGTTGTGGTTTGGATCACAACAACCGTAAGGAGCGTTGCTCATGGAACTCGAGAAGCCCGCCGTCCCGTCCGACCCGATTCGCGTGCGTGGCGATCTGGATCCCGCGCTGTCGCGGTGGTTGTGGCTGGTCAAGTGGCTACTGGCGATACCGCACTACATCGTGCTTTTCTTCCTGCACATCGCCTACGCGGTGCTCACGGTCGTCGCCTTCTTCGCGATCCTGATCACCGGCAAGTACCCGCGCGGCCTGTTCGACTTCAATGTCGGCGTCATGCGCTGGGGATGGCGGGTGACCTTCTACTCCTTGTCAGTGCTCGGCACCGACAAATACCCGCCGTTCAGCTTGCGGACGAACGCGGACTACCCGGCCGACCTGGAGATCGACTACCCGGAGACATTGCACCGCGGCCTGGTACTGGTGAAGTGGTGGTTGCTGGCCATTCCGCACTACCTGATCGTCGGCGCGGTGGTGAGCGGCGGCGTCGCGTTCGCGGGCGGCGAGGGGGACGACTGGGGCGGCGCCTCGATTTCGCTGCTGAGCATCCTGCTGATCGTCGCGCTGGTCGCCTTGCTGTTCACGGCGCGCTACCCGCAGGGCCTCTACGACTTCGTGATGGGCGTCAATCGCTGGATCATCCGCGTCCAGGCATACGCCGGTTTGATGCGGGACGAGTACCCGCCCTTCCGGCTCGACCAGGGCGCTCGCGAGTCCGACTGAGCCCGGCCTCGCCACCGGATCCGCCCCTCCCGTCAGCGGGCGGATTCGTAGATCCGCCGCACCACGTCCTCGATCTCGGGCTCCTCGATCGACAGGTCCCGCACTTCGGCGCGCTCCGACACCGCGGCCAGCAACTGCGCGGCCGTGATCTGTTCCGGATCGAAGGCCAGCCGTTGCCGCATGCCGTCGGCTTCGGTGCCCAGCAATTGGGCCGAGGGCAGATCGTCGAAGTCCGGCGACGGTTCGGCCAGGTCCACCACCAGCACCCGGCGCGCGCCGACGGTGGCCGCCAATCCGGTGAGCGATCCGTCGTACACCAAGCGGCCATGATCTGCGACGAGCACACGCTCGCAGAGCCTTTCGATATCGCCCATGTCATGGGTGGTGAGCAGCAGGGTAGTGCCGCGCTCGGCGCGCTCGGCCCGGAGGAACTCGCGCAACCGTTGTTTCGACAGCACGTCGAGGCCGATCGTGGGCTCGTCGAGGATCACCAGCTCGGGCGAATGCAGCAGGGCCGCGGCGACTTCCGCGCGCATGCGCTGGCCGAGCGAGAGCTGGCGCACCGGTGTGTCGAGGGTATCGGCCATTTCCAGTTGCTCGATCAGTTCGTGTGCGCGCTCGCGTGCGGCATCCGGCGCCAATCGGTGGATCGCGGCGAGGATCGAGAACGATTCGCGCAGCGGCAGATCCCACCACAGCTGGGAGCGCTGGCCGAACACCACCCCGATCCGGCCGGCCAGTTCGCGTCGCTGCCGCACCGGGTCCAGCCCGCAGGTACGCACGGTGCCGGAGGTGGGCACCAGGATGCCGGTGAGCATCTTGATCGTGGTGGACTTGCCGGCACCGTTGGCGCCGATGTAGCCGACGGCGGCGCCCCGCTCGATCCGGGCGGTCATCCCGTCGACCGCGGTGAGCGTTTCACGGCGTCTGCGCCAGCGGCGGCCGTTCTTGCGATACAGGATGAACTGCCTGGTGAGGTCCTCCATATCGATGATCGCCTCCGGGCCGGGGCGCCGGCTCGTTCTCATCCTCCGCCTCCCTGATAGTGCCGAGTGCCCGAGCGCCACAGACCCAGCGCCAGCAGCCAGACCCACAGCGCCGCCACCGGAGTCAGCCAGGCCAGCCAGGCGGGCAGCAGCGGCGGGCCGGGCAGGCGCAGCAGCGCGAGGGTGGGCAGGTAGGCCGTGAACGCGACCGGAATCGCGAACCCGAACAGTAATCGCATGGGGGTGGGGAACACCGATGCCGGTTGAGTCGCGGCGAACGAGCCGCCATAGGTGAAGCTGTTGGTGAGTTCGGAGCCGTCGATCAGATAGAACTGCAACCCCGCGGCGCAGACGAACACGCCGCCGAACAGCGCGATACCGCCGAGGAGCGTGAGGGTGAGCAGCGCGGCCGTGGTCGCGTCGCAGGCGATGTCGTTGCGCGCCAAGCCCGCCGCCAGCGCGACGATCGAGACGGACGCGCGCGCGAACCTGCGCAGCGAGACATCGCTGGTGATCAGTTGCAGCAGCAGCGGTTGCGGTCGCAGATGATAGGCGTCGAGCTGGCCCATCCTGATCAGGACCGGCAGCGTGTCGAGGTGGCCGAACAGCACCTGGGACAGCGCGAAACTCGTGTTGCTCAATCCGAACAGCAACAGCGCGCCGTCCAGATCCAGTCCGCCGAGGACGCGCGCGGCGCGGAAGATCAGCCAGACTTCGGCCAACTCGACCAGGCCGACCAGCAGGGCGCTCAACAGCTCACTGACGAAGGACAATCGGTAACTGCGCTGCGCGCGGATCCTGGAGCGCAACACCGCGACGTAGGGTGTCGACCACGACCCGGCACGCGCGGCAGCGACCTCAACCACCTTGCACCTCCAGCCTGCGTCGGCCGGTGATCAGCAGCGCGCGCCCTGCGATCCCGGCCACCAGCACCCAGAACACCTGCACGCCGATGACGGAAAGCGCTTCCGCACCGGTGATCCGGCCGGAGAGCACGTCGATCGGAGACTGCAGGATCGAGGGGAAAGGCGTGGTGGCCGCGAGCGCGCCCAGCCACGCGGGGAACATGTGCACCGGGACGAAGAGCCCGGCCAGGAAGGTCCCGCCGGTGTAGTACAGCACCCGGATGCCGCGGGTCTCCACGACCCAGAATCCGATCAGCACCACGATGAACCGGCACAGGAACGAAATCACCACGGCCAGTAGGACACTCACCGCCCCGAGCAGATACGGTCCGGTCGAGACCGGCATCACCAGCCCGAAGGTGAGCGTGCCCACCAGCACGCTCGGTATGCCGCGCGGCAGAAAGGTGCACGCCGCCCGCCCGAGATCGTCCGCGAGATAACCGCATTGGATATCGACAGGGCGCAGGAAATCGATGGCGATGTCACCGTTCTTCACCCGATCATCCAGTGGTCCGAGGGATCCCATGAATTGCAACGCACCGAGCAGCCCCTGTGACAGCCATACGTAGGCGCCGATGCTGCCCCGGTCGTACCCGCCGAAGTCACCGCCGGCGTCCACCGCCGCGGCCAGGACGGCCGCGCGGACGAACCCGAACACGCAGTTGGTGAACAGTCCCGCGAACATCGCCGCTTTGTATTGCCACTGTCTGCGGAATCCGGCGCCCATGAGCGATGTGTAGAGGGCGACGGCGCTGCGAAATCGTTCCCCCGACGGCACGCTGTCCGCCCCCCTCCGGTCTCCCGCGCACAAGGGGTCAACCCTACCGGCCCGGGTGGGCACGGGAAAGGCTTCTGCGCTGTTTGCGGGAAAAGGCCGCCATCCACGCGTCGCGGATGTTAGAAACACTGTCACTTCAGATTGTGGAGCGCTCGCGCACGACGAGTAAGGATCGCCGATGACCGTCGCCGAGATGACTGTTTTCGAGGCACTCGAATCCAACGTGCGCGGGTACTGTCGCTGCTGGCCCGCGGTCTTCGACACCGCCAGCGGAGCGTGGCTGCGCGATGAGACCGGCAAGGAATACCTGGATTTCTTCGCCGGGGCGGGATCGCTCAACTACGGCCACAACAACCCCGTGCTCAAGCGGGCGCTGCTGGACTACATCGCGGGCGACGGCATCACCCACGGCCTGGACATGTCCACCGTCGCCAAGCGGCGGCTGCTGGAAGCGCTGCGCGACAACGTCTTCGGCCCCCGCGGCCTGGACTGGAAAGTCCAGTTCCCCGGGCCGACCGGAGCGAACGCGGTCGAGGCCGCGTTGAAACTCGCCCGCAAGGTCACCGGGCGCCAGACCGTGCTGAGCTTCACCAACGCCTTCCATGGCATGTCGCTCGGCGCGCTCGCGGTCACCGGAAACGCCGCCAAGCGGTCCGGCGCGGGGGTGCCGCTCGCGCATGCCATGCCCATGCCCTACGACGGATACCTCGGCATCGCCGACGACCTGCTCTGGATGCGCAGGGCGCTGGACGATCCGTCTTCCGGTCTGGACAAACCGGCCGCGGTGATCGTGGAGACGGTGCAGGGCGAAGGGGGCATCAATGTGGCCCGCGTGGAATGGCTGCGCGGACTGGCCGAGCTGTGTTCGGCCCGTGGCATCCTGCTGATCGTCGACGACGTCCAGATGGGCTGCGGCCGTACCGGGCCGTTCTTCTCCTTCGAGGTCGCCGGGATCACGCCCGACATCGTGACGTTGTCGAAGTCGATCGGGGGTTACGGCCTGCCGATGGCGTTGGTGCTGTTCAAGCCGGAACTCGATCAGTGGGCGCCCGGCGAGCACAACGGCACCTTCCGTGGCAACAACGCGGCATTCGTCACCGGTCGTGTGGCGCTCGAGCACTATTGGTCGGATTCCGCGCTGGAACTCACGACCCTCGCCAAGGGGGAGCGGATCGCACGGGCGCTCGATGGGCTGGCGGAGGGGTTCGACGGGGTCTCGGCGCGCGGACGCGGCCTGGTGCACGGCATCGTCTTCGAGGACGCGTCACTGGCGGAGAAGGTCGGCCGGGCCGCGTTCGACCGTGGACTGCTCGTGGAGACCTCCGGCTCGGCGGACGAGGTGATCAAGCTCATGCCGCCCCTGACGGTCACCGACGACGAGATCGATCACGGCATGCGCCTGTTGACCGGAGCGATGGAGGCGGTCTGCGGTTGACGTGTTGCGGAAGTCTCACCGCGCTGCCGATGTGGCGGTGAGGTGCGAGTAATCGCGCTGCGATGAAGGCAAACGAGCCGCGACGTCACACTAATCCGGACGCAACAGTCCGGTGGTGTCCTGGTAGTCATGCGAATGCCCTCCTGGCTCGGGAAGAGCAAGACAACCAGCATCTACGACAAGGTCGGCGGTCACGAGGCGCTCGAGGTCGTCGTGGAAGACTTCTACACTCGCGTACTCGCCGACGGTGAATTGGCTGGGTTCTTCACCGGCACGAACATGTCGCGGTTGAAGGGGAAGCAGGTCGAGTTCTTCGCGGCGGCCCTTGGCGGTCCCCTCCCGTACACCGGCGCTCCGATGAAACAGGTGCACCAGGGCCGGGGTATCACCATGCACCACTTCGGTCTGGTGGCGGGACACCTGGAGGCCTCGCTCACCGCGGCCGGGGTGCCCGCCGACCTGGTCGCCGAGATCCTGGGTGCCGTGGCCCCGCTGGCCGACGACATCGCTTCCTCGCCCGCGGAGATTTGAGGCTTGGCAGGGCGCTCGCGCTGGTCGGCGGCGGGCAATGGGGCGGTGTCCGGCCCTGCAACCGGCTCGCAAGTCTCGCCGGAACTTCGGCTCGATCGCGGACACTGTTCGGTGGCGAGATGCGCGGGAGGAGAATCTCCGAGTGTTTGAGCTTCGCGCTCCCTGGGTAATAGCACTGGAGACCCGCATAGCTGCAGGTCTCCAGTGTGCTGCGCCCCCGGCAGGAATCGAACCTGCGACCTAGGGATTAGAAGGCCCTTGCTCTATCCAACTGAGCTACGGAGGCAGCGGGTTCCACGATGGCCGACATTGGCCGTGCTGTCCAGCGGGTCGATTATAGCGACCGTCCAGGTGGTCGAACTCTTAGCGTTAGCAACGTTTCAGCCATCCCGAGACAGTAGGTGACGTGCCGGTGGTGATCCGCGGTCAGGATATCGGTACAAACCCGACCGGGCCACGGATTACTCGCCGAACTACGCTCAGTCGTATGTCGTCCGCCCCCACCTCGTCCGCCGCTCCCGAAGCCGAGGCTGTCCGGTCCGGGGCGACGTTCACGACGGTCACCGCGCTGGCCGGCGCCATCGCGGCCGTGGTCGCGGCACTGGTGGTGGGGCTGTCGGCGGCGCAGGCGCTGAGTCTGCTCGGCATCCCCGACCCGGGCGTGGCGACCACCTACGGCCTGCCCGCGGTGCGGGCGCTCGCCGATCTGGCGGCGGCCCTGACGGTCGGTTCGCTGCTCTTCGCGGCGTTCCTCGTGCCGCCGCAGGGCAATGGACTGCTGGACGTCGGCGGATATCGGGCGGTGCACCGGGCATCGAACTTCGCGGTGGTCTGGGCATGCTGTGCGGCGCTGCTCGTGCCGCTCACGGTCTCGGACACCACGGGCCGGCCGGTCGGGGAAGTGCTGCGGCCCGACGGTCTGTGGCGGGCTATCGGTCAGATCGAGTTGGCCGGGGCCTGGCGCACGACCGTCGTCTTCGCCCTGATCGTCGCGGTCGGCTGCCGGCTCGCGCTGCGCTGGGGCTGGACTCCGGTGCTGCTCGGCGGCGCGATCGCGACCATGATGCCGCTGGCGTTGACCGGGCATTCGTCCTCGGGCGGGTCGCACGACGTGGCGACCAACAGCCTGATCCTGCACCTGGTGGGGTCCGCCGTCTGGGTCGGCGGCCTGTTCGCGGTGCTGGCGCATGCCTTGCGCGGCGGCGCGTACACCGACCTGGCGGCGCGGCGCTTCTCGCTGACCGCCACGGTGGCTTTCGCGGTCATCGCGGTCAGCGGCGTGATCAACTCCTGGGTCCGGGTGCCGCTGGACGAGCTGTTCAGCAGCACCTACGGCAGGCTGGTGCTCGCCAAGGCCGCGGCGCTGGCGGTGCTCGGCGCGTTCGGTTATCTCCAGCGCCGCGCCGCCTTGCCCGCCCTCGCGGCCGATCCCCGCGACCGCTCGGCGCTGGCCCGCTACGCGGGCGTCGAGGTGCTGATCTTCGCCGCGACCATCGGCCTCGCGGTCGGGCTCGGCCGCACGCCGCCGCCACCTCCCGATTCCGTTCCGACCCCCGTCGAAGTGGAGTTGGGCTACGACCTGGCTGGGCCGCCCAGCGTCGCCCGCATGATGTTCGACTGGCGGTTCGATCTGATCTTCGGAACGTTGTCGGTCGTGCTCGCGGTGCTGTATCTGCTGGGCGTGCGGCGGCTGCGAGCGCGGGGTGACGCGTGGCCTGCCGGGCGGACGCTGGCCTGGCTGTCCGGGTGCGTGGTGCTGCTCGTCGCCACCTCCTCCGGCGTCGGCCGGTACTCGCCCGCGATGTTCAGCGTGCATATGGGAGCGCACATGGCGCTGTCGATGCTCGCCCCGATCCTGTTCGCGCTGGGTGGCGCGGTGACGCTGGCGTTGCGCGCGCTGCCTCCGGCGGGCCGCGGCGGCGTGCCCGGCCCCCGGGAATGGCTGCTGGCCGCCGTGCACAACCCGGTGTCGCGTTTTCTGACCCACCCGATCGTGGCCTCGGCGATCTTCGTCGCGGGGTTCTACGCGCTGTATCTGGGCGGCATCTTCGACGCCTACGCCGACTCGCACGCCGCGCATCTGCTGATGAACACGCACTTCCTGCTCAGCGGTTACCTGTTCTACTGGGTGGTGATCGGCATCGACCCCAAGCCGAGGCAGGCCGAACCGCTGACCAAGCTCGCCATGGTTTTCGGCTCGCTGCCGTTCCACGCGTTCTTCGGCGTGGCGCTGATGAGCACGACCACGGTGCTCGGCGGCTGGTTCTATCGCGGCCTAGGGCTCGGCTGGAACGGCGACCTGCTCGGCGACCAGCGCACCGGCGGCAGCCTCGCCTGGGCGAGCGGTGAGGTCCCTCTGGTGGTGGTGATGCTTGCCTTGCTGATCCAATGGTCGCGCAGCGACAAGCGGCTCGCGCAACGCACCGATCGAGCCGCCGAACGCGACAACGACGCCGCACTCGCCGCATACAACGCGATGTACGCCGAACTGGCCAAGCGAGATGGAGAAGTGCGTAAGTGAGTGAACGCGCCACCGTGGTCTCCCCACACAGACCGGTCGGGCGGGTGGAACGGTCGCACGTGCGATCCGCGCGCAAGCGGCTGGCGGGGCAGATCCGCAAGACGCCGGTCTTCCACACGTCCGTGGCGAGCCCGTCCGGTCCGGTGCCGGTGACGATGAAGCTCGAGCATCTCCAGCACGGCGGGACGTTCAAGGTCCGCGGCAGCCTCAACGCGCTGCTGGAGTCGGGCGAGGAGGCCGATCAGGTCGTGATCGCCTCCGGTGGCAACGCCGGTATCGCGGCCGCGCTCGCCGCCGCGCGACTGGGCAAGTCGTGCACGGTCGTCGTCCCGGAGACCGCCCCGCACACCAAGGTCGCCGCGATGTGGTCGCACGGCGCCGATGTGCTCTGGCACGGCACCACCTATGCGGAGGCCTTGGGTCACGCGGCCGAGCTGGCCGTCGAACGCGACGCGCTGCTGCTGCACGGCTACGACCTGCCCGCGGTGGTCGCGGGGATCGGTGTGGTCGGGCTGGAACTCGAGGAGCAGGTGCGCGGTCGGCCGCCGGTGCTGGCCGCGGTGGGCGGCGGCGGACTCGTCGCCGGGATCGCGGCGGCGGTCGGGCGCCGTCAGCAGGTCATCGGGGTGGAGCCCGAGGGCGCCGCGATCCTGCGCGCGGCGTTGACGGCGGACCATCCCGTGGACATCGTCGGGTCCGGGCCTACCGTCGACGCGCTGGGCCCGACGCGGATCGGCGAAATCGCCCTCGACGTCTCGCGCCGGCACGGAGTGCGGTCGCTGCTGGTCAGCGATGACGCGATCAGCGCGGCGCGCGAGTATCTGTGGCGCGAATTCCGCATCCTCGTGGAACTGGCCGGCGCGGCGGCGCTGGCCGCGGTGCACAGCGGAGCCTATGTTCCCGAGCCGGACGAGCGCCCGGTCATCGTGCTCTGCGGCGCGAATACCGACGTGGCGGTGTTCTGATCTCTCCTGCGTGAAATGTTCAATCTTCACAGCTCGGGAAGCTGTGCACATTCCCGGATCGGCTCGCTCGGCGCCCGCGGATCGGCGCACCCTGGAAGAGCCTCCTGGAGGGGGAGGAGATTCCGGGCAGGCCCGGATCCGAATGTGAAGGGGCGTAATCATGTACGAGGCTCATGCGACCGTGATCGGAACGATCGCCACGCATCCGGTCAAGCGCGACCTCGCCAACGGCGAGCAGGTGGTCACCTTCCGGCTGGCGAGCAATTCGCGCCGGCTGGATCACGCGTCGGGGCAATGGGTGGACAACGGCACCTTGTACCTCACGGTCAGCTGCTGGCGCAGGCTGGTGGCGGGGGTCGACGCGTCCCTGCGGCGCGGCGATCCGGTCATCGCCTACGGCCACCTGCGTTCCCACGAGTACCGCAGCAAGGACGGTGTGGAACGACGAGACCTGGAGATGCGCGCTACCGTGGTCGGACCGGACCTGTCCCGCTGTGTGGCGCGGCTGACGCGGTGGTCCGATCTGCCGTCGCGGAATACTTCCGACGTGCCGAGCGCTGAAGCTCGGGTACCGGACCGCGATGCGCCGGGGGAGAATATCGCCGCCGCCGGTTCTGCACCGCCGCGCAGTAGCGCACCCGAGCCTGTCGACGCTTGATCGCACGGCCGGTTTCGTCCCGGCGGCAGGTAGCTCTGCTTCGTCCCCCCATCTCACGCACCGATAGGCTGCACACTTATGGCTGAGTTCATTTACCAGATGAAGAAGGTTCGCAAGGCGCACGGCGACAAAGTCGTGCTCGACGATGTCACCTTGAACTTCCTTCCCGGCGCCAAGATCGGCGTCGTCGGCCCGAACGGCGCGGGTAAATCCAGCGTGCTGAAGATCATGGCCGGACTGGACCAGCCGAACAACGGTGACGCCTTCCTCGCCCCGGGCGCCACCGTCGGCATCCTGCAGCAGGAACCGCCGCTCAACGAGGAGAAGACCGTCCGCGGCAACGTCGAGGAGGGCATGGGCGAGATCAAGGTGAAGCTGGATCGCTTCAACGAGATCGCCGAGCTGATGGCCACCGACTACTCCGACGAGCTCATGGAGGAGATGGGCAAGCTTCAGGAGGATCTGGATCACGCCGACGCGTGGGATCTGGACTCCCAGCTCGAGCAGGCGATGGACGCGCTGCGCTGCCCGCCGCCGGACGAGCCGGTCACCAACCTCTCCGGTGGTGAGCGCCGCCGGGTGGCGCTGTGCAAGCTGCTGCTGAGCAAGCCCGACCTGCTGCTGCTGGACGAGCCGACCAACCACTTGGACGCCGAGAGCGTGAACTGGCTCGAGCAGCACCTGGCGCAGTACCAGGGTGCCGTGCTCGCGGTCACCCACGACCGGTACTTCCTGGACAACGTCGCCCAGTGGATCCTCGAGCTGGACCGCGGCCGCGCCTACCCCTACGAGGGCAACTACTCCACCTACCTGGAGAAGAAGGCCGAGCGGCTCGAGGTGCAGGGCAAGAAGGACCAGAAGCTGCAGAAGCGGCTCAAGGAAGAACTCGCCTGGGTGCGTTCCGGTGCGAAGGCCAGGCAGGCCAAGAACAAGGCCCGTCTCGGCCGGTACGAGGAGATGGCGGCCGAAGCCGAGAAGATGCGGAAGCTGGACTTCGAGGAGATCCAGATTCCCGCGGGCCCCCGTCTGGGCAACGTCGTGGTGGAGGTCGAGCACCTCGACAAGGGCTTCGGCGATCGCCAGCTGATCAAGGACCTGTCGTTCACCCTCCCGCGCAACGGCATCGTCGGCGTGATCGGGCCGAACGGTGTCGGTAAGACCACGCTGTTCAAGACCATCGTGGGGCTCGAGCAGCCGGACAGCGGCGAGGTGAAGGTCGGCGATACGGTCAAGCTGAGCTACGTCGACCAGAACCGCGCGGGCATCGACCCGAAGAAGACGGTCTGGCAGGTGGTCTCCGACGGGCTGGACTACATCGAGGTCGGCCAGCAGGAGATGCCGTCGCGCGCCTATGTGAGCGCGTTCGGCTTCAAAGGCCCCGACCAGCAGAAGCCTGCGGGCGTCCTGTCCGGTGGTGAGCGCAACCGGCTGAATCTGGCGATGACCCTCAAGCAGGGCGGCAACCTGATCCTGCTCGACGAGCCGACCAACGACCTCGACGTGGAGACCCTGGGTTCGCTGGAGAACGCGCTCGAGAAGTTCCCCGGTTGCGCCGTGGTCATCTCGCACGACCGCTGGTTCCTCGACCGCACCTGCACCCACATCCTCGCGTGGGAGGGCGACTCCGACAACGAGGCCAAGTGGTTCTGGTTCGAGGGCAACTTCGAAGCCTACGAGGCCAACAAGGTCGAGCGGCTCGGCCCGGACGCGGCTCGCCCGCACCGGGTGACGCACCGCAAGCTGACCCGCGGCTGAGTTCGTCGTGGCGGGTGGGTGCGCGACGTAGCACGCACCCCCCTGCCCGGAGCGGCGAAAGATTCGTGCGCAAGCACGGGTACCCGGGACATCAGTAGCCGAAGGCGAGCGGCCATCGCCTCGGTGGGAGTCGCTTTCCCTCTGGCCGGGCGATCCGGTGGCCCGACCACGGCTGTCCGCCACCGTTCGATGCGGGCGGCGCTCGGACCGGATGTCGGCGAGTCGATTTCGGCGTGCGTGATCCGCTGCCACCGCGGGAGAAGGCGCGGAGGTCGGGCGCTGGCTTCCGCCGCTGCTCAGCGTTTGCCGGTGCGCCGTGGGAGGCGGCTGGGCCGGACGGTAGAGCCGGGAGCGGGCGACGAACGCTCTCGGTGGGACGGCGCGAAAAGTCTTTGTCGCCGAACGCGGAAACAGGAGTGACACCTACCCGCGCGTAGCTCGCTAGGGTGGAGATGTGAATGCGCAGGCGCAGTTCGAGCAATCGGTGGCTTCGGTCGCCGGCGCGGTGGCCGAGCTGACCCGAGGTACCGGTGCGGCGCCGCTGCCGCCGCGGATACGACCTGTAGCGCTCACCTGACGTTCGCGGGTCCGGATTCTGTGCTGTGCCCGAGGTCATCGCGTGCGATCTCGGCACACGAGCGGCGAACTACGCGGTCGCGGTGAACTCCTGCATGTCGAAAGGGAATTCACCCACGCGTCCTCGGCGCACAGTTACTCTCGGACCGGCGTCACTTTGTTACGGAACCGATATCCGAGGGAGTTGGCGAAAAATGACCGTCTCGTCCGAATTGTCCAGCGCGGCGTGGGCCGCGGGTTTGCCGCAGTCACTGCGCGGCGAACTCGCGACGCTCGAGGAAGCGTACTTCCGCCACGTCGACGCGGGCGATGTGGACTGTGCGATCACCGGCATCACCCAGATCTTCCGCAGGCATTTGGAGTTGGCGGTGACCCGCCGCCCGGGGCGCGCGCTGGTCCGGGTGTATCACCCGGATGACGGTTCCGGAGTCGGTGCGGCGGTGCAGATCGTCACCGACGACATGCCGCTGCTGGTCGAGTCGATCAGCTCGTCGCTGAGCCGGATCGGCGTGAGCGCCAGCGAGATCATCCACCCGATCTTCGAGGTCGAGCGGGACGAGCAGGGGCAGCTGACGCACGCCGCCGCGCACGAGGTGGACGGCACCGGCGCGGCGGGGCTGCGCGAATCCTGGATGCACGTGCAATTGCACCCGTCGACCAGTGCGGCGCTGCTGGCCAAGGTCGAATCCGCGATGCCGGACGTGGTGGACGACGTGCGTCAGGTGATCGGTGACACCGATGCCATCAAGGACGCGCAGAGCAAGCTGGCCGACGACCTGGAACGGGCCGCGCGATCCGGGGCGGCGCCGTTCGAGCCGACCGAACTGACCGACACCGCCAACCTGTTGCGCTGGCTGGCCGGGGGGAATTTCACCCTCCTCGGATACGCGCGTTATCGGCTGAGCACCGACCAAGGCCGGGAGATGACCACCGTCCTGCCCGCCACCTGCCTCGGCGTACTGCGTCCGGACGTGGGCACCGACTTCCACGTGCCGGTCAACGGCGGCGACCGTCCCCTGCTGACCCTTACCCAGGGGCTGGTTCCGGCTACCGTGCATCGTGCGGTGTACCCCTACTTCGTCAGCGTCGCCGACTTCGACGCGGACGGAGCGGTGGTCGGCGAGCACTTGTTCATCGGCGTCTTCACGGTCACCGCCGTGCACGAGAACGTCCTGGACATCCCGGTGATCGAGCGCCGGGTCCGCTCGGCGATCGAGGAGAGCGGATTCGACCTGGAATCGTTCTCCGGTCAGGCGATGCTCGAGGTCATCCAGTCCTTCCCGCGCACCGAGCTGTTCTCCGCCGACGGCGAGACACTGCGCCGCACCGCCACCGCCGTCCTGAGCGTGGGCTTGCGCCGCCAGGTGCGCCTGTTCCTGCGCGCGGACACCTACGGCCGCTATGTCGCCTGCCTGGTCTACCTGCCCCGTGACCGGTACACCACGAGGGCGCGGCTGGAGATGCAGGACATCCTGGTCCGCGAACTGGGCGGAGTGTCCATCGACTACTCCGCGCGAGTGGGCGAAAGCGACTTGGCGCGCGTGTATTTCACGGTGCGCATGCCGGAAGCCGAGCACGGCGCCCCGCGGCGGACGCCGCCCGCCGCCGACACTTCCGAACCCAACCGGCTGCGTCTGCAGAACCTGCTCGCCGAGGCGACTCGTACCTGGGACGACCGCCTGAACGACGAGGTGAGCACGTCGACGGTGCTCGACCCCGCCGTGGTGCAGCAGTACGCGGAAGCTTTTCCCGAGGGCTACAAGCAGGATTTCGCCTCGCCCCGCGCGCTGCGGGACATCGTGCGCCTGGAGCGGCTGCGCGACGGCGGTATCGACCAATACCTGTACCGGAAGCCGGATTCGGCCCCCGGTTCATGGCGCTTCACCTTCTACATCGGTGGCAGCGGGATCTCGTTGAGTCAGGTGCTTCCGCTGTTGCAGAGCCTCGGCGTCGAGGTGGTCGACGAGCGGCCCTACCAGATCGAGCTGGAGGCCGCCGACGGCGCCGAAGGCGGTGAGCGGTGGATCTACGACTTCGGCCTGCTCGCCCGCGCGGAGCTGCTGCGCAGTTCGCTCGATCGGGATCTGGACGCGGAACTGCTGGAGTCCTCCAAGCGCGCCGACGTGCTGGAGGCGGAGGTGCGCGGGCTGCGGGAGCGGTTCGTGGAAGCCTTCGAGGCGATGTGGTACGGCCGCGCGGAGGCGGACGGCCTGAACGAACTCGTGCTGCGTGCCCGGCTGCCGTGGCGGGCCGTATCGATCCTGCGCACCTACGCGAAATATCTACAGCAGGCGGGCTTTCCGTACAGCCAGGCCAATATCTGCCGTGTGCTGCTCACCTATCCGGATATCGCGCGCCTGTTCGTCGACCTGTTCGCGGCGCGCTTCGATCCCGACACCGTCTCCGCCGAGCACGCCGCGGAACTGGAGACGCAGGTGCGCGGCCGGATCGACGAGGTGGTCAGCCTGGACGCGGACCGCATCCTGCGCGCGATCCTCGGCCTGATCAAGGCGACGCTGCGCACCAATTACTACGTGACCGACGCGGATGGCAAGCCGCGCGACTACGTCTCGGTGAAGGTCGAACCGCGGGAGATCGCCGAATTGCCCAGGCCGAAGCCGCAGTTCGAGATCTTCGTGTACTCGCCGCGAGTCGAGGGCGTGCACCTGCGATTCGGTCCGGTGGCCCGTGGCGGCTTGCGGTGGTCGGACCGCCTGGAGGACTTCCGCACCGAGATCCTCGGTCTGGTCAAGGCGCAGGCGGTGAAGAACGCGGTGATCGTGCCGGTCGGCGCGAAGGGCGGCTTCGTGGTGAAGCAACCGCCGGCGGCCACGGGCGATCCGGTCGCGGACCGCCAGGCGCTGAGTTCCGAGGGCGTGGCCTGCTACCGCACGTTCATCTCCGGCCTGCTGGATGTCACCGACAATGTGGACCGCGCGAGCGGGGAGGTGCTGCCCCCCGCCCGAGTCGTGCGGCGCGATGGTGACGACACCTACCTGGTGGTGGCCGCCGACAAGGGCACCGCGACATTCTCCGACATCGCCAACGATGTGGCCCAGAGTTATGGCTTCTGGTTGGGCGACGCGTTCGCCTCCGGTGGATCCGCGGGTTATGACCACAAGGCGATGGGCATCACGGCCAAGGGTGCGTGGGAGAGCGTGAAGCGGCACTTCCGCGAGATGGACCTCGATACGCAGACCCAGGACTTCACCGTGGTCGGCATCGGTGACATGAGCGGCGACGTCTTCGGCAACGGCATGCTGTTGTCGGAGCATATTCGTCTGGTGGCCGCGTTCGACCACCGCCACATCTTCCTCGATCCCGACCCGGACGCGGCGCGTTCCTACCGGGAGCGGCAGCGGATGTTCGCGTTGCCCAGGTCGTCGTGGGCGGATTACGACACCTCGCTGATCAGCCCCGGTGGAGGTGTGTGGGACCGCACCGTGAAGGCGGTGCCGATCAGCCCGCAGGCCAGGGCGGCGCTGGGCCTCGGCGATGACGTCGTCTCGCTGTCGCCGCCGGATCTGGTCCGCGCCATCCTGCTCGCCCCGGTCGATCTGCTGTGGAACGGCGGGATCGGCACCTACATCAAGGCAAGCGCCGAGACCAACGCCGAAGTGGGTGACAAGTCCAACGACCCGGTGCGCGTCAACGGGAACAAGTTGCGGGTCAAGGTGATCGGCGAGGGCGGCAACCTCGGTGCGACGGCGCTGGGCCGCATCGAGTTCTGCCGCAACGGCGGCAAGATGAACACCGACGCCTTGGACAACTCGGCGGGCGTGGACTGCTCCGACCACGAGGTCAACATCAAGATCCTGCTCGATGCCGTCGTCTCCGGCGGTCAGCTGCCGCCGGACGACCGCAATCCGCTGCTGGCCTCGATGACCGACGAGGTCGCGCAGATGGTCCTGCGGGACAACGTGGCGCAGAACTTCCTCATGGGTATCTCGCGCACCGAGGCGTCGCAGATGCTGAGCGTGCAGATGCGGCTCGTCGAGGACCTCGAAGTGCGTCGCGGCCTGGATCGCGAACTCGAGGCGCTGCCCTCGGATCAGGAGTTGAAGCGCAGGCTGGAAGAAGGCTCCGGGCTGGCGTCGCCGGAGCTGGCCAATCTGATGGCGCATGTGAAGCTCTCGCTCAAGATTGATCTGCTCGATTCCGACCTGCCCGACAGCCAGTATTTCGCCATGCGGCTGCCGGACTACTTCCCGACTCCGCTGCGCGACCGTTTCGGGGCGGCGATCAAGCGGCACCGGCTGCGCCGGGAGATCGTCACCACCATGATCGCCAACGAGATGGTCGACTATGGCGGCATCACCTACGCGCACCGGTTGAAAGAGGAGGTCGGGGCCACCGCCACCGACGCGGTGCGCGCCTTCGCCGCGGGCAGCGGAATCTTCGATCTGCACCAGATGTGGGCGCGAATCCGTGCTTGCGACGCGCCCACGTCGGTGCGCGACCTGCTCGAGCTGGAGACGAAGCGCACGCTGGACCGGGCCTCCCGCTGGCTGCTGAGCAACCGGCCGCAGCCGATCGCGGTGGGCTCGGAAATCAGCCGGTATCGCGCCGACGTGCGCGAACTGGCACCGAAGGTGCCGGGATGGCTTCGCGGACACCACGTGTCGACCCTCACCGAACGGTCCGCCGAGCTGATCGCCCGCGGCGCGCCGACCGATTTGGCCACCGAGGTCTTCGGCCTGCTCCACCTGTTCCCGCTGCTGGATATCGTGGACATCGCCGACATCACCGACCGGGACGGCGACGAGGTCGGGTCGCTGTACTACGCGCTCAATGATCACCTCAAGATCGACTGGCTGTTGCAGGCGGTCAGCCACCTCGAACGCGGCGACCGCTGGCACGCGCTGGCGCGGCTCGCGCTGCGCGACGACATGTACGGGTCGCTGCGCTCGCTCACCCTCGACGTGCTCTCCGGCGGCGACCCCGAGGAAACGGCGGATGAGAAGATTGCATACTGGGAGTCGAAGAATCAGTCCCGCCTCGGCCGAGCCAGGGCGGCGCTGTCGGAATTGTTCGAGTCCGGAACCCACGATCTCGCCACGTTGTCGGTTGCAGCGCGGCAAGTGCGGAGCATGGTGAGCGGGGTGGGCGCTCAATCGGAGGTACCACGTTGACGAGTTCGGTGAGCGGAAGTGGGAAAGCGGCGGGCAGCCTCGTGCTGCCCAGGCGTTTCCACGCCAAGGTGGACGTCAGGTGGTCGGACATGGACGTGTTCCAGCACGTCAACCATGCCCGGATGGTGACGTTGCTGGAAGAGGCGCGGATTCCGTGGCTGTTCGAGGACGGTCGTCCGACCGCCCCGCTGCGCGAGGGCTGCGTACTCGCCGACCTGCGGGTCCGCTACCGCGGCCAGCTGCGGCACGAGGACACGCCGCTGGATATCGCCATGTGGATCGAGCAGTTGCGCGCGGTCGACTTCACCATCGGCTACGAGGTGCGTGCGGCGGGCGCGCAGCCCGATTCGCCCGCGGCCGTGGTCGCCTCCACGCAGATCGCGGCATTCGACATGCGGGCGCAGCGATTGCGCAGGCTCACCGACGCCGAGCGTGATTACCTGTCCGAATGGATGGAGTGAGTGGCCGCGCGTCGATGATCGTCGAGTGCTGACGGCGGAGCTGCCGTGATAGCGGAACAACGAGTGCTGCATGTGCCGGATCCGGCGGAGCGAGAGAACCTCGCGACGTTTCTGACCAGGGCCGTGCGGCTGGACCCGGCGGCGGTGGTGCGCTTGCGCCGCCGCGGGGAGAAGTACGTCGCGGCCTGGGTGGCGACGGGTTTCGAGGTGCTGGCCATGCGCACGGTGGTCGCCGAGCTCGGTGTCGACGACGTGACCGTCGGCGCCGATCTCGTGCTGGCCGGTTCGGCGAGCGGCGGTCCGATCGACCTGGGATTCTCGATGGATTCGGCGTGGCGTGGCGCGCTGCCGCCGACGGACGGTTTCGCGCACGTCGACGACGTGCCCGCGCGCACCTTGGTGGAACTCGCCGAGCAGGGTGCGCAACTGGCGAAGGAACACAGCAGCAGCCACGGCCCGCCCGCCTCGTTGCTCGATCAGGCGGTGCTGACCGTGTCCGGCGCGGGCGCCCGGGTGGAGGTGCCGATGCGGGTCGTCTTCGCCCTCACGGCCATGGACTTCATCCCGCATTCGGGGGAGAAGGCCGACGCTCGCCGCATACCGCCCACCGAGATCGTGCGCGTCCGGGCGACCAGGACATGGCTGCGGCTCGACGCCCGCTACGGCTCCGTGGCTCGGCGGCTCGGTGGAGGGATTCCCCTGCTACCGCATTGAGCGTGCCGCGCGCCGAAACCACTGTGGGCTGGACACCGTTGCGCTGCTCGAACGTCTACGTTCGTGTCGTCGAGTGCACCTTCGGCTTGCTGCTTCCGCGTAGACGCCGCGTCCCGTCGATGCGCGCGGCGCGGGGCAGCGGGAGAGTGGTGCGAGAGTGGCTATCGCCGTGCGAACCGTCGATTGTGCTGCCTCGCAATACTTTCGCTCCACGATGCGGTCACCGGACCTGCACCGAGTGCAGGCAGATTCGGAGCTGATCGCGTTGGGCATGCTCGCCGATCGTCGCGACGAAGTCGGCCGCGCCCGCACCGACACCGTCAATAGGCTGTGGTGGTTTCGCGGCGCCGTGGGCCCGCCTCGAGGGGTGGATCGCCCGCTGGTGCCGGTGAGCGGTGTGCTGCCAGCGGTTGCGCGTATCGACGGTTGTCTGCGCGGGGTGTCGCGGCGCCGTCGGCACGCTTCGAGGGCGGGGCGCCCGCTGGCGCCGACGGGCGATCGTGCTGCCGTCGGTCGCGGGCACGATCCGCTGACGACGGATCGTCGTGCGCCGGACCGGCCTTTCGAATTCGTTCCGTACGGCCATCATCAGCTCGGTTGTGCCGTACGCGGCGTTATTCCGGCGCGCGAGGCGGACCCGGTAGCACGTGGACGTCCGGGAACGATCGATGGTATGGGCGGCGCCGTCGGCAGGAGGGGACGGCGCCGCCCTTCGCGAAAGAAGGTGGCAGGAAGGGTGTTCGGGCCCGTCAGGGGACGCCGATCGAGCGAAGGAGTGCCGCCGTCGCGGCGGCGGCGAGCATGACCAGCAAGATGGGGCGTTGGTACCAGGCCAACACTCCGCCGACGAGAACGCCTGCGGGCACGGCGAATCCGAGGCTCGCGGTGCCGATCGGCAGGGTGGTCACGGCCACCACCGCGGCCAGCAGCACGACGGCGCCGATTTCCAGCATGCGCACCGCGCGCGCCGGAATGCGCACCCGCTCGCGCAGCGCGGGCCCGGCCCAGCGAAACGCGTAGGTGCCCGCGGCGAGGGCGATGATTCCGGCGGCCAGCATCACGCGGCTCCCTGTGCGGCCGACGGATCGGGTTTCCCCCGCGCCGCGACCAGCACCCCGCAGAGGGCCAGGAGGACCGGCAGTCCGGTGGGCAGGAACGGAGCGCAGACCAGCGCGATCGCCGCGCCCGCACTCACCGCGGCGAGAGTGGTGCGATCCCGCAGAGCCGGCAGCACCAGCGCGAGCAGGACGGCGGGAAACACCGCGTCGAGCCCGAACGCCGATGTGTCCGGAACCACCGATCCGATCAACGCCCCGATGGCCGCGCCGCCGGGCCAGGCGAGCAGCACCCCCGCGCCGGTGAGCCAGTAGGCCGCCCGCCTGCGCCGCGCGTCGGGCTGCGCGATGGTCATGGCGACCGACTCGTCGTTCATCAGATGGACGCCCAATGACCTGCGCCAACCTGTGCCAACCGCGTCGGGGACCGACAGACCGTAGGGCACATGCCTGGCGTTCACCAGCAAACCCGCCAGCACCGCCGCGATCGGACTGCCCCCGGCGGCGACGATGCCGATGAAGAGGAATTCCGAGCTTCCGGCGAGCACCACGCACCCGAGCAGGATCGGGAGCCAGATCGGCAAGCCCGCCGCGACCGCGGTCGCCCCGTAGGAGACCCCCATCACGCCGACGGCGAGACAAACTGCCCCGATTCCCGTCATCACATCCCGATCGAGTGTTCGCCATATCGAACGCATGTTGTTTATAGTGAACATGGCGCCCGGTTCCGTCAATATGGTTTTCTGTCGCTATTCGCACGACCACAGGTTCGAGCGAAGCGAGACCGAAGACGTCGCGCCACAGGCGACGCAGAACAAACGGAGCGGGTATGGCCGAGCAGGACGCGACGACAACACCCCAGGCGGTGATCGCCGCCGCGCTGCGCCGCGAGCGCACTCGGGCCGGGTTGTCGCTGAGCGAGGTCGCCGGCCGGGCGGGTATCGCGAAATCCACACTGTCACAGTTGGAATCGGGCACCGGGAATCCGAGCCTGGAAACCCTGTGGGCGTTGTGCGTCACCCTGGATATGCCGTTCTCCCGATTGCTCGACCCGCCGCGCCCGAGCGTGCACGTGATTCGTGCCGGTGAGGGCCCGGTCGTCGCGGCCGAGCAATCCGACTACCGGGCGACCCTGCTGGCGGCCGGGCCGGCCAATTCCCGCCGCGATCTGTTTCGCATCACCGCGGAGCCGGGGCATGCGCGCCGATCGGATCCGCACATCGCCGGTGTGGTCGAACATGTACTGCTCGCCGAGGGGCGCGCGCTGGTCGGACCGGTCGACGCGCCCGTCGAACTGCACCCGGGCGACTACATCGCGTACCCGGGTGACCGGCCGCACGTATTCGAGGCGCTGGCCTCGCCGACCTGGGCGACGCTGGTGGTGGAATACACCTGATCGTTCAGGCGGCGCCTTCGCCGAGATACTGCAACCACACGGGGTCGAGTTCTGTGGTGGTGGACAGCAGGCGCCAGTGCGGGCCCTTCGGCGAGACCAGCGGGGCTCGCAGCGTCCAGCCCAGCTCGCTGAGCAGCTTGTCGGCTTTGCGGTGGTTGCACGGCGCGCAGCTGGCGACGCAGTTCTCCCAGGAATGTTCCCCGCCGCGGCTGCGCGGGATGACGTGATCAATGGTCTCGGCCTTGCCGCCGCAGTAACCGCAGCGGTAGCGATCGCGGTGCATGAGGGCGGCGCGGGTCATCGGCACCCGGGCGCGGTACGGGACGTGGACATAGCTGCGCAGGCGGATCACGGAGGGGATGGCCACCGCCGTCTCGGCGGAGTGGACCACCGGCCCTTCGTCACTGTGATGAATGGCATCGGCCTTGTCGCAGATGAGCAGGACGATCGCGCGGCGCGCGGACAGAGCGGTGAGCGGCTCGTAGGTGGCGTTCAACAGCAACACCCTGGTCTTGAGCCAGTTCGTGCCTTCGGCGGGCGGGGCGGTGGGGCGGGGTCCGTGGTCGTGATGGCCACGATGTCCACCCGGATGATGGTCGGACACGATGTGCAGCGGAGTAGCCCCCGACCCACGATTGTGGACGTCGGCGGGCTGGAGTTGTCGGTGCGCTCGCGCCTCGTGTGATCGGGCGCTGTGCCGCTGCTTCATCTCGACCTCGATTTCATGATTGGCAGGATCATGTGGTATCTGCAAAGCAGAGACTGTCACCCAGTTGACCATGGAATGTCGGGCATTGCACGGTGATTTTCAACAATGTCCGGTTAACTGTGGCTGAAGTGCCATTTCAGCGCGATGTTCCGGTTGCCGAGCGGCAGCGCGAGGGCAGTGCGGCGGCAGTCCCCCCGCGCGGGCACAATGGACAGCGGCGCATCCGGTGAATCGAGAGGGTCTATGACTTCGGGCGAGCAGACGGCGACGTCGTTCTACGAGACGGTCGGTGGGGCGGAGACGTTCCAGCGGCTCGTCGCGACGTTCTATCGCGAGGTGGCCGCCGACGAGGTGCTGCGCCCGCTGTATCCGGAGGAGGATCTCGGCCCGGCCGAGCGGCGCTTGCGAATGTTCCTCGAGCAGTACTGGGGCGGTCCGCGCACCTACTCCGACGAGCGCGGCCACCCCCGCCTGCGCATGCGGCACATGCCGTTCACCATCGGACCCATCGAGCGGGACGCATGGCTGCGGTGTATGCGCATCGCGGTCGCCGAGATCGAGCCCGAAACCCTGGATGACGAGCATCGCAAGGCGCTGCTGGACTACTTGGAGATGGCAGCCAACTCCTTGGTGAACGCCCCATTCTGACAATGCCTTCGCCTTGGGGCGGCGGTGTGTTTTCTACCGCGTTGTGGTGACGACGGATTCGCTGGTGAACACGGAGTGACGGAGGCATTTCGCCTGAGAGACGGTGTAGAGCAGGGTTTTTCGCCTCGGTACGGGTCGCTGCTGAATATTTGCCCGCGATTCGAAAGCTCATCTCGCCTGAAGGCTTTCGCGTCGAAACTTTGGCACTATTGCGGATGTGAGTGATGCACCAGCCGTAACGGCGCCGGTGGATCCCACCACTCAGTCGTGGTGGCGGTCGGCCGTGTTCTACCAGGTTTATCCGAGATCTTTCGCGGACTCGAGCGGAGACGGGGTCGGCGATCTCGGGGGAGTCCGGGACAAACTGGGCTATCTCGAACTGCTCGGGGTCGACGCGCTGTGGATCTGCCCCGTGATGCGTTCGCCGATGGCCGACGGTGGCTACGACGTTGCCGACCCCCGTGACATCGATCAGCTCTTCGGCGGGCTCGCCGCGATGGACGCGCTGATCGCCGAGGCGCACGCCCGCCGGATCAGGGTGACCATGGACCTGGTGCCCAACCACACCAGCGACCGGCATCCGTGGTTCTGTGCGGCACTGGCCGCGCCTCCCGGCAGCCCGGAGCGCGACCGGTACATCTTCCGCGACGGCCGTGGCCCCGACGGCGCCGAGCCGCCCAACAACTGGCCGAGCATCTTCGGCGGCCCGGCGTGGACGAGGATCACCGAACCCGACGGCACCCCCGGCCAGTGGTACCTGCACATCTTCGCCCGGGAACAGCCGGACTTGAACTGGTCGAATGCCGAGGTCGCCGCCGATTTCGAGCAGACACTGCGGTTCTGGCTCGACCGAGGGGTGGACGGGTTCCGGATCGACGTCGCGCACGGCATGGCCAAGCCCGACGGTTTGCCCGACATGCCCC
Source organism: Nocardia sp. NPDC041819 (assembly GCF_055590505.1). Taxonomy (NCBI): domain Bacteria; kingdom Bacillati; phylum Actinomycetota; class Actinomycetes; order Mycobacteriales; family Nocardiaceae; genus Nocardia; species Nocardia sp. NPDC041819. Next base: position 27,438 of record NZ_JBVJAP010000012.1, on the reverse strand, counting down.
AGTTGTCCGTCTCGGCCTTGCTGGCGCACGACGACAGCGACCCGCGGTTCAACAATCCCGCCGTCCACGACATCCACCGCCGGATCCGCAAGGTGGTCGAGGAATACCCCGACGCGGTGACCATCGGTGAAGTGTGGGTGAACGACAACACGCGCTTCGGCGAGTACGTACGCCCCGACGAACTGCACCTGGCCTTCAACTTCCGCCTCGCGGAATCGTCGTTCGACGCCGAGGCGGTGCGCGACGCGATCGACAACTCGCTCGCCGCCGTCGCCCCGGTCTTCGCCGTCCCCACCTGGACGCTGTCCAACCACGACATCGAGCGCGAGGTCACCCGGTACGGCGGCGGCGCGCTCGGCGTCGCGCGCGCTCGGGCGATGATCCTGCTGGAACTGGCGCTGCCCGGCGCGGTGTTCCTCTACAACGGCTCCGAGCTGGGGTTGCCCAACGTCGACGACCTGCCGGACGAGATGTTGCAGGATCCGGTGTGGGAGCGCTCCGGGCACACCCAGCGCGGCCGTGACGGCTGCCGGGTGCCGCTGCCGTGGGAGGGCGCCACGCCGCCGTACGGGTTCACCACCGGAACGCCGTGGCTGCCCATGCCGCCGGACTGGGCACCGCTGACCGTGGAGGCTCAGCTCGAGGAGCTGGGGTCGACCTTGTCGCTGTATCGCCTCGCTATCGAACTGCGCTCGCTGCGTCCGGAGTTCGCGGGGGACCGGGTCGAGTGGTACGGCAGCCCGCCGGGCTGTCTCGCGTTCCGCCGACCTGGCGGACTGGTCTGCGTGCTCAACGCCTCGGACGCGCCCATCCAGCTACCGCCGGGAGACGTGCTGCTGGCCAGCGCGCAGGCCGAGGGCGGCCAGCTGCCGCCCAACGCGGCGGCCTGGCTGGTCTGAGCCACGGTGAAACTCCCAGCTCGGCGCCCGTGCCGCCGACTCGGACGGCGTTCCGGCGCGACCGGACGGAGAACTACTACAGAGGATCGTCTACCTTTGACCCGTGAGCATTCTCGAGACAGTGCTGATCTTCGCCGGCATCCCGCTGGTGATCTACGGCGTGATCGCCGGATTGTCGTTCCTCGGTAAGCCGCTGCCTGGCGAGAAGCCGGTCCACTTCGCCCTCGGCCAGAAGTGGACCCAGCCGCCGGTGCTGTGGAGTGCCACTGAAGAGGTGATCGGCTCGGGTCACCACTTTCCGGAAACGCCGCATGGACAGCATGCGGCCATCGAGTCCACCGAGGTGGAGCTGATCGGAGGACGGGCAAGTGGCAGGTTCTAAGTGGCCCGCGGTGATCGAAGCCGATTTGCCGCACGGATACGCCATCACCACCAGCGGGCGCGTCTCCGGCGTGCACGAGGCGGGCGACGTGTTCAAGGAAGCGCCGTTCAACGATGAAGAGCGGCTCACCATGGACAACGTGCTGACCGAGGCGACCCGGGCGACCAAGGTGCGCTTCAACGTCTACATCGGCGATCTGGGCGAGGACCCGGCCGCAGCCGCGGACGCGATCTTCCCCGGCACGCCCGAGGCGGCGCACTCGGTACTGATCGCCGTCTCGCCCAACGAGAAGGCGATCGAGGTGCGCTCGGGCAAGGCGGTCGCCGACCGTGCGAACGATCGCGTCTGCCAGCTCGGCGTCACCGCCGCGCTGAGCTCGTTCCGGCAGGGCCAGCTGATCGACGGCGTGGTATCCGCGGTGCGCGTGATGGCCGCCGCCATCGGTCGGTAGTTCACCGCTGTACAGCGCATTCCGGCGCGCTCACCCGTTCGGGTGGGCGCGCCGTCGTGTTTCCGCGTGATGTTGCCCGCGGGAACACGCCAGGTCCAAGCGGCATCGGGGGCATGACGCGAACAGGGCGTGCTCATCACGACGGATGAGCACGCCCTGTTGCGGCCGCCCGGCCGCACGTCGCGCCGGAGGGGCCGATCGGACCCGCCGATGGCCTCTGCCGTCGGCAGGGGCCGGTTCAGCCCTGGGCGTCGAAGGCGCGGGCGCGCAGCGAGCGTTCGATGCCCGCCTTGCCCTCGCTGACCAGGCGGCGCAGCGCCGGCGGGTGGTCGCCCGCGAGGAACTTGTCGGCGACGGCCACCGCGTCCTCGCTGATCGCCCAGTGCGGGTAGAGGCCTACCACCACGGTCTGGGCGACTTCACTGGAGCGGCGTTCCCAGACGCCGGGCACCTCGGCGAAATATCGCTCCACGTAGGACGTGAGCAGCTCACCCTGTCCGGCGGGCGCGAAGCCGCCGACGATCGAGCGGGCGGTGACGTTGGGCACCGAGTCGTCGCCCATCACCGTCGCCCACGCCTGCTCCTTCACCTCGGCGATCGGACGCGCCGTCGCCGCGGCGGCCGCCTGCCGCTTGCCCGCCGCCGTCGGGTCGTTGGACAGCTCTTGGTCGATGACCGGCGTGTCCAGCCCGTCGGCGTCGACCTCGCCCGCCGCCGCGAGCGCGGCGAGAAGCCGCCAGCGCAGATCGGTGTCGATGACCAGGCCGGGCAGCCCGACCTTCGCCGGATCACCGTCGAGCAGTTCGCGCAGCACCTCGGTGTGCCAGGCCGACAGCTTCGCGCCGGTCAGCGCGTTGACGAAGGCCAGCTGGTGGTCGGAGCCCGGCTCGGCTTCGCGTGCCAGCTCCAGCAGTCGGTTCGCGTATTCCGGCCAGCCGGTGGCCGCGGCCCATTCGGGATCGGCGTAGCTGCTCAGCGCGGTGTTGGCTTGCATCAGCAGCCGCTGCACCACGCCGATCTCGGTCTCGGCGCCGACGCCACGCTCGACCAGCGCCACGAAATCGCGGGCGCGGAACTCCGCCTGACGGGTCATCTCCCAGGCCGCCGACCAGGCCAGCGTGCGCGGCAGCGGCTCCGCGATGTCGGCGATGCGGTTGACCAGCACGTCGAGCGAATCGGCATCGAGGCGGATCGAGCAGTAGGTGAGGTCGTCGTCGTTGACCAGCACGAACTTGCCGCGCGGCACGCCGACCAGCTCGGGCACCTCGGTCCGTTCGGCGGCGTCGAGGTCGAGCTCGACGCGCTTCGTGCGCACCAGCTTTCCGTCCTGCTCGTCGTACACGCCGATGGCCAGGCGGTGCACGCGCCGCTCACCGGCGCCGGGCTGCGCGCCTTCCTGCACCACCGCGAAGGAGCCGAACTTCCCCTCGGCGTCCACCTCGAAATCCGGGCGCAGGATGTTCAGCCCGGTGGTCTTGAGCCACTGCGCGCCCCACGTGGACAGATCGCGACCGGACGACTTCTCCAACGCCGACAGCAGGTCGTCGAAGGTGGCGTTGCCGTAGGCGTGATCGGCGAAGTACGCGCGCAGACCGGCCAGGAACGGCTCCAGACCGACATAGGCGACGAGCTGCTTGAGGACGCTGGCGCCCTTGGCGTAGGTGATGCCGTCGAAGTTCACCTCGACCGCGGCGAGATCGGGGATGTCCGCGGCGATCGGGTGGGTGGAGGGCAGCTGGTCCTGCCGGTAGGCCCAGGACTTCTCCACGTTCGCGAACGTGGTCCACGCGCTGGCGTATTCGGTGGCCTCGGACTGGCACAGCACCGACGCGAAGGTGGCGAACGACTCGTTCAGCCACAGATCGTCCCACCACTTCATGGTGACCAGGTCGCCGAACCACATGTGCGCCATCTCGTGCAGCACGGTCTCGGCGCGCCGCTCGTAGGACGCCCGGGTGACCTTGGACCGGAAGACGTAGTCCTCCAGGAAGGTCACCGCGCCCGCGTTCTCCATCGCGCCCGCGTTGAACTCGGGGACGAACAGTTGGTCGTACTTGCCGAACGCGTACGGCACGCCGAAGTTGCGGTGGTAGAAGCCGAAACCCTGCTTGGTCTCGGTGAACAGCCGCTCGGCGTCCATGTACTCGGCCAGCGAGGCGCGGCAGTAGATGCCCAGCGGGATGCTGCCGTGCTCGTCGGTGTAGACGTCGGTCCACTGCGCGTACGGGCCTGCGATGAGCGCGACCAGGTAGGTGCTCATCTTCGGGGTCGTGCGGAAGACGTGCTTGCCCGGCTCCGGCGCGAGCGTCTGCACGACGGCGGCATTGGAGATGACCTGCCAGTCCTCCGGTGCGGTGACGGCGAGGTCGAAGGTGGCTTTGAGGTCCGGCTGGTCGAAGCAGGCGAACATGCGCTTGGCATCGGCGGTTTCGAACTGCGAGTACAGGTACACCGCCTCGTCGGCGGGATCGACGAACCGGTGCAGGCCCTCGCCGGTGTGGGAGTACTCGCAATCGGCCTCCACCACCAGCTCGTTGCGCTCGGCCAGGCCGGTCAGCGTGATCCCGGTCGACTCGTCGTAGTCGGAGACGTCCAGCGCGGTGCCGTTGAGTACCGCCGACCGCACGCCGCGCGCCACGATGTCGATGAACGTGCTCGCGCCCGGCGTCGCGGTGAAGGTCACGGTGCTGCGGGAGAAGAAGGTCTGCTCGCCCGGTTCGCCCGCGCCGTCGGTGAGGTCCAGCTCGACGCGGTAGTTCTCGACCGACACTGTCGCGGCGCGTTCGATCGCTTGGTCGCGAGTGAGATTGGGTGCGGACATAAGGCTCCTTCGGGGTCGAAGAACTGGCACGGGCGACACCCACAATGCCACCTCGGCGTAGCAAGCCGCGCGGGACTTTCCCGACAAACCTCGATGATCGGGCCCTCCTGCGCGCCGGGACGGCGGTGCGACGCGGGCGGCGCGACGGCCGTGCTCGGGGACGGCGGTATTGTGCCTGGTACAGCACAGGTTCACCACCACGGATTCGGAGGCTCGACGTTGAAGCATGTGCACGCCGGGAAGGTGCGTGACCTGTACGAGGACGGCGACACGCTGCTGCTGGTCGCCTCCGACCGGGTGTCGGTGTACGACGTGGTGCTGCCGACGCCGATCCCGGACAAGGGCGCACTGCTGACGCAACTGTCGAACTGGTGGTTCGAGTACTTCACCGACGTGCCCAACCACGTGGTCTCCGCGACCGACGTGCCCGCCGAGTTCGCCGGTCGCGGCATCCGGGTCAAGCCGTTGAAGATGGTTCAGGTGGAGTGCATCGCGCGCGGTTACCTGACCGGGTCGGGGCTGGTGGAATACCGGCGGACGGGCTCGGTGTCCGGGGTCGCGCTGCCGCCCGGACTGCGCGAGGGCGACCAGCTGCCGGAGCCGATCTTCACCCCGACCACCAAAGCGTCCGAGGGACACGACGAGCCGATCACCTTCGCGGACGTGGTGAACCAGGAGGGGCGCGAGGTCGCCGAGCGGCTGCGCGAGATGACCCTGCACCTCTACACCCGCGGGGCCGCGCACGCCGCCGAACGGGGTGTCATCGTCGCCGACACCAAGGTCGAATTCGGCTGGGACGGTGACGTGCTCACCCTCGGCGACGAAGTGCTCACGTCCGATTCCTCGCGTTTCTGGCCCGCCGACGAGTGGGAGCCGGGTCGCGCGCAACGTTCGTTCGACAAGCAGTTCGTTCGCGACTGGTCCACCTCCACGGGCTGGAACAAGGAGGCGCCCGGCCCGGAGATCCCGGCCGATGTCGTCGCGGCGACGCGCGAGAAGTATGTCGAGGCCTACGAACTCATCACCGGCCGGACCTGGGCGGGCGTGCCGCGGTAACGCTCAGTCGGTGAGCAGCTCGGCCAGCCGGTCCAGACAGGGCCGCTGGCCTGCCACCAGTTTGTCGCGCGCGGTGGCCGTGTCGAACCATTCCGCGCGATCGATCTCCGGGAACTGCGCGAACCGGCCGGAGCGCGGCGGCCATTCCAGTTCGAAGGTTCCCGGCGCCACGGCGGCGGGGTCGAGATCGCCTTCGATGGCCCAGGCGGTGAGAACCTTCTTACCGCTGCTGTAGCGCATCTCGCCCAGCGGCCGCCACGTGCCGTCCGGGACCGGAAGTCCGAGTTCCTCGGTGAACTCGCGGCTCGCCGCGGCTCGCGCGTCCTCCGTCTCCGGTTCGTACTCGCCCTTCGGAATCGACCATGCGCCCAGGTCCTTTCGCGCCCAGAACGGACCACCCATGTGCCCGAGCAACACCTCGATGGCGCCGTCGGAGTTCCGGCGGAAGAGAAGGACTCCCGCACTGTGTCTGCCTGCCACACGCGTAGTCTGCCCGGTCGCGCTCGGCCGAGCCTCCTCGGCCGTTCTGCCGGGCGCGTCGCCGGAGCAGCCGTTACGCGGCGATCGCCCCGTCGTCGCCGCTCGCAGGCTTCGGGGCGCTCGCATGTCGAGGCGCCCGCAGGCCGGATGCGCGAAGCCTCGACATGCGCCTCACCCGGAGAGGTTCACCCGCGTTTCCTGGCGCAGCCGTGCCGCGCGGATCGTGAGGTAGTCGCGTTCGGGGACGCTCGTCGTGCGGGCGGCGGCTTTGGTGTAGCAATCGATGGCCGCGTCCACCGCACCGGCCATCTCGTGCAGGTGTCCGCGTACGGCGTCGAGCCGGTGGGTCCCCGGCAGCCGGTCGTCGAGGGCCTCGGCCAGCGCGAGACCGGCTTGCGGCCCCGCCACCATCGCCGTCGCCACCGCCCGGTTGAGCGTCACCATCGGATTGTCCGAGAGCTGTTCGAGCCGGTCGTACAGCGCCAGGATCTTGGCCCACTCGGTGTCCTCGGCACGTGCGGCCTGTGCGTGCAGGACCGCGATGGCCGCCTGGATCTGATAGGGGCCACGCAGGCCGCCGGCGAGCGTGCCGGTGACGAGGGTCGTTCCTTCGGTGATCAGCGCCCGGTCCCATTGCGTGCGATCCTGCTCGGCCAGCGGGATGAGTTCGCCGTGTGGACCGGTGCGTGCCGCGCGCCGGGCGTCGGTGAGCAGCATCAATGCGAGCAGGCCGGTGACCTCGGGGTCTTCGGGCAGCAGCCGGTGCACCGCCCTGGTGAGCCGGAGCGCCTCGTCGGACAGGTCCGTCCGCTGCAGAGTGTGCCCCGAGCTGCTGGTGTGGCCTTCGTTGAAGATCAGGTACAGCACGTGCAGGACCGCGCCGAGCCGCTCCCGCCACCGCTGGTCACCCGGCTGAGCGAAGGGCCGCTCGACCGTGGCCAGTTTCTTCTTCGCCCGGGTGATCCGCTGCGCCATCGTCGCTTCCGGCAGCAGGAAGGCGCGGGCGATCTGGTCGGTGCCCAGGCCACCCACCGCGCGCAGCGTCAACGCGATGGCGGCGGCGGGCGACAGCGCCGGATGGCAGCACAGGAACAGCATGGTGAGCGTGTCGTCGTGGTCCACCGGGACGGCGTCGGTCACCTCGCGGTCGAAGGTGATGGTCTCCCTGCGCCGCCGGGCCACCTCCGCGCGCACCGCGTCGGCCATGCGGCGCTGCGCGACCTGGATCAGCCAGGCACGTGGATTGTCCGGCAAGCCCTCCTTCGGCCACTGGGTCGCGGCCGCCAGCAGCGCTTCCTGCAACGCGTCCTCTGCGGCGTCGAAGTCACCGAAGCGGCGGAGGAGCGTTCCGAGGACCTGCGGCGCCAGTGCGCGCAGCAGGTCCTCGGTGCTCGCCGGGAGCGGTGTGTCGTCGGGCACCGCACGCCGGTCGCTCATTGCTCGGTGGCGGGGGCGCCCATCACCGCGCGAACTTCGATGTACTCGCCGATCGGTTTACCGCCCGGACCGGGTGCGGCGGAGGCCTGCGCGGCGATCTCGTAGGCCCGTTCGGGGCTGTCCACGTCGACGATCCAGTACCCGGCCAGGAACTCCTTGGTCTCCGGGAAAGGCCCGTCGGTGACCACCGGCGCCGACCGGCCGTCGGAATTGACGATCCGTGCCTCGTCCGGCCCGGCCAACCCCTGCGCGTCCACCAGCTCGCCCGCCTCGGCCAGCTGCGCACCCAGCGCGCGCTGGAAGTCTATGTGCGCTTGGATCTCTTCCGGGGACCATTCGTTGATCGGTGTGTCGCAGTACGCGGTAGGTCCGTAAGTCTTCAGCAGCATGTACTTCACGATTCGTGTCCTCTTTTCCGGCCTCCGGCCGCGTGGAGCGCCCGGGTGGCGCTCGTAAGCAGGTCGGAGGCCCGCGCGCGGATTCGACACAACTTGTCGGTGATCCACGTCACAGATCGGTGGTGGTGTCGGCCAGCCGGTCCGGGTCGACCTGATCGCCCGCGAGAATCAACTCCTTGATCCGGCCGGTCACGTCCCAGACGTTCACGTTCATCCCGGCGAGCACCCGGTTGCCGGAGTCCAGCCAGAACGCCACGAACTCGCGCGCCGCCGGATCGCCGCGCACGACGACCCTGGCGTATTCACCCGGTGCGGCGAACCCGGTGTACTCCATGCCCAGGTCGTACTGATCGGTGAAGAAGTAGGGCAGCCGGTCGTAGACGGCCTGCTCGCCGAGCATGGTCGCGGCGGCGACCGCGGGCTGGTTGAGTGCGTTCGCCCAGTGCTCCACCCGGATCCGCCGGTCGAGGACCGGGTGCTGCTGCGCCGCGATGTCACCGACCGCGACGATATCCGGATCGCTGGTGGCCAGGTGTTCGTCGACGAGCACGCCGTCGTCCACCGCGAGCCCGCCATCGGCGGCCAGATCGACGTTCGGGCGCGCGCCGACGGCGACCAGTATCGCGTCGGCTTCGATCGTGCTGCCGTCCGCGAGTCGGACGCCGTTGGCGACGTCGGTGGCGATGGCCTCCTCGGTGGTGATCGCGTCGACCTGAGCGCCGAACCGGAAATCGACACCGTTGGCGCGGTGCAGGTCGGCGAAGACCTGGGCCATCTCCGGGCCGAGCACCGCCAGCAGCGGTAGGTCGGCGCGTTCGACGACGGTCACCTCGACCCCGGCCGAGCGCGCTGCCGCCGCGACCTCCAGGCCGATCCAGCCCGCTCCGATGATGACGATCCGGCGCGCGCTGCCGAACAGTTCGATCAAGGTGTCGGAATCCTCGATGGTCCGCAAGGTGTACACGTTGGGCGCGTCTGCGCCGGGAACCGGGAGCGTCCGCGGCGTCGAACCGGTGGCGAGGGCGAGCTTGTCGTAGGGCAGGGTGGAGTCGTCGGGCAGGGTGATCGTCTTCGCCGCGGGGTCGAGTCCGGTGACGGTGGTGCCGAGGCGGACCTCGACGTGGTGGTCGCGGTACCACTGCGCGGGAGCGACGGTGAACTCGGGCAGCGACTTCTTCCCCGCGAGGTGCTCCTTCGACAGCGGCGGCCGCTCGTAGGGCAAGTGCTCCTCGGCCCCGATCAGCGTCACGGTTCCGTCGAAGTCCTTGGCGCGCAACGTTTCCGCGAGCTTGGCCGCGCCCAGCCCGCCGCCGACGATGACGAAACGCCGGTCAGAACTCATCGCGGACTCCTTCTCCGAAGGGAACCAAGCTCCTGCCGACCAACCCTACTGGCAGCCGTGCGCGTCGCTGGGGAAAACGGCCCCGCGGATGGGAACGAATCGCGAGCCGCCGTGGTTGCTCGGTAGGGCGGCCGAGTGTGTCCGCCGTCCGTCCAGATGTGATCGAGAGGAAGCCGCCCGTGACCGACAAAGCCACCAAGGACGTCGCCGATTTCTGGTTCGACCCGCTGTGCCCGTGGTGTTGGATCACGTCCCGCTGGATTCTCGAGGTCGAGCAGGTACGTGACATCGAAGCCCGCTTCCACGTGATGAGCCTGTCGGTGCTGAACGAGGGCAAGGACGTGTCCCCGCAGTACCAGGAAATGCTCGCCACGGGCTGGGGTCCGGTTCGCGTCGCGATCGCCGCGGCACAGGAGCACGGCGACAAGGTCCTGTTGCCGCTGTACACGGCCATGGGCACGCGCATCCACAACCGGCGTGCCGAGTACGAACGCGAGAGCCGCAAGGAGTCCCTCGCCGCGGTGATCGCCGACTCGCTCGCCGAGGTGGGCCTGCCCGCCGAGCTGGCCGCGGCCGCCGACAGCACCGACTACGACGAGGCGCTGCGCAAGAGCCACCACGCGGGCATGGACAAGGTGGGGCCGGATGTCGGCACCCCGACCATCCACATCAACGGGACCGCGTTCTTCGGCCCGGTCCTGTCCCGGATCCCGCGCGGCGAGGAGGCGGGCAAGGTCTGGGACGGCGCCGTGGCGCTGGCGTCCTACCCGCACTTCTTCGAGCTGAAGCGCACGCGGACGGAAGATCCGTCGTTCGACTGAGCACCGTGCGCGGGTGCCGACGTGCGGCGCCCGCGCATCGTCACAGCACGGACTTCGGCGGGCTCGCCGGTAGCTGACCGTAGGAGCTCGCGTAGCCGTCCGCGGGCACGCTCGCGCCCGCGGGCGGCGCCGGACGCAGGAACAGCTTCCCGTGCCTGCTGCGGTCGCGCAGCGCCCACATCCGCCAGGTGAGCACCGGATGGCTGGACAGGGCGTTCACCATCCAGACGAAGAATCCCTTCTCGACGACCGCGCGGTCGGCCATCTCGTCGAAGCCGACCAGCCTGTTCATGTACTTGCCCGCGGCCAGGGTGCCCATGGCGGCGGACGCCCCGGTGTGCCGATTGCAGAAACCGTGGTTGTCGGCGGTGTACTCCTGCGCGCGGATCAGGCTGCTGCCGATGATCGGCAGGAACGGCACGAGGAACATGCCCAGCTGCCGCCAATACGACGTGTGCCCCGCCGCGATGTGGCCGACTTCGTGCCCGATGATGAACGCCAGTGCGTCCGGTTCGCGCGCGGCGCCGCCGATCTCGAACAAGTCGCTGTAGACCACCACGTAGCGCCGGAAGCCGTGTCCGCTGGCGAACGCGTTGATCTGGCCGTTGCCGAGCACCACGTACGCGTCCGGCACCTTCGCCATGCCGAAGCGGGCGGCGGCGTCCACCACCATCTGGTAGCCCTCGGGGAACTGGGTCGGCGACATCCGCACGCCATTGACCCGCTGGCCCGCGTAGTTGACGCCGCGGCCGAACCACAGCAGCAGCGGAGCGGCCGCGAACGCCAGGACGTACTGGTCGAAGTTTCCGGTGGCGAGCAGCGCCAGCGCGATCAGGTACGCGAACACGGTCAGCACCACCACGACGACGAGCATCGGGATCTCCCAGCTGTGCCGGGCGGGCATGCCGAAGGGCGACAGACCGCGAGGCTGCCGCTGCGGCGGCGCGGGGGGCGGCGTCGGAGCGCCGGGGTAGGACCCGTACGGCGCGGGGTACGCGGGGGGAGCGGCCGGGTAAGAGCCCGAGGTATACGGCCGTCCGTAGGGTGCGGCGGGCATGTCCTGAGCCGAGACCCACCCGCCCTGCTGGGCATACGGGTCGGCCTGTCGGCCCGCCTGGTCGGGCGGCTGGGGTTCGAACGGCTGCATGGGATGAACTCTATTCAGTTGCCGGGAACGGGGCTGGCGCGTCGGTCGTGTCACCGGGCCCTGTGGCCGCCAACACAACTGGCGTATCACTCGATTCGCGCAGGCCCGTCCCGGTGTTAATCGCGGGGGATGCCCTCTTGCCGCCCGCGCGGCGGCCGCCTGACACAATGCCTGCCATGCGCGTTTACCTGGGTGCCGATCATGCCGGTTTCGAATTGAAGAATCTTGTCAAGGCCCATCTGGAGCAGGCGGGTCACGAGGTCGTCGACTGCGGTGCGCTCGAGTACGACGCGCTCGACGACTACCCCGCCTTCTGCATCGAGGCGGCCCGCCGGACGGTGGCCGATCCGGGCAGCCTCGGCCTGGTGTTCGGCGGCAGCGGCAACGGCGAGCAGATCGCCGCGAACAAGGTACCCGGCGCCCGCTGCGCGCTGGCCTGGAGTGTGGAGACCGCGAAGCTGGCCCGCGAGCACAACAACGCGCAACTGATCGGTATCGGCGGCCGCATGCACTCGACCGAGGAAGCGCTGGCCATCGTGGACGCGTTCGTGTCCACCCCGTGGTCGGACGAGGAGCGCCATCAGCGGCGCATCGACATCCTGGCCGAGTACGAGAAGACCGGCGTCGCCCCCGCGGTCCCCGCGTACTGAGCGCACCGAGGTCGTAACGGGCTGTGCCGGAAGGACATACACTGCACCGTCTCGCGCGGCTGCATCAGCGGCGACTCGCGGGCGGTGTGGTGCGGGTGTCGAGCCCGCAGGGCAAGTTCGCCGCGGGCGCGGCCAGGGTGGACGGGCAGGTGCTGACGAAATCCGAGGCGTGGGGCAAACATCTGCTGCACCACTACGACTCGGGCTTGATCGTGCACGTGCATCTCGGCTTGTACGGCGCCTTCACCGAATCCGCGCTGCCGATGGGGGAGCCGGTCGGCCAGGTCCGGATGCGCATGTTCGGCGGCCAGGACGGGCAGCCGGGCTTCGGCACCGACCTGCGCGGGCCCACCGCGTGCGAGATCCTGCTGCCATCGGAGGTGGCGGCGCTCACCGACCGGCTCGGCCCGGACCCGCTGCGGCGCGGCGCCGACCCCGACCGGGCCTGGCGGCGTATCCAGCGTTCCCGCAGGCCGATCGGCGCGCTGCTGATGGACCAGCAGGTGGTCGCCGGGGTCGGTAACGTCTATCGCGCGGAACTGCTCTTCCGGCACCGGATCTCGCCGCACCGCCCCGGCACGGGGCTGTCCGCGGACGAATGGGCGCAGATGTGGTCGGACCTCGTCGCGCTCATGCGGGTGGGGGTGCGCGTCGGGAAGATGGTCGTGGTGCGGCCCGAACACGATCACGGCGAGCCGTCGTACGCCAAGGATCGTCCGCGCACCTACGTCTATCGCCGTCAGGGCGCCCCGTGCCGGCTGTGCGGGACCCCGATCGCCCATCAGGTGATGGAGGCCAGGAATCTCTTCTGGTGTCCCACCTGTCAGCCCGGCTGACCCGGCCGGTCGGTGCGGCTCAGCCTGCGACGGCGGTGTCGATGTCCGGCTCGTCCGCGAGGGCGAAGCGGCGACCGCCTGCCGTCTTGGCGGAGTACATCGCGCGGTCGGCGCGGCGCAGCAGGTCGGTGAAATCGATCGGGCTGCCCGGCGGGCTGTAGGCGGTACCGACGCTGGCGGAGACGGGCACCGGCCCCGCCGACGACCAGACCGGGTCACGCAGGGCGGCCACGATCCGATGCGCGAGATCGCCGAGATTGTTGTGGCGAGGGTTGGTCGCCAGCACGAACTCGTCGCCGCCGTACCGGCAGATCACCGTGTCCGGTGGGCAGGCTTCGCGCAGCCTGCCGGCCAGTTCGACGAGCACCTCGTCGCCGATCGCATGTCCGTATCCGTCGTTGATCTGCTTGAACCGGTCGAGGTCGATCAGCAGCAGTCCGACGCCGCGGGTGGGGTCGGTGGCCATCAGCCGCACCTTGTCCTGCAGCAGCGTCCGGTTGGCCAGGTCGGTGAGCGCGTCGTGGGTGGCCTCGTGGCGCAGCCGGTGCTGCAAGGCGGCGATCTCCTGCACCCGCAGCGACACCTTGGCCGACAGGTTCTGCTCCTGTTGGGCGAGGGCGCGCTCCTGCAGCGCCTGGGCGTAACTGTCGATGGCCTGGCTGGCGATGAACGGCCAGCGGGTCGCCACCAGGGAACCGGGCGCGCCGGAGGGGAAACCGAGCAGCCAGCGCGTTGCCTGCGCCAGCATCCGGATCCGGTCGAACGGCGCCTCGGCGAGCCGGGCACCGAGCATCCGTGCTTCGGGCACCGGGAACGGCTCGGACCTGGCGAGCCTGAGCAAGCGCTCGACGATCTCGATCAGCACCGGTTCCAAGTGCTGGGGCGCCGCGCCCGAACCGGGCTCGGCGCAGACCGCACGGGCCCAGGCGCGGGCCATGGCGGCTACCGGGGGCTCGATGTCGGTCGACATCGGACTCACCCGGTGTGAGTGACGTCGGTACCCAGGTGCCCTGTAGTCACACAGGTGCCGGCGTCACCCTGATCGTTCCCACTGCTACGCGGTTGTGTCCACCTGGTTCGGCGCACGCTCACCGCCCCCTTTCCAGATACCCCCGTCCGGCAAAAAGGATCCTAGCAAGCCACTCGGCATCGAAAAGCGCTGATTTGCAACGTGTTCTCGATACCTCGCGAACAGCGATCGGGTATGTGATCGTTCCCGTCGCGTTGGTGTTACACCCGATTCTCGTTCGCTGCAAAATCGCGCCGCGACGCGCTGGCGACACGCTGCGGGAGGTGTGCGGGGAAAGGTGCGCGAGCAACGGCGACGGTCCGGTCCGGCCCGGCGTCGCCCGCCTCACGAGAATCTGTTCTCGCACGCGACGTCCTCGTCTTCCCTGTCGTGTTCCGAATGGTTGTGCCGAGTGTTCCGAGGGTAGTCGCTTACCGGCGGTGGTCCGGTCGATATGGTTCGGGTCGCCTACGCCGTCGCTTCGGGCCGCGACACCGGAGCCCGCCTCGGCCGGGGGCGCGGTGCGCGCCGACGAGAGAAGCGGGATGGCCGCTCGATGCGCCGACGCTCCCCGCGGACGGGTTGCCCTGCGATCGGCCGAGGGTTCGCGGGATGGACCTCGTCCCCGCGTGCGCCGTGTCGAGTCGGTCCCGGCCGCGCGGCCGTGGCTCGGCGACACACCGAGTGTGTCGGCCGTGACGGCGAGTCGTGCGGTCCTCATCGGAAATCCCTCGAGCGATGTTCTTGGGGTGACAAGTGTGTCATTCGAGTTTCGCCCACCGGAATCCGACACGCCAGAGTTTCAATGAAAAATAACCTTTAAATTTTGTCGAGCGCGTCACCGTGTGCCTGCGGCCCCGCCGTGCGACACTGGGCGCGGCAACCCTGGAGCGCTCCGCCGGGCAACCTGCGAGATCTCGCTGCGCGGGGGGCTGATTGGCGTTTCGGAAGCCGGGTTCGGTACAGTCGGATCGCACACGACATCGTGGCGATCCCATCGGTGTCGTATGCCTGCGGGTGTAGTTCAATGGTAGAACCTCAGCCTTCCAAGCTGATGGTGCGGGTTCGATTCCCGTCACCCGCTCCACGGAGCATTCATCCTCGTCGGCGGCCGCCCCGTCGCCGCGAGGGCCACGGGGTGTAGCGCAGCTTGGTAGCGCATCCGCTTTGGGAGCGGAGGGTCGCAGGTTCAAATCCTGTCACCCCGACCATCGTTCGGGGGCGGGGTTCGTCCTCGGGTTTCGACGGTAGCGGCGGCTCCGCCGTGTCTTCTCGGATCGGTATACCGACGCGTCCCACCGGGTTTCGCATACGTGGGAGAACGGCCAGGGTGGACGCGCGGAGTCGGGGGTGGGACGCCGCGTCGCCGCCGGGGAATCCCGTGGCAACTCTTCGGCACTAATCCTACGTAGGTATGTTCAGCGATTCGCCGGGCGTCGTGTTCGCTGCGCCGGAACCGTGCTGCGAGTCATTCGCCCGCGGCTACCGGCGCACGGTTCGAAAAAGCCCGAATGCGAATGTCTACGTAAGTATTCGACAGTGCCGGATGGAAATAGGAGAACGGTCGGTTCGCGACCGCGCCGTCACTGCTCGGCTTGCGCCTGTGGGCCGGAGGCCACCGTGGACGGCGGCAGCTCGGAGTGCCGGGCGAACGCCTGGTCGATCAGCTCCGAGGTGGCGCGGGTGACGATCAAACGGGCGATCGCCAGGTCGGTCTCCAGCTTGGTGCGGTCCCGCGGGGTCCGCGCGGAGTCTTCGTAGGTCTGCCCGGCCAGGCGAAAGAACAACTCGGTGGCGAAGCGGTCGGCGATGCGATCGCAGTCGGCGCGCAGACGTTCGACCAACTGGAACGTGTCCTGCATCGGCAGCCCGGTGTCGGTGAGCCGGGTGGCCAGATCGCAGCACCGGGGATTCGTGACCCGGTAGGCCTCGAGCGGGTCCTCGCTGGAGGCCAGCGCCTGCTTGGCGTACTCCGGCAACTCGGCGTAGCTGTCCTGTGGCTCGGTGGTTGCTTCCGCGTCCGCTTCGGCCGCGTTCGCGTTCTTCACTCCGAGTACGTCGGCAAGTCCGTCGCCGCGGTCCCAGGCTTCCAGCAGCTCCCTGATCCCGTTCAGCTTCATGCCCCGCCCCAGCAGGCGGCTGATCGTTTGCAGGCGGTTGAGATGGTCCGACCCGTAGTACCCGATCCGCCCGCGCACCTCCGGCGAGGGCAGGAGACCTCGCTCGTGGTACACGCGGACGCTGCGCACGGTGGTGTCGGCTGCCCGTGCCAGTTCGTCGATCGTGAATTCAGAGTCTGCAGCCATGTTTAAAAGGAAACCATAGTCGGGCCCCCGTGGAAAATGGTCCGTTTCATAACGTGCCGTTAAAGACGGTAGCTGTGTGTTGCTTCAAGGTCAACGAGCCGTTACATAGCGGCACAAGAGGTTGTGTGCTGGGCAACAGTGGGCTACCGTGCGTAGACCAGCTTATCGCGGCTGGGTTCCGGGGACTGTTGAGCAGCCCTGATGACCGTCCGATCCATGGGCCACGCACCTGCCAGAGGTGTGTGCTCGGCATCCCCGGAGATGGCTATGAGCATTACGCGAACCCTTCCGATGGACACGGGATCCATTGCATCAGCAAAGGTCTCGTCGATTCCGGCAAAGTCGAACCAGCGGCCCCCGTGCGCCGACGTCCCGGACAACTGGGACATGGACACCGGGAATCCGGATGCCTGGCGAGCAGCGGTGCGCACCTGTCAGAGTTGCCCCTTGCTCGTGCAGTGCCAGCAGTTGGCGCAGGCTCTCACCACCCGCGGAGACGGTCCCCGCGCGATGATCTGGGCGGGTGTCGCCTATGACAACTCGGGCAGCGTCATCGAGAACCTGGACCGGCACCGTGCCGCGCCGATCGACCACAAGCGCCCCATGCGGATCATCCGCACCGGACCGCGTCCGCTGCGCACCGTGTCCACGCTTCCCGCGCCTCGTCGGCACATCGTGCTCGGGCAGCCCCTCAAGCCGACCGGCACCGACGGCCTGTGACTATGCTGCGTGCAGCTTTTCGCGTCGAGTCGTTCGGTGGTGGGTAACTCATGACAGTGCTGGCATTGGAGATCGGGTCGTCGGGCTTCGCGGCGACCCGAGTCGCCGACGATGTCGACACCGACGACATCCGGAGGATCCCGATCCCGGCGACGGGCGCCTGGGACCGATGCCAGGAGCTGCTGCTCGAGGTCGCGGGCGGTGACCAGGTCACCGCCCTCGGCGTCGCTTCGGCAGGGCCGATCGATATGGCGGCCGGGGTGATCGCCCCCTTCGAGGTTCCGGAGTGGCGAGCGGGTTTCGAACTCGTCCGAGCCGCGCAAAAGCTGTTCCCGGAAGCGCAGGTTCCGCTCGCGCTGGACGGCGTATGCCTGGCGCTGGCGGAGCGAGGTTTCGGCGCGACGAGCGCGGTGATGGACAGCCTGGCGCTGAGTATCTCCGATCGCATCACCGGCGGGGTCGTGGTAGGCGGCTTCGTCTTGGTGGGGCGCACCGGAAATGCGGGGCACGTAGGTCATGTCCTGGTCCCCGGCTTCGACGATCGGTGCTCCTGCGGCGGCCGCGGGTGCCTGGAAGCGGTTGCCGGTGGACTGGCCATGGTGCGCTGGGCCAGAGAACAGGGCTGGGCGGGCACGTCGGTCCCGGAATTGCTGGAATCCGCCCGCGTCGGCGAGGACATTCCCGCCGCGGCGCTCGGCCGGGCCGGCACGGCGCTCGGACGGGCGATCGCCTCGGTGGCGGCACTGCTCGACCTCGACCTCGTGGTGCTCGGTGGCCCGCTCTCCGAGGCAGGGCCGGCATTGTGGAAACCGCTCGGCGAGGCGGTGGCCACGCACGCTCGGCTGAGTTTCCTGCCGGGATTGCGCGTCATTCCTTCGCAGCTCGGTGCGGTCGCGACGATCATGGGCGCGGGTGTGCTGGCTCTCTCCGGAAGGAACGCCTGACCTATCGCACCGTGGCGTAATGCGCTGGGCGGGAGCGAGTTCAAGCCCTCGTGCGAAGTTGCCAGATGAATGCTGTCGGCGTCGGCCGACGGCTTCCGTTGATCTTGTATGCCGGTTTGCGGCAGATGTGCCGTTGTCCGTGCGCCGGTCGAGGAGGACTTCTCCGGAACTTAACGTGAACAAAATGAACACCCCTACGCGTGTCTCGTGAGCGTGCCGCAGACTTCATGGGAACGGGCGGCCGAGGTCGCAGGTTGATTGAGCCGCTAAATAACGGTACATTGCCTGAGTCACAAGATGTCTCATCCGGGTTGAGGCGGACCCGGAGGAACGGCTGGTCGGGCAAGTGCGAAGCGAAGTGGCGCAGTGATTCCATGGGTGACTATCGAGACGTTGGCGCCGGACGGCATGTCCGTGGCGTCGGTGGGGGATGCACCGCGTGAGTTCGCGAGCTGGCAGCGGGTGGTGCAGCGAACGCTGTCGAAAATGCCCGCGCTGTACGACAAGCTCACGACCGCGGCATTGACCGAGGCCATCCATAACGCGCACGATCAAGCGCGGGACGTGGATCTGGCCATCCAGACGCGGGCGGGAAGGCATCAACTGCTCATCCGTCCGATCTTCGGCCCGGCGGGGGACGTGCATGCGGTGCGGCTGTGGCTGGGCCCCGCGTCCGAGCGGGTGCCCGCGTTGCGCCCTGCGGTGGGCGCCATCTGGGATCTGAGCAGTCAGACCATCCAGCAGCCGAGCGGCATCACGCGGCTGTCGGGCAGCACCGCGGAACAATACGTCCCGCGTATGTCGATCGCCGAACTGTTCCACCGGGTGTCGAGTTTCGATCGGCACGCGGAAATGCTCGATCTGCTCTACGATCCCAAGCCCGGTGAGCGGATGCAGTTCGACACCACGGTGATGCACGGATTCGGTCGCCCGGCCCAGTGGCGGATCACCGTTCGTGCCCGCGACGACGAGCGCACGCGCGGTGCCTGGTGGTTGATCGAGGACGTGACGTCGGAGAACGCGCCGTCGGCGTGGCCGACTTTGGAGCGCATCGGGTTGCGCGAGGCGCACCGCCGGGCGGGTACGCATCTGGCTGTCGTGCAGCTCGAGCACACCAGCATTTCGCACTGGCTCACCGATCCCGCGCCATGGGTGCGGTGGGACTATCTCTTCCGGCCTGTGGACGTGTTCCATCCCGACGACCGTCCCCGGCTGGCGGAACTCGGCGACCGGCTGCGCTCCGGTGACAGCGCCGGCGTGACCCTGCGGGTGCTCAACTACGGCGGCGGTTACACCCCGACATCGCTACTGCTCTACCCCTATCCCGGGTACTCGAGCAGACAGCTGGCCATCGCGCAACTGGTTCGCGTCGCCGACGATGTTCCGTTGCTGGAAACCCATCGCCAGGTGCTGGAACCCCGGCAGTGCGGCGCGCCGATCGGCTATGACGAACAATTGCGGCATTGGCTGGCGGGCAGGATGAAAAGCAGCCCCGCCTGCTGACAGTTGATTCCCACGACTGGGAACTACTGGCCGGTTAAGAACCCCTGTGCTCTCTACCATTCCGAGAGTGAGGACAGTGGTTCGTGGACCGGCAGATTCGGGTGAGGCACTGCTTCGCCGGATGGCCGCCCGCCGCCGTCGCGACAACATCGTGGTCGCCGTGCTGGCGGTACTCGCCGTGCTCGGCGGCGGTCACGCGATTCTCAGTGTCTTCGACTCCCCTCCGCCTCCGCCGTCGGACGCTTCGACGACGGCAATTATCGGGCGCGCGCAATTGGCAAGCTCTTTCGCCGAGCAGTTCGTCGTCACTTATCTGACCGCTGTTGCGGGGCAACAGGATCGGATCGGCGAATTCGTCGGTTCCAATCAGCAGATCACGTTGCCTTCGTCCGCGCGTCAAGTGTCCGACCCGTCGGTCGCCTATGTGTCGCGCGTGGTCTCGACGGGGGCTGTCGACGTCTGGTCGGTGACCGTGTCGGTGCGAGTCGGCAAAGCCGGCGCCGCCACCGCGCCGGAACATCGGCAGTTCTACCGCGTCGCGGTGTCGGTGTCGGATGGACGGCTGCGCGCGTTGTCGATGCCCGCGGTGGTCGAGCCGCCCGCGAAGGGCGTCGATCTCAAGCTGGCCTACGGCTCGCCCTGCGCACCGGACACGCCGCTCGGCCAGGTCGCCGCGGGTTTCCTCAACGCCATGCTGGCCGGAAACGGTGACGTGGCCCGCTACACCACTCCGGATGCCGGGCTGGCCGCATTGAAGCCGCCTCCCTACACCGCCGTTGAGCTGACCTCGCTCACCACGGACGATTCGAGCTGCGGTTCCGGCGGCGCGAAGGCCCAAGTGCTGGCCACCATCAACCCGAAAGCCGACACCGGCGCCGCCGCGACACTGGCCTACCCGCTCACCATGATCCGCAACGCGGGCCAGTGGCAGGTGGTGTCCATAGATCCGATTCCCGCTCTGTCGAGTCCGCTCGCGGTGGTCGTCGGTCAGGATTCACGCGGCGGAGCGCCGCCCACTTCGACCTCGTCTTCCTCGCCGACGGTGACGATTCCGCCGGCGACGCAGAACTGATCCGAGAGGCAGCCCGATGGGTAATCTGAGCAACATCCTCTATGGCATCCTGATCTTTGTCCGATGGGGCGGAATGATCATCATCGCCATCGTCACGATCGGTGTGGTGATTTCCGAGGCAGCCAAATCCAGGCTCTCGCCTGCGCGGATCATCGTCGTCTTCGGATCGGGGCTGATGGCCGGGGTGGTGATCTGGATTCTGCCTACGACCATCAATTACGCGCGAACGGACGCCAACCTCATCGTCCCCGATCACCCCATCGGTGGCTATCGATGAGCCAAGTGATCAAGGTGTTCACGCCGGTCAAACGTGTCCCCACGATGATCGGCAAGGCGCAGAACGGGCAGAAGCTTCCGTTCGGCCCGTACACCCTGCCCCAGGTCGCCGCCGGTGTGGCGATGATGTCGGTGACGTCTTTGTGCGCCATGACTTTTCCGGTCAACCCGGCCGTAACCTTCATCGCCGGTCTGGCCATGACGATCTTGGCGGTTTTCGTGCTGGGACTCGTGCCGTACACCGGCGTCCGGATGACCTCACGGGCCCTATGGCTGGGCAGGCTCATCGTCTACCGCAAGCCGGTGTCCGCCTCGGGCATGCCGATCACCAATGACTCGGTGCGCCACACCCTGTTCATCGAGGAGACCGTGGTCCTCTTGCTGCCCGACCGCCCCGATGCGGCGGTGGCCGCCAAGCCGAAGTCCGGTATCCGGATGCTCGAGGTGCTGAACGGGAGCGGCAAGGCCACCGACCTGTGGCGGCGACTGAACGGCAAGGACAACGGCAACGGTACTTCCACCGAAGGAAGCCCCTGATGGCACTCGGACGAGATCTACAGCCCACCGCGGCGATTCGCGGCAATCTCCAGTTCACCCATTCGGGTCTGGTCACCGCGACCTATTTCATCAACCCGCTCGGTTACGGCTTGCGCAAGGCCGGTGACAAGTACGACGTGAAGCTGGCGCATCACTCACTGGTCACCAACTTGCCGAGCGGATCGTTGCTGTTGGGTATCCAGGCGCGGCTGAACACGATCGACGTGCTCACCAAGATGGTGGAGGGCGTCGACCTGGACGAGTGCGAGGACTACGCCGACGAGGTGGTCGCCTCCTACGAGCGCGTGCACGCGATCATGCCGCAGACCCGCATCTTCCTGCTGTCCATCCCGGTCGGGGCAAGCAACTCCAGTATGTCCGCGTTGTCGCGCCTGTGGCGCGGTAGCACCACCACGATCGATGCGACGGCGATCGCACGCGCCGACCTGGACGCCTACGACGAGAAGGCGAACGAGATCCTGTCCAGGATCGGCGGGGACTTCGATCCGCAGCCGGTGCCCGCCGCCCTTTTCCAATGGTTGTGGGAGCACTACCTTTCGCGCGGCGCGGCCGGGGACCCGGTGGCGCCCACCCGTGCGGGTGCGCTGGACGACGCGACCGCGGCGGTCTTCCGCTCCGCCGCGCTCGACGAGGGTGCGCAGGCCGACAGCAACCGGCGTATCCGTCCGTCGTTCGTGCCCGTGATCAAGGTTGTGCAGCCGGATTTCGAATACCGTCCCTCCTACCAGGCCATGCTGACACCGCACTCATTCCCGTACGCGGGCATGACGTTTCCCGGAGGCAGCGAGTTCCTGAACGTGCTGGAGGGCCTCGGCGACGTCACCGTCGACTGGGGCATGCGGATCTCGACCAAGTCCGCCGAGCAAGTCCTCAAGAACAACGAGCTCAACTTGCGCAGGCTCGGCGAGCAGATGGACCAGCGGGACCAGGAAGTCTCGTTCGCGCAGAACACGCTGGCGTCGAAAGCGCAGATGCTCGGTGAGTACAACCAGCACTTCGAAGTCAACGGCGGTGAATCAGAGGTCTCGTTCACCACCGTCATCGCGATCGGCGGGCCGTCGCGGGACGCCACGATGGACGCGGTCAACACGCTCAAACGCCGCTACAAGCGGTTCCAGGTCGATATGGTCGCGCCGGTCGGCGCGCAGGTCGACCTGTGGTCGATGCTGGTTCCCGGCAGCCCGCCCCGCCGGGCCTTCGACGACTTCGCGCATATCGTTCCCTCGGACATGTGGGCCGGTTTCGTGCCGTTCACCACCAGTCAGATCGGTGACGACAGCGGGCCGGTGATCGGGGTCAACCTGCTGTCCGGTCATTTCGAGCCGATCCACTTCGGCATCATGGAGGCCGCGCTGCACGACCTGTCCGCCTCGTTCGCGGTGACCGGCGAACTCGGCTCGGGCAAGTCCTATTTCCTCAAGCTGATGGCCGTGCTCGTGCACGACATGGGCGGGCAGTTCCTCGCGATCGACCGCAGTCAGGTCGGCGAGTGGGAGCATTTCGCGCGGTCGATCGATGACGCGGTCATCATCGACTTGGCCAATCCCACGGTGTCGCTGGATCCGCTGCGGTTGTTCCCCCCGCGGATCGCGGGTGAACGTGCGCTCGACTCGATTCTGCCGCTACTGGATCTGTCGCCGACCTCCGGCACGGGTGCAGCGGTGAGCAACCTGCTGTCGCCCAGAGGCATGGCCGAGCACAAGATCAAGAGTCTGCTCGATCTGTACCACGTCGTGCGCCGCTTACGGGACCACCCCGACCGCGGCGAGGAATACGCTGATCTCGCGGCGCGCCTGGGCACCGTGGTGGAGCGGGTGCCGGTGCTGTTCGACCCCAAGTTGCGACCGCTGCGCCTCGATGCCGCCGCGACCGTCGTGCGCAGCCACAACCTGCAGCTGCCGAGTGCCGAGGAACTCACCACGCCGCACCTGTACAACCGGTTGCCGCTGACGAAACGGCTCGGCACGGCGCTGTACGAACTGGTCGGCGTGGCGGCGCGCGAGGCGTTCCTCTCCGACAACGGCAGGTTCGGCCTCCTGGTCGGCGACGAGGCGCACCACTTCACGCAGACGCAGGTCGGCTCCGCGGTCACTTCCGATTTCAGCCGCGACGGCCGTAAGCACCTGGCCGCGATCGGGCTCGCCTCGCACGACCCGGCCACCGACTTCCAAGGCGCGGCGCACAACCTCATCCCGAACCGGTTCGTCTTCCGGCAGCGCGACGAGACGCTGGCGCGCAACAGTTTGGAGTGGTTGGGCGTCGATCTGGAGGAAGCGCCCTTCCTGTTGCAGATTCTTCGCGAAGAGACCTCGCCTCCGGTCGGACCCGGCCGTCAGATCCCCGAGGAGCGCCGAGGCGAGATGTTCATGCGTGACGCGCTCAACCGCATCGGGCGCGGCAAGGTTCTGGGTCCCGCGCGTCCGGACCGCGCCGCGGCGATTACGAGCACTCCGACCAGTGGCGCCGGTGCGCGTTCGGCCCTACCGGAGCGATTGGCGCGCTGATGAGATCACTGCTCGGCTCCGGCATGCGTACAGAGGGGGCGTCCTTCGGAATGCCCTGGGAACCCCAGTTCTGGGACACGGACCGTTGGCGACCACAGATGGTCTTCCGGCGATTCCGGGCTTGGATCGCCGCGTCCCGCCGTCGTCGCAGGATCTCGTGGATCGTCATCGCCCTCTTCGTGCTGCTCGTCTTCCCTGGCCTCCTTCATGCCGTGTCCGTCGCGCAGACCGGCGCCCTGGCCCAGGGGGCCGCGCCCAACAGCGCGACCAGCTGGATGAACGTCAAAGACTCCCAGGGAGTGAACGTCTCGAGCTACCAACTGGTGGTCGATAACGGCGGAGTGTTCAACCTGGGGAATTTCGCGCTGTGGATCATCCTCATGCCGATGTTCGCGCTATGGCTGGTCACCGTGACGACCGGGGTCTGGTTCCCCGCGGAGGCGATGGATTTCGGGTGGCTGAATCTGATCAGCGCGCCGTTGCAGGCGATGGCCCAAAATTTCACGCTACAGATCGCGACACCATTGCTTGCCGCGACGGCACTGGCGATCGGCGCGTTCTTCGTGGGATATTTCATCCTTCGCGCCTTATACGCCAAGGCCGTTATGCAGGTCGTGACGATGATAATCGTCGCGATCGGGGGTGTGTTCTTTCTGGCGAACCCGATGGCGGAGGCGCTGTCCGACCACGGTGTGCTGGTGCAAGGGCGTGACCTCGGGCTCTCGGTCGCGGCGGGGTTGAACGGGAACAACAACCCGAATCCGAGACAGCTGGTCGCCACTCTGCAAGCGACCATGGCGGACAATTTCATCCGGCTTCCGTTGCAGGTGTGGAACTTCGGGCACGTCGTCGACGGGAACCCCTCCTGTCGGGCGGCGTGGTCGGCTGGAATGACTGCTGGTAGCGAAGACCGGGTAAAGAACGGATTGCGCTCGTGCGGCGACGGTGCCGCGTATGCCGCGGTGCAGAATCCGAGCGTCGGTCAAATCGGAGCCGGACTGCTGCTGCTGCTGTGCGCGCTCATTCTGTTGGCCTTTGCCGCGTACTTGTCCTTCAAGATCATGTGGGCCGCCCTCGACCTCATCTACTACGGATTCGCGTCGATCTTCGGGTTCGCCGCCGGCGGGTACATCTATGGTCCGACGCAGACGTTCACCGTCCGTTGTGTGGTCCACGGCTTCATCGCCGCCGGCAAGATGGCCTTTTTCGTCATCGCCCTCGGGATCTACGAGCTGCTGCTGGGCAGCCTGTTCCGCGCTGCGAACGGCCAGATCATGGTTATCTTCGTCATCGGGGCGGCTGTCGAGATCGTCGCCATCGTCCAGGTGCGGCGTCTCAGCAGGAATATCGACGAGGCCAACGAATGGGTGGTCAACCGCATCGGGTCGGCGATACACAGCGGCGGTTCGGCGCAGGGTGCGGGCGGCGGCGCCGCGATGGGTGCGGGCTTGGGGATGGGTAACTCCGGCGCGGCCAACTCGTTGTCCCCGCTGGCGATGCTCGGCGCGGTCAGCACCATCAACAGCTCGCCGGTCACCGCATGGATGTTCGCGGGCCGTCTCAACCCGCTGAGTCCCTTCTCGCGGGTCGATCATATCGATAAGAAGAATAAGGCGAGGGGCCTGAGTTCGCGGGACCTGAGAAATGCCACGCACGGTGCCGCCTACGATCGGGTGTCCTCCGCCGATTTCGCGCGGGCTGGAATAGCGAGGTCCGGGGCGCGACGCAACAGTGAAAGAGCGGCCGCCTTCGCGGCGGAGAATGTCGCGCATGCGACAGGCATGATGGGCAGCGTGCAGTATGCCCTCCGGATGGCGGGTATCAGCTGGGGAAGAGGGCAACGGGCGACCATCGCGCGAGCGGATATCATCCGGCACGCGGACGACGAGCCGCTCGCATCGAAGCACCTCGGCCGTGTAGTCGCCGCGCACAAGCATTTCGAGCGGGACTTCCATACGAATCCGGGAATGATGATGGCCAGGTTCCACGGGTTGGAGGCCAGCGTCGATCGGTATCGAGGTGATTATCAGGGCGGTGTGCACATTTCGGAAGAGCTGGCCCAGCTCGGCAGAGATTACATCGACAATCCACACAAGCAATGGATCGATGCACTGCAGGCCCATGCCGAGGGGCCGATCACGGACAATACCGCCGCGCGGCTGCGGATCAATGGCCGGGACCTGAATCAAACCGAAGCGGACCGGTTGAGGAGCTGGATCTCCAACGAGCATGCGCTGCGGGTCCAGGCGGCCACCAACTGGGTAGCCGAAAACCCCAACGACTTCGAGCGGATCCGAGTACTGCGTTCCGAAATCGACAAAGCTGCTCAGACCGACCAATGGCAGGCGGGCCGGAATATCACGGGTGCTGTCTCGCTCCCGCAGCCGAACCCCGCACAGCCGCTGCCCGCGATTCCGGGCAGGATCCTCAATCCCCTCAGAAACCCGCGCGGCCGCTGATCACCCCGCGATGAGGGCAAGACAGCGGGGCAGATATCACAGAAAGGCAGTCGATGATCGGTCGTCTCCTAACATTCGTACTGATGCCGTTCTGGATATGGCTGGTGCTGGGGGGCGTCGGCGTCCTGTTCGTGATCCTGATGGGCCTGGTGCTGGTCATCGGCGGTGCGACGTCGGCGATCGCTTCCGACCTGCACTACCAGTGCGACAGTGCGGTGGGACCCGACCCCTCCCAGACCGTGACCGCGACCCGGGCGTCGACGGCGGCGCGGCCGACCGCGCTCAGCGCACCTGCGGCTGGGGTGACCACCGCTCCCACGACGAATCCGTATGCGCAACTGACCATCGCGCCGGACGACACCAATGTGTCCGACTGGCAGCGCGCGTGTGCCACAGCGCTGAAGGACGCCCCCTACCAAGATCCGCCCCTGATCTCGGGTAATTCGGGAATCGGCGCCGAATGCGCGCGTCGGCTCGCCCTCGCGCAAGCCGGAGCCTCGTCGAACGGAGGTCAGGGCCGCGCCGGTGGCTCGGCGGATGCTGCCGAGTTCACCAGATCAGTCATTTATCAGGCCTCCGCCGCACAGTCGAGCGGGCGATGCGAAGTCACGGCGGCCCCGGTGGCGCTGCCGCCGTCAGTGGACGTCGCGCAGCAACCGAGCGGTACGACTCGGCGGCCATGCGGGCAGTCCGACAGTTCGGGAGCCACGGTGGTTGTGCTGCCGAACACCGTCGCGGCGCAAGGAGCGTGCGGTCAACGGGTGGACCTGTCGGCTGTATCGGGGGGCGACCTGGTCTTTTGGAACTACCGAAAGAATGCGCCCACCGAAGTCGGAATCGCGATCAGCGGCACGATGCTCGTCACCCTCGATTCGGTGAACCGCGGTTTCGTCGAGCAGGCCATACCCAGCACTGCTGACGTGCGGGTGAAGCGAGTGCTCGGCAGCGGAATGTGATGGATACACGATGCCACCTACAGAAGTAGAGCCGCAGATAGAGGCGGGCGACGAAGCCGAGGCGCCGCCGGGGCCGGTGACGCCGTGGTCGAACCGGCCCGATCAGCAGCGGCCGCGTCCGGGTGGTTCGGTGCCGGGGCAGCCCGGTTCATCGACAGGGCCGGGGCAGTCCAATGGGGCGGGCGAGCCGGGGCAACCCGGGATGCCGGGTCAGGCTGGGTCGCCGGGTGTTTCGGGTCCGTCTGCGTCGGGTGTGCCGGGTGGGTCGGGTGGGTCGGGTCAGTCGGGGGCTGTGCCGGGTCAGTCGGGTGGTGTTCCGGGTCAGTCGGGTGGTGTTCCGGGTCAGCCGGTTGCGGGTGAGCCGGTGCCGGGTGGTGTGGTGGCTCCGCGGGTGGAGCAGGCGCCGGGTGT